>CAVQPV010000071.1:0-162397 GCA_963714715.1 Pirellulaceae bacterium | reverse complement strand
GCAGTAGCGAATTTGCTGTGTACGTGAATCAACCGAGCTAAACTGGCCATGAGCAACATCACTCTCAAAAGAGTCACTGCCAATCAGATTCCCTGGAGCGATCTTGATTCTTCTTGGGATCGCACGGTCTTTCAAACGCGGGAATGGCTGGACTATCTGGCCGAGACGCAAGGCGCCCGCGAAGTCTTCGCCCAAGTTTGCGAAGGGTCGTCCACGGTCGGGTACTTCGTTGGCATGACGGTGCGCAAATGCGGCCTGAAGGTGCTGGGCAGTCCAATGCCTGGTTGGACCACGCCATACATGGGCTTCAATTTGCCGGAGTCTTTCCAACGTGAAGGGGCCCTGCGCGCGTTGCCAGAGTTCGCCTTTGACGAACTCGGGTGCGTTCATCTCGAAGTTTGCGACCGCTTTTTGGATCCGCAGCAAGCTGCGTCGTTGCCTTTTCAGCGATCCAACTACAGCACTTATTTGTCCGATTTGACTGGTACGGAAGATGAGCTTTTCGGCCGCATGACGAGCGATCGCCGCTCTAATATTCGCAAAGCGAAAAAATGCGGCGTCGAGATTGAAGAGTCCAACGATGAAGACTTTGCAGTTGACTACTACGAGCAACTCAAGCAGGTGTTCGCGAAGCACGGAAGGTTCCCACCTATAGCCTCGATCGAATTCGTGCTTTGATCAAGCACCTGCATCCGACCGGACATTTGCTGCTGTTGAGGGCTCGTGACGCCGACGGCCTTTGCATTGCCACCGGCGTGTTTCCCGCGTTCGGGCCGATCTCGATGTTTTGGGGCAATGCCAGCCTTCAGTCGCATTTACTTTTACGCCCCAACGAAACGATTCATTGGTACGCGATGCGCTATTGGCAGCAGCGTGGCGTCAAATTCCACGATTGGGGTGGCGGCGGTGGGTACAAAAAGAAATACGGCGGCGTGTGGACGGAGACGCCGCAGTTCATGGTATCGAAATGGTCGTTTCTTGGTCGCGCTCGGGACGCGGCAAAAAACCTTTATCGTTCCAAGACACGGCTGGCATTCCAGTTGAAGCATTGGATTAAGGGAGGCAAGGACAACAAGAACAAACTGACAGGCGTGGGATCCGGGGAAGGGTAGATGGCGGTGATCAGCTGGCCCGAAGGCAAACGATTTGCGTTCACAATCACCGATGACACAGACCAGTCCGTGTTGGATCGAATTCGACCCGTGTACGATGTACTGCTCGAACATGGGATCTTGCCGACAAAAACGGTCTGGCCGCTAGCGGCTCGCGGTCAGCCAATTACCGGCGGCGACTCATTGGAAGACGCCGCGTATGCTCGATGGGTCCGCCAATTGGCTGATGGCGGCGTTGAAATCGCGATGCACGGAGCGTCGGACGAATCGTCCACCAGAGAACGTGTTTTGGCAGGGCTTGAGCGGTTTCGCGAGTCGCTTGGGCACCATCCACAGATGCACATCAACCATGTTGGTCAGAAGGACGCGCTGTACTGGTATGGTGAACGATTCGATCGTCCCCAACGTTGGCTTTATCAGGCCTCGCGTGCTCGGAAACACGACGGTGCGTCGTACGGTCACGTGCCATCATCCCCGTTTTTCTGGGGAGACGCGTGTGCTGAGCGCATTCGTTACGTGCGAAACCTGGTCTGGAAAGACATCAATACGCTCAAGGCCGACCCGCTGATGCCCTACCACGATCCTTCGCGACCTTATGTGCGATACTGGTTCAGTGGTACGCGAGCCTCGGGCGTCGAGAATTTCTGTCGCGTGGTTTCCGAGCAGAACCAGGATCGCCTGGCCACCGAAGGAGGCGCTTGCCTTCTTTACACCCACCTGGGGAGCACTTTCTTTCCCCCGTCCGCGGAGTTCGTGCGCCTGATCAAGCGATTAAGCACTCTGGGCGGTTGGTTTGCACCGGCCTCGACGATCTTGGACTGGATCGGGCAGCAGCGAGGATTCGCCGACACGTCGCGTCGCCGTGCCACCTACCGAAGTATGCAGTGGCGCTGGATGGCGGAGCAGTTCGGCCGCTGAACGATCTTGAGGGTCAATCGTGCGAGCCCAAAAAGGCGTTGGTCTCTGGTCCAATCCGTCTGTCCATTTGCCGGCCCAAAGAGCCAGCAGGTTCAGAGCATCCCGCAGGTCAAATCGATTGAACCTGGCGAGAACTTTCATTTGCCCCAACGGCGCGGAGCTTCTTCCAGCTCACAAATTCGCGTGGTATCCCCCGGCCGGGTTGAGTGCGGCAATTTGCTCCTGTGACATAGGGGCGTTCGGGGGGATTTTCACGAATCTGCCGATCCTTTGCGGGGTTTCTCTTGCTAGGATGGTCGATGTTGTGGGTTGAGAACTGAGTTTTCAACACACGATCACCCCCTGGGGAATCTCGGACCAAACCACAGCCCCCCTGGTCCCCGCCCATTACGAGGTGCCCCGACATGCCGCGAAGCCGGATCGCGAAGACTTTTGCCGAGTCAGCGCTCTGATGAAGCGACGTTCATCGTTGAATCACGATTCGAACCTCTGCTTCATCTTCACGATCGAGGGTCGCGACACGCCTGAGTGTCTCGTGCCACCTTTGATAGCGGCTTGCCGCATAAGGGAGTTTAGCGAGATGATGAAGAGATCATTACTCTCGACGGTATTTTGTTTTGCCGTCGGTCGCGGTTGGAGCCGCGTCGCCGGAACAGACGGCGAACATCTATGAGAGTTCGGTTTCACCGGCTGCCGCCAACGAAATCGACAAGATCGTGTTCGCCAAGTTGTCGTCGTTGGACATCCAGCCCGTCCTCTGCTCCGACGCGGTGTTTGTCCGCCGCGCCTATCTGGACGTGATCGGCACGCTGCCCACGGCGGAGGAGGCCAGGGAGTTCATCGAGGATCCGGACACGAAGAACAAGCGCACGGCGCTGATCGATCGTCTGCTGGAGCGGGATGAGTTCGCGGACTACTGGTCGATGAAATGGGGCGACATCCTGCGGATCAAGGCGGAGTTCCCCGTCAATCTCTGGCCCAATGCGGCCCAGGCCTATCACCGCTGGGTCCGGGCGTCGATCGCCGAGAACAAGCCGTACGACCAGTTCGTCCGCGAGCTGCTCACCTCCAGCGGCAGCAATTTCCGCGTCGGCCCGGTCAACTTCTACCGCGCCATCCAGAACAAGACGCCGGAAGGCATCGCCACCGCCGTGGCCCTGACGTTCATGGGATCGCGGGCCGAGACCTGGCCGCGAGGACCGGTTGGCGGGCATGGCGGTCTTCTTCTCGCAGATCGGCTACAAGCCGACCAGCGAGTGGAAAGAGGAGAGCGTCTTCTGGGATCCGCTGGACGCCAGTGCCGTGCCCGGCAACACCGCGCCCGGGCAGGCGGCCAAGATCAGCACGCTCCAGCCAAGCGACGATGCGGACGAGGCACGAAGCGTCGAGCCGAGCCGCCGACGAGCACGAGCCGTCCGACGGCGGTCTTTCCGGATGGAACCAAGATCGAGTTGCCGCCGGACCGGGATCCGCGGGAGGTCTTCGCCGATTGGCTGATCACGCCGGAGAATCCCTGGTTCACGCGGAGCATCGTCAACCGCGTCTGGGCGTGGCTGCTGGGACGCGGCATCATCCACGAGCCGGACGATATTCGCGAGCGACAACCCGCCGAGCAATCCCGAGCTGCTGGCCTATCTGGAGAAGGAACTGATCGCCAGCGGCTACGATCTGAAGCACCTCTACCGGCTGATCCTGACCTCGAACACCTATCAGTTTTCCTCCATGCCGCCGGTTCGACAAGCCCGAAGCCGAGGCCAATTTTGCCAGCTATCCGCTGCGCCGCTTGGAGGCCGAGGTGTTGATCGACGCCATCAACAAGATCACCGGCACGACGGATCTGTACACCAGCCCGATCCCGGAGCCGTTCACCTACATTCCGCGAGACCATGCCGGCGATTGCGCTGGCCGACGGCAGCATCACCAGTCCCTTCCTGGCGCTGTTCGGACGTTCGGCGCGGGCCACCGGCATGGAGAACGAGCGCAACAACAAGCCGGTTCCGGCCCAGTGGCTGCACATGCTCAATTCGAGCCACATCCAGACGAAGCTGGAGCGGGGCCCCAAGCTGAAAGCGATCTTCGATTCCGGCCGCAAACCGGAGGAAATCGTCGGAGGAGCTTTACCTGACGATTCTCTCGCGCCGGCCGACGCGCCGAGGAAGTGAAGACCGTGGCGGAGTACGTGCAGTCGACGCCGGTGCCAAGAAGCGCAACGGCTGGGATCGACATCGCCTGGGCGTTGATCAACAGCACCGAGTTTCTTTACCGGCACTGATGTACTGCGGAAATCGATTGAAGCAGTGAGACACGAAGTCCATGCGGACGATTCGGAACAGGGAACTGCAGACATGAGCACGAACCGCGATTCAGTGACGGCGAGCGCGTGTCTGCCGACGCGAGGCGATGCGGCGCGGCGTGTGCGGCGGCCGGGCCTGATCGCTGGCCGATCGGCTGGCGGCCGCGTTCGGCGGCCAAGGCGAACACCAAGCCGCAGCCGAGGTCAAGGCCAAGTCGGTCATCCAGATCTTCCTGTGGGGCGGCATGTCGCACAACGACACCTGGGACCCGAAACCGGAGGCGGGCCGCGAGTACATGGGCGAGTTCGGCGAGGTGATCCCCACCAACGTGGACGGCATCCAGACTCGGCGCGCTGTTTCCCGAACTGGCCAAACAGGCCGACAAGTACTCGCTCATCCGCAGCATGACCCACGGCATCAACGGCCATGAAACGGCGGCCTACCTGATGCAGACCGGGCACACGCGCGGCGAGCGGCTGGCCTATCCGAGCGTCGGGGCCGTGTTCGCGCTGTTCAAGAGGCCCCGAGTACAAGGGGATGATTCCGCCCTACGTGGTGCTGACCAAGGCCGCAGGGACGGTTCTCCGAAGAAGGCTTTCTGGGACCGAAGTACAAACCCTTTGCCACCGGCGGCGACCCGAACGCGGCGCGGTTCGAGGTGGAAGGCGTCGTCGCCCGGGGCATCACCGACGACCGGCAGAAGGCCCGCCGCGAATTGCTCGACAAGATGAACACGATGGGCAAGGCGATGGCGGCCAGCCCGCAGTTGGCGGCTGCCGAGGAGGCCAAGGAAGCAGGCCTACGAATTGATCCTGGGCGCGGGCAAGGAGGTGTTCGATCTCTCCAAGGAGAAGCCGGAATTGCGAGACCGCTACGGCCGTCACACGTTCGGGCAGGACTGCCTGGTGGCGCGGCGGCTGGTCGAGGCGGGCGTCCCCTATGTCGTCATCAACTACCCCGGCGGCTGGGACACGCACAAGAATCACTTCCAGACCATGCGCCGGCAGATGCCCGCAACTGGACCAGGGTCTGGCGATGCTGCTGCAGGATCTGCACGACCGCGGCCTGCTGGAGAGCACGCTCGTCTGGTGCTGCGGCGAGTTCGGCCGAGGTCCCAAGGTCGACTGGCAACCGCCGTGGAACGGCGGTCGCAATCATTACGGCAAGGTCTTCTCGCGTCCTGGTGGCCGGCGGCGGATTCAAGGGCGGCCAGGTGGTCGGCTCGTCGGACGCGAAAGGCCGAAGAGGTCAAGGACCGGCCCGTCTATCCGGTCGACCTGCTGGGCAGCATCTATCAGCTGGCCGGCATCGACGCCACGGCGCCAAGCTGCCTCATCCGTTGGGGTCTGGAGGCCCACGTGTTGCCCACCGCGGCGGAAGGTGCGAAGTCGGCCGGGCTGCTGACGGAGATCATGTAACGATCGCGGCATCACCGTCTGAATTTGGAGCTGTGCAGACATTGGAGCGGCTCATGAGCAGGTTCTGCGGCTTTCGATCTGGGACTGGCCGGTTGCTGGCGCGGCTTCCGACGGCGCAGGCACAGCGCGGCCGTATATCGGCTTCGTCTATCCCGCCGGCGGCCAGCAGGGGACGACGGTTCCAAGTCCGGCTGGGCGGGCAACGGCATCGACGGCGTCAGCGGTGCGCGTGGTCACCGGCGAGGGCGTCTCCGCCAAGGTGGTCGAGTACTACCGGAAGCTGGGCAACCAGGAAGTTGACGTTGCTGAGGGAGCAACTGAGGGAGTTGAAGCGGCGCGAGGTCGCCCAAGAAGAACGAAAGCCAAGAAGGCGGCAGCGACGAGACAAGGCCACGCTGGAGATGCATCGCAGAAGCATCGAGAACGAGAATCGGCGAATGGGTCAACCGGCCGGCCTGCGCTTCGCTCTCCAGCATCGCGGTCGTGGAGGTGACGATCGCTGCCGACGCGGAGCCGGGTCCGCGGGAAATCAGGCTGGTCGGACGCTCGCGGCGTGACGAACCCGCTCGTCTTTCACGTCGGCCAGGTGCCCGAGTTTGCCCGGAAGCCGATGAAGACCTGCGTCTTCCAGGTGCTCGGCAAGGAGGAACTCGCCCAGCGCAAGCGACCGGACGGAGGAGGTGGAGAGTCGGCATCACCGTGCCCTGCACGATGAACGGCCAGATCGCCTCCGGCGAAGTGAACCGCTATCGTTTCGAGGCGCGCAAGGGTCAGCGGCTGGTGATCTCGGCCGACTGCGCGGCAATTGATCCCCTACATTGCCGACGCCGTTCCCGGCTGGTTTCAGCCGGTGCTGACGCTTTGCGACGCCGACGGGAAGGAGGTGGCGTTCAACGACGACTTCCGTTTCAAGCCCGATCCGACGCTCTGCTTCGAAGTGCCCGAGGACGGCGAATACGTGCTCGACGATCACCGACGCCATCTACCGCGGTCGCGAGGATTTCGTCTATCGCGATCACGATCGGCGAGCTGCCGTTCGTGACGAGCATCTTTCCCTTGGGTGGCCGCGTGGGCGAGCCGGTCGACGATCGAGATGAACGGCTGGAATCTCGAGAAGGCCGAAGCTTGACGCTGCCACCCAAAGACGCCGCGCCGGGAGTTCACCAGGTCGACGGCCAACAAGGAAGGTTTCGTCTCCAACGCCGTGCCGTTCGCTCTGGACACGCTGCCGGAGTGTCTCGACAAGGAATCCAACAACGAGCCGGACCAGGCCCAGAAGGTGAAGCTTCCCATCATCGTCAACGGGCGCATCGATCGGCCGGATGACTGGGACGTGTTCCAGGTCGCGGGCAGTGCCGGCGAGACGATCGTCGCCGAGGTCCACTGCCCGCCGGCTCGATTCGCCGCTGGATTCCATGCTCAAACTCACCGATGCGACCGGCAAACTGCTGGCGTTCAACGACGATCATCGGATGCCGGGACGGGGCTGAACACGCACCATGCCGATTCCTACCTCATGGTCACGTTGCCGGCGGACGGCAACTACTCGTGCACCTGGGCGACACGCGCGCGACGGCGGCGAGGAGTATGCCTACCGGCTGCGGATCAGCCCGCCGCAACCCGATTTCGCGTTGCGCGTCGTCCCGTCCAGCATCGGCATTCGCAGCAAGTCCACCGGGACTGCCACCGTCTATGCCATCCGCAAAGACGGGTTCGACGGTCCGATTAAAGTGGCTGTCGAAGACTTGCCCGAGGGGTTGACATCGGCGCCGGTCACGCTGACGGCGAACAAGGAAAAGGCGCGGATCTGCGTGAAGACCAAGCTGCGAGAAATGGATCAAGCCGTCAATCTGACGGTCGAAGGCCGCGCGAAGATTCAAGATCGGGATGTGGCCCACGAAGCCGTGCCGGCGGAAGACAGGATGCAGGCGTTCTTGTGGCGGCATCTCGTTCCGGCGGAAGATCTGAAGGCGATGGTACTGAATCCATCCTACCAGCCGCTCCGACACGCCCCCGTCCGCCCAAGCTGGCACTGACCGAGGTGCCAACCGAGCCGGTGAAGTTCTCGAAGAGACAGGTGGCCGGACGTTTGCGGCAGTTGGACTTGCTGTTCGACGAGTGGCTGTTGACCGACGAGTTCTACAACCGCATGGTGGCTCAATGCGAAGTCGTCGAGGCGACCGAACCGTTGGTGGCAAAGAAAAAGAAATAGATTTCATTGCCCCTTGTTCCCAGGCTCCGCCTGGCCTGATGAACTAAGTGAGCCGCGACGCGTCAGCGGCCGGGCATCGCGCACTGCCCGGTGCCTGACGGCCAATGCCATCTACTTTCGAACAAGCGCCGAGTGCTTGCACTACATACTGCGGGGAATCTCAAACTTGACACCACATGTAGTGATGCATTCAACAAATCTCCCCCACTTGGTGGAAAGTAGATGGCATTGGCCTGACGGCCCGCGGCTCACCCGAATACGGGCCGCGGGAAAAGGCAGGTACCCAGCCGGAACGGCCCTTCGGGTGTTTCGCGCTTTTGGTACCTGACGTCTTTTCCCAATTGACCTCTTTTCCCGACCGGGCTCCCCTTGCGATCTCATCGGAACGCGGGAGGCGGCGGGACGGCTCCGTTTGCGCCGCCTCGCTGCAATAGACTCATCACGGCAGCAAGTTCGGTCACGGCCTGATCGAACTCGGCTTGCGTCGTCGCGTTGCGTAGCGGGTCGAGGCCCCGATCCACAAACCCGGTGATCATGCCCGCCATCAACTATTCAGTCGATGCGACTGAGAACTTCGTGAAAGATCGGGACGCGAACCGGTTTTTCGATGTAGTCGTCCATCCCCGCGTCGACGCAACTGCCGCGATCCATTCCCGCCGTGACGGCGACAATGGGCGTGTGCTTGCCGGTTTCCTGCTCGGACTGTCGTATCAAACGGGTCGCCACCAACCCATCCATGACCGGCATCTGGACATCCATGATGATCAAGTCGAAGGGTTGTTCTTTGAACTTGTCGACAGCTTCTTGACCATTCACTGCGAGAACGACTTCGTAACCCTCGTTCTTCAACATGTAGGCCAATATCTTCTGATTAGGAGCACTGTCCTCAACCAACAAGACCTGTCGACGGCGAGGAGCGGATTCGTCAGACATGGTGAGAGTCAAGGTGGAGGGTGAATCGAATTCCGTTCCCAGGTGGGGGACATCCCTGAATTAATAGGCAATTTTACACCAGTCAACACGGTTTGGCACGTCCAAATATAGTCGCAGGCAAGTCCAAAGTGCACCTTGCGGTTTGCAAAGTCGCCATCTCGCTCCGTCGAGATGTAGGTGCGACTGAACCGTTTTTTAATGAAATCATGATTGATCGTAGCTGGATCCTGGCCAAACGAGCTGTTCGATCCGAGTAAACCTGATGGTTCGCTACCCGGTCGGGCATCGTCACGGCGGAGCGTGACGGCTGTTTTTTTTGGCACGACCACCCCGAGGATTACGGAGCACTACTGTTCGACGGGCTCGATTGTGAATCCGTAGCTGTAGGGTTGATTGCCGGGCAGCGTGTAGGGTGAGTGTGTCTTGGCACCCCAACTATTGTCGCCACCCACACCGTGGAGCTTCCAATCGATGCTGATCGTATTGAAGTCACGACGTGGAAGATCGTACGGATGACTGGCCTGTTGCACGTCCGCTATCGTGAACGGCCAAGCACTGATGCTCAACGGTTGGTCGCCAATGATCTTCAAGCCGTTGCCGTTGTTATCCAAAAGCTCAAGGGATCGAACATCGCATCGATTGCCCGTATCTTGGGATCGGCAGTACGGAAAGACCATTTCATCGACGGTGGATTCATAAACGCCGATTTCGCCCCCTGTCTTGCGGTCCCAGTACGTTTCCTGCGGCCCGCGTCCGTACCAACGAACCGCGTTGGTCAGCTTGGGAACCGCCAGTTGCATTCCAAACCTGGGTAGCAGCGGAATCGAGCTGCCGCCGGGGCGGTAGTCCGCTTGCACATGAGTCTGACCGTCCGGCCTGATTGTGTATCGCAGATCGTACGCCGAATTCGCAAGGGGCAGTTTCGACTGGACCAGAACCACGATGTTGCCGTCCTGCTGCTTCGTTGTCATGCGAATGTCCGTGCGTCGCTCGGCGGCAGTTCTCCAGGCACCCATCCGTTTCAGGTACTGATTGCGGTACTGATTGTCGTTGGGGGCTTTCCAAAAGTTGGGAACGAGCGCTCCGGCCAGCAATTCGCGACCGCTACTTTTCAACGAAGTCAACGCACCGGTACTCGACGCAAACGTCAGCGTGACATCATTCGCCGTCACCTGCAGATCATCGTTGGGCAGTGTCGCAGTCGTGGGAGCTGGCAAGTTGGCGGGGGAGCCCGACGACGACGGTCGGTAAGGCGCGAGCGCAAACTGATCCCAAGCGACGCGATGTCCTGATAACGCCCAAGGTACTTCCTTGTCCAGGAAGAACTGGATCGTCACCAAGCAGTCGCCGCTGAAACCCTGCAGTTTCTCCAGCGGCAGCGTCACCTCCGCATTGCCCAGCGGCGCGACGTCAGCACGAAAAGCCTTCGTCTCGATCAATTCACCATCGCAATGCAGCGTCGCGACCGATCGAAACTCATTTAAGTCGGTGAACCGATACTTGTTCTGGATGCGAACCTTGCCGGCCGACAAATCGACGGGATCGACTTTGATGTTCTGGTACACTTTTTTGACTTCCCACAGGTGCGGGTTCGCGCGGCGGTCGGGTTGCACCAAACCGTTCATACAGAAATTGCCGTCGTTTGGCTGATCGCCGAAATCTCCGCCGTAGGCAAAGAAGAAACCTCGGCCGCCGATCGGAGTCGCTTTGTCATCCGTTTCGCGAAGGTCCAAATCCAGCACCAGCCCCGCATGCTGGCCCGCATCAGCTTCGGCAACTTCGCTGGCGGAAAGGGCACGGTTGTAAATCCTTGCTTCGCGGATTGGCAAAATCGACACGCGGTCGGTGATTTCGGAATTGCGACCGATGTTGACCGGGTAGACGCTGGTATCGATGGGTCCGGACAACGGCGCCTGAGCGATCCGCTTGCCGTTGACGTAGAGGCACATTTCGGTGCCGTCATAGGTGGCAGTGATGCGATTCCACCGGTCGCTCAGCTTGGCGTCGGCGTATTTGACGTTCAGGCCTCTCCATTTACCCGCATGCAACGTAAAGTTGATGCCGCCTCCATCCAGCCTTAACAAGTACTGATGATCTCCTTTGGAAATCAACGGGCAGTAGCTGCTTGCGCGGTTGCCAAAGATCACCGCTTCCAGCGTCAGCGTTTCGGTCAGTTGCAAACTTTGATCATCCGGGACGACGACCGCTCCGGTGACGCCGTGCTGGTGGTCCACCTGGCCCAAGACCATGGCTGCTAGCTCGGCGTTCTGCTGATCCTTTACTTTCCTTGCTGTCGGAACGTCCTTGCGAATGCCTTGGTCGACCCAGTCCCAGATGAAACCGCCCTGCAAATGATCGTGCGTTTCGATGGCGTCCCAATAGTCCTGAAGATTGCCGACGCTGTTGCCCATCGCATGGGCGTACTCGCACAAGATCAGCGGGCGATCCGGTGTTTTCGTTGCGTAGTCAACGATCTGCTCGATCGTTGCGTACATCGGACAGCGAATGTCGGTGTTGCGGTCGCCGAAACCGGCGCGTTCATAGTGCACCGGCCGCGAGGGATCGCGTTGCTTGATCCAGTCGTAAGTGGCGAAGAAATTGACGCCGTTGCCCGCTTCGTTGCCAAGCGACCAGATGATGATCGACGGATGATTTTTGTCACGTTCCACCATCCGCTGCGTGCGGTCCAGATGCGCCTGCTTCCAAGCCGGGTCCTTTGCCAACGACTTGGCACCGTAACCCATGCCGTGCGATTCGATGTTGGCCTCGTCGATCACGTACAGCCCGTACTCGTCACACAGGTCGTACCAGCGTGGATCGTTGGGATAGTGACTGGTGCGAACCGCGTTGATGTTGAACTGCTTCATCAACTGGATGTCGTGAATCATCGACTCCAGCGACACGGTATGCCCGGTGTCGGGATCATGTTCGTGTCGATTGACGCCCTTCAGGTAGACCGGTTTTCCGTTGACATGCAGCAGGCCATTTTTGATTTCGACTTCGCGAAAACCGACGCGGCAGGTGGTCACTTCGACGCTCTCGCCTTGCTCGTCTTTCAACGTCAGCAACAGACGATACAGGTTCGGCTTTTCAGCGGACCATTTGTCGGGTGAGGGTACGGAGCGTTTCAGGGTCAGCGTCTTGGCAGCGCCCGCGGCCAGAGCGGACGAAGTGGCAACCTGTTTCACCAACGTGTCACCCGTGCTGTCCAGCAATTCAGCTTCGACCGTATACTTCACAGCCACTTTGCCGGCATTGCGGACGTCGACCTCGACGCTGAGTGTGGCATCGCGGTAGTCATCATCCAAATCGGTATGCACAAAGAAGTCGCGGATCTGGAGTTGGTCGGCAGACCACAGATAGACGTCGCGAAAGATCCCGCTCAGACGCCAGAAATCTTGGTCCTCCAAATAGCTGCCATCGCTGTAGCGATAGACTTCGACCGCTAGCGTGTTGTCGCCGGGCTTGAGGAACTCCGTGATGTTAAAGACGGCCGGAGTGCGGCTGCCCTGGCTGTAACCGACCTGACGTCCGTTGATCCAAAGGTAAAACGCTGAGTCGACTCCATTGAACTGCAAGAAAACCTGACGACAGTCCCAGCGTTTCGGGATCGTGAATTCGCGACGATAGGAACCGACGGGATTACGATCGGCGAAGTTCGTAAAATGCTTCGGCGGTTCCCCCATCACTCGCGGCGGGTCGGCTTGGAAGGGGTACTTCATGTTCGTATAAACCGGCACGCCATAACCGTGCATTTGCCAATTGCTGGGTACCGGCAAGTCATCCCAGTCGCTGACGTCGAAATCGTCGCGGTAGAAATCAGCCGGCCGCTCGCTCGGCTGCCTGGCCCAGTGAAACTTCCAAACACCATTCAGGCTCTGATAAAACGGCGACGCCTCACGCGTGGCGGCGACGGCGCTGGCCCGGTCCGGGTACGGCAACGCGGTCGAGTACCCAGGCTCCTTGTTGCGTCCGATCATCTGCTCGTTTTCCCAATCATGCGGTTGGGCTTGAGTACTGGGCATTCCCGGTAGCAGACCGCAAAACAAGATCAGGATAGTCAAACGTTTTGTCGGTCGGTTTACCTTCCAGAGGCCTTGTCGCATTGCAGTCACTCGCTCAATAGATGCAGCAAAATCGGAACAGAAACAAAATCGAGATAGCGTCGATCCAGCACCGTAACAAGATGACCGAAACGCACCTCCAAGTCCATCAGCGAGACGTCGAGTCGAAGGCGCTGCGTCGACATCTGCATGAGCCTGCTGGCCGTGATATTTCCTGGGGCTGCGGAATGCTTCGCAGTGATTGCTTCCTAAGCCGTAACTCTCAAGCGAATGGACCTGCGGATATGCTTCACCGCGTTGTCCCATTTGGCGCGACCGCACGAAAAAGAGGCTTGCGTCGCGTAGAAAGTGAGCAGGCAAGCTGCCCTTGGCCGATCTCCGCCGTCCGTTGCTGATCGCCGGGCTGAGGCAGATTGCATTCGGGCCGTCCAGGGGGCGGTATCTGGTCATGACCTCACTGCCCGCGTTTCGTGCGAATCGCCCATCCCGTGGCCAACCGTGGCCAGAAATCCACGAGCCCCCAGGCGCTTGTCACCTGATCTTCTTGCCTCTTTACCGATACAATCCTGGACCGCAGAAGATAAATACACTTCATTCTTTCAGGAAACGACCCTGCGGTTGGCATACGACTTGCTCTCCGAGTGTATTTTTCGTAACGGATCGCAATCAGCGAAGGTAGCAATGAAAAAGATCGAGGCCATTATCCGGCACTTTAAGTTGGACGAAGTCAAAGAGTCATTGGTCGACCATGGTTTTGCGGGGATGACGGTCACGGAGGTCAAGGGCTTTGGCCGCCAACGCGGCCACACGGAAAGCTATCGTGGAGCGGAGTACGCCGTCGACTTCATCCCGAAGATCTTGATCGAAGTGGCGGTTCCCGACGATCAGCTTCCATTGGCACTGGACATCATTGCCAGCGCCGCCCGCACTGGAGAAGTGGGCGATGGAAAACTCATCGTCACTGATCTCAGCGATGTCATTCGCATCCGGACAGCCGAACAGGGCGACATCGCGTTGTAGGTACTGGCCTACTGGCTGTCTTTCATCGCACCGAAAGCCGCGAAGCATGCATTCTTGTGCAGCAATTCGACCCGTGCGAAACCTACCTGGCGTAACAATTCCAACTGATAGGTGACCGGTCGTGGTGAGTCTTCCCGGTCGATGTAGCGAAAGACCTTGTCTTTCGAGTTGTTGGCCGCCCAGCCCGATCAGATAGTCGCCATAACGGTTCCACATCAACTGACAGACACCGTCGGTTTCTTGCCAGACCAAATCGGTGATCCACACACTGCCGCCGGGCGCGACGATTCGATAGATCTTTTGAAAAGCGTCCTGCCAATCGTTGTCGTCACGCAAGTGATGCAGCACGGCAGCGGCGAGCACGACATCGTAGGCGTCATCGGCAAGATCAACGTCTCGAAAATCGCCGTGGATGCGTTCGGTCCTTCCTCCGTTGATCTCGGCAACTCGCTGAGCGGCTCGCGTGAGCATCGGCTGGCTGAGATCCAAGAGGTCAACATCGAAATCTTCGCCAAGAACCTGCCGCAACTTGATGGTGTTATTGCCCGCTCCGCAGCCAATATCCAGCACGCGATGAATCGGCTTGGTGCAGGCGACCGCAGCATCGGTGATCAGCTGCATCGCGAGCGGAGCATCCATCGTGCTGCCTTGGCCGGTTTCCAACTGTGTGAACCGGCCGACGTCGCTGTCAAAGCGGTCACGGATCTGCTGAACGGTTGATTTTTGATTCAGTGGCGTGGACATGATGACTTTGGCATACCAATCGCATTAATCGTCGGTATCGGAAGCGAAAAACTGCGGTTTGAGCAGGCCCGGTGCTGCAGGTTGCACCAGTTGTTGCAATTTGCAACACCTACAATCGGTAACACCTGGACTTGGTGCCTGCGAAACGCCTGTATTTTTTCGTAGCGAGCGAAATCGAGCGGAAATAAACTCTGAGCAGAGATTCTTCTCGACCAGCTTTTCCACGACAATTCACCAACACCCGAATTGTTGCCTGGCCTGCCCCCTCCCATGGGCGGATACTTGCGGCAATCGGCTCCTCGACTTCGGGGATAATCGAAGTAGGCGAACGCCTTCTTTTCTAACACTGCGGAGATTTACACGATGCGACACGTCGCGCCCACCGTCGCCTTAGCTGTCCTGGCCATGACCGCATGGTCGCCAGCCCTTGCCGCTGACTCCGATGGAGCCAATGTCCGAGTCGCGAGTTTTCAAACTCCGTCGGGCGATGCTTACTTTGCCGCTTCGGTTCAGCCATCGGCCACTGACACCTTGCTAAAGGCTGTACGAGACTCGGCAGCTGATGTGGTTGTCGTCGTCGACACCTCTGCGAGCCAAGTCGGCGAGTTCCGGCGCGAGTCGTTGGCGGCTTTGCGGACCGTCATCGCACAGTTGCGCGACAATGACCGCGTCCAGATCTTTGCTGCCGACGTGCGGGCAACCGATTTGAGCCAAACGTTTGATACGGCCGGCGGTGAGTCGACGCTCCAAGCGATCCAGAAAGTTCAACGAAGATTGCCGCTGGGCAACACAAACTTGGTAACCGTCATTGACTCGTTGCGAGCAGCGTTGGTCGCCCAACCACAGAAACCACACGCGTTCGATCGTGTACATCGGCGACGGTGCCACGATCGACGCAACCGGTAACGAAGATCGTTTCGCAAGCCTGATTGATGCTCTGCGATCCGAGCGGATTTCCGTGCACTCCGTTGCGATTGGCCCAACCACCAATATTGAGTTGATGGCGATCTTGGCCAATCAAACCGGTGGTGTCTTGGGTGTTGTTGGTGGCGAAAACACTGCCGCCGTGATCGGTCGCAATGTGGGCAAGTCGGCAACGATGTCGGCGATCTGGGTCAGCGAAGCGAAGTTGCTGGAGAACATGAGCACGGTTCATGGCGATCGCCTACCGCCACTGCGTCTGGATCGCGATTCGATTTTGCTGGGCAAGTATGACGCTGCATTCGACTGGCGGTGACGTTCAGTTCATCGGGGAAACAACGGGAGCAAGCGTTCGCATCGCGGCTCAAGTCAATGTCGAAGGCAACCATCCTGATTTTGCGTTTCTGCCGGGGCTGGTCGCGCAAGCCGGAAAGAACCGTGGATTGACATTGCCGTCGGCTGGTTCTGGTTTGTTGCGTGAAACGGCTCGACTGATGGCGGCACGTGCCGATGAATTGGTGCGAGCCGGCAACATGGCCCTTCAGCAAGGCAACAAGCGAGGTGCCAAGGCGGTTGCCGAGATGGCGTTGGAGGCCGATCCGGAAAACTCCGATGCCAAGTCTTTGCTGAAGGTCAGTGGTAACCGTTTGATTTTGCAAAACCCGGCGGACTCGCCGTTTGACGATATTTTCTCGGATGACGCTCCCGCTGCGGACACAGGCGCCTGCGGCGGACACCGACCCTCCGGCTGACGCCGACCCCTTTGGTGGCACGCCAGATCCCTGCGGCCGCTGCCGACGATCCATTTGGTGCGGCTCCGTCGAGCACTGAGCCGTCGACGGACGCGGATCCGTTTGGTGGCCCGCCGGCAGCGGATACGCCGCCTGCCGAGGACCCGTTCGGCGACGCGCCGATGATCGATTCAGCGCCCGCGGATGCATCGCCGTTTGGTAATGCAGACCTTGGCGATACCTTCCGCGCTCCGGCGGCCCCGGCACCAGCTGTCGCGGCTCCGGCCTTACAGCCCCGTCCGGTGCGCACCTGCTCCCGCGGCCAGGGCTCCTGCACCCGCGGCAAGCGACTTTGCCCCCGCTGTGGGTGACGACGAGTTGCTGGAAAGGGGCGGCGATTTGCTGCGGCGCGTCGAAGCACAGCGACGAGCGGTCGAGGGAAAGCTGAAAGCCGAAACGACGTCGCAACTTCGTTGGGCCGAACGGCAACTGCGGACCGATCCGACCGGGCGTGGCCGGACACTGAAGTCGCATTTGGCGAACATTGAAACGATGCCCGACATCGATCCACAATTGCGTCAGGAATTGGAGTCACAAGTCCGCTCGGCGATCCAATTCGCCAGCCGACGTGAGGCACAGCACATTGAAGCGTTGGCGAAGATCGAGCAGCGAAACGAGGCGGCAACCTCCGCCGCACGATTGCTGGAAGAAACATTCCGCCGCGAAACGACACTGAAAACACTTTCCAGGCAGTTGAACGCTCTGATTGACGAAGGTCGTTACAGTCGAGGCGGACGGCGAGGTTTCGCTGAAGTTCGCAAAGATCGCCGGCGACACGATCACGCGAGACTCGGTCGCCGGCCGGCATTTCACCGACGAAACGTTGATGTTGCAGGTTTACGATCGTGACAGACGCTATCGCGAAATGCGTCAACGAAACTTTGTCGATGCGTTCTCGCTGGTCTTGAAAGCTGCCATTCCTTTCGTCTGACGAACCACCGATTGTTTATCCCGACGCAGATATCTGGAGGCGGATGAGCCGCCGAAGAATTGAGCGTTACGGGGCGATCGAATTGGTCGGCGACAACGAAACCGAACGCCGAATTCAGTCCACGCTGGGCGATGAAACGACTCAAACGTTTGTTGAGACGCCGCTGGAAGAAGCGGTTACGGCATTGAGCAAGACACACGATATTCCGATCGTGGTTGACCGGCGTGCGCTGGAGGAAATTGGCCTGACTCCTGACACGCCGGTCAACATCGAACTGAAGAATGTCTCGCTACGTTCGTTCCTGCGATTGATGCTGCGTGAGTTGGACCTGACGTACATGATCAAAGACGAAGTGATGCAGATCACCACCGTCGAAGCTGCCGAACAAAACCTGATCAACAAGGTTTATCCCGTCGGTGACCTCGTCGTGCCGATCATTCAACTGGGCTGGCATGGGCGGCGGCGGCATGGGCGGCGGCATGGGCGGCGGCATGGGCGGCGGCATGGGCGGCGGCATGGGTGGCGGCATGGGTGGCGGCATGATGGGCGGCGGTGGCATGGGCGGCGGCATGATGGGCGGCGGTGGTGCCTTTGCGGTCCCCGATGAGATCTCGCTGCAGAACAAAAGCCACGACGCAGCCAGCCACGACGCAGCCAGCCAAGACACAGCCAGCCAAGAACGTCACGCTTGCTGCGGTCAACGCCGCACCGATTCGAGTGAATCCGAAGTCGGGCCAGTCGCGCAGTGAGGCGTGGGACGATTTCTTTGCCACCGTCGAAGATCAAAGATGCCGAGGGCCTGACGGTTCTGGATCAGCGGATGCGAACGACCGTGAAACAGCTTTCCATCAAAGCTTCCGCGGCCCAAGAGGCCGGCGACGAAGCAAAAAGCCTCGCTTACTTTGGCGAAGTCCGTGACGCGGTCGCCGGTGCCATTCGCGCCGGACACGTTCAGCCGTGGATGTACCAGGCTTACGCGATCGCCCTGAAGGCTACCGACGCTCCGAGGGAGGACGTCGAGCGAGCGTTGTTGTCGGCGGTCGACTTTGCCGAGTCGCCGGATGACGTTTTACACGTCGCGGCAAGGTTAGAAGAAATCGGCTCGCATGCAGCCGCCTTGCGTCTGTGCAGAAACGTAGCGGAACTTGATTCGCAACGGCGTGAGCCCTACGTGATGGGGCTGCGAATTGCTCAGCGAATCAACGATATCGATGGTTTGACCTGGGCCTGCCAAGGAGTGCTTGCCCAAGCGTGGCCGGAAAAATTCCAGCCAGTGGTCGAAGAGGCCCGTTTGGTTGCCCGGGCCACTCACGCGATGCTGTTGGAAGAAGGTCGCAAGGAAGAGGCGGCTTTATTCGGCGAGTCGCTCAAGAAAGCTGCCTCACACGACGTGATCGTGCGCGTTTCCTGGACCGGTGATGCGGATATCGACCTGGCGGTCGAGGAACCATCCGGCACCATCTGTTCGCTGGACAACCGGTCGAGCGCCGGCGGTGGAACATTGCTCGGCGATTCGTTCCCCGGTCACGGCGATGACGAGACCGGAACGGTTTCGGAAACCTACATTTGCCCGCAAGGATTCTCCGGCCAAGTACCGGATGTTGCTTCGCCGCGTCTGGGGCAACGTTTCCACCGGACATGCGACGGTTGAGATTTTGACCGACGTCGGCCGTCCCACGCAAAGATTCATTCGCGAGCAAATTCCGCTGACGGAAAAGGATGCCTTGCTGCTGTTTGAGTTGAAAGAAGGACGACGCAATCAAGAAGTCGGAGAAGCACAATTGGCGCATCTTCGCGACGTTCAACATGAGATCCAACACCAAATGCTCGGGCAGTTCTTTGGCGGCGGAGGAAACGATGCGGCTGGGGTGCTGAACAGCCTGTTCAATGACATCCAGCGACTGGGCGGTGGTAGCAATGGTGGCATCGGCGGCGTTGGGCCGATTGCCGGCGATCGTCGTGGGTTCATTGGACGCGGGGCTGTGGGCTTCCGGCCAGAGATCACGCAACTGCCAGAAGGTGCAGGCCTATCGGGAATTGCGATTATTTCGGCCGATCGTCGTTACGTCCGGATCACTCCGACTCCCTTCTTCTCGCAGGTCGGCGACGTGACCACGTTCAACTTCGTTTCCGGTGAAGAAGGCGGCGGTGGGATTGGCGGCGGCGGCGGTGGAATCGGCGGCGGCGGCGGAATCGGTGGTGGCGGAATCGGTGGTGGCGGCGGTTTCGGTAACTGATCCACCGAGCAATCGAATCAGGTTTTGCAAAGTAGCCATCTCGCTCCGTCGAGATGGAGGTGCGACCGAACGGTTTCCAGTGAAATCATGGTTGATCGTAGCTGGATTGGCCAAACGATCTGTTCGATATAAAAAAATCTGATGGTGCGCCACCCGGTCGGGCATCGTCACGGCGGAGCGTGACGGCTTTTTTTTGTTGCCCCGGCGTGTCGCACCCCCGATCTGCTACGACCGGCAGATTCAGTAAAACTGTCTTCGCTCCGCTGAAATTCCCGTCACGGTCGTTTTCGTGACCTAAGGTTTTCCGAAGGTTCACTGCGCTCGGCCCTCGAGCCAGTCACCAGTCTGAATCTTAAGCTCGGGACCATCATCATGAAGTGGAATCAAGGTTGCCACGTGGCAATCGCGTTTGTCGTCGCGGTTGCGCATTTGATGTTTGTTGCGCCTGCGGACGCCGGCAGTTCGCGGAAGCTTGCCCGGCAAGACATTGGGCGCCGCTTGCCAACAGAAAACATCGTTCACATTTCCAACGTGAATCCAACCCTGCAGCTTCAGCTCGAAACGTTTTCGACCCGTGAAAGCAAGAATTTTCCCCGCACGGCAGTTACCTTGATTGATGACGAAGGCAACGTGCGGGAATTCACGACCGACAAAGATGGCCAGGTGACGATCGACAAGATCCGCGCAGGTCTTTACGGTGTCGCCGCCTTCAATGATTACAGCCACGCATCGACCGTCTTTGCGTTCCGTTATCGAGAGCATGAAATTCAAGAGGATTCGCTGTTTGAGGACGACTTGGGACGGGACTTTGCCGAGCAGCCGCCGGCATCGGCAAGGCTCGTGATGGCCACCGCGATCGGAGAGAAACTGAGTCCGCTTGTCACGCAGAACTTGATCAACGATCCGAGTGTTCCCTCCTCCGCGGTCGATCTGAATGTCGTCGCCCAAAGGAGTGGACTTATCCCGTTCGACTATCGTGCTCAGCTTGGCAAGGGCGGTGTCTTGCGAGGTCAGCTGATTACCGTGATGCGCCCGACTTCGCGCTACAGTGCCCTGCAGGACACGCGAATCACCGTCACGAAGAATGGCATACCCGTAGCCACTGCAACAGCGAATGCGTTGGGCCAGTTTCAAGTTGGCGGACTGCGCCCGGGCACGCACGGTTTGGTCGTCGCCGGTCGTTATGGATACGCCGCATTCGCGTTTGAGGCGATCGACAACGAGAGCATGGCGACGGATCGCCAACCGAGTCATCAGTTTGTTTCGGAAGCAATGGATTTTGATGGCACGATTCTGCCGGTTGCCTTGGTACCGCCCACGATGATCCCCGCGATTCTGACTGCGATTCACGAGCATTTCCCCGAGCTCAAGAGCCCGAGACCGCCGCGTTCCTCCGATCCGCGGTCGCCGTCGAGACCGCCGCGTTCCTCGGATCGGCGATCACCGTCAGTCGAAATCGCCGGTGGCGATGTGGCAATGGCGGACATTCCCGCTGAGTATTCGGCCGCAACGATCGCTGGTTGCTCGCCTCGCAATCCGCTTCGAGCCGCCGGCGTTGCAGCTCGGGAAGCTCCGGCGGTTCGTTTAGCGGCGGTTCCGAACTCAGCACGTTGGTCGGCGTCGCTGGCTTGATCGCCATCCCCTTCGCAGCGTCCAATGGTAGTTCTCCCGGCGTCCCAATCAGCAACGCGGGATTCTAAAACTCAGTCGGCGTTGGCTCGTGCAATCACGACTTTGGCTCGATTGGCGAGTTCTTGATCCTGGGTAGCAGCTAACACCTTGGGCATCACATCGGCCACCGCTTCACGGTCGGTGTTGACAATCTTTTCGCTGATCGTCACCGCCGCTTCACTTGCTTCCTGCTGTAGCGCCGTATTACCCAGATGCGGCGTGACCATTCTCAACGCTGCCGCCGACGGGAAACGCGTCAGTGTGTCCAAAACCAGTTGACGTTCCTCATCGCGAGTTGCGGCGTCGAAAGCCGTTCGACTCATCTTCAGACGTTGTTTTGCTGGCAAGCCGAATTGACGAATGACACGAATGTAGCCGCGGAGACATCGGACTCTG
Source organism: Pirellulaceae bacterium (assembly GCA_963714715.1). Classification (GTDB taxonomy): domain Bacteria; phylum Planctomycetota; class Planctomycetia; order Pirellulales; family Pirellulaceae; genus JBFJVZ01. The sequence goes on along the minus strand of CAVQPV010000071.1, from coordinate 140,735 downwards.
AATTTCTCGTCGCCGTTTTGCGCCAAATCCAACAGCACGGGCGCGACGTCCGGTGTCAGCCATTTCCCCAGTGCTTGCGTCGCGGAATCCGCGAGCGCGTCATCGCCGCTGTTCGCCGCCGCACCGATACCGGCAAGTGCCTTGGCACCACCGACATAGATCAACAAATCCAACAACTCGGCTTTGGCTGTCGGGGACGCACCGGCCATCCGCTCCAGCAGCACCGCGGCCGCAGCGTCGCGATCTGGCATACGTTGACATGCTTTGCGAAGCGCGTCCTTCATCGGCCCGCTTGCTTGAGACGAAGTCGCTCCGATCAGCCGGTCCACCATTTGCGGCAGTTCCTTGGCGCCGACAGTCATGCCCAAAGCTTCGATTGCAGCATTCCGCAGCTCCGTATCGTCACCAGCCATGAACTTGAGCAGCATTGGGATGGCATCGGAAATACCACGGCGCCCCACAGTGTCCACCAGCACCATCCGTTCTCGCCCATCGCTGTCGGCCAGGGCATCGAACAGCGCCGTATCGACATTTTCGTCGTTCAGTTCGGCCAAACTGTCACGCGCAGCCTGCTCAAGGGTGTCTTCGCCCGAGACAGCAGCCGCCAGCAGAACTGGTATCACGGATCGGTCGCCAAGGGCGCCGAGAACAGTGATCGCAGCGACTCGGATCTCTGCGTTGTCGCTGCCCCCTGCCGTCAGTATGGCCGGCAGTGCCGACGCGTCGCGTCGACTGCCCAGCGCGTAGATCAGCAGGACTTGTCGGTCGATTGGCAGCGAATCCAACTGCTTCAACAATCCCTCGGTCGTTTCGGTACCCGGCAATTGGTGAGCCAGTTCGAGCCCGATACGGAACAGGTCGTTGTCTTCTGCGGCCAGGTATTGCGTCATCAAATCATGGACGTCACCGCTGCCGGCACGAATCTCGCCGAATCGGGATGCCACATTGATATGTTTCGGCAATTCAGCGGCGCGGACGGCAGCGAAGACTTTCGCGGCTTCTGTATTCCTCTGCTCGGATAGCAACACATCCGCCGCAGTCAGACAGGCATCGGCTGCCGCAACTCGCAGCGACGCTTTGCCAGCGAGCGCCGGTTGGATCGCGGCCACAGCTTCGCCCGAGGCAATCGTCCCCAGCGCAGCAAGCGCAGCTGCCGCGACTTCCTGGTTGTCGTCACCGCTGGCATCGATCAGCGCATCGACCGCTTGCCTATCGCGACGAACACCGATGGAATTGATCACACCGACTAACGGTTCCCCGGATAATTCGCCCAGCGCCTTGCGAAAAGCTTCATCAACGTCGGGGCTAGGATTCGACTCGAGTCCGAAGCGGGCGTAGTGCGACAGCTGTTCGTCGGCCAGCAATCCGGCCAGCACCGGAACCGACTTTGCTGTACCGATCACGGCCAGACGCTGACAAGCCTTGGCCTTGTCGAACAATTCGGCGTCGGACGTCAACACTTCCAGCAATTGAGCCTCGTCACCTTGGGCAGGCAACGATTGCTGTGCGATTGCCGGCATGCAGCCCAGCAGTAGCAACACGCTGAACGATGCAACGACGAGTTTGATATGAGCCATCTTCATGTAGTCCGAAAGTGATTGAGAAACATCTAAACTCGCCAAGGCTGACGCATTGCCCGCGAACGCATCCGGTTCGCTTCTTCATCTCCGGCAAACTCCTCCTTCACCGGATCAAACGTCAGTTTGCGGCCAAGTTGCCAGGCGATGTAGGCGGCATGACAGACGACGTGCGACTGAGCAACCACGTCCGCATTGGCGTTGGTCACGCCGCGGGTTTTCACGCAATCCAAGAAGTTGCGAATGTGCGTCGTCGGATCCGTTCCGCGGCGGTGGAAGACCGATTGCTGGGTGCGAAGTGACTCGGGGCTGAGGACAAAGTTTCCGCTGTCACCCGTTTCGATCCAGCCTTCATCACCTTCGTAGCGCACACTGCACGTTCCCATTCCCATCCACCCTTCGCTGCGCATGACGAGCTTCAGACCGTCGTCGTAATAGCATTCCACGCCATCCACATTGGGGACGTATTCGACGGGTGCTGTGTTGTCCTTGTCGGCAGCCCACTGGCACAGATCGACAGTATGCGAGCCCCATTCCAGAATCCCGCCGCCGTGGAAATCGAAATGCCCTCGCCAGCGGCCTTGAACATATAGCGAGTTATAGGGTCGCCAGGGACAGGGGCCGAGCCATCGGTCCCAGTCACAGACGTCTGCCGGCGGCTCCGGCTCGGCGGGCAGCCAATGATGATCCGTCGCGGGCGGGCGTGTGTTGGCGTGGATGGTATGGAGCTTTCCGAGTTTGCCTTGCCGCACCAGATCCTTCGCGAATTCAAAGTTGCCGATGCTGCGTCGCTGCGTTCCCGCCTGATACACACGCCCGTACTTGCGATACCCGTCGGCTAACGCACGACTTTCGGCAATCGTCAACGAACACGGCTTCTCGCAGTACACATCCTTGCCGGCCTTGGCAGCCAACACCGACGCCATTGTGTGCCAGCGGTCGCCGGTTGCGATCAACAGGGCATCGATGTCGTCGCGGCCCAGAATGTCGAACATGTCCTGATACAAGACACAGTCGCTGTTCCCATAAGTGTCATCGACCAAGTTCTTGACGGCTTCACGGCGTGATTTCTGAAGATCGGCAACGGCGACGAACTGAACATCCGAGTTGGCGAGAAAACACTTCAAGTCCGTGGTGCCACGCGGCCCGATGCCCAGCCCACCCAGCACGATCCGGTCGCTGGGAGCCACCGCACCACCGCGCCCGAGCGCCGAAGCCGGCACGATCTGCGGGAGCGCGAATGCCGTGCTGGCAGCCGCCGCGGATTTTAGCCAGGTTCGCCGATTCGGTTGCTTCGCATTTTCAGTCATCAGTTTGCGCCTCGGAGCGGAATGAGTTTTTGTCTCCACACTCCCAGGATTTTAACGTATTCCCAGCGTTGATGGGACCGTCGTAGGACGGGTTTTTGGACCCAGGGCTTCAAGGGCTTTTCAATAGCAATGACGAATGTGATGACAATGGAATTGCATCGTGTTTTGACCACGAAGTGGTCGCAGCGATCAGCCGTAGGTCGCGTAGCGCACCGACGGTCATCGTCAGCAGGATTGCAGAGCGACCCGAAGGTGGTCGCAGAAGGGTGCATGCCGCGGTTTGCCAGCGACAACCAAAAGTAGCCGTCACGCTCCGCCGTGACGATGCCCGACCGAGTGGCGAACCATCAGATTTTTTTGTGTCGAACAGATCGCTTGGTCGGTCGCTTTGGAAATAGTCGACTGGCCGCTCAGCAAGCTCAGACTGGGCAAACACCGCTTCAACAGCTCGAGCCTTTACTCGGTAAGTCGGCATATTGCTCGCTGGCGGTGTGCATCGCGCCGGCGATCGCGACCCACGTACAACCCCGGGCTTGGTTGTGAAATGGCTTCGCCGTCAAGATAGTGTCCAGGATAGCCGAACGCGGAGGCTAAGCTGCCGCCGCTTGAATCCGATACGTGTCGATGATCGATTTGACTTTGTCGGGGTTTCTCAAACCAGCGACATCAATCTCGATACCCGACTGCGCCGCACTACTGATACCGATTCGGCCGGTGTCAAAGATCCGCTGAAACAGGGATTGGGTCAGCTGCACATTACGCACATCGCGATGCCAAACTTCGGTGATGGACCGACTGAGCCAGCCGCGATGCAATCTTGTTCGCCGATCCGTGACCGTCAATTCAGTCGATTTGGCACGAATGTACCAAGCGAGCAAGCAGGGGATTCCAATCACGACGCACGATAGCACCACCAACAGCACGAAGCCAACAGGGTGGTTGCGAAACATCGCGGGAGAATCCACGTAGATTGTCTTTTCGTCGGACATGACACTTCCCATCTCTGGAGGAATACAAGCGGAGACGATACTTGCACTGCCAGGACAGGCAGAAGCGGCGAAGAATCGGGGCGCGGAAAGAGCGGAGAATCCGTGACAAGATGGAGTCCGCCGGGAAAAACCGAGTAGACTATTTGCCGACGGCGAAGCCGTTGAACAACCAGACCGAGGGCATCGGAATGATTGGTGTCAGTGACCAATCCTGAGGCAGCAATCCATGACTGATCCAAACAGACGATCCAGACGACGGGCTTATTATCCATCCCCTCAGGCTGGCGATGAAGAGCATCAGTTCTTGACACCCAACGGGTATCGGCTGCAGCGGCAGCAGCCAATGAATCTAGGCTCGCCCCAGCCGCTGCCGGAATATCCTCGTCACCTCGCCCCCGTGCAGCCTCATGACGCCGCGGTTGGACCGATCATGCGGCCGGATTTTGACGGCGAGGTGGACTTGCAGAATATCTTGCCGTCCAAACAGTTTCCGAATCCGGAATCGCTCGACCAACGTCCGCTAACGCAGTATTGCCAGACCAACATGATCGCTGATCCGGCAAACAGTCAATTGAAAGCGATCGGCAAGTTGTTCATTCAAACGCATCGCAACGTCCATTCCGACCCTGCCTTGGGCTCCGCGTGGATTGCCGGTCCCAGTATTCTCGCCACCAGTGCTCACAACTTGTTCGACGTCTCCACGCAAACTTGGTCCACGGCGCTTGAGTTTCATCCGGCGTACAATCATTACTCGTCGAGTAAACTGCCGACTTGTCGTGTCACCGCATGCACCATTCCAAAAGGATACTTCAATAATCCTGAAACCAATTTGGACATCGCCGTCTGTCACGTCGATCAAAACATCGGCGACATCGTTGGTGAGACCATTCGCATGGAGCCGATCACCGACAACGAGATTTTTGAGCGTGAAACGGTTTCGGTCGTAGGTTATCCGAGCGGCAGCGGATTCGATTTTGGCAAACAGATGTGGCAATCGGTTGGTCAGTATCTGTTCGGTCGACGGAATCGTCCCGGCGACGACTATTCGCCAGTGCTTGCATCGCGATTTGGTGGCGGCAGCAGCGGTTGTCCTTGGTTAATCCGAGACAAACACAACGAGTTGGTGGCTATCGGTGCAACCTCGGGGCACGCGAGACTCCGCCAACGATACGGCGAACCAAACTTGATGTCGGTAACATCACCCTTTTTCGGAGCCAGAATGTTTGACCGACTAAGTGAGGACAGCGTCTTTCACGAATTCAAATCAACAGGTTAATTTTGCGGGCCGTCGGTTTTCGTCGGCTTGTTGCCGGCCGACACAAGAATCGGTGAACCTATTCCGTATCCCAATCACCGGAAAAAACTTCTTCCGCGCCGCCGGTCATCAGCACGTGGTTGTCGGATTCGTTCCATTGCAGCGTCAAGTCGCCACCAAGCAGATGATTCAAGATGGTCCGCTCGGTACGTCCTGTCAGCACACCGGCGACGCAAACCGCCGACGCGCCCGTGCCGCAGGCCCAGGTCTCTCCCGAGCCTCGTTCCCACGTTCGTTGGCGGACCTCGGTTGGCGAAATCACTTCAATGAATTCGATGTTGGTGCGATTGGGAAAGCGCGCGTCGGTTTCGATCTTTGGCCCCAGGCCGAGCACCAAGTCATCGGTGGCCGAATCAACAAAAACGATGCAATGCGGATTGCCCATCGAGACGCACGTTACCGCGAGCGTTTGACCATCGATCTCGAAAGCGCGGTCGACGACGCGACCAGAATCGATGATCGTGGTCGGTACCTTGGGGGCTTCCAGTTCCGGTTCCCCCATGTCGACCGTGACGGATTCGATCAAGCCTTCGTCGCCAACAACGAGCGCCAAGTCAAGAATCCCTGCTCCGGTTTCGATTTTCAGATCCTGCTTCTGAGCGATGCCGTGGTCGTAAACGTACTTTGCCAGACAGCGGATCCCGTTTCCACACATCTCGGCTTCGCTGCCGTCGGCATTGAACATTTGCATTCGCGCATCAGCGACCTCACTGGGCAGGACCAGGATCAAGCCATCGCCGCCAATCCCAAAACGGCGGTGCGACATTGCCCGCGCCAGTGCCGGCAGATCGCCGGGCAGCGATTCGTGGAAGCCGTCGACGTAGACGTAGTCGTTCCCGGCGCCGTGCATTTTGGTGAATTTCATGAGCCAAATCATATCGAGTATTCAACCACGTTGAAGCCGACACAAGATCCGCCCAACTGGTTCAGCCGAGCACACGGCGTGACAGCCCGCGAGCTAGCCTACTTGTTGACGCAATCTTGAGGCGAGTTTTTTCAGCGTGTCACTGGCGTCGTCCTTCATCAGTTTGGCGTGAATTAAATGCGTTTCGGCGCGGTCGGCCCAAGCCGCCTGCAATGCGGTTTCGTACTCCTGCTCCGTTTCAACCACGTGGCTGACACCGCCGCCATACACTTGCAACAGATCGCCATACTTCCAGGGATTGATCTCGTTGTATTCCCAGTCTCCTTCATGCAGGTATCGCTCGGTGCCATATCCATGATTATCCAGAACGATCACGATGGGATGGTGACCGCGACGAATCAACGTGCTCAATTCTTGCCCCGTCATTTGGAAAGCGCCGTCGCCGGCCAGCACCACGACTCGGTGGTCGGGCCTTGCCGTGGCCGCGCCCAAGGCTGCCGGCACACTAAAGCCCATCGACGTGTAGTAAGCAGGACTGAGGAACTCGCTGCGTTCATGGATCGTCAACTCCGTGGCCGCAAAAAGAGAGTCGCCAACGTCCGCAATCACAATCGTATCCGCATCCAAAATTCGATTCAGCCGCTTGACCATCCAGCTGGTCCGCAAAGGCCCGTCGCCGGGAGCCGCCGCGTCATTCTGACTGGCAATGGATGATCGGATGGTTGGTGGAATCGTTCGCTTTGCCGTCTTCGGTGCGGCCTCGATCAACCCAGTCAAAAACTCCTGTAAGCCGACGTCGTGATAATGATGGTGTGAGACGCGAACCGATTCGCTGGTAACGTAGACGCATCGCGATGGCTCTAGCTTCGCGGTGTAGATGCCAAGATTGATGTCACTGAGGAAAGCCCCCATCAGCAGAATCAGATCGCTCTGTTCCACAAAATCCGTCACTGCCTGGTCACCCAACGCACCTTCGTACAGCCCGACGAACAGCGGATGCCGTTCGCTGACGACACTTTTGCCAAGCATGGTGGCGGCAATCGGAATCTCGGCCGACTCGGCCAACTGCAGCAGTTCGTCTTGCAAACGGAAGCGATGGATCTCAACGCCGGCGACGATCACCGGTTTCTTTGCTTCGCTGAGTCTGTCACGCGTTTCACGGACTGCCTCGGCCGTGGCCTGGGGATCGATCTCGTGGACAGCGCCACGGTAACCGTGCGCGACCGGGGGAACGACGTGGACCATATCGCGAGGAAGTTCAATGTAGACGGGACGCTTGTACCGATCACAAGTGTCCAGCACGCGGTCGATCTCGGCGAATGCGGTCAACGGATCATTCAGTTCCGTGCCAGCAATCGTGAATTTTTCAAACACGTCGAACTGGGTGCGAAAATTGCGCACCATGTGATGCAGCAGCGCTCCGCTCGTGCGTTCACTCAGCCCCGGCGATCCCGAGATCACCACCACGGGTGACTTCTCGGCAAACGCGCCGGCAATCGAATTACAAACACTCAGGCCACCCACACAATACGTGACGCACAAGGCGCCCATGCCGCGAATCCTTGCATACGCATCGGCTGCAAATCCGGCACAGTCTTCACGCGTGCAACCGACCACATTGATCGGGCTCTTTTCCAATTCGCTGTAAAAGGAAAGCACGTAGTCACCTGGAATCCCAAACAGATCCTCGATGCCGTAATCTCGAAGCCGTTGAATCAAGTACTGGCCGATCGACAAGTTCGCGGTGACTCGGCGCGCCGGTGCGGCGACTTGTGGTGTCCAAGCTGAATTCATCCTGATGCCTCCGACGGCGGTTGCCACGATAGAAAAGACGAGAACCGAATTTTCACAGTTGTCGGCTCGCTTTGAAAGCCTGCTACAATGCTTGCGTATCATTGAGTTTCGGCAAGGATCAACAAGATGGGAAATTCGAGTAAACTGTCGTTGGCTGTGGTTGTCACGCTGCTTTTGGCGATTCCGCATGCCCTGGCCGATGAACCACGTGCTCCGGCGCCCACGTTCTCCAGTGACGACACGCGCGGCGTGTTTTTTGAGAATGTTGCCGATGCGTTTCGCGGCGGCCGACCGTCGTTGTCGGCGATTCGCAAGTCCGCCGATGCTGCTGTCGCAACGGCGACGGCTAGCTCGACGAGTTCCGGAGCGGGTGACAGCGGGGGATCGGGCGGTAAGTGGGCGAAGGTGATCTCTCCGGCGTCCCTGGAAGACGAGATCAAACGTGTTCGTCTTCACTATGACGGTGTGGTCACCACTCCCGGCGCATTCAACGGGGGCGGTTATCAGGACGCTCGACTGGACTTATCGATACTGGCGACGTTGTTCGCGATCATCAGTCAATACGGTGGTGAAGTCCGTTGGAAAGACCAGGCGGCAGCGGCTCGCGACCTTCTAGCGCGAACGGCCTTCAATTGCAAAGCTGGATCGACGCAGGTTTACAATGAGGCGAAACTCCGCAAAGCCGACTTGCAAGATTTGGTTTCGGGAAGCGGGCTGGCCAATCGCGACGCGGAAGCCGAGAACGATTGGTCGGCGATCGTGGATCGATCGCCCATGATGGAGTATGCCGAAGCGTTGACGGAATCCTTGAAGGGCGTCACCAACAACGAAGGCGCGATCAAGAGCAACAAGGACCAGGTCCGTCGCGAGTCGGAATTGCTGACGGCATTGGGAGTGGTGTTCGTCCAAGAAGGGTTGGATGATTGGGACGACGAAGACTACGCAGCGCTGAGCAAAAAATTCTCAGAGGCCGCGGCGGGAGTGACCGCGGCACTTGAGCGCGGTGATTTTGATGCGGTTCGACAAGGCGTTGGGGCGATCAACCAGTCGTGTGATGCTTGCCACGAACAGTACCGCTAGAATGAACGCCGTCAACAATTCATCGCGGCTGGAGTTCGCGGCGAAACCGCCAAATTGAGCCGCGGCGAAGGTTTCAACCCCGCAGTGGGTCGAAGACCAATTCTGCGACTCCTTGTCGGGTCGATATTTTTTGCGCGTTATCGTGAACCGTAGGTGCGCTGCGCGACCTACGGCTACCATCTACGACCGCTTCGCGGTCAATTTCCGCTGATTTGTGGCGAGCGTTACAGCTAAAGCACAGCAAAATGGGGTAAAGACAAGGGCTAGCCCGGATATTGCATGTAGGGTGGGTCAACTTCGCGTAAGTCCTTGGTGGGTCAGCGCCAACGGCTCGAACTTGAAATCACACTCTGTCTTACAGGGAGTGCATTGCGCGAATGCCGACCCACCTTTCTTCGATGTTTGCTCGACGCCACCCTACGCCGGTGCAATATCCGGACCTAGTAGCGCCTACGGCTCACAGAAGAGGACACTTCCCGCTGCGCAGGAGGCTGAATCGACTCGTTCCAGAACAATCACCCTTTATCAAAGTGACTTTTTGTCGCGAATCGGCGGATTTTCAGTGGCCAAGATTGAACCACGGGACGAAGAGTTTCTACTGGTATGGAAAGATCAGCGAGCACCTGATAACTTCCCTATCTGAAGCGAGTGTCCTGAGATCCTGGAACGCAGGATCCTTCGAAAAACGGGATACCTTTAGGCGACGTGCCCGAGTGGTTAAGGGGGCTGATTGCAAATCAGCTTTGCGCCGGTTCGAATCCGGCCGTCGCCTCTTCTTGTTCACCGTCAAGCGAGCTGAGACTTCTGGGCGGCGGTACGCCCGCATTACGACGACTCGATTCACGAGCTGTTAATAGGTGCCCAACGGTCGGCGGTCGAAACCGTCCAGCAATCTTCTCAGTGTGGCTCGCAATTCACTCACCTTCAAAGGCAATGCAAGCAATTCGCGGTGTGCATCGCGTTTAGCTGCATTGATGACCTGCGTTTGTCGTCGATCTACTAGCAAGATCGACGGGATTCCGCTGGTATGAGGGTCATCGGCGAATTGGTTGAAAGCTTCTACCGCCAGCGATCCCAGTTCCGATGCACCAAAAATGACGCAATCCGCAGGATTGTCTTCCCCGCGCAAAACGTGCCAAAGCGCGATTGGGATTCGAGATCACCAACACACGGTAACCGCGCGACTTCAACCTCTCTCGGATCACGTTCTGATAATCTGGCTTGGATTCGACCAGCATCACGACGTAGCCTTCGCCCTCGTTGGTCGGCACGTCGTCGTCCTCGTATTCGCTCATCACTTGTTGATCACCGGACCGCCGCGTCGGGCCTCTCTCCAGGTGTTGAATCACCTTTTTGATGTCAGCTTGCAACGCCGCCGCGGACTGAATTCGTTTCTCCGGATTGGTCTCGAGCATCCGTTGCAACAGTTGCGTCACATGACCGGGAATGTCCGGGACCAATTTCTGAATCGGCGTGATTTCGTTGAACCGCGAAATATTCAAACGCTGAAGCCGATCCCGTGTTTCGGTCAGCGCGGACTTACCAGCCAACATGTGGTACAGCATGTTTCCGGCAAAATAGATGTCGCTTCTTGGATCGTCTTTGCGGACTCCCGTCCCGCGTTCGAGGGCTGCGTAGTCGATTGCGCGAGCGTTGGGACAATCAGCGATTTTTTCCGGATTCTTGCGGTCCGTTAAGGCGGCCAAGCCAAAGTCCACGAGTTTTGCTTTGCCATCCGCGGAAATCAAAACGTTGGACAACTTCATGTCACGGTGCGAAATCCCCAAAGTGGCAGCGTAAGCCAGTCCCGAGGCAACTTCGTGCAACAACCGTAAGGCAAGCAGCGGCGGAAGTTTGCCGCGAATGCGAACCAGCTCGCGAAGCGTTTGTCCTTCCACAAACTCCATGACCAGGTAAGGAGTCCGGGTATCTGCAACGACTTCCACAATACTGACAATGTGTGGATGGCGAAGCCCGAGGCCCGTCCGACCTTCACGCAAAAACTGATCCAGCTCCCTCGCGTCATCGCGAAATCGTTTTCGCAACACCTTGACGGCAAACACCTCGTCGCCACGGGACGCGCGGTAGACGCGAGCAAACGTACCAGCACCGATCAAATACAGGACCTTGTAGTCGCCGTAGAAGTAACCGACACGATCCCCCCTGAGAATCTTTTCCGTCTGCAGCGTCGTGATCACGCCGCGACGCTGCATGACCGCGATGACAGCTTCCAGCGAATGCTCCCCAACACCCAGTTCGTTCAGCGCTTGCTCCACACGACGCCGATCGGCGAGACCAAAGTCCGAGATCCGCCGAGCAAACTCATCAGTGGTGGTGGGCGCTTCCATTGAAGTTGAAGAGGGAGTTGTTCGGAAAAGATGAAGTAACCCGGCGACGATTTGGTTGATCCGGCACGAATGGGGACCGCCATTCTACACAGGCCAGCCGTTCTCGGCTGCTCCAACCGGAAACAGCCATAATCGCCAAGTTTCAGGCTTTTTGGTAAGCTGGGTCTCTTGACCGGTCCGTTCCATGCCGCTGGCAGTCGGGTCAGGAGACCTTGTCATTACCCACATTTTTTTGATCCTGAAAGGATCACAGACAGTAGCCGTAGGTCGCGTAGCGCACCTACGGTCAACGTATCGTATTCCGTGTTTTCGACCCCGAAGCGGGTCGCAGACCTGCGCTATCGCGCCGATCTGCGACGCCCTTCGGGGTCGATTCAGGTTGATCTGAACTCGATCCGTAGGTGCGCTTCGCGACCTACGGCTACTATCTTGGACCGCTTCGCGGTCGAATAGCGAAAAATGAATGTTCGCACGCATGAAGATGTGGGTAATGACAAGGGAGACCCTACCTACGAAGAACCGCCCCATGCTGTTGGCAGTCGGGTCAGGAGACCCGACCTACGAAGAACCGCCCCATGCTGTTGGCAGTCGGGGCAGCACACCCGACACCTAGGCAACATCGCGTCAGTCGACCAATTGTTCCAGGGCGGCTAATGCTGTCCGCGCATTGCCGATACCGCCCATCTCGTCGACGATTCGCTTGACCTGCAACAAGGAATCCAAAGAGACTTCGCCAGAGACCGCTGGACGTGCCCGGCGACTGCTATGGTTGTTGCTGGTGCTGCCGACGGGCCGACCAGGCCGACCGATCTTGCCACCTTTCTTCTTGGATACCGAGCGAATCGTGCTAACGAATTGTGCGTTAACGACGATGCCCTTTTTCTTGAGCGCCGCAACGACCTCTTTCGGTTTCGCGCTGGGGTGCGAACCGTAGTAGTCGCGAATCGCTTTCGATTTGTTTGGGCCTTTAGATTTCTTCGCCATGATAGGACCTTTCATTTTTCGCACGTTCGCGCGAACAAGTGTTGAAGTGTTTCGGAATCGAACCGCTATCAACGCTGGTGGCCCCAAGCTTCGCCAGAAGACCTGGCAGCGGCTCATCGTCTAGAACAGGTTTTTTCCACGGCGTTTAGCTAGATGTTCAAGCACCTCGCAGCCTCGACTGCGACCAAGAGCCTTTAAATACCATCTACTAAACAAGCGTGACAAAATAGATGATTTTTGCCGCATGTCAATCGTTTGACATAAGAAGAAGGGTGTCGATTACTCTCTACATCCTGCCGACAACGCCAATCCCCAGTAACGACAGGCCAAGCTTCAACACCCTACCAGAGAGGGTCACCAGTGTAAGCCGGGTTGCCTGGATCGCTTCTGATTCAGCGTTCAGTACGTGGCATTGCTCGTTAAAAACCGCGTAGGTCTTCGCCGTTTCATAGATATAGTCGACCAATTGGTTGGGCGCATAATCTTGGTAAACGGCCACCAGTGCTTCTTCGATCTTTAACAGTGACAGTGCGAGTGCGCGCTCGGCCGGATGCGAAAAAACGATCCCGTCCTTGGCGACGCGGCCGACAATTTGCGCGTCATCGACGTTGGCTTTGCGTAAAATACTCTGCGTGCGCACATAGGAATATTGAACATAGGTCGACGTGTTTCCGTCCAGGGCGACCATCTTTGTTAAGTTGAATTTGTAATCACTGGTACGATGATGAGACAAATCGGCGTATTTGACCGCGCCGATGCCAACCACCTCGGCAATGGCGTTCTGTTCAGCTTCATCCATCGGCGGATCGATGTTCTTTAACCTCGCAGGATCACAGACGACCTTCCGCGCACCCGCAACGGCATCGTCCAAGAGGCCTTCCAGTCCGATCAGGGAGCCGCTGCGAGTCTTCATCGGTTTGCCGTCTTCGCCAAGCACGGTGCCAAAGTTGACATGTACCAGCTTGATGTCGCCCAAGTCGATCAACTTGGCGACGTCAAATAGCTTTTGAAAATGTTCGCTTTGCCGACTATCGACGACGTACAGGATTTCATGGGGATCGAATTCTTCCAACCTGTATTTCAACGTCGCCAGATCGGTCGTCGAATAAAGAAACGCACCATCTTTTTTCCGAATGATCATCGGGGCGTCAAAGTTGTCTAAGAAGACGCAAATGGCCCCGTCACTTTCAGTCGCCAATCCGCGGCCTTGCAAATCAGAAACAACATCCGCCAACAGCGGATGATAAAAGCTCTCGCCCAATGTGTGGTCGAAGGTCACATTCAGACGCTTGTAGACGCGATTGACTTCGTCCTGGCAATGCGGCAAAAACTTGGTCCGAAAGCCCGACGTTCTCGGGATCGCCTTCGTGCAGTTTCGCGGTCTCACGCAACACGGCTGCTTCGATGTCGGGGTATTTTTCGGCAGCCTCCAGCAGTTCGGGATCATTTTCAACAGTGGCGATCTTGTCCCGGGTGCTCGCTAGAGTTTGCTGGGCAGCAGCAAGCTTTCGCGAGACGGTCGCTGCCGCCTTCTTCAATTTCTTTGCGTCTTTCCCCGCGACTTGCCGGGCCTGCTGTTCTGCGGCCGCCAGATCGTCGGTCAATTGACTGATCTGCTGATTCAGCGGCTCAATCGACACCAAGGCTTTCTGGTACTCGATCAGTCCGTTGACCTTCCGGTACAGCTGAGTCAATTCGGGAACGGGATCCTTTTCCACCACATCGGGATCGCCAAAGTGTTTGTAGCCGAAAATGATGGTACCAAACTGCGTGCCCCAATCTCCTAAGTGATTGTCGGTGGTCACGTCATGACCCAGAAAACGAAGTGTCCTCGTCAAGGAGTCACCAATCACCGTGCTGCGGATATGGCCAACATGCATTGGCTTGGCGACATTGGGCGATGAAAAATCAATGACGATTCGCCGGGGGTTCGGCGTCGGCTCTACCAAACACCTGGGGTCGGATAACATTTCCACAATCCGATCCTGGAGCACGGTATCCTTTAGTTTCAAGTTAATGAAACCCGGGCCAGCGATCTCAGGTGTCTCGCATAAATCATCGATCTGTAAACGAGCCACCACGTCCGCTGCGATCTCCCGCGGGTTCTCGCCGGCGGATTGTTTCGACAGCGGCATCGCACAGTTGGCTTGATAGTCACCAAACTTTGGATCGTTCGTACCGCGGATCATTTCCGCGTACTTTTCAGGTTGATCGGTCAACGGTGAGAGAGCGGCAGCGAATCGTGCTTGAAGCAAAGCGGGGATGTGCATCATGCAAGCCGTAGTTGGCTGGATATTCGGTTGGGTGGATGGGGCCAGTGGATCGCGAGCAGCGAAAGATGTCAGCGCCGGCGAAGGTGATCAAGATAGATCGCTAACGCCCAGTTCCTCAAGTGGCACGACCTTGCCATCGGCCCACAACGATTCCAAGTCATAGAATTCGCGAGTTTCTTTATCGAACAGATGGATCACGATGCTTCCATAATCGAGCACAATCCATCGGCTTTCTTGATAGCCTTCGATCCCCATCCGTTGGTCGCCCAATTCCTTTTGCAGTACATCGTCAATCTGTTCGCTGATGGCGTGCAGTTGGCGTCGGCTCGTGCCGGTGGCCAAAACGAACAAGTCGAATTCTGCGGACTGGCCACAGACGTCCAGCACCATGACGTCTTGTCCCTTGTTATCGAGCGCAACGCGAACCGCAGCCGCGGCAAGTTTGCGGCTGTACTCGATCCCATGGGGCCGAATGGCGCGTGAGTGGGCAACCATTGGGTTGTCGGACGCGTCACCGGCTGGCTTCTGGGCGGGGTTCGTCGGGGCTTTCGCTGGTTCGGACATACAGAAAGTCTAGTGGATTTGAGGCTCTTGTCACGCAGACGCAAGATGGCCGTTGGTTACCTCACGGCGTGGCGAATCGGACGAAGTCGCCGAACGTCGTGTTTTGCGGGCAAAAGCTGTGATTTATCAAGCACGTCCTCAACAATCACGAGAGCGCCTGCTGGATGCGACCGACCAGGCTTTGGGTCGGCTCGGACTCACTGCGCAATTGGTATGCCCCGGCCGCCAAGAAGCGGTTGCGCCACGGTGGCGAAAGGACGCGGTAATCTTCCAGTGCCGCCGAACTGAATTTGTAATCATGCGAGTCGTTTCCTTTCAAAAAGATCAAGCGGCGTGCATGATCGACCAACTGTTGGGCGTCACCGCCCTGCTGAAGATAACCAAACATTTGTTCGGAAGCTGCTGTTCGATTGTCACCCATCCTCGCGAAGATGTCTCGAATCGTTTCCGGAGCAGCGACGTCGGCCTCGGCGGCTCGCAAGGCTTCGATGGGCCGATCCGCCAGCTTTCCTCGCGAGCGCGCCGATTCACGGAACATCGGCAGGAACGACGCGTTCTGCAACAGCAGGAACTTGCGAGTTGATTGGTCGGCAGCTCTGGTAAATGCGTGATGGATCGCGTTGGTCGTCGTGACCGCGTGAAGTGCTACGATTCCACGCTGTCGCATCATCATTTCTGCGGCCCCTGCGAAAAGAGCATCCCAAATCGACTGCAGTGCTACCCCACCCTTGAGCGCCTCGACCACTTGAGCACTCGCGTCATCGGCTGAGCCGTCTCGAATGGTCTGCAGAAGTTCCAGCGTCGCTTGTTCGCTTACCTCACCGCCTGTCCACAGCGGTGGAATCGAAGCAAGTCGTTCGCGGTTGCTGCGACCGGCGCGATCGGCGGCCAAATCGCTTTCCGCCGGATTGGGTTCACCAACATGATTCAACATCGCGTAAACGAGGCTGCGGAGCACAGGCTCGGCGTACTCCCAGCCGATCGTTCCGAGCGTACGAAAAGCGTTGGAAAGATAGATCACTTTGTGGCCAATGCTTCGATAGTCACGAGCCGCGTAGGCGGCCAGCCACGCGAAGACCTGGTTCGCACCGAAGTTCCGTGTGGCGCTCGTGATCGCAACATCCGCAGCCGACTCATCCCAATGGTCGAGCGCCTGCGTCAAAGCATCCGCGGTGCGGTGTGCCGGCGGAATCGATGACTCGTCGACAGCTGGCAACGTCCAATCGCCTTCGCGGATGTCGCGATCCTGTGAACTCTTGAAATTGTCGATTGCCCAGAACATCGGCAGCCAACGATCTTGATCGGCACAACTGATGCTGGCCAAATGCGCTGAATTGACCACCAGCACGGCGTGAAATTTGAATCCGACCGATGGCCGCGGCTGAATATTGCGGACGCCTGCCAGCAACAGGGCGGCCAACAGCTGACGGTAGGACAAAGCGTCTTTGACACGCCGTGCCGCAGCCTCCATCAAGCGATCGCGAGGTGTTTCCTCCAAGAAGCGAACGAGCGGTTCGATATCACCGGAATACTGTGCGATCCCGCCGCTAAGCGTCGTCTCAGCCGCCGACAATCTGCCCAGACCTGCGAGGATGCCGCTCAAGCCCAACCCACTGGCCATGCCTGATGCCACGAATGCACGTCTTTGGATCTCGTTCATCGCACGTTACCTCCCAAGCGAATCTTCCCGCTTTCATTGTACGGCGTCGCGGCGGCTGAGCCGACCCAGAAGTGGGGTAAGCATCCTGCTTG
This sequence comes from Pirellulaceae bacterium, assembly GCA_963714715.1. Classification (GTDB taxonomy): domain Bacteria; phylum Planctomycetota; class Planctomycetia; order Pirellulales; family Pirellulaceae; genus JBFJVZ01. Next base: position 123,884 of record CAVQPV010000071.1, on the reverse strand, counting down.
CCATTCGTTTTCAGACGGAATTCGCAAGCTGGAAGCTTACGCCACTTTTTAGGCGGTGCCTGGGAACAAGTGAATTCGCGGCATCGCCGGTGAGAAATGGTTGTGGTTTCGTCCTCAATGGTTCAGAATCTGTAGTCGATATCATGAGCCTCGGGCCCCGGGACGCGGTGTCCGACCGCCGAAGCTCCATCGACCATGCCAGACAAGACATGTTGCTAGTCAAAAACGCCATCTTTGCCACCGCGTTTGCGATCGTTTTCACGCCGATTGCATTGGGTCAGACAATTACCTACGACGGTTTGAACCGGATCGAGTCCGTCAAAAATTTGCTGGTCAATGGCACGATCTATGATGTCACCACCTCGTATGGCATTCCTGTTAACGGAGCAAGCCCGGGCCCCGGAGATATCCCGGATGCCGACATTGCAGCTGCAATTGCCGCGATCGCAAGCTTGTCTGATGTCGGAGGTGCTTCATTGGACCCGATCTCGTTCTTGTACGTTGGGGCGCAATCCCAGAGCGGTCTGGTCACTGATGTGTACAAGGCGTTAGGAGTAATCAGACGGGTACCGTTCGCACCCAGTCCCAGTAATAACGGGACGTCGGGCATGATCGACGCGGATAATACTGGGAGTCCTAGCGTTGGACTCGCATCCTTTACCGCCGTGCCGGCCCCGGAGCCTACGACCTTCGCGTTGGCAGCCGGCCTTTCGCTGTTAGGAGTGTACAGTCACCGACGGCGTCGCCGCTTGATGAAAAGCTAGCTCAAGCGGCAAACCGCGTGAGGAAAGGCAGCAAGATGAGGGGCAGAAATTTTGGCTGAGTCGTCATCTCTCACTACAGTCAACGAAATGCGTCGGATTCGTTGGGTCTGTTTCTCGATCCTCGTCGCGCAGCTTCCGCTTGTCGTTTTGCACTTTGTCAATTTGTGGAAGTACCGTCCCCACTACGAGTTCTTTCCGTTTGTCTTGGCTGCCGGCAGTTGGCTGATTTGGAAGCGTTGGCCTCGTGGCCGGATCACACATCCGGCCTGGTCGGTCGCACTTGCTTGGGCAATGTTCGCCGTCGGTTTGATGCTGAGCGTTGTTGCCGTGCTGTTGTTTTCACCGGCGTTGGCGACCGTTGCCTTCTTGATCGTGCTCGGTGGTGTCTTGCTGACACTGACAGGTTCGTCCTGCCGAGGACTGCTGGCGCCTTGGCTGCTATGGTGGCTGGTCGTCCCGCCGCCGGTGCAGATGGACGGCCAATTGATCCGCACCATGCAGCACACGACCGCTACCATGGTCAGCGCAATCTTGGATTGGGGCGGCGTCGAGCACTTGCTGTCCGGATACGTTTTCCAATTGCCGGACCGCGAGTTATTCGTGGCGGAGGCGTGCAGCGGCATCCATAGTCAGCTTGTCTTGTTCGCGGCCTGTCTGATCTTCGCGGTTTATCAGCGACGTGGGCTGATCGCGACGATGTTGTTCGTGTTGGCAAGTATCTTTTGGTCCGTCGTGGTCAACGTCACACGCGTGACCATCGTCGTGATCGCCGCAGCACAATTCGGCATCGATTTGTCGGCTGGCTGGATCCACGAAGCGCTCGGTTTTGGTCTCTTGGGCGCCGGATTGGTTTTGCTCGTGAGTTCCGATCAACTGCTGCAGGGCTTGCTGGCTGCCGTCCGCAACCCCGAGCCGGACATCACACCTGGCCGCTACTACGACACAGTTGCTGAGAATGAAGCCGAAGCTGGTCGAGACGCTCCGGTGACGTTGGACTTCTTTTCTCGGCAATGGAATCGATGGGTGGCAATCACGCCGCCGTCGGCCACCGCACAACGGCAAGAACTCGTTACGAAATCGTCCGACACGGAATCGTCCGAGACCAAATGGTTTGACCGCCGGCACGGTCGGTCGCTGATCCCCTATGTGGCGTTGGGCAGCGTATTCGTGGTGCTAGGTGCGTTCCAGTCCGTGATCGTCCTAATCCCCAAGACTGAACTCCGAGTGGCCGAGTTGTCCGCGACGATCGAAGCCGATTGGCTTCCCGCTTCTCTGGGGCGATGGCAGCGCGATGAGTACCTGGCCGAAACTCGGGACCGCGGCAGCGATGAGGGGATGTGTAGCAGCATCTGGGTTTATTCGTCGCGCGATGCACGACTGAGAATCCAAATGGACTATCCGTTCGTTGGTTGGCACGAACTGCCTCAGTGCTATGCGGCTCGTGGTTGGCGTCTGGTCACACGAAAGGTCGTGACGCCACCGGTAGCATCTGCGCACGGCAACTTCGTGGAGGTTGAGTTTGCCGGACCAGCCGGCGAATCGGGCTTGTTGTTGTTCAGTCTTTTCGATGGCGCCGGGGTTACCGTGCATCCGCTGACAAGCGATTGGCAGAGAAAGGTGGCCCGAAACCCGTTGCTGGCGAAGTTGACAGGCAGTCAGGAAATCTCGACGACACAAACCACGCTGCAAGTACAACAATTCGTTACCGGTAATCTGCTGGAAGCGGATCGCCAGCGATTACGACATACCTTTGACGACTTTCGTAGTTGCATTCACGAGTGCTGGTTCAACCAAAAAGCAACATCCATCGATCGTAAAATGAGTCGGCTTTCCGCTCAGCAAACCGAGCGTTCGTTGTCAGGTAGGCATATCCCGAGGCTGGTTCGATGATCAGTTCTCGGAAAAGCCGTTCGGATTGGGACGTGCCGATGAAACGTCCCGGACTCATTCAGCGTCTGTTGGGTGCTTCCTATACTCCGACCGACGGACGTCAAAACTTCTTCCGTTTGTGGTTTGCAAGTCGCGGCTATCGCCAGATACTGTTTGGCGTTCCAGCCCTGGTGATCGCGACCGTGTTCTTGTTCGTGACCTACGCAGGCGCTGAACGCCGGCAAACCAAAGTTGATTGGGAACTATCGTGCCGCGGCGGCCAAAGCGTACCGGGATGGCGATACCAAGGCAGCGGAGTTGTGGTCGCGAAAGGTTGCGTTGCTGAATCCGACCGATCCGACGACACGATTCAATCTTGCTGTGACGGCGGCACAAAACGGAAACAAGCAACGAGCGAGCGAGATCATCCGCGGCCTGGCACCGGAAGACTCCGCAGGTCATGTACCCGCCCATCTCTGGCGAGTTCAAGAACTGTTCGGTGCCTTCGATCCAACCGACCATCAGCAATGTGATTTAATTCGCCATCATCTCGTGTCGGTCTTGCAAAAAGAGCGGAATAACCTGGTGGCACGCGAGCAACTCGTCACGGTTGGAAATGGCGACTCGGAGATCTCGATGCTGCGATACGCGAGTCTGAATTGCTGGTAGAAGCTGACCGCGCGTATTCGCTGCGACTGGCCAAGTTGCTGGTGATGCATGGCCGACCGAGAATCCGCCAACGAAGTTGCCAGCCGTGGCATCGATCACTTTCCAAGATCGGCTGCAGTCAGACGGCGGTGATGTGCAGTCGCGGATCGCGTTCGCGCAGTCTCGAAGGATTTCTGGAAAGGTTCGACCGCTCGGTGAAGTTGCTGATCGACGGTGTTCGGCGTGATCCTGCACCGTCGGCCGACGACATGAACCGGTTACGAAGGGAACTGGGCGATGCCTACCTTGGGCGTGCACTGCTGCTTCAGCGTACGCGGCCGCAGTTAGTCTCGGAGCGGTTGGAGTCGCTTCAATTGGCGCTGACGTTTACTCCCAACCACCCGCGGGTGCTGGAATCGATCGCTGAATTGGTCCGTCCGGATAGCGCCAAGGCGGGGGATGCCTACGAATTGTTGTCCAGCTCGCTTGCCGAAGGAACGGCAACACCGATGGTCCACCTGATGCTCTCGATGGCCGCTTACGAGCGAGGCGAGTTTGATTTGGAGCAACATCATCTGCAGCTTGCCCTGACGGGAGATCCGAAACTTGTTGTCGCGATGAACAATCTGGCCTGGCGACTGGCGACCGGCGAACCGCCTGAGCTGGAAAAGGCATTTGAATTGATTGACAACGCAGTGACGCAGGCACCGGAGCGACCCGAGTTTCGAGCGACGCGAGGGCGCATTCATCAATTGCTTGGTCGAAACACGAAAGCCATCATCGATCTCGAGGCGGCACTGGCAAAGCTGAAGGATCGCCCGGACATCAACGATTCCCTCGCACAACTGTACGATGAAATCGGCGACGATCAACTCGCCGAACATCATCGCAGCCGTGCGACGCGGATTCGCGAGGGCAACGAAGAGCGGTGAAAGAGGGCGAAGACAAGTGCTAGCTATTCATCTGCCCGCCTGCTTGCGCGGTGTGCGCGACACTGGTTCCGGATACTGCGGCGAGTTTCGCCGCTAGCTCCGCCACGAGTTCAGGATGTTTACCGGCCAGGTTCTTGGTCTCCAGCGGATCGGCTTCGTAATCATACAGTTCATATTCAGCGTCATCCTCGTCCTGGCCAGGGTTCTTCCACTGAACCATTCGATACCGCTCGGTGCGAATCGCCCGTCCCAGTTTGCGTTTTGGATAGGCGTGATAGGCGTGGTCACGGACGCGTGCCTGCGAGTCCTGCAGCACCGACACGAGACTCACGCCGTCGATCGGCTGTGGTCCAGAAGGCGCGGGCAACCCAGCCAACTCGGCCAGCGTCGGAAAGACATCAACGCTTTCGGCAAGTTGTTTCGTCGAGGAATTCGCTTTGGCGATGCCTGGAGCAACAAACACGATCGGAATTCGATTCGCCTGTTCGTAATTCGTATGCTTCGTCCAAATCCCAAGATCGCCAAGATGAAATCCGTGATCGCCCCAGAGGACGACGATCGTGTTGTCGGCAAGTTGTAGCCGATCCAGCTCATTCATCACCTTGCCAATCTGCGCGTCGACAAAACTGGTGCTCGCATAGTACCCGTGGATCAACTTTCGCTTTAACGCTTCATCGATCGCGCCCTGTTCAGGCACCGGCTTGTAATTCGTGATCTCACCGCCACGTTTGCCGGCGACCGCCGGCGCACCCTCCGGTGACTGCTCGAAACCCGGCATCGGCAACGCATCGGCGTCATAAAGATCCCAATACTTTTGCGGTGCACTGAACGGTAGATGGGGTCGGGCAAATCCGGCAGCAATCAGGAACGGCGTGCCAGCGATTTCACGTCGCTTTTTCGCTGCTTGCAGGCGTTTCATCGTTTCAGCGGCCACGCGTCCATCGGCGTACTGCCCATCATCAACATCAGGCGACTCGAAGGCGGCTCCCCGCGGCAGTGACTTGATCCGTCCGAGTTCTCGATTGCTAAAGTACGCTTCTTCACGCGTCAGTTTGCCGCCATCGGTGCTGAGGGGATCGAGATATTCGATCACCTTGTCGTGGAAATGCGGCACGCTGAAAGATTCCGGATCGCCGTTGTTGCCATGGCCAATATGAAATACCTTGCCCAGCGACTCAGTGTGGTAACCATGCTTGGCGAAATGCTGCGGCATCGTCACGGCATCGGGAACAATTTGCCGAAGTTGACTGCCGAGTCCATACAGTCCGGTTGAGGTCGAATGCGACCCCAACATCAACGTAAACCGTGACGGAGCGCAAACGGCTTGATTGCAAAAAGCCAAATCGAACCGCATCCCGCGAGCGGCCAAGGCGTCCAGATTCGGTGTCCTGGCCACCGGATCGCCATAGCAGCCCATCGCCGGCTTCAGGTCATCCACCAGAATCAACAACACGTTGGGGCGATCAGCGGCCGTGGCCAAAGTCAATGGCAGAAGAAGGACAGCGAGACGCAAAGGGGTGAGCAGGAAATTCATATCTGTGCAGTGATCTTCGTGAAGCGTCGCAGGCAAATCTACGTTCGTTGGATTCCCGGCTACGGATTGGACGCAAAAAAACGCTGTCTTGAACATTGCCCAATACTTGGCTTCCGCGGCGCTTTTGCGGGTGCCAAGATTATGATGCGAACGGAGATCGCGTGCTGACAAAATTCGGGAGGGAAAAACATTTTTCGCCCTGAATGCGAATTGGAAATAGGGCCTATCGGGCGCGCCATCTTTGTTTGGCAACGTGGACCGCGACCAAGCGATCTGTTCGACACAAAAAAATCTGATGGTTCGCCACTCGGTCGGGCATCGTCACGGCGGAGCGTGACGGCTACTCTTTGTTGTCGCTGGCAAACCGCGATATGCACCCGCAAGGGCCCTTATGGAGCGCCTTTACTGGCTTGCAACGCGTATCATGTTGGTAACATGTTGATAAGTCGGCCACGTTGATTCGGTCCGTTCTCTGTGGCGTCGGCAAAAAGCTTCCGTTAGGCAACTCTTCAATGTTTCGCTTCGCTACGATTCTCGGTTTGCTCACCCTGCTCAGTGGCTGCAGCGCGAAAGTGCCGAGCAGTTCTGCCGATGCGTCGCCATTGCGCATGACCGCGACGGTGGTTTCCTACGAACCAAATAGCGAATGGGACCACTTCGACGACGGCTCTTTTGCGACTTATGACACACTGACACTGAAAATTGAATCGACGGGCAACAACGAACGCGAGTCGCTGGCGATTTCCGTTTCACCAACCGATCTTCCCAATGACTCTCCGTTCCGTATCGCCGGGACTCGAATCACTTTCACGCTCGACGATCCGATTTCCTCGGACGTTCACCTTGCTTGGGGCGCGCTGAAGTATCCAAAGGTCGCCAAGTAACCGCGCCCCTGCATCGTTTTGACGCAAGTGCCATCGTTCGTGGCTCTGAAGGGCTGAGGCAACCGATACTGGGCAAGACATCCGCGTCAGTTGCCCGCGGCTCCTTGAGACTGGAGGTACTCCAAAACCATTTGGTTTATCAGCAAAGTTCGTAATCGAAATTGCACCGGCACAAGCACTGGTGGTTTGGTTTTCGTAGGTCGGGTCTCCTGACCCGACTTCCAAAGGGAGAATGACCGGTCGGGAGACCCGTTTTGCGAAAATGTATCACCAGCTAGGCGACTTCGCTTGCTGGGTCGCTGACGGGCAAGGGAATGTCGATGACAGGCTCCACCGGCTCAACTCCAGCCGGTCGAATCGCCAGCGCCGATCGCTGTACCGGGCCTATCGCACTGGCCGGCATCTTCACGCGCACGCGGATCACCGATTCGTCGACTTCGCGCGCCCTGACTTCACCCTTGGCCGACAAGTAAGCCAACAGACGTCCGTCGGCGGGGTCCACGTCGACTTCGATGTCCAAGAACTCACGTCCCAGCGCCTCCCCGACCGCTTCGATCAACAGGCCGATTCCCAGATGGCTTTTCGCACTCACCGGGATCGCTGACGGATATCGATCGAGCACACGATTCAACATCGCCGGTGATTTGATCGCATCGATCTTGTTCAGCACCAGCAGCGTGTCTTTCTCTTCAATGCCTAATTCTTCCAACACGCGATACACCGCGCTGATCTGCTCGAAGACATTCGGGTTACTGGCGTCGGCGACGTGCATCAACAAATCGGCTTGGCGTGTTTCCTCCAACGTCGACCGAAAGCTGGCGACCAAAGAGTGCGGCAGGTCTCGAATGAATCCAACCGTATCGCTGAGCAGCACGGTACCCCAGCCGGGCAACTGCCAACGTCGCGTGCGCGTGTCGAGCGTGGCGAACAGCTTGTCCGCCGCGTGAACGCCGGCGTCGGTCATCGCGTTCATCAACGTGCTTTTACCCGCGTTGGTGTAGCCGACCAACGAGACCGTCGGGGCGTCTTTACGCGCGGCGACTTGTTTCTCTCGGCGATTTTCGACTTTGGACAAATCTTGCTTCAGATCGTGAATTCGTTTCTGGGCCAACCGGCGGTCAACTTCCAACTGCTTTTCACCAGGTCCGCGCATGCCGACGCCCATCGCTTGCCGCGACAAGTGCGTCCACATTCGCTTCAGACGCGGCAGTGAATATTCCAACTGAGCCAGCTCGACCGCCAAACGTGACTCGTGAGTGCGGGCCCCGGCGGCAAAGATATCGAGGATCAACTCCGTGCGGTCCAGGACTTTGACGCCGACCGCTTTCTCCAAGTTGCGTGTCTGAGCCGGGGACAGATCATTATCAAACATGACAACATCGGCGTCATGTTTTTGGACCATCTGATGCAACTCTTCGACCTTGCCCTTGCCCAGGTAAGTCGAGGGATCGACGGTGGCACGGCGTTGGAATAGTTCGCCGACAACTTGAGTTCCTGCGGTCGTCGCTAAGCCGTAAAGTTCCTCTAAGGGATCTGCCTCGACGATTTGATTGGACAGAATCAACCTTGCCAGAACACTTCGCTCCGGCGCGTCATCTTTGACCTTGATTGTTTCTCGCACGTTTAGAAAGGTGCCTCCTGTAAGAAAAGGTTCTCCGGTACCGATAGTATAGTCCACCCCGGTCGTTTTCCGCCCGTCAAGGTCTCGTGAAGATAGCTGGTTTCGACGATTTACGGTTCATTTTACGCAAAACGAAGCTGGAAATTCTTCAAAAAATAAGCCTCCGTTACAACGACGGTTGGTGCGGGAGTGAGGTTCGTTGGGCATCAACGCTCCATCGTTGATTTGGATCGCAGGATGTGGTGGTAATGCTGAGCAAAGCGGTGTGATTCGTCACGCACGTATTGAAGCAGCCGCAGCGCGAACGCACTCTTGCTCAACCTCAGCGGCTCCGAGTCGCCGGGCCGAAAGATCTCTTCGTCGCGTTTTGCCAACGAAATGACGGTCGGTGGCGTGATCTCTTGATCGCGAAACGCCGCGATCGCCGCGTTCAGCTGTCCCTTGCCGCCATCGATCAAGAGGATATCGGGAAACGATTCTCCGTCATCGGACAACCGCCGAAATCGACGTGAAACGACTTCATAGATGCTGCGAAAATCGTCGATTCCGTCAACATCTTGAATTCGAAAACGGCGGTAACCGGGCTTGAAAGGCAAACCGTCGATGAATTGCACCAAACTCGCCACCGTCTCGCCGCCGCCCAGATGAGCGATATCGACGCCCTCGATCACGCGCGGTGTCTCCGTCAAGTCCAAAACCTTCTTCAGACCCGCCAGTCCTTTTTTGGGATCGATGTAAAAGACCTCGGGCTGCGCGTGCGTGTCCAACTCCCCGCGTTCCTCCAGTCGCTCCAGCATCTGAATCTCGTCGCGGAGCACGGCTGCCCGTTCGAAGTCCAGTGTCTTGCTGGCCGCCTGCATTTCCTCCTGCATCTCTTTCAGTAACCGTTTCTTGCCGCCTTCCAAGAACGTCTGCAGACGCTTGATATCGCGTCGATAGTCTTCTTTGCTGATGCGAAAATTGCAGGGCGCCGTGCATTGATTGATACTGGCCAGCAAACAAGGCCGAAACCAATTCCAACGTTCGTCCGATTCGCTGATGTCCAGCGTGCAGGTGCGAAACTTGAAGATCCGCTGCAAGACCTGGATCGCGCCCCGCAAGGCACCCGGCACTGGCAAACGGGCCCGTACAATTTGACGCCTTTGTCCTTCGGTTCGCGCGTGACCTCGACGCGTGGGAATTCCTCACGCGTCGTGATCATCAAGTACGGAAACGACTTGTCGTCCTTGAGTTCCTTGTTGTGCTTGGGCTGGATGTCTTTGATCAACCGTGATTCCATCAACAGCGCGTCGACTTCGCTTTCGCAGTCGATGAAATCGATGTCCGCGATCTCGCCGATCCAGGTCGCGGTCCGCTGATCCTCGGCCGCCGCCTTGAAAAAGTAGCTGCTGGCCCGACTGCGCAGATTTTTTGCTTTGCCGACATAGATGACACGTCCCGCGGCATCCTTCATCAAGTACACACCGGAGGATTGCGGAAACGTCTTGACCTTGGCGGCGGCGTGATCGAAACCCAACTCGCCGCTAGCCGCCCGCTGGCCGGCCGTTGGCAGTTCGCCGTCAACGGACAGTTCGCCGTCAACGGGCTGTGAAGATTCGTTTTCTGCAGGTTCAGTCATCCATGGACCGTTGAAAGGCAAGTAATCCTAAAGCTTTGAAAGCACTTCCTATCTTAGCGTATCCGGCAATGAATCAAGCGAGATTCGCGTATGCTGACGGCGATTCACGTCCCCGTCCGAAAGGTCGAAAAAGGGTCGAAAAAGGTGTGGGTCGAAAAAGGTGTCAGGTACCTTTTTGGCTGACTGGGTTGTTTTGGGGTGGTACTCTCATGGTTTCTTTGTGGAGAAGTTGTCATGGGTAGGGCTAAGCGGGCGGACGAAGCCAACGAAATCTATCACAGGCTAAACCGGGCAAACCGGAGAGCAACTGACACCTTTTCCTCACCTGACACCTTTTCCTCACCATTTCTTGCCGGTGTGCCGTTACCTGGAACGGAATGCGTACTCCGCAGAACTGTGCGATGCTCCCGATGCTTGGCGGTACGGCAGTCTGTGGCGGTGGCGACATGGAACTGCCAGGGAAAAGTCGTTGCTGAGCCCGTGGCCGATTCCGCGCCGATAAGGCTGGGTGGAGTGCGTGCGCGAGCCGCTGACAACCAAGGAGCAGGAGCGTTTGCAGTGGAGCATGAAGCGCGCACCGCACGGTCACGAAACCTGGGTCGAATCAACTGCACGTCGAATTGGAATCTACCCTGCGACCTCGCGGACGTTCACGAAAGCTACCCAAGTAGCCAAAAAGGTACCTGACACCTTTTCCTCACCCACGAAAGCTACCCAAGTAGCCAAAAAGGTACCTGACACCTTTTCCTCACCCCATCCAAGTAGCCAAAAAGGTACCTGACACCTTTTCCTCACCCACCTTGCGGTTTCGAGGTGTGACACGGTTCGTTGATCCATTGATGTCGGGAACATGCTCGGCATGTGGAGCATGCCCTACGAGCACCCGGTATCTATGTGCGGAAATAAACCTCACACGATTCGATGACCCACGACGGGTTGTGACGGGCAACCGACAGAACCGAACCGATCCGCGGATCACCAACATGCACCGTCACACGTCCGTCAGCTTCGAGCGTCATCGAAAGAATGACCTGTGAAAGGTGGGGCGTGCACCTGATCAAACGCTTGATCGCGCGACGGTCCAAGTAGGAAAGTTGAGCATCGTAATCGGTTGGCCTGCGTTCAAATGTGTCTGCCGAACACATGTGTATGTGCCCCCAAAACCGCATGTCATGCGACAACGTGTCGCCCCCCTCATTCGCGCCTCAATATACAGGGGATCAAACACCCTAAGCATGAAATGTCGAAAGAAAATGCTCGCAGGGCAGGAATGTGGCTCGCTTACCCCCGGCTGATCGCGTGTATCCCTTGTTTGACGGCACGGCAGGATGCCGCGCCTAGCGGCCTGTTGATTTAGTGAGCCGCGACGCGTAAGCGGCCGGGCATACGTCATTGCCCGGTGCCTTACGGCGCCTTACGGCCCGCGGCTCACCCTTGCAATTCACATTTCGTTTAAATCAACAGCCTGCTAGGTTATGCGAGCGCGTTCTTGATGGCCGAGTCCAAGTCGTCTCTTAAATCCTCGAACGATTCGAGACCAACGGACAAGCGGATCAAGCCATCGGTGATTCCGAATCTGGCTCGGTCCTCGGCGTCGTAGCTGGCGTGTGACATCGTTGCCGGCTGTTCGATCAAGGACTCCACCGCCCCCAAACTGACAGCCAGATGAAAGAGCCGCGTTGATTCGCAAACGGTTGCCGTTTGCTGGATGCTGCCGGCAAGCTCGAACGTCAGCATCGCTCCGTAGCCAGCCGTCGAATTGACGCGTGGCGATATCGTGCTGCGGATGCTCGGGCAAGCCGGGATAGAGAACTGAAGAGACGTGCGGATGCTGCGACAACCAGTCGGCCAGTTTCATCGCCGTGGACGCCTGCTCGCGGACCCGCAGGTCCAACGTCTTCAATCCTCTGGCGACCAGAAAACTGCTGAAGGGATCGAGCACGGCGCCGGTCGAGTTTTGAATGAAATACAAGTCGTCAAACAACTTTTGGTCGGCCACCGCTAGGGTGCCACCCAAACAATCGCTATGTCCGCCCAGATACTTGGTCGCCGAATGCATGACGATATCAATGCCGTGTTCCAGCGGACGGACCAGCGCCGGCGATCCAAAGGTATTGTCAACGCCGATGATCGCACCGCGTGCATGAGCGATCTCTGCAAGCTGCTTCAGGTCGGGGACGGTCATTCGCGGATTGCCGATCGTCTCGCCCCAAACCAATTGGGTCCGGTCGTTGAAACCGGCCTGATAAGCGGCCACGTCGGTCGTGTCGACCAAGCGTGACGTCGATACCGCTGCGATTGCAGATCTTGTGAAGCAACCGGTAGGCACCGCCATACAAGTCGCATCCGGCGACGATATGATCACCCGCTCTTGAGCAGCATCGTGACCGCGTGAATGGCGGCCATGCCGCTGGAGAAGGCCAGCGCACCGCAGCCACCTTCCAGCGATGCCAGCGTGGCTTGCAAATTGCTGCGCGTTGGATTGCCGCTGCGACCGTAATCGAATGCACCCCACTTGCCGGCTCCGGGTTGCCGATACGTGCTGGCCAGGTGGATCGGCGGAACGACGGCGCCGGTTCCCGGATCGATCTCGTTGCCAACGTGGATGGCACGCGTGCGAAAGGAATCGCCGCTGTGATCGGCATCACCGGATGGATCGCTCATGCCTCGAGCGCTTGCTGGAGATCGGCGATCAAGTCCTCGCTGTTCTCGATACCGCAAGACATCCGAATCATGTTGTCGGCAGATCCCGAATTGCTGGCGTTCTTCCGGCGTGCAGTGATAGTAGCTCATCACCAACGGTTGTTCGATCAACGATTCGACGCCGCCCAAGCTGGGTGCGATTCGCGGAATCTTGACCGCATCGACGATCCGTGCGGTCTGCTTTCCAATCCGCGTCCTTGACGGTGAAGGTGATCAAACCGCCGAAGCCTTGCATCTGTGCCGCTGCGATCATGTGACTTGGGTGTGAGGGCAGACCTGGGTAGTAAACCCGCTCGACGCGCGGATGCGATTCCAGGAACTCGGCGATTCGTTGGCCGTTTTCGTTGTGTCGTTGCATCCGCAACTCAAACGTCTTCAAGCCCGCGTTCCAAGAGATACAAGTTGTGTGACGAATTGACGCTGCCCAAGATCCCGCGGAGCGCCCGCACCGGTTCCAATGCCTCTTGCTGGATCCGCACAACACGCCGGCCAACAAATCATTGTGGCCGCCCAAATACTTGGTGGCCGAGTGCAGGACGTAATCGACGCCGAATTCGATTGGCTTGATGTTGAAGGGCGTTGCCAGCGTCGCATCGATCAACGTCTCGACTTCGTTCGCTTTGCCGACCGCCGCGAACTTCTCCAGATCGACCGCCGTCAGATGCGGGTTGGTCGGCGACTCGCTGACCAGCATCTTGGTCTTGTCGTTGATCGCCGCTTCCATCGCGTCAAAGTCGCCGGTGGGCACCTGATGCGTCACGACACCGAAACGCGAAAGATGCTTTGCACAGAACTCGCGACTGCGGTGATAACACTGATCAAAGAAGACGATTTCGTCGCCGGCATTCAGACGACTCATCAGCAGACCGACGATCGCCGCCATGCCGCTGCTGTAGACGATCGCGTCTTCGGCCCCGTCCAAGCGCGGCCAGCTTCGCTTCGACACTCCGCTCATTCGGATTGCCGTAGCGACCGTACTCTTCGCGCAGTTCTTCGCCCTCAACGTACTTCAGCAGATCGTCGTCGACTCGAACGTGAACGTCGACGCCGTGAAAATCGGTGCGGTGATGGAACCCTCGGGTTTTTGCCGTCTTTCACCCGAATGGACGCACTTGGTGGAAAGACCCGCCGTAGGCTTGATATCGGCTGCGTCGGACCACCCAAGATCTGGGCGTTGGGGAAGAACTCACCGGGGCTGAGAAGGACTTGTCTTCGGACGGACTCCAACGAGGGGGAGGCCGGGTCTTGAGAAGATCGGACAGGTGTGTCCGGTTCAGATTCGATCGACATGTTTGTTTGCATGGCTCTTTAGCAGTTAGGCTGCAAGTGGCCGTAAATCCCTAGTAAAAGACGCGTGGGCTCCGAATCCTTGCGCGTCACTTCTGTTACCTTAGCCGCCGGTCGGGAGATCGACAAGCACTTTCGGGGTTTCCTTGCCACAGAGATCCCTCGATGATAGGGATGACCCGCAATGACGGCCTATTTTGACAGGAAATCGTTCGTTTTCGATGAACTCACCCTTGAATCTCCTTCACCGAGTGATCTTCCGCCGCCCCGACTGCCAGTCTCTCGGGCGTCCTGCTTGCCGTCATCGACAAACCCGATGGGTGATCGGTGTGGTGCAAACTGGGTCTGATCGTGGCTTTGCTGTCCGGATCGGCAACGCAGGCTCAGGAACAACAACACGGCACGAATCCGAGCATCGATCTGCTCGAGATTCAGCAGTGGATCGAGGCGCTCGGCGTCCAACGAGTTTGCGGTTCGAGAACGAGCCGCTGACTCGCTGATCTCGCTGGGGTTGGCTGCCGTTGAGCCGTTGGAAAAGGCGCATCGGGAGACCTTCGACCCCGAAGTCAAGCTACGCACCCAAAAGCTGATTCAGCAACTTCGCTCCGGAAGCCAAGCAGCGAGAATCGAATCGTTCTTGGCCGGGCGAAGACGTTGATTTCGAGAACTGGGGAATCATTAAGGAGATCTTTGGCGATATTCCCAAGTCCCGTGACTTGTTCGTGGAATTGTTGCAGACCTACCCCGAGCTTGTTTCGTCTTTGGACGGCACGTCGCGCGAGTTGGTCGTGGCGATGGATACCGTGACCGAAAGAATCAATGCGAATCGGCGGACAAAACTGGGCTGGCAACCGCGAGTCGTCTGATCGTGCTCGCGATGCTATTGCCGGCGACCGACGAAACGCGTGCCGGTCAGCGTCGCCGTACGAAAAATGCATGCTGTACCTGACGCGATTGGCACCGGTGAATCGTTTGCCAAAAGACAAGGTGTTGAGTCCGGCTTTTTCACGGCTATTCGGCGACTGGATGCGTCGCAGTCAACTTGCCAATCGCCAGGAGGTCTTGTACTTCGCGATGGAATGGGATCTGGAACAAGCGTACGAGTTGGCGCTGAATTCCTTAGGTCAGACGACCGACACCGAGATCTTGGCGCATGCGATGCAAGCGATCGCCAAGCACGGAAAAGAGACAGACGCTGCCTTCCTGTTGCCGTTCTTGGACGACAACGCGACTTGCCAGCGAGCGTCGCTTTGTTCGCAACCAAGTCGTTCAGACGGAGCTGCGTGACGTCGCCATCGCTGCGATTGCGATACTGACCGATACTCCCATGAAAGAGATTGGCCAGAACGATTCGGTGAAGCACGAGAAATTCGCTTTCATCTACGAAGAAGTTGGCTTTCCGCCGGGAGATCAGGAACAGCGTCTGCAGGCCCGCAAGAAGATCGAACAACTCTTGTCCGATCGTTTGAACGGCACCGCGCAGCACGGTTCGTAAGGGTCGTGCGGAAACGCCTCGCCCGCCGGAATCTCTTGAAGGGCTCGTTGGCTCGAGTAGTCCCAGGGCGTCGTCATCGCTTATCTCGCAAATCCGAATTAGAATCCGCACGACCTTCTTCGCGGTAGCAACGACGCCAACGGCAACCGGAAGCCACCGCTACAATGGTTGCCGCCGTTAAACCGAGGGTGAGATGACGCGACCGAACCCATTGAACCGACGAACGTTTGCGAAGACCGCCGCGATAGCCGGTTCGTCGCTCGCCGTGCCCACGATCATTCCCGCCAGTGCGTTGGGCTTGAACGGTACGGTTGCACCGAGCGATCGGATTCGCTTGGGCGGCATCGGGATCAGAAACCGCGGCAGCAAAGTCTTGGCCGCGATGCTCGAGCAACCCGATGTGCAGTTCGTGGCGATCGCCGACGTTCGCGCCGATCGTCGAACGGCTGTCAAGCAGATGGCCGATGACAAGAACGGCGATGACAACTGTGACACCTATCTGGACATGCACGCGTTGCTGGATCGAGACGATATCGACGCGGTGTTGATCGCGACAGGAGATCGCTGGCACGCGCCGGCCGCGATTCACGCTGCCCAAGCAGGAAAGGATATTTACTGCGAAAAACCTTGTGGGATCACGGTTGAACTTTGCCAAAAATTGGCTGAGACGATCGAGCGACACGGTCGGGTCTTTCAAGCCGGTACCCAACGGCGCAATCAACAGCACTTTGCGCACGCCTGTCGGTTAGCATCGTCCGGTGCCCTGGGGAGACTGCAGACGGTCCACGCTTCGATTTACGAGTTGATCGATCGTCACGACTGGTTGCCGGCGCAACCGGAACCGCCAAAAGAGGTCGTCGACTGGGACCGTTGGCTTGGCCCAGCACCGTGGCGCCCATTCAATCAAGCGTACGTCGACGGTCGCTGGCGCGGTTATCACGATTTTGATTCGGGAGCCAAACTGCTTGACTGGGGTGCCCACACCGTCGACCTTTGCCAATGGGCCTGCGCTGCCGATGGGTCGATGCCAATCGAGTGGGAACCGAAGGACGTGCCGGGCGACAATGTCATGGAAGGTCGTTACGAAAACGACGTGAAAATCGTGTTGAGAAAAACTGGTTGGCTCGGTTTGGGAACCTGCCCCATCCGCTTGGAAGGAAGCGACGGCTGGATCGAGACAGGTGACTCAGGGCGGATCGCCGTGTCGGGAGACAACTTGCGGGCCGATCTGCCTACTCCGGCCGATGCCGGCACGATTCCTTGGAAACATGTGCGAGACTTTTTCGACTGTGTCAAAAGCCGCGCACAGCCGCGAGCCAATGCGAAGGTGATGCGCAGCTCGCATATCGCCTGTCACGCCGCCGCCATCGCCTGGCTGCTGAAACGCAAGGTCCGGATCGATCCAAAAACAGAAACATTCATCGATGATCCACCAGCGAACCGGATGTGCAGCCGCGCCATGCGTGCGCCCTACGGTGTTTGATCGAATCCTACGTATCCTGCCCTCATCATCGTGATCGCTCCGCATGATTGACATTCGTCGCGCGTTATGGGTCTGCTCGTTCACTTTGCTTCCTCTCGTCGGGTGGACGCAGGATTCCTTGCTGGAGTCGTCTCAAACGGAGTTGATCGACACGCTGAAAAGCCAAGACGCATCCAGCTACGACAAGGCGAAGGCTTGTCAGCGGCTTGCCATCATTGGTGATACAAGATCGGTAGGACCGTTGGTCGAATTGCTGGATCACCCCGAGCTTTCCGTCTACGCGTTGACGGCATTGCAGCGAATCCCTGGACAAGAAGCGGAGGCTGCGCTTCTGAAAGCGATCGATGACAACAGCGGACGCTCGCTCACCGGGCTGTTGCACGCGGTGGGGCAACGCCGGATCAAGGCGGCGGTGCCCGAGTTGGCCGAGTTGGCAAGTCCGGGAAAAACTGACACAGCGTCGCGACAGGCGGCCATCCGTGCCCTCGGTCGCATCGGTGGCGATGACGCTCGCAAGATCTTGGTCGCCGTCAAAGGCCAATTGACTAGCAAACTGGAACAGCGGATCCTTGCCGACGCGATGCTGCAAGTCGGCGGCATCACGTCAGCCAAGCACGATCTATCGGAATTGTCGCGATTACTGGCTGCCGAAGAGGAAGCACGTTTCCGCCGAGGCATGCAACTTGCCCGAAAGCTGGGTGCGAGCGCAAGTCCAGTCGTTGCCAGGCAAATCGACCAACTTTCTCCGCAGCGGCAAGCCATGGCCTTGATTTGCCTGGGCGATCTTGGTGATTCAGTCGGCATCGAGGCCGCCAAACAGCTGGTCGAGTCCGACCATCCGCAAACAGCATTGCGTGCAGTTCAGACGCTCACGAAGCTCGGCGGATGGAACGATGTCGAGTATCCCGTCAAGGCAATCAGCAAACCTGAGATCGCGGACGGCGTGGCACGCGCGTTGGCCGATGCCCGCCAAGAGAAATTTGATCGAATCGCGATTGACCAACTGACCGCACTCGCATCCCAACAAGCAGCGAGTTCAATCCACATGCAGCAGGCAGTGATTCAGTACGCTGTTTCCAGACGGCTTGCCGCGGCCACCGAAGCGTTGCTGACAATCGGCATCCAAGGAACGCCGCCCCTTCGCACAGCGGCACTGGAGGCAGTGGGCGCAACCGTCTCCGAGGAACAATTCCCCAGCGTTCTGAATCGATTGACGACAGGCGAGTTGACCGATGACGACGAATTGAAAGCCGCCATGCTTCACAACGCGATGGTCAAACTGCCTCGCGCGACGACCGCCGCTGTGATCTCAGCGGAATTGGCTGGAGCGGATTCGGCGACCAAGGCACTGCTACTGGAGCAGTTGGGATTTCTGGGCGGCAAAAAGGCACTTCAAATCGTGTCCGCTGCCGCGCGTAGCGATGATGATGCCACCGTCGATGCCGCAACCCGAGTCCTGGGACAGTGGCTCACCGCCGATGTCGCCGATGAACTTTGGAAACTGGCCAGCGAACTTCCCAGCGGGAAGTATCAACGGCGCGCTCTCCGCGGTTACCTGAGAGTCGGCAGGCAGTTGGACATGCCAACGGACAAACGCACGCAATTGGCTCAATCTGGCTACGCGTTGGCAACGCGAGACGACGAAAGGTTGCTCGCTTTGGAAATCTTCAGACGTTATCCCAGCGACAACGGGATGAACTGGATCGTCGAAGCGTTGTCGACTTCGTCGCAGTCAAGTCGCAAGCTTAGAAACACACAGTTCGCCACACTCGCCCACGTTGCCGAGCGGATTCGCGTTCCATCCGCCGAGCTGGTTGCCAAGACGCTGGCAAGACTGGATTTCTCGGACGCGCCCACGGCGACACGAGAAAAGCTACGACAATTGAAAGACCCATTGCACTGAGTACGCTCAGGTGGGCAATGCATCTGTTTCGCACATCGGCGCACGCCCAATGCCATCTACTTTGGCACCAGTTGGGTGCGTCCCATCAGCCGCCGAGCGTTAGCGGCGTGTCGATTTAGTCGTTTCGCGAACTGTCATGAATAGCCGATGGGCGTTAGCCGCGGTTTTGTGGCGGGGAAAACCGCGGCTAACGCCGTGCGGCTGATCAAATGGTGCATGTGTTTCTATTCTTCAGGTGGCGGTCGGCGAGGCGCACGTTCGCCCTGTGCACCTTGCTCTGGGCCGCCACCGCCGGGTCCACCTTGACCGCCGCCAAAGCTCGCACGCCTTTCTTCAAAGCGCTGCATCAGTTCTTCTTTTGAGATGGCACCGTCTCCATCTTTATCGATCTCGCTTAAGTTCTCTTTCATGCGGTCGGAGACTTCATCACCGATCAGCTTTCCATCCCCATCGGCATCGCGCTCGGCAAACATTGCCTCGGGATCAAAGCCGCCGCCACGTGGACCGCGACCTCTCCCGGGCTCACCATCCCCGCCATCACTTGACTCGCCACCCGTGCTGCTCATGCCCGAGCTGCTCTCGTCCTCGGTTGCCGGCTCTTCGGACGGCGGGGTGAAAAAAACTACTGGGTCGGGAGAAAACTGTGCGTCCGTTTCATGAACAAACTTTTCATGCCGAAAAAACACGTCATGGTCACCCTGTTTTTTGTAGACCGCATACAGCTTGTGTGGCTTGAACGGCAAGCCCCCCCTGAACGCGTAGACTTCCACCAAGCTGCCTCCCTCACGGAAACTCTCCGCCGGCTCTTGCCCCAACAGCTCGGTGACCTGTGATTTCGTAAACACGTCACTCGTTTTCGAGTTGGTGCGTTCGTTTGCTTCCATGATCTTGTCATACGCGTCGCTGACCGCCGGTCTCGCGACTCCGTAGTCGTAGGCGAGAGCGAGCAGCATCAGCGTCAGCAAGCCGTAGAGGATGCCCTTACGTAATGCACCGCTTGATTTCAGCTCTTGGGGAGCCGGGGAAGCCTGTTCTTCTGCCATTGGATTTCCGCCTATTGATCGAATGACGTTCATCGAGGCAAATCGTTGTATCACATTCTCACCGTCCAGAGATCACGAAATGCCCGCCCAGACTGGACAGACTGGCGAGATTTGCTGGCAAAAGCGGGTTGCCGCAACGCGGAATTGCCAAAAATTGATCGGCAAAGTGAAGATATGCCGGTTGTCCGGTCGATACGGATTGTGACGAGCTTGAAAGGCAAAGGTGCCGATCAAGTGCGCGATCCCAATCATGGTCGGTTTCTCCCAAGGCAACAATAAGATGAGCCGCAACTCGAAGACTCGACGCATTACCCGGTGTACCGTCATGGCTTTGGTGGCCGGAGTCTGCATCACGTCCGCAACGGGATGCCAGGTTTCTCTCAATGGCCAGACTCTGCCGAGTCCTTACTACCTTCAAGACGACGTGCAATACTACCCATCAGGACCGGAGTTCAAGCTTCCACGCGAGGCCGCCGCATTGCAAGCAGCGCGAGCCCAGGAAAAACTGAATCGCAGGTAGCCGGACGAAAACGAAATGTCTACTCGTCGTCCGCACGCAGGAAGGGCGTGAGCGACGGTTCATACTCGCAGAATTCTGACGCGTCGAAATACAAATCCAGCTCGCGAGCAGCCGCGTCGGGGCCGTCGCTGGCGTGCACCAAATTCATCTGCCGACTGCTGCTGAAATCACCGCGAATCGTCCCCGCTGCCGCCTTCAGTCCGCTGGTCGCTCCCAGCATATCACGCACCACGGCGATCGCTTCCAGGCCGTCGATGGCCATCGCCACGATGGGTGCTGCGGTGATGAACGCTTCCAAGCTGGGATAGAACGGCTTTTCGACGTGCTCAGCGTAGTGCTTTTTCGCCAGCTCCGGTGTTACTCGCAGCATTTTCATGGCCACAATGTTCAGGCCTTTGCCTTCAAACCGCGAAACGATTTCGCCGATCAGTCTTCGTTGCACTGCGTCGGGTTTTAGTAAGACCAGGGTGCGCTGCAGGGATTCCGATGCCATCGTCAATTTGCTCCTCGCCGAGTCGATGCCCGTGTGGCGGTCCAAAAGGAAGGTAATTCCAACTTCTCGTCGAGGAAGTATCCGGAATTACAAGACTGGCGCAAAGCGGTCAAGATTTGACGTGGAATCAACCTTCCGCCCGCTGCATATCGCGGTTCGCAAACTAGCCATCTCGCTCCGTCGAGATGTAGGTGCGACCGAACCGTTTTCCAAGGAAATCACGGTGGATCGTAGCTGGACCGCGACCAAGCGACCTGTTCGATACAAAAAAAATCTGATGGTTCGCCACCCGGTCGGGCATCGTCACGGCGGAGCGTGACGGCTACTTTTTGTTGCCGTTGGCAGACCGCGATGTGCACCCCCTTCCGCCCGCTGCGGGGTAGCGGTCGGGGCAGGGCTGGTACTATCGCGGCTGTCGCACAACCATCCACTCGGGGACCTTCGCCACTTGGGGCACCAATTCGACGAGCGGTTTGCCACCGTGGCCGGCGGATTCTGCCGGAAAATCCGGTTCACTGGACCCTATCGCGTTGCGTCGCTTTGCGTAATCGGGCAACACGATGTCATTGATCGCCTTGTTCAGGATCTGTTTTTCCGTCGGCCTCTCCGCCTGGACCGCATCCAGCAAGTTAGGTGCGTTTGGGGTGCCGGTGGCCGGCAGTTCCCCTGGATCGGAGTTCACTTTGAAGTGGGGCACGGGCGGCATGGGACGAATGGGTCGCGGAATGTTGGGCCTGGCAATAGGGTCGGGGATATTGATCTGACGTTTTGTCTGAGGCGGCAAGGGACGAATGGGGCGTTTCTGCGACTCAGCCAATTCGGCCGCCAATCGCACGGCTGACTCGGGCGTCCGACTCGTCTCGACCCGCGGAGCAAAGGGGGCTTGAGGCAACTCCATCGGCGTTTCGGTCAGTTGGCCGCCGTAGATCGAATCGCATCCGCCATCCTGACAGCTACTCGCCGCCCGATAAGACTGCGAAGTTCTGCTGGCCGCACCATTGCTGTGGTAGCCGCCCTGCATTTCTTGTCGAGCCGTGCCGCAACGTTGGCATCCGGCCCCGCGGCAGCTTTGACATCGGCTTGCCGAATCAAAATGGTCGTAGAAAGTGTGGCCATCGACGGTGCCGTTCAGGCCGAATCCACCACAGGAGGGCTGATGATTGAATTGCTTGTGGTACGACCTCGGCGGCATATTCGCTCCAGGCCGAAACCCGGAATCGGCACAAGAATGGTAACCATCGCCCCAGCCGACTCCCAGCAGGCGGCCGAGACGCTGAACGGGCTCGATGCCGCCAGCTTCGCCGGTCGGAGCGTAGACAAGGGTTGAAGCGACAAATGTCGTTGCAATCAGGGTTTTTCGAAGCTTTAAAAACATCGTTTGGTCGGAATTGTCATGAAACACGTCACAGCGTGCCCACGCACGCCCACCCGGTACTTCTGAACCAATCGGCAAAACTGATCGATCAGGCGCTGATCGACGGTCATTGGCGACAGATTCCAAAACTGTTGGCCCAATTCTGACGGTTGTGACAATCAACAAGACATTGACGTTGGACGTTGACCGATAAGTTACCGGTCAGATGAACACCCGTCTCGCAAGCATGAGCTAGCTTTCAATACGAAACCCTCTCATTTGCTCCGCTGACAGGCGTGAAACATGTCAAAACGTACGAAAATCTTGGTCGACCCCAAAGTTCAATGGTCGATCGCCGGCCGCGTCCTGCTTCACTGGGGCCTGTTGTTGATCTGCCTGATTTCGATTGGAGCCCTGGTCCGGCTGATGGCTGCGTCCACGACCGCGTCGTTTTCCGATGCATTCTGGGCTGCTTTGAAATCGCAAGCCGCCGTTGCCGGCGTGATGTTTGTCCTCTTGCCCGTCTTCATTCGTGACACGATGAAGCTGAGCAATCGATTTGCCGGCCCGATGTTCCGCCTACGAACGGTCCTGTCGGAAATGGCCAGCGGCAAAGAAGGGTATGCGATCAAGTTCCGTACCGGCGACTTTTGGCACCAAGCGGCGGACGATTTCAATGTGGTTGTGGCCGACTACAAACGACTGCAAGAACGTAATGCCGAGCTGGAGAAGGAACTGAGCGAACTCCGTCAAGCTGAGTTGGCTCGTTAACGCGGATTATCCGAGTAAACCGGCAACAACTTCTCAGGGGCTGCCGGAACCGCGAAGCAGCGTTTGTGGGAAAACCTCGTCTACGCACGGTTGACTCAACCGGTAATAATACGGTGAGTGAACTTGCACCATCCGCGACGAGACTTGCCATGCGTTCCCGCCTATTTGACCATTTCCCGGTTCGTTTACTCTGCGTTTCGCTGTTGACGATTGGCTTTGGCCTGCACTTCTGCTCCGCTCAGGACGCGACCCAAACGGCCAAACAGGTCGATCCAGGTCAGGCCGATTTGGACGAAGCGGTGATTTTGCGGATCGATGCCGATTCGTTGAAAGAGCTGGAGAAAGTCAGCGACTTGCTGCAGTCGGCGATCACGAAGGGCCTTGTCGGACGAGAATCAGTCGTTTCGCGAAAAAGATGCTTGGTTCGGTGCTCCTGCAGCAAAGCCAGCAATTGACCGAAGCGATGGCTCAAGTGCCAGGACGAGATCAGAAGCTGGCGGTTCGAGACAAAGCGCTGCGGACGTTGAAGAAGGCCGTCGAAAATGATGACACGTTGATCGAGGCCTACATGCTGATCGCGCGGCTGAATCTGTTGACCGGCGGCGACCGCGACGCGATCACGCAAGCGACCACCAAGGCAATCGAACTGCTGGAAGATGATCCGGTTCAGCAGAGCGCGGCGTACATCTTGCGGGCTTTTTCCTACGAGGAGGGCGAAGACGATAAACGCATGGCCGACTTGAACGCTGCGGTCAACGCGGACAAGGAGAACCTGCAAGCTCTTCAAGCACGAGCTTTGTTGCGGATGCAACAAGACGATGTCGAAGGTGCGATTGCTGACCTGGAAAGCATCCTCAAGAACGATCCAACCAATCTGGCTGTCGCCGAAACAGCCGTCAAGCAATTGGTGGACATGAATCGCGTCGAGGATGCTTTGGCGTTGGTGACCAAGACGCTGGAGGCCAAGCCCAGCGAAGGAATGTATCGCATGCGGGCAATCCTTTATCGCATGGAAGGCAAGGACGATGAGGCGCTCGCCGACCTGAACAAAGCACTTGCCATGCAACCTCGAGATCCGATGTCGTTGCTACAGCGAGCGGAGATTGCCCTGTCGCGTGATGACGTCAAATCGGCAAAACGGGATTTGAAATCAGCGGCCAAGCTGGCTCCGCAAGTCGCCAATTCTGATCAGGCGATTTTTGTCCGTTGCCTGATTGCGATCGAGGAAGGTCGTAATGCCGATGCGATCAACGACATGAAGCTGTTGGTCTCTCGCGACCCCGCCAATGTCCTTCGTCAAATTCAGCTGGCGAATCTGTACATCCAAGACGAGCGACCGCGAAAAGCCATTGAAACATTGACAATGATCTTGGATCGCGATCCGAACAACGTCACGGTGCTCCGAGCCCGTGCCGACGCCATGTTGGCGATCGGTGAACACGGCAACGCGATCAAGGACTACGAACGTGCCATCAAAATCGCGAGCGAAGACGAGGAAGGCATCGATCTATCAGGCATCCTGAACAATCTGGCTTGGGTCTTGGCAACGTCGCCGAATGATTCGATTCGTGACGGGCAAGCGGGCCATTGAATTGGGAGAGCGGGCGGTCGCACTGATCGAGGGGACCGAGGAAAAGAAGCTCACATTTTCAGTACCCTTGCCGCCGGGTACGCCGAGGCCGGTGACTTTGAAAAGGCGATCGAGTGGAGTACGAAGTCGGTGGAAATGGGCCGGCTTGAAGAAAACAAACAGCTGGATCAGCTGGAGAAAGAACTGGAGAGCTATCGGAACAACAAGCCGTGGCGTGAAAAGCAGGATACCGAAGAAAACGTCGTTCCCATTCTGTCGCCCGAAGATCTGATCGACACCTGAGCAAACACTCTGGAAGCAACTGAGTCCGTTTTTGTGGCCGAACTGCTCCGCAGCTCGTGCCGCAGTCGCGGATCGACGCCGCTACATTCCCGAGCGATTCATCACTGCTGCCGGTCAGTCCTCGCGAGCAATCCACTCGTTTTCTTCGTCGCTGATCTTGACCTGGCTGACAATAAAATTTTTGATGTCAGCGATCACTTTCGGCGAATCCTTGACCAATGCTGGCTCCGCTCAAGGAAGTCTTCAGCATCTTGACGTCCAGGCCTTGCGCTTCGCCGCGACCGATACGTCTTTTGAAGAACGTCCACACGTTTGACCAGTCGCTCGGCGTCGTCTGCATCGCTACTCTCGGTCCCCGCGATCACCATGATCGGCAGTATCAACACGCCGGATTGTTCAGCAGCCGGGTCAATGGTAACGCCTTTGACAAGTTTCTTGGGCGAGATCATGACCAAGGCTTTGACGTCTTGACCCCGCTTGAGTGATCCCACGGGAGCAAACGTCCAGTCGCGGGCCGCCCAGTTCGCAGCGATCACACATCCTTCGCGAACGCCCACCAAGCACCAAGGCGTTCAAATTCAGCTTGCCGTCATTGTTTTCCTGTTTCAGGAAATGCTTTGGCAGCTTCCATGTCACGATTGATGATGTTGGCAACGTCGGCCTTCGACATGGTCGTCGACGTTGAACTTCTTCGTCATTCCCCGTGGCCGTCGATGTATTCTTTCGAGCCGCCGTGGCCGCGATACTCCAGTGCCAGCACGGCACAACCGGCCTGACGGCAGCTGCGACGAACAACCGAAGGTACGGACTGGCCTGTCCTTGCCATTCATGGACCAGCATCACTGGGATCGCCTCTTTTTTCTTGTCCGACGGAAAGTAAAAAGCGCGAAGCTTGATCCCGTCTTTGGTCTTTAACGCCACCGGACGAGGCTTTGGCGGTTCTTTCTTTCTTGGTCGCTTGGCCCGATGCGCTACAAGTCATCAAGATCATGGTGACGGCCACCGCGCAAAGATAAACCAACGCGACCATCGCTTGCCGTCGAGTCAGACTCGTCGTCTTGTGCTGGTGCGTCGTTGCCAAAACCTTCATTTGCGTCTCCTGGATCTTTTCGACCGATTCTGTCTCCCTGATGCCCTCCATGAGACTAAATGCGGACGTCGCCCGGTCAAACGCCGAACATCATTGGAGGCAAAACGAAGCGAGAAACCACTCGACACTTGGCGACCTCCGCCTGAAACCAGCAACCGCCCCGCGAAACCCCCCTGCTGCCCCGACGTGCACTCAATCGTCCAGCAGAGCCGAGAAGGCTCGCATCCACGCCGGATGCGCCGGCCAGGCCGGTGCCGTGACCAAATTGCCCTGGACATGCGCGGAGTCCATGGTCTCGGCGGGCTCGATGTACGTTCCGCCGGACGCAACGACTTCGTAGCTGACGGCCGGATAACAACTGCATTGGCGGTCGGCTAGTACGCCGGCAGCAGCCAAAATCTGTGGACCATGGCAAATCGCTGCGATCGGCTTGTTTGCGTCGTTAAACTCGCGAACGATCTCGAGAACGCGTGCATTCAGCCGCAAGTATTCCGGTGCTCGGCCACCCGGAACCACCAAGGCATCGAAACGGTCGCGACCTGGACACTGTCGAAGTCTGCGTTGATCGCGAAACGATGACCCGGCTTTTCGCTATAAGTCTGGTGACCCTCGAAATCATGAATCGCGGTGGCGACCGAGTCGCCGGCCGACTTGCCCGGGCAAACCGTCCAGACCTGATGCTCCAACGTTTGCAGAATCTGTAACGGTACCATCGCTTCGTAGTCTTCCACAAAGTCACCGACGATCATCAAGATTTTCTTTTTCGACATCGCTCTGATTCAGTCCTCCGGACAAGGGGGCATTTCCGGCGAATCGAACCGTCCGGGCGGCAAATCACCCATTCCGATGCTCAATCGCTACAAACCGCCTCATCGTGATCTCCGAAACAAGGCGATTCGTCAATGGATGGTAATGAATTCGCCTTGGCGGGCCGTTCGAGTAAAATCCTGGGATCCGGCTCGGTGCCGCTTTTCCCGCCTGAATTCCTGGTTTCCTCCGTTCGTACTGTGACCACGGGTATCGTCATGAATCGAATTCGTCGCTCAC
This sequence comes from Pirellulaceae bacterium, assembly GCA_963714715.1. GTDB lineage: Bacteria > Planctomycetota > Planctomycetia > Pirellulales > Pirellulaceae > JBFJVZ01. The sequence goes on along the minus strand of CAVQPV010000071.1, from coordinate 96,952 downwards.
CTTGTTGTCGTGATCAGCATCTTTCCCTGTTGGGCCGATGCCGGCGACCTGATGCCTCCGCATGTAGCGTCGCGATTGGGCATTAGAGCAGGCGTGGCGACGGCAAATGCACGTTCCCGCGGGTGCCCAATCGATTGTCGATCAGCAATTGTTCGTGCACTTTGAAGACCAGCGCGAGTACGTCGAAATCGTCGTCCAGCCGACGGAGACGACACAAAGACGCAGAGCCGTTAGGTGATGTTCCGGATCCCCACCGACCGCATCGAAGCCAATGGCTTGGAAATCGGAAAAGCGGAAGCCGAACGGCTGGCCCGAAATGAAAATCGACGACTGAAGCGACGGGGCATGATCGGCGAGATTCGACCTCGCAAAGTTCCCAAGGTTCGACTTTATACGATGGCAGACGACGGCACGGTCGATTGTCGTGATGCCGAATCGGGTGAATCCGTTTGGATGGTCCGGGTCGGTGATCCGACGATTGAGCTACACCAAAATGGGGATCGGCGAAGAATTTCTTTCCGTGATCAATGGTGCCAATCTTGCTCAAATTGGACGTCAAGACCGGCGAGCAAATGCAGGAGACTCGCACCAAGGGAACGCCGTTATTTGGTGCGGTTCATGCCGGCGAATTTTCGTTGGTGCCAACGATCCGAGGTGGCGTGGAAGGTTATCCGCTTAGCGATCCGACCAGATTTCCGTTCATGGAGATGGTCGAAGGCATGGCACTGGCACCGCCCACCAAAGCACCGGCCACGACTCGTGTCGCTTGGGGAACGGACGCAGGTTTCGTGTTTGTCATGGAGCTGCAGGGTACGCCGTCGGTGCTGTTTCGTCTGAATACCGATGGAATTGTCAGTGGCCGCATTGCTGCGGCTACCGGCGATCGTTTCTTTTTTGGCAGTGAGGCGGGCAGGTCTATGGCATTGCGGGCCACCCGTTCCGGGCAAGTGATGTGGAGCCGTTCCTTTGGCGAGCCCTTCTATAACGATCCGATGGTCGTCGATGATCGGCTGCTGATCCGATCGACTTACGGCAACCTGTACTGTCTTGGCTTGGACGACGGCATCAGCACGTGGGCCTGATTCGATCGCCAACGTGGACGAATTGTTGGCGGCCTTTGACGGCAGGGCCTACGTGCGGCTGCTGACCGGTGGCATGGCCGTTGTTGACATCGAATCCGGCAAGATCGTCGAAAACATCTTCGAACTGTTGCCGAGACAATTGCTCGTCAATTCGCAAACCAATCGGCTGTATTTGGTCAGTGAAACGGGTGCTGTCCAGTGCCTGAGACCGGAGGGAAGCGATCTTCCGACGATCAGTAGTGCCCTGCAATCGCCGGAGGACAAACCGGCCGAAGCCGAGTCAAAAACCGAACCCGCGGGGCCGCAACCGGTGATGGATCCGGCCGCCGACCCATTCGCTCCCGGTGCTGCTGCCGATCCCTTCGGAGCTGGAAACAATGATCCGTTTGGAGATGCTGCGGCGGATCCCTTCGGTGGAGGTGCCGACGCGGCCGATCCGTTCGGCGGTGCCGACCCGTTTGGCAATTAGTCTTTCCTGGTACTGCATCACCGATCTTCAATGAGATTCACATGCTCGACGCCAAACGCTCAGCACGTGTTTTGAAAAGGGGTCTGACCCTTTGTGGGCGAGAGGTTACTGCAAGCCAAACTCGGTACCGGACACTTTTTTCGTTTATCGAGATCGGTTCAAGAGAGGGTCAGACCCCTTTTTAAAACACGTGCTCATGCGTGACGTCTCTGTCCGATTCTGGCAAGCTTGAGTTCGATTGCAGAACATGCTCTTCTTAGCCGTCGTCTTCGCACTTTTGCTACTGGTCATTCTTGCGGTGCAGACGTTTTGGGCGAATCGTTTTGTGGGGCTTTACCGGCAACCACCGTTTCCACCAAACGGCTACTTTCCGAATGTGGGGCTGATCTTTACGCTGCGCGGAGCCGATCCGTTTCTGGAGGATTGTCTCCGGGGTTTGATGTCACTTGACTATCCAACTCACGAGATTCGCATCGTCGTTGACAGCGAAGTGGACCCGGCTCTGGCGGTCGTGAATCGCGTCCAGCAGGAAATCGAGCCAGGGAACGTTGAGATTCAAATCCTGGATGTATGCCAGGACACATCGAGTCTGAAGAATCTAGCATTGACGCAGGGAATCAGAAGTTGTTCCAGCCGATGCGAGGCGTTTGCCTGGCTCGATTCGGACACTGTCCCCGACCGAGACTGGCTCAGAAATCTGATTGCGCCCTTGCAGGATGAAAACGTCGGAGCGACGTGCGGAATCCGCTGGTACTCGCCGCCAAACCCCTCGCTTGCCAACTATGTTCGCCATATCTGGAACGCGGCGGCGGTACTGCAGATGGTCGTCTACGACATCGGTTGGGGTGGTGCTTTTGCGATACGCAAATCCGTTTACCAAGAGTGCGACCTCCAACGCAAATGGCAGCGGGCGTTGGTCGAAGATACTTTGGCCTCCAACGAAATATTGCAACGTGGTCAGCGAGTCGAATTTGTTGCCGCCTGCACGATGCCGAATCCAGAGTCCACTTCGCTCAGTTGGTGTGTGGGTTTTGTGACCCGCCAGTTGCAGGGGCTTCGTTACTACCACGACGCATGGCGCAAAGTATTGATGTTTAGCATCTTTTTTGGCGTCGTGCTTGCCGGGAATCTAGCGATGGTGGCTTGGTCGTCGGTGACCGGCGACTATCTGTCGGCAGGAATCTGCTTGATGACGCTGGTGACTCTGGGGCTCGTCGCCAGCTGGTTGATGCGACGCTCGGAACGGTGCGTTAACGCACTCTTGGGGGAACGAGCCGTCGGCGGAATGAGTATTCCGATTTTGCTGGCGGTTGCTGCACCCATCGCCGCCATGGTGAACTTGGTCGCCGTCGCTCGAACTTATTTACTACGTGAGGTGACTTGGCGAGGTATCCGTTATCAAATTCGCTCCGGCACGGATGTGACGCGAACCAATTACGCACCTTACGCACCTGAATCGGACGTCCAGAAACATTCGCTGTAGTGTCGTGTCCTGAATGATCAAGCCGCTAGACGATATCGATGAAACGATCCGTTTGATTGCAGCCGTTTCTGGCACTCCCGCGACGGAAGTGCGCGAGCGACTTCGGGCCGAAGCCAAGGAACTTGGTACGAATACTTATGATCAACTCAAAAGAGAAAGCATTCCGTTCTATCTGGTTTCAGAGAAACTGGATGCCTTCTGGCGCGACAGTGACGCGTTCTTGTACGAGCTGACCGTCTGGAACGCGTGCAAAGTCAAGCAGGAAATGAGAACCTTCGTTGGTTCCCGACTCAGTGGCTGCGGACTCGAGAAGGCGGCCGTGTTTTGCTTCGGTGACGGACTGGGGTTCGACAGTGCTTGGCTGGCCATGCAGGGGCATCGAGTTCAATACTACGAACCTTCGCTCCGCGGACAACAGTACGCGCAGCATGTGTTTCAAGCAAACGAGGTCCAAGTCAGCCAGCTTAGCCGGCTTGACGACATTCCTCCAAACTCGCTCGACGCCATTGTCTGTCTCGACGTATTGGAGCATGTGCCTCAGCCGCAAAATCTTGTCAAGCAGTTTGACCGGTGGCTCACGCCTGGCGGCCTGCTGTTTGTTCATGCTCCTTTTTGGTGCATTCACTGGACACGGCCGACGCACCTGAAGGAGAACCGATACCTGAGTGGTGACCTGACCAATCTGTACCATCAGCAGGGCTTTGTCGAAGTCGACGCTTCGATCTTCTGGGCTCCGATTCTGCTGCAAAAAACCGATACCTCATCGCCTCTGGGCAAGACGTTTGGCGGGCGGAGCCGTTTGCGAATCGGACAATTTCTGCTAACCATCGGACGCTTCCACAGCGACGTCCACACAGCGGTTGCTCGGATCATTGCTCGTCCCCCCAAGGCTTGGGTGAAGCAACTGGGTTAAGTAGCCAGTGCTTGAGCATCGACGTTTTAGCAGCCAAGGTGCGGCCATTTGCATCGCTCAGGCCCAAGGTAGCGAGCTTGCGAGCGGAATGACGGCCTGGGGTACTTGGTAAAGCAAACAGGTACCACCGCGGAAATCCGATCAGTAACTTGTCTCCCCGCGGGTCCTGATCGTTGTTTCCGAGATGCAGCCCAAATAGACTGAAGGGTCAATCATTCTCCTCTGCTTGGGCGAAAAGGGGTCAGACCTAAGAAGCCGGAACGGCCCTTGGGGTGCTTTGCACTGTTGGGGTCTGCCCCCTGTTCGCCGCCCTCAGCTCAGGCACTTAACCCATGGTCGAGAAATCAGCGTCTGATTCGCCGCCCTCTGACGTGACGTCCGATGCGAAGAACACATCGCAGTTCGTTGGCTTCCAAATTGACGGCCAACAATACGCGTTTCGCATCGAGCAGATTCAAGAAATCGTGATCCTGGATCAAGTGACGCAAACACCCCAAGTCGCCAGCTATGTCGAGGGTGTCAGCAACTTGCGCGGCGCGATCATTCCGATCATCAACCTCCGCAAGCTGCTTGGGCTGGCGCCCAAACCAACCGACAGCGAAACGCGGACGATCGTCGTCAACGTGGGTGATCGCACGATGGGCTGCACGGTTGATGCGGTGTCCCAGGTCATTCGAATTCCGTCCGAGAGCATTCAGCCGGCCCCCGACACGATGACGGCCGAGGGCAACCGCGACATCGCCGGCTTTGCCAAGTTGGGCGACGACTTGGTGATCGTGCTGGACATCGATGAATTGCTGAGTCCGGAAAGATTGAAACGTCATCGCACCAGTGAACCCACCTCGCCTAGATCGGTACCGCCGTTCAACATCCTAGAGAATCGCTCCATGGCTAAAGCAGCAACACGCATCGCAGACGACTGCATCCCTGCGAAGGGAACTGGAAACGCTGAAGAAAGAAAAGCAACACCTCGAACAGGAAGTGGCAGGTCAACTGGCCGCCATCGACAAGTCGCAAGCGGTGATCGAGTTCGAGATGGACGGAACGATCATCACGGCAAACGATAACTTCTTGACCCCGCTGGGCTACACGCTGGACGAGGTTCAGGGACGGCACCACAGCATGTTTGTCGATCCCGAATACCGAACGAGCGCCGAGTACAAGGATTTTTGGGATCGACTCAATCGCGGTGAATACACATCCGGCCAGTACAGACGGATCGGTAAGAACGGCAAGGAGGTTTGGATTCAAGGATCGTACAATCCGATCATCGGCAGCGACGGCAAACCCTTCAAAGTGGTCAAGTATGCCACCGATGTTACCGAACAGAAACTTCGCAACGCCGACTTCCAAGGCCAGATCGCGGCAATCCGCAAGTCGCAGGCGGTGATCGAATTCGAGATGGACGGAACGATCATCACCGCCAATGACGCGTTCCTTGACGCGATGGGTTACACGCTTGGATGAAATCCAGGGACGGCATCACAAGATGTTTGTCGAACCGGCTGAGCGTGAAAGCGACGAGTATCGAGAGTTTTGGGAAAAGCTTGAATCGCGGCGAGTACACGCAAGCGGAATACAAGCGAATCGGCAAAGGTGGACGAGAAGTGTGGATCCAAGGTTCTTACAATCCCATCCTTGATCTCAACGGCCGGCCCTACAAAGTCGTCAAATTCGCCACCGATGTCACCAACCGAGTCAAATTGGAACAGGCCGCGAGCAGCAACGGCAGAAGACGGAGACGCTCGATCCACGAGGTGATTGAAAGCGCTCACCAGTTTGCCGAAGGGGCCAGAGTGATCGCCGAGAGCAGCGCGAATTTGAGCGACGGAGCACAGAATCAAGCGGCCTCGGTCGAAGAGATGAACGCGTCGGTGAACGAAATGACCAATGCGATTCAGGTGATTTCCGCAAGTGCCAAGGACTCGAAAGAGCAGGCGAGCAAGACGGCATCGTTGGCCAGCGACGCCGGCAAGACGCGAAGCGACGCCGTGACCGCCATGCGGTTGATCGAAAAATCGAGTGAGCAGATCACCGACATCATTCAGGTGATCAGCGACATCGCCAGTCAAACCAACCTGCTGGCCCTGAACGCGGCGATCGAGGCGGCCCGCGCCGGCGAGCATGGATTGGGATTTGCCGTGGTGGCCGATGAAGTGCGGAAACTGGCGGAGCGATCCAGTGAAGCCGCCAAAGAGATCACGCAATTGATCAAGGAATCATCGCGCCGCGTCGCCGAGGGCGCCGAGCTGTCGGATAAAGTGGGTGACTCGTTGGCGGCGATTGTGCAAGCGGTCGAGAAAACCGCCGCCGGGATCGCTCAGATCGCCGAACAAACCGAAACGCAATCGGCCAGTGCCGAACAAGTTCAGGCGGCCATCAGAGCGGTTTCCGAAACGACGGAATCGAATGCTGCCAGCGCCGAAGAATTGGCCGCCAGCGCCGAACAACTCGGTGCACAGTCGCAGACGCTGCAGGATCTGGTGAGTAAGTTTGAATGTAACTTGCAGGAACGGGCGTCACGATCTGTCCGCTACCCTGATCATCCACCACGCTCGCGCATGTCAACGAAGGATCAAACAACCGTGGGACTCGAACGTCTTAACTCGCAGCAGTTCGATCAGTTCCGTGACTTCATCTACGAGAACAGCGGCATTCATGTCGACAAGAACAAAGTGACCTTGCTTAGCAATCGCATTCGCCGCCGTGTCAGTGCAGGCGGGTTCGAGGACTTTGATGCCTATTATCGGTTTCTCACCTCGCCCGATGGGGCCGGTGAAATCGGCGGCTTTCTCGATGCCATCACGACGAACGAAACCTATCTTCTTTCGTACCCCAAAACAATTCGAATGGCTGAAAACGGATTGGCTGTCCGAACAGGTGGCCCTGCATCGAACCGGCAAGCGGGAACCGCGATTGCGAATCTGGTCAGCGGGATGTGCCAATGGTGCCGAACCCTATTCGATTGCCATCTGCCTGGCCGAAAACAAGTATCGGCTCCGTGACTGGTCGCTGCAGATGGTCGGAACCGACATCAGCGAAGAAATGTTGAGCGAGGCCCGCGCGGGATCTTTAAACCGCGTGCGGTCGAGGCAGTGACGGAGCAGCAGCGACGAAGATACTTTCAACACCAGACCGAACAAGACCTTTGGCAGGTTCGACAACCAATCAAGCAGATGGTTAAATTCGAACAGCACAATCTGATGCAGCCGCTGCCGGGGCGACGTTTTTGACTGCATCTTTATTCGCAACGTGCTGATCTATTTCGATCAGCAATCGAAGCAGACCGTGGTCAAGAACTTGTTGAATGCGTTGGCCGTGGGCGGCTATCTGGTGGTGGGACCATCGGAGGGTATCTACGAAATGCTCCATGGTTTACGACAGGATCTCGCCACTCGTCTACAGAGAACATGTCGATACGCCCAGATAGGCAGCAATGAGTGACAACACGAGAGAATCCGGGCGATTTCGCTGACGACATGTCGGAATATCTGCAAACGTTCTTGGACGAAACCGAAGAGCAACTGGACGACCTGGTCGAAACCATGTTGTCGCTGGAAAGCGTGTCGACCAACGCAGAAGATTTGAACGAGGCGTTTCGGCTGATCCATTCCATCAAGGGATCGGCCGGGATGATGGGCTTGGACAACATCACCGTTTTGACGCATCACCTGGAGAATCGATTCGAACGTTTTCGCTCCGGCACGGAAGTAGCTCGACGAGCCGACGATGAATCTGGTGCTGCGCTGCATCGATTTTCTTCGCCAGTGCAACGATCGTCTCCGCGACGGTCAGAACCTGGGCAGCCCGACCGAGTTGCTGGGCGAATTGAAACGATTGGAAGAGCAGAGTGCCACCGTCGAACGCAAAGCCGGACGACGCACCGGTCAGTCCCGCGGCGACGGCGAGCGAGTGTCGAGCCGGTCGACGAGCCGGTCGGTCGACGTTCCAGCGCCAACGGATCCAGCCGTTGACAGGCGCCGGCTCAAGCGGCCGACGGGCGGATGATGCGATCGTCCGCATGGTCGTTCGATTTCGTGACGGTTTGCAACTGGCGGACTTGAAAGCCCAATTGATCGTCAACCGACTGGCGGGGCTGGCAGAACTGAAGTCGACACAGCCCGCTCTGGACGTCGTTGCCGGAGGACGAGCAACTGAAGGAATTCGAGATCCAGCTTGAAACGCACGAAGACCTCGATCGTCTTCGTGCTGCAGCCGATGTTGACGGAGTCGAATCAATCGATTTCCCAGGCGTCTCCACCGAGCCGTGCGACGGCAGTTGAAACCGAAGAACCCAGCGGTCAAGAGTCGCCAGCATGTGGAGCCCGACGATTCATCCCGATGGTGAAAGCGAGCCCGCACACGAGTCCATGCGCCACGTCGCCCGCAAGCGGAGTCCGAATGCACGTGATCCGGAACCGCGTGATCGAGCCGCACTGCTGTCGATCCGACGTCACGTGCTGCCGAGTCAGCGAAACTGCCCGACGCTTCAGCTTGCCAGCGGTCGAGCTTCAGTACCGGTCGAAGCCGCGACCGCTGCCGAATCGCCGGAACCAGACAAAGCGGCAGCCAAGGTTGCCGAAACGATGCGCGTCGACATCGACCGACTCGACAGTCTGATGAACCTGGCCGGCGAGTTGGTCGTCAATCGAGCTCGTTTCGTCCAGATCTCCGAGTCAGATCAGTCCGGCCCATCGCAAAGCAAGTACGCTGAATCGGATCCGCGAATTCTGCGACAGCTTGCGTCACACCATCGAGGGTTTGGAGGACGAAGCAGCAGAACCGGACGGACCGCAGGGCGCTGGTTCGGCAGTTGCGTAGCCGGTCTGGAATTGATGGATGAGCATTCGAGATTTGGGAACATGACCGTCACTATCTGGAAAAATTCGGCGAGGCCATCGATCAGCTTTCACGCGTCTCCCACAGTCTGCAAAAAGGAGTCTTGGACACGCGGATGGTCCCCGTGGGACCGTTGTTCAATCGCTTCAAGCGTGTCATTCGCGACTTGTCCAAAGAACGCGGCAAACGGGTGAATCTGTTGATTCGTGGTGAGAAGACGGAGCTGGACAAGCGGATGATCGACGAATTGGGCGATCCGCTGGTGCATCTGGTGCGAAACTCGATTGACCACGGTCTGGAGTCGCCCGAAGTTCGCACTCGCCGCGGCAAGCCGGAAGTGGGGACGATCGTTCTGGAGGCCAGTCACAGCGGGAACAACGTCTACATCCACGTGCGAGACGACGGTGGCGGGATCGACGTTCGGAAAGATCAAGGCCAAGCTGATTAGCAATCGCATTCTCTCGGAGTCCGCCGCCAGCGAACTGAGCGACGAACAAGCGTTGGATTACATTTGGCACCCCGGATTTAGCACCGCCAAGGAAATCACCGACGTCTCCGGTCGCGGTGTCGGAATGGATGTCGTGCAGAACCGGATCAGGCAGCTAAACGGAAGTATTGAAATCGAATCGGTGCCGCAGCAAGGGACACACTTCACGATCCGGCTGCCGCTGACGCTTGCCATCATCAATTGCCTGCTGGTCCGGTTGCGTGGCGTTGTGTTCTCGATGCCGATCGATGACGTGCGTGAAATCGTCTCGGTCAACCAGGAGGATGTGATCACCGTTCAAGGAAAGCAGACCATTGACGTTCGCGACGAGTTCATTCCGCTGGTCAGCATCGATGACATTTTCGACTGGCATGACATCGACTATGGTCATCACGGATCGACTCGCGGGATTCGGATGTTGGCAACCGAGACACGCGAAGTCGTGATCTTGCAGGCCGCCGGAAAGACGATCGGGCTGCGAGTGGATGAACTTCTTGGCAGTCAAGACATGGTGATCAAGTCGCTTTCTGATAACTTCATCCATATTCGTGGGCTTTCCGGGGCGAGCATTCTGGGCGACGGCAGTGTTTGTTTGATGCTTGACGTTGGCACGGTATTTCAGATGGCGACGCCAGCCTCCGGTAAGGACAGAAACCGAGGAATTGATCAACTTGACCGATCCGGATGGAAAACTGCTGAACGCGATCACAACTGGCAGCGCTTCGAGTCGTCACTTCACCGCGGGTCGATGCACGCATCGAAAACGCTCGCCAGTTGGATTGGCAAACCATCGGTCGTCGAAATCGATTCGCTGGAGCAACTGCCGTTGGAGGAGGCGACCGCGGTGCTGCCGGCGGTGACGAGCCGATTTGTTTTTGTTCGATGGAGATCAATGGAGTGATCAGCGGGCGAAATGATCCTGGCGTTTGATGACGCGAGCGGACTTGGCCTTGGCCGACATGCTGCTGGATCAGCCGCAGGGAACGACGACCGAGTGGACGGAGATGGCGACGTCGGCGGCCTTGGAGACGACCAACATCCTTTGCTGTGCCTACCTCAATTCGTTGTCCGAGAGTCTCGCTGGCAGCGACGCGAATCGACTGCACTTGTACCGGCACCACCAAGATTCAGCCGTGAATTCGCCGAGAGTCTGATGGAGTTCGCGTTGATGGGTCAGGCGATCGCCTTCGATCAAGTGATTCTGGCGACAGACGCGATTCGAGATCGATGGGGTCCCGGTGAATTGGACGCTGCTGTTCGTTCCCGACGCCGAATCGATGTCGCGGTTGCCGGAATTGCTGGGCGGAAATGGGCGGGAGCCATGAGGAGCATTGTCACATGGAAGACGTAAGACAAGCGACCAGTTCGTCGATTCGCATGGGCGAAATGTCGGGTGGACGGTGAGGGGAACTCCCTGCGCACCTTGCTGGGCTCGTGCATCGGTTTGGCTCTTTACGATCGGCGGCGAAAGATCGGTGGACTGGCTCACATCGTGTTGCCTGACTCACGCGGAAAAACCGATCGACCGGGCAAGTTTGTCGACACGGCGATTCCAGCATTGATCCAGCAGATGGAACAACTTGCTGGCCAGAAGCTGAAATTGACGGCCAAGATGGCTGGCGGCGCGAGCATGTTCTGCCACGACGGTCGCCGCCCGCATCGGCCTGCAGAATATCCAGGCGTGCGAACAGCTGCTTCGTGATCTGCGAATTCCGATTCTGGCCAGACACTGTGGCGGCGAACAAGGAAGACGGATGACGTTGGATACCGACAATGGCAACGTGCGTGATCGAGATCGTGGGGCAAGACCCGATCGAGCTAAAATAAGGCGACTTGCGAGAGAACGATGATGGGAGCAAAACGCTTATTGGTTGTCGACGATGCTCTGTTCATGCGCAAACGCATCAGAGAAATTGCCGAAGACGCCGGTTGGGAAATCGCAGGGGAAGCAGCAGATGGCGAAGAGGCGCTGCAGCTTTATCAACAAGAAAAACCCGATCTGGTCACCCTGGATATCGTGATGCCCAAGCTGGATGGTGTCGCGGCGCTCAAGCAATTGATGCAGCACGATCCACAGGCTCGCGTTGTCATGGTCAGTGCCGTGAATCAAAAACCGAAACTGGCCGAGTGCATCCAGGCCGGCGCGATTGACTTCATTGTCAAACCGTTCGAGAAAGCGACGCTACGCAGTTTCTTTGAAAAGTCTCTCGCTGCTGAAAGCCAACCGTAGGAAGCGTGCTTTGAACTCCCGTCCCACAAAAATTCTGGTGGTCGACGACTCGGCGCTGTATCGCCAGTCGATTCAGAATGTGCTGCGCAGAGTTGACGACGCGGCTGACCGTCGGCGTTGCCAAAGATGGGGTGGATGCCCTGGAGAAGATCGAGCAGTCTGGATCCCGATCTGCTGACGCTGGACGTGCAGATGCCCGACATGGACGGCATCGAATTGCTGCGTGAGATCAAACGTCGCCGTCTGCGCCCCAAAGCGATCATGGTCAGCAGCTTTACCTCCCAGGGAGCTCAAGTGACGACCGATGCGCTGATGGAAGGTGCATTTGATTTCATCCTGAAACCGTCCGGTAATGACTCGAATGCGAATCGACAACAACTGCGAGACGCCTTGCAGCAAAAGATCTCCGCCTTTCGTGAGTCATCCGACAGCGAACAGACGTGGCATCCGCACGGCAGGCTTGAAACAACCGATCGATGTCGACGAGGTGGTGGAGGCGGCGCCTGCCGCCCGATCAGCCTGCCAAGCCGTGATCTTGGGAACGTCGACCGGCGGCCCCGCGGCGCTGAAAGCCGTGTTGCCCAGACTCCCCGCCGAATTGCCGGTCCCCGTGCTCGTGGTTCAGCACATGCCGGCGAAGTACACGCATTCTCTGGCGACGCGACTCAATTCGATTGTGCGAATTGGATGTGGTCGAAGCCACGGACGAGATGGAAGCGGTCGGCGGCAGAGTGATCATTGCGGCCGGTGGCAAGCAAATGAAGTTGACCGCACGCGGCAAACAGTTGCTCGTCCGCGTGACCGGTGATCCGCCGGAAAATGGAGTTTGCCCTTCGGTCGACTACCTGCTTCGTTCGGCTGTGGATGCACTTGACGGCAATGTGTTGGCCGTCATCATGACCGGCATGGGACGTGACGGACTGGACGGCTGCAGGGCTCTGAAACAAGCCGGCGGCTACGTGTTTGCCCAAAGCCAATCCGACTGCGTGGTCTATGGAATGCCCAAAGCGGTGATCGATGAACGGCTTGCCGATCGCACGTTGCCGCTGGGAAAGGTAGCCCCGGCGGTCGTCCGGCACATCAAACGTAGCCGCAGATCCTGAGTCGAAAGACTAATGCATGAACGATGACGATCCAGCGGCGAAGACTTCCCTGCTGGTCGTCGAAGACAGCCGTATCCAAGCCAAGATTCTTTCCAACAAGTTGCTGGAGGCGGGCTACGAAGTTCGCACGGCAGAGAACGGTCAGATCGGCTTGGAGATGATTCGCCAACAGCGACCGACGTTGGTGATTTCCGATATCGAAATGCCGATCATGACCGGCTACGAACTGTGTCACGCCGTCAAGAACGATCCGCAGTTGCGAACGATTCCGTTCATCCTGCTTTCGACGTTGGCGGATGCACAAGACATCATCAAAGGCCTGCATTGCGGAGCGGACAACTACGTCACCAAGCCCTACGATCCTCAGTTCTTGATTTCGCGCGTCGCATCGTTGCTGGAAACGCCGCTGGCCGATGTCGACGACGAACAGCAGCTTGATGTCACGCTGGGCGGCACTCGCTACACCGTCAAGGCTGGTCGTCAGCAGGTTTTGAACTTGCTGGTGTCCACGTTTGAGAACGCGGTCGAAAAGAATCAAGAGCTGGTGCGGACCAACGAAGAACTGACGGTTGCCAAGGAACAGCTGACGCGTTGGAACGATGAACTGGAAAAGCTGAATCAACGACTGGAGTCGGCCAACGATCGCATGACACGCGACTTGGACGCGGCCGCCAAGGTTCAACAATCGCTGTTGCCAACGTCCGACCCCGATACCTCTCGCGTCAACTTCGCGTGGCAGTACATTCCCTGCGATGAATTGGCGGGCGACTTCTTGAACTTCTTTGCCTTGGACGATGACCATATCGCTCTTTACGTGGTCGACGTCAGCGGCCACGGCGTCGCTTCGTCGTTGCTGTCGGTGACGATCGGACGGTTGATGACTCCCTTGGTCTCGGCATCTTCGCTGCTGGTGCAGGATGATGGAGCCGGCGGCACTCGCATCGTTCCGCCGTCGGAGGTGGCCTACGAACTGAATCGTCGATTTCCAATGGAAGAACAAAACGAGCTGTTCTTCACGATGCTGTACGGCGTGCTGAAGCTCAGCACGCTGGAATTTCAATTTGTCTCTGCCGGTCACGATCCGGTCGTGCATGTTCGCGCAGGAGGAGCGCCGACAGAAGTTGGAGGGCAGCAACATGGCGATCGGCTGGGTCGAAGACATGGAGTACGACCAGGAAGTCGTGACGCTCGCAGCCGGGTGATCGGCTGTACGTCTATTCCGACGGCGTTCCCGAAGCGATGGATGAAGATCTGAACGAGTTCACGATGCGGCAGATGATGGAGATCATCGAACTTGGCCAGACACAATCGTTGGACGGAAGCGTGTCCTTGCTTCAGAAATCCGTTCAACGTTGGTGCGCCAAGAACGGCCCCAAAGACGATGTATCGATCCTGGGCCTGGAGATCGTGCCTGAACTCTAGTGCTTTGTCACGTCGAAACTTCGACTGGCCCTTTTGGTGGCGTCAGCCTCCAGCTTGCGAATTCCGGATGAGAGTAAATGGCAAGCAGGATGCTTACCCTGGTTTTTGCTGTGACAAAGCCGCCAGAACGCGACCCCCCGCTACCTTCTGGCCCAAAGAGATAATCGTTACACTCTGAACAGTTCAGTTTCCAAATGCTTGAGAGCACAGCGGACGATGATTGCGTACTGTCGATTTGTTGGGTCAATGGTATTCGCGGGGTTGCTGGCCGGCTTTGTCGGATGCCGCACGTCGGAAAACGAATACGTACCACCGCCGCCCGCCGAAGTGACCGTTGCCCAACCGGTCCAGCAAACGGTGACACCGTTCTTAGAAAAAAACGGTGAGACCGAGGCGGTCGAGCAGGCGGAAGTCCGGGCTCGGGTCACGGGGTTTGTCGAAGAGATCAAGTTTGAGCCAGGTCAGGATGTCGCGAAAGATGACGTGCTTTACCAAATCGAAACCGATCAATACGACGCGGCGGTAAGTTCTGCCACGGCCGAGGTCGCTGTCGCCGACGCTGCCATTGGCGTTGCCGAGGCAATGGTGAAGACGGCTGAGTCCGAAATCAAGAAAGCCGCCCTGGACCTGAAACGCGAAGAGGAATTGATGCGAAAGGGTGCGGGGGCTCAATCGCAACTCGATGCGGCGACCGCAGCCGACGCGGCCGCCAAGGCGGCCTTGGACTCAGCCAATGCCAGTGTTGTCGCCGCGAAAGCTCAAAAGGGAATCGCCGAAGCAAGCCTTGCCAAAGCGCAACTTGATCTGAACTACACCACCGTCCACGCGCTGATTAGTGGGAAGATCAGCAAAACCGTCGTCAAGATAGGCAACCTGGTCGAAAATTCCAGCAGCTTGGCGTCCATCGATAACAGTGAAAGGATCTTCGCGAACTTTAGCATCAGTGATCGCGAACTGCTTCATTACCTCAAGTCCGAACGCGAGGTCTTGGAGCGAGGCGAGGAATTGCAGGAAACGGAGTGGCGGAAAATTCCTGTCTATCTGAAGCGAGAGACC
This sequence comes from Pirellulaceae bacterium, assembly GCA_963714715.1. Taxonomy (GTDB): domain Bacteria; phylum Planctomycetota; class Planctomycetia; order Pirellulales; family Pirellulaceae; genus JBFJVZ01. The sequence goes on along the minus strand of CAVQPV010000071.1, from coordinate 81,868 downwards.
GACGTTGGTTTTCCTTTCGAGGGCAAACTCAATTACGTCGATTCCGAGGGCATCGACCCCAAGACGGGAACGTTGGGACTGAGAGCGATCTTCGACAACCCGGCCGAACAACTGTTGCCGGGGATGTTCGTGACGGTGCGGATTCCAACAGGTGAGCCAGCCGAAGAACTGCTGATTCCCGAGTACGCACTCGCCCGCGACCAGCGAGGCCTGTACGTGCTGACAGTCAACGCCGAAAACAAAGTAGAACGCACCGAACTCAGGGTCGGCAAAAGCATCAGCGGATGGTCGGTGGTCAAGAGCGGACTGGCTAAGGAATCACGCGTCATCATCGAGGGCCTGCAACGGGCGCAGGTGGGGCTGGAGGTGACGCCGATCGAGCAGAAGTTGACAGTCGACCAGCAAACGTTGTTACGCGGAATCTCGCCCACCGGCCGTCTTGACGACGAAGACTCAAGCTCTGCCGAAAGTCCCGAACAAGAATGAGCCGACCGAAAGCGACTTTTTGATGTCACGCTTTTTTATTCATCGACCGATCTTCGCCACCGTGATCTCGATCATCATCGTGATTGCCGGAGTTGTCGCGTTCGGCGCGTTGCCCGTCGCAAAGTTTCCGCCCATCGCGCCGCCCACGGTCAGCGTCGCCGCGGTTTACCCTGGGGGTGACGCACGCACCATCGCAGAAACCGTCGCGACACCGATCGAACAGGAGGTCAACGGCGTTGAAGGCATGCTTTATATGTCGTCAACCAGTGCGGATGACGGCAGCTATAACCTGACCGTCACGTTTGACGTCGGATCCGACATGGACATTGCCTCGGTCCTCGTGCAAAACCGCGTTTCCATCGCTGAATCGAGATTGCCGGCGGAAGTTCGCGCAAGGCATCACTACCAAGAAACGTTCCACACAGATGCTTCAGTTCGTCGCGTTGACGTCACCCGATGGTGAATACGACGACCTTTTTCTGAGCAATTACTCGCTGACCGTCAAGGATGAATTGAGCCGGCTGGCAGGGATCGGCGAGGTGCAAACCTTCGGCGCCGGCGACTACAGCATGCGTGTTTGGTTGGACCCGCGCAAGCTGAAGCAACGTGGATTGACAACGGCCGATGTGGTCAACGCGATTGCGGAACAAAATGTTCAAGTCGCCGCCGGGCAAATCGGCGCTCCTCCGGCACCCAAAGGAACCGCGTTTCAGTTTACGGTCAACACTCTCGGTCGCCTGAGACTGACGGAGGAGTTCGAGGAGATCATTGTCGCGACCGGCGAGGACGGACGCACCCTTCGCGTCAAAGACGTCGCCAGAGTCGAACTGGGGGGGAAAAACTATACGTTTGACTCCAAGTTCGACGGACGACCCTCGGCGTCGCTCGCCATCTACCAGTTGCCCGGTGCCAACGCGATGACGACGGCGGCGCTCGTTCGTGAAAAGATGGAGGACTTGCGAGCGAGCAGCAACTGGCCGCAGGGCGTCAAGTACGAAATTCCGTTCGACACAACGTTGTTTGTCGAAGCCTCCGTTCAAGAAGTCTACGTGACGCTCGGGCAGGCAATCGCTCTTGTTGTCCTGGTGATTTACATCTTCTTACAGGATTGGCGGTCGACCATTGTTCCCGTCATCGCGATTCCGGTTTCGTTGATTGGAACTTTTGCGGTCATGAGCATGATTGGGTTCTCGATCAATATGCTTTCTTTGTTCGGCATCGTGTTGGCGATCGGGATCGTCGTGGATGACGCGATCGTTGTCGTCGAAAACACGACCAGGCATTTGGCTGATGGCCTGAATTCGAAGGATGCCGCCGTCAAAGCGATGGATGAAATCACGGGTCCGGTGATCGCGACCACGCTGGTCCTGCTGGCCGTTTTTGTCCCGAGCGCTTTTATGGGCGGCATTACCGGTCAGTTGTTCCGGCAATTTGCCTTAACGATCTCCGCGGCCGTTTTGATCAGCACGGTGAACGCACTGACGCTGAGTCCGGCCTTGTGCGGTATCTTGCTGCGACCACCCAAGGAGTCAGGATTCGTCGGTTTTCGGTTGTTTAACCGCGGTTTCGACGGAGCCACTTCAGTCTACGCGTTTGTAATCGGCTGGTTTGTTCGTCTGCTGGTGATTGTGTTGGTCGGTTACATCGGTCTGGTGGCGTTGACCGGGCTTACCTTCAGTTCGCTGCCGACCGGATTTGTACCCGCCGAGGATCAGGGTTACCTGTTCGCCAATGTTCAATTGCCCGATTCTGCCTCCAGTGCCCGAACGATCGAGGTGATGGACCAGCTTGACGAGATCTACGCCGAAATACCAGGCGTGGCCAGCAATGTTTCGATCGCAGGTTATTCATTGCTCGGTGGTTATGCCGGGTCCAACTTGGGGTTCTCCATTCTCATTTTGGATCCCTGGGACGAACGGCAGGAGCCGTCAAAAAGTCTGCCTGCCATCAAAGCAGCCTTGCAGCAGAAATTCAGCAAGATTCAAACAGCCGTCGTGTTTCCCTTCGAGCCGCCACCGATTGATGGACTCGGAAGCGCGGGCGGATTCCAGATGGAATTGCTGGATCAAGGCGGGGCCGGCTACGCGCAACTTCAGTCGACGGCAGAAGATCTCGTCCATGCCGGCAGCGGGCAAAGTAATTTAACAGGCTTGAATACCTCGTTCCGTGCGAACGCTCCGCAATTGTTTGCCGATGTCGATCGCGTCAAGGCGAAGACAAGGAAAGTGCCGCTGGGAGGTGTGTTTGGAACGTTGCAGGCTTACTTAGGTTCGGCCTACGTTAACGATTTCACCTACAACAACCGTTCTTACCAGGTTCGAGTCCAAGCCGAATCCCAATTTCGCGCTTCGGCGGATGACATTGCCAATTTGGATGTGCGTGATTCGACTGGCAGAATGATGCCGCTTGGTTCCATCGTTGACGTGCGTGATAGTTTTGGGCCTGCCGTCGTCCGTCGATACAACCTCTATCCCAGTGCCTCGATCAACGGCTCGGCTGCCGAAGGAACCAGCAGCGGCGAGGCCTTGAACTTGATGGAACAGATGGCCGAATCACGAATGCCTCCGGGATTCGGCTACGCCTGGACTGGGATGTCCTATCAGGAAAAACTGGCTGCCGGCGGACAAGCGATGGTGTTTCTGCTGGCCGTGGTGGCGGTCTTTCTGGTCTTGGCTGCCCAGTACGAGAGCTGGACCAGTCCGGCGGCCGTGATTGCGGTCGTTCCGCTTGCCGCACTTGGCGTGGTAGCGGCACTCGTGCTGCGAGGTGCGCCGAACAACACGTACACACAGATTGGAGTTGTGTTGTTGGTGGCGCTGGCAAGCAAGAACGCGATCTTGATCGTCGAATTTGCCGCAGAAGAACGAAAAAAGGGCGTGTCGATCGGTGACGCAGCCGTGGGTGCTGCCAGACTGCGCTTTCGCGCGATTTTGATGACTGCCTTTTCGTCGATCCTCGGTTTTCTCCCCTTGCTGTTCGCTAGTGGTGCCGGCGCGGCTAGCCGTCAAGCGGTCGGCAACGCGGTCGTGGGCGGCATGATCGCGGCAACGTTCTTTTCGTTGTTGTTCGTGCCGACGTTCTTCGTCGTCTTCCAGCGATTGAGTGAGTGGCATCCCGGGCAACCGAAGGCGATTCCGGAGCCTGCTGCGGTTGCCGAAGCGACACCGACGCCGGAAGACAGCGCCAGCGACGAGAAATCTGAGTAGTGGAACAGATCACGTAGCCCAGGATCTGGTGAGCGTGTCTGGAAAGACGTTTAGCGACGATCAAAACGAAGCAGAAGCTTCTCTTACCGTCGGATACAGATGGAACAGCTTGTTCAGCCCCACGGTGTTGACGATATCTGCAATGAAGCCTTCGACGCGGGCGAGCTTGACGTCACCACCGATTTTCTTCATTCGTGAATTAGCCCGGACCAGCATCCCGAGAGCGAGACTGGACATATAATTGATTTCACCGAAGTCGATGATAAGCTTGGTGTTTCCCTCCTCGATCATGCTTTGCAAACAATCGAAAAAAGACTTGCTGCTCTCGTTATCCAAGTGCCCGCGGACAGCGACGACGAGAATCTCTTCTTGGTTGCCCGTCTTGTAAGTGGTGTATTGAATCATGCCACTGAATCGAAAAGAAATCGTGAGACGATACTTCGCGCTGAACACCACCGAGAAGTGCTTGAATTGCTGACGAGCATTCCGGGGTCCAAGTTCAGTTTGCAGCAATCAGTCTAGCCCGGATGATTCACGTAGGACAGCAGTTTAGCGGTTTCTGGTCGTGCGTAAAGCAAGCTACTTGGCGAGTGGCGGAGCGGCACATAGTCGCCGAGCACTCCGTGCCCGGTTTTGCATTGCAGCTCTTCTCAGTGATCACGCCACCGACGTGTCATCCATGTCGCCGATCAACCAGAGCGACGAGCCCTGCTACAATGCGTTGGTCGCCGCATGCATCGCCGGTCGAGTGCAGACAGGGAAAACCGCAGCTGCGGATGGCCTGAGCGTTACCAGGATGTGAAGTGGCTGCGATTGCAACTGCTAACGAATTGAATCTTCTTAGATCACTGATCGTTGGTGGCTTTTACCAAATCGACAATAGTCCGTTGGCACACAGGCCCGCTGCGAAATCGATAAACAGGGAAGGCGAATTCAGGTGGGTCTCCACTGCGAATGGGTCGCAGTTCTGCCCGGCAACGGTCACGTACGCCTGTTGTGTGCTCGGGTCTCTCAGGTCGACCGTTGTTGTTGCCGACACAAGCGAAACCGCCTCGCCAACGTGCACTAACAACATCGACATTTGCAACTGCATTGGTTCGTAAGCAGAAATCTGTTCTAGCTCGCAGAATAGCACGGCATCGGCGTTGGACGCGCCCGATAGCTCGAGGAGTTCTTGTTCGTCAAACACACCTCGACGCATGGGCAGCTTGTCTCGGCACATCTTTTCACGCCTGATCACGACATCGAATCGTTGCCCTTGCCGAAGATGCTTCGCCAGTGACTTGGAGAATAGATCCTGCTCCGGAAGCCGGTCTTGGCGATTGTTGGTGGTGACAATGACGATTCGGCGAGGCTGCAAATAGGCGCAATGACTGGATACCAAACACTGTTGCGGAATCTCAAGCGATTCCAGACACAGCTCGATCGGCTCCTCGCCCCAACCGCAGCCGCACCAGGCACACAGGATGATGGCCAACCCGAATTTATTCGACAGTAACATTTCAATCGTTTCGCTTGAGGGCCATTTCACGCATCAGAACATCGTCTAATTCGCCACGAATCGACTCTAACATGCGTTCCGTATCGAGCTGATTGCGTTTTTGCTGACGTTCCAACTCGGCGACTTTTTGCTTCAGTTGCAGATTTGCATGGGCAGCGTTCTCCAGTTCTTCCTGAGCGCCCGTCATCGCTGACTTCATTCGTTCCAACAGGTCTTTCGTTGCGTTCAACTGATCTCGCAAACGCTGGTTGTCAGCCAACACCGATGCTCGAGACAATTGCAGTAGCTCGTTTTCTTTCTTCAGCCGCAAAGCATGTTCGGTCGCCGTGATCTGAGCGGTTCCAAAGTGGGTGCCGGCGATGTTCGGAGCATTCCCGTCAGCGGTGCGGTTCGCCGTCAGGTCAGCAACGGGCTCGTATTGGGTAGGCGTTCGCGACGGGTCGTTGTAGTCGCCGGCCATTTGCTGTTCGGGATGAACACCGACCGCTATCGGCGGCGTAAAAGGATACGATGCAGACTGTGCCGAACGCTGCAACATCTGGTCGGCTGGAAAACCAGGATCGACAAAAACTTTACGAGCGGCAGGGAAATCAGCATGTTGACCACCATCTATATCGACGCGCTGTTCCACCGGACAAGTATCGCACGCTGTGTTGCGTTTCGACACCGAGTTGCAGCCGAAACAAATGGCGCCCCAGGCAACGCAAAGAGCTACCAGTGCCCCTTGAGAGGGACGACTTGATCGCCGTTTCCGATGCTCGTGAAAATCGCTCTTGCGATTCCAGACCACACGCGGCCACTGCTTCGCGGTTTTCGCTGGTGTTTTTCGGGCCGTATTCATTGCGTCTGCTCTTCGTAATCGCAAACAATGGTGACTTGTTCGCCGCAGGAACAGGTAACCACGATCGATGCGATTCGCCCTTCCTGTTTTTGCACGTGTATCTCTGGTTGCGACCTTTCTTGCGCACGAGGGCCAACACGTACTTTCGAACCGACGGTATTGCCGACGTGATCGCGATTCCCGATAACGGTTGACGGAGTTAGCTTGTCTTGCATCGAATGATCTCCTGTAGTCGAAATCTTGCCGAGGCGAGAATGCGCGACACTCTCGATTCCGACAAATCCAAGACGCAGCCGATTTCGGCCAGATTGAGTTCTTCGCTGTAATACAACGTCAGAACCAGGCACTCACGTTCCGGCAAGTTCTCGATCGATTGGGCGATCAGCCGCTTCAGTTCTTCCATTTCGACTTCTTGGTCGGGGGAACTTCGCCGCCGCCCGCCAGCTGCCGTGAACCACGTCGGAAAGATCATTCCAGTCATCCGGTTTGATAAACCGCATCGCCTCCAGGCAGGTAACGACCTGTTCCAACGTTAAGCCCGATGTCTTCGCCAGCTTTTCCGGCGTGACCGGTGGCTCCAACGACTCGAACGCTTTCTTTACAATTCCGATGTGTCCGAGCACCAACTGTGATACCGGCGACTGCTTTCTGAATTCATCAACGATCGCTCCGCGAATTCTGGAGTAGGCAAACGTGCGAAACGGGACGCCCTTGCTCGGGATCAAACCCATTGGCCGCCTCGACCAGCCCCAGCACTCCAGCAGAATGAAGGTTCTCGCGAGACTTCGTCACTGCTCGCGATGAAAGTCATCGTGCTCAGAATCCGGGCCACGTAATCCACATTATCCAGAATCAATTGATCCCGATGCTTCTGCGCACGTACGTTTGATAGGTTGTCGTCACAGCTGTTTTCATCAATCTTGTCGCTCATCCATGAGTTACGGTGTCAGCTCCGATCAACGTTCCGGTTGACGCTTCTTGTATTCCGAATCTGCCAAACGCACGATGCTGACCCCGAGAGAAACGAGACTGCCGATCAACACCGCTGACACAATGACCGCACGAGAATCACGAATGGTTCAAGTCCAAGAAAAACTTCCACCAGGGTCACAAACGCAGCCGTCAGCAACGCTGCAAACAGTCCCACCGGAAAAGCTCGTTGGCTCCGCAGGATTTCTCGACGCGTTTTCTTTTTGGCTTTCATTGAGCTTGCTTCCTGTTGAGCGTTATCACTTTCTGCTTTGGAAGGACAGCAAATCGAACTCCTTTTCCGATCCTTCGTCGTCGATCACCTCTTCGAATCGGATAATGCCGACCGACTCGATCAATAAATCGGACGGTATTTCGCTGTAGGCGATCACGGACAGATCCGGAAGCGATCGGAAAATGCTACGATGCAACGCGTAGCGGATCGACGAATCAACGAGCACCGCTGCCGGTTCGTTCTTCAGGCGTGACGTTTCCCACTTCGCTTGGAAGAGCTGAACTAGTCGCTCCAGTTCATCGGGCCGCATCACGATCGATTCCGGGGTTGCATGCTGCCGCAACCGATGCTCCAGTTTTGGCTCCAAAATGATGACCCGGACGCTGCCATCGGCATCTCGGAAACGATCGCAAATCAAATGGCCGATGCTGCCGCGAATCTTCTCGGTCAACTGGATGGGGTCTTTGTGTTGTGGTCCAAATTGGACGGCGGATTCGACAATCTTTTCCAGCGACGTGATCGGAATCCCTTCGCGGAGAAGATGAACGAGAACCTGATGCAGGGTTGCCGGCCGCACAGTATCCGGCTTAATGTCTTCCACCGTGGTCGGGGCGATTTCTTTCAGCTTCTCCAGCATCAACTGAAGATCCTGGCGACTGAGCAGTTCATGGGCATGTTTGCGCAAAACCTCGCTCAGGTGTGTCATCAACACCGTTGGTGCATCGACCACGGTGAAACCGGCCATTTCCGCGCGGCGGCGAATGGTTTCCGGAATCCAGGTTGCCGGCAGATCGAAGGCCGGATCACGTGTCGCTTCGCCGTCAAGCTCGGCCGTAAGATTACCGGGATTGATGGCCAAGTAATGGTTGACGGCGAGCCTTCCTTTGCCGATTTCCCGACCGCATATCAAGAAACGATAATCGTTGACGCTGATTTGCAGGTTGTCGCGGATCCTTGCTTTGGGAATCCAGAAACCGTGCTCGCGGGCGACGTCTTCGCGAAGCGCGGAAATCCGCTCGGCAATACCTTTCCCCTTCTTGGGCTCGATCAGAGAAATCAGCCCGGCCCCGATTTCCACGACAATCCGTTCGGTCTGGAGAAACTTTTGCAGCCCCCTTTCTTCCGGCGTTACCTCCTCAGCAGGTGCCTGCGGAGCAGCCTCAGCCGATTCCAGCTGCTGGGTCTCGTCCTGGCGTTTTGCGTACAGCACGAATGCCAGCAAGCCCGCAGCGAGCAGAATGAAAGGCAGCTTCGGAAAACCGGGCGTTAAGGCAACCATCAACAAAATCGCCGGAGCAACGTACAGCGACCGATAGCCGCCAGCGACTTGCTCGTTGATCTCGTCCCCCAGGCTGGACTCGGAAGCCGATTTGGTGACCAGAATACCGGCACTGGTGGCGATGATCAGAGCCGGTATCTGCGATACGAGACCATCACCAATCGTCAAGATTGAGTAAATCTGAAGCGCATCGCCAACGCTTTGTCCGTCGCTAATCCCCAGCAGCATGCCGCCCAGAATGTTGACGACCATGATGATCAAGCCAGCGATCGCATCACCGCGCACGTACTTGCTGGCACCATCCATGGCACCGTAAAACTCCGCCTCGCGAGTCAGATTTTCTCGCCTGTTTTTTGCCTCGACTTCGTCGATCGCGCCGCTGTTCAGTTCTGCGTCGATCGCCATCTGCTTGCCGGGCATCGCGTCCAGCGTGAAGCGGGCATTGACTTCGGAGATTCTCGTCGCCCCCTTGGTGATCACGATGAACTGAATCGTGACCAGAATCAGAAAGATCACGATCCCAACGATCAGATTTCCGCCGACGACGAAGTCACCGAACGTCAAGACGATCTTTGCCCGCATCGGCGTCCAACAGAATCAGACGCGTTGTGGCGACGTTCAGCGACAGCCGAAACAACGTCAACAACAACAACATCGAGGGAAAGACGGAGACATCCAGCGGCTTCTTGGCTCCCAACGTGACCAGCAACAACATGATGGCGGCTGCGATATTGCAAGCCAGAAACATGTCCAGCAAAAACGTCGGCAGCGGGATGATCAAGACCACCAGCGTGACCAAAAACGTCGTCGACAACCAAAGCTCGCTGCGTTGCAAGAACGCAAAAGTTGGAATCAGTGTTCTGTGCCATCGCTCACCTCCTATGGCGTCGCAAAACTTGAGACGAGCGCCTTGGCGATCAGTTGCCAGCCGTCAACCAGTACGAACAACAGCAACTTGCAAGGTGTGGAAACGACCACCGGGGGCATCATCATCATCCCCAACGCCATCAGAATCGTGGAAACCACCAAATCGATCAGCAGAAATGGAATGTAGATACAGAAACCCCATGATGAATGCTGTTTTTAATTCGCTGATGATGAAGGCCGGCACCACAATCTTCAGCGGCGTGTCCATTCGCTCGTGCGGCGGTCCGTGTTTGATAAGATCGAAGAACAACTCCAGATCGTCTGTCCTCGTGTTGTGCATCATGAACGTCTTTAGTTCATTGCCGCATCATCGACCAGGCATCGTCGAAACCGAAACTGGCTTCCGATTCCGCTTCAGCATTCTCGCTGGCATCGATCAGTGGCACGATCGCATCTCGATGAATGGCCTCAAAGGTCGGCGCCATCACAAACAGAGTCAAAAAAAGGCTCAATCCCAGCAGACCTGATTGGGGGGAATCTCCTGTGTCGACAAGGCGCGTCGGACAAACGAGAGCACAATGATGATGCGCGTGAAGGCGGTGACGCTGACCAGCGCCGCGGTCGCGAAACTGAGGCGCACGAGCAGAATGGCAACCTGCAGCGACGGAGCCAGATTCGAGAAGAATCTCTGACTCCTTGCACGCCGTCCGTCGTCAATTTGTCCTATCAACAGCAAATCCATTTGCCATTTCCTCGTACGAAGACGCTCTTCGATCAGGCCGCTTTTCTGGAGTTTTGCAGCAACAGCTTGATCAGGTTTTCGTCGATCTCGGCGGTCGACTGATCGCTGACAATCGATTCCGCTGTCAAGCGATGTCGCCCCTGTGCGTGTCGCTCTTCTCGCATTGCCCTTCCATTTGCCCTCTTCCGCATGATCGTGTCTCAAGTCGCTAAAGCTGGGAGTCAAAACTGTTGACCGATTTAATCCCCGTCGAGTCGATCGCCACCAAACACTGATTTCCAAATCCTTCGACAAGATGCAATGACGCTCCATTGGTCAGCGGCAACACCTGGCTGACCTTCAGCATGTCCACTGCCGCGGACGGCTTTACGTGCTGAGTCAATTTTGATCTTTGCCATTGCTTTGCCAACAAAACAAATCCCAACGCGATCGCCAGCACAAACATCAAATTGATCGAGATCTTGCTGATCAAATCTCGCGCACTCTTCGTTTCTGCCCAGCCTGAGGTTTTTCACGCTCGATGAACGACTGCCCTTGATTGGTCGTGATCAGCGTTTCATCCCTCGCCTGAGCACCTGCATTCAAAATCTGTTGCCAATCGTCTTGCTCCGGACTGGTCGTCTGGTAGGCGGCGTGATCTGCAAGTTCGGCTTGGGAACCTCGCCTGCGACCCGCTGATCGAATTTCGTTCGTGGACGAGTGGTCGACACCCCCAGCGCGAGAATCCGGCATGTTCGCGGATGGTGATCCATTGACCAGTTGGTCCACAACACCAATTTTCGTCAGCTTCATCACAGGTCCCCGTTCGTACAATTCCTGAGCGTGCAGCTTGCCACTGAGTACCAGTAGCAAACCGACGACCAGCAAAGACGGCGACGTCTGTTTGATGAAAGCTTGAATCATGACTCCGGTCACTTGATGTCAACTTGCGCAACGTTCGCTAGACCTGGTAGATCTGCTTGATCCTGATAGCGAATCGATCATCAACCACGACGACTTCACCATTGCCCAACGGCACACCCTGGGCAACCAATTCAACGGGCGCACTGATTTCTCGATTCAATTCCAGAATCGCGCCTTCGGACAATCCCATCAATTCTTGAATCGTGACTTGGGTCCGCCCCAGCTCTGCCGTGAGAATCACTTGAACGCCACCAAATCGCTTGAGTTCAAATTTCCCACCAGCAGCAACCTTCTTGGAGTCAAGCTCCTGAAACTCAGGCACGCTTTCCCTGCGCAACCGTTGTCGGTCGGAGAACTGCACGTTTCATCAGGCGGGGCTTCCGGCCGGCAATCGCGGCGTTTGCTGCTTCCGATTCAATTTGTTCTTGATCGCTCATTGGTTCCTTCCCCGGTTCCGGCAACTATTCGTTCAGACAACTGGTCGATTTCCAACGCCTGCTTCTTACCGATCCTGCCAGGCCAACAAGCATAAAAAGGAGACCCATTGACGTAAGCGGTGACAGGCTGGTCGATTCGCTGGTCCAACAGATCAACTGCCCAACCGACAGGGATGATAACTCCATGACCGGCACGGACGCCTTGCCGAGTTCGCAGACAATCTCAATCGGCAATCGTTCCCACCGTTTCCGATGACGGGCAAGTCGGCTCTGCGGCTTTTCTCCGCTCAGTTGCCGTCTCAAGCAAGTCACATGTCTTCTGTTTCGGCATCAGCCAATGCAGAATTACACTTGCCCGCCTTTAACTCAACCTCGACGCTTGTCCTCGTGACCAGATCCTTGGCTCGAAAGATGCGAGTCTTTCTCGGATCTTTTTCCAAGTCGCTTGCTCGCACACAACATTTTTCTTCGCCCATCCAGCCCGCCGTCAACGAGCTGGCCAACTGATCGACGAAAAGCTTTGCCAATGACAGCTCGACCGGCGCCAGTTCGCCCTCGCCAAGCTGATTTGCATCCGACAGACATAAGAGCTCCGCGGCAATCAACCGCAATTCACCGCCGCTGACAACCACATCGACCAGGCGTGGTTTTCGATCTCAGTCAGGCAGCAGAAGTTGTCCTTGGGCACGGTTTCAAGCAACGACGCGTAAGTCTCGGTGCCGATCGAACCGAGCGAGACCTGTGCTCCGTAATCGGTAGCCTCACTCCAGAAATCCGAAAAGAACGACGAAGCCTTTGACACCCAATTACGCAGCATGACCGCGGTATCATCCAGCGCCGCGATCTCACGGAAATCGAATACTCGATACGTCGGGTCTGGTCACTGAACTTTGAAATCCTGAAACAAGACATCCTGAATCCGCTCGATTCCGTCCGCAAAAAGTAACTCGTTGAACTTGTCGTGAATCTCACGGCGAAGTGTGTTGTGGCCGAGCTTGCCGCGGACATCCTCCAGCTTCTTGTCCCGCAGATGGGCAATCAACCAGTTCTTCAGCACGACATTCTGGTCATCGACCAACTTTTCAATCGCCTCTTTCTGTGAATTCGCGACCTGCAGTGAAAAAGTGCACGTAACGTACCGCGAGTATCGGGTATCGTTCAAGTTCACGACAACTTCATCGAATTCCACAAACGCCGTTTTGTCATCGGCTTCAGGAATGTCCATTGTCTCTGCCGGACGTCGTCGAACTTGATCCTTGGCATCACCGCCTTGCGAGGGAAGAACAAACAACGGGACCGACACCCCGGTCCCAATGCCAAGTACGAAGACGATGCCCCACACCATCAGCTTCGTGGCACGTCCACCTGACTGTTTCTCGTTCGGCTCTTCTTGGCTCTCTACTTCTGACATCTGACGACTCCTGGGAAGGTTTCCCGTGTTTCAAAGGGGTCAGCAGCCAGTCGCACAAAGGGCCATCCCCGCAATTGGTTCCTGGCCACTCCTACGATCCAAACGCGGACAGTCGCTTATCCTTCGAACTGTTGTAACCCCTCGGCTCCACGGGACCGTTAAGGCTTATCGACGCGCGCCAGAACGACTTGACATCGCGGCGACCAACTGCAGACGAATGAGGGTTAACCCCTATGCCATGTCGATTCGCATTTCGTGTCTTCGCGGCTCCGCGACGCGATACTAAACCAGTTGCACAGTTTTTGGCGGTTAGTCAGCCGCTGGACGTCGCCCGGTGCTGGCCCACGGTTCGCCAAAACCGGACGCGATCGCCTGGCGAGTATTGCCAACCGAGCTGGTAGGAGGCCTGGACCGAGGCGAGATCGTACGAGCGCCTTGAAAGGAAGCTGACGGATGATGGATGGACTGTACAGCGGTGCTGCCGCGCTGGACACCTTGGCCAAGCAACAAGAAGTGATTTCAAGCAATCTGATGCACGCGAACTCGAGTGCTCACCGGCGAATACAAGCGGGAGTGAAACAGCGTTTTGAGACTCGATAATTTGGATGTCAACATCGACCTTGGTCCGGAAATCGAAACCTACCGGACCGATTTCCAGCCGGGACGTCAGGTGCCAACCGGGCGACCGCTTGACGTGGCGATTGCCGGCGACGGATTTCTGGTCTTTGACAATGGCGGCAACGAGTCTTCTAACTCGCAACGGCAGACTGTTCCGCAACCCTGAGTCCAATCTACTCGTCAACGAAGAGGGTTTTCCTATTCAAGGTGAGTCGGGTCCGATCACGATAGACGTCCAACATTGCAGATCAGGATTTAACGATTGCAACCGATGGAACGGTTTCTGCCAACGGTAACGTTCTTGGCAAAATCAAGACGGTTGCCTTCGAGGACAATCAGACTCTGATACCTGTTGGCATTGCCGGCTTTCATGCCGAGTAACCGCTCCGTGGAAAGCGAACGAAGTGTGCAAGTCACACAGTTTCGACATGAGCTTTCCAATGTCCAGCCGGTCTCCGAACTTGTCGCCCTGATCGTCAATAACCGTCAGTACGAAGCCGTCCAAAAAGCGACCCGCGCGATTTCGGATTCGTTACGCGAGTACATTCGCGGATAAGCTGACCTAACGTTCGGACCCAGACATGTTAAAAGCCTTCTATTCCAGCGCTACCGGTATGCGCGCGCAGGAGTTGTTGATCGACAACACCGCCAACAATCTGGCCAACGTCAATACGACCGGTTTCAAAAAGAAGCACATCAATTTTGCCGACTTGATCTACGACACGACCACGCCGCCCGGGGCAGCCGCCGCGAATGGTCAGATCAAGCCGATCGGACTGCAAATTGGCAGCGGTGTGAGAGCCGTTGGTACCACCAGCATCTTCTCGCAGGGCACTCCGACCGAGACCGGCATCGATACGCATCATGGCGATCGAGGGCGACGGTTTCTTCAAGGTCCTCAAAGGCGACACGATCGCGTACACCCGGGACGGATCATTTCCAGACCAACGATCAAGGACAGATTGTTAACGCCGACGGCTACCTGCTGGACCCGCAGATCACGATTCCGGCCGACGCCACGGACTTGGCGATTTCGGCCTCCGGCATTGTCAGCTACCAGCGTCAATGGCACATCCAGCCACCGGGCCGACCATTCAGCTGGCTCGGTTCGCCAACCCGGCCGGACTGCAGAACCTGGGCAGCAACTTGTTCGCAGAAACCGCCGCGTCAGGTCCGGAAACGTTGGGCGATCCAGGCCAAGACGGTTTTGGTCAGCTCAGACAACGGTTCGTCGAAGGCGCGAATGTCGAAGTCGTTTCGGAACTTGTCTCGCTGATCACGGCCCAGCGCGCCTACGAAATCAACTCGCAGAGCCATTCGGGCAGGTGACGAGATGCTGTCCTCCGCAAGCCAATTGGTGCGTTAGATGACTGAATACGTCTCGACGATCGATTGCGACTTGCTGGTTGGCATCGCCGGTGGTCTGCCCGCCGTCGCAGCTGATCGCCAGCGAACTGAGAATCGTGCTGAAACGAGGTTGCGGTGTCCGCCCCAGAACGAAGAATCACGTTGGTGACGTCGCCACCGTCACGGGGGGAACCCAACTTCAGAACGGCGACCGAATCTCCGAGCTGGATCTGGAAACGTTCTCTGCGAATGCGGGAGCTTGCCATATCACCCGAAGACAAATCGAATTGCGGGTGCTGGTCGATGGCTTATGCGAGACGACGCTTTGAAGTGATTGGATCCAACGAAGTGGTGGTCGTTCGCTGTTCCACCGCCAAGGAAGCTGCGCGGAAAGCTGGAAGAGCTGTTCACCGATGAAATCTGCCGCCAGTTCGGCCTGGACCAAGAGACGCCGTCGCTGTGCGACTCGTCAACGAGCAACAAATCAAAACCGCCGAGACAAAGTTGGTATCTGACGACTTCACCGCGACGGTGCTGTTTCAACCACAGCTACCGATCGGAAAAACCCAGATTCAAGTCGAATTCGACAGACGGAGCGGGAATCGTTTTCCTCGAACCATTCGATTCGCAGGTCATCATTTCGATGGAAGTTGCTTTGGCAACACGAGGAATCCCCAAAGGTACCGTTGTTGATCGCGAAATGATTAGTGTGATCAAGCGTCCGGTCCTGAGCAGAGAGAACTTCGCGGAGCCGGACCAAGTGATCGGTCGAGTCGCCAAGCGAGATATCGCCAGCAACGAAGTTGTGCTGAGCAACGCAGTCGCAAGTCCTGCCGACGAATCGCACACCGATCGTCAAACGAAACGACGTCCTCGACGTGATCGTCAAACTTGGCCAAAACGAGATTCGCCTGAAAAACGCCAAGGCGATGTCCCCAGGCAATGTGGGTGATTCGATTGTTGTCTTGAACACTCGCTCCAACAAGCAATTCAGTGCCACCGTGGTCGATCGCAACCTGGCAAAGATCTCTCCGCTCATCGGAGTACGTTGATCGTGATAAACCTGGCTCACACGACACGAACCTTGATCCTGCTTGGCATGGTGGCGGCGATTCAATTGCCGTCTGGCTCAGCCTGCGGCGCAAAGCCTCTTTGAACGGCGCTCTGCCAACCAGATTGACCAGTACCGAAACTACGTGGCAAGAAATCGTGGTGACCTGCTTTCGATTCTGATCAATGAAAGCACGGACGTTGAGAATCGCGATGAAAGAACACTCGACAAGTCGAGCGATTCGTCATTCACCGGAGACTTTGACTACGGAATCGGCGGCGCGCTGGGAAACTCATGCAGGCAGTGCGGCGCTGGGACACGTCGACGGCAAGCCAACGCGGATTCACGCGGAGATACGGAGTTTCGCAGCGAACGCCAGTTCTCCGACAAATTCACGGTCACCATCGTCGACGTGTTGCCGAACGGCAACTTCGTCGTCTCGGGCAAGCGAATGATCACCGTTCAAGGCGACCTGAGAGAACTTCGACTCTCGGGAATCGTGCGTCAATACGACGTGTTGCCAAACAATGCGGTGCCTTCGCAGTTGGTTGGAAACTTGAAGATACAGCTCGATGCCGATGGTGCCGAGCAGGCGTTCAGCAATCAGGGATGGCTGAGCCGAAGATTCAATCGGTGGTGGCCATTCTAAACTCGGATGTTCGGCAACAGCCAAAGGTGGAAGCAATGAGCTACCGAGACTTTGCAATCAGCGGCAGGCACGGCGATCTTCGCATGCTTGATGTCGGGTGCGACTCGTCTGCGCAAACGCCAGCCGAGTCCGCTTTCGGGCCGTCCATGCCATCCGGCACAGCACCCGCCGTTGGGCAGCAAACTGCGGCGTCCACCGCGAACAGCCAGTTCGACAATCCTCGTCTGGACCCGTCCGTTCGCATCAAGGACATCACCTTTGTCGAGGGAGATCGAAGCAATCACGTTTCCGGTGAGGGACTTGTCTTCGGATTGAGCGGGACTGGCGGCAAAGCAGAACAGACGCGACTCATGGCTGCGAACTATTTTCTGCGCAAAGGTCTGCAAATCCGTAAGGTGGAAACAAAGAACCTGTCGGCCGTGTTGGTGTCCGGCAAGATTCCTGCCTACGCCCGAAAAGGGGAAACCATTCACGTGACGGTTTCCGTCGCTGATGATGCGTCCAGCCTGCGAGGCGGCACGTTGCACCAAACCGCCCTCCGCGGAGTGGACGACCAAATCTATGCGATCGCTCAAGGACCGATCATTGGTGGCGGCGTTTCCGCTCAAGGCGACGGCGCGAGCCTCAAAAAGAACCATCCCACGGTCGGTGTTTGCGAAGCGATTGTCGAACGGGAGATTGGCTGTGAAGACATCGCCAAGGACGGACGGATTCGATTGGTGCTGAGAAACAAGACGTATTCGACAGCCACTCAGATTACCAATGCGATGAACGCGGTGTTTCCTGGGCATGCTCGGGCGCTTGATTCGGGCACGGTCGATATCGTCGTTCCGCGTACATTCCACAAGGGGCTTCCGGCTTTCATTTCAATGATTGGAGATCTGCGTGTGCGTCCTGATTCGCCCGCACGGGTGGTGATCAACCAGAAAACGGGCACCATCGTGCTTGGGCATAACGTCAAAGTGTCACGCGTTCTGTTCGCAAGCGAAAACATCGTGATCGCAACGAACGAACTCCCCATTGCCTCTCAACCGGCTCCGTTTTCGGAGGGACAAACCACCATCCTGCCGCGTACGAACATCGATATCGTCGAAACTGGCGGGACGTATAACGTGTGGCGTGAAGGCCTGACGGTCGGTGATCTCGCCAGCGCGCTCAACACGCTTGCCGTTTCACCGAACACGCTGATCAATATCCTGACCTCGCTGCGAAACCAGGGCGCTTTGCAAGCGGAATTGATCATCGAATAAGCAACTCAGACAGGAAGTCGAAAATGAATCCCATCGCCAGCGCACTCACTCCAAACGTGTTTGATGCCTTCGGATCGCAACAACTTGATTCCCAGTCCAGCCACAATCGCATTGAGGCGGTTGGTGTTGAGTTCGAGAGTGTATTTCTCTCGATGATGATCAAGGAAATGCGGAACTCGCTCGACGGCGGCGGCTTCTTCGGTGAGGAAAGCAGCGACACGTACGGCGGTATGTTCGACCTGTTCATCGGCAAACACCTGGCAGAGTCAAAGCCGTTGGGAATCGCTGATCTGTTGCTGGAACAATACAACAAGTCCAAATTACCGGCGGCAAGCGATACATCAAGCCAGGATTCCTCAACGTCGTTTACCGCCTGACAGTTGTCACCTCAGTCTCTGCCAATCGAACAATCTGAAGATCTTGATCATGAATCATCATCCAAATACAAAGCTGCTCGTGCTTGTTGAACGCCATCTGGCGCTCGAGTCTCGGTTGGCGGCTTCACTCGACGAATTAAATCAAACAACGGCAGATGTCTTGTCGAAAGCTGGACTAAAAGGTCCGACCCAAGAAGACATGCAAGCGTTGGAACCCATGACCGAAACACTGCAACGATCCGCGGACGAAGTTCGCAATGCACGTCAAGTGTTGCTAAGTCGCATCAATGTCGAATCCGGCTCTGCTTTCACAACGATCAAAGAGTACGTCGTATCTCTGCCGCCATCCGATCGCGTTCGCATCGACGACATTCGACGCGGAATTCTCAATCGGTCAAGCGAAGCGCAGGCAAACCTGATTCACAACCAGGCAGCCCTGTTTTACACCTACGATTTCCACAGAAAATACCTCTCTGGTGTGCTGCAAAGCGACCCGGACGAACAAAACTATCGGCCCGACGGTCAGCAGCAGGATATTCACCCGGGTAACATTTTCGGAAAGACCTGCTAACGATGCCCAACTTCTCACTCGGCCTATCGGCACTGCGTAGCAATCAGTACGCACTGGAAGTGGTCTCCAACAATATCGCGAACGCGAATACCGAGGGGTACCACCGGAGGAATGTTCACTTCGAGTCGCTACCACCGAACCAATGGGGAAAGTTTCGGATCGGAAGCGGTGTCAATGTCAACTACATCGAACGAATTCGAGACCAGGTGACCGAAGCCTCTCTGACGAATGTCATCTCCGATGTTAGCCACGTGAATCAGTTATTGGTGATTGAACGTCAAATTGAAGCCGCCTTGTTAAACGGAAACTCATCCGTCGGCGAAAACCTCGATCAATTCTTTTCCGAATTGACTAAGTTAACTTCGGCGCCCGACGAGCCCGCTCAACGCGCGGCCGTGATCGAGACCGGCCAACGACTGGCGACCGTCATCCGGCAGGCAGCCAATCAACTACAGGAACTGAGAAGTTCGGTTCGCTTTCAGATTGGCCAGGAAATTGACCTGCTGAATCAGCACATGGAAACCTTAAGCGACCTAAATGGCCAGATACAGAGCTTGACCGCGCAAGGTTTTGATGCCAACACGGAACTCGATCAGCGTGACGCATTGCTGAACGAGATCGCCGAAATGATCGGTATCTCGCGAAACGACTTTCGCACCGGCGAGTTGAACCTGATGGTCGGAAGCGCCTCGATACAGCAGGTCAATTACGCCAACCAATTCTCGTTGACCGACCTGCCAAACGGGGAACTCGGCGTCCTGCTCGATGACTCGGACCGACCGAGTGACCTGGAGAGTGGACGAGTGGTCGCCTTGCTTGAAGTCTACAACTCCACGATCCCCAAGTACGAGGCGAAGCTTGATCAATTGGCCAACGATTTGATGCGCAGTTTCGATTCGATTCACGCCACAGGTGTCGGTACAGACGGATCGTTTCAGCATCTTGCCGGCACGCGGCACGGTCAGTGAATCGAATCTGCCATTGTCGGATGCAAAGCCTGTGTTTCCCATCGAGGCTGGTGAGCTAACGGTTTCACTGATCGATAGCAACGGTCTGCGGCGCACAGAAGTGATCACGATCGATCCGGCCGTTGATAGCCTCGACGATGTTGCTGCACGGCTTTCTGCAATTAACGGATTGAGTGCTTCGGTTGATACCAATTTTAATCGTTTACAAGTATTTGCTGCTCATGGATTGAGCTTTGATTTCACGGGCAGTGTCGAGACTCATCCCCGATTGGACAGCTTTTCGGGTACGAGCTTGCCAACTTTCTCGGGCCTCTACACCGGCTCTGACAATGAAAAATTGACGTTTGAGGTTGAAGGTACCGGCGAGGTCGGCATCTCAGAAGACTTGTTCGTCAATGTCTATTCCGAGAGCGGGGCACTGAGGAGCCGGATCAACATTGGCAACGGCTATGAAGCCGGATCCGGGATCGATTTGGCCGACGGGATCCAGCTAAACCTTTCTCCTGGAAGTGTTACCGGCGGTGACCAATTTGCGACGCGTCTGACAGCGGAGCCGGATGAAACAGGATTACTTGCCGCGCTCGGGCTGAACTCGTTCTTTGGCGGTGTGAACGCGAGCACGATTGAGGTCGAGTCGTCGGTGATCAAGAACCAAGGCAGATTCGCAGCCGGACGCTCAGGTGATTCCGCCGATACGCACAACCTGTTTCGACTCACGGCGTTAGAGGACTACAACCAGTTGCCTGGCAAGCTGACCTTCTCTGAATACTTTAATGAAATCAACACCGAAATCGGATTTCAGATCAACTCCAATACGGCCCTTAGTTCAAACCTTCAATCGTTACAGATCCGGCTGGAAGAAGACCGCGACTCCTTTTCCGGCGTCGACCTGAATGAGGAAATGGTCTATCTGCAGCAGTTTCAGAAATCTTATGAAGCCGCCGTACGCGTCATCCAAGCCGCTGACGAAATGCTCAACGAACTATTCACAATCCTAAGGTGATCCCATGCACTATCGGGTAACCGCCGCTTCGTTCTCGCAGCGCGCCATCCATTTCTCGGCGCTGCATACCTCCAACATCCACAAGTACCAGGAGCAAATTACCTCGGGGTTGAAATTCCAGCGACCTTCGGAAGAACCGATTGCGTTTCGCCAAGTGACCTCATTAAAGACTCGTTTCGCCGAACTGGAAGCGGATCGCAGTGCCATCGATCGCGCGACGTCCGTGCTGAATGCTAGCGTCAGTCAGATCCAGGAGTTCAGTAACGTCATCAAACAAGCGAAAATCCTCACCCAGCAGGGAATTCAAGCTCTGGATGACGATGAGCGGAATGCACTGGCTCTTGAAGTCGACGGGCTGCTCAAGCAACTCAAGGGAATTGGATTGGCTCAGTTCAATGACAAGTACCTGTACGGTGGAACGCGTTCCGAGAATCCTCCTTTTGAATTTGCTGAACCCGACCGCGAGAATGGCACCCTGAACGTTGTCTACCAAGGTTCAAACCAACGAAGCCGAGCCAGCGTCGGGGATTCGATCGCTGTCGATACGTACTACAACGGCCTGGCGATCTTTGGTAACCGCGGACGGGACTCCACCGTACTCGTCGGAAAGACCGGTGCCAAACCAGGTACAGGAACCGATACGCTCGTCGGCCGCGCAGGATTGCGCGTCACCCATGAATCAACCACATATCTAGGAGCATCGGGGATTCAGCCTGGTACTGATTCCGCATCCGGAGACACCATTATCGGACAGTCAGGTACTCATCGGCTGACGATTGTCGATACATCGGGCGATGGCAGTTCAGGGACCATCAGCCTGAACGGTGGCGAACCGGTCGCATTCTCGGGCAGCGACGACAACCTCGAAAATCGAAGCCAGTTCTGGTCTTGTCGTCTATATAGATGCGACCAACATTGCAGCGGGCTTTAGCGGCACCATCGACATTGAAGCAACGGGAAGATTAAGCATTGATGACGGCAAAAGCGATATCGCCATCGACTTTAGCTCCAATCAAGTTGTCGAGGACTCCTCGTCGCAGAAATTTGTCACCATTGATTCCAGGGAGATTCGCCAAGCCGGAACCGACCACTTGGAATTCGCGGGCACGTCCAACGCCTTCCAAGTTCTCTATGAACTGGGCGAGGATCTGCGCAACACGCGAAACCTTGATAGTCAACAGTACTCCCAAGTGCTCAACCGTCGACTCGGTGAACTTGAAAACATTGGCAAGAACGCGTTTGGAGCACTCGGCGAGCAGGCGACTTCACTGCGAACCTTGGATTCGTTGGGGTATCGCGTGGATGACTTGAAGCTCTCGATTGAAACACAAGTCGGTGAAGTCCAAGCCACCGATCTTCCTGAGGCGGTGTTACGCCTGGAAAACTCCCAAGCGTTGCTGCAATACACCTACGCAGTAACGGCCAAACTTACGTCACTGGGCCTGCTTGAATTCCTTCGCTAAGAACGTGTTTTAAACAGGGGTCTGACCCCCTCTTGAACCGATCTCGATAAACGAAAAAAGTGTCCGGTACCGAGTTTAGCGTGCAGTAACCTCTCGCCCACAAAGTGTCAGCCCCCTTTTGAAAACACGTTCTAAGCCATTGAGCGAAAGGAATCGTCGCTTGGCATCGCTGGAATCTCACCGTCGCGTTCAAGCTGATTTGCCTCGTCGGCGACGGCGGCAAACCCCTCTCTTAGCCCAAGCAGCACTTTTCCCGCCCCATCGAAGTCTTTCTTCTCGATCGAGACCAAGACGAAATGCAGCAGACGAGCGATGTTGTAGGCGACATCATGCTCGTCGGGCTTGAGTCCCGAGTGAATCGCCAGGATTGCTTTCTGCGCGTCGATCAGGTTTTTCGCATACGCTGTGGCGTCATGGTTGACGGAGGCGATCTTGCACCCTTCGACGGAGCTAATCGCGCGATCGTAAATTTGCAGAAGCATCTCCACTCGGGTCCAACCACCAAAAACGCTCTGCCTCTTGTAAGCTTCTAGGACGCCCATCGTTTTCCTCTCTGACTTTCCGTGCTTGTTTCCGCCGCATCTATAGCGAGTCCGAATTCTTGGTTTGCTGCCGAACAAAACACCAACAGCCTGTTGGCTCAATCGCAGCTTGCTACTTTTGGTTCGTGTTGAATGAACTGAGTGACGCGAGTTGTGTCGATATGAATGAGCTTGTCGTTTGCAATTCACTCATGATGCTCTCGAGCGCTGAAAACTCGGCAATCAAGTATTCACGTTTCGATTCCGTAACGCTTTCGACGCGTTTGATGGACTGCTCGATCGATGCAATCCTGGATTCAAAATCCTCGTTAACCGTTTTCAACAATCCGGTTTCACTGTCGAGAATCGTGCTGATGTACTCAGCAAGACGGCCTGACGCGCCCCGGGAGACTTGAACGTCGGCATCGACACCTGCTGCAATTTGGTCGCCAGTCAGGGTGACTCGCAATTGAAGGTCAGCCGTGTTGGCGTTACCGGGATCGCCAATCAAAACGCGTCCCGACCCATTGGCGATCTCTTCGACCCCGTCGACGATAAAGACGCCCGCAACGTTTTGACCATTGTCGTTTTCTGTGCCGTCGAATCCTAGGGATGCGGCTGCCGATCCAGAAACACTTGCGACGCGTGACGCCGAACCGTAAGCCTCGGATGTAATGACCAATTCGTCGCTTGCGCTCAAACTGACGATGGCTTGATGCACGCCAAGTGTATCAGAGCTATTGATCGTATTTTCGACGTGAGCAGCAAGTTCTTCTCGCGTGTACGTACCCGTCGCTAGAGTCAATGATTCGCTGACGATCCCGTCGAGTGTGATTTGAAAATCTTTATTGTTTTCGTCGATGACAATGCTATTGGCCATCGCATTGCTTGCGGTGACCGTGGCTCGTTCTGCCGCCTGAGTAATATCGACCTTGTACGGTGCCGTTGAGCCTTGGGTGCGAGGTCCGCCGGTCAAGAACTCGATACCTGCATTGTTGGATGAAGCGTTCAGTCCGAAGAGGTTTCTGATGTCATCCGGCTCAACATTTTCAAGCCCGCCGCTGAGAGCTTTCGTGAGCTTGTTGGAATCGATCACCAGTCGACCTTGCGCGTTGAAATCGACGCCGATTTGGCTAAGTCGACTGACACCGGCACTGGTCGCCACGGTGTCCGTGACGGCGGCAAATAGACGGTCTTTGATCGTGCTGACCGACCGGTTTCCCAAAAGCGGACTGGCTTGATTGGTTTCCGGGACAAATTTTGTCTGTTCTTCGATGAACTCGATCGCGGAATTGAAGTCGGCGACGAACGATTCGATCGCCTCTTGGGCCGCGCTGATATCGGGGGCCACCTCGATTGTCACCGTGGTGCCCGGCGATGCCGACTTCAGATCGATCGTCACGCCGTCGATCAAACCTTCGACGTTGTTATATTCATATTTAGCAGTGATGGCTCCGGGCCCCGAGCCGAGCTTGATCACCGCATCGGCCGCCTCTTGCACGGCAAGTCCCGAAAAATCCGGAACGGTCCCACTTCCACCGTCCATATTTGCCGTGACCGAAATCTCGTTCGCGGCACCGGTGTGTTTCGATGTCAACAGAATCCGATGAGTGCTGGAACTCTGGTCATAGATGACGCTCGCGCTGACATCAGCGACTTGATCGTTGATCGTGGCTACCAATCCCGTCAGGGTGTTGTTTGACTGATCGATCGCGATGGTCTGTCCGGCTCGATCGCCAACCTTAAATGTCAGCTCGCCAGTTGCAATTTGTTCCGCCGTTGCACTGAATCCTTGGGACCCTACTTGGTGAGCCGTGGCTAGCGATTCCACGGTCAGCTGATAAACGCCGCTGTTTACACCGCTGTCTGCGGCAACCGTCAATATATCCTCATGACTCGAGATCGCCGAACTTACGTCGAAGACTGAATTCTGCGTTCGATTGAGTCGAGCCAACGACGATTGCAGCGTCAAGAGTTGGGCCTCGACTCCTTTGAACGAGCTTTGCTCCGTCGCAATTTCTGCTTTGCGTGAATTGAAAGTATCGATTTGGGTTTGCTGAAAACCCAATAGGCTTTCGATGATGGTCGAAGTTTCAAATCCCGATACGATTCCATCAATTGAAAACATGGCTAGATCTCAGGCACGTAGAGAAAAAATGGAGAGGGGCCTTAACGACCCCCCTCCAAGCAAACCTGGCCTGCCCCAAGTTGCCAGGTTGTTTGCTAAGAACCTACTGAAGGAGAGACAAGATCGACTGAGTCGTCTGATTGGCACTGGAAAGAACTGAGGTTCCTGCCTGAACCAGAATCTGATTGTTCGTGAACTTCGAGATTTCCTCTGCGAAGTCGGTGTCACGAATGATCGACTCAGCGTTCACCGTATTCTCGAGCGTTGATCGCATGTTGCTTGCGATCGACTCAAGTGTGTTGGCCTGAAACGCACCGAGTTCGCCGCGAATATTCGACAACTCATCGATCGACGCGTCGATGACGGCCAACGTCTCTTGAGCTTTTTCTGCCGAAGTCACGTCGATCTCGTTCAGGCTGCCAAAGCGGCTACCGGTCACTGCCAAACCGAGCCCGTCCGCGGCAACAGAATTGATTGCAATGGAAGCAGTTTGGTTCTGGTTGGCACCGATCTGGAAGACGAGCGAATTGTTCTGAACTCCGACGTTTCCTTGGCCACCAGTCACGGAGAGAACTTTGTCTGTTGAAAGCTCTCCGATGCGGACCGCCAGCCCGGTTGAAGCTCCGGAGATGCTGGTCAAGGTGTTTCCGATGCCGGAAGCAGCGACACCATCGATCGTACCTTCGATGTTCTTGCCAATATCTTCCAGCAGTGAGTTTCCGAAGCCGGAGGTCGTGCCCGCAGCGCCAGCGGCGGTATCAGAGATGACTTCAATTTTGGCGTTGGAACCAAACTCGATCGACCGCAATCGGGTCTGACCCGCGGCGTCGGATCGTCCTCGGCAACGACACCTGTTTGACTGGTGAATTCGTTGATCCGGGAAATGACGCCCGTCTGACTCAGGCCGGCATTCAGCTGAATGCTGACACCGTTGACCGTCAGCACTTCGTCAGCAGCAAGGTCGTTATCCTGCTCCGCACCAGCCGTCAGAGTGGCACGCTCAGCTTGTGCTGTCACCGCGATCGCGTAGTTCCCAGCGCTCGTTTTGCCGGATGCTTTCAGGAAAGTGACGTCACCCTCAACATCGTCCGGAGTACCGGTGATGCCAGCCGATCCATCAAGCAACCGCTTCTCACCAAACTGAGTGTTTCGCGAAATTCGATTGATCGTATCGAGAGCGTTCTCGATTTCGGCCTGGTTGGCTGCGAATGCATCGTCGTCGTTGACACCAGCATTGGCCGAATCAAGAGCAAGCGAACGAACCTTGACGAGAATACTGTTGATCTCGTTCAAAGCACCTTCTGCCGTTTGCACAACCGCACCCGCTTTCTCCGTGTTGTCGATTGCCGTCCGCAGACCTGCGATCTGTGCGCGTTGCTTCTCAGAGATAACGAGAGCAGCGGGGCCATCGGCACCGCGGTTGACTTTGAAACCGGAAGACAATCTTTCGATTGACTTGTTCAAAGAAGTTGTTGATCGATTGAGATTGTTTCGGGCGTTCAGTGCACCCACGTTGTTGATGATACCCAAACTCATAACTAAAAACCTTGTGAAAGTGTCAAGAAAACTTCCCTGCCCAGCGTCACGCTTCCTTGCAACCTTCGTGGACTACATCCACTATGGCTTACAAATTGAGAATAGAACTTGCCGTCTGCAAAGCAGACTGTTTGGCAAGATACTCCCCAGATTGTATTTTTGTTTTGATGTCGTTAACGACTGACTCACGTATCTCCCCGTTGCTGACGATTCGTTGCAGCAAACCATCGATTGATTCGAGGTTTACAGATGTCAACGAGCCATCCCGCGTGCTGTTAACAGATGCTCCGCTAACCTTCGAGGCCGCTTGCTTTTGCTGAGGCGGTGGTTCGATTGAGTTAGGGCCGTTATCGATTCTCATTCTTCGCTCTCCAAAGACTGGTGATCAAAAAGAGTTGTCGATGGGTCGCGAGATAACTTGCTAGAAAATTTCAAGCAGAAAAGCTTTTTCCGTCGAATAGCTTGTAGCGAACGTACGGCTCCCCCAGGAACCACCGGCACAACCGGATGCTAGCGATGCAATCTCTAGACCTTGGCAAAGTCGTTCATTCCGTTGTTCTCTGGCAAGGAAAACACAGTGATTCGAGCAGAAGTGTGGTGGACTATCGCGCTGCTAGCGACCGGTACGGTCGGCGGCCTGGTCTACAATTGGCCTGCTCAAGGGGTCGAGAAACCGGTCATCGCAAACGTTGAAGTAGCCAAAACGAGCGCCGAATCGACCGCACACAGCCGAGGGTTTTCCCTCACTGACGAACGGCCTGAGCAAGCCGTAACGTCGATCGACCTGGACTCGTTGCGACTTGGTGACCGCTTACTGCTAGGCGGCAACTTCATCGGCGCCTATCAGCAATACTCGAAGTTGCAAAAACAGGCTACCAGCAAGCTGGATGATTCGATACTTATCAGACTCGGACTCGCGTCTGAAATGGCGGGATTCCTTGAACAAGGAGAAATGCATTATCGCAGCGCGATTCAATCCTCGGCGAAACGATCGATCCAACAACTCTGGGCGCTGATCGGGACCGCCCGAATTTGGGAAACCCAAGGACGTTATGACGAAGCGATCAGCTTGCTAAGCGAACTGTATTTGATCTATGAAACGGAAGATTATCCCGTCGAGATCCGCTTGCCCATCAATCGGCGCCTCGCTGACTGTCTGCAAAAGCGGCTGCTCAAATCGGCTGCAACCACGGGAAACAAGCTCCCGACGGAGCTTGAATACTATTGGTGTCGGACAAGCATCGAACCAATCGTTTCGGACAGCGTCCAGCTTTCGGAGTTGGCCGACGACGATGCCCGTGGTCCGAAGCTTCAAGTCATACAGAATCCTGTCAATGACATCTCGCTTACTTTGATTGATGCGAGCTTGTCGTCTCACCCTTTGCTTCAAATGATCAGTGACCTCGCACAATCCGCGGGGCTGGAAGTCAGCGTCAGCCCGCACGCTCGCTCGGTACTATCAGGACGTTCCCTTCATGTTGACTTGAGCGCGTTACCGGTTTCTGTGTTGTTGGACCAGGCACTAGGCCCCTTGAAGTTAGCGTGGAACCAAAAAGAGAGCGTCGTCCAAATCTACCACCACGATGAGCTGACCCGTCAGCAAAAGAATGGTTATGAAGTCGATCGCATTCAAAGACTGCTTCGCCAAGTGCAATTGAATTCCGAGCATGGCGTCGAACGCGTTGCCGCTCTGATGCACGATGGGAATATGTCTTTCCTGCAAGCGGACTTTGAAAACGCTGCAAACAAGTACCAGGCAGCCCGTGAACTGCTACCCACTGGCGAGCTAAGCGCGATGCTTTACTTCAACAGCGCCGCGTTTGAGTTGGCACAGAATCGCCTTGAGGAATCGCTCGATCAATTCTACCGAGCTCTCGACCAAACGCTTTCGCCGCGACTGCAGGCCGCCTCGTACGCGCACATTGCCGAACTGGAATTGCAACTCGGGCGACCAGGCAGAGCGATTCCCGCGGCATCGCGCGGCCTGCGACTCGCCAAGGATCCAAGCCGTGTTGCCCATAACCTGATGACGCTAGCCAAGGCGTATCTGCTTGACTCGGATCCCTTCTCGGCCAACCAAGTCCTCTTTGATAACTCGCCGTCGCTTGCGGATGAACGAAGTAAGCGTCTGGCCAGTGTGATTTCCACATACGCTCGATTCCAAGCGGTGAAGCCACTGAGTGGACTTCAGAATGAAGGCGAACGTTTAGTCTTGGCACTTGTCGCCTTGCATCCGGACGACCCGCAAAATTTTATTGATCACCTGCTTGTCTCACGAGCCTACAACGACGTTGGTTTTGGATCCAAGGCGATTGAGCACCTGAGTGTCGCGTCCAGCAATGTCACGAGCGGCTACTGGGAAAACCGGATTCGGTTTGAACTCTCTGAAATGCTCTACCGTGACGCCGAATTCGAGCAAGCGAATGAAACGTTGCAGACGATCACCGCCACGTCCAACCAACCATTGAGAATGAAAGTACAACTCCTAAATGCCAGAATCCAACTCGCGTTGGGGCTCCCATTGGATTGCGAATCGATTTGCCAGACATTGCTGAAGCTGCCGCTGGATGAAGAGAGCAAGAAACAAACGCTTGAGCTACTGGGCAAGGCGTACCAACAATCGGGAAGGCATTATTCCGCCGCACTCTGCTTCGCAGGCCTGCTTCCTGAAGACGTAGCGACTGATCGCCTGGAACCAACTAAGCCCGAACAGTAAGTCCCCATAAACTGCAATGATCCCCGCCGTGACCGCAAACGTCGCCGAGCCACAATTGTTCACCCGCTGTCTGATCGACCGCGGGCGTGAATGCTTGATCGTCGGTGCCTATTGTCGTCTGCTCTGTCCGCTGGCGCTGGCGATCGCAAGCACGTGTTGGGCAACGGGGCAAGACAGACTCGCGGACGCTTCAAAGATTGGTCGACCGGCACTGGGATCCAATCACCAACTTGCTGAATCAAATGAATTAGAAGCAGACCTGAACCGCCTTATCGAGACCACGCAGCGGGTCCGCGAGCAGATTGAATCGACGACTCCGAAAAACCGCGCCGCCGAACCATCTGGTATTCGGGCAATGCTGGAGGACAAGCAACCTGAACAAGTAGACGCCTCAAGAAGCGCAAGCGAAATCCGAGAACGGATTCGTTTGTTGAGGAAGCTGCGCGAACGATCCGCGCATGAAAGCCCCAGCAACGCAGGATACCAAAACCAACGAACGTTCGCGCACATTGACGTCTCTGACAGGGCAACCAACACAGTTTCGGCGCAGAAAGGACCGACGCTGGCGGCGATCGAACGGAATCTGAACGAAAGTGCTGGTACGTTGGATCGACCCGAGGACGATATTGCACCGACGATCCAAGCGACCAAAATCCTTTCAAATCCCGTGAGCCACCTTCAATTGGGACAAAGTCTTTACCAAACCAAGAACTACTCGGCCGCACTCAAGGCCCTGGACGGGGTCAACGTCGACACGCTTTCGGAGTCCGATCGAAGTTGGCTTGAACTGCTGATCGCACTCTGCCACCGACGACTCGGCAATGTTGATTCGGCAGAGGCACAGCTGCGAGAGCTTGCCAACACAAAATCAACAGACTATCCCATCCCAGTGGCTCGCTGGTGGCTCAAGCACACCAAAAGCATCCGCGATTCAAAGATCATCCTGGATAACAACTCCATCGAACTGGACACACTGATCGAGAGGTCAAAAGAACATGTTAAATACTGAAAATGATCCGCTTGTCATGCTCACGCTCAAGTTAAGAGAGCAATACCAGGCTCTGGACAGCATCGTCGAAGCAATGAACCATGACTCCGATCAGTCCATTGATTTGATCAGTGAGCAACTGAAAGTAATCAAGAAGACAGAAACAATGCTCCGTCCGCTGCGTGAGGAGTTCCGTCGTACCAACACCAAGCTGCCCCCGCATTTGCAGGAACCAACGGACCAAACGATCGAATTGGTCAAGGGTCTGATGCCCAAACTGGCACAATTGGAGAAGACGACTCTGGACTCAGCTCAGCGTCTGTTTCCGAAAATTCAGGAAAGCGTCCGCGCCGTACAAATGCAGAATGCTTACCAGGCAAGCCGCGCCTCGTAGCCTTTGTCGACAAGAGAACCTGCTCAGGACCTGTGCACGTGATCGTCACTCAATCGTCAAGAATCAGAAAACTCGTCAAGCTTGCTGAAAAGCTCGGGGCGACGACTGCGCCCATTCTCCTGACGGGCGAAAGCGGTACGGGCAAGGAGTTATTCGCCCAACTGATACATGATTCGAGTCCTCGCCGCGGCCAGCGGATGGTCAAAGTGAATTGCGCTGCGCTTTCCAAGAACTTGATCGAAAGTGAGTTATTCGGGCACGAAGAAGGATCGTTTACCAGCGCCGTTGCGATGCGGAAAGGGCGGTTTGAGTTGGCTGAGAATGGCAGCTTGCTGTTAGACGAAATCAGCGAAGTGCCAGTCTCCACGCAGGCGAAGTTGTTACGTGTACTGGAAAGCAACGAGTTTGAACGCGTTGGCAGCAGCGAATCGATTCGTCACGATGTCCGCATCATCGCCGCGACGAATCGAGATTTGGCCCAAGAAATCAAAGACGGTTCCTTTCGCTTGGACTTGTATCATCGAATCAACGTCGTCCAGCTTCGTATCCCACCGCTCCGGCAGCGGACGGAAGACATCCCCGTCTTGGCGATGCACTTCGTTGAACGGTTCAAGCACGAGAATCCCGTCGACATACGAGGATTTACCAAAGCAGCGATGCAAGCGATGGCCGCTTATGGTTGGCCCGGAAACATTCGCGAGCTACGGAATGTGATTCACAGAGCATGCATTCTGTCTGAAGGTGGACTGATCGAAGAAGAGTCTCTACAACTGCCGAGTGATGAGCACGACGACAAAGAAGATGCTTCGGAACTGCCTGACCATTGGCTGCAAACGGAGTTGGCCGACATCGAACGGCAAATCATCATGGCGGCGATCGACAAATACGGAAACCGGCGGATCGTCGCTGAGAAACTTGGCGTGTCTCCCAGGACGCTGACGAACAAAATCCGTCGCTATCGTGAGAATGACAGCGGACGAGCCGAGGCTGCGTAGGCAGGTGGCGTCTGGTCGATCGATGGGCATCCGACGATCGCGACAGCTGACGACGCACCTTTTGCAGCTCGCCAGCAAGAATTTCCCACGATGCACCGTTAGTGAATTTGGAGAGTTGCCGATTGTTCGGATTGCCCAAAGCTTGACCGAGCCGATTCGCTTGACTCTCCGTTTCTTTGTCTCTTGATCGAATTGGCACCCTAATTGCTTCCTCGGAGTACGTCCCATCTTCGAGGTAAAAAGTGCCCGCATTAACAGTTTCAAATCTGCTCGTTGGATTCCAACAGCGTTCGACAAGTGGTGAAAGCGATGATGCGGAAGCCCCAGTTTCGTTCCAGGACGTGATGACCAGCGGTTCGGCTGCAGGTGAACCGACTGATTTGCGGCAACAGCCATCCGTTATCGAGATGGCGACGTCCATCGAACAAGTCGTTGCCAAAGTCGACTCACTTGTCAGCGAAACAGAATCCGCCGATGCAAGCTCCGAAGAACTGGTCCAGCCATTCATTGCCGCCGCCATCTTGTCGATTCCAACTGCGCATCCACAGCTTCCGGAGCCAGTAGCGGCAGTCGATGCCTCTCGATCGCCTGAAGTCTTGGTTCCGCAGTCCGCTGACGCGCTCATATCCCAATCGGCTGCGGTTTTGGTTTCACAAGAGCAAGGCGAAACGCGTGACGGTCACGATCCGCTTGAACGACCTGGCGACTCCATCTTGGCGGTGGCTCCAACACAACAGCCGGCGGGAACTCAAGTAATCACGGACGAATCGGCTTCATTGCCCAGGAGAGAATCTGTCGAGGACTCCCCAACGACGCCGGTTTTGACGACGCCGGTTTTGACGACGCCATTAACGGCTAAAGCGGAGACCGAACCGGCACAAGCTCAGCAGCCCATCCCGGCGGGACTTGCGAATTCATCAAACCAACGCGTCGACTCAGAGTCGAAACAGGCAGTGGTCCCCGCAGCTGAGACTGGGATCCAAGCTGAGCCAGCACGACAGGCATCTCAGCCCCAAATAGCGAGTGATGGCGAGACGGATGCGCCCAAGGACCGCCAAACTTTTGAACGTCCATCCACGAGAGAAGTTCCTGAAAAAGAGGTGCGGTTGGTCAAGGAAGACGGGAATACCATTGCCAAGCTGGACGGCAAGCCAACAATTCCCGACTCAACCGATACTGTTGCACCAATGGATTCGGATGGCATCGCCGTGGCCCCCCGCCAGGAAGTTACCGCGGGACGTCGAAATTCTTTTGATGCGCCGCAGCGATCCGAGGTCACGCGACAAGTGATGTCCGCGATGAAAGAGGCGGTCGAGTTCTCAGACGGAAGTTCTATCAGACCGATTTCGCAGGACTTGCGACCGCAAGACCAGGTTCGCTTGAACACCCAGATGGCGCCGGCCGTTGAGACCGTCGCAACTCAGATCGTTGCCACCGAGTCAGCGGGCGACGACGATTTGGTCAATCAGAATGAGACTCTTCCCGAAACGTTGGCCGATCTGGGGGCCGAGAACGCCAGTGTTGACTTCTCGCATCAGAACGATCAGCAACCTGGGAATCAACCAGAATCGCACAGTACTTCGCGGCCACCGAGGGAACAAGCCGAATCCGTTTTCACGCCCAATGACACACGGATCGATGCGGGCCTGAATCCAGCTGCCCCGCGGTCTGATTCGGTCATGGTGGATGCTCCCAGTAAAGCGATTCAGCCAACCGTCGAATCGATCGCTGGTACAAGACCAGCCGAAGTCACAAAACAGGTTGTGACCGCCATGAGGGAAATTGTGGATTCTTCAGACGGTTCTACGACGAGGACAGTTTCGCTGGAATTGCATCCTGAAGAACTTGGGCACTTGAAGATCCACATTGAGCAGACTGCCGAAGCGATCGCAACCCAGATCATCGCCAGCGAGTTGATTTCCAGTGACCTGCTCACCAATCAGAAAGACGCACTGCTTGAAGCGTTGACTGATTTAGGTTTCGAAGACGCAAGTGTCGATATCTCACACGACGAGCGATCGCAATCAAGTCCCCAGCAGGACTCGAATCGGGACCGCACCGGCAAGTCTTTTGCACAAAACGACTCACACTCCACTGGCCGGAGAGTGAGCGTTCCGACATCCAATGGCCTGAATATTGTTGTTTAGGAGACTCACATGCCTGGAATCACTTCGCAAGTCGCTACCGTCGATTATCTACAGCTACTGACGGTTCAACTTCAGAATCAGGATCCGCTGGATCCCGTCGACCAAGAAGGCCTGATCAATGACCTGACCCAGTTTTCGATGCTCGAGGGCATCGAAAGTCTGAACACTTCATTCGAGGAAATGGTGAAACTTCAGGAACTGACTCAGGGAGTCGGGTTGGTCGGTAAATCCGTGCAGTACCAAGATCAGATAGACGGTGAAGTCAAATCCGGACGTGTCTCGGACATATTTACAGTTCAAAACTCCATCAATCTACTCGTGGATGGCGAAACCGTCGCTATCGCTAACTTGATCGGCGTCAGCAACGAATAGCTGGCCATCCATTCGACCATTGCTGATCCACCAAACAACAAATCAACTCACCAAACAACAAACCCTAGCTTAGCGAGACTGAAATGACGCGTTCATTAATGACTGGAATCACGGGACTGCGCACGCACCAACAGAAGCTGGATGTTGTTGCCAACAACCTTGCCAACATGAACACGATTGGCTTCAAAGCGCAATCCGCGACATTCAGTGACTTGATGTACAACACCGTCCGAACGGGTTCGACCAGCGAAGCGAGCGGAGGAATCAATCCGCAATCAATCGGAACCGGCGTCCAAATGGCTCAGATTTCTAGAAGGTTCACGCAGGGTGCCTTGCAGTCGACCGGTGAGGTACTCGACTTCGCGATTCAGGGTGACGGATTCTTTACACTAAAAGGCCAGGCCGGTGAGGACATCTTCACTCGCGCGGGTTCTTTCGCGTTGGACGGCAATGGGCGGCTGGTCGACCCGGCGACCGGTTCTCTCGTGCAACGATTCGGGGAGACAGGTGAACCGTCCGAGGAAAATGGCTTTGGTTTCCAGATTCACGGCGACAACTCCATTCGGATTCCACTCGGAGCGGCTATCCCGGGTGAAACAACCGACAATCTGGAACTGTTCGGAAATCTCCCTTCCCGCTCGATTCCGCCCACCGCCGAGATCCTCTCGTCATTCGAGGCCTTCATGACGGCAACGGGGCCTGCAGACCTAACAACAAGACTTGACGATCTGACCGTCAATCAAGTCGACTATGGTCCCGGCGACACACTGGACATCAAGGGAACTCATCCCGATGGGACACCCTACAGTGGAACCCTGGTCGCCGAAAACGCGACGCTGGGCGATCTGGTCAGTGAACTCAATAGCCAGTTAGTAGGGGCAACGGCCGAGCTTCAACCTGATGGCACGCTGGCAATCAGCGCTGACGATACCGGCGAAGGATTCTTGAGCCTGCTGATCACAGACGCCGACGGAAACGTTGGAAGCACCAGTTTTTTCAGCAACTCGATGGTGGTGACGACGGATGGAAGTGACGGCGATGCCTATGAACTTTCGATGGAAATTTATGACCTCAGGGGAGAGAGTCACCGAATCAATTTTGACTTCCTCAAGGTCGGTGCCAACGCATGGACGGTGATGGCGGATATCAATGATGGGTCCGGCGTACTGCTGGATGGTGCCGTGTTGAACCTGACTTTTAATGAGGATGGAACGTACGCGTTAGCCGGAGCCAACGGTATTGGTGATGCGAATATCGAAATCAAATGGGATTCGATTGAATTACCACAGATTGTCGCCGTAGATTTCAGCCAACTCAGCCACTTGGCGACCGACTACTCGCTGACGCAAACCCAGGACGGTTACCCGCCAGGCAACCTGGTCTCAATCGCGGTCTCGTCGAGCGGTGAAATCAGCGGTTTGGCATCGAATGGAAGGACCCTGCCCCTGGCGCAACTGGCGATGGCCAGTTTTATCAATGACGGTGCGCTGGATCCAATCGGGAACAATTATTTCCAGCCATCGTTGAACAGCGGAACCGCGTCGATCGGTCAGGGTTTGTCCGGCGGTCGCGGGCAGGTGATTGGCGCTCAACTGGAAAACTCTAACGTTGACATCGCTCAGGAGTTCACCCAGCTCATCGTCGCCCAGCGCGGTTTCTCGGCAAACGCAAGGACAATCACCGTTGCGGACGAAATGCTGGAAGAACTAACCAACATCATCCGTTAATACAGAACCCTGAACGCGAACGTCAAACGCCCGCAGTTGGGCCGTTGATCAGACTGGCGACGTGCTCTCCGCCAATGACGAGCGGACAGATGACTTCGTCGGCGCCAACTTTCAACATCCGGCTGGCCAAGGCTGTGTTTTGTGCACAGCTGATCACACGGATGTCGGTTCCGAGTCCTTTCCCTGTAATCGTAATCAACAGGTTATCAAAGTCGGATTCGACGGCTGCCACCA
Source organism: Pirellulaceae bacterium (assembly GCA_963714715.1). Lineage (GTDB taxonomy): Bacteria > Planctomycetota > Planctomycetia > Pirellulales > Pirellulaceae > JBFJVZ01. Next base: position 45,936 of record CAVQPV010000071.1, on the reverse strand, counting down.
GGTATTTGGCACTCAGGACGTTGGAATCGACCATGGCCATTTCTGATTTGGGATCGTCTTCGACGATCGGTATGTCTGCCGCAGCACGTCTTATCGATTCGACCTCGGCTTTGTCGTCCGTGATCGCCACCACGGATTTGCCTTCGGTCGCCAAGCGACTGATGACGGTCAACGCTGTCACGCCTCCGCCGCAGACAACCGTGTGATCTTTCATTGCGCTTATCATTCGTTGTTCCTTTTGACCTTGAAATCGGCCGGTGAGTTCTCCGCTAATCAGGAAGCTTGTGATTCCTGCTGTCCAGCAAGCCATCAGAATCAGCGACACTGTGATCAGAACGGAAGTGAAGATCCTGCCTCTGGGGGTAAGCTCTTGAACTTCGCCGAATCCGACCGTCGACAAAGTAATGACCGTCATGTAGATCGAGTCAATCAGCGGCCAGCCTTCGATCAAAACATAGCCGCAGGTTCCAGCAACGATCAGAATCGCTACCAGGGTCGTCAGAAGTCGCTGAAAGCTGATGGTTTGCATGGCGTCGTCTAAAACAGACAGATCTCACGAATGGCTGCAAATTGTTCGACGCATTCCGCTTGCAGATCGTCGTTAACGTGTTTACAAATCTCACCGTCGATTTGCTCTGCAAAGCCGACGACGTCCTCGGGCTCGAACCCGATTTGCCAACTTCGGGCGAAATGATTCGCGGCAATGATCGTTTCCGACAGCGGATCGGAGGTCTCGTCAAGAGACAGATGGTGATTCGCGATGGCGACGACAATGGAGTTGGGCAGTCCCCATTTTCTTCCACAACACTTGCCAAGTTCGGGGTGCGTCGTCCCGAACTCTTCGCTTTCCAGTGATGTTGTATTGCCCGTTGGGTCTCCGGCAATCATTTCGCGATACGTTGTTCCTGCAGCCTCGAATAGAATGATCTTGCCAATGTCATGCATGACACCGGAAAGAAACGCCTCGTCCGGATTCGCCTGCTTCGATTGACCTGCGATTTGGCGAGCCAACGTTGCGACTCCCAAGGACTGGCAGTACGTTGTTCGCCGGGCATCGGCACAGGGAGAACCATCATTCTCGAAGACGCCGCCGGTTGCCACGGTCAAAGCGAGCTGGGCAACCGACTTGAATCCAAGGATCACGATAGCGTGTCCGATCGTGGTGATCGGTCGTGATGTTCCGTACAGGGGGCTGTTGGCCAGATTGATGACTTTGGATCCTACGGTTGGCTCGCATTCGATCAGCTGAATGATCTTCGGAACCTGCACTTCCGGGTTGTTCAATTCCGCTACCAACTGCGTTGCTGTCGTTGGAAACGGCGGCAGATCGAACTGAAATGTGGTGGTGCCTTGACTTCCAACAGAGGAACCAGGCATCGGCGAGTTGTCATTCGTTGTTTGCATCGGATGCTACTAAGTCCACTACGAGGGAAGTGTTCCTGATCACCATTCGTCAGTCGACGACGGCATCTGGCGCGGTTCGCCGAAACGCGACGGGAAGACAAGGCACCAAAAAAGCATAGGTCAGGGCGAGTACGCGATGACCAACTCTAGCTGCGGGTTTACCGTCACGAAGGAAACCTTTGACCGTACGTCTCGCTTTTTCAATCGATCGACGTTCCAGATTTGGAAACCACGACTGACAGAATCGGGCGCTTTGCATCTGAGAACAACCAAGGTTTGACGCTGTAGCGGATACGTGACTTTTCGGTTGGCTTGAGCCAAAACATTTGTTCGACTTGGGACCTTAAGCTGACCGACTTTTCCAGTTGTTGTTCGAGATTTTTTTGGCTCGGCATCGTCGCCCAGATAATCACCTCCAGACTGACACTCGGCTGCCGCAGTTTGGCGATCGCTTCGGACAATAGCAGGATGGCATGCGTGCTGACGGATCCCGTTTTGCGATCCCAAGGCTCGAACGAATCAAAGACGGTTTGGCTTTGGACTGGCGGCTGGTTTTTCAATCCAAACGTCTGCTCGATCTCATCCAGGAATTTTTGAAACTGCTCTTTGTCGCGATCCAAGATTCGCTCGTTTTCGTCCGTATCATCTGGACCGACTTTGAATTCGTTTTGATCCAAATTGTCAGCGAGCGCGTACAATGGCTTTTGCTCTTTTTGCTGAAGCATTTCTCGCGAACGATTTCCCGACAGATCACCTGGCGAACCGGATTTGGAAAACGCACTCACGAATGATCCGGTTCCGGAGTACATTTTTGCCCCAGTCTGCTCCTTCGCCAGAGAGTTCAAGACGATGAAGAAGGCCAACAATGCTGTCATCGTGTCACCGAAGGAGACCAGATACGCCTTGCTGGGAACACTCAGTTCAAGTTTTTTCTTCGCCATGTCAGCGTTCGTACCTTTCGATCACAAAACGCACGGCGTTGGACTCGACGTCATCGGCAAAACCGACACCGACTTGGCCGGGGCGCGTTTTCTCGACGTGGTACAGGTAGTGGGCCAAAGCCGTTGCGCAATTTGACATCGATCTGTTCGATAGTTCGATAGCGCAATGAACCGGCAGGGCTCTTAGCTGCGAGGAAAGTTTCGCAGCAACCTGCATGCCTTTCTGAGTCAAATTCTGATTCTGATTGACCAACAGCGACAGTGGCACTTCAAACGAGTATGACCGCATGACGTCTTTCTGGGCCTGTTCCTCGTTCGCCGCTTCAAGTCCTCGGCCCACGGTCGCCCCGGACGGCTCCCTGGTGATCGGCGGCATCTCACTGCCCTGCATTGCAATCCGCGCTGCACGTGGCCGCACTCGTTGACTCCAGGAGTTGCGATCAAGCTGGTCGTGTGCATGTCCGGCAACGCCGGTTGCTCCGGAACTTCCAAAGAGTTTCGAGGTGACCTTCTCGAATCGCTCCGGCTCAGTCGTCGAGAACGTTAGCAACAGAATGAAGAACGTCATTAACAGCGTGATGACGTCGCTGTAGGTCATGAACCACGCTGGGATGTCTTCAGGTGGATCGGCGCTGATTTCCTTCTTCGTCATGTCGTCTGCGCACTTGCAGCGGTGCGCGTCTTGGGTGACAGATAGGTCAATAGTTGCTCCTCGACAGCGCGCGGCGTCGCCCCTTCGCCCAGCAAGACGACGCCTCGGATCATCAACTCGCGGACCATCGTCTCTTCCTGATTTCGAGCCTCCAATTTCCCGGCAAGTGGGATGCAGATGACGTTGGCGACCAATGCACCGTACAGCGTGGTTAACAAAGCCGTCGCCATGCCACCACCGATTTTGCTCGGGTCATCCAGTGCGCGAAGCATCTGGACCAATCCGATCAGTGTCCCGATCATTCCAAACGCAGGTGCCGCGGCGCCGCAGGAATCAATGATTTTCTTTCCCGAGACGTGCCGTTGTTCGATGTAAGTCAACTCGGTCTCAAGCGTTTGCGTGATCTCGTCACCGGAAACGCCACTGATCAGAGACTCGACACCTCGTCTCATGAAGTCGTCGTTGATCTCGGCCGCTTTATCTTCAAGGGCCAGCAAGCCGTCTTTCCGCACGATTTCCGCAAACGACTTGAACTGTTGAATGGTCTCCATCGAGTTGGGCAGCTTGAATAGAAAGCACTTCATCACGACACCGAAGGCACCAATCACGCTCTTCAGGGGAAAGTTGATCAGCGAGGCCGCCAGGGCTCCACCGAACACGATCATTCCGCTGGGAACGTCGATGAAAGGGCCCAATCCGCTGCCACCCATGGCAATGGATGCAAGGATCAAGCCGAATCCGAGCACGAGTCCGATAATGGTCGCAATATCCATGAATCACCGAATGCCGTAGTGGCAGCCAAAACTCTGTTGATGAAATTTCACTGTTGGAATGAAGTGCCGAACTGGAACGTGTTCACCGGAATCTAGGTCACCAGCGGCGGCTGCCCTGCCCAATCGGCCTGTCCGACAATGCATTGCCCAAATTGCGGGAAAACCCTCGACGTGTTTTCACTGTGGTCACGGCATCGCCTGATCGCCAACCCAAACGTCTGCTGTACGTTGCCTGCCGGACTGTACGCCACGGGCAGCGCGTCCCGCGTCGCAAAGAGCTGGTCGTTCGCGGATCGCCGTCGTTTGAGGGAAAACCCTTAGCTTGACGGCGTTGTTTTCACGCCTATCGGGACGGTTCTCAGCGTGCCGCTTCTAAAGATCAACTTCGGCCCTACCGATATAACAAGCATGACCGGACTGTTTTCACAAATGCATTTACTTGGCAATGCGCTCGATGGCGCTGAACAGAACCATCGCGTCTTGAGCCAGAACATTGCGAACGTCAACACACCCGGCTACAAGACAAGACGGCTTGAGTTCGACAAGCTCGTGCAACAACTGGAGTCAGGTGCGGCACAGCGTGGCACGATCGATGACGTTCCTGTCGAAAAGCTCAAGGGGCTGGAGGAGCGCGTGGACGGCAACAACGTCGACATGGAACGGGAGATTTCCGAGCTCAAGAAAAACGCACTCGCCTTCCAAACTTACTCCCATCTCATGGCCTCCAAATTAGCAACGATGCGGCGAGCAATCTCCAGCTAGTCATTCCCAGCGAAACTTGATGTAAACAAACGGTGCAAACATGTCCGGGCATTTTTCCGCAATCGACATAAGTGCTTCCGGACTGGCGGCTGAACGCCTGCGCATGGAAGTAACCGCGAACAACATCGCAAACGCCGGCACGACCATGACGGCCAGTGGCGAACCGTATCGCAGACAGTCGGTGATCTTCTCAGCCGCCATGGATCAGGCTGCCCACCGCAACTCGCTAAACCGAATCCACGGCGTGCAAACCATTGGGATCGAAGGAGACATGTCGGAGTTTCCTCAGATCTACAACCCCGGACATCCCCACGCGAACGAAGACGGGTTCGTGCGACTTTCCAACGTCAAGATCCCAGACGAAATGGTAGATCTGATCACGGCCAGTCGATCTTACGAGGCCAATTCAAAGGCAATCAGCTTGTTCAAAGAGATGATCGAGCAAACGTTAACGCTTCTGCAAGGAGGCCGTTGATGCTGCCAATAACGCCCGCCAACGCCAGTTCAGCGGTCGCGCTGACAACCGAAACAACGCCATCCAAAGAAACTGGCTCCCAGAGCAATGATAACCTTTTTGAAAAACTGTTGACTCAGACAAACGAGGATCAGCTCCGTTCAGATCATGCGATTCGAGATTTGGTGACCGGCAAGAATAACAACGTGCAACAAGTTGTGATGCAGGTCGCCAAGTCGGAAATGTCGTTTCAACTATTCATGGAGGTCCGCAACCAGCTGATCGAGTCTTACAACGAACTGATGCGGATGCAGTTCTAGTTGGACTTTTATGAACAACACGGCGTGGTAACAAGCGTCAATTCGCATTGACAGAAAATCACTTTGAAGACAATCAAACCCTACATCGATGCCCTGCTCAAAATCTGGCAGGAGAACTCACCGGCGGCGCGGATCGGCATCCTGCTGCTGGCTGCTCTCTGTATGGTGGCGATTGGCGGCGTTGGCTACTGGTCGATTCAGCCAAGCTACGTGGTTTTGGTCAGCGAGTCAGAAAGCGAGAAAGTTGACAAGGTCATCGACGCCTTGGACAAGGCGGGAATCGAATACCAACTCTCCGGCGCAGGCGGAAACCTGCTTGTCGACAAACGAGACTACGCCAAAGCGCGGCTGCTAGCTCGCAGCAATGGCGTTGCCAGCGCTGCCGATCAGGCAAGTGGAAGTCTTGGCGGCGCATTCGGCAGTCCCACCGAGCGACGCAACCTTGCCAGACTCCAGAAACAGCAAAATCTGGCTGCCACGATCAAGAAGATGACCATTGTGGATCACGCCGATGTTCATCTGAACGTACCCAACAAAGGGCCGTTTGAACGAAAGACGTCGGCGCCCTCGGCCAGTGTGCTCCTGACCTTGCGACCGGGCGAGCGTTTGAGCGATCAGCAAGCATCATCGATCGCATCGTTCGTCGCATTCGCCGTTGAAGATCTGAGGCCTGAAGCCGTCCAGATTACCGACAAGGACGGCCGTAGCTACACGATACCGGACGAACAGGTCCATCAAATCAGCAGCCAGGTTGAGTATGTCGCTGAGGCTGAACGCAAGCTCGCCAAAAAAGCAGAGACTCAATTACTTCACTTTCTCGGATACGGTAACGCGAGCGTTCAGGTAAACCTCGACCTCACGTTCACACACGGTTCAAAAACCACGACGAGTTATGATCCCGACGGCAAGGTACCGACCGAAGAAGATCTTGTCTCCGAAACGACCAGCAATGCGGACGAACCGGCGGTAGGCTCCGCTGGCGTCGCGTCGAACCTGCAGACGCGTCGTCGAGGAGCGGGATCGACGAATATTCAGAGCAAGACGGAGAACATCAAGACCAGCTACCTGGTCCCCAAGACCGAAGAAACGGAAGCCAACTCGACACCGATCCGTAACTTCATGACCGTCAGTGTTTTGGTCAACTCCGACGCCGAAGGTGTGAAATCCGAGGACGGAAGCCTGTTGGCCGGCCTGGATCAAAAGGTCACGTCGATTGTCAAGAATGCGGTCGGATTTAAGGATGACGCGGACACCATCTCCGTCGAATTCCTTCCCTTCCCGTCCGCGGGCCTGTCACTCGACCCGGTTGCGGCACCGTTTGACTGGTCCCGATTAACATCGATCATCGAGAACGCCTCGCTGGCGATCGCGGCCGGGCTGGCATTCCTGATGGGCGTTCTGCTGCTGCGGCGTTTTCGGCCAATGCCTGAGCAGGAAACCTCAAGCAGGGGACCACAACTGGATCGCGAGCGACTGGAAAGTGTCAATCAGCTTTCGAGTCTGATCAAAGATAATCCAGAAGTCTTTACCCAAATCGTACGCTCGTGGTCGGGAACCGAGGGTCAAGACAAGTCATCACAGCGTAAAGCCGCGTGAGGCCAGGAGAGATCAGGCCGATGAATATGCTAACCCGCTCGGAGCGACTTGCGCTACTACTGAACCTGTTGGGTGATGAGGCTACTTCGCTGGCACGATCCGGGCTTCAAGGCGAACCGCTTGAGGAACTGGAAACCGCCCTCAGTGATTTCGAAAAATTCCCGCCAAGCAAGGAAGAGATCGATCTGGTGCTCGAGGATTTCGAGAACTATTTCAACTTGTCCTTGCAAACGGTTGAGCAGAAAGCTGCATCCGCGGAAAAGGAGTCCGCACCGGAACCGGAAGCCCCTGCGATCTTACAAATTGCAGAAGAGCAGTTTGATGTCGAATTGGAACCGACCAAGAGGTTCGAACGGCCAGAATTGACGGGGAACACGATTCACGACTTGAACCGCATGCATCCCTACCAGGTAGCGCAGGCGATCAGCCGCGAAAGCCCCGTCATCATTGCGTTGGTCGTTCGCAAGCTTGCTGACGAACACGCCGCCAAAACGCTTGAGTTCTTGCCGGAACCGATCCGTCCGAGCATTTTTCTGAAACTCGCGCAACCGTCGGCAGCGAAACCAATCGTTCAAGAGCAAGTACTTCAAAAGACGCTGGAACTGGCTCTTGAGGTCGAGGAACGCGAATCGGACGAAGAGTCGTCACAGAAAATGGCGAAGCTGATGCGGTCGCTCCCTCGATCCGTGCGAACGCCGATGCTAGAGGAACTTGCCAAACAAGACAGAGCACTTGCCGATGCCGTCAAGAAACAGCTGTATCAGTTCGAGGACCTCGAACGACTCGAAGACCGCGATCTTCAAAAGGTACTCGGGCAATGTCGCACCGACGTTCTGGTGTTGGCACTGCAACAAGTCGAGGAATCTTTGCTTGGCCGAGTCCTCGGAAACATGTCCAAACGAGCCAAGGAGTCACTGCAGGAGGAGATGGAATACAAGTCCAATGCAAAACCAGACGAGATTCAGGCAGGTCGCGACGACGTTTTGAAGATCCTTATCGAGCTCGATGAATCGGGTGCAATCACGATTGTCTAATCATGTCAAAATTTCATCTGGTATTGACGCCCGACTTGTCATCGATCTCGGTCCCCGAGGGCCGCGTGACGATGGAGGAACTGCCGTCGGGAACGCCGCCACCTACCAGAACTTATGATGCCGACGCTTTGGCAGCACTCCACTCGATTAGCGGGAAACTGACGGACCTTGAATACCTTCTCCAGAGCCAGATGGATCAACTTCAAGAAATGATTTCCTCCGTAGCGATCGACGTCGCGCAGAGCTGTGCTGAACGAGGACGAAAACCTGGTTCAGAAACGCGTTCAACGGTATGTCCAACTCGCAATCGATCAAGTGAAACCATCCGTTCCGAACACCGTCCACGTCCATCCAACATGCACCGTACCGATCCTCCGATGGCTAGCAGAAACGGAAAATGTATCGATTGAAGTGAAAGAAGATGCCTCAATCTTGCCGGGAGATTGCCTGGTCGAATCTGGTGAAACAGGCGTCGCGGTAACGCTCGACGCGTTCCTGCATTCAGTGTTGAAACAGTGCAGTCCCCACGGAAGACACGATGATACCTGAATTGTCTGCAAACCAATGGATTCGCCAAACCGGTCGCCTGAAAAGCGTCAGCGGCCGCGTCTGCGCGACCATGGATGCCGGGCTGGGGGAACTGGTCGAAATCAAGTCGGCATCGAACAAGTCGGTACTCGCGGAGGTCATTGGATTTGATCACGACCAAGTGCAACTGATGCCTTTCGAGTCCGGCATCAACTTCCGACGCGGTGACCTGGTTGTCGGGCAGGGATGCCGGATGCGGCTTCCCGTCGGCTTCCGTATGTTGGGAAGAGTCGTGAACGCCGTGGGCCATCCGATCGACTCTCTCGGCAACTTGCAGTTCGAACAGACGACGGAAGTCGAGTTCAAGTCGCCAGACCCGCTGACGCGCCCTCATATTCGACAGCCCTTTGTGACGGGCATTCGAGCGATTGATGGGTTGTTGACCCTGGGCAAAGGCCAACGCGTTGGATTGTTCGCCGGCAGCGGCGTCGGCAAGAGCACCCTGCTAGGTGAAATCACCAAACACGCCGAGTCCGACGTGAATGTTGTCGCCATGATCGGCGAGCGGGGGCGAGAAGTGCGGCCCTTTATCGAACATAGCCTCGGCCCCGAGGGGCTGAAGAAGTCCGTGGTTATCGTTTCCACGTCGGACCAACCACCACTTGCACGCGTTCGAGCGAGTGAGGCCGCTGTCGTGATTGCAAGTTGGTTTCGAGCCCAAGGGCAGAATGTACTCTTGTTGCTTGATAGCCTGACGCGACTTTCGCACGCTCAACGCGAACTGGGCCTGTTGCTTGGCGAGCCTCCGACCAGCAGAGGCTACACACCGAGCGTGTTTCAGAAGATGGCCCGGCTGCTCGAACAACTCGGAACCAGTCAAGCTGGTTCGATCACCGGCCTACTGACCATTCTGGTTGATGGTGACGACATGAATGAGCCCGTCACGGATGCTGCTCGCTCGATCCTGGACGGTCATATCGTGCTTGACCGCAAACTCGCTCATCAAGGTCACTTTCCTGCGATTGATGTTCTGAGCAGCGCCAGCCGATTGTTTACCGACGTCACCGGCAAGGAACAGCAGGATTGCGCAGTCCAACGCACGAAGAATCATCGCAAAATATCGAGAAGTCGAAGATCTGATCCAAATCGGTGCCTACAAACGCGGGGTCGTTGCCGAGTCCGATCAGGCTGTCGATCAATTTCCCGCAGTGACTGAATTCCTTCGGCAACCGCTTAATCAGTCGAGTGACTTTGGCTCCACTCTGAACGAGTTAGCAGCGCTCAATCAACGCATCGGAGCGGCAGCATGAAGGCGCGGCAAAAAAGGATTCTGCGAATCCAACGATTGCGGGCTCTTGAAGAAAGCAAACTGAATTCCCTGGCCGTGGAGTTAGCAGCGATTGAATCCCGGCTCACCAAGCAGACAGGGCAACTTGTTCGGTTGAAGAGCCAGATCGATGAAACTTCCACATCCGCTAGCGATCATTCGGTCGACAAGCACGCTCAGACAATGATCTGGATCACACATTTGCAGTCACACGCAAACAATCTAAAGCGCGAGATCAGCGAAACCGTATTGCAGCGGAACGAGACACTGAACAGAGCAATGGAACAGAAATCCAAAGTTCGCGGCTGGGAGTCCTTGGCCGATCGACTCAGCGCAGAAGCAAACAGTGAACTCGAGAAATTGGAATCGCTAGTCGCCGACGACCGATATCTCAATGATCGTTCTCCGAGGTAAGCAAATGAAATCAATCATCACAGCAGTCGTCACCTGTCTGGTTCTGTTTGGAATTTCTGTTGGGTCAACGAAATTCCTGTACCAGCAGAGTTCGCAGGAAGACGCAGCAACTAGCCAATCACAGACCGAACAACCATCGGAGCCTGGCGGTAATCCCGAGCAAAAAGCCAAGGCGATGCCCGTCGCCTTCCGGCCGGACAACGCGGTCTCCGTCGAAGCAGTGCTGCAAATGAGTGACTCGATCAAGAAGATGGAACAGCAGTTGATCCAGCGAGAACAGAGGCTTGCCAAGGAAGAACAGCGCGTCAAGTTGCTGTTTGATGATCTGGCAACGGAACAAGATGAATTGCGCGCGTTCAGTGAAGGAATCGATGCAAAAGTCGATCTGCTTCAGCGGATGAGCAGTTCGCTGAAGATAACACTGGATGACTTGGATTCGAGAAAAGTCGAACTAGAAGCGTTGGCAAAGCAGACGGGTTCGGATGAGCAGTCGAAGCGAGAAGAACTTGACAGCAAGGTTAACGATGTCAAAAGTTGGTTTGCCAATCTTGAACCGGAGCAAGCCGCGGACTACCTGAAGGAATTTGCGAACAATGGAAAGCTCGAATTCGCTGCTTCGCTGCTCCAAAAGATGCCCGATCGTCAGAAGTCCAAAATCCTGGGCGTGATGAACGACCCGATCTTGGTCGATCAGTTAATCGACTCACTGGCCATTCGCCCCAAAACTAACTAGCGAGCAATGCAATGGAACTGATGGATGTGAATGCGATTGGGCGAGAGTTCTTTTCCATGGCCTTGCTGCTCTCCGCGCCGGTGGTGATTGTCAGCCTGGTCGTTGGGTTGCTGATTAGCATTGGCCAAACGATTACCAGCGTCCAGGAACAAACGTTGGCGTTTGCGCCTCGAATCGTCGCCGTTGTTTTCGTGTTGATTTGGATGACCAATTGGTATCTGACAACACTGCAAAACTACACAATTGGGGTGTTGACCCAGATGGTCGAGTTCGTGAGATGATGACGAACGCTAATCTCGTTCTGTTCATGCTTGTGCTTGCACGGGTGTCGGCTTTCATTGCTTTCTTTCCGCTGTTTAGCAAGAAGCAATTGCCCAGCCTTGTCAAAGTAGGCCTGGCGGCATCGCTGTCCGTATTTTGGTTCGCGGAAATCGAAGCAAGCCATCACCTTGCTAACGAAACCGTCAACGAATTGGGCGGTTGGGCCGGCGCATTGCTGATCCTCAAAGAAGTCCTGATCGGCATCGTCCTGTCAATCGCGCTGGGGTTGTTCTTTTGGCCCGCAAAAATCGCAGGTGCTTACGTCGGCCAAGAACTTGGGCTCTCGCTGGCTTCGATCAGTGATCCTGGAACGCAAGATTCATCTACCTTGGTGACTCGGCTGTTTGAGACGTTTGCGATCTTGATCTTCTTTGGCGTCAACCTGCATCACTTCGTCATTCTCGTGATCCACGCGTCGTTCAATCATTTCTTCACCCAGGTGGGCCTGCTGGAACTGCCAACGGAGCAGCTGGTTACGATGCTGAACAGCCTGACCAACTACGGATTATTGATCGCTGCTCCACTGATCATCTTGTTCATGATGGTGACGTTATTGCTCGCTTTTCTGAATCGTGCGGCGCCGACACTGAACCTGTTTTCGGTCGGGATGTCGATCCGGGCGGGTCTCGGGGTCCTTTGTCTGTTTCTGTTTTGCCCCGTCATCTTTGGGGCGATGGAGACCTATCTCTATCGAGTTCAAGAAGACATCGAAGAGCTGTTGAGGCTTTTGTCTTAGCACGTGTTTTCAAAAGGGGTCTGACCCTTTGTGGGCGAGAGGTTACTGCCAGCTAAACTCGGGACTGGACACTTTTTGCGTTTATCGAGATCGGTTCAAGAGAGGGTCAGTTCCCTTGCTAAAACACGTGCTTAGACAATCGAGGTTGACGCATGGCGGAAAATCAGGATCGCGATCAGCGTACCGAAAACGCGACGCCGCAACGTATCCAAAAGGCGCGTGAGGAGGGCCAGATCGGGTTCAGCCCCGAGTTTGTGGGTGGTGTCATGGTGGCCACCGGTGTCCTGCTCACCTGCCTGTTCGGAAAGTCATTCTTCGCGACGCTCGGAAATTCGATTTCCTATCGACTCACCTATTTTCAGCCGATGATCGAAGATCCGCGGATGTTGGTGGGCGCCGTCATTACCGATGTTGAATTCATCGGAATGGCGTGCATCGCATTCATCGTTCCGATGGCAGTGATTGCCGGGCTAAGCGGACTGCTGCAAACCAGTTTTAATATCAGTTTCAAGCCACTTCAGTTGGACTGGAACAAATTGAGCGTGATGTCTGGAATCGGACGAATCTTCTCGAGTAAGAGTGCCGTTCGTGGCGGACTCTCGATCGTCAAAGCGGCCATTATCGTTTGCATCTTCTATTTCATCGCCAAATCAAAACTGGATGTGATTGCCGTCGCCGGATTTGGCTCTTTTCGCGACCTCATGTTTTTCATGTGCGAAACTCTTCTGTACGCCTCGATTGCGATTGCCGCCATGATGGTGATCGTCGGCATGATCGACTTGGCGTATCAAAAATGGAAGCATCTGCAGGACATGAAGATGAGCCTGCGTGACATCAAAGACGAGAACAAAGAATCCGAAGGTGATCCGTTGATTCGCCCCGCGTCAGAAGACTTCAAGCTGAGATGGGGCGCAAACGCATGTTGTCAAAGGTGCCTCAGGCAAGCGTCGTCATTACCAACCCGACGCACTACGCAGTGGCAGTTCAATATGATCGCGAATCGATGGATGCGCCGATCGTTGTGGCCAAAGGCGCTGACTTCTTGGCGAAAAAAATTATCGAGATCGCAAAGGAAAACGGCGTCCCTGTCGTCGAGCGCAAACCAGTTGCACGATTCCTTTACTCGAATATTGAAGTCGGAAAGTCAATTCCCTTTGAGCTTTATCAGGCCGTTGCCGAGATCCTCAACTTTGTCAATCGCATGCGTTCCAGTGTATAGCCGCAGCGGTCAACGACGATGCGGGTCTTTTGGCCAGGGCTGTAAGGGTCTTTTCAATAGCAATGACGAATGTGATGACAACGGAATTGCATCGTGTTTTGACCACGAAGTGGTCGCAGAGATTAGCCGTAGGTCGCGTAGCGCACCTACGGTCATCGTCAGCAGGATTGCAGAGCGACCCCGAAGGCGGTCGCAGAAGTGCGACGCCCTTCGGGGTCGAGCGCACGTTCGATATTGTTTTACCGGCGGTTTCGCTGCGCGACCGCCGGCTAATTGCTGTGACCACTTCGTGGTCGGATCGTCAACGACCCTTACAGCCCTGGGTCTTTTCGGCTCTTCAAATTCTTAATTAGATAAGGTGCTGTTCGGAAACCTGGTCGGCTATCTTGTAAATTTCCTCTACAGCGAAGCCGTATAATAACAAAGCCGAGGGTAAAGAATCGCACAACGAAGAAGTTGTTGCCCGCCGTTTCCTTAACGGGCGAGTGCCGAAGCGGCGAGCTTGCGAAGGACGCATCGGTTCCGACCGCTATTTTTTGCTTCGTACAGATACGCATCGGCCTTCACAAACAGCTCTTCAATGGATTGACATTCGCCGTTTTCGGACCAGCAAGATCCCATGCTGGCGGTCACAGCGAGAACCTCACCGACCGTTTCGACACGCAAAGCTTCGATCGACTCGCGGAACCGATTGGCCACGATCGTGAGCGATTCAAAATCACAATCGACGACAACTGCCACGAATTCTTCTCCACCGTATCGATAGACTGTGTCGTAGTTTCGGCAATTCGTTTTGAGGCTTTTCCCAACTTCCCTCAAAACGGCGTCGCCCGCCGCGTGACCGTACGTATCGTTGACCGCTTTGAAATGGTCGATATCGATGACAATGATCCCAAACGATTTCTTTTGTCGGCTGTGGTAGGAGACGACACCCGGCGTCTCGGCATCGTAGGCTGCCCGATTCTTGAGAGTTGTCAACAAATCGATCAATGCTGATTCCTCGAGTTCCTTTTTTTCCTCGGTGATTTTTTGGATCTCCGTATCCATCCCCAATGAAATTTGCATCATCGACTCCTTCGCTCTCGACTCCAGTTCTTGGATCGAATTGAAGCCGATGGCATCGTAGTCGAACAGTCCCTCGTAGCCTTTCCATTCGCTCACCATTTCATCAAAAAGAAGATCGAATTGATCGGCATCCATATCAAGCAGCGTCAAGGCCTGCTGTTTTGTTTCAAGAATCTGGTCTTCGACGACGTCAGTCGAAAGCAGCAAGCCACCCAGCAATTGACTCAGATACAATGTTGTGGTTTCGACATTCAGGTTGTCCGGGTCGAAACTGGCCAGCGAGTCAACCATCTTTTGCGGAAAATGCCATTTTTCCAGCAGTTTTGAGCCAATCTCGTAGCGGTTGGTTCCGAACGCTTCGGCTTCCATCTCGACTGTGAGACCGGAAATTGATTTGTTGTCGCCCAACATCTCAACGAATTTCTCGGGATAAGTGGTGCCGATACCGATTTGGCCGACGTTAAAGACCAGGCCGATCAGAAAGTCTTCGTCGCCGCTGCCACCGAATCGCTTGCCGAGAAGCTTTGCGGCGATGGCAGTTGCCAGTGAGTTCCGCCAAAAATCGTCGTAGTCAAAATCTGATTCGCTTTGCGTATCCATGACCGAGAAGGAAAGTGAGAGCAGACGAAGCGTTCGCATGCCCAGCACCATCACCGCCTGCTGCAAACTGCTGATCGTTCTTTTGGAGCCAACGATTGGCGAGTTGCAATAGGCAATCAGCCGAGCGGAAAGCTTGGGATCTGCGCCCAACACTTTCGTAATTTCATTGACGTTCACATCCGGCTGAGAAACAAGATCCAGAAGACGTACCGCAACCGATGGCGGAGACGGGATCTTGTCGTTACTGACGATTTTTTCGATGTACTGATTCATCGTGATGTTGCCATTTCAACCATTGAATATCGCTGACCAACTGGAAATTCGGTTTTCCACAACAAAACATAGGTCAGCGAATTTGCGAATCGGCGGGCCGGCCGAACTATCCCTACTTTGCGGGAAAACCCTAACGGGCAACGCCACGAAGCATTTTTGCCGCGTGAACCCCAATGTGATGGCGGATGCGTGCGAGAACGGCGGTCACCGAGAAACGGTGTGGCTCTGTCAGACCCTTTCGGCGCCAATGAGCCAACGCTCGTTCGCAGCGACCGATTTGTGTAGAGACCAATGCCATTCGGGAGAGTCGGGCTCTCAGGCGCGGAGAGAGTCAATGCGAGTGGCAATTGCTCCTAATCGTGTAACCTGCCAAGCTATCTGGTTCCAATCAACGTCGACAATCAACACGATCAGATCTATCGCGAGCACTTGTGGCACCCATGAACCGATTTGCACTCCTTAGCTTCACGTTGTTCGTATTCGCTGCGACCGCCTGTCCCGCCGAAAGACCGAACTTCCGTCTGCAAGCCGAAATGAACAGGATCGTTGATGATGAACGCAGCCACGTTACAGAAAGCGGCGTCGACACGAGCACACTGACCGGAAAAGTCATGTGCGGCTATCAGGGCTGGTTCAACTGCCCAGGCGACGGCGCCAATCTTGGTTGGACCCATTGGGCGAAAAGGCGAACGAAGCCATTCGCACCCGGGAATGTCACCGTTGACCTCTGGCCTGATGTTTCCGAACTCGAGCCAGACGAACGGTACCCGACGGGTTTCAAGCACGCCGATGGCAGTGTCGCTGAGGTATTCAGCAGCGGCAATCGAAAGACGGTGTTGCGACACTTCCAGTGGATGCGTGATTACGGAATTGACGGTGCGTTCTTGCAACGATTCGCCAACGGTCTCTCAGATCCCAATTCGCTACGTCACAAGAACAACGTGCTGTCGCATGTACGCGAAGCTGCTCGCCGGGCTCGACGCACTTACGCCGTGATGTACGACTTGTCGGGACTTGCCGCCGGAGAAGTCAGCCGCGTCCGAGAGGACTGGAGCATGCTGCAAGCGAAGCTGCAGATCACCAGCGACCCGGCCTACCTGCATCATCAAGGCGGTCCGATCGTCGCGGTTTGGGGAGTCGGATTTAGTGATGATCGCAGGTACTCACTCAACGAGTGCCTTGAGCTTGTGAAGTGGCTGAAGTCGGAGGGCTGTACCGTCATGTTAGGGGTCCCGTCGTTTTGGCGCGAAGGTAAACGTGACGCCACCGATGACCCCCTGTTGCCTGAGATCCTGAAGCAGGCAGATATTGTCAGTCCGTGGTCTGTGGGACGATACCGCACGCCACAGCAAGCCACCCATCACGCTGCCGAAGTCTGGCAACGTGACCGCGTTTGGTGTGACCGTCACGAGTTAGACTACCTGCCGGTCGTTTATCCCGGATTCAGCTGGCACAACCTGAAGGGTGCCCAGCTTGATGACATTCCACGGCTAAAGGGGCAGTTTCTTTGGTCACAGATGGTGGGTGCAAAACGAGCGGGGTGCAAAATGATGTATGTTGCCATGTTTGATGAAGTCGACGAAGGGACCGCGATCTTCAAATGCACCAACGAGCCGCCGATTGGCGACGGCGCCGAGTTCCTGAATTACGAAGGCTTGCCGAGTGATCGTTACCTGCGAATTGTCGGCCAGGGCGGACGAATGCTGCGAGGCGAGTTGCCCGTAAATGAGTCGCTGCCGAAGAATCTTACTTCGCGCCGAGCTGAATGAACGCGAGCAGGTCTTTTTGGTGCATGGTGCACCGGCAAGAGTCTAAGATGTGTCCCTGCCGGCGACGGTGCCGGCAGCAGCTCTTTCTTCGCCAATATTGAAGACGATCGCCAAGGGGTCCCTGAGGATGACGCAATCAGACAGTATCGCTGGCGCATTCGCAGGTGCGTTCGCCAATGGCCCAGCCGACCTGACGAATCCAAAAAACAGCCTGGATCATCATCAGCAAATGGGGCGGCTATTCGACCAGGCTTGCTGGCTGGGGAAATGTGCGGGACTCGTCTATCCAGAGGAGTACGACGAGAAAGAATCCAAAGAAGACCGCAAGAAGCGAGTGGAAGCACTAATGCCACCGTGGCGGGCGAATCCTCATTGGGAGGAATTCTTCAAGGCGATCGCTGAGCAGAAGAAGCAAGCGGAGGCAGGTGGTTTGAGTGTGCGTGCTTTGGACACGGTGCGGAGAGTCTTCTCCGCAGAAGCATGGAAGAACATGACGGACGGTCTGTCGGAAAACGATGTGGACGCCATTGCAGACAGACTCCACCGCGTGTACCGAAAATGTGTGCGACAGAAGTATTTGTTTCCGTGGCGATGGTTGTCTGACCAGCGACTGAAAAACATCGATCAGGCCAAGCAAAGATGGAGCGTTGCCCATGAGCTTTGGGTGCAAAAGGCAAGAACACGCATTGCAGGAGACAACGCTGAAGACAGCCTTCCGAACGTGAAGGTCCAGTTTGTCTCCAAGGGTGGGATTGAGTACTTCTTGGCAGGGGATGAAAAACTCATCATCCTTTGCTTTCGTGGGACCGAAGCCAATAAGTTTGGCGACGTACTGACAGACTTATTCGCTTGGCAAACGACGGAGTCCGACGGCAAAGCGAAACTTCACGATGGTTTCTGGACGGGGCTGGACGGTGTTTGGGATGAGTTAAAAAAATCATTGGAAGCGGACCCTTTGAATGAGAATGGGTTCCGGAACACCAAACAACCGGAGCTTCAGAAGGTATGGATCACCGGTCACAGTCTTGGGGGCGCGCTGGCGACCCTGGCGGCGTACCGCCTTGTCCGCAGGGAAGTTCTGAAACCAGAACAGATCGGCGGCGTATTCACGTTTGGTCAGCCCCGTGTCGGGGACGGACAATTCGCTCGCGAGTACAAAGACGTCAAGTACAAGGACGTCAAGCATGAAGACGCTTACTTGAACGACCATCATTTCCGTTTCGTGAACAACAATGATGTGGTCACGACGGTACCGCCAAAATCACTTTGGATCTTCAGTGTGCTCTTACAACCGCTGCTGTCGTGGTCCTCGGGGTCGGCGAAGGGGGACAAAAAAGGAGGCGAGGATCTCGACCGGTCCTTCGAATACAAGGACGTCGGCAGAGTCGTGCTGGCAAATCGATCCGACAGATTCAAACTGCTGACGCCCGACCACTCGCTGGGTTGGAGATTCTGGAAGCTGGATTTCTGGTGGCCGATTCGGCGATGGTCGGGGCGTTTCGGTTCGCGCCTGAGGGCTACGTTCATGCCAAGAGGGTTTGGTGGCTTCATCCATCGTTTCCTGCCCGGCATCACCGACCATAGCATGACGGCCTACAACCGCGTGCTGGAACTGGAATCCTGCGCATTATGCGTTCGTGCAGGCTGCAGGTCAGGCGATGAAGAAGTCGCTGCCTGAGCGCGTCAGCGATCAACAAAAACGAGATCGTGTGCTGCTGAAAGCTGCCGAACGAGCGTGGACCAAATCTGTCCGCGGCAAGTTTGAGAAAATCCTGGCTGCCAAGGGTGGAACACTCGGCGATGCGAAACGTGCGGGTGAAAAAGCCTGGCATGAAGCCCCCGACAAGAACCGTGAAGAGGTAATCGACGAAGCCCGCCGGAAATTGAGCTAACCAATGCTCCCTAATCCAGGTCAACAACGTCAACCCATCTGCGTTCCTTCCAGCTTTGCATGCCGAGTTCGGCGAGCTGCACGCCCTTAGCTCCTTCCATCAGACTGTACTTCCAGGGAGTATCAAGCACGACATGCTTGATGAACTCCTCCCATTGGATCTTGAAGGCGTTGTCGTAAGGGATGTTGTTCGGCACGTCCTCCCAGCCTGCAAAGAAGTCGATTGGCTGGGCGATATCCGGATTCCAAATCGGCATCGGCGTGTTGGCGGCACTTTGAGTCTTTACTTCACGCAGACCGGCGACCGCGGAACCTTTCGTACCGTCGACCTGCACGGTCAATAGATCGTCGCGACGCACGCGCGTGCACCAGGAGCTGTTGAACTGGACCATGGTACCATCTTCCAGCACAAACATGGCGTACGCCGAATCGTCGGCCGTGCAACGAAACGGAGTTCCATCTTCCCCGCGGCGCTGCTCGATATCGGTGGCGCCGTAGGCGAGCAGACTCTTGACCGGACCGAACAGATTGTCGATCACGTACTGCCAGTGGCAGAACATGTCGATCATCATCCCACCACCGTCTTCGGCGCGGTAGTTCCAGCTTGGACGCTGAGCCGGCTGGTCGTAGTCCATGCCGGTAAACACCCAATAACCGAACTCGCCCCGCACGGAGAGCAGTTTCCCAAAGAAGCCAAGTTCTTGCAGCATCCTTAGTTTGCGAAAGCTGGGCAGCCAGAGTTTGTCTTGCACGACGCCGTTTTTCAGGCCGGCGTCCGCGACCAGTTTGGCAAGCCGCACAGCTTCGACGGTCTTGATGGCGGTCGGCTTCTCACAGTAGATTGCTTTGCCGGCTTTGACGGCCATCTCGATGAAACCGGCGCGTTGCAAGGTGCCGGACGCGTCGAAGAAGATATCATGCTCGCCATATTTTCCCTCCAGCGCCTTGCACGTCGGTGGTATAGGCATAGGCTTTGCCGCGAGAATCTTGGCCGTGTTTTTCTGCGAGCTCCCGCAATGCGTAGTCGCGGCGTCCCGTCAGAATCGGGTCGGGCATGATCACCAAGTCGTCGCCAACCTTAATACCACCTTGCTTGATGATCGCAGTGATCGAACGGATCAGGTGCTGGTTCATGCCCATGCGCCCGGTCACACCATTCATGATGATGCCAATGCGTTTGGTTTCCATGCTCATTTCCAAGTTCAGGTTCTTGATGGTTCGTTCGCGATCTGCCTGTTAACATCCGCGCATTTGGCTAACGTACTGTGCGACATGATTTTTCGTTGTCGGAATGCTTTTTGGTCGCCCGACATCACGCGGGGCGTGATGGTTTTTTTGGGCAAACTGCATTCCTAGATGATGATGGGCCCGCCTTCGGGTGGCTCGGTGCATTGCGGTTGGCGCCCTCTGGCAAGTCAGGAGCGTCGACACCAGCCGCCGGTAGCGTGCCCGCGAGCTCCTGTCGCCAATGCGCGACCTCGCCCGCTGGTCCGTAGACATAGATGAAGTGCAAAGGCTCATCGCCAACGTTGGTGAGTTGGTGAAACACGCCCGGCGGGATTTGTACGATCTGACCGGAGACCATTTCGCGCCGCTGATCGCCCAGGCACATTTCGGCTTTTCCCGAGATGACAAAATAGACTTCTTCCGATTCCTGATTGTGCCAGGGAACCTGACCACCGCGGGGCTCGAGCGTCACATAGCCCATGCAGAAATTCTTGCATTGAACCGGCGAGGCACCGCCCACCAGGTTTTGCGTCAGCCGCCGCGCCGGATACGTACGGCCTTCGATTCGGCTCAAATCTCCGATGATCATGTCGCGTCCTTTCCACTCAGAACGTGTTTTAAAAAGGGAGCTGACCCTTCGTGGGCGGGAGGTTACTGCAAGCTAAACTCGGTACCGGACACTTTTTGCGTTTAGCGAGATCGGTTCAAGAGAGGATCAGACCCCTTTTAATACACGTTCTCAATGAACGATTCATTTTCGACGACAGTATAGATCGTTTTGGTTCGTCGATGCAGGCGACTTATCGGCGCTGCGCCGTTTCGGCAGTTGAGAAAATTGGTGGCGTAAGCTTCCAGCTTGCGATTCCCAAATTCCGCAAGCTGGAAGCTTACGCCACGCGATTGGCAATGGCGTGATCGTCCCTCGGAGGATTAGAATTCCATCCGCAGCCAGGCACGACCGGAACCGGGAAACCACTGAGGAGACTGAGATCGTGACAAGAACAAGACTTTGGCTCGTACTGTTACTGGGGATCGTGTTTGCCGGTGGAGTCGATGCGGTCGAATCGGAGTTTAGCCGACAGGCGGAGGCGATTTTCTCGGAGACGGGGATCAACCGCGGCGTGATCGTCCACGTGGGATGCGGTGACGGGCGGTTGACGGCTGCGTTGTCACTTGACGGTCGCAACCTTGTTCACGGCCTGGCGGCGGACTCGGCCGATGTTGTTTCGGCGCGAGCATTCCTACGTACCGAGGACTTGTATGGGCCCGTGTCGATCATGCACTGGCGTGCGCCGGTGCTCCCGTATATCGACCATCTCGTCAACCTGCTGGTCGTCGACGATCCCGCTCAGATCGCCGATGAAGAAATGCTGCGCATGTTGGTGCCAGGCGGAGTCGCCTACATCCACAGCGGCACCGCTTGGAGAAAGCTTGTCAAGCCGGCTCGCGAAGGAGTCGACGAGTGGACGCACTACCTGTACGACTCCAGTGGCAATCCTTTCTCGCACGACCGTTTGGTGGGCCCACCGCGACATCTTCAATGGACCGCTGGCCCCGCACATACGCGGAGCCACGAGTACACCTCCAGCATCGCTGCCGTCGTATCCTCTGCGGGACGGATGTTCTACATCGCCGATGAAGGACCAACCGGTAACCTGCAAGGCGCCGCGAATTGGCATGTCGTTGCTCGCGATGCCCACAATGGGACGTTGCTTTGGAAACGCGCCATCACCGATTGGTATCCGCACTTGGCCGGCTGGACTTCGGTGCCGATCCAGTTGCAGCGACGATTGGTTGCCGCTGGAGACCGAGTGTACGTGACGCTCGGTTACCACGCGCCAGCGACAGCGCTTGATGCAGCGACGGGCGAGACGGTCAGAGTCTTTGAAGACCCGGAGGGAGTTGATGAGATTATCTTCCATGACGGCGTCTTGCTCGTCGCTGCCAAGAGTGTGACCGATCAGCGGATTGCGGAGTACAAGAAGCTGCAAGATCGGGCCCGACGGCGGGGCGGCCCGTTGCACGCTCGCGAAACGGGGCAGCCTTTGATTGGCAGGCTGAAACAAATCGAGAACCGACTCGGCCGGTCGATCGTGGCCTTCGATGCGGACTCGGGAGCCGAGTTGTGGAAGCTGGACGGCGAAGCAGCGGAGGGGCTCAAGCCGCTGAGTTTGAGCGCGTTGGGCAGTCGCGTTTATTTCCATTGCGGCGGCGAACTGTCTTGCCGCGATCTGCGAAGCGGCAAAACGCTGTGGTCCCGCAAGTGTGAGGCGCCTCGTGCGGTCAGTGAAACGGTGCTTGTCTGCTGGAACAAGCAAGCGGTTTCCGTGCTGTCACCGCAAGACGGACGGCCGCGTTGGACACAGAAGCCGGTGCTGGATTCAGTGCGTGATGTGTTTATCACCGACAATTCGATCTGGATCGGTGGATTCAAACCGTTTGATACGGGCACCAAGCACACGGGTTCGGCTTGGGGGCCTTATTTCGCTATCGAGCGAGATATCAACACCGGCGAAATCAACAAACAGGTATCACCCGAGAACCCGGGCCACCATCATCGGTGCTACGTCAGCAAGGCGACCGAGCGGTACATCCTCGGCGGGCGACGCGGCACCGAGTTCATTGATCTGGAATCGGGCGACTATCGCTGGAACAGTTGGGCACGAGGTGTCTGCCGTTACGGCGTCATGCCGGCAAATGGTTTCCTGTATGTTCCGCCTCACTCTTGCGGCTGTTACATCACCGCGAAACTGACCGGATTCAATGCGATGTCGGCCGAGCGGATCTCGCCGCCGGCACAAGAGACAGGGCCGCGACTCGAGAAGGGCCCCGCTTTTGGACAAACGGGCCAACCGCCCCACGCCGATGACTGGCCGACTTATCGTGGCAACGGTCGCCGCAGCGGCATCACAACGTGCGATGTTCCAACCGACCTGGAAGTCAAGTGGCAGGTGGCGTTGACAGCACCGTTGACACCACCAACGGTGGCCGGTGGAAAAGTCTTTGTCGGCTGCCGCGACGAACACACGCTCGCGGCGCTGGACGCCGATACAGGCGAGAGAGCGTGGGAATTCGTTACCGATGGGCGTATCGATTCGCCACCCACGATTCACGATGGACAAGTGCTGCTGGGCTGTCGCGACGGATTCGTTTACAGCTTGCAAGCATCCGACGGCGCACTGTCGTGGCGTTTTCGCGGCGCGAACGATTCGAGACGCGTTTCGTCTTACGGCCAGCTTGAATCAGCGTGGCCGATTCACGGTAGCGTGCTCGTCGATGACCATGTGGCCTATTTCACGGCCGGCAGATCTTCCTATCTGGATGATGGCATCGACCTGTATCGACTGAATCCAAACACGGGCTCGATGCTCTCCACAACGAAAATCTACAGCCCCGACCCGGACTCTGGGCGGCAGCCGGATCAATACAGCGCGAACCAAATGCCCGGCTCGCGCAGCGACATCCTCGTCGCCGATGCGGAACATGTCTACCTTCGCGACCTGCCGTTTACCAAACAGGGAGAAGAGCTTGAGCAGCGCGTCCCTCACTTGTTTACGCTGACGGACTTCACGGACGACTCATGGACTCATCGCTCCTACTGGGTGTTTGCGGACAAGTCGTCGATTGCCACCGGGTGCAGCGGTCGCGACAAGAAATTGATTTACGGGCGGTTGTTGTTGTACGACGACACGACGGTCTACGGCTATGCGCAAGAGCGTCGACTGGTCGAACGAGTTCGAGGACGGTGACTACCACCTTTACGCTCGCGGACCTGACGCGTCGGCGCTCACCTGGTCGGCGGACGTGCCGATTCGCGTCCAGGCCATGGTCCGCGCCGCCGACACACTGTTTGTTGCCGGACCCGATGCAGAATCCGTTCGGCAGACAGAACCAGCGGCCGGCCAGGGCACCCTGTTGTTGGCCTACTCGGCCCGTGACGGAACACAGCTGGCAAGCTATCCGCTGAGCGCTCCACCGGTATTCGACGGCATGGCAGCCGCGCGAGGGCAACTGATTTTGACGCTTTTAGACGGCAGCGTCGTCTGCCTGGGCGGCAAGTGAGAGCACGCATCGTGCGAGTTCCCAGAAGTTCCTGGACTAATCGCTTGACCGCCCCCCCGCGACACTACCATTAACCCGCTCTTGCAGCACGCTAGGTGGAAAGGGCACATCCATGCGAATCCAGGCAGTTCTGTTGGCGCTATTCTTGGGCACACTTGTTCACGCCGACCCGCCAAGCAAAGATTTGGCAACCGACGCTGAGAAGCGGAAGACAATCGACATCGCCCCCGAAGTATTCGCTAACGCCCAACAACTGGGAAAGGTAACAGCCGGAGACTTGCGACCGTCGGTAATTCAATTCGGCCAGCATTTCGTTGGTGAACGGGTTTCGGGTAAGCTCTTGCTGCAGAATCGTAGCGACAGAGAATTGGCGATTGAGAGAATCAAGTCATCTTGTGGCTGTGCGATGGCTTGGCCGGCACGGTCACGAATCGCTGCTGAGAGCGACACGGATTTACTGATTCGTATTGAGCTAAAAAAAGCGGGACCATTTGGCATCAAGATCATGTTGGAAACCGATCGCGGGAAACAGCAGATCGGTCTCGTAGGAACAGCGCAAGAGCAGTTAGAACTCGGTTCGAACACGGCGACGGCCTTTCCTGAATTGGCAACCGTGAACGTCACTGTTCTCGTTAACGATCAGTCGATCGATCCAGACCAGCTGACGCTTTCAACCGCCGATGGCGACGCCAAACAAGTCAACAGTAAGGCGTTGGATTCGGGCGCGCTGGCGTTGAAGTTTCAAATTCCCAAGCCACCAGCGCAAGGCCCGGCAAAGCGGCGAGTGAGGTTCTACTACACCCGTCGCTTGGTGGGCGAGCGTTGACGCCGTTGGCCCTTGACGTGGTTACACGCGGGGATATCCGTCCTGCGGTCCAACAAGTATTTGCCAAAGGCAGTCCACTGCACTTTCGGATGTTTGTGGTCGGTGACTTGTTCCGCATTCAGCACGTGAAGAAAGAGGCTGCGCTGTTCGTGAATGGTGAAAAGCATGACGTCCAGGTATCGCTCTTGTGGAGCATTTCCTCAACGCCGTTTTCGGGGGTGATCCCGTGATCACGGATGTGGACATCCTCAATCCAATCATCGACAAAGAGGAGAGTGCCGACAAACTGTCCATCTTGGACGTTTTGGCGCGTGATACGACCGGCCGGTTGTACGACATCGAGATGCAAACCAGCTTGCCCGCGGGTTTGCCAGAGCGGTTGGCCTACTACGCTTCGTCGCTGTACGTCGGCCAGCTTGGCGAAGGCGACAATTACACACAGTTACATCCTTCGATCAGCATTTGCGTGCTCGACGCGATCTTGTTTCGTCAGTCGGCGCTAATCCACTCTGATTTCCGTCTCCGCAGCGTCGATGGCGAGATCTGCCTGACGGACGGCCTGCAGGTTCACCTTCTCGAGTTGCCAAAGTACACGGTTCCAAGCGATAATACAGTGATCGCCGACCCGATCGAATCCTGGCTCTGTTTTTTTCGGACCGCGTCGACGATGACGGCGGAAGATATCCAACATCGTTTTTCGTCCCCTGCATTTACTGAAGCCGCTGGAGTATTGGAAATGATCGCCCGCACGCCACAGGAACGAAGCCAATACGAAGCACGCCTCAAAGCTCAGCGAGATGAGCGAGCTCGCATGGAGTACGCAGTTGAGCAGGCTCGGATTGAAGGTGAAGCACGAGGTGAAGCACGAGGTGAAGCACGAGGTGAAGCACGAGGCAAAGTGGCCGGTCGAGTCGAAGTCCTACGCGACCTGCTTGGGCTTGATTCCGAATCTCTCGATGGCCTGACGCTGGAGCAGCTTGCCTCGCTAGAAAATGATCTCCAGCGTCAGTTGCGAGATCGAGGCGTCTAATCCGATATGCGTTAGCGAGCTTTTCGCTCGGCTTCGATGTCGCCAATGAATGAAAACGCCGGCGATTGCCAGAGCAGCAAAGGATGATCGGTTGAGAACACCAGAAAGGGTGGTCGTGCCGGGCTTCAACGGAAACTTTGCCGCGATCGGCGCGAAAGCAAAAGGCTTGCGCCGGAGCCAGACTTGGAACGTCCGGATTAATTGCTCTTCGTTGGCCGGAAGGGATTCACCCATGACAGGAATGCCTGGATTTGACGCGTTTGAATCCAGACGCGGCCTTGGCCCGCGAATTGGCAAACGAGACCTTCGCCGCCAAAGAAGAACGATTTCACTTTGCCCGCTGCCCGCAGCCCTGGCAAAACGGTGACTCGATATTGCAGCGATTCCTCAAACGCCACGATGTAACCGGTATCGACGATGAATCCTTCCGTCACATCGACCTCGAGGATCGCGCCGTAGGAGTTGAAGAAGATGTCGCCGGTTCCCGATGCCTTGAGCAGCACAAGACCTTCGCCGCTGAAGAATCCCTTGGCACCCTGCCACTTTCCGGAGACTTCCACTCCCTCGCTGTTGAGCATGTAAGATCCGCGTTGCAGATAAAGCGAATTGCCGTTGAGTCGATGGTAGGCGACGTCACCGGCGGCACCGCCGGCAAACATGATCTCGCCTGCACCGTCTTGCGCGGTGAAAGTATTGATGATCAAGCTTTCACCCCCGAGCATCCGGCCGAGAGTCTTTCCGAGTCCGCCCTTGAAGCCGGCTTGCAAGTGCACCGAAGGCGTCATCGACACCATCGCCGACGGTTCCGCAAACACTTTTTTCCCCGCCGGTAAATCGATTTTGACCAGCGAAAAATCGGGACGCTGGCTGATCTCGTAATGTAAATTGGGCGTGGATCCCCGCAATGGATCGCTCGCCTTCGGTTTGTTCGCGGCAGGCTGAGGAACGGCGGGCTGAGGAACGGCGGGCGCACTCGACAGCTGGACCCAGAACGTCAACAGCGGGATCCACCACTTCAACGGCGACTTCCGGAATCTCGACGGCAAGATTCGGAATCCGCATTAGTTGCCCGCAGTCTTTGCACTTGCCCTTTTTGCCAGCCAAATTGTCTGCGACACGATAGTGTTTCTTGCACGCCGGACATTTGAATTCGATCATGAGGTGTTCAACCAACTCTGACTCTTGAACTAACGCGGTCTTAGTTTCGGTCCCAGCAGCTTTCCGAAGCTCGGCGGGTTATGACTTTGGCAGTACAGCTTGCCCTGACCGCTAAACTTACAGACCAAGCCTTCGCCGCCAAGAATGCTTCCCACGAGGCTCTTGCTGGCTTTGCCGACACGAAATTCCAGTGTGTCCTCGAAGGCAACAATGTGGCCCGTATCCACCACGTGTTCGCCTTTCACGTCCACGCGGTAGATGGCACCGAAGCTATTGAGCAGCAGGTCACCGCTGCCGCTGCACTTGACCCAAAACATTCCCTCGCCACTGAACAACGCTTTGCCGATCCCTTGCCAGGTGGCATCGACGTCGACGCCCGTTGTCGACGCCAGCCAACTCGATCCTTGAACCACCAAAGATCCGCCAGTCAACGGGTAATGAATGATGTCACCGAGCATCGCTGGGCCAATGATCAGGGTCTGTTGCGGCTTGGTCGAGGTAAAGTGATTGAGGAAAAAGTTCTCTCCGGCGAACATGCGTTTGAGTCCCTTGGTTAATCCGCCACCACCTCCTTTATTTCGCGAGGTCGTCTCCACGTTGAATCCGTTGGACATCGCAATCATGGCGCCCACTTCGCAAGTGACGGATTCACCTGCCTGAAGTGTGAGCCTGGCGACGGACATGGCCGGTTGGGCGAGAAGTTCGTACTGCATGATTCCTGGAAAACGAGATCGAGTACTTTCCATGCATGGGTGACACGGCGTCAATACAAATGGGCGTTCGTCCATGCCGCCAATCCGCCAAACGATCGCGACTGCATATAAATGCGCCCCGGGCCCGTGACTCGGGTGACCAAGCCTTCACCGCTGAAGAAGCTGGAGACAATGCCTCCAGCCATCCCGATGCGGACACCGATCGAAGGTTCGTAGGCGACCAAGTGCCCCGAATCGACTATGTATTCGCTGTCGATTTCACGGACAAAGATGCCACCGTAGGCACCGAACCAGACTCGACCGGTCCCGCTAACTTTCAAGCGGAACAGCCCCTCGCGGGCGATGGCCATCTTGATTCCCGCCCATCCGAGTCCCAGCTTCACACCCGGTTCACAAGCGATGAAGGCACCCGGCTGCAGGTACATCGTGTTTCCCTTCAGCTGGATGCATTCCATGTCACCGGGAAACGCTTGCGTCAGCACAAGTTCGCCGCCCGACTGGGTTGTGAAGGTATTGACGAACATCGACTCACCGCCGAACACGCGTTTCAGAACGGCCTTGATGAATCCGCCGCTCCACTTCGTGCTGATATCGATTGTCGCACTCATGCTCGCCATCGCATCGGCCTCGGCGACGATCTGGTCGCCCGGTTCCAACTTCAAATGAATGTTCGCAAAAGCAGGCCGATCACGAATCTCAGCATGCATTAACCATCTCCCTGCGGTGTTAACTCATTTTCTTTCACTCGACGTTGCACATTCGGCCAATCGACCTGCACCGGCTGATACTCGCGATCCGGCAAGGCGGCAACTGTAGCATCAACGTTGGCGATCCGATCGGCATGTTGCGGGTGCGTGCTGATCCAGGTGAGGACTCCGGGCAGATCGCCGTGTTCTTTTTCGAGAACTTGAAAGAACCGAGACAATGATATCGGATCGATGCCTGCCGCATGCAACATGCGGACACCTTCCTCGTCGGCAGCATTCTCCTGCCCCCGGGAATAACTATTGACCGACGCCATTTGAAAAAGGTCCGCGCCCGCCGCGATCAGTCCTCCTGTATCGCCTACCAACAGTGTCATGGCGGCCCAAATCCCAAGCGATTGGCTGGTCCGCTCTAGTCCGTGTCGCAGCGTCGCGTGTGCCATCTCGTGTCCCAACACGGCGGCAACCTGATCCGCATTTTCCGCGTTCTCGATCAATCCCGTATAGATCACCATGGTTCCGCCGGGCAGACAAAAAGCGTTGATTTGCGGTGAATCCACGACATGCACGTCAAATTGCATCTCAGAAATCGCGGCATGGGGCGCAAGCCGATCGACGATGTTCTTCATCGCCCCCACGACAACCGGGTCGGTCAGCTCCGGTCCTCCGAGGTCCATCGACTTAAAGGCCGCCGAGCCGAGTTGACGGTCGACACTGATCGGCAGGGCTCGCACGGCGGCTCGCGCACCCACACGCACACCGTAATAGCCCGCCACGAGAAACACGGCGATTCCCAGCAAACTGGCCACGCCAATCATCAGTCCGCGCCGGGACTCGCCCCGACGCTGTCGCAGGCTTTCGCCCAGCTGCGCGTCCAGGATTCCCGAGGACGCGTACGACAACGCCGCCGGAAACTTGCGATCTTCGCAAAAGATGGTCACGCTGCGATCGGCATTGCGACAGAAAACCATCCGGCCACTGAACCCGCCGATCTCGACCTGACAGTCGCGGTAAGGAATCACGAAAGATTCTCCATCCGACAAACGAGCACAGACTCCCGACGGGGATAACTCGATTTCCGCGCCTGCTCGACCGTCATCGAGCGTGTCACTGAAAATTCCGCCGGAGAAATTGCGTTCCATCGAATCCCGTACCCTCGTATGGTTGCGCGAGCCAGGAGAGCGATTGTAACAGCCCGGTTCATGGCCGTGTTGACCGTCGGATCATCACGGTAAACTCTACTGCCACACGGACGACTCACGGAGCCAACATGATGACGACGACCATTGGGCGCATTCTGGACGAGATCGGCTCGCTCGCATTTCCCGGAGTGTTCGATACGCTTTCGGCAAGGATTGCTCAGCGCACCGGCTTCCCGATGGCATTCATCTCCGGCTACTCGGTTGCCGCAACGACGATCGGCGAGCCGGACATGGGATTGCTGACGCAGACGGAGATGGTCCAGCGAGCCCAGCAGATTTGTGGCAGCGTGGAGATTCCGATCATCGTCGATGCGGACACCGGATACGGCAATCCCTTGAACGTTTACCGCACGGTCAACGACCTGATCGCCGCCGGAGCGGCAGGCTGTTTTCTGGAAGACCAAGTGTGGCCCAAGAGGTGCGGACACATGCGCGGAAAACAGGTGGTCTCGCGAGAGGACTACGTGCAAAAAATCAAAGCTGCCGTCGCGGCTCGTTCAGACCGCGACTTCTTCATTGTGGCTCGCACCGACGCGCTTGCGGTCGAGGGCATTGACGAGGCGATCGCTCGCGTGACCGCTGCGCGCGATGCCGGTGCCGACGCCAGCTTTGTCGAAGCGCCGGAATCCCGTCAGATGCTGGCCGAGATTGGCCGGCGGTCTCCGGCGCCGAATGTCGCCAACATGATCGAAGGGGGCAAGACACCGGTGCTGGGCAAGCAGGAATTGACCGAGTTGGGCTTTCCACTGATCCTCTATCCGCTGACCGGACTGCTAGCCGCCGCTCGCACGATCGAATTGATGTACCAAAAGCTGCTGACGAACGGTACGACGATCGGTGAGGAACATCGACAGATGACCTTCTCTGAATTCAACGAATTGATTGGCGTGGAAGAGAAATACGCACTGGCGCAACGATTCGGCGAGAAATAAATGGCGTAAGCTTCCAACTTGCGGAATTGAAGAATCGCAAGCTGGAAAGCTAGCGCCGCTCAATCTGTTAGCGGACAGCGGCGACTGGGGTTTCCTGATCGAAGCGAAAAGTCAACGTCTTCGTTTCACCAGCGGTGAGTGAGATCCTTTGTTCTTTACTGACCAAGCGACCGTCACGTTCGACACTAACGCGAACCGGGTAGTCCGAAACTTTCTGGCCGACGCCGAGTTTCTTAGACGTAAATGTGCGGACGGTGCCCTTCCCTTGCTTCACCGAATTGGCAAGATACACCTTGGCGTCCGGCGGTACCG
The DNA here is from genome assembly GCA_963714715.1 of Pirellulaceae bacterium. Taxonomy (GTDB): domain Bacteria; phylum Planctomycetota; class Planctomycetia; order Pirellulales; family Pirellulaceae; genus JBFJVZ01. Next base: position 14,958 of record CAVQPV010000071.1, on the reverse strand, counting down.
TCAGTGTAAGCGAGGTTTCGATGTCCTGGAAATCGAATACCAAACTCGCTGCACTACCCGCACGAAGATTGACTTGCTTCGTTTCTTGGATCTTACTCCCGTTCCGCATGATCTCCGCGCGGACCCGGTACGTGACGACCTGCCCGGGTCGTAGTTCATCGCGCACAAAGCGACGCTGCCGCCCTGTGCTCTTGGTCTGGTAGTTCCCGATGTAGACAACCGCCTGCTCAGGAACCTGAATGTCCAGCGATGCCACTTCGCGAGCTGCGGGCACGACTGCGCCAGCGGTCGGAACGACCACATGATGCGAGGGGTAGGGTGGTTCGTAAGAAGGCGTCGAGATCTGGGGTGGTGCGTAAAAAGGCGTCGAGATCCGGGGTGGTGCGTATTGCGGGACCGATGGATGACCAGAAAAAGACTGCGGGAAAGTAGCGTAACCTACGCTACAGCCGGCGGGCGTTCACCCCGCTTCCAGCGGCCCAGCAAATTCCAACAAGTGAAACGCAATGATCGTCAAAAAAGCAATTCGCACAGCCCCGCTCCATTTTCAAGACGTGATAAAAAGCGGGGAGTTTAACGCCTGGGAAAGATGCGTCAACATTACACCGTGCAAATCTTCGACTTTTTCCCAAGAGTCTCGTACGACACTCGTGATTCACGCGATGATCGGATGCACAACGTTGCCGTGAATATTGGTGAGCCGGAAGTCTCGACCGCCGTAGCGATACACCAGTTCGGTATGGTCCAGCCCAAGCAGATGGAGCACGGTCGCGTGCAGGTCGTGGAGGTGGACTTCCCCATCGGCCGCCTTGTAGCCGAGATCGTCGGTCGTCCCATAAGTCAGTCCGGCACGCACGCCACCCCCGGCGAGCCAGGCAGTGTAGCCCTCGGCGTTATGGTCACGTCCGATCGTTTCCTTTCCTTCCAGAACCTGTGTCTCCGGTGTACGTCCAAACTCTCCCGTCCACAGCACCAGCGTTTCATCCAGCAAGCCGCGTTGCCTGAGATCAACAAGCAAGGCGGCGATCGGTTTGTCGACTTCTTCGGCCTTGCTCGGGAACTTGTCAAGATTGCTGTGATGATCCCAACCGCTGGAGCTGAGTTCGACGAATCGTACGCCCGATTCGACGAGCCGTCGCGCCAGCAGGCACTGCCGACCGAAGTCGTCGGTGCGCCCGCCGCCGATTCCATAGGCGTCAAGCGTTGCTTTTGATTCACCACTGATGTCCAGCACTCTGGGAACGGCAGCCTGCATCCGATCGCTCAGTTCCAGCGAGTCGATGACACCACGTACCTCTTCGCTTTGGCTCAGCAATCGCTGGTTCATCATCTGAGCAAGTTTCAAGGACCCGTCTGCGGCACTGCGGTCGAGGCCGTGATGAGAACTGAGGTTGTTGATCGTAGCGTCCTTGACCGGCTGACCTTCCCAACCTAAACGCGTTGCTTGAAACGTGCTGGGCAGAAAGGCGCTGCCGTAATTGGACGGGCCGCCAAAGGTACGAGTCGGTTTGATGATAAAGAAGCCGGGTAGATCTTGATTCTCTGTTCCCAAGCCAAACGATACCCACGCGCCAATGGATGGACGCACGAACTGGAACTCGCCGGTGTGCAACATGGGAATGGCAATCGGATGCGCGCGACTGGGAGCGGTCATCGCGTTGAGCATGCACAACTGGTCAGCTTGTTTGGCAACGTGTGGAAAGGCGTCCGAGATCCACATGCCGCTCTCGCCATGCTGTGCGAAATTCGTCAGCGGACCGAGCACTTTTCCGTTCTTCAAACCTTTCTTACCATTGGCCGCCTTCAGCGCTGGTTTGTAATCGAAGGATTCGAATTGCGACGGGCCGCCGTTCATGAACAAAAAGATCACGCGTTTAGCTCGTGGAGCAAAATGCGGCGCTCGTGGCGAAAGCAGACCCGCGGCGGCTTGATTGGGAGCGAAGCCGCTGACCGTCAAAGCCCCGATCCCGCATGATGCCGCTTTCAGCCAACCGCGACGCGAGACGAATTGTTGTGATGGGATACTTGTCATCAGTGCGTGCTCCGGATTGGTTGATTACGTATCGATATCAACGAGATATCGGAATTCAGCGGTCGAGAACAGTGTCAGAAACCACGCCGACCACGCGTCAACACTTGCGTTCGCCCCGGCCTGCTGAACGTCACTGACCAATTGCAGGGCCGCGGTGCGTTCCGAGTCCGACGGGGCGCGTCCCAGAGCCCAACGCATGGCTAGCGCGACTCGACCTGCGTCGTCAGTCGCTTCTGCACAGGCAAGCAGCCGCTCCGCTGCCAGTTTCGCTTGCTCAGCCACGAATGCTGAATTCCGCAGGTACAAGGCCTGCGACGGTACGTTGGTGACCGAGCGCCCGCCACTGACAAGACTGGGGGAAGGAAAGTCAAACAGGTCGAACAGTTCCGGCACGTAGTCGCGAACAACCGGTAGATAAACACTCCGATGGCTACTCGCCGGCTGAATCTTGTCTGTGGGAATACCGCGAACCAGCTTGTCTCCCAGCGCCGTGACGGTCGATCCGTTCAGCGGTTGTAGGTCGAGCTGTCCGCTGACGGCCAGAATCGCATCACGAATGGCCTCGGCTTCCAGTCGTCGGGGACTCGCGCGCCACAGCAGCCGACTATCGGGATCGATGGCCATGTTCTTCGCGTCCCTGTGACTACTCAACTGGTAGGTTCGGCTCAACACAATAACGCGTATCATTCGTTTCACCGACCAGCCGTCCTGCACGAAGCGAAGTGCGAGCGTGTCCAGCAACCGTGGATGAGTTGGCGGCTTGCCGATCACGCCGAAGTTATCGACGGTGGACACGATCCCGCGACCCAGCAGGTGATGCCAGATGCGGTTGACCATCACGCGGGCCGTCAGTGGATTGTTTGGGCTCGTGATCCACCTGGCCAGTTCCAGTCGACCGCTGGTGGCGGTGTCGATCGTGCGGAGCGTTCGGTACGTGCACGGCGGTCAGGAAACCGCGCGGCACGACTTCGCCGCGGTCGCGAAAATCACCGCGAATCGCCAGCTTCGTATCCGCAGGCTTGGCGCGGTCACGGACACTCATGGCGTACGGAGGCCGCGGTGGGTTGTTCTTTTTCAGTTCGGCGATGCCGCTTTCCAGCTTGGCAACTTCCTCCTTCAACGTTGTGACGCGGGCGGTGGCTTCCGTGGCCTTCGCGACTGCGTGATCGAGTTCGCTTTTCGCTGTGTCCTGTTCAGACGTGTCGGCCACGGCGGAGTCGGTCGTTGATGCTTCGTCTTTGGTGGCGGATTGTCGAGCGTTGATCGCCGCCAACATCCCCTCAGCGCTCGTTTTTTCTTTCGTGGCCAGCTGCTCGGCCTCGGTGGCCTTGTTCAGCTCTTCACGGCGATCAGCAAGCGACTTTTCGTGCTCGGCAATCGTCTTGTCGTACTGCTCCGCCGCGGCGTGCATGGCCTGAGCATCTTTGCCGATCGGCAGCAGATCAGTGGGAGTGTTGCTGTACTTCTGCTTGATCGTTCCGTACAGCGGTTCGGTGCTCAGGAAGATTCCTGCCAGAGCGTAATAGTCCTTTGTCGGAATCGGATCGAACTTGTGGTCGTGACATCGCGCACACGACACTGTCATCGCCAACGCTGATTTAAAGACGACGTCGATCTGATCGTCAGCGATGTCCATCTGGAATTCGGTGCCGGATGAGTTATGTCGTTTCGGCCCGAACGCGAGCATGCTGGGTGCAATGCGCCGGGCCTCGATGTCCGCGGGCGATTCGTCTTCGTCGCCCGGTAACAGGTCGCCGGCAATCTGTTCACGTAGAAATTCATCGTACGGTTTGTCCGCGTTGAAAGCATCAATCACGTAATTGCGGTACGGCCAGGCGTGAGGATACGTGAAGTTGAATTCCATCCCGCTCGATTCCGCATAACGAACGACGTCCAGCCAGTGACGTCCCCAGCGTTCGCCGAATTGTGGTGAATCCAGAAGCCGATCGACTAGTCTTTCCAAAGCCTTGGGAGACTCGTCCGCAACAAACGCATCAACGTCTTGCGGAGATGGTGGCAGTCCGATCAAGTCAAAAAAGAGACGGCGGATCAGAGTCTTGCGGTTAGCGTCGGCAACGGGCTGCATCCCTTCCGCTTCGATACGAGCGAGCACAAAGTTGTCGATCATCGGATCGCGAGACCAGTTGGTATCCTTGACCGCCGGACGCGCCACGGCCTGTGGAGGTTGAAACGCCCAATGCTGTTTCGCCTGCTGAAGACGCTGCTCCCTCGCCGTTGGCCCACTCTGGTCGCGCGAATCAGGTGCGCCAAGGCGAATCCATTCCTCGAATGCCGCGATCACTTCATCCGGTAACTTTTCATCGGGCGGCATCGCCGAAACATCGTCTTCGTGACGCAGCATGGGCAACAAGCGACATTGATCCGCATCATGGGCTGTGAACATCGGTCCCGAATCGCCACCTTGAGACATTCCCGCAGGCGAATCAAGTTCCAAGCCGCCTTCAATGCTTTCGCCGGTCTGCGAGTGACATTCGTAACAACGATTGACCAGCACCGGCATGATTTTGGATTCAAACAGTTCCCTGCCTCGATTGTTGGCGTTTGTTGAATCCTGCGTTGCCCCAGGCTCCCCGGCATACAACAAGCCGGCGCACAACAGGCCACTGCTCAGTACGATCCGAAGCGGAACAGCCAAATAGGCATGGGGTAAAATCCTCATGCTGTCCTCGTCGCATGTCTGGGGGGAAAATTGCTGGCCACCGACATGCGGGCAGCCAACAGAGGTTGGTCTTGATGTGCTGATAGACTCGATGCGCGCGATTGTGCACACCGGCACTCTCGCTCACAGGGTAAACAAGGCAATTCACCGCATTCAAAAGCACAATTGGCCGTCAAACACAGCAACTCGGCTCGGTCACTCAACCAGGAATTGTAACGCAACTTGCGTACCATTTCTTGGGGGCGACGCCACATCTCGACTGGATCTGCTTGCTGCTTTCACGAACGTCTGTGCGAGTTGTATCGGTCACAGCACCATCCACCGAGTCATCGCCCGTTGATTCTCTCGTTCTCATGGCGCAGGGCGACCTAGCATTCAGGAGTCGTCTGTCGTTGCCCCGCCGGAGAATCATTCATGTTGCGTTTATTCGTTGCCCTCGCCACCCTCGTGTGTGCCGTCCATTGCGCCCATTCACAGGGACGCAGCGGAAAAGGGCACAGCCACGCTGGTCCGGGGAACTCGCTGAAAGCGGGCGGCGGCAGGGGCGTAACGCGAGGCCATTGGGCGGGCAATCATCGTCACGATTACCAACATAACAGCCATCGATCGAACTACCCTTCCTCGTCGTTTGGATTCAGCATCGGCATTGGCGGCTATCCCGGTTTCGGGTACTCAAATCTTGGTTTCTTCGACGCTTATCGCTTCGACGGTTACGGTTACGATCCCTACCGGTACGGCCATTTCCAAGTACCCGATCTGCTGGACGATCCCTATTTCAATGAACGCCATCGATATGACAGTCAGTTTCCCGGGATGCGGTACCGAGCTCCCCTGGTCGTCCGCGGGGCAGTTCCGCCAGTGGCCTACGAATCGTATGGGAACGTGTCAGCACAGGCAGATGACGGTACGACACATGCGGGTCCGGTCCATCCGGCCAACCTTGCCGGCCGATTGCGATTAGCTTGTCAGCAGCTGTCGCACAGCCTGTCCATTCGCCCAGACGGCGAGGCTTGGCTGGCGTACTTGGCACCTCACCAAATCAACGAGCTGTTGGCGTCTGGGAATTCGGCCGGACTACGCGAATTGTTGACTCACTATGACGGCGTCGTCGGCAATCCACAATTGCAGTCGATCGTTGCGGCAAACGGATTCGGGACAACGAGAAGCCTGCTGAGACAATACGTCAGTCAGACTACCGGATTGGCCGAGCCGTTTGTCACCACGCCGTGAAAGACTTTTTTCCGCGAATGCAATTCAATTGTGTTCGCTCTCGTCTTTATCCCGAAGGGATACAAGCGGCACGTCAGACTCATGGCGACGTGCCTAGTTCGAGTACGACGACGGATTTAGCAGGCAAGACTGTTACCAAGTTGCCTGCCTCGATCGCTGCGTCGGCAAACGTAACGGGCTTGACGGTGTCGGGTTGATCAAACGTATTGTGCGCGTTGACCTTGGCTGCGGTTAGCAGGCGCCCTTTGACCGATGTTACCGACACTCCTTGAAGCGAACAGGTAATCGGCACATCGCCGGTTGCATCGGTGTTCACCAGTGACAGGTAAATCACGCCCTGATCATTTCGAGTCGCCGAAGCGCTGACCGCCGGGATGCTTTCGCCCCCCAGCGTGTACTCGGGAGTCGCCAATTCGATCGGCAGAAAAGTTCCGCCTTGGTGAACTTTGAACATCTCGAAGACATGGAACGTGGGAGTGCGAAGCATCCGTTCCTTGTCTGTGAGAACCATCGCTTGAAGCACGTTGATCGTTTGAGCGATGTTGGTCATGGTGACGCGATCGGCGTGTCGATGGAAAATGTGAAAATTCAAGCCAGCGACAATTGCGTCTCGCATCGTATTTTGCTGATACAAGAAGCCCGGGTTGGTGCCCGGCTGGACGTCCGTCCAGATACCCCATTCGTCGATCACCATCCCGACTCGTTTTCTGGGGTCGTGCTTATCCATGATTTGGCTGTGCTTGGTGACCAATTCATCCATCTGCAGCGTCCGCTTCAGCGTTGAGTGATACCGCGCTTCGTCAAACTCGGTTGCCGAACCTTTGCTGCCCCAGTTCCCAGTTGGGATGGTGTAGTAGTGCAGCGACAGACCGTTCATTTTCCGCCCCGCACGACTCATCAACACCTCTGTCCATTCGTAATTCCCGTCACTTGCACCGCAAGCGATTCGATAGATGTTGTTGCCGGAGTAGTTCTTGACGAACGTGTTGTAGCGTCGATAAAGATCGGCGTAGTACTCGGGACGCATGCTTCCGCCGCAGCCCCAGCTTTCGTTGCCGACACCAAAATAGGGCACCTTCCAAGGTTCTTGGCGTCCATGGGCGCGGCGCAAATTAGCCATCGGTGAATCGGCGTCCGACGTCATGTATTCCACCCAGTTCATCATTTCTTGAACGGTGCCGCTGCCGACGTTTCCACAGATGTACGGCTCCGCGCCAATTTGCTCGCACAGATCCAGGAATTCGTGCGTGCCGAAAGTGATTGTTCTCGACCACGCCACCCCAATGCGTATTGATCAGCTTGGGGCGATCTTCACGTGGGCCAATTCCGTCCCTCCAGTGATACTCATCGGCGAAGCAGCCGCCGGGCCAACGAAGCACGGGAATCTGCAATTGACGAAGCGCCGCAACCACGTCGTTACGAATACCGCGTGTGTTGGGGATCGGCGAGTCCTCACCAACCCAGATGCCTTCGTAGATACAACGCCCGAGGTGTTCGGCAAAGTGACCGTAGATATTGCGATTCACTGTCACCCCGGGCGAATCGGCTCGTATCGTCAAGTTGGCCTTTGGCGGTTCTGCGCTGGCGACATTTGCCTGAGTCACGCAGGAAGTCGCCAGGATGAGTATGGCGCCGATGTTCCTGCAATGCAGGTTGGTGGAGATTATTTTGATTTAATTCCTGTTGAAGGATCAAATTCAAAACTGTTTGTAGTAGTTGGAGACGTTTCTGGTAAAGGGCTTTCTGCTTCACTTTATATGACCAAACTTCAGACAATGATAAAACTTTACTGCACACCGGGTAAATCACCAAAAGAAATTCTTGTTGAAGTAAATAAAAGATGTACGATGAAATTGAACGAAACTGGTTTATAACGATGACTTTAGCTTTGTTTGATATTGAGAAAGGCACTGTTATATTTTGCCGTGCTGGGCATATGCCCATTTTAAGTGCACAAAACGGATCAGTAGAATCTTACCGTACACAGGGAATAGGTGTAGGGTTGGAAAAGGGAGATATTTTTGCACAATCTCTTGTTGAAGAAGAAGTAAAACTTAACAGTGGGCAACTATATGCTTTCTTTACAGATGGATTAACAGAAGCGATGAATGAAAAGAATGAACTTTTTGGTGAAGAAAAATTATCTACCATTCTTAAAAATAAATCCACACTCCGCTCTACAGAAATAATGGAAGTGATATTGCATTCACTTAAAACATTCCGCGGCACAGCCGAAGTTAATGACGATATCACAATGGTCATTGTTAAGGTGAAATAGTATTAACGATTACAAAATAATATTTTGTTTGACTAATTTTTTCCTGTTATATACAACTCATTACCTGCTAATTCTCAACTTTATTTCTCTTGATATTATCCTAGAGAATTATGAATTTTTAAAAGTGGTTTAATTAATTATCTGAAACGAGCTCAATGTCTCGCATTTCCAACATAATTTGTCTTCTGCCTTCTTACTCTTAATGCCTAATCAACAATTCTATCCTCAGTGGAAACACCTGCGATTTGAATCACTTACGACTGATGATGGACTACCGACTAATCAAATATTAGCTTTATGTAAGGATAATAAGGGATTCTTATGGATAGGAACTTCTAATGGTCTTATTAGATATGATGGTTATAATTTTAAAGAATACACTCACTCGCAAACTAAACAAGTCAAGCCACGTTACATTTTTTTACTCAGTTAAACCATACATTGTCAGCCAGTATTACATAATAAACATTATGTAACTAACTAAGGCAGTCCCAACGAAAAGTTTGTAATTCTATCTAAGTCGGCATAATGTGGCATTATGTAAACTCGGCACGCTATTCACTAAACAATTGTCCTACAACTCTGTAAGTCCATACATTTACACTACTTAGCCAAGAAAGTGCTTTAAAACGCACCTATGGGCTTTAAAAGGCATAGTTTGGATGGTATATTAATTACTTGTTAAAGACCAACTGTAGCCATTCATTAACCATTAGTTGCTTCTATCAATTAATATTTGCAATTTAGCAATGGTTAATCTACCCCTTGAGAGAAACGTGTGGGATAACGTTACTCTTAAATTCTTTCCAGAATATTGTGCTTCCCCCAAGGCGTAGAGTGCGGTAATACCTATACTTTCACTCTTCAAACAAAATTAGGAGGCAGCTATGAAGAGCTTTTACTTTTTAGCCACTTTTTTATTAGTATTTTTCACCTCGCAAGTGATACAAACCCAAGAATTTAATAAAAAAAATGAATCTGAATTAGAGAGGGGGGTTATTACTATAAAAGTTAAAGAAGGGGTTGGTAAGTTTTCAAAACAAGAAGGAATTGTTAGCTTTGGCATTGCTTCTTTAGATGAGAAAATTACCATATTTGAGGTTAATAAATTAGATAGAAGATTTATTCATAAGCCAATTCCACCTGGTTCAGGTTTACCAGATCTCTCGAGGATTTACAAAATCGAATTCCCTGAAAAATATGATGTTGTAAAAGTTGCCAAAGAATTTTCCAAAGATTCTAATATAGAATATGCTGAGCCAATACCTAAGATATTCTTATTGCACGAACCGAACGATTCTTTATATAGCCTCCAATGGAATCTGGAAAAAATACAGGCTCCTGAAGCCTGGGATATACATAAGGGAGAAGATGGAGATAGCACAATAATTTTGGCTATTACTGACAACGGTTCAGAATGGGGTCATCCGGATTTAGCTGGAAATATTTGGAATAATTTAGGCGAAGATGCAGATAATGATGGACATACTCTGGAATGGAATGGATCACAATGGATTTTTGATCCGGATGATATAAACAATGTAGATGATGATGCTAATGGATTTACGGATGATTTTATCGGTTGGAATTTTACTCATCACAATAACGATCCCAATGCTAATGCTAACGAATATCACGGAACTAATGTTGCAGGATTAGCAAGTGCGGTTACTAATAATGAGATAGGTGTTGCAAGTATAAGCTATAACCTAAAATGTATGCCAGTTAGGGGACTTAACTATAATAGTGTTATATACGCTGCTGAGAACGGTGCCGATGTAATAAACTGTAGTTGGGGATATTATACGTATTCAATTGCGGATGCGGAAGCTATAGAGTATGCCACGGGTTTAGGAAGTATTGTTGTTGCAGCTGCCGGAAACGAATCTAGTGAGACACTTCTTTTCCCTGCAGCTTTACCAAATGTAATTGCTGTTGCAGCTGTAATCCAAGATGATATAATAAGTTACTTTACTAGTTATGGTGCGTTCGTTGATGTTTGTGCCCCAACCGGTTCGGTCTGGTCTTTAGGATACGGAGTTTATTCAGTCACTGGACCATATACATCATTCGCTGCACCTCAGGTAACTGGATTGATAGGATTAATAAAATCATATCACCCTACCTGGACAAAGGATCAAATCCTGGCTCAGCTTGTTGGTACCGCAGATAATGTGGATCTATTAAATCCTGGTTATGAATATTTGCTTGGTGCCGGACGAATAAATGCTTTTCACTCTTTGGCGGATAGTAATGTTATCGCTCCACAAGAGCTTAAATTAATATCACAAATCTTACTCCCTGAGAATGAGAATACGGGTCCATTTTTTAATCCTGGTGAAGTAATAAGCTGGAGTCTTAAAATTCAAAATTTCTCAGTAGGTGTGAGTGCAAATAACTTCTCTATAACACTTACAACTAATGACCCGGATATACAAATACTAGATGGTGAATACAATGGATTTCTTCCTGCAGATAACATTATAGAGTTGATAGATGAGTTTCAAATTAAGATATCTCCTTCTGCTTCAACACATAAGGCAAATATAACTTTCCAATACAGTGCAGAAGTCCCAATAGTACTTGGAGATGAGTTAACTATTGAGGTTATTTTGAACCCCAGGGGAGTTTTTGTTTGGGAAGGCGTGGAGAATGGACAGGATTACAGTGGTACTTACATAAGAGATTATTTGCTTTCCAGTGGTTTCACTACAACATATTCTACTAATTTTCCCTTTACATCGTTAAATGGTTGGGATGCAATTTTTCTTTCTTTCGGCAATTATGGCACAGGAACATCTAACACAATTTTTGATTCCGATTGGGCAACAAAAATTGAAGAATATCTTCAGGCTGGTGGAAAAGTTTATTTAGAAGGTGGTGATGCATTAGGCTTTGATCAGGCTGGTAATGCCAATCTATTGTCCCTACTGGGAATATCTAGTACTGCTGATGGGACGACTAATCCAATAAATTCTTTAGAAGGGCAGAATGGTAATCTTACACAGGGGATGTTATTCACATCATCTACGCAAAATTTTAATTCTTGGATTGATTTATATTTCCCAAACGGGATGGGAACTGTGGCTTTTTATGAATCAGGATATGGTAATGTAGCTGTTCAGGGTACAGGAACTTTTGGACAGAAGACTCTTTGTTTTTCTTATGCACTATCTGAATTAGCAGATGAAAATCCTCCATCAACGCGGGATACTTTAATTCAGCGTATTTTGGATTTTTTTGAAGTACCTCAGCAGATTCACCCATACGCACCGATATTAATTTCCCCTGTGGATTCAGTAACAGTTGATTCTTCTTCAGTAATGTTTGTATGGAGCAAATGCCAACCAGAAGTAACCAACTATCGGATTGAACTGGATACCACAGATCAATTTGTTTCTCCGGTTTTTATTGATTCTGTTGTTACTGATACTTCAATGTTATATTCAAGTTTGGTAACGAATAAAAATTATTGGTGGAGAGTTAAATCGCATAATGCTGCTGGTTGGAGCGGCTTTAGCGAAGTAAGTATGTTTAGCACTAATATTTCTTCAGTGAATGAAGATGGAGTCCCAACCATATTCAATTTGCAACAAAACTATCCTAACCCATTCAATCCAATTACAATAATAAAATACTCTATTCCAGAATTGAGTTTTGTTATACTTAATGTATATGATGTGTTAGGTAGTAAAGTTGCCACTTTTGTAAATGAAGAAAAACCAGTCGGTAGTTATCAATTTGAATTTGATGGGGCAAACTTTGCAAGCGGTGTATATTTCTATCAACTTAAGGCAGGCTCTTTTGTTGAGACTAAGAAGATGGTGTTGATGAAATAACTGAGAGAAATATATTTTATTTAAGCCCCTATCAATGAAAGTTGGTGGGGGTTTTTATTACTTGCCAATCGTTAACCATTAGTTGCTTCTAACAAATAAATTTACCAATTTATATTACAAATTTATATCTACCCCTTGAGAGAAACGTGTGGGATGCGTGACTCTTAAATTCTATCAGGAATATTGTGCTTCCTTCAAGGAGTAGAGTGTATTGAATTATTATTCAATTCCACTCATAAGGAGGATGCTATGAAAAGCTTGTCACTAATTTTGTCTGCATTTCTTTTAATACAATTTAATACACTTGCACAAGTTGATAATCAATCTGTAAGACCTACCGAACCACTTTTTTTTGAGGTGGTAAGCCACGATTCGAATGTCGAAAATATTCCAGAAAAATCATTTTATGAATCAAAAAATGGCTGGCAATACATAATTGATACAACCTGGGGACCTGGTTTACCATTAGCAGATAAGCAACAGATTTTTAATGCCTATGCCACTTCTATTAGGGAACAATTTGACGGTTTTGAATCTCTGCAAATGAATGAGAATTCTTGGGATACTCTTAGAGCTCATTATTATTCAAAGATTGATGATTCAACCAGCAAAGGAGGATTCTCTGCTATAATGAGCCACTTTTCTATGCAGCTGAAGGACGTACACACACGTGCTTACGACGAATCAGTAGTATTAACCCCACTTAATCCAGGAATTCCAGTTTTAGTCATCAGTGCATTTTCAACTTCCATCGAGCACTTTGGGGCAGTTGTAACAGCTTTACCTGATAGCACGCTTTTAATATTAAGAACTGTTGCAAATCATCCACTTGATTTGCAGCCTGGCGATATACTTTTGGGTTATGAGGGTATTCCTTGGAAGATTCTAGTTAATGAATTACTTGATGCCGGATTACCCACAATTGGTAGATGGGGTGGGGCTAAAAGCGCTCACTCAGATGCACTACTTTTAGGAGCAGGAATGAACTGGCATTTGTTTGAAACAATAGATATACTCAAACATAGTACGGGGGATACACTTCATCTTTCAGTATCTCCCTTACTAACTTTACCACCTATCAATATGTTAAATAATGAGCAGTTATCTGTTCCTGGTGTTCCATTTCCTAATTTATATAATCAACAATATGTAAGCTATGGTGTCATAGATGGCACAAACATTGGATATATATACTTATGTGCAGAAGTGGAAGGAATCTCAGACCAACAGTTTTACGAAGCTGTTACTGCACTCGAGGAAACTGACGCATTAATTATCGATATGAGATTGAATTTTGGTGGGTGGGCTTTCTTTAATAACTCATTGGAAATACTTTTCAATGAATCACATTTGACTATTGAAGATGCTTATCGATGTAATATTAATGATTTTACATTATGCCCTTCTGGAAATAGCAGTGTATTTAGCGTTCCAGGGAATCCACCAGCATTATATGATAGACCAATTGCTATTTTTCTAGGACCCACCTGTGTGAGTATGGGAGATGTAACAGCCCAAAGATTCCGCTATCATCCAACAGTTAGATTTTTTGCTAAATCCAGTGCTGCAAGTTTGGGGGATAACGTATCTATAGTAAATTTTCCAAATTGGCATATAAAATATTCTATCAGCGATATGTACCACGTTAATGAGCCTGGTGAATACTTAAATAGGACTGAGTTTCCTATTGATTATCCTGTCTGGTTTAATCCCGATGATGTAGCTAATGGATATGACACTGTTGTTGAAGAAGCATTGGAATGGATTAACAATTTAGTATATGGTCACGATGTAATGACCGATAAAGGATATGCTTCACCAGGAGTAGACTCAATTACAGTATCTGCTACTGTAGAAAATCCAAATTCACACAACGTAATTGCTAAGGTATTTATTAAGGACTTAAACAATACACTAATTGATTCTTTGGAGCTATTTTTAGCAGAAAGTGGTGAACTTTGGCAGGGAGAGTGGTTGACTTCAAATTATGAGGACATCTTTCAAACTTGAAATAAAAGCTATTGATCAAACAACTGGTGAATCATTTACAATTGAAAATGTAAATCGAATCACAACAGCTGGACCAATAAGGATAGACTCTTTGGAAATTAGCTATTTGCCAACCCCCGATCTTTATCAGGTAAAACCACATATAAAAAATGAGGGGCAAACGTTAACAATTGAGAACCTGTTTATAAGTATGTCATCCGATGATAGTAGCATAACTTTAATCTCTGGCCCTCTCTATCTTGGAAGTATAGCACCCGGTGAAACTATTATACATCCGGGTCACTATACTGTGCGAGTAGATTCAAACTTTTCAGGGGAGTTCAGCTTTAACTTTGATATTACAAGTAATGGCTGGACATATTGGCTAGATATATTTCCAGATACTGTCACAGTATATATAGCAAATGAAGTTTCTATACCTGCCAGTTATGAATTAGAACAAAACTATCCAAACCCATTTAATCCAACTACTACTATACAGTATGGTATAAAAGAAAGATCATCGGTTGAGTTAGTGATGTATGATATACTTGGTAGACAGTTAGAAGTATTAGCAAATGAAGAACAGGATGCCGGTTATTACAAAGTTAATTTTAGTGCGGGAAACTTAGCCAGCGGTATTTACTTCTATAGAATAAAAGCAGGAACTTATGTTGAGACTAAGAAGATGATTCTGTTGAAATAAAATTCTATATAGAGAATTAACTTACCGCCCTTGCTATACTTAAAGTAGCAAGGGGCTTTTTTAAAATTAAGTTAATTTATAATTAAATACATTTCATTGAATTGGATTCATTCTTTTTGCGTATTTGTTGCGGCTAATTTATCAACTTATTGTAATATAACAACTTAACTGCTTCAGAAATGATGATATTACAATTGTTATCAT
>CAVQPV010000070.1:0-65006 GCA_963714715.1 Pirellulaceae bacterium | reverse complement strand
ATCGACGTTGCCAAAGAAACAGGTGTCTCCGTCCAAGTCGGCTCTCAAGGCCGCAGTCAACCCGAAGCCTACTTGGCTCATCGCTATCTGGCCAACAACAACATCGGCAAAGTCTCTCGCGTTGAATGCTTCCACTATCCGAGTCCCTCCGGCAGCTTTGCCCCAGACAGCCAGCCACCGGAGGAGCTTGACTGGGATATGTGGCTCGGGCCGCTCCGCGACCGTCCCTACAATCGCGGTTACGCCCACGGCACTTTTCGCTGGATGATGGAATCCGGGGGCGGCCAAATCCGTGATCGCGGAGCCCATGTGATGAGCTGTGCGAAATGGTGGATGAACGCTGATGGAACCGGTCCGGTGGAAGTCGAAGCCACCGGCGAGGCGCCCACACGAGGCTTGTGGGACTCGGCTGTCAAACTGAATGTCACTTACACCTTCAAGGATCCGGATTGGACTTTGACGTGGAATCAACCCGGCACCCCGGCTCCGCCAGAAGAACGAACCGGCAACGAACCGGGTGGCCGCATCAGCCGCCCCGGCTATGGCGCCGTCTACTATGGCGAAGATGGAACGTTCACGCATTGGGGTGGCGACGGCGGAACGTGGGCGGAGAAAAAGGCACGCGAGTGGAAACCGGGCCCCGGTGCCGTCGATGTCTATCAGAGCCCGGGCCACTTTGATGATTGGTTTGTCGGGATCAAGACGGGAAAGAAAACGATCATGAATATCGAAGCGGCCGTGGATGTCGCCATTCTAACCGTGCTCGGAAACCTCTCCTTCTTGTTGAAACGCAAGTTGAAATGGGACCAGTCCAAACGCGAGATCATCGATGATCCGCAGGCCCAAAGACTGATGGGACGGCCTCAGCGTTATCCTTATGCAATTTAATCATGCTTCTGACAAAGGCGTTTTAGCGGCGACTCTGTTCCAACGGATGACCGCGACTAACGGCCTGTTGACTTAGTGAGCCGCGACGCGTAAGCGGCCGGGCATACGTCATTGCCCGGTGCCTTACGGCCCGCGGCTCACCCTTGCAATTCACATTTCGTTAAAATCAACAGCCTGCTAACAACTGATTCATTCAAACCAAAACGTTCCGGCACGACACGATGAACCAACTCACACTCGAACAACTGATTGAAAACATCCAAAGCGACGATCACAACATTCGCGCAGCCGCTCGGGACCAAGCCGGTACGGTCGGCGCCGTGGCGGTCCGTCCCCTCGGTGAAATTGCGGCGGGCGACAACTTCGAGGTGGCGAGGGCAGCCAATCGCGCCATCCAGAACATCGTCTATTTCAGCGGCAGACCCGGTGCTGAAGAGGAAGCCGCAGCGGTGGCCGCCGAATTGCTCGGCTTGCTGGACGATTCCAATCCGACCCAACTGCGTAAGGATGCCTTGTGGATGATTTGGCAAATCGCCGATCAGCAGGCGACCCGTCGCGTGGCCACGTGTTTGCAGGATCCCACGATTGCCGAGGACGCGCGGATGGCACTTGAACGGTTACCCGGTGAAGGGGCGACCGCGGCACTGAGGAAGGCACTCGAGGGAGCGAGTGAGGAAGACCGTCCCGCTTTGGCGTACTCACTGCAGATGCGGGGCGTCTCGGTCCAGGGTGTTCCCGACCTGCGGCTTCAAGGAGTCAAGCGATCCAGTGTTCCAGAAAACGCCTCGGCGGGTCAATGAAGCTTCGCAAGATGTGGCCTGCCACCGCCGTCGTCGTCGGTTGTCTCCTGCTAACCGGGTGCGGCACCAAGGCTCGGCAAGACCGCGCCGACGAGATCACATCGGCCAATCAGCCTGCGGATGCTGCCGGTCAGGTGATGGAAGAGCAACGGATCGCCGCTGCCGACGACGATCCAAGCAAGCCGCGTTTCCCCCAATTGGTCGAGTCCCTTGAGCAATGGGGCGGCAGCTTTACGTTGGATGCCGAGGGGAGATTGATGGACGTCGATCTTTCCAGCGCGAACCTCACGGATGAACAAGTCGCTCAACTTGCTATTCTCGATCGTCTTCAGCGACTGAAGCTGAAAGGAGTCGGCATCACCGATGCGTCGGCCCCGGTTCTTTCGCGACTCAGCAGCCTCGTTTCACTCGATCTTGATTCGGTCGGTCTCACGGACGAGGGCATCGCTCAATTGACTTCACTCGAGAACTTGACGTCCCTTCGGCTCCATCGTGCCAGTCGAATGACAGACGCCGCGGCTGAATCATTGATCCAGTTTCCGAAACTAACCGAGTTGGTACTTACCGATAGCTATATCAGTGACGGGGGTTTGTACTCGCTGTCGCAGATGACGGAACTGCAGGTACTGGATCTCGAGGGCAGTGACTTGATCGGTGATGGTGGACTGGAAATGATCGCCCAACTGCCAAAGCTGCACACACTTCGGGTCCGCAGTCGCGGTGTCAGTGACTTGGCCTTGGAGTTGATTTCCGAAATGCCGAGCTTGCGAGTACTCGCGGTTGAAGACTCGTACGCTGTCAGTGACGATGGGCTGGAGCACCTGGGGAAGCTCACCGGCCTGGAAGAACTTTCCTTGGCGCAAGCGTTTCAGGTCACCGACGACGGACTCGCTTTTCTCGAACCCCTAGTCAATTTGCACGCTCTCGACTTGCGGCGTACGTCGCTCGCCGGCGATGGGCTGCTACACCTGTCCGAGATGAAGGAATTGGAACGACTCGATCTAGGCGCGGTTCCCATCGCCGACGAGTCACTCGTAGCGTTGCAAGCTCTTCCCAATCTCAAGTCACTGAATCTGATGGCGACGCCGATAACCGACTCTGGCATGAAAACACTGGGCAAGATGCTTCAGCTGCGAGCGTTGATCCTGCACGACGTACGGATTTCCGACGAAGGACTCACATCGCTGCAATCAATCCAGCGGCTGGGGCGGTTAGAGCTCAACAATGTCCCGATCACCGATGCCAGCATCCCAACTTTGGCAGCCATGACGGATCTCGTTCGGCTTGACGTGCGCGGCACGAAGATCACGCAAGCAGGAATCGCGAAATTGATCGAGGCACTTCCGGGCGCAGATCCTTCATTGAATTTGGCAACCGCGGCGAAGGACGGACACCCTTTCGTTGTCCAAATCAGTTCGGAAACCGCTCGCGCAACTCACGCACTTGAGTTTCGTTCAGGTATCGGGTTTGTTCATGGCGTAACATCAAAAACAGTTTCGCCGTTTCCTCCAGTTCTTCCGTTGAGTTCACGGCCGCATCGAGACTCGCTCCCGCCACCACCGGGCCGTGATTCGACAACAAGACCGCTCGCGAAACCTTCGCTGCCTGTTCGACCGCCGCAGCGAGTTTCTCATCACCTGGGCGCAAAATACGGGACCAGCGGCAACTTTCCGATTCGCATCACGTAGTACGCCGTGATTGGCGGCAACACATCCGACTCGTCCATCTTCGCCAGGCACGATACAGCGACCGAGTGCGTCGAATGCAAATGGACGATCGCCTGCTCGTCAGGTCGCGATTGGTACATCGAATGGTGCAGGAAAGCTTCCTTGGATGGCTTGTCACCAGCAACCAAGTTCCCGTTGCGGTCTAGTTTGGCAATGCGGTCCGGATCGAGTCGTCCCAGGCACGAATTGGTTGGCGTAATCAGCATCCCATCTGGCAGCTGCACGCTAAGATTGCCGGAACTTCCCGCGGTCAAGCCACGATCAAAGATCGACTTTCCGTGCATCGTAATGCGTTCGCGCAGATCACGTTCGCTCATGCCAACATCTCCAATGCCGTGGTGAAGAAGTCTTCGGCGCCGAAAGTTTCCAGATTTCAACGCCAACGCCAGTTGCGGTTGACGTCCGATGGTTTCCGTCCACGGTACGCCGGTGCAGATTTCCGGGCCAATGTGCAGCGCTTTGACGCCCAGGCTGTTCGTAATCGCACCGGAGGTTTCGCCACCTGCCAGGATCAGCCGCCGTACATTCAGTTCGTCGGTTAGCCAAAGAGCGACCGAACTGAGGAACTCCTCAATCGCGGACGCCACGGCATCGACGCCGAACTGCGATTGTAGTTCAGTGACTTGATCCGGAAGTGCGGTCGAAGCAACGAGCAGCGGTTGCGTTGTCTCCGTGGCGGAAGCCCACGCCGCCAGCTTTTCACGTTCCGCCGACGCATCGGCAATGAGTGCGGCAACGTCGACAATCCAAATCGGGCACTTGGCTCGCATCCACTGCACCTGTGCGTGGGTTGCCTTTGAACAGCTGCCGGCAATGACCGCGCTTCGCCCCGTAACCTTCGGTAGCTCAGGGACAAAGTTGTGCGGGCCGACGATGCCTGCTGTTCGATACACTCGCGGTAGGTAACGCGCGAGTCCCGATCCGCCCGTGACCAATGGCATCGCAGCAGCGGCTTCCGCTAATGAATCGAGTTGTGAGTCATTGCAGGTATCCGCAACGACATGTGCGATGCCGTCGTTGGCCAGGGTTGCCAGTGCGACACCGATCTGAGCCGCACCCTGATTGATTGTGTCGTGAGCGAGCAGCCCAACCTTGCCAGACACCTGCTTCGAGAGGAAGCGAACCAGATTCGCATCGGTCATCGGATTCAGCGGATGATTCTCCATGCCTGATTCATTGAGCAACTTGTCGCCAACAAAAAGGTGACCGCGATAGACCGTTCGACCAGCGCGCGGAAAGGCAGGACAGAAAATTGTTTGCGTCACGCCGACTGCGTCCATCAACGCTTCGGCGACCGCGACCGATATTGCCTCGCTCGGTCGAATCAAACGTCGAGCAGTACTTGAAATAGAAGCGGCGAATACCGAGTTGCTTTAATGCGTGGAGGGAAGCGAGCGATTGCCCGATCGCGTCCTCTTTGGGGACCGATCGAGTCTTCAGGGCGACGACGACCGCGTCGACATCGCTGGCATGCGACAACACACTGGCATCAGGCTGCGCCGAGCATCTGTACGACGCGCAGCCCGCCCTGAACGAGATTGATCGCCAGGTCTGTCGCACCGGTAACATCATCAGCGATGCAACCGAGGACAGGCTTGCGGTTCGAGTTTTCAGGTCTCTCGTTCATGTCTTTGCGCTATCGATCTGAGTCGGTCGAGACTCCGTGGTCGAATTGTACAAGCCGCGGTGCAGTGGCGTAAGCTTCCAGCTTGCGATCATCAAGGCGCATTGGCAAGCTGGAAGCTTACGCCACTTTGGGAATTCCGCCCAGCATCGTCAACTCGCGCTTCGCACGTGGGTCTCTGTATTCCCCCGTGGTCTCCATGGTAATCTTCCTGTGTTTCCGTCAATCAGTTAAGCAACCTGTCTCAGCCAGGTCCACGTTCGACCCAATCCACGCCGATGGCCAAACCGAAGAACAAGTCTGCAAAGCAAACGATGGCGGACCTCGCCGACAAGTTCATGCTCTACGAAGCATCCGTCCAATTGCCCGACCATGATGTCGACTTTTTCATCCAAGCCTACCGTGACGCTGGCAAACGCAAGCCGTACACGCTTCGTGAAGATTTCTGTGGCACGTTTGCAGTCAGTTGCCAGTGGGTCAAGTCAGACAAAAATCGTACCGCGATCGGGATCGACTCGTGTCCCACGACATTGCAATGGGGCCGCGACAACAATTTGTCCAAGCTGGACGCCGAGCAGCAACGACGTGTCACCTTGAAAGCACAAGACGTTCGCAAAAAGATCTCGCCGCAAGTCGACATCGTTGCCGCGCAGAACTTTTCGTTTTGGGTTTTCAAAACACGCCACGAAGTGATCGAATACTTCAAGACGGCACTGTCCAATCTGGCTGACCACGGCATCATGGTCATCGACATGATGGGCGGCGCGGAGTGTCGCACGGAGGGCTTGATCCACAAACAAACGATTAAGGAAGGAAAGGACGGCTTCAGTTACCACTGGAAACAAGTCTCGTTCAACCCAATCAACTCCGACTGCCTGTTATTCGATCAGTTTCACATTTCCCGATGGCAGCCGAATGCAAGACGCATTCGTGTATCACTGGCGACTGTGGACGATCGTCGAAGTCCGCGAGATGCTGAGCGAAGCCGGCTTCAGCACAACCTATGTCTATTGGCCGATCGATGAAGAAATCGATCTGGATCGGCGAAGGCGCATGGCAACGCCGTGAACAAGCCCCCAGCGACGCCAGTTGGATCTGCTACGTAGTGGCGCTCAAGTGAGGGTGGCGTAAGCTTCCAGCTTGCGATTGAAAAGTCATGTTCTAAGTGGCGTAAGCTTCCAGCTTGCGATTGAGGCGGATCCGCAAGCTGGAAGCTTACGCCACGTTGGTTATTCGTCGAGGCAAACCACACTTCCGTCGCGCAACGCGGCGAACAGTCGGCCGTCGGCGGCGATCATGCCATCGAACACGGGCGGCGAGCCGAGCTGTGTCTCCGACAACTTCGCTCCGTCGTCTGCCGAAACCGCCACAACGTTCGCGCCCGCGCGGCCCTCGAACGAGGCGAACGGATCTTCCGGATCCAGCACGTCGGGCGCACCCGCGACGAACAGCGTATCGCCTGCCTTGACCATCGCTCGGATTCGAACCGGCAACCAGTTCGTCCAAACGGGCTGTTCCGCTCGCGTATAGCCGATCATCTTGTCGAGTCCGAAAGCCTCACTCGACAGTTCGCGGACCTCGTCACCACGTCCGCGCGGATAGTCGGACTGCGGCAACCAGCGGACCGGTGGTCGTGATCCAGGCTCGCCGACGATCTGCGGCTCGTTCGTGTTCGCGTCGGCAAACAACAGATAACCTTCTTTGCCCGGGAAGAACATCGGACTGTGCACGTTGCGACGATAGAACACGCGGACGGCGTACGTTTTCTGATCGTCGACCACCAACAGTTGACCGGTCTTGGGCGCCTGATTGGCCAGCTGGAAACCGGGCCACCGCTTCGAGTACATCCAGAACGTTCGGTTGTACCAAGAATCGTCGAGCAGCCCGGACGTCGAGAAGACATGCAGACCGACGTCCTGTGCACCCTTGTCGGACAAGACGTCGACGTCGACCTCCTCCAGTTCCGGAGTCATCTTCTTCTGACGCATGTAGAGGAAGCCGCCTTCGCTGACCAGCACGTCCGAGTTGGCTCCCAGCACGAAGAACGCCTTGTCACGTTCTTGACCCACGTCTTGGTGCGGTCCTTCCAGCAGGCCCTGGTGCAGAACTCTGCCCGTGCGCCGGGTCGAGACCGTAAACACGAATTCCGCCATCGAGATAAGTCGACCGCCCGGCCGTGAAGTAGGCGATGCCACCTTCGACGAGCACGCTGCCGTGTACCGGCCAAGCCGACTCAATTTGCCCGAAGTGTGCCACACGACGATCGACAGGTGCGGCGAGGAATTGCCACACGAGCTGGCCATCGCTTGCTCGCAGGCAATAGACTCGGCCGTCCCTGGAGCCGAACAAGACCAAACCTCGGTAGACCGTTGGCGGTGAGTCGACGCGGCCACTGGCCGTGAACTGCCACAGGATTTCGCCGTCGTCCATGCTCAAGGCGTACACCGTGTGAGCATCCGACTGGCGACCAGCAGACGACCGCCGGCAGCGACGGGAGCTGTCAACTTGCCTGCGAGTTTGGCTTCCCAGTCGACAGCAACATTGCCGGAGACGCGTGTGCGACTCGTGCCGGATCGCGATGGATCGTGGCGAAACGTGGGCCAATCGTCAGCGGATTCGTTTTCGGCAAGCAGGGTTGCTCCGAATGCCGGTCCTTGGAACGAGTCGCTCGTTTTCGGCTGGCGGCACCGGCAAGACTCTGGGCTCCGGAGGTCAACGCGGCATATCCCAGCAGCTTCGCTCCGGGCTCGCAGAAGCACTGATCGGGAGGCACGTAGAGCATGCCGTTGCAGGGCATCATCCCATTCTTGCACGCGCCGCGAATCCAGTTGTTCTGTCCGTGGTTCTCACCGTCGAGGTCGAGAAACTCGGCACCTTCAAAAGAACTAATCAGATAGCGACTCGTTGCCTTATTGCGGTAGCAGCGATGGTGGTGCTCGGGGCTGCGCAGGTTGTTGACCTGAATCCGCTTTTTCTCTTCGCCGGTGCGGAGGTCCCAACCGACGACCATCGCGTTGGGCGACTTTTTGACGGGTTCGCCCGCGTCATCGACGCTCGTCATTCCGCGCCAGACCATCCCGTCGACGACGAACAGATCGTCGCCTTCCACCCCGTGAATCGGTTGAACCGACTTCTGCCAGAGCGGCGATCCATCCGTGGCATCGTAGCTGGTAACGGAATTGCTGCTTTGCAGAACGATCACGTCGTCGACGACCACCAGGTCTTCGGACTCGCTGCCTTGATTTGAGTTGCCCACAGTTCGCTCCCGTCCTGAAGTCCAACGGCGACCAGATCCTTGCCTGACACGTAGATGACCCGATCATTCTGGATGGCAATCGCAAGCGGCCGGATCGAGCCAGTCGACCGCTCCCAGAGAACCTGTTCGCGTCTGACCGTCGACGGCAAGCAACGCAGCTCCGACCTCTCCGATACCTCGACGCTGAGCAAAACCTTGCGGGATCGCCTGTCGGTAGGTCACCGCAACGCCGTTGCTTACCAAAATCTCGGTTGCTCCTTGCGTGGCCTCGACTGTCGAGAGGATCTCGCCCGTCGCCGCGTCCAGGATCGACATCGGCCCGCCGTAAGCAAGCGTCGCGTAAACCCGATCATGGTCGGCGACGATCTTCCGCTGGTTCTCGACTGGCACGTCGGTTCGCTTGCCTCGCAACGTGGTCCAGTCTTTGCCTTCGTACTGTTCTCGATTCCAAGCCTTCCAGCCCCACGAATCGAGCGGACGCTCCCACAGCTGCTTGCCGTTAAACGCATCGCGGCAGACGAGAGCCCACCGCTCAGGAAGTCGCTCGTCGGTGATTCCAATCACGCCTTGATCGAAGAAATAGAACAACCGGCCACCGGCAGAGACGGGCGATTGAATTCCTGAAGGAGTCTCGTGACTGCGCAGCCATAGCGGCGGTGCCAACCACTGCAAACTGCGAGGCGGTCCGACGACGGAGTCATTGGCGACGGCGTTGTTGCCGGCGTCGTGCAGAAAGTGTGACCACTGGTCGATATTGTTCGGTCGAGGCTTCACGATCTTCTTCCAGCCACCGTCGCGACTTGACGTAAGCCACTCCTTCGGGGACCAGAACTCGCATCACCTCCTTCATCGAGACCATCTGCGTGTCCTGCACGACGACGAGGTTGATCAAGTTGTCCGCATACGGCAGCACGTCGCCGGTGTGCTGCTCGACGGAGACGCTGCCGTAGATCCCCAGAGACTGTATGTGCCGTCTGGCGTTGGCGACGTTCTCGGAATCCGCATCGAGTCCATGCACTGTGTATCGATCACTCGCGTGCAATGCCGCGGTCAGCTTGCCGTCTCCGCAACCAACATGCACGACCATGCCACCTTGGACGCCGGTCCGCTTGAGAATGTCCCCGGCCAGCGATGCGGCGTCCGTAGCGGCAACCGCAACGTTGCTTGCCAACAAGCAGCAGGTAACGAGGCCAGCGGTCCATGATACACTGCGGTGGTAACCGTTCATTTCTTGACGCGCCTTTGCTGCGAGGGTTCGTGAGTGGGGATGAATACCGTTCATGACTGTCGCCGATACGAAACTGAAATCACCCAGCCAGCACGACAACGGGATCGATCATCGGATGAACATCTCGCAGTTTAACTTACTGCCCGTGCGGAGTGCCGCCAGGCAGCAGTACCACCAAGGGAGAGGAGTCGTTCACCCCAAGGGCGAGTTCTTCGCAGCAGGTACCGGACACTTTCTCTGCCCGACGGTTAGCTGCGAACCAGACGAATCCCCAGTGGTAACGAGTCACCGAACACGGCGGCCTCTTCGTCTCGATCGAGGCTGCCGCCTTCAGCCAATAGCGTCACAAAGTGCTCCGGCGCGGCCTTTGATTCCAAGTAGTCGACGGCACGATGGCGGATCTCATCGGGGAGGTCGCGGTAACGATCCCCCGTCTTTCGACCCAGCTGGACGATCGTCAGCGGCAAGGCGGGTTCAGGCGAATCGATGGCGATCAACCATTCGATCCACGACTCGACGTGGTCGACGGGGATCGCGGTATTGAGCGGACCGTAAGCTGGTTGCCGACTACCGAGTCTTCCCAAGGCCCAAAGTAACGCGGGCCGTAGCTTTTCATTCTTCTTGCGTTGGAATTCCTTCAACGCCGTTTCACCGAGTTTGATTTTGTCCAACACGCTCAATCGTTCCAGCGACGCGATCAATCGCCAGATTTCAGCCGCTTCGTGGGGTTCGATTCGCCCCGACTTGCCACCGAGACTGGCGAGATGGGCGCCGCGAGTTGTTGTTGCTGGCCCGCGGTCAGTCCGCCGGCGATCCGCCGCCACAGGATCATCGACTCAGTTCGCGACTGCGACGCCGCAAAGGCCAGCTTGCCATGCAGCAAACGCCAGGTTTGCTGCACACGCCAATCATCCACCGCGACGCCGTATCCCGGCCGCAAGCAAAAGCCGGCCAGGTTCAACCAGCGGGCTTCGTGCTGTGGCGACCGGCGACGCCCGACTTCATCGTCGACCAGGAACTGCCACAGCTCGCGAAGCAGCGAAGGCGGCCAGCCGTTTCGGCTGGTCTCGGTCAGCGATTGCAGTTTCTTGACGATCTGGTTCGGTTTGATCTTGGGATTATCCCCAAAGGTCGACGCGATCGCATCGGCACACCTTGCGACGGTGTCGGTGTCGACGATTCCCGCGGCCTCGCCCGTCCCTTCGTGGGCACCGCGGTCGGTCTCCAGCGTGCTGCGAATGTCAAACTCCAGTTTCCATCGCTTGCCCTGGTCGGCGTCGACGCAATACATCCCGACCGTACCGATCTCGCTCAGCTCCGACTCGACAAAAACGTGCAGTTGCGTCTCTTCGCGTCGCCGCCCGCGGACCAGCGCCGTGCAGATCGGTGGCAACGCTGACATTTCGGATCGCTGGATCGTCACCAGCTCGCCGACTCGGTCGGCCAGCCGTGTACTGCTGACCCAAAGTGGAAACTGTACCGGCGCGCCGACCTGCAACCGCAGCGGATGATCGTCGGCACGAAACCGCTGGCCCGCCTCCGCGTTTCCCGGGATCAGGCAGATCGCCTGAGGCGGATCATGTTGGACTTGCATGTAGTACGACCGGCCCAGATTCGCAGCGATCCGGATTCCTTGTCCGCGGCGAACCATGGCGTAGTAGGCGGCACCGTGGGCTACGGCCAAGTCAAGCCGCGGGGACGACAGCACGCGCGGCTGCCAAGACTCGCCGGGCTGCTGAAACCAATCGGTCAGCGAATCGATAATGCGACGGCGGATCGCCGGGGCCGCCATCACGCCGCCGTTGAAGAGCACCAAATCGGGACGGTCCGCCGAGTCACGATCTTGTTCCTCCAAGCCGCTGCGCCGATGCTCGGTAAGAAACTCCGACAAGTGACGTGTGACCGCTGGATCGGCAGCGTAAGGCAACCCGAATTCTTGAAAGCCGCTCTGCCCACTGGCCGGACGATCGGCAAGCGCGGCGTGGGGGAAGAACCCGTCGAGCAATGCGCGATCGATCTCTGCTGCCGACAACTCGACCTGGATCGCGCCGGCTAGCAGTTTCGAGCCCTCGGAGGCCAGGTTGATCGTGTAAGCCTCAGGACGTTCCTCGCCAAGCATCGCTTCTTTGACGCTGCGAGCGGCCTGGATCAAGCGGTCCCACTGGCTTGCCGATAGCTCGGATGCCCCCGAATCGCCGATTTTTTTCTCGGCCAACTTGGCGACAGCCAAGTCCATGTTGTCGCCGCCGAGAATCAAATGGCGACCGACGGCGACCCGATGAAATTGAACCTGATCGCCCGCGTCGCCTGCCGGTCGCACGCGGATCAATGTCAGGTCAGTCGTTCCGCCGCCAATGTCGCAGACCAGAATCAGTTGTCCGGGATGAACGAGTTGGGACCAGTCGCTGCGGTGCCGGTCGATCCAGGCGTAAAAAGCAGCCTGAGGTTCTTCGATCAAATAGACGCGTCGCAGGCCCGCTTGCTTGGCAGCCTGAATCGTCAATTCCCTTGCCACTTCGTCGAACGACGCCGGCAACGTGATCACCACGTCCTGCTGATCGAGCGGATCGCCGGGATGAGCGTGATCCCATGCGGATCGCAGATGAGCGAGGTAGCGAGACGACGCGGTGACCGGAGACATCCGCGGCACGTCAGCATCGCCATGCCAGGGAAGAAAGTCAGCCGATCGATCGACCCCATCATGCGAAAGCCAACTCTTGGCCGACGCGATCCGGCGACCTGGGTGACGCTGGCCGGCATCACGAGCCAACACGCCAACACACGAAGAAGATTTCTCGCCGCGTTCCCAGGGCAAACCCACGCCGGTGGATTCGCTGGGCGTCAGTTCGTAGTGAAACGACGGTAGCGTTTCTCTCGCTTCGAGTTGGCCGAGATCGACCCATTGAGGAATCCGAAACGTCTCGACACTCCAGTCCGGCGGCAGCGTGTCGACGAAACAGACGGCGCAGTTCGTCGTCCCAAGATCGATCCCGACGACGAATCGTGAGGCGGCGTCCGAGCCATGGGTCGAAGCTTGGTTTGGTTCCGGCAAAACGTTGTCCCGTTTCGTTTCTGAACGTTAATCGCGCTCTCGGATATTGAATTCCATCTTCCACTGATCGTCGTTGCGGGTGCAGTGGCACCACAGTTCGAACATTCCCAGTTCCGTGACGCGACTGACGAAGCGGACCGGTACGAAGGGCTCATCGCCGGCCGACTCGCTGGTCAACGTCAATTCAATCGGTTCGCTCTCGACCAACTCCTCCGATGTCCAACGATCCAGTTGCGTACCGACGGTGTCTTCGCCGCGTACGGTGGAGGAGAAGAAACGAAATCGCGCCGGCTCGCCGACCACCATCCCCACTTCGCCTCCGGGAACCTCCGCTTCGGTCCCTTCTTCCATGCCTTGCGGCGCGACGCACAAAGCCCGCAGCGGCCGGGCGCACCGGGGATCGCCAAACCGGCGGTTTCGATACCGATGTAATAGGAGCGGGCCGTGCCACCGCGAATTCGGATGCCGCCGGACTGTTTCGACCAACCGTAATAGGCCGCCCCGAGTGCGACGGCAGAGTCCAAATCCTCTGGCCCACCCAGAATCGAGGGCGGTGACTGGCACCAACTGTTGATGACATCATGCATCCGCGACTGAAGCGTTTCGCTACGGAAGACACCGCCGTTGAACAACAGGTGCGTCGGACCTGACTTCAGCACCTGCGATCCCGCGGCGCGTGCTCCAAGTCGCCGGCATGATCGGCCAGGAAGGCGGCGACCTGCTTGGTGATTGCCGGGTCAGCTTCGTAGGGCAAGCCGATGTCTTGGAAACCCGAGGCGGCTTGTCGCTGAGGGCGATCGGCCGCCGCGCACTCGGGAAAGAAACCATCGACGATCAGCTGTTGTGTTTCGTCCCTGCTTAAAGACGTCGAAATCGTGCCGCCGATCAGCGAACTGCCACGGCCGAGCACCGAAATCGTTTGCTCATCGGGACCCTCGGCGGACAACAATTGTTCTTTTGCGTCGCGGCAAGCGTGCCAGAGCGAAACACTCTGCCAAGGATCAAGATCGTGTCCCTGCTGCCCGAGCCGAGTGCCGACATAGTGAGCCAGCGCGAGGTCCATGTTGTCGCCGCCCAGCAGCAAGTGGTTGCCGACGGCGAGACGTTGCAAACTGAGTTCTCCATCGACTTCATCGACCGTCACCAACGTCAAGTCGGTTGTCCCGCCTCCGACATCAACCACCAGCAACACGTCGCCGGCACTCAACAGCTTTCGCCAATCATGCTCATTCGAGGCCAGCCAGCGGTAAACGGCTGCCTGCGGTTCTTCCAGCAACACAAAGTGATCGGGCAAGCCCGCTTCGATCGCCGCCTGGCGGGTCAGTTCCCGGGCCGCCGGGTCGAAGGAGGCGGGCACGGTCAGCACCACCTGCTGATCGCCCAGCGGCGCCTCGGGATGAGCCGCGTGCCAGGCTGCGGCCAAGTGTGACAGGAATCGCTGAGTGCAATCAAAAGCCGACACCTTGGGCACTTCCGGGGGCGCCTGCCACGGCAACACCGCCTCGGTACGGCCAACACGTCCGTGACAGAGCCAGCTCTTGGCCGCCACGACAACACGCTGCGGATTCTCTGCCGATTGCTGCCGTGCATAGTGGCCGGCAATGCCGCGCTGCGGATCATCGACCAGTGGTGTTTTCAGCGATTCGACCTCGCCATCGCGAGGCAGATACAAGAACGATGGAAGCGATTCCCGCGATTCGATCTGTCCCGGCCCGATCAGTTGGGGAATCGGCAATAGCTGCAGCGACGGTGCGGATTTTTCGCCCTCGCCTGGAAGCGGCGCGTAGGCGATCACCGAGTTGGTCGTGCCGAGATCGATGCCGACGCAGTAACGTGTTCCCATGGCGTGGTCTGTTTTCTAGGTTTCTTTGGTTACCTCCGCCTCTCGGCGAGGTCGGGCTCTGGCTGCAGCCGGTGACTGTGAACCCCATGTGGATTGACCACTACGGCGCCTGGACTTGTGCCGGGGTAATGACGTTGGCGTCAACAACTTCGCCCGCCCATTTCGGAAGCTCGACCTTGGTTGCTTGCCAACCGTGGTGAATCAGTTTTCCCTTTTCGGCGGTCCCTTCGCCGACCCATTGGTAACGCATCGGCGACGCGTTCGCACCGACATCGACCGTTTCGCCTTCCGCTGCGACGACCAACGGTTTCAAATCGAACAGACGATTCAGCACACCGCTGCATTGCTGCAGGCAAGGCCGGGCCGCCGCACCGACTTGAGCATCCGAATACTGGCTCAGATCCTCCTGAATCAAATCCACCAGCCGGGCCTCGCGTTGTAGCGTGGCCAGCAGCGTCACCGCTGGATCACGTGCCGGCGGTTGCTGCACCGGTGCCGAAGGCTGCAGGGCGGCTTGTTCCACCTTAGCAACGGCATCCACGGGCTTCCCGGCAAGCAGTTGCTCGATCTGTGCGGCCATTTCTTTGTTAAACAAAGCGGCGTGAAACGCTTTGAATGCGATGCCTAATCCCATCTCATCTAACCTTGCAGCTGTTTTGGAGTGTTCATCGACCGTCAGGGTTGGCGATCCCAGCGAATGCGTCAACGGGTGAACCGTTCTTGCGACTTCACATCTGACTCCGCCGCAACTACAGTGCTAACTGCATCGAAACGCTGACCAGCGATGTGAGCGAACTCCGCTGCATTGTGTTTTGTCCATTCCGTCGCCCAGAAGATTGCCATGTGGCTGCATGCCTCGTGCTTGATCGAGTTCAATGCACCCGCGGCGACTCCATTCTTGCTCATGCTGCGACCTCGTAGCGGCTGGCAGCAGTGGATCGCGCGTGAAGAATACGTACTCTCGCCTAGCGTGCCGGCGGTTGAATTCACCGATCCGTTCGGAAACCTGTGCCAACGGTTGGTGGCACCTCCCGGACCATTTTCGATTCGCACGTCGGCGGATATCAAGGCCGCTGACGCCGCCGACACGGCCCCCGGTGCCCCCTTTGTCGAAGTGCAGCACTTGCCCGACGAAACGCTGCCTTTCCTGCTGCCCAGCCGGTACTGCGAGTCGGATCGATTCACGCAAATGGCGTCGTCGCTAGCAGCAACCTGGGCACCCGGTTACGACCAGTGCACCGCGATCGTCAACTACATCCGCCAGACGCTACAGTACGTGCCCGGTGCCGGCCAGCAGATCGTCAGTGCCGCCGAAGTGAACGAGCAGTCGCAGGCCGTCTGCCGAGACATGGCCCATTTAGGCATCGCTCTCTGTCGTGCACTTTCGATTCCGGCACGCATGGTCGTGGGCTATCTCGAGGCACTCCAGCCGATGGATCTGCACGCCTGGTTTGAAGCCTATGTGGGCGGGAGGTGGTACACGTTTGATCCGACGCAACCCAACCTGCTAGGGGGACGGGTGGCAATCGCCTACGGACGGGATGCCGCCGATGTGGCGATCTACACGCAGTTCGGCGACCCCGTGGAGTTACAACAAATCGTGGTCACGGTCGAGCGACTGGGTTGCCCACCCTGGTGAGCGGGTACCTAAAGACGGATACCTAACAATGGGGATTTGCTGAAAAAGCGGCCCACGCTACCATCCCCTGCGGATTTTTCAGTGGAGTCTCGCGTCTCTTCTCGGGCAAATCAAAGGACGGAACCATGAAAAAAAATTGCAGCGACTCTGTGGCGACTTGGCTGTGCCGATTTTGGATGGGTGTGCCGATCGTTCTCGCCGCTTTGGCCATCATCTACCAATTGGTGGCCGTGATGGGCTGGTGGGCGATCAACCCGGCCTAAGGGGTCAGAACGTACCCCTTTCGGCGCGACCGCCGGTCACCTACGATCCTCTAAGTGTATATTCGTACACCCATCGTAATTCATTGCTGTTTTGTTCCCGCCTAGCCGGCTTGTCTGGCTGGCACGCTTTGACCCACGAGCAAACTCGGTCTTTGCAGCTCCCCAGTACTCCCTGTCGTCCTCTTCCACTTGATCGGGTCCCTTCGCCAGTCAACCAGTTGTAGCGATTGCCGCGCCCTGGCAGTGGTATATTTTGGCCATCCATGCGGGCAGATTCTTGGCTAACGAATGATGGAAATCGAGATCGATGAGCGACGACATTCAGCAACCCACCGATGCACCACCGCAGCCGCAGAATAGCCGAAGCGGATGCACGAGCGGCGGGTGCTTCACCGGCTGTCTGATAGTTTTTGGATTTCTTCTCGTCTTGGCGATCTGCGTCGGCGTGGGGAGCTACTTCTGGGTATCGAATCGAATTGTCGACTACACGTCGGAATCGCCAGTCGAGCTGCCGACCGTGGAATACACGCCCGAGCAGTTAGCAAAACTCGAGACACGCTTGGAAGCATTCAAGGTTGCGATCGACGGCGGTGAACCGCCGACGGAGGAGATGGTGCTGACCGCCGAAGAGATCAATGCACTGATCAACAAGCAAGCAGACCTCCGCGGGAAGGTCTTCGTCAAAATCTCTGAGGGACAGGTTTCAGGTGATGTCAGCATTCCGTTCGACGCAATCCCGGGTGGGAAAGGCCGATACTTCAACGGTTCAGCCAGCTTCGATGTCTCGATGGAAAACGGAGTTTTGATCGTCATCTTGTCGAGCGCCGAAGTGAACGGCGAACTGGTACCGCAGAAGATAATCGACATTCTGGCCACAGAGAACTTGGCGAAAGATCTGTACAAAGACCGCAAAAACGCGGAGATCATGCGCCGCATTGATCGTCTCACGGTTGAAGATGACAAAATCATTCTGAAGCTACGCCAGGTGGAATCCACCACCGAGAAGTCGGATGCGGAATCAACCGATCAGGACCAACCTACGTCGGAAGAGGCGACCGACCGATCGCAAGAGGCTGCCTGACGGAACCTTGCCGGTTTCCCCACTGTTGCCAAAACATTGACGGCAAACAGGCAGCGTGCAAATCGCTACTCAGGGACGAGATGACGTCCCACCGGGAATAGCGTAAATTAAATGTTCGCAGAGGTTCAGTTGCCCGCTGATTGACAGGCGACGATCGATACTCCTGACTTAGTGACAGAGATGACCAAACGTGTGCTATTCGTTTGCATGGGCAACATCTGCCGATCGTCGGCAGCCGAAGCCGTGATGAAGCGGTTTACCGAAGAATTTGATGTCGATGTGGATGTCGATTCGGCCGGCACTCACGACTATCACGTGGGTGAACCAGCCGACGCCCGCATGAAGGCTGCGGCCGAGGCGCGAGGTTACGATCTGGTCGGGCGTGGACGGCAGGTATCCAAGGATGATCTCGATCCCGGCAAGTTTGATCTTGTGCTGGCGATGGACGACCAAAATTATCGCGCGCTGCAGGTATTGGCTGGCGGTCCCAAGCCCCACATTCGGATGTTCAGCGATTACCTGGACGATAATTGGCCGACAGAAGTTCCGGATCCCTACTACGGTGATCGTGACGGATTTGACGATGTCCTGGATATGCTGGAGGAAGGCTGTCCACTGATTCTGCAGACGATGATGGGCGAAGACATTTTTGACACGACGATCTGAACGTGAATTTGGATAAGTGGCGTCAGCTTCCAGCTTGCGATCCCCCGCTTCCTGCAAGCTGGAAGCTGACGCCACTAAGCCGTTAAGAGAATTGCTTCATCCAGTAGCGGCACGGTCTGTTGCATCTGGAAGCGACTGACGGACTCGCGAGCACGGCTTGCCGTCATCTTGCGGGTTGTGTTGTCGACCAGCGAGGCAATCAACTCGGCTGCTTCTTCAAGCGAATCGTACAAGTTGCCTGAGGGCACCAATTCGGGATAGCTCAGGCGATTGGGCAGCAGCGGTGCTGCTCCAGCCCAGATCGCTTCGCAGACGGCGATCCCAAAGAACTCGTGGTCGGCAGTGGAGACAACGATGTCGATCTGATCCAACTTGCGCCAGTACTCCGCTTTCGTTTCGCAAAATTGATCTGCAATGATTCGTGCCCCGAATTGGTGGCGGATCTTTTCAAGCTCTTCGGCGTCTTGGGGTCGCGGGCCGAGCAGGATCAAGCGAAAATCAATTCCTCGGTGCCGCAGCATTTGCAGGAGTTCGCGAAATCGATCCGGACGTTTGTCGTGTTCCCAGCGTGACAGCCAGCCGATGTTGACGGCGGCATCACGTGTCTTGTCATACGCGGGTCGTGTCAGCGGCGGATCGAATCCGGGCGGGATCACCAGGCTCTTTGCCCGCAGTGCTGCGAAATCGTGTTGCGATTTCGTGTCTGGCATGCGGCCGACAAACGACTCGCTTGCCGCCAAAAAACTGTCGCGGTGGAAAGCGGAGTTGAAGATGCACCGAGTCGAGGCAATGGCCGTTAGCAGATTGGTGTAGCCATAATG
This sequence comes from Pirellulaceae bacterium, assembly GCA_963714715.1. GTDB lineage: Bacteria > Planctomycetota > Planctomycetia > Pirellulales > Pirellulaceae > JBFJVZ01. The sequence goes on along the minus strand of CAVQPV010000070.1, from coordinate 46,118 downwards.
AAAATCCACTCGTGAGCGCGGCGACCGCGGGTAGGTCCACTGATTTTCGTGAAAATACGTCACGATTGGAGCATCGATCCAGCGTGTTTTGCCATCGTCGTATCGTTGCACCAGGCCCAGCCAGGCCGGCAGATCGAGCATCTCGCTGCAAAAGATGACGTCGGGAAAATCGGACTGGGCAACGGCTTGGCAAGCAGCCTGAGCGAGCGACAGCGGCGCGACTCGCATCCTCCATTTCCAATGTTTGGCCACACCTTCGACGATCGTCCAGCGATGGCGGCTGTGCCGAACGACGCCGTCCAAGAAAGCGCGATGACTGCCGCCATAATAGGGTTCGACAGCCAGCACGCGAATTGAATTCGTCACAGACAATAGCGATCTACGTCTTGCGGATCTTGTCGCGGCATGCGATGTCAGCGGTCGCGTTGCGTGTATCGATCACCAAGGGAGCATGCTTGACGATTGACTCGTAGTCAAATGCCGTGTGATCGGTCGCAATCAAAACCGCGTCTTGCGACTGCAAAAACTCGGGCGTCAATTCTTGGCTTTCCATGGCCGGCAAATCGTGATGCCGCATGCTGGGCAGCAACGGCACGTGCGGATCGCTGTACGTCAAATCAGCACCCAGTCCCAGCAACAGTTCCATCAGTTCGAAGGACGGACTTTCGCGCGGATCGTCAACGTCCTTTTTGTAGGCCACGCCAAGCATGCAGATTTTGCTGCCGCGAATCGGTTTCTTGACCTCATTCAAGAACTGAGTGGTCCTGGAAACCACGTACTGAGGCATCGCGCGGTTGACTTCGCCGGCAAGTTCGATGAATCGCGCGCTGTTTCCTTGTTTGCGTGCCAGCCAGGAAAGGTAAAACGGATCGATGGGAATGCAATGTCCCCCCAATCCCGGCCCAGGATAAAACGCTTGGAATCCAAAGGGCTTCGTCTTGGCCGCATTGATCACTTCCCAGACGTCGATGTCCATTTGATCAAACAGCACCTTCAACTCGTTGACCAAAGCGATATTGACAGCGCGATAGATGTTCTCCAGCACCTTGGCCGCCTCGGCGACCTCGCAACTGCTGACGGGGACCACGCCGGCAACTGCGGATTTGTATAACTCGCAAGCACATTGCAAGCTCAATTCGTCAATCGCGCCGACAACTTTGGGAATGCCGGCGGCGGAAAAGTCGGGGTTGCCGGGATCTTCACGCTCGGGGCTGTAGGCGACAAAGAAATCCGTGCCCGCCTTCAGTCCACTCTTTTCCAGAATGGGAACCATCACATCGCGCGTCGTGGTCGGATAAGTCGTGCTTTCCAAGACCACCAACTGGCCTGGCCGGAGTGCTTTGGCGATGAATTCGCAAGTTCCCTCGACGTACCGCAAATCGGGGTCGCGGGCATCGTCCAGCGGCGTGGGCACGCAAATCAACAGGGCCTCGGGCTCACACAGTCGAGACATATCAGCGGTTGCCTCGAACAATTCCTTTTCCAGCCAGTCGGCAATCTTTTGGCTTTCAATGTGTTTGATGTAACTCTCACCCCGCGTCAGTTTTTCAACCTTGGTCGCGTCCACATCGAAACCCAAACACTTGAAGCCCTTGTTGGTGAAGGCATCGATGAGCGGAAGTCCGACATAGCCGAGGCCGATCACACCGACTGTGCACTGGCGAGTCTTGATCGAGTCCAGGAGTTCTTGAGAGTGAGCAGGAACCATGGTCGACATAAGCTCTTGTCCGCCTCCAACAGGTGGGCCGAGTTTCCGGGGTTGAAAACGGACTAGTTTAGTCGCCCCCCTCCAGAATCAAGAGATCGCGCGGCTTTTAAGTTCCAGATTTGCAACGGTTTACGAGCTTGAATCATTCTCCCCCTTGGGCGATCGGGCGATTCGGGGCGGCTGATAAAAAGTCGCAGTCCGGGGGGGCGGCGCGCTAATATCGCCGGACGCGGGCGATCAGCACGACGCCGATCGCACAGAGCACGACATTTGCCATCCAGACTCCGTAGGGCGGGACATTGCCATCCTTGGCCTGCTCCAGGCCAAGCAGAAACAGTGGAAAATACAGCACCAGGGTCGGCAGAAAGCACATCCCGAATGTCGTCCAGTAATCGCTGGCCTTGGCAATGATCGCCAGCGGGGCTCCGACCAGAACGAAGAAGAAGCAACTGAAGCCTTCGGCCCACCGCCGCCACGGCTCCGTCTGCAAACGAAGCAAGCGTGTTTTACTGTGCTCCAACTGCCGGGACATCAGTTGACCCGGCTTGCCCGGCGATCTGTTCGGGACGAGACGTCAACACGGAGAACCCCGTGTGGGCGGCCAACTGGCCAACCGCCGCATGAGCCCGACTGTCCTGACGAATCCGTTCATCGCCGATCAACCGCAATGGCAATTCACTCGGACTCCGTTGGCTGACGTCCTTGACTTTGAGCGCACCAGACAAGGGAATCTTGAATTCGGTTTCTCCCGGCACAATTCCTTGGAACCCGTGACCGCCTTCGACTTGGCTATCAATCACTTGCAGTAGCAAGGTTTGTCTCTCGGAATCCAAGGTCAGTCGTCCCTCGCGAGCCGAAAGTTTCATGGGACCGTTTTTCCCGTTGTTGTGAACCGTCACGGTCGGATGAATCAGCCGGCGGCCTTCGACTTCGCGGACATGAATCGAAAAGCCATGATCGGAAGTGTACGAATGCTGGGCGCGAAGCACTCGATAGACAACATCTTCGATCGACAACAAAACCACCCGATTCACGCCCGTGCGGCCCCACGATACCGATAGGTCCGAAAGGTAAACCGCAATCGGACTGAGCAACGCCGCAAAGATCAACGCCGGCCGTAGGACTCGCAACGGTGACACGCCGGATGCTTTGATCGTGGCGATTTCCCCATCGGCCGACATCCGGCCGTAAACGCAACAAACCGAAAACAACGCCGTCGCGGGAAAGGAGAACTGCAGCGAAACGGGAATCAAAAAGGGCAGCAATTGAATGACAGCAACTGGTCCCAAACCTTCGCTCAATAGTTTGCGAGCAACACCGATCAACAGGATCAGCATGGTCAACACCAACAGCGCAACCACAAAGATCTTGAGGATCTCTGCGAGGATGTATCGCGTCAGGTGCGTGGGCATCAAGCTACGTCAACTGCGTTGAGAACGCCAATGAAGGGGAGTGTCCAGAATCAACCTCGACCAGCACCGTTCCTGTAGCAAAGTCGAGCACGGAAAAGGTAGGGGAAAAGACTTGGACAGCACCCTGCTGGTTGCCCCAGGGTCCCTAGCTTGCCAAGATTGCTGGCGACTTCAAAAGCTGATTCAAGACAAGTCGCCGATGCTCAGCGATCGTTGATCAATAGTCGATCGCCGTTTCGTTTGCCGCGCGATTGTGTTGCTCGCGTAGCTGCTGCATCGTTTCGATGATCGCCTCGGCCTGCAGTCGAATTGCTTGCTTGCCGTCCCTGGCCTCAGCGCGTGGGTACCCTTTTTCTGCAACGCGTCGATTTTTTTCCAATCCATCAGCCAATTATTCGCATTGGCGGCCGCCCGTAATTTGCCGACCGTTTCACCCAATCGCGCGTACAGCTCTTGGGTCGCAGCAGCGCTGTAGCGACGATACGGGCCTTTGCCGCCGGCCGCTTTTGGCCGCGGTTGACCGCCCCCTGCTTTCTTTTGATGGGCCTGATGCTGCGAAAAACAAAACCCGCTCCCCACGAGCCCCAAAGCAAGCATGACGACCATGGGCCCCCAGTTGCTGGTTGCAGCCAAGATCAGTGCCAGCACAAAGGCCGCCGCTGTGGCTGCCAGCAGCAGCGGGGGCACGGTGTGTTTGGCGGCACGACGCCGTGACGGATTCGTCGCCGCAGCGGTGCTCGGCACCCTCCTCGATGCGAACAATGATCACGGTGCTATTGTCGGGACCACCGCGCAGATTAGCCAAGTCGACCAAGACTCGTGCGGCCAGTTCCTCCGGCAAACAGTCGACCAAAGCTGCCATCTCCGTATCGTCGACCTGTCCCGACAACCCGTCACTGCAAAGTAAAAAGCGATCACCTTCCTCGACTTGGAAGGGTCCTTCGATATCAACCATGACTTCTGCATTCGGGCCCAACGACCGCGTGATGACATTCTTGGGAATGGATTGGCCCAATGCGCTGTTTGGATGCACTTGACCGCTTGCTTCCATTTCCCAAACAAGTGAATGATCGAACGTCAACTGTTCAAAGACACCCCGGCGAAGCCGATAGATCCGCGAATCGCCCACATGTGCCACGACCGCACCTTCGGGCAAAATCGCCAGCGTGCTGGCGGTCGTGCCCATGTTATGGAATTCCGGATTCTGCTGTCCTCGCTGATGGATCTCGTTGTTGGCTTGATGGACCGCAGGCGCAGCGCAGCGACCGAATCGGACGTCGTATTGCGGAAGTAGTTCAGCGCGATGTGTTCGGTTGCCATCTTACTGGCAAGCTCTCCCGCCGCATGGGCGCCCATTCCATCGGCCACAATGAACAGGTGGCCACGTTGCCAGAACCTGTCTTCATTCTTCGCCGGAAGCGAGACAAACGAATCCTGATTGTTCGCGCGGCGCATGCCGACGTCCGACAAATCGGCGTAAACAATTCCAGGTTTCCAGTCTTCCGACACCGACCAAGGACTCTGAGTTATGAGAGGGTACGGGGAGAGTTCAATGCTGGTCCTGGAGGGGGCACACGACAAATTCCAGGCAGTGACAACTTCAAACGCGACGCTCGAAACGTCAATCCGCATTGCATTTATCGTAAATCGCATTGTCTTTGACGTAAATCACTGGACCGCGTCGGCAAAGATCAAGCTAGCGAAAAAACAAGGATCTACCGTACGTCCATCGCTAAAGTTACCCGCAATGCGTGTGATGCCCTCACTCCGTCTCACCAAGAAACCCGGGTTTCTGGCCCCACTTTCCCGAAAATACCTGCTCGCTCAGGCTCCGCCGCTGCCTGGGGCCCGATTCGCGCGAGTGCAAGGCCTTTTCGTCATCACTCTGGGGCGGATCGAGATTTGGATAGCCGATGGCGATCGCGGTTTGTGGTTCATGATCCTCCGGGATCGCATATTCTTGGCGAATTCGGCTCAGATTGACGCCGGCCATTTGATGGACTTGCAATCCCAGATCGGTGGCTTGCAGTGAAAGCTGACACGCCGCTTGCCCCAAATCGTGCAGTGCCACGCGATTCGGCTTGCCGTTGTAGGCGAACTTCGTCCGCATGGCGGTCAAGATCAAGACGCCGGCATTGGCCGCCCATCCCTGATTGGCCTCCAGCAAACAGCCCAACATGCTTTGAAAATCTTCGCTATCTTGACGGCGCGCAACGATCCAGAACCAAGGTTGATCGTTGAAGCTGCTGGCCGCCCAGCGGGCAGCTTCCAGGCAACTCAACAATTTCGCCTCCTCGACCTCACGCGGCTCGAAGCGATAGGGACTCCAGCGGTCCTGGCAGCACGCCAGCAGCGGATGGTCAGCGTCATTGAGTGGCATCACAATCTCATTGTTTTTGGGCAGCACACGTTCACGGGTGACATTTGACGCGAAACGAGTCGGCAACAAAAGGTGATTGGAAACGAATTCCGCACAAGAAACGATGCCAGATCATTGGCAGTGTCGCCGGTCTGATCGCGCGGGATTGTGATGATCTGGTTTCGTTGTGCGCCAGCGAGCAGCGGACCGATCCGGTCGAAACGATTGCCTCCGAGTTGCTCCCACTCTGCTCGGCGCTACGTTTCCTCAAACGCCACGGTGCAAAGATTCTCAAACCGCGGCGTCTCGGTCCGTTCGGCCGACCGACGTGGCTTTGGGGTACGAGCAGTGTCGTACGCCGCGAACCGTTTGGCCGTGTTTTGGTGTTGGGAACCTGGAACTACCCGCTGTTGTTACCGGGAGTTCAGGTAGCGCAGGCGCTCGCCGCCGGCAACGTCGTGTTACTGAAGCCTGCCCTGGGTACCGAAACATTGACGGCGCGATTGGTCGATCACTTTTTTGAAGCGGGCGTGCCGCGCCAGCAACTGAGGCTGCTGGATTCGTCAACACAAGCTGCCGTCCGCGAGTTGGATCAAGGCGTCGATCTTGTCGTGTTGACGGGATCGGCGGACACGGGAAGAAAAGTCTTGTTGAAAGCCGCCGAGTCGTTAACGCCGGCGATTGTGGAACTGAGTGGATGTGATGCGGTCCTGGTGCTTGCCGGAGCCGACGTTCCGCGAGTTGCCGCGGCTGTTGATTTCGGCTTAAATTTCAACGGGGGAGCGACTTGCGTTGGCCCGCGGCGATTGCTGGTCGAAACCTCGGCCGGCGCCGATGCCGTTACCCAAGCCATCGTTGCCCGACTTAAGAAGTCACCCACCGCGATCGTCCATCCAGCGGCGCGATCACTGGTTGCTGATGTGATCCATCGAGCCTTGAAAAGCGGTGCCGTTGACCTGATGGGTGGTTTCGATGCGGATGAGTTACGATCATCGGGACGAATGCGGCCGCTGCGTGCTTGGCAATGTCGATCCGAACTCCGAAATCGCCAACGCCGATCTCTTTGCTCCCGTGCTGTCAATCATTCCTGTTGCCAGTACCCGGCAAAGCATTCAGATTGTCAACCAGTGCCGATATCGCTTGGCTGCATCCGTGTTTGGTCCCGAAGTCGGAGGCAAGGACCGTTGCAACCGAGCTGCATGTCGGGACGGTCACGATTAATGATATGATCGCACCGACCGCCGATCCACGCTTACCCTTCGGCGGTCGCGGCGAAAGTGGTTTCGGCGTGACGCGTGGCACTGAGGGATTACTGGCAATGACAACTCCGGCCGTGGTTTGCGTTCGACGTGGGCGATTCACGCCACACCTTGACGATCGACAAGAATCAGATGAAACCAACCTGCGTGGGATGCTCCGTCTCCTTCATGGCGGCCGCTGGAGGGATCGCGTGGTGGGCTTGCGGCAAATCATGAGCGGGGTGAAAACTTCGCGGAATCCTAACGACGATGACTGTTTGAAGACGTGATGTTGGCGTCGACTTTTTCCGAAAGCAACAAATCAATCCATGGTCAGCAACGATTCTTCTTCACTTCACGTCGTGGTCGTCGGCGGCGGACTGGCCGGTCTTTCTTCGGCTTGTGTGTTGGCAGCGCGCGGTTACCGCGTGACCTTGCTGGACAAGAACGACTGGGTCGGCGGCAAAGCGGCCGTTCATTGTGCCGAGGGATATCGGTTCGACATGGGGCCGACGATCTTGACCATCCCCAGCATCTTGCGACGAGTCTTTGCGGAAGCTGACCGCAAGCTGGGAGACTACCTCGAACTGATCGACTTGGATCCGCAGTGGAGATGCTTTTTTGAAGGCAGCGGCCAAGATGAAAACAGCGTTTTGGATCTGGTGTCGAAGACCAAACAGATGCGAGAGAACCTGGATGAATTCACCGGGTCGCCCCGCAGTGGGGAAGGCTACGAGCGCTTCATCAAGATGAGCGAACAGTTGCATGGTGTTTCGGATCGTTTCTTTTTTTGGCGCAGCGTCGGCGGGCTCGCTGACACGATGGACGTCGGCGGCGCTTTTTCAGTTGCCGTGCTGAAAGACGTGCTCTCGCTACGAATGGGCCGCAGCGTTGCCTCCGTCGTTCGCTCGTACGTGCCGGATGAACGTGTCGCCCAGATGATGGATCACTTCACTCAGTATGTGGGTTCGTCACCTTATGCGTCGCCAGCCGTGTTGTGCGGCATCGCTCACATGCAAACGGACGAAGGCATCTGGTATCCAATGGGCGGCACCCGCGCCGTTCCTGAAGCCTTGCAACGACTGGCGATGGAACTGGGTGTCGACATCCGAACGGGAACGGATGTGATGCGGATCAACACGGCGGGCGGTCGCGTCACCGGCGTGACGACCGCCACGGGCGAAGTGACCGACTGTGATGCGATTGTCAGCAACTGCGACGCGGTGCGGACCTATCGCGAACTGCTCGCTGGAACCAAAGCAGTCGGCCAAGTTTCAGAAAAGGAAGTCGTACGAACCGGCGTGCAGTGGTGTCGTGTTGTACTTGGGACTCGATCGTCGCTTTGAACAGCTGCTGCACCACAACTTTGTGTTCTCGAAAGACCCCGAAGAGGAATTCGATTACATCTATCACCGCGGACAACCGGCACCCGATCCGAGTGCTTACGTTTGCGCTCCCGCGGTCAGCGAAAGTGGCGTGGCCCCGGAGGGCGGCGAGGCGTTGTACATCTTGGTGCACACGCCTTACCTGCGACCCGATCATGACTGGAAAGAGATGTTGCCCGAGTATCGCGAGGTGATTCTGGATAAACTGGAACGGACCGCCGGAATGACAGGACTTCGCGATTCGATCCGCTACGAAGCTTCCTTGACACCCGAAGGCATTCACAATCGTTACCGTGTACTCAATGGAGCGATCTACGGCTTGGCCAGTCACGGCAAGTTCACCGGTGCCTTCAAACCCGCCAATCGCCGCAAGGACCTGACGGGCTTGTATTTGGCCGGCGGTGCCGCTCATCCCGGTCCCGGCATGCCGATGGTGCTGATGAGTGGTTGGATTGCAGCTGATTCGCTGGATAGTGATGTTCGCAACGGGAAAATTTCAGGCAATGCGAAGCCCGCAACGGTAAGCTAACGCGGGTGTTAACCTGAAAGCGAAAACGACACCCCGCCGATGAGCAAAGCTGACGTTCCTAACGTGGCCGCCTGGTTTCAGGGCGGTTTTCACCTTTTCTTGCGTTCCTTCCTGAAACGTCATTTTCATGCCATCGCCATCGACAAAGAGACTCGACCTGACGGCCGCCTGGATCAGCATCCAGAGTTGCCGTTGATTGTCTACGCCAATCATCCTTCTTGGTGGGATCCGTTGATCGCGCACTATCTGAATTCTGTTCTGTTTCCCAACCGCCAGTTCTACGCTCCCATCGACGCCCAGGCGTTGGAACAGTACCGGGTGTTCGGCAAGCTCGGGTTCTATGGAATCCAACTCGACTCCAACAGCGGCGCAGCGTGCTTTTTGAAACAGAGCCTCGCGATCTTGCATCACGGCGGCACTGCCGTTTGGATCACACCCGAAGGGCGTTTTGCCGATGTCCGAGACCATTCGGCACCGCTGATGCCCGGCCTGGCCCATCTGTGCACCAAACTGAAACAAGGCTGGGTGTTGCCGTTGGCTTTGGAGTACCCCTTTTGGGAAGAGCGTTTGCCGGAGTGTTTGGTGAAAACGGCCGAGCCGATCAACGTGGCCGAGCACCAGGATTTTAAAAAGCCTGAATGGGCGGAACTGCTGAGTGCGCGGCTGCGTCAAGCGCAAAGCGACTTGTTTCAGAAAGCGATGCAGCGATCGGCCGAACCATTCGACAACTTGCTCCGCGGCAGTCGTGGCGGTGGCATCGTTTACGATTCGCTGCGGCGAGTCAAATCGCTTGCCACGGGCCGGCGTTTTCGCGCGGCGCACGGAGAACACTTTGAATGATTCTGTTCTTCTCCGTGGCTGGCGTTGTTTTGGCTGCGATTCCGGCCATGATGTTTTTTCGCAATCGATCGCTGTTTTGTATTGAATTCTCGGAACCAGTGGATGCGGGAGAGTTGCGGCCGTCGGTTTCGGTTCTGATCCCGGCTCGCGACGAAGAAGCTTCGATCCGTGATAGCGTGCAAGCGGCCTTGGCCAGCGAAAACGTTGACATCGAAGTCGTTGTTTTGGATGACAATTCGACCGATTCCACCGCTGACGTTGTTCGACGAATTTCGCAAGACGATGCCCGCGTGAGATGCATGCCGGGCGAAGCATTGCCGGAGGGCTGGAATGGTAAGCAATTTGCGTGCCTGCAGTTGGCCCGTGGCGCGACCCATGATCGGCTCGTCTTTCTCGACGCTGACGTGCGTCTGAAGCCCGCTGCCTTGTCAAAGTTAATCGTCAGGCAAGATCAGACGGACGTGGCACTGCTGAGTGCTTTTCCCCATCAACAAACGGGAACTTGGCTAGAGAAATGGCTGATCCCGATGATTCACTACATCTTGCTGGGCTACTTGCCGATGACGCTGATGCGCAGCACGACCGATCCGGCCTACGCTGCGGGTTGCGGTCAGCTATTCATCACTCGGCGCAGCGACTACCAGCGTGCGGGGACGCACGAGGCGATCAAAGCATCCCGGCACGACGGGATCAAGCTTCCACGAGCGTTCCGTCGAAGCGGGGCTGTCCACAGACGTGATTGACGGGACCGATTTGGCGGAATGCCAGCATGTACGTCGGCACTGCTGCTGTTATCCGTGGCGTGCTGAAGAACGCAATCGAAGGGATCGCCAACCCGAGAATCATCGGCGTGTTTACGATCTTGCTGTTGGGTGCCAGCGTGTTGCCGATTGCCACATTGATCGCGTCACTGTTAGCGGGACAAACAATCCCGCTGGTTGTTTCCGTGATCGCGGTGTTCGTCAGCTATCTTCCGCGCGCGATCGCAGCGATTCAGTTTCGTCAATCGTGCTTTGGTGCTGCTTGCCACTGTCTGGCCACGCCACTGTTCGTGCTGCTTGCAGTGGCTGGCACTTTTCAATCATCTCACCGGGCGAAGCGTCGCCTGGCGTGGCAGGCCGCAATGATTTCGTAGGTCGGGTCTCCTGACCCGACTCGCCAAACGATCAACAGTCGGGTCGGGAGACCCGTCCTACAATAAAGATCTTACCGCCAATCGGGTTGGCCGGTTGTGGCGAGCACGGCGTTCCAGAGGTCGCTTTCCAGTGACATCACCTTCTTCTGTGCCACCGCGGTCGAGATCGGTACGTAAACGATCTCCTGGTTCCAGAATCCGACCATCACGTCGGTCTTGCCCGCCATGCCCGCGTGCACCGCGGCGCGTGCCAGTCGGTCGGTCAAGATGCGATCCCAGGCGTTCGCAGGCACGCTGCGAATCACGTAGCTCGGATCGATGTACTTCATGTTCGCCGGGATCTTGCGATCGGCGAAATAGCTTTTGATTCGGTCACGCAAAAACACGCCAATGTCCTGAAAACCGAGATTCCCCGACGCATCGCGTTGCGCATTCGCGTGATCAAAAAGATGCTGGCCCGCTCCTTCGGCAACGACGATCAGCGCGTGGTTGCGAGCCAAGATCCGCTGTTCCAGCAAGTCCAACAGCCCGCCCTCTCCTTCCAGAGGAAACGCAACCTCCGGCACGAGCACGAAGTTGGCATCTTGACTGGCCAACGCAGCTCCCGCGGCGATGAAACCAGCTTCGCGGCCCATCAGCTTGACCAGACCGATTCCGTTCGGCGCGCCCACGGCCTCGACGTGCGCACCTCCGCAGCACCTCGCTCGCCACTTCCAGCGCGGTGACGTAGCCGAAACTGAGTTCGACGAAGGGCACGTCGTTGTCGATCGTTTTGGGGACCCCGACCACTGATTTGGCGAGCCCGCGTTGCGTGATTTCCTGCTGGATCGCGTGGGCGCCTCGCTGTGTCCCATCGCCCCCGATGCAAAACAGGATGTCGATCTCTTGCGACTCCAAGAAGTCGGCGATGATCGCCGGGTCTTGGGCACCGCGCGAGCTTCCCAATACCGTTCCACCCAGGTGATGAATGTTCTGAATGAAACGCTCGTCCATCACCGTGGGCTCCAACCCCGTGTCGGGATTGAGTCCGGCATACCCGTTGCGGATGCCCAGCACGCGACGGACACCATAGTTGTGAGTGAGTTCCAGATATCCCGATCGAACGACGTTGTTCAGTCCCGGAGAGAGGCCGCCGCAGGTCACAAACGCGGCAGTGGTCTTCGCTGGGTCAAAGAAGATCTTTTGACTGGGAGCCGCTTCCTCGAAGGAAAGATCGTCCGTCTCGGTCCTCTCCTTGCCGACGTGCCGCCTCACACGCACCCGAATCGAGTCATCGGCAAACATGACGCGCCCCTTGGCTGCCAGCGGCGACGCGATCGTGCAGGGTCCCAACGTGGGGATGATTAGGTCAGACTGTGTTGGCATGATGCGACCCAATCTATGCGAGGAAGACCCTTCGTTTGAACCCCCCTTGGCCTGTTGGCGTGCCTGGTCAGTCGACCACGTACCACATGATGCCGGCAAAATGGCAGACGGCAGCCAAGACGACAAACAGATGCCAAACCGCATGCATGTAACGCATGCGACTATCGTTCATCAGGAACGCCACGCCGACCGTGTAAAGGACTCCACCAATACCCATCGACCAAAGGAGCGGTGTCGGAACATGGTGGAAAAGCGGAATCACCGGCAGCCAGCCAAGCAGCAAATACGAAAGCGGTTGCATCGCGTTGACACGATGCTTCATCGCAACTTTTCTGACGAAGCCCGTGCCGGCGGCAATCCACAGTGCCGCGACCAGCGGCGCACGGATCGATTCGGGCGCGTAAACCACGGCAATCGGCGTATAGGTCCCGGCAATCATCGTGTAGATCATTGCCTGATCCCACGCACGCAATGTATTGAGCATCGGCTGGCGATGAATCGCATGCGAGAGCGAAGAAAACAGAAACGTTCCGAACACGCACCCTGCGTAGACCACGCAAGCGATCACCAGCGCATCGCTGCTGGCTGCGGCAGCGCGGACCATGTATCCGCCCGCAATCAATGCCGACAAGGCGGCCAGACCGTGAGTCAGCGCGTTGGCCCACTCCTCACCCGGCTTCAGCGGTGCCTCGGCCATGCGTTCAATTTCCGCGCTCACTCTTTCAACCAACCTTGATCGCGGAAAAAGGATTCACAAAGCGAAGGCCAGTGATCATCCGCCGTGCCGTTGATGCGAGCCCCAAAACCGTGGCCACCGGCAGGCGAACACGTGCAGGGCCGCCGCAATGTTTCGCCGTTGCAATTCAGCGAACAACGTCACGCTGCCCATGCAGGTGATGCGGTCGTCGCGGGCGTGCGCAAAAAACATCGGCGGCGTGTCGTCGGTGACTTGAATGTCGTCGATCAGTTTGGTCGGATCATCCTCTTCGACTAACCAAGCCGGATAGACCAGAACCGCAAAGTCGGGAGTCTCACTCGCCTGGTCAGAGTCATCCACAGGTGAATAGAGTCGTTTTGGTGCCGTTGCTGCGCGAGCCGATGCATTGCCACCCGCACTGAACCCCAGCACACCGACGCGTTGTGGCTTGAATCCTTTCACGGCCCCGCTACGGATCAGGCTGATGCTGCGCTGGATATCCTGGACCGGCGGTAACCATTTCTTCTCTTCGTTTCTGGTTGGCACACGGTATTTCAACACGGCTGCCGTCACTCCGATCCCTTGCAACCATTGTGCGATCTCCGTTCCCTCGAGGTCCCACGCCAGAATCGAATAACCACCGCCGGGGCAGATGACGACTGCCGTGTCGCTTTGATGGCTCGGACTCGCACGGTAGATGTGCAACTCCGGCTGCGATACAAATCCGAGTCGGATCACGGATTTACCAGCGACCAGCCGACTGTCGGGTTGACTCGTGTCGTGTTCACCCTGATCCGGTGCATTCCACGCCGGCGGCTGGCCGGGCCAAACTCGCAGCACTTCGACGGCCGTGGCGGTCGATGTGGCAACGTCGTCTTGAGCAATTGCTTGCCCTACTTGAGTGAAGCCGACAGCCAGGACTGCCAGCAAGGTGAAGATCGATTTCAGCATTTTCCAACTCATTACATAAGTGCTCTCTGTCATCGATGGGCGCTGCACTTGGCCGGACACCTTTCCCCATCGACAACCAAGGCATCCTAATCACGTTTTTGATATAACCAAGGCCATCTTAGCAAGGGGCAGCGATGGAGTCGGAAAATCAAATCCACACGTTACGATTGCAGCGGCTGAGAGAATCCATTGGCGACGTCGCAGGTGGTCGATCATTTGACCAGTCTTTCGCCGCGATTTAGTCACGCGACCCTGGATCGCCATCACCTGCAGTCGGCTAGGAAACGACACGCGATTGCAGGGCGAAGTCTGCCGATTTTTGGCCCGCAGCATGTTGGACTGCCGTGTCCGTCAAGGCGTATTGGTGGTCGCCGAAGGTTCGGCTGCCGCGCCATGGGCATTGCGGGCGGCTGAATTATTTGGCTGTCGACGTCGTGCGCTTGAATGCCGACGACAAAGACGTCGACGATGATGCTGCGGAAATCATCTGTCGTAGCGAACACTGTTCCATTTCGCGGGATGCAGCAGTGCTTGCCCTCGCTGATCGAGTCGATGCAGTCTACGTACGCCCGCGAGGAACGATCGCCGCATGCTTGAAACACCGCTTAGCGACACGACACGATGCGTCAACACGTGTTGCTGTCATCACCGCACGAAAGTCGGCCGCGCGAGAATTGATTGATGCCGGTGCCATTGGATGGTATCTGAACCAGGGGGCGAACACGCCAAGTGATCAACGTCTGACAGATGTTCCCGGTCCCACGCACTGCCGTTGACCCGGCTTGGACGCGAAGTGACGGTGAGTGGCTGATCCACTGTACTCGAACGTGTGTTGGCCCATGGCCCCGACAAACCATGCGTCAATATCAGGACGCTCTCCTGTTAAGCGAAGCATGCGACAGTGAGCGCACACCGTTGGACAGTTTAAGACGAATTCTGAGGACGGGGCGTTTGCTCGCCAGCGCGATCACATCGGCGAGAACGTGGCCCGTCGTTTGTTTTTCCGAAGCACCGCTACGTGAATTACTGGACGGGCGATGCTTTCGGCCACACCTGAAACGCTGGGATTATGAACCTTATGGCGTCGCGATCCGAAAACGCATCGCGGTCCAACTGGGAATCAAGCCCGTCATCTACGGGCAACCGGATCAGCGTCAGCAGTTCGAGGATCGAGACCAGTTTCGTTTTCAAGCGACTGGCAACACCTACGACTGGCGTCGCGAGCGGGAATGGCGATCGCCTCAGGACGTCGATTTGCACCGTCTGGAGCGGGAAGACGTCAGAGTCTTTGTACCCAGCGCGGCCGAAGCCGGAATGCTGGCCGATCAATTCAGCAGGCGAGTGGACGTGGTGAGTTTGCCAACCAAGCGGCCGAAAACTGATAAAACTTTGGAAACCAGCAAATAGCCGGTTCGTTGTTGACTTCGCCATCGCGGTATAATTTCCGGAGGATGGGTCGCGAGCGTCTTTTTCATGGTGTTGGCTAGTCGGGTCAGGAGACCCGACCTACAACAACAATCAAGGAATCTGCATTGAGTACGGACCAATTGAACGATACCGACGCGGCGGCGATTCACCCGCTACTGCCGTACAAGCGTCTGGAAACGGCCGAATTGGAGTCGCGAATCGACGCGGTCCGCGAGCACTTCGGCGACAAGCTGCTTGTTGCTTGGCCATCACTATCAACAAGACGAAGTGATCGCGCACACCGATTTGCGCGGTGATAGCTACAAGCTGAGCCAAATGGCCGCCGACAGCGAATCGTGCGAGACCATTGTCTTTTGCGGCGTTCACTTCATGGCCGAAACGGCCGACATTCTGGCCAATCGCCCTGAGAAACTTCAGCAGCGTGACGGTCGCCGTGTGACCGTGATTTTGCCCGACATGGCAGCTGGTTGTTCGATGGCCGACATGGCCGCGATCGCACAAGTCGAAGCGGCTTGGGAAGACATGTCCGAAGTCATCGACACCGAGAAAGTCATTCCGGTCACGTACATCAACAGTGCCGCGAGCTTAAAAGCGTTCTGCGGAAAACATGGCGGCATCGTTTGCACCAGCAGCAACGCGCGTGCGGTTTTGGAATGGGCATTCGAGCGCGGCGAGCGAGTTTTCTTTTTTCCCGATCAGCATTTGGGACGCAACACGGCGCTGGGCATGGACATCGGCGAAGACCAAATGCCGGTCTGGGATCCCTATGCGCTGGAACTTGGCGGCAACACCGAAGCGGCCTTGGAAAAGAGCCGCGTGATCCTGTGGAAAGGTCACTGCAGCGTGCATCAAATGTTTCGACCGGAGCATGTCGCATGGGTTTCGCAAGCAACATCCCGGCATCAAGATCTTGGTTCACCCCGAATGTCCGCGCGAAGTCAACGACTTGGCCGACGTCTCCGGCAGCACCGGCAAAATCATCGAGACGGTGCGCAGTAGCCCGGCGGGAACGAAGTGGGCGATCGGCACCGAGCTACATTTGGTCAATCGATTGAAAGCGGAACATCCGGAACAGGAAATCCACTTCCTCAGTCCGGTCGTCTGCATGTGCGCAACGATGTACCGAATCGACTTGGCCCACCTCTGTTGGACGCTGGAAAACCTCCGTGACGGAGCCTTCGTGAACGTGATCGAAGTCGATGAGGAGACAACGAAGTGGAGCCTGATCGCGCTGGAGCGGATGCTGGCAGTCAGGTGAGCGACGGTATCGAAGCGAAGCTCAGGAAAGTCGGCTAACAGGCTGTTGATTTAAACGAAATGTGAATTGCAAGGGTGAGCCGCGGGCCGTAAGGCGCCGTAAGGCACCGGGCAATGACGTATGCCCGGCCGCTTACGCGTCGCGGCTCACTAAATCAACAGGCCGCTAATCGTCATCCAGCATTTCGTCGGTAATGTTCAGGTTCGTGCTGACATTTTGAATGTCCTCATGATCGTCCAGCGTCTCCAGCAATCGGATCGCTGCCTTGGCGGCTGCGGCGTCGATGTCGACATTGGTCATGGCAATCTGCGTGATTTCGCTGACCTCAGGGATCTTCTCGGCGGCCTGAAAAGCTTCCGATAGTTCTTGATAGTCATCCGGTGCACACGTCACCTGGATTTTTCCATCGTCAGTTGCTTCAACGTCTTCACCACCGTTCTCAAGTGCGATTTCGGTGATCGCTTCTTCGTCGGCTGCGTCGAAAAGAAACAAGCCTTTCCGCTCAAACAGATACGACACGCAACCAGTTTTTCCGATCTCGCCACCCGATTTGGAAAAAATCGCTCGCAGTTCGGGAGTGGTGCGATTTCGATTGTCGGTGAGCGCTTCGCACATCACGGCCACACCGCCGGGACCGTAACCCTCGTAGACGACTTCTTCGACGGTGGCACCGTCCAACTCACCGGTGCCCCGCTTGATGGCTCGCTGGATGTTGTCTTTGGGCATACTGGCAGCTTTGGCATCATCGATTGCCTTTCGCAATCGGATATTCGCCGCGGGGTCACCGCCACCACCTTTCGCGGCCACGATGATCGCCTTACTTAATTTGCTCCACAGTTTTCCGCGAGCCGCATCCACACGTCCCTTGCGGTGCTGGATGTTGGCCCATTTCGAGTGACCTGCCATGACTACTTAATTCTAGAGGTTATTGAAGCAAAGACGTTTAGCGTGGTTTCCGCTTACTGAGTTTTCGGTTGCTTGATTTCTTGGCAGCTTTTTTGGTGGGTTGCCGTTTGCTGGCGGTCTTTTTCTTGATGTTCTTTTTGGCAGCCACCTTTTTCTTGGTGGCGGGCGGCTGCTTTCTTCTTGGTCACTTTCTTGGCAGTGACCTTCTTTTTGGCAGCGACCTTCTTCTTAGCAGTGGCCTTGGGGGAAGTCTTTGCGGGCGTCGTGGTTTTCCGGTCCTTCGTTTTGGGTGTGGGCTTGGCCACCGTGGTCTTCCTGGCCGTTCTCTTGGCCGCGGGTTTGGGAGCGTGCTTGCCGGCAGCCTTGGCCGCTGCTTTTTCGGCAGCCTTTTTCGCAGCGGCAGCGGCGGCCTTCTTTTGCATTTTTGCTGCTTCGACGGCAGCCTTGGCGGCGGCTTCCGCGGCAGCCTTGGCGGCTTCTTTTTCTTCGGTTCTCTTCTTCACGGCACGGCGTTTCGCGGCTCGCTTTGCCGCCCGCCAATCGTCCATTCGCTTACTGGATCCTTTTTCGACAGCATCCATCATCGCACGTGCCTTCGCGTCCTTGTGGTCTTTGTTCAGGGCCACAGCGGCTTGATGCAGCAAGCCACTGAACTCGATCCCCTTGTTTTTGGGGATGGCCCGTTCTAGCCCGGGTACCTTGCCAGACTGTGCTTCAACTTGCGTTGCGATGCCGGTCGACAGCATGATCACCATGGCTGAATAGTCGATTGGAATCGCGTGGCCGCCCAGTCCATGTTGAACGGTGTAGTTCAACACAAACGGAGTCATCGCCGGCATCTTCTGGAATTTGGTGATCGCCTTACCAAGATTCTCTTTCTTCATGTGATCAAGATCGAAGGTATAGAATTCCTCGAATACCGCTTGCAAGTTTCCCTTCAGACGCGTGGCGGCTTTTTCAGGATCCGGCAATCGCGAAAGCACTTGGGTCAACTCACTGACGGTGGTCACACGCACTTCGTTCCAGTCGAAAAAATCTTGCTCACACTTGGCAAGTCCCTCGTCAGCAAGATCGGAGGGCGCGTCTTCCAGCAAGCACGCGTACAACATGTGCTCCAACAGTGGGCGAGTCGGTTGAGCCGGCGGAACCTCGTATTTCTTTTTCAGAGCTGTGTGGAGTTTGGTAATTAATGTTGCGCGGTTGCTTGCAGCCATCTTGTTGCAGGTCGTGGGTAAAAAATTGCCAAGGAATGTGTCAGAAGGACGATGATCAATCGATTCGAGCGTGAACGCCCCGGCAGGCTGAATCCATTGCCGGTTCAATCAAGGCGAACAACTACTAGTCCGGGTCAGCCAAGTCGCTGTTGGGAGCGTCATGGTCGAGGCCTGAATCGACGTGGTCGCGCTGGCCCGCGGTCTCGACGTCGCCGCGTTCCCGTCGAATCTTTTCCAATAACTCGCCAACGACCATCGCATTCTGGATGCCTTTATTCAATTCAAATTGAAGCTTAGGTGTGTAGCGAGACTCGATTCGGTGAGCGATCTTGGACTGCAGAAATCCCGCCGAATTCTCCAAACCGCGCAGCGTCAAGTTCTGTTTTTTTTCGTCACCCATCACGCTCACGGAGACCTTGGCTTCTCGCATGTCGGGAGACACCTCCACACCAATCACCGTCACGTCTTTGACGCGCGGGTCGCGGATCTCGGTCAAGATGGACGAGGCCACGACCTCTCGGATCGCTTCAGCGGCCTTTAGCAAACGACGGCTAGTCACGGATCAATCTGCGTGTGAAAGCGTACCAAGAAAGGAGGGCGAGCTCTTGTGCGGGCAAAAGCTCAGTCTAAAGTTCTCGCAAACTCTTCGATGCGATAGGCCTCAAGCACATCATCCTGTTTGACATCATTGAATCCATGTAAGCGGATACCACACTCCATGCCACGAGGCACCTCTTTGACGTCTTCCTTGATCCGCTTGAGCGAGTCGAGTGGATAATCGCCAATGGTACGGGCATCACGGTTGACGCGGATGCGGCAGCCACGCTGAATCGAGCCCTGCAAGACATAGCAACCGGCGATGGTGCCGACGCGACTGATGCTGAACACCTGTTTGACCACGGCGCGTCCAAGTTCGACGACTCGCTCTTCAGGCTTCAAGCGTCCCTCGATCATCGCCTTGATGTCATCGGTCAGCTTGTAAATTACATCGTAGCGACGAATCTGAACGTTGCGTTCCTCGGCCAGAGAGCGAGCCTGTTCATCGGGAATGACGTTGAAGGCGACGATCACGGCGTCGGAAGCGGAAGCGAGCGTCACATCGGCCAGCGTCACGCCGCCGACACTTCGTTGCAGGACTCGCAACTCGACTTCGGGATGATCAAATTTGGCAAGTTCCTTGTCGATCGCTTCCAAGGAACCTTTGACATCCGAGCGAATGATCAAGTTCAACTTGACTCTTTCTTCGGTTCGGCCCAAGCGTCCGTCCATCAACATTTCTTGGAAGTTCTCGAACGAAACTTTGGTCGTGATGCCCGACAGGCTCTCGCGACTGGTCGCGTCGGCGCGGCTGGCGGCGATCTCGCGAGCCTGCACAATGTCGTCCAAGACATGGAAGCGGTCACCAGCACCAGGGGCTTGATCGAGTCCCATCAAGTTCACCGGAGTACTCGGGCCGGCTGATTTCAACGCTTCACCGGTCAGCGTGTCGCTCATCGCGCGGACGCGACCGTGGGCAGGTCCACAAACCACCACATCACCAAGGTTCAACGTGCCGTTTTGGACAACCAGCTTGGCAACCACACCGCGGTCGCCCTGTTGTTCCGCCTCCAAGCAAACACCCATCGCCGCGCGATTGGGATTGGC
Organism: Pirellulaceae bacterium; assembly: GCA_963714715.1. GTDB lineage: Bacteria > Planctomycetota > Planctomycetia > Pirellulales > Pirellulaceae > JBFJVZ01. Next base: position 26,049 of record CAVQPV010000070.1, on the reverse strand, counting down.
GGCGTACTCGTTCAACTCAGCGACTGTCAGAATCGTTTCCAACAACTCGTCCATTCCCGTGCCTTTGATGGCGCTGGTGCGAACAACTTCGACGTCCCCGCCCCATTCGCTGGGTGTCAGTTGGTGTTCGGTCATCTGCGTCAACGTACGGTTGATATCGACGCCTTCGAGATCGATTTTGTTCAAGGCAACGATAATCGGCACATCGGCGGCCTTGGCGTGGCTGATCGCTTCTGCGGTTTGCGGCATGATTCCGTCATCGGCCGCAATCACCAACACAGCAATGTCGGTGACATTCGCACCGCGGGCACGCATTTCGGTAAATGCCTCGTGGCCGGGCGTATCGACAAACGTGATCGACTGGCCGTCCTTTGTCGATTTCGTAAGCCCGAATGTGCTGTGTGATCCCACCGGCTTCGCCGCTGACCACATCAATTCCGATCAGATAATCCAGCAAGCTGGTTTTTCCGTGGTCGACGTGTCCCAGGAAGGTGACGATGGGCGGACGTGTCACCAGCGACTCTGGTGCATCCTCCTGACTCTCCAATTCCGTGATCAGTTCATCTTCCAGCGTCTCTGACTGCTTCAGTTCGACTTGCAGATCCAGTTCAGCCGCAATCGCCTCGGCAGTTTCTAAATCCAATTCCGAGTTGATATTGACCATCATCTGCATTCCCATCAGGACTCGCAGCACCTGGCCGAACGGTACGCTGGCAGATTCACAGAAACTGCGAACCGTGCAGGGCAATTCCAGCACGACGGCGTCTTTCCGCGGCGCGGCGGTGTTGGTGCCTTTGCGTTTCAACGTCCTGCGGTTGGAATCTCGGGACGGATAGGACCGTTCCAACTGCCTGCCACCGCGTCGATTGCCGCCGCGTTGGCGTTCCGCCCGAGCGCTGGCCATGCCGGCCAAATTTTTTCTGCGTGGTTTGTCCTCTTTGTCCTTCTCGAAACCTTCCTTCTCTCCACCACGACGTGTCTTCTCGCCGGTAAAGCCGGACAGAGCCGCCTCGTTTACCAACCTGTTTCTTACTGTCCGTCTCTTCGGCTTTCAACTGCTCCAGCGGAGCCGTCATCCCCTGCTTGTGCCCGGCGATGACATCCTTGCTGAGTTTGATGTCAGGCTTTTGCGCCTTGACACCTCGTGTGGGCCGCGTTGGTGTTTGTGCCGGCGCATCGGGCAAGGCCGCCATCTTGACCTTGATACGCGGTTCACGTCGCTTCGCTTTACCCGCATCGCCGCCACGCTTCTCTGCGGTGCCGCCGGCATGATCCAAGAACGCACCTTACCGGTGGCACTGGTGTCGCTGCGGACGGGTGTCAATGGAGTCGCCGGCCCGCCTTCCTCTGAACCACGTTTGGGCATGCGACTGGCCAAGCCATCGTGTTTGGCTGCCGGCGAGCACGCACATCGGGAGTCTGTGGCGCGGCGCTTCCTCGACGGGCACGGTCGGCTCTGGCGCGGGGGGCGGTAACGGGACGCCGCCACGTACGAGTGGCCGGGAACCTTCTTTGCTGGCAGCTCCCGGTTTGCGGAGCCCGCCGGAGCGGCCGACTTTGATTGCGATGGGCTTACGCTCGGGCTGCACAGCATCCCGAACGGCGGCGGGGGCTGCTGTTGACGCGACTTTGGTCGCTACAGGCTCCTCGGCTTTGCCGGAGCCGGCGATGTGGTCGCGCACTCGCTGAGCTTCGTCGTCGGTAAGACTGGCCAGCGCAGAGCCTTTGCTCGTGATGCCGGCTTTCTTGACGATATCAACGAGGTCTTTGCTATCGAGCTTAAGATCTTTTGCGAGCGCGTAAATACGTACTGGCACGTGGTAAATGTCCTGTCAAATTCAATCGGAAACCCAAGAAGCATAACGCGAGACATGTTGTCAGGATCCATTGCGGTTAGAAAACATGATTCAATCTCACGCGATTGTTGTTACAGACAATTGCCATTGGGTTCAGGGGGGCGTTTCAAGTCACATACGTTATTTCCTCCATCGGTCGCGAACGATCAAGTGAACGGTTCGCGCGAGGATTCATTTCGGGGAATTCATCTTCGGGAGTTGTGTCTATTGGACGCGACGGGCATGCTTCGGCCCAGTCCAAATCCACCGTTCCCATTAAGATAGCGAAAAAGTCTGGTTTCGCAGAGGTCGCGAATCCAACTTTCCGTGTCAATTTTCGCCGGCCAGAGCGTTCAGGTTTTTGCGGCGGCGTCGTCCGTACTGCTCTGTTCACTCTCGACTGGGGCGTTTTGCTCAGATTCCGCGCTTATTTTCAGCTGTTTTGGGGCTCGTATCGCCGACCGCTTCGCTCGACGGGGGCGACTCAGCAGCATCGGATGAAGTTGCTGTCGGCACTTGGCTCAGCCGTTTCGGTGCTTTCGCTGGCTGGCTCGGTCTCTGGCCGCTGGCTCGGCCTTCGGCCGCTGGCTGGGTCTCTTCGGCCGCTGGCTGGGTCTCTTCGGCTGCTGGCTGGGTCTCTTCGGCCGCTCGTTCGACGGTCGTCGACTGGGCCTCGTCGGTTGCTTCCTCGGCCTCGCCACCTCCCTCGGCGGCCAGTTTCTCTTGAGCATCACGCTCTGCCCGTTCTTTTTCGCGGCGCACTCGGCGTTCTTCAGCCGCAGCCTCCTCTGCTTCCTCGGCTCTGGCTTCGGCGACATCCACAATCGTCTGCACCTGCTCCATGCTAAACCCGCTCATTTCCTGGAAGGCGTCGGGTTCAATCACGGAAAGATCGTCGTACGACAAATAGCCTTGCTCGACCAGCGACTGAGCGACCTCCTCGGTCATCCCATCGATTTGACTGAACGCCATCACGGCGCGTTCGATCTGTTCCTCCAGTTCGCCGCTGGTCATGATCTCGATGTCCCAGCCACACAATTTGCTGGCCAAGCGAACATTTTGACCGCGGCGGCCGATCGCCAGCGACAACTGGTCTTCTTGGACGAGCACGATCGCACGGCCGATCAAGTCGCACAACAAGACCTGTTCGACTTCGGCTGGTTGCAAGGCATTGGGGATCAGCACCTCCGGGTCATCGCTAAATCGCACGACGTCGATGTGTTCGCCCGCCAATTCTTCGCGCACCGCTTTGATCCGACTGCCGCGATAACCGACACAAACGGCGATCGGATCGACCTGGCTATCCTCGCTGCTGACAGCCACCTTGCTGCGATATCCGGGCTCGCGGCTGATCGAATTGATCGTAATCACGCCTTCGCTCAACTCCGGAATCTCTTGCTCAAAAAGCCGCTGAACCAGTTGAGGCCGCGTGCGGCTCAGCACCACTCGCACTCGATTGCCCGTCGCGCGAACTTCAAAGACGACCGCCCGCACACGTTCGTTGGCGTGCAAGGTCTCGCCCATGATCTGTTCACTGCGAGGCAAGATCGCTTCGACATTACCTAAGTTGACAGTCGCCACGCCGCCGTCAACGCGACCAATGATGCCGGCCACGATATCGCCGATCTGCTCGCGATACTCGGTCATCAGCGCATCGCGCTCGGCCTCTTTGACCTTCTGGATAATGACTTGTTTGGCAGTCTGGGCCCCGATGCGCCCAATCTGGTCTTCGCCCAGCGGCTCGCCATCCAACACGGCAATGATCCGCCCGTTGTCGCGATCAAGTTGAACGGTGATATCGGCATCTTCGCCATACTGCCGTTTCGCAGCGGTCTGCAATGCCGCTTCGATCGCTGAGAACACCAACTCGGTATCAATATTCTTCTCGCGATGAAGCGAATCAACGTAGCGAAGGATATCTTGCGGATTCATGGTGATGTCTGGATAAAAAAACGGCCCGGACTTTTTGGGCCCGGGCAAAAGCTTGACCGATGTTGAATGATGCAGCTTATCGATATGGCCAGTTGGTGTCAACTAAGACCGACGGTCGCATCGGTACCGCCGTCACAGCCTCGAAAACGCCTTCGGTGGGCACCGAAATCCGTGCTTTGAGCTCTCCCGATTCGGGCCTGCCGACGTTGAATCGCCAGTCGCGGCTGAAGGCAGACCGAGAACTTTCCAAGGATCTTCGCAAGCACGACGCGGCGGCTGTCACCCATGCTGGTGCCCAAGCCTGGATCGGGCAAGAATGTCACGTGCCGGTCAAAAACTGGTTTCAGCTTCTTTCGCAACGGTAGTTTGACTCGTGCCACGCCATCGTCAAACGTCAAGGGCATCGACCAACGAATCGGCGACAACTTGGCGTTCACGTAGCCGACGTAATCGGCAGACGGCATTCGCGGCATCAATTCAAAGGTCGCGTGGGCTCGTTTGGTCACGGGACGATCGTTGGCGTCCAACAGCATCACTTCGGCTCTCCAGCCATCGGGTGCTGCGTCGGCATCAAAGTTCGCCAGGTCCGCCACGACCATCGCATATTTTGGTCGGCCACTGTGAAGCTTGCGAATCTGTTCTCGACGTGCCTCGGCTGCCGCTGCGGCTTCCGGTTCGTCTTGGGCCGCAATGGGTAACTGTTGTTGCCTGCCGTCGTACTGGACGATCGTCGTTGCGGGCTCGCCGCCATCGGCTACTGGCGAGACGGTGGTGCTTGGGCCGAAGAGACTCCGGCCGAGAGAACGAGGATCGCGGCAAAGAGAACGATCCAAACCGGGCGGCGGTGGACCGTTCGATTCGATCGATCAGCGTGGTCTTGGAGTGATGATGGTTCAACGCAATGCCTCGCAGTTGACGGATACATGACGAGTTTCAGGTGCGTTGAGGGCAACGCAGAACGCGTGCCACAGACGACCAATCCTGTGGTCCATGTCGGTGATCCCCAGCAAATTGCCACGCATTCGCGAACGATTGGAAGTACGTGTCTGTTCGCGGAGTTGACGTCACGGTGAGCGAAATCAACGAGCATGTTGCCACCAGAGCAACACTTGATGTTGCCAACAACGAAGCCATGGGCGACTTGAGCTATCCCGTTGATCCGATTGTGCGATCTGTGCCGAAACGGTTCCCCCAATCGAGTGGGCAAAAAGAGTGAAAAAATCGCAGCGACGCGATTCTTCCAGGTTAAGGCGCCGTAGGTTTGACTGCAGATCGGTCCAGGTCCTCTCGCTTGATGGAGAGAGGTGCGCTGTGAGTTTGCTGACTGATCGCGACGCACACACGGGCTCGCGATAAACCTCCCCGAGTAATTGAACGTTAAGGGCTGAACGAATGAATCGCCAACTGCGAAAAGGCTTCTCGTTGATCGAGATGGTTATCGTGATCTTGATCCTCGGCATCATCGCGGCTGTCGCTGCACCACGGATGTTTGACACCGCATCGACTGCTGAAGAAAACACCACCCGCCAACAGTTGGGCATTCTGCGCAATGCGATCGAGATGCACCGAGCTCAGAACGGAACGTATCCAGCATCCGGCGACTTGGTCACCGCGATGAGCTACGATGCTTAACGGTCCCTTTCCATCACCGAACATTGGAACCGCTCGAGGCAACGACAAGGTCTATTACGACCCGGACACCGACGCGGCAATTGCCGTTGCTCCCGACACGAACGAAGACGCTGGCTGGGCCTACAAGCCGGTCAACGGCAGCTTGAAGCTGAATGTTGCTGCCGGCACTCTAGGCGCCGACTGGTAATCCACCCGATCGCAAACTCGATTCGATCGCAGAAGCTTGGTTCATCGCCCGGACCAAGCTTTTGATTTGCATCGACAAGACTTCAGCAGGGTCTTCGCAAGCGGCCAAGCAGATCTTCGGGGAACAGGTCGCCAAAATAGTTTCAATCGAGTTGACTAGTAACATCGACCCTTTCAGCGGACGGCATCGCATGTCTAAACCACCGACCATACTGATTGTCGAAGACGACCCCGTCTTTCGTCGCGTTTTGCACTACACGGTCGCTAAATCCGGGTTCAACTCCGAGACCGCAAGCAACGGCGAGGAAGGGTTCCTCCGTTTGCTGCAAGGTGATATCGATTTCCTGGTCACCGACCTGCAGATGCCCGTTTGTTCCGGATTGGAACTACTGCAACGACTGGAAGCACTGGAGAATTTCCAGCGTCCGAACACCATCCTCTGCACCGCCAAAGGACTGGAACTGGACACCGAGGATCTGAAAAAACGTTTCCGGCTGACCGCGATCATGCACAAACCGTTCAGCCCGCGAAAACTGAGCGATTTGATTTCGCGTACGATCAGCGAAAACGCGGTGGGCGAAAGCACCACGGGCGAATGCACGCGGAATCCGCAGTTCGCGCCCGTCGGCGATCTCGCCACTCCCATCGTTGGGACCGCCGCCACTGCCGACGACGCTCGAGGCCCACATCCATGGGTGACTCGACACTCTTGTTGCCTCCACGTGCGCTCTGCGGATGACTTGGACACCGCATCGATCGATGGGATCGAAGAGATGCTGTCGGAGGCTGCCGGAACGAGCGAGCCGCAAGACATTGAATCGGTCACCCACTCCAGACGCCGGCACAAGCCTTTGTTGACGACGCGCGTCGGTTTCGTCTTCATCGTGATTGCGTTGACCAATCTGATCTGCGCGACCGCAGCACTCGCCGTGCCGGACAAAGACTTTCATGCTTTGATGTGGATCGCGACGATTGCCGCTTCTGCGCTGGGTGGCATGCTGGCGATGCGAAGCGGCCGCACGCTTCGCGTGATCGAAACAGAACTGCGGCGAGTCACGGGAGAACCCAGTCGCTGGAAAGCCGTTCGACCGATCATCGGCTCCGACAGCATCACGGAAGGATGGAACGAATTATTGGCGGAGGTTTCCAAGCAGTCTGACAAGTGTATCAGCGACCCGCTGCCGCCGCCGCACTGGACCATGAAGTGGTCACCTTGGCTCGTGCCATGCGAGGCTTGCCGGTTTCCTGGCTGATCACCGATACCGATGGCCGCATTCGCTTCCTGAGTCCCACGGCTTGCGGACTGTTTGGGTTAAGCGAAGAAGCCAATCACGTCGGTCGCGACCTACCAGAGTTGATTGGGTTGCGAAATCCCAGTGACGAATCAGCGCAGCAAGGCCCTGGCACAGTTGTTGAGCGATGTTCGCATGGTTCATCAGCGCCGCGACGTCACGCATTGGGTCACGTTCCGCATCACCTGCGAATCACGCGTTCGCGATTGGACGGTCGCAGCGGCGACGGAGAAGGTCTGGCCTGGATCGTGAACGATGTGACGCAGCAAGAAAAGGCAATTCAGGCGCGAGATCAATTTCTGATGACGGCGACGCACGAATTACGCACGCCGCTGAATAACTTGCATGCCTACGCCGAGGCACTGCAAGAGGAAGACGATCTGGAAATCGAACGGCAAAAGGAGTTTTGCAACATCATCGTCTCCGAGGCGCATCGCTTGGGGCGTCTGGTCGATCAACTGCTGACCGTCGGACAGATGCAAGCCGGGTCCATGATTGCTCATCGCCACGAATTAGAAGTCCTGCCGATCGTCCAGTACGCCACCGATCATCTGCTGGCACAGGCGGAGCAAAAGGGCCACAAACTGTTGACCGACTTCTCGCCAAAGTTGCCAACGGTCTTCGGCGACCGCGACAAACTTCAAGCCGCCTTGGTCAATTTGGTCGGCAACGCCATCAAGTACACTCCCGCCGCCGGTGAAATCACTGTTCGCTGCGGCGTGGAGGACCAACAGATCCGAATCGAGATCCAAGATAACGGATTGGGGATTCCCGCGGAGGAAAGGGAAAAGGTCTTCCAACAGTTCTACCGCGGTCAGGAAGCCGCTGGAGTCGCAAGAACGCGGCAACGGATTGGGACTGGCATTTGCCCGCGAAGTCGCCCGAATCCACGGCGGCGATTTGGAATTGGAAAGCAACGTTGGCGAAGGCTCCAGCTTTACCTTGATGCTGCCAATCGGCGGCGAATCACGGTCAGCCATCTAACAGCGAAGGCAATCACAGGGGGAAGTCATGACGGTGCTAGAACGTCACGGATCGATCGCCGTGCTTCGTCCCGAGCGGTCCACTTACGGCACGACACGGTCGAGGAACTGGATGAACAGATTCGCCAATCAATCAGCGTTGGCGTGCCCTCGGTTGTGATCGATCTTTGCGAGACAGCGTTGATCGACGGCGCTGGTTTGGAATGGATGCTCAGCTTGGATGAAGAGTGCTGCCGACGCGGAGGATGCGTTCGTTTATGCAACGTCGGCGAGTTATGTGGTGACCTGTTGAGGATCACCTCGGTCGGAGCCAGCGTCCAGCAATTCGAGAGTCTCGAAGCCGCTTTGGGAAGTTTTGCCTAAACAGGTCGCGCGGCGAAAGAAAAGAGCAAGATGAGTCACACGTTGCAAATTGATGCTGACGCCAGCGCGATCCCGCGTGTCGTGCAACCCGTGCACGCAGTGCACCGTAAAGAAGGCCGCCAAGCCACTTGGTCAACGCCTGGTCGAAGCCGGCTTGATCCGCGAAGACCAGCTGGAAACGGCGCTGACACCATCGCGGCCGAGGAAGAACGGATGATCGCTGGCGCCCAATCGCGCGGCGAGCAAATCGCAAGACTTTCAAGCGGCTGGGCGAAGTCGTCGCGGAACTCGGATTGGTCAACGAAGCTGACTTGCTGCCGCTGCTCGGCGAGCAACTTGGCGTCGAGGGCGTCCGTCTGCGTGAAGGTCTGATCGACCCGTTGGCGGTTCGCTTGATTCCGCGTGAGTACGCCGAACGGCTTCACGTGCTGCCGCTGATGCGAGTGCGGAATGAATTGACCGTGGCGATGGCGGATCCCCAAGACCTGGCGGCGATCGATACCTTGGCCCGGCTGAGCGGATGTCGAATCCGTCCGGTCTTCACTCTGGAGTCGGGCATCGAACGGCTGTTGCCGCGATGTTACGAAGAAGACTTCGCAGTCGATTCTGTCACGGCGGACCTGGACGTCGAACAGCTGGAGTTGGAATCCGAAGCGATCGATTTGGATTTCCACGGCGCCCAGCAACTGGCCGAGGGCAGTCCCGTCATCAACCTGGTCAATTACGCGATCATTCAAGCGGTTCGCCAAGGTGCCAGTGATATTCACATCGAAGCAGGACAAAAGAATACGTCGGTGAGATTTCGCATCGACGGCTCGCTTCGCGAAGTGATGAAACCACGAAAGGATCTTCACCCCGCGATCGTTTCTCGTATCAAGGTGATGGCAAAGCTGGACATTGCCGAGCACCGTCAACCGCAAGACGGCCGATTTCATGTTCGCATCAATCGCCGCGATGTCGACCTGCGTGTCAGCACGCTGCCGACCGTGTTGGGCGAGAAAGTCGTGATGCGCGTGCTCGACCGGCAAAGTGTCACGTTTGACTTGAACCGTTTGGGTTTGCCAAACGGATCACTCGCGACCGTTCGCCGCATGTTGGGTCGCCCACACGGATTGGTCTTGGTGACCGGTCCCACCGGTAGCGGCAAAACGACGACCCTTTATTCTGCCATCGAACTGATCAAGGGTATTGAACGCAACATGATCACGGTCGAGGACCCAGTCGAATACCAGCTGGAGTTGATCAACCAAGTCCAGGTGCAACACGAAAGCGGGATGACCTTCGCGCAGGCACTGCGCAGTATCCTGCGGCAAGACCCCGATGTGATCATGGTCGGCGAAATCCGCGACCGCGAAACAGCTGAAACCGCGATCCAGGCCGCGCTCACCGGCCACTTGGTCCTCAGCACCCTGCACACCAACGATAGCGCGTCTGCGATCACGCGATTGGTCGACATGGGCATCGAACGTTTCAAGATCGCCGCGTCACTGGTCGGCGTGGTGGCCCAGCGACTGCTGCGGAATCTATGTACCGATTGCCGTGAGACTTATTACCCTTCGGCGACCGTTCTGAACGAACTGCATTATCAAGGCGATGTGCGTCACGCGTTCGCACGCAGTCGCGGTTGTTCGCAATGCTATGAGTCCGGGTACCGCGGCCGCAGTGGTATTTACGAGTTATTTGAGTGCACCGCGGAAATCCGCTCGCTGATCAATTCGGAATCCGATTTGGACCAATTGCGGGCAGTTCACAAGGGCCCGACGTTGTTGAGCGAGGGGCTGCGTTTGGCTGAGGCTGGGGTCACCAGTTTGGAGGAGGTCGGGCGCGTTGCGCTGAGCGATTAGCCGGACGGTATCGAGGCCGAGCAGATCGAGGACCGACTATGATTCCTGCCTACGCGCCGTACGATCCCACATCCAATCAGGACGTCTTCGCTCCACCCGCTTCCGTGGGCGCTAGTCCAGCAGTTGTTGACCAGCCGACTCGACTTCCCCTGGTCAAATCATCTGCCCAGACGCGCGGACTACTTCCGGTGTCCAGCACGAAAGTTTTGTTGGCGCTGAACCAGTTGGCTGTGATGAGTCAAAACGGCGTCGAGTTGGCGGATGCACTTGAGAACGTGGCCTTTCACTGCGTCGACAAACGCCTGGCGCAATCCCTCGAGCAGATTCATCGAAGTGTCAACAGCGGAAGCACGTTTTCGGCTGCGGTGGCCATGTACGGTGAATTCTTTCCCAAGACACTCGCTCCCATGCTGGCAGCCGCCGAAGCTACCGGTGATGTGCCTGAGACACTGGGCAACGCGTGTCAGCGGATGCGAAGTGAGCTGGAAATGCGCGGCGCCATTTTGAGTGCCCTGATCTATCCAATGATCCTGATCTCAGCATCGCTTGTCGTGATGACGGCATTGATTTTGGGCGTCCTGCCGCAGTTCAGCAAGGTGTTCGCGTCGATGGGGCGACCGGTGCCGCCGGCAACCCAAGCACTGCTTTCCTTTGGTGATTTTGGCCGTCAGTATTGGATGCTTTTGGTTCCCGCGATGGTCGGCGTCGTTGTTTCCATGTTCATGCTGCGCCATCACCGCGTGATCCGTGGACCGATCGGTCGCTTGCTGATGTTCGGCCCGTTGATTCGAGATGCGTATCGGCCCTTGATTGCTGGCAGGAACTTGCGGACCTTGGCAGCCATGGTCCGTGGCGGCGTCCCGCTGCTGCAAGCTGTTCGACTCACGCGTAACACCACCGTCGACCTCTATTGGCGAGACTTGCTCGGGCGCATGGAGAGCGATCTGATCGATGGATTGCCGGCCTCTTCTGCCATGTCCGAAGCCGATTTCTTGCCGCCTGAGGCGACTCAGATGATGGCCACCGGAGAGCGTACCGGACGAGTCGGCGCGGTACTGGAAGACGTCGGCACGTTCTACGAACAGGAAGGCGCCCGCAAAATCAAACGCCTCGTGGTGGCCTTTGAGCCGGTCATCATTCTCTGCATGGGCGTCGTTGTCGCCGGCATTGTGCTTTCAGTCATGCTGCCATTGCTGGACGTTTCGACGGTCAGATAGGACTTGGCAGCAAGCCACGACCTAGCCATCCGCAGCGGAGTCAATTTCAGGATCTGGCGGTTGAGCCGTAAACGGCCACGGATCATGATTCAGGAAAATGGTGAACCGATTCGTGAACTGATTTGAGTCCTGGCGCCTTTGCCGCCGGTCAGGCAAGCTGCCATACTCGTCTCGATTCGATCACCTACTTTGCTGCCCATTTGCCTCGGCAGTCAACAAAGCAAGGAAGAAATGAATATTCAAGACTCCGGAATCTGGAAGCGACTGGCTCGCTACTTTGTGGCCGGTGTGTTTGCGGTGTTGCCGTTGGTAATCACGGTTGTCGCAGTCACCTGGTTTCTTGGTTTCTTGGCAGGGCTGGTGGGACCCAATACGTTGCTGGGTGACTTGCTCAGCAAGATCGGTCTCAATTTTGTCACCGATCCCAAGGTAGCGTACCTGCTTGGCTGGATTGGCGTGGTGGTTGGCACGCTGGTGTTGGGGTTCCTGGTTGAATCAGGAATGCGAGGTTTGATTAGTGCAATGACTCAAGCGGTATTCGATCGCGTGCCGTTGGTCGGCAAAGTCTACGACACGTCAAAACAACTCGTCGACATGCTCGACAAAGGCGGTGACGAGCAACTAAAAGGCATGAGCGTCGTGTACTGCACGTTTGGCGAAACAGGGGGCGTTGGCGTGCTGGCGCTGCTGCCGACGCCGGAAAGAATCAGCATCAACGATCGGGACTATCTGATCGTCTTGGTGCCGCAGTCTCCGGTACCGATCGGCGGCGGCTTGCTGTTCATGCCGGTCGAATCGGTCGAGCAGGTGAAAATGTCGGTCGATAAATTCATGTCGGTCTATGTATCGATGGGGGTAACGGCTCCCGAACTGATGCGCGGCGGCGTTGCTGAGAAAAAAATCTCCCCGCAAGAACGGCAGTAATCCGCTGAATCGAACGCAACTCACAGCGCAGTGAAAGCGACAATCAGAGCGGCCGATAAATCGCGTCGCAATCGACGCGACGTGGTGAATCTGTTCGCACAATCTCGCCTCACTTTCCGCTGTAGCAAAGCACGCGCCCGTCTGCTGTCGACAGATACAAGCTTCCCTGTGCGGCTGCCATGCCGTCGAAGACAGGGGGAGATTCAAGTTCGTAAGCAGCCTGTTTGCTGCCATCATCGCGGGAGACGGCCCACAGCATTCCGCCCTTCTTGCCGTTCCACGCGTCCAGGACCTCCTGCGGGTTGCTCAACTCGAGTGCACCGTCACCGCTGATCTCCTCGGTCTTGACGACATCGGGTGGGCCGGCGATGAAGATGTTTTCGTCCGTGACGACGAGCGCCTTGACCAGCAAGGGGACGCGCTGCGTCCAGTGGTACTTCAACACAGCCGGCTTGCCTTGACCGCGGCGGTTCTTGGGCTCAGCGGCGGGAGTCGTGCCGTGACGATCGAGTGAGAAAAGCTGGTAGTGTTCGCCGCCCCGCCACTGGCCCGTGTTGCCGCCAATGTACTGGCTGCGTCCAAAGCCGAACACAAAGTCATCGTCGTGAGAAAGAATGCGTCCCGACGGGGCGCTATTGCCGACCTTCCACCAACCACTCCAGTGCGAAGTGAATTCGTCGTTGATCGTCCAATAAGCGCGATGCCACCAGGTGTCGTCGAGTAGGCCGATTGGCGAGAACAGGTGCACGCCGGTCTCTGCCTCGCTGCCTGACTGAAGATCCAGCTTCATGTGCCGCATGTAGATGTCGTCGCCGCTGGTCAGCAACACGTCGCTCAGTACGCCGTGCACGTCTCTCTGATTCGGGTCGACCGGTTGCTTCCCCGTTTCGGGATCGGGGCTGAAGATCGTCTGCTGATGAAGCACGGCACCGGTCTGCGGATTGAGTTGATAGACTCGAATTCCGCCGTCCAAGTAGGAAGAGCGTCCAGCCGTCACGGTGAGCACGTCGCGGGCCACGAGCACGCTGCCGTGAACGGGCCACACCGACTCGAGTTGGCCGTTGGAAAAACAGCGACGATCTTCCACCGCCGCGGTGAACTTCCAGACCAGCCGGCCATCGGAGGCTCGAACAGCGTACACGCGGCCGTCCGCCGAACCGAACAGCACGAGTCCTTGGTGGATCGTCGGTGGTGAGTCGATGCGACCTCCCGTGGTAAAACTCCAAACCTCTTTGCCACGTCGCGAGTCAATCGCGTGTAGCGAATGCGTATCGACGGAGGCGACGAATACTTTGCCGCCCGCGACGACGGGGCTGGTCAACTTGCCACCGATGTTTGCCTGCCAAGACTGCGTCAGCTCCGGTGGCACAGGGGTGCTGGTGATGCCGCTGCGACGGGCGTCATGACGATAAGTCGGCCAGTCCGTCGAGGCTCTCTCGGCCGTCGCAGTCGTTTCTCCGTAGGCGGGGCCTTTCTGCAACCGTTTGTGATCGGGGATTGGCAGCGTTTCGCCTGGTCGTTGCGAAGCCAAGGCGTACAGGCCTGCGAGTTTGGTTTTCATGTTGCAGGCACACGAGTCGGGTGTGACATAGAGCAATCCGTTGGCCGGCATCACGCCGTACTGGCAGGTGCCGCGAATCCAGTCGTTGTTCCAAACTTCACCCGTCTTGACGTCGATGAACTGGACCCCCATCTCACCGAGCAGCAGATAGCGATCGGTCGCTTTGTTGCGGTAGCAGCGAGGATGCATGTACGGTTTGGCCGGCGTGAAGCTCTGCAGAGCGTTGCCTGTTTTCAGGTCGAGACCGGTGCGCGCGGAGCCTTTGCCTTTCGTCCAAACAAGATTGTCAATCACGAGCACGTCGGCCGGGGCGTTGTACCCCTTGGAAGAGTCGCCCGACCAAACCGGTTTGCCGTCCGCGACTGCAAATGCCCGCACGTTGTTGAAGTCCGAGACCATGACCAGATCGTTGTTGACGACCAGCGTTGGCGCCTCCCACTGCAGTTCACCGGTTCTGGCTTTGCCGGCGGCGATCGGCAGCGACATCGCAAAGTCCGTGGTCCACAGCGTTTGTCCATCGGCGAAATCGAGACAACCCAATTGGGTCGGCGTTTGGTAGAACAGGCGACCGTCATCCAGGGCCATGCACGGGAACACGAGCTCGTCCACCTTGGCTTCCCATGCCAATTTTCCCGTTTCGAGGTCAACGCGTTTGATTTGGCACTGTCGAGCGATGTACTCGCCTCGTCGGCGGGCGGCGTCGATCTCTTGGGTGCGATTCATGTAGGCATCCGTTAGCAATGCCAGCGACTCGCCTTCGTGGATGATCTGTTTGGCGTAGTCGGATTGCCCGATCGTCTGTCGTTCCTCGCCGGTGGCCGCATCAAGAATCGTCACCGGGCGCTGAATGCCGAGCGTGACAAACACACGCTGTTCATCGGCCACCAGCCGGAACGGCAAATGAGCTGGCCCACTGCGGAATCTGCGAAGTTGATCGGCCCACGAATCGAGTGGTTTCTTCCAAAGGATCACCCCATTAAACGCGTCACGGGCGACCAGAAACCAACTCGACTCCAAGCGAATGTCGGCTCGTGGTGTTTCGTCAACGATGTAGAACATTCGCCCGCCGGCGGTGACGCAGGCACTGAGACTGGCGAGTTGTTCGTGGCGCGAGCGAACTTGGGCAGTCCCTTCCAGCGGATGTGACGCGGCGGTCCAACGTGCGCATCGTGAGAGACGGCGTTGTTATCGGGTCCATGCAGAAAGTGCGTCCATTGATCCATGTCGGCGGGCCACGGCTTGACGACCTTTGTCCATTCGCCGCCCTCTTTGACGTAAGCGACGCCCTTGGGCACGAGTACTCGCAGCACTTCGCTTTGAGTAATCTTGCCGAGGTCTTCGGAGACAAGCAGGTTGACCATGTTTTCAGCGTAAGGCAGTCGGGACCCTGAAAGCACGTCGATCGAAACGCTGCCGTACTCACCGAGTTCGCGAACGTGCTGTCGGGCCGCGTCGACAGACTTCGGATCAACATCGAGCCCGTGTACAAGAAAGCCATCGCCTGCCTTCAGTGCCGCAGTCAGTTGCCCGTCACCACAACCGACGTGCACGACGAGTCCGCCGTCGGTTCCAGTTGCGGCAAGTATCTGTCGGGCCTGCTGCTGAGGATTCTGCTCGGCTGCGAAAGCCGGCCCCGTGCCAATCAGCAGACAAAGAGCAAGAAACTTAAGGGCCAAAGACATGGCGAAGCTCCGCATCCGGAGAAGAGATCGATTCAGTGAGTCTCGATCCATTCTGACTGATCGCTGCAGACGCATCTACGGCCCAGGATGTTTTTGGTATCGACACAAATCAATCGGTGCATTGTCGTCAGGAAATCCTCTTTAGGACAACGTAGCTTTTGACTTTTGAGGTGGCCGGTCGCTATATTGATAGAATGTCGCAATATTGATATAATACGGAGTGACCGACTCTTGATGGCACGATGGTCGCGATGTGAATGCTTCCAACTTCGACGCGTTCCTTTCCCACAACAGCAGTGACAAACCCGCTGTTGAGGAGTTGGCAAGCCGCTTGGAGCGAGAAGGTTTCTCCTGCTGGTTGGACAAATGGCATCTGATTCCCGGAGAGACTTGGCAGCCGGCGATCGAAGAGGCTCTCAGCCAATCCGACTCTTGTGTTGTGTTCGTCGGTCCCAGTGGATTCGGTCCGTGGCAGAACGAAGAAATGCAGGCGGCCATCAACCGCCGCGTCCACGATGCTAAGCGTCGCTTCCGCGTGATTCCGGTTTTGCTACCTGGTGGCCAGCGCCGCGAGCGCAGCCATCTTCCTTCGTTTCTGGTCTCAGCGACGTGGGTCGAATTTTCGACCACGCTGGATGACGAAGTCGCCTTCCACCGACTCAAGAGTGGAATTCGAGGAGTCGCTCCGGGGCGTGCGCCAGGCGAAGCCTTGTATGAGGGGGAATGTCCTTACCGTGGTTTGGAGGCGTTTCGCGCAGAACACGCTCGCTTCTTTTTCGGGCGGGATGCGCAGGTGGGGTGGCTGCTAGCGAAGCTGGGTGAGGGCTTTGGCACACCGGCGGAAGTCAGATTTCTTGGTGTGGTGGGGGCATCCGGTAGCGGCAAGTCGTCACTCGCACTCGCTGGACTGATTCCTGCTATTCAAAGCCGGCGTGAAGACTGGCCCGTGGTGGTGTTTCGTCCGGGAGCCGAACCGCATGTTGAACTTGCAGGTGCCTTGTGGAACGAACCAACCACAAAAGAGTTGGTGAATGATCCGCTTGCGTTCGCCGATCAACTGCTGGCCGACGAGCGACGTTTGCACCATACGATCGCCACAGCGTTGCACGACAGCCCCGATGAGCGTCGTTTCATCGTTACGGTCGACCAGTTTGAAGAGGTCTTCACGCAGTGCTCCAATGAAAAAGACCGCAAGGCGTTGATCGACAACTTGGTTTATGCCTCGGGAGTTGCGGGCGGAAAGACCATCGTCGTGCTGACGATGCGAGCAGACTTCTATGGAAAGTGTGCGAACTATCCGAGACTGGCCAACGCAATCTCGGACCAGCATGAGTTGGTGCCTCCACTCGGAGCCGACGAATTGCGGATCGCGATCGAGGAACCGGCCCACATGTGCGGTCTCGAACTGGAACCCGGATTGACTGAAATGTTGATTCAGGACATGCGCGACCAGCCCGCCGGGTCTTTACCGCTGTTGCAGCACACGTTGTTGATGCTTTGGGAGCGGCGAAAAGGTCGACGGCTGACGGTGCAGGCTTACCGCGAGATGGGCGAACTGGAAGCGCGTTAGAGGAACGTGCCAATCGTCTTTATGTGGAAGGATTCAGATCGGAAGAGGAGCGGGATGCCTGCCAACAGATCCTGCTCATGCTGACCTCGCCCGGTGAAGGAACCGAAGATACGCGGCGACGTGTCTCCGTCGACTATCTGGGCGACTCCGAGGCCGTTACATCCGTTCTCCAGAAGCTGGCCAAGGCACGTCTGATCACCGTAAGCAGCATGTCCGCGCCCGGGGAACCGCCTCAGGTTGAAGTCGCCCACGAGGCTTTGATTCGCGGTTGGAAGCAACTCCGCCAATGGATTGACGCCGATCGCGAAGGTCTCAAGGCAAAACAGCAGTTGATTGATGCGTCCGAAGAGTGGATTCACCACGAACACGATCCCTCGTTTCTGTACACGGGATCGCGTCTTGCTGCAGCAGAGGAATCGGCGCAGGCTCACGCCGATGAGCTGCGGATTCTATCCAATGCCGCCAGTTTCCTCGCAGCGAGTACCGCGAGCCGCGACCGCGCCAAGCAGGAAGCTGAGTTACGGCAACAGCGAGACCTGGAGATGGCGCGCAGTCTTGCAGAAGAAGCGGAAAAGCGTCGCCAGGAAGAATACCGCCGCGCGGAAGCCGAAAGAAATCGTGCTGCCGAAGCGGAATCCGCCGCCAGGCGACTGCGCTGGCGAGCAATGGCGGCTGCCTCGTTCGCGGCACTGGCGGTCGCGGCGTCGATGTTCGCCTACCGCGCAATGCGAAAAGCCGAAGCCGCAACGATTGCCGCAGTCGACGCAGAAACTGTGGCGGTGGACGCGAAAGCGAACGCGGATCAGGCAAGGAAGCGAGCGGAAAAAAGTGCGTTGGTCGCCAACGAACAACGCGATCTCGCGCTCCAATCGCTCAATACGCTGGTCGTCGAAGTTCAGGAACAACTCAAAGACGCCAACACCTACGCACTGAAGCGGAAGCTTCTTGATACTGCCATGACGGGGTTGCAGAAGCTATCGCGTAAGGCAAACGCCCGTGCCGATGAGGCTGCCGATCACAGTATGGCCACGGCCCGCTTGAGGATGGGAGAAACTTATCTGCTTTTGGGCCGCTCGTCCGCAGCGCAAGATGAATTCCGTGAAGCGGCGAAGATTCTGGAAAATCTGTGCAACCAAGATCCCGAAAATGAGCAGCTGAAAACCACACTGTTTGATGCCTATGCGAAACTGGGCGCAGGCAGCATTACCGGTGGCGACCCGGCGGCGGCCCTGAGCTATTACGAAAAGGCACACAACACAGCGCAATCAATATTCGATTCCGACCACAGCCCTCAGCACAAGCGTCGTCTGGCAACATCGCATCGCAGTGTCGGCGACGGGTTACTGGCCAATCGGGATTCCGAGGCGGCGATCAGCCGGTTTCAAACCGCGCTCGGTCTGTTCGAAGAACTGCAAGATTCTGAGCCCGCGGAAAGTCGCGACGTCGCACTGACGTATCTCAGGTTGGGCGATGCCGATTTCCAACAACGAAACCTGCTCGGTGCAGAATCGCTGTACGAGAAAGCCCTCAAGATCCTGCGGACCTATGACCCTGCTGATGTTGTTGTGAAGCGTGATGTCGCAACGGCTTGCCGAAAACTTTCCATACTGAACCGTGAACTCACGAACCTGCCCAAATCGATGGAATACCTGTCGGAAATGGCGTGGATCGTGCGGGAGCAAGAATTCGCGGATCCCAACAACGCCGAACGAATTCGCGATGTTGCCGAGATGAGGGAACTGCAAGGGGACTTCAGCTTTATCTCCTGCGCAATCGGGTTGGGCCTCATGGGCGTACCAGGAGGCGCTCTTTCGATATCAGGATCTTGCCGAAGCAGATCCTGGCAACCAAATGCTGCAACGCAAACTTGCTCAGACATATCGCAAGCTCGGCGACGCTTGCCTGTTGCGGGATGGATTCATCGGGGCACAGCGCCACTGATGGACGAGCAGTCGATGCGTTTGCAGCAATGGATCCGAAGCAGACAGCAGATCCCGCCAGCCGCGCAGCGCGTAGGGGACCTGTACACGCGGTTCGCTCAATCATGCCTCGATACAGGTGATGCCGCCAAAGCGAAAGAGTATTTTGACAAGGCAGACGACCTGGCAGCAAAGCCGTGCGCGATAGACACATTGAAGCCTCACCAGCTTGACGGTTTGCTGGACGTGTACTACGAACTGGCTCAAGTGAGTAGCCAACTAAAAGAAACCCAGACCACTTTGGAGTACGTCGAACGCTACCACGAGGTTGCCAACCGACTGAGTGAATTAAATCCGGCCGCCAAGCAGATCGTGGCGACCGCGTATGAACGGTCGGGACTGATTTTGTTGCAGATAGTGGCCGGATTCACGGCGGAACAGACAGCCGTGGCACGCAAACACCTCCAAAAAGGTGTTGAGTTCACTCGTAACCCGATCGCACGCATTTTCTCCATGGCCGGGCTTGCAGAGATAGCTTCCAAAGAAGGTGACTACGACGCGACGCGCCAGTTGGTCTCCCAGATTCTCGAAGTGATGGACAAAGCGAAAGGCAATGCGGAGGATTTTGAGCACATTAGAATCATCGCCGACAAAGGCATGACGTTGTGCAAAGCCGCCGAGCCGTGCTCAAGGACCTTGAGTTCGCCGCTTCTCACCCCAGCGCCGCACCCCAATTGCTAGAGATGCGCGTGAGGAATTTCGCATCCCGTGGCGAACACGAAGCGGCGGCGGAATCGGTGGTTCGGCTGGACGAAATAGCAGGCGAAGATCCAGCCGCGCTGTATAACGTAGCGTGCGCGTATAGCCTGTGTGCCCAGGCAGTTGCCTCGGAGAATTCCGGTGTGGAACTGGACGAGGAAGAGGAGGCCGCGCGGCAGCGATACGTGACAAGCTCGATCGACGCTCTGGAAAAAGCGATTCAGCAGGGCTTTTGCGACTGGTCTTGGATCGAACGCGACAGCGATATAAATCCTCTCCGAAAAGAAAAGCGATACCAAGATCTTGTCAGACGACCGCTGCTCACCAACTCCATCGGCATGCAACTTGTCAGAATTCCGTCCGGCCGATTCATGATGGGTGGCCGTAGCACACCCGAACGAATCGCGGCAGCCTACGGTGAAGAAGCAGACTCATTCCGCAACGAACATCCGATCCACGAAGTAACGATCTCAAAGCCCTTTCTGATGGGTGCCACCGAGGTCACCAAAGGCCAGTTTCGTCAATTCGTGGAAGCAGAGAAATACATCACCGATGCCGAGCGACGAGGCAGCGGTGGTGGCACGCTAAACCCGACTAAGTCCGTACAGACTACCCTGGAAAACGCTCAAAACTGGCAAAATGCATTCTCTATGTCGGATGACCATCCGGTAACGCTTGTCAGTCGGAATGACGCGGTCGCGTTTTGCGAGTGGCTGAGTGAGAAAGAGCAGGCCACCTACCGTTTGCCAACGGAGGCGGAATGGGAGTACGCCTGTTGCGTGCGCGAACAACCAGTCGCTACTGGACCGGCCAGGATCCCGAAACGTTGCTCGACGCAGCGAATATACCAGACGCCGCTTACCGCGACTCATTTAATAATCGAGTCGGGTATGCGACCATTCAGGGCAATGACGGCTTTGCAGGCATCGCCCCCGTTGGTGAATTCAGACCAAACAGTTTTGGACTGTTCGATATGCATGGAAATATCTGGGAATGGTGCTCGGATCGCTATGATCCGGAATATTATGCTTCGAGCCCTGCTGCCGACCCACTTGGACCAACAGAGCATGAAGTCGCTGCGTTCGAATCGAATCGGACGCCCGCAGCGTCTGCTGCCGACCCACTTGGACCAACAGAGCATGAAGTCGCCGAATACTTCGGTGCTCGGGTCAATGTCGTCGCTGAAGCCGTGCGGCGGAAGTTGAAACTTGCAGACGGCACAGGGGTACGGGTGGTGGGAACCGAACCTGGCAGCGTGGCGGAACAAGCGGGCCTGCAGCCTGACGATGTTTTGCTGGCTGTGGGCGACACGCCAATCGAAAACGATAAGCAACTGAATGATTTGATTGAAAAAAGCGCTGGTAGCGAAATTAGCGTCAGCCTGTTTAGGCAAGGTCGCAAGTTGACAATTCCGATGGTGCCGCGGAAGCTTGTCCGATACGTTTACCGTGGCGGCTGTTTCGGATGACGGCTTGCTTTGCAACGTGCCGCGGTCCGCGGCTCAAACGATCCAGAAGCAACGGGGAATAACTTGGGGTTCCGCGTCGTCAAAGAAGTGCCAAATGAGCAAATCTGATCATGGCTGAATGAATCGTTTGTCATCGGGCGGTGTCGAACGTTCCTACACCCCGGAAACAAAATCGCTGCACCTGATGGCGCACCCCAACCCGGCACACAGTTGACGAGCAATCAGTGGATGTTTGAGTGGTGTTGCGGATACGGCTTCGCCAAACACGTGAGTATCGTGGACTTCCGACCAAGAGTTCAGAAATAACTACGGCTGCGAAGAATGCTCCCGGCACTTCCGTCAGAATGGATGGGTGACATGTGAAGGTTGTCCTGGCAGAAAAACCATCCGTGGCCCGTGACTTGGCTTCCTTTCTGAAAGCTACCTCGCGCCGCGACGGCTATTTCGAGGGAGGCGGTTATCAAGTGACCTGGGCCTTGGGCCACCTCGTCGAGTTGAAGGAGCCCGCCGACTACGACCCGTCACTGAAGAAATGGTCCTTGGACACGCTGCCGTTCGTCCCCCAGAAATTCCAGTTGAAGCCGCGGGGCGACAAGGGGTGCGCGGCAACAGTTGGCGGTCGTCAAACGGCTGTTCCGCGCGGCGGATGGGCTGATCTGCGCCACCGACGCGGGCCGCGAAGGAGAACTGATCTTTCGCTATATCCTGTCGCTCACCGGCTGCACGCGCAAACCAGCGCAGCGGCTCTGGCTCAGTTCGCTCACACCTCAGGCAATTCGAGCGGCATTTCGCTCGCTGCGGCCATTGGCGGATTACGACAATCTGTATGCCGCCGCCAAATGCCGGAGCGAAGCCGATTGGATCGTCGGACTCAACGCAACGCGGAACTATACCGTCCGCTATGGCGCTGCCGGGATTCTCTGGAGCCTCGGTCGCGTGCAAACTCCCGTGCTGGCCATGATCGTACGCCGCGATGACGAAATTCGCACCTTCAAGTCCCAACCCTTCTGGGAGTTGATGACGAACTATCGGGAAGTCTGTTTTCGTTATGCGGGCGATCGCTTTGATAAACAGCAAGACGCTCAAGTCTTGCTGAACCGCATCAGCCATCATCCGCTGATCATCCAAAAGGTAGCAAGCAAACCGGAAAAGTCGCTCCCGCCGCAGCTGTACGACCTGACGGAACTGCAACGTGATATGAATCGTCGCTTTGGGATATCGGCCGCCGACACGCTGCAGAGTGCCCAATCACTTTACGAAGCGAAACTGATCACCTATCCCCGCACCGACTCACGCTATCTGAGCACCGATATGAAGAAAGAGGTGCCGGATATCTTGCGGCAGCTGCAATCTTTCAAACCCAAAGAGGTGGGCAAGCTTGACCTGAAGTCGCTACCGTTTAGCGGACGAATCGTGAACAACCAAAAAGTGACGGACCACCATGCGATGATTCCGACCGGTGCCGCGCCGGGAAGCTTGCGCGATCGCGAGCAGAAGGTCTACGACGCGATTGTGGTGCGTTTGCTTGCGGCATTTTATCCGCCTTGTTTGAAGGAGGTGACGACGGTCGATGGCGTTGCCAATGACGTGCCATTTCGTGCCCGCGGCGTGCGCGTCGTTGCGCCGGGCTGGACCGAATTGTATCCCCGCAAGTCCGCAGCGAAGGAAGGCGAGGACGAGCAACCTTTGCCAAACTTTTCGCCTGGTGAAAGCGGTCCACACGAGCCGTTGATCAAGCCGGGTCAGACGGCGCCGCCCAAACACTTTACCGAAAACACTCTGCTGGGCGCGATGGACACAGCGGGCAAGCTCGTGGAAGAAGCCGAGCTACGCGAAGCGCTCAAGGAAAAAGGGCTGGGCACGCCGGCGACACGTGCCGCGATCATCGAAACATTACTGAGTGCAAATACGTCGTGCGTGAAAAGAAGAACTTGTTGGCAACGGACCTCGGTCGCTACCTCCTGGCGTCGTGCGGGACCACCAGCTCAAGTCACCTGAACTCACGGGCGAATGGGAGTCGAAACTCAAGCGGATCGAAGCTGGCCAGAGCTCGCCCACACGCTTCATGCAAGAGATTGCCGAATACACGCGCCGGATCATTCAGTCCAGCGACGAAAGTGCGATCGACGCAAGCAAACTCGGCGACTGCCCACGATGCGGCCAAGGGGTGATTGCCGGCAAACGCGCCTTTGGCTGTTCGGCCTGTCGCGAGGGTTGCCGGTTTGTACTCCAGCCCACTTACCGAGACCACGAGCTTGACATGAGGCAAATTCGCGAGCTGTTGCAGCATGGCGTGACCGCCCAGCCAGTCAAGCTCGGTGACGGTCAGCCATGCCTGCTGAGCATGTTGGATTCGGTGCGTTGGTCGAAATCCCCGTGCCACAAGGCGACGAACAAACCCGCGGGAAGTCGGGACGTCCAGCGACACGTCAGCGCCAATCGGCACAGCAGACGCATGCCGCGAACCGTTCGACTCGACCGACCAAGGAGAAATCCTCCGCGAATCTTGGCCCCTGTCCGCTGTGCGGGGCGCCGATTGTCGAACAAAAAAAATCGTTCAGTTGCAGCCGCTGGCGAGACGGCTGCGGTTTGACGATCTGGAAGACGATGTCGGGCAAGCGGATCTCGGCCCGCACGGCGAAAGCACTGCTGCGTGACGGGAAGACGGCGGTCTTGAAAGGATTCAAATCGAAATCGGGCCAGTCCTTCAGTGCACGTCTGACGCTGCAGGAAGGAAAGGTAAGCTTCGATTTCGACAGTTGACTTAGCCCTTGAGCGATTTTTCGCGGATTGATCCAGCCGTGTAGGACAGGTCCTGGCCTACTCAATTGACGACATGAAAAAGCCCCGCTCAATCTTGGACTGAGCGAGGCCTGATTTCTTGCGCGGGTTTTGGGTCGCCGAGCTTACTGATTCAACTGCTCTTCAACCTTTTCCTTGCTGGCGCGGGTACCGAGTGCACCCCAGAGTCCATACGGACTCTCTGATCCAGCTTTATTGATCGCCCAACCATCCCAGCGAACTGGCGGGGCTTTAGAGTTACCGGCTTCGACCGAATCGGTCATGAAGATCACGGCGCCGTCGGCCATCAAAATGTGACATCCGCCTTGATGCCGGCTACTGGGCGGAAGAATCCCTTCGTTGTGCCGGTTACCTTGCATGCAGATCTCGGAGTTCGGCGGTAGGATCGTGTTCATCCCGGAGAAGAGTGGTCGTCCATACGCCCATTTGTATCCGCGTGCCATTTCAGCGCCCGGTCCAGTAACCGCCGGTGACGCAACGAAGGGACTGCCACTGTTCCAAAAACTTGGTCTGTCAGGATCCAGCATGGGACGACACGCCAACGCGTTGTCAGGCCCGGTAGGGTCACCGGAGCTTGCCTGGATGCTAGTCGGCGCATCGGCTGGCCACGTTCGCTTGTCTCGATCTCCCACATCCGTCACGATCTCGCCTGCGGCGATCGTATTGGCCAGTCCGTCTAAGATATCACGGAACTTGGTCGCCCTACTGGCAACGAAAACACCGCGGCAGGCCGCTCGCTCGGCCTGAGCCCAGCCTGAATCGACCGTCACTCCGTCATCGTCCTCCTGGCCACAATGCATGTGGTGGGTTGAATCACCCAAGCAGGCGGCGTAGTTGGTGCGGCCCTGCGCCGTAAACAAACCCACCCGGATCGCTGGGGCAACGAAGCGTGGGGATGTTGGTGAGCCAAGGTTCGTATCGATTCCCGGCGAAGCGGATCATCCTGAGCAATCCATTCGCGGGTCCGGTCCCATTGATTGAAAGTCAACCGTGCCATCGCCGTCAGAATCCATCGGGTTACTGATCTTTTCCCAGAGGGCTTGTTGCTCGAAGAGTAATGGTGTCAAGCCGGGCAACCAACTCAAGCTCATTGCGGTTGTGGCCGCCACGCCGTGACGGGTTCGGGCTCCCCGGGCTGCCCGTGTTGGTTGTCCCCTTGGAATGAGCCGGCAATTGTTTGTACGCCGAATGATAGTTGTGCAATGCCAAACCGATTTGTTTGAAATTATTATCCCAACTCATTCGCCGAGCCGCCTCGCGGGCCGCTTGCACGGCCGGAAGTAGCAACCCGACGAGAATCCCAATGATGGCAATGACCACCAACAGTTCCACGAGTGTGAAACCTAGCTTTCCGAAGGTTCATCTTTAACTCCTGAACAAAAACAATAAAGAAAGGCCCCAATAGAGCCGCTACGAAAATCGGTTATTCAGCCGTGTCGCCCGCGTCAAGCTCGGCATCACTTGAAACGTCGCTTGGATTTTCCGAAACGTACGCTGACAATCTGCCTGGGTCGGGCTCGAGACCTCGCTACTGCCGCATCCAGCAATGCAAAAGGCGAACAGCGAACACAAAAATAAGTATCGAATGACCACGAGGAAACCTCTTCATGAATGGGATAACAAAATCTAAGTATGGAAAACTCGGGCCAGCCAGTATAGCTGGAAAGAAAACCGTCACAATCACACAAAGTCATCGACTACGTGGATAAGAGGACCAACTGGGGAAATACCGCCAGATTGTCATCCCCCCGGCAGGGGAGTCACGCCGAGGGAGCTTCCGCCGGACACCGACGATGGGTTCAAAACCACCGAACGGCTCCTTTGAACTGATCGCGGTGACGGCATGGCGCACGCGATTGACGGCTTTCTGAACGTTGGCCAACAAGAATCGAATCGCGCCGCTGGGCTGCCACATGAATTTGAGTCGGTTTGCTCTCCAGCTACGGCCGGATATGGTAAGTCTCGCCCTTCTTTGTCGGTATGGTGCACATCGTCGTTGGTGCCAATTCGTATCTTTGCCGTGTTGCCCAGCGATCGCACGTTCGCATTCAACGAGTTGACCAGCCGACCATTTGATCTC
>CAVQPV010000069.1:0-69171 GCA_963714715.1 Pirellulaceae bacterium | reverse complement strand
CTGGCGCCATAGCAGAATCGCGGGCCAAAACAGCACAAACGCCGCCACAGCGGCGGCCGCGGTGCGACTGGCCGATCGTGTGCAGTAACCGGGTGAATAGACGGTGGACCGACAGCGCGTGCAGATCGCTTGCTGGCCATCGACAAGCGTCGGCAAGCGATGAATCAAACCACAACAATGACAGGCGCGGTGAGCAGACACGAGTCAAACTCTCCTGTTAGAACATTCGATCAAATAGCGAAAGCGTAATGACTCTCCGCTCGGCTCGCTATTGAGATCTCATTACAATGCGGGCACGCCGGCGAGAAATCTGGATACGACGATGCGATATTTTCCACTGACGAAGGACCGTTTCGAGCACCATTTCGGAGTCCGCACGATTCCACCGTCTGACTCGATCGTGGAAGTCACGGAACACTACGACGAACAGATTCGGCTACGCCGCGAGGCGTTGACTCGCGACGTCGATTATTACTTTCAGTCGACCGCCGACAGCATGGTCGCTCAGCGCGAGGCTCGCGATCTGATCATCCATTCCGCATCGTTCCTCAGTGGTGGCAGGAATGCAAGAACGGGCGAGCCGGTCGATTTGAATCACCCATTCCCGTTGTTGGAGATTGCCCGGCACGTTCAAGAAGATCTGGCGATCATGAGTGGCGAAACCGGTCGTGGTTTCCCGCTGATTGCCGGTGCAATCATCTTTCCTAGTGGTTGGTGTATCGGCGACAAGATCGGTCGATCTGTTTTGGCAGTTCACCAAGACGTACCCGAGTTTAAGAGCGAGTTGAACGACCAAACGCAGCAACTGTTGTCGCGTTTGAAGCCCGATCGCCCAGTTTGGCGAATGAACTGGGGCGTACGGCCAGCGGAGCAATTGGATCAATCGCCGATGCATCGCGAGATGTTGGAGCGACGATGCGACCGGATCACCGCAGGGAACGCGGGAAGCGAATGCTACTTTCGCGTCGAGCTCCAGACGCTGTCACGTTTGCCTGGTGGTGACATTCTTTTTACGATTCATACGCACCAAACACCACTCAAAACGTTATCACGGCAACAGCGACACAACTTGCTGGGCGTCATGGAAACGTGCCCGGCAGAAACGCTCCGACACAAAGGAATCTGGCCGATCCGAGATCCAGTCATGGAGTATTTGCGGGAAAGCGCCAGATAAATCCTGGGAGCCGTCGACGGCTTTCCCATCGCGCCACGACAGCGGTTAAGATTGTGACGGCCGAAAATGTAGCCGATGGAGGCCAGGACCTGTGCTGGCTTTCAAGCATCACCAGCACTGGTCCTGGCCTACCCCCAAGATAAGAGTGATCCCGTGACAGACAATGCCAATCAAAAACGATCGGAAAGCAACTCATCCGTTTCACGCCGACGGTTTGGCAAAGTCGCGGCAGCCACGTTTGGCGCCGCATCCGGCTTTCACTTTTTCCCGGCACTGGCTGACAAGAAACTCGAGAAGCCCGCGCTGGCTGCGATCGGTGCTGGCGGCAAGGGAGCCGCCGACATCTCGGGATCGAAGAGTGCCGGTTTCGAGATCGTTGCGTTGGTTGACATTGTCGACGGCAAGAAACTATGCAATTTCTCGGGCGACAAAAAAGCTCTGGGCAGAATCAAAAACATTGGCAAGTCGCGCGAGTCGTATCCCGATGCGGCGTTCTACACCGACTATCGCGAGATGCTGTCCGACTTGGGTGACAAGATCGACGCGGTCACCGTCTCGACGCCCGACCATCATCACTTTCATGCGTCCGTGATGGCGATGCAAAGTGGCAAGCATGTCTATTGTCAAAAACCGTTGACGCACGGCATCTGGGAAGCCCGGATGCTGAACGAAGTCGCTGCCAAGACCGGCGTGAAGACGCAAATGGGCAATCAAGCTCACGCCAACGATCACATGCGTCGCTGCGTCGAACTGATTCGTGCCGGCGTGATCGGCAAAGTCACCGAGATTCACGCGTGGACGAATCGTCCCATCTGGCCTCAAGGATTCAAGTCACCACCGGCGAGCAGAGCCGGTGCCCGAGGGTATCGATTGGAAACAGTGGATCGGCCCGGCACCTTGGGTCGATTACAGTTCCAGAATTGCTCCCTTTTCCTGGCGCGGTTGGTGGAACTATGGGACCGGCGCACTGGGCGACATGGCGTGTCACATCATGGATCTCGGCTACTGGTCGATGGATCCGGGCGCACCCGGCAACTGTGATTGCCAAGCAATCAGGAGCGACCGATTTATCGCCGCCGATCAATTCGATGATCACTTGGGATTTTGGTCCCAGCCAGTACGCGGCCAAGGATGGGTTCAAATTCCATTGGTACGACGGCTACATCGATGCTCACTTTGATCGCGAGAGCTGGCAGCTGGTCAAAAATGGTGACGAGTACAACCATCCGAGTGAAGACATTTTGGACGGCGAAGACTTTTCGAAGTTTGGCAGCGTGATCATCGGCGAACAGGGCAAGCTGTTTTTCAATCGAGGCCGCAACACGTGGATCTTGAAAACATCGGCCAGCGTCGACGGCTTCGAGTGGCCCGAGCAGAGTCATCCCGCGGGCGACCGGGCAGGACAATTATCGCGAATGGTTGGATGCCATCGATGGAAAAGTTGATCAGGGTCAGTCGTACTTTGGTTTGGCTGGACCGATGACGGAAACGATTTTGCTGGGCGTGCTCGCGCAGCGTGTGCCCGACACAAAACTGAAGTGGGACGCGGAGAAAATGACTGTTCCCGGACACCCGGAGTTGGACAAGCTGATCAAGCGGGATTACAGCCAAGGTTGGGCGTCGCCGGTTTGATGGCGCATTTTGCAGGACGGGTCTCCTGACGCGTCATTCTGATGGTTTTGGCAGTCGGGTCAGGAGACCTTGTCATTACCCACATTTCCTTGATCCTGAAAGGATCACAGACATTAGCCGTAGGTCGCGTAGCGCACCTACGGTCAATGTCTTTTCCGTGTTTTCGACCCCGAAGCGGGTCGCAGACCTCCGCTGCCGCACCGATCTGCGACGCCCTTCGGGGTCGACTCAGGTGGATCTGAACACGATCCGTAGGTGCGCTGCGCGACCTACGGCTAATATCTTGGACCGCTTCGCGGTCGCTCACTAAGGCAAAGCCGTGATGGCGAAGCAGTAACGCGACGACAAATGTGGGTAATGACAAGGTCAGGAGACCCGACCTACGAAGACAAGGAGCGACAGCGGCGCAGTTCCGGCATAGAATGCGCTTTCCAAAACAAATCATCCTCATCCCATTGGGCGAATCCCATGAAACGCACGGTCATGACATGTATTGCGTTGTTGCTTTTCGGTAGCTTGACCCTGCCGGCGTGTTCACAAGACGCCGACGAACAGGCGGCAAAGACGCAGCAAGCCGAGAAAGTTGATGCCAAGGAAAACGATGATGGCGACGCTGAGGAACCGAAAGAAAGCGAGCCGAAAGAACTCGAGATCGTACCGCTGAACATCGGATCGCCCGCCCCCGCGTTGGATGTCGAACATTGGGTGCAAGACGGCGACGGCGAATTTGGCGTGGTGACCGCTTTCGAGCAGAACAAGGTATACGTCGTCGAATTCTGGGCCACGTGGTGTGGACCTTGCATTGCTTCGATGCCGCATATCGCCGAGCTTCAAAACAGGTATGCCGATCGCGATGTCCAGATCATTAGCATCTCGGACGAAGACTTGGAGACGGTTGAAAACTTTCTCGACCGCGAGGTCCGCGGCAGCGATGACGGCGCGACTTATCGTGACTTGACCAGAACGTATTGCTTGACGAGCGATCCCGATCGTTCCTCCAGTCGTGATTACATGAGAGCCGCCAAGCGGAATGGGATTCCCTGCGCTTTCATCGTGGGAAAGAAAGGTCAAATTGAGTGGATTGGGCACCCGATGGCGATGGACGACGTCTTGGAGCAAGTGGTTAGCGACCAATGGGACCGTGACGCCTTTGCACAGGAATACATCGCGCAGCAAGAAGCTCAAGAAGTCTTGACCCAACTATCGCGATTGATGCGGAGCGGAGAAATCGACAAGGGAATCGAGTTGCTGGATGACTACATCGACAACGGAAAATTGGAATCCGAACGAAAGCGATTCAAGCAAATCAAATTTCAGGTATTGGCGAGCGACAAAGATCGTGCCGACCAGGCGGCCGAATACGCCATCGAACTGCTCGCCGATGATTCGCTCGATCCATCCAGTGCGAACGATCTCGCGTGGAACATTTACCGGTTGGCCGACGCGGGCCGGTACGAAGACGAACGTGTCACCAAGGCGGCACTGGCGTTGGCAAAAAGCAAAGTGCAAGACGCAGGAGAGACCCGTCCGTTTCTGCTCGATACGGTCGCCCATCTGCAACACTTACTCGGCGACAGCGAACAAGCACTGAAAACGCAACGCCTGCGCGGTCAAGGCCGCTGATGCGGATCAGAAAGAGCGGCTGATGGGATTCTTGAGGGAATTGGAAAAGCAGCTCGAGCCCAAGGAAGAAAAGGAAGCGGAGGAGAAGCAGACGAAAGAAGACGAGGATGACGAGAAAGACAAAGTCGACGACACCAAGGACGAGCGCGCAGATATTGTCGAGTTCGGGTTTTGCGTGAGTGATGTGAACGTCAATCCACAGCACATCGCCCTCCCCGGCCGCTACCGCATCCGACCCTTCCAGCGGGCATTGGTCTCGACACAAGTCACACCGGCTCCCTGCTCCCCGGCGCGTGTCGATTTAATTAGCCGCACGGCGTTAGCCGCGGTTTTCCCCGCCACAAAACCGGGGCTAATCATGACAGTTCGCGAAACGACTCAATCGACATGCCGCCGGCTTTGCGGGGGAGAAGGGCAACGCCGTGAAGGATTTTGGTGACGTTCTTTCCCGATATTCTTCGTAGCGCGGCATCCTGCCGTGCCAGCATTTCCTTTCCGGCACGGCAGGATGCCTTGTCATTACCCACATCTTCATGCGTGCGAACATTCATTTTTCGCTATTCGACCGCGAAGCGGTCCAAGATAGTAGCCGTAGGTCGCGAAGCGCACCTACGGATCGTGTTCAGATCAACCTGAATCGACCCCGAAGGGCGTCGCAGATCGGCGCGCAGCGCAGGTCTGCGACCCGCTTCGGGGTCGAAAACACGGAAAACGATACGTTGACCGTAGGTGCGCTACGCGACCTACGGCTACTGTCTGTGATCCTTTCAGGATCAAAAAAATGTGGGTAATGACAAGGCAGGATGCCGCGCCTACGCGAAGAAATATCCTTCACGGCATTGGGACCAGGGCTGGGGATGCGGGGGCCAGCAGCGCGATCGAGCCGAAAATCGATTCGGAAACGGTGTGCGGAAAAGCCCCTCTCTCCCCGAAGTGGGGCGAGGGGAGCCAGAATTCATTGGCGCGATCTGTGTAGAGACCAATGCCCAGCGGGAGCGGCGCCCGCGGCTGCGTGATCTGTTTCACACGCGCGCGATTTGTAAACTGACGGCGCGATTTACAAATCGGTTGTAACTCTTGCCCAGCAAACAGACTGTCTGGCAATGACTCTCATCGATTCGCTCATCTCTTTTGCTCGGCTTTCCAGGGGCGAGATCGTGTGCTGCCTGTTCTTCGTGCCCGCTGTTGGCACGCCATCTGCGTAACGTCAGAGAGCATCTGAGCACCAGGAAACGGGCTGCTTCCGACGGAGCTGATTCCGCTTCCATTCGTTTCACAGTAGGAGATGACATGAAACGTACTTTGCGCAAGCAGACCAAAAAACATCGTCGTAGCAATCGACTTCGTATTCAGCCTCTGGAAAAACGCCAGTTGATGGCGGCCGACATCGGCTTGGTCGATGGCTTCGTCTCCATCAACGGGACGCAGCAGAATGACGTCGCGGAGATCTATTCCGAATCCGGTTCCATCTTCGTCAAGGTGTCGACATTCGCAGCCAACGGTGACGAAATCGCATCCGCGTCCGACACGTTCCAAGAGTCGGAGGTCGAAGGAATTCTCTTTCAGTCCGGTGAAGGCGACGATCTGTTTGTCAATGATACGAACATCGACTCGATCACTCGAACTGGCGGCGGGCACGATACGGTGATGGGCGGCGGCGGCAACGATATTCTCGCCGTTGGCAGCGGCAACGATGTGGTCTTCGGCGGGGGCGGCGATGACATCATTCTGGCTGGCCCCGGGACCGACGTGGTCATCCCGCCGGCAGAATCCACAGCCGCCGATCCCGATGCGGAACTGCCCGGTGCGGAACTGCCCGGTGCGGAACTGCCCGGTGCGGAACTGCCCGGTGCGGAACTGCCTGCTGATGAGGATCCGGTAGCTACCGATGGCGATGACGAAACGCCTGTCGAGTCAGAATTGGTTGACGAAACAAGTGACGTCACCATCGAAACTTCGCAAGAGGATGTGACGGGCGAGGACGAATCACCAACTGAAATCGAATCAACGGAGGATACTATGATTGAGAATGATACGGAAACGCTGGTCGGTGATCCCGAGCTAACGGACGATGGCGGCATCGCAGTGGAAGACAACGTTGACGACGAAGCCGGCGGCGACGAGGATTTTGTTTGCCATGCCCACGATCAGGCCGAGTCCGAAGACGCTGACGATACGGTCGTAGAGACGGATCCTGAAGCATCGGCACTGGTGTCGCCGGATCAAGTCAGCGCTCCCGACGCGAGTGTGGTGGACACGCCCGGCGACGAAGTGGTTGTGCCCGAGGACCTGGATCCAACGGACACTGCCGGCAACGTTGAGCCGATCGGCCTTGCGATTGCTCTCTCAGATGAAGACGAGGAAGAGCTGGGTGACAGCGAAGTGATCGACCCGGCTGTGGACTTGTCCGACGACGCGGCCGGTTCCGACAACGCGGCCGGTCCCGAGGAAACCGACAATGATGTCATCTTTGGCGGAAGCGGTGATGACTGGATTTTTGGCGAGACTGGCAGCGACCTGATCTTTGGTGGTGCGTCTGCGGTTGACGATGCACTGCTGCGAATGGTGATCGCGGGCCGATTGAGTGCTTGATTGTTCGTCCTGGCGGAGGATAAGCGTGGGCCAGGGAAGCGCCACCACGCCTACGGGTCCGCTTTGATCGCGTTGTAGACGACCGGCTTGACCGCGACTTCCATTTCAGGCGAGTAAGGCATGAACTGAGTCAACACAACGACCGCCAAATCATCTTGGGGCGAAATCCAGAAATAGGTACTCGCCGCGCCTGCCCACCCGTACTCGTCAAGATGATCTGCTGCCGTGAAATCCGTCTTCTGGACGATCACGTAAAAACCGAGCCCGAAACCGACGCCGTCTCGAACCTCTTCGCCGATCGAGATCGGAAACGCGGCCGCCGGTAGCTGATCACGCGTCATTTCGGCGACCGTTTCTTCGCGCAGCAAGCGTTTGCCATCCAATTGGCCTTCGTTCAAAAGCATCCGGCAGAACCGCATGTAGTCACCGGCGGTTGAAACCAAGCCGCCGCCGCCGGAGAACAACTTCGGAGGTTGGCGATACACGCTGGACCTGGGGGGATCGATCACGACCAGATTATTGCCGTCGCGACTGGGGCCGAAGGTGGCCGCAAACCGACCAAGCTTTTCCTCGGGCACATCAAAGCCTGTGTCGACCATCTTCAGCGGCTGAAAGATTCGCTTCTGAAAAAAACGATCCAGCGGCATACCGGAGACCACTTCAACAACGCGGCCCAACACATCGGTGGACATGCTGTAATTGAATTTTGTTTTCGGATGATACAACAGCGGCAGTTTGCCGATTTTGGTCACCATCTGGGCAAGCGTCGTCTCGCGATCCAGCAGATTGGCGGCCAGGTATTGCTTGTCGACTTCACTGTTGCCGAAAAAACCGTAGGTCAAACCCGAGGTATGCCGAAGCAAGTCGCGGACCGTGATTTCGCTACGCGGTTCCTCGAACTTGACTTTGCCGTTCTTATTTCCGGCAAAGACCTTCATGTCTTTCAGTTCCGGCAAGTACGTTTGTACCGGATCATCAAGGCCCAGTTGCTTTTCTTCGACCAACATCATGGCAGCCACCGACGTGATCGGCTTGGTCATCGAGTAGATGCGGACGATCGTATCACGCTCCATCGGCAAGTCGTTTTGCAGATCGCGACGGCCAACAGCGTCGAAGTAAACAATTTGGTCGCGGTGCGAGACGATGGCGATCGATCCCGCAAACTTTTTCGCATCCACCAGTGCTTGCATCGCATCGGTAACGTTCGTCATCGCGGGCGTGGGCGCGACGACTGTGTCCTGGGCAGGGGCAAGCGATGCCAACATGAGGGTTAGTGGCAAAAAGAGTGCAGGACGAAGATTCATCAGCAGGGCTCGTATCAAGTTGTCAGGAAAACGCCGCGTCGCCGCTGTGAACATCTTTTCGGCGACTATCGCGGCATCTCAAAGTCGGTCATATTTTGGAGCGACATCATACGCGTAAAATCCGGATCCCATGAAACCGATCGTCCAAATTTCACTCGACTTGATCACGATTGACGAAGCCCTGGAGACGGCCGAACTGGCAATTCGGGCCGGCGTTGATTGGCTG
Organism: Pirellulaceae bacterium; assembly: GCA_963714715.1. Classification (GTDB taxonomy): domain Bacteria; phylum Planctomycetota; class Planctomycetia; order Pirellulales; family Pirellulaceae; genus JBFJVZ01. Next base: position 60,620 of record CAVQPV010000069.1, on the reverse strand, counting down.
GAGGCCGGGACGCCGTTGATTTTGGCGGAGGGCTTGCACGGCGTGCGTGCCTTGCGAGAGCGTTTCCCCAGCACGCCGATCGTGGCCGATTTGAAGACGATGGATGGCGGCTACCTGGAAGCGGAAATGATGGCCGGCGCAGGTGCGACCCATGTCGTCGTGATGGCTCAAGCCCACGAAGAGACGATTAAATGCGTCGTCAAGGCGGGCCAGGATTTCGGCGTCGGTGTGATGGGCGACAATCTCGGTTATCAAACGATGGTTGACGGCGCCAAACGACTGGAAGATCTTGGCTGTGGCTACATCGTTCATCACATCGGTTACGACGAACGACGCGGGATCGCGGCACGCGGCGGGCGGATGCCGAGTCCGCTGGACGATTTGAAAGCGGTCGTCCAGGCCGTGAAGGTGCCCGTCCAAGCCGTTGGCGGGCTTTCGATCCAGCAAGCGATCGAGTGTCCGGCGTACGGCGCTCCGCTGGTTGTCTTGGGCGCACCGCTGACGATCGACGCCGACGAATTCAAGACGGCCGGCGGTGACTTGGCCAGCTCGCTGCGTTTGATCTGCGATCAAGTTCATGCTTATGGAGACGTTGCGATATGACTCAGTCACCTGCCGTGGTCAATTTCTCGCGAGATCCTTACAGCGTCGAGATTCGCGAATTTGCCAAACCCACGATTGGCCCAGACGACGTGCTGGTCGAAGTTGCTGCGGTGGGCGTTTGCGGAAGCGATCTGCACCAATGGACTTCGTCACACAGTTGGCCTGTCAACTACCCCGTTGTCTTGGGACACGAGTTCGCTGGCACGATCGTCCAGACGGGTGCCAACGTTGATGGTTGGTCCGAAGGGGATCGGATTGCCAGTGAGACCGCCGCCGTGATCGATCTGCAGAATCCAATGACGCGCCGCGGCTTGTATAACTTGGACCCGACGCGAAAGGGATTTGGGTACGGTGTCGACGGTGCGATGACGCGATTCACGCGCGTGCCTGCTCGCTGTTTGCACCGCGTGCCTGATCCGCTGCCGTTTGAGCACGCGGCACTGACGGAACCTTGCTGTGTTGCCTACAACAGTGTCGTTGGTAATTCACGCATCGACCCGGGTGATCGAGTCCTCGTGATTGGCCCAGGGACGATTGGGATTCTTTGCGCCGCGATCGCCAAGTTGGCTGGCGGCGACGTCGCGGTGCTGGGTCTCGAGTCGGATGAGGAACGATTCAAGATTGCCCGGCAGTACGGTTGCCAAACCCTGACCGCTGCCGGCGAGTGGGCAAGAGAACGTGATGGCTTGGGCGTCGACGTCGTCATCGATGCGGCCGGCGTCTCCAGCACGTTGAAACTGGCGTTGGAATTGGTTCGTCCGGCCGGTTGGATCACCAAGGTCGGCTGGGGACCGAAACCACTTGATTTTTCGATCGATCCGTTGGTGCAAAAGAACGTAACGCTGCAGGGTAGCTTCAGTCATCATTGGACCATCTGGGAGCGAGTCTTGGCCTTGTTGGCAAGCGGGCAACTGGACGTGCGGCCGATCATCGGCGGTCAATGGCCACTGGAGCAATGGCACGAAGCGTTCGAGACAATGCACTCGGGAAAGATCGTCAAATCGGTGTTAAAGCCGTCTTCGAACGTGTTTTAAAAAGGGGTCTGACTCTCTCTTGAACCGATCTCGATAAACGAAAAAAGTGTCCGGTATCGAGTTTAGCTTGCCATCACCTCTCGCCCACCAAGGGTCAGACCCCTTTTTAAGATACGTTCTTAGGAGTTGACCATGCCGAAATTGGCCGCGTTTCCGAAACTGTATATGCAGCAGCTGTGCAAAGACGGCACGTATAGTCTGGCCGAGTGGATCGATGCTGCCAGCGAATTGCCGATTGATGGACTGGAGTGGTACGCTGGTTTCTTGGAAATGCAGGACCAGGCCAACTGGGAATCGTTGCGTCGCAAAGTTGAAGAAAAGGGGCTGAGCATTCCGATGATGTGTTGTTCGCCCGACTTCACGCATCCCGACGCTGATTTTCGGGCGGAGCAAATGGAGCGTCAGAAGTTTTGGATCGACATGACCGCGGCGCTGGGCGGCAGTTACTGTCGCGTTCTTTCGGGGCAACGTCGCCCCGAACTATCACGTGAACGAGGGATTCAGCTGGCGGCCGACTGCATCGACCAATGTGCTCCCTATGCCGCGGAGCGCGGGATCACGTTGATCATCGAAAACCATTACAAAGACGACTTCTGGGCCTATCCGGAATTCGCCCAGATGATGGACGTGTTTTGTGATTTGGTGCAACGCGTCACGGCAGCCAATTTCGGTGTCAATTACGACCCCAGCAATACGATTCTGGCCGGCGAAGATCCACTGGAATTGCTACGCAGGGTCGCAAGTCGTGTTGTCACGATGCACGCCAGTGACCGTTACTTGTTGGCAGGAACGATCGAAGACTTGCGAAAAGAAGAGTTAGGGGTAGAGGGTTACGCCAAACGTCTTCGCCATGGTGAAATCGGTCAAGGCCTGAATGACTACGATGCTATCTTTTCGGAACTAAAAAACGCCGGCTTTGACGACAACTGGATCAGCATCGAAGACGGTGTCGAGGGAATGGATCAGCTGGCCCGCAGTGCGGAATTTCTGAACCGAAAAATCGCCGAGCATTGGCCCCAGTAGGCGCGGCATCCTGCCGTGCCCTAATCCAACGTAGGCGCGTCATCCTGCCTTGTCATTACCCACATCTTCTTGCGTGCGAACATTCATTTGTCGCTATTGGACCGCGAAGCGGTCCAAGATAGTAGCCGTAGGTCGCGAAGCGCACCTACGGTTGGCGTTGGCTCTCTGCGGACGACCGACCCCGAAGGGCGTCGCAGAACCAGTCCGTCCGGTATCTGCGACACCCTCCGGGGTCGAAAAACGCGGGGAAAAGCTCATCGTCCGTAGGTGCGCTACGCGACCTACGGCTACTGTCTGTGATCCTTTCAGGATCAAAAAAATGTGGGTAATGACAAGGCATCCTGCCGCGCCTCCGGTCAGAACGATTGACTCGCTACTTGAATACCGACAACGAAGGCTTATTCGGCTCTGCGGCTGGCTGTTTGACCGCTTCTCTCGCCGACTCAACCCACTTGAGGACTGCTTCCAGCCTGCTGCGTCGCTGGTGTGCGGATTGTCCGTCAATGCCGCCCAAAACTAGAATCGTATCCGCTGGTTTCGCTTCGCTGACAGCCCAGCGGATGGCCCTTTCGTGATTGGCAACCAACCGCATTGCCGCGCAATGTTCGACGCCGTCCAAGACAGCGTGCGAAGCTTTCAGGAAACTGGTTTGCCCCTCTTGCGCACTGCTGATGATGCCGTCCGTCGCAAACCGTTCGATCAAGCCGCCGTATTGTGCAAGTCGCTGAGGATCATCGGCGCCGTCAACGGCGAGCACACACCAGAGCCGGCCGCCACCTTTCATCGATCGTGCGGTCCGCAGTGCCGTGGCACATCTCTCCGGTGAACCAGCGGCGTCGACAATCACATCGGCATGCTCGAGCGACTGCAACCGCTGTCCCCGCCCCGGCACCGACCTGAGTTTGGAAATCGACTCGACGATCCGTGGCAGTTTCATTTCCAGCAACAGGCCAACCATCGTGGCGGCGGCATGATTGGCGGCCATGGCGGCACCGCACAGCGGCGTTTCCATGATCGCCGTTGTGTCGTGATGCGTCACCATCAGGGTCGTCATGCCGCCAGACTGATCAATGATCTTGGCCGTGACATCGGCTGCATTTCGTACCCCGTAAGTCATCATCCGCACGCCGCTGTCACGAACGACTCGCATTGTCTTGGCGTCGTCAGCCGGTGCGATGACGACACCCTTGGAGGACAGACGTTCCAAGGCGCATTGAAGACTCGACGGACCAAAATCATCGTCTGCCGGCTCCGAACCAGTGATGATCAGCAAGTCAAACTCAATCGCGTCGTACCGTCCCCAGCGGACATCGTCATCGGAAAGTTCCATCAACGCGGTCAAGCATTGACTGTCGGCTGCTTCCGACAACCAATGCAACAGCGGTGTTCCCGTCCGCGGCGGCTCGTGGCTTGTTGCTTGAACCACTCCATCGCAATCGCCCAGATCGGTTTGGTATGCCGTGCGGACTCCAGCGGAGCGAAGCAGTGATGCCACTAACAGAGTTGTTGTCGTCTTGCCGGCTGGGCCGATCACACCGACAGAAAGTAAATTTCGATCGGGGTGCTGAAGAATTTCGGCAGTGATTTTGGAGACTGCCAGGTCAACATCACCGACGATGCACTGCGGCAATGGCGACGGCAACAACTGTTCCGTCAAGATTCCGGCTGCACCGCGTGCCATCGCATCGGCAATCAGTCTTTCCGGCGACTCGGTTCCAATGCGATACACCACCAGGTCGCCGGCGTTGGCTTGTTCGGGTGATTGAGCGATGGAACGAAACTGAATGTTGTCGCCCGAAAAATATCTTGCCTCCGGCAGGATGGCAGACAGCGAGAACGTGTCAGCGCCTTGACGGTGGGTTGATTCAAGCGCTGAATCAAGTTGTGAAGAAGAAAGCGAATTCGAAGATTCGATTGCGTGACCCATGATGGCCTCCCTGCACATCGCGGCGAAACAAATTTACGGCGACTCCTCCGCCGACGGCGAGCAAATCCTGCGCTCCCCGGTGAGTCATGATTGTTCCCATCAGCCGAAGTTGGTCAAGAGAGAAAAAGGGAGAGCTTGGAGCGGGGAGCTTGGAGCAAGGAGCAAGAAAGAATCTTTGCATGCATTCTTGCTCCAAGCTCCAAGCTCCAAGCTCCAAGCTCCAAGCTCCAAGCTCCAAGCTCCATGCTCCATGCTCCAAGCTCCAAGCTCCTTGCTCCTTGCTCCTTCCTCCCCGCGCTCCCGCTACAGCAATCCTGCGTCGCGGAGCATCAATTGCAGATCTTGCCAGGCAGCTTTCTTTGCCGAGGGGTTACGTAGCAAATACGCGGGGTGATAGGTCACCAAGACTTTGCTTTCAAAGTACTTGTGGAACGTTCCTCGCAAGCGTCCCACGGGCGACTTGCTTTTCAGTAACGCCTGGCTGGCCACCGCTCCCAGGCAAACGATGTACTCGGGTCTCAGGATTTCCAGTTGTTGTTCAAAATATTCTCGACAGTTTGACACTTCGTCGGGCTCGGGATTTCGGTTTCCCGGCGGGCGGCATTTGACGGTGTTCAAAATATAGACCTCTTCGCGCTGCATCTTGCAAGCTTCGATCATCTTGGTCAGCAATTGGCCAGCCTTGCCGACAAACGGTCGCCCCGTCCGATCCTCGTCCGCACCAGGGCCCTCGCCAAAAAACGCCACGCGGGGTGTCACACTGCCTTCGCCGAAGACAGTCATCGTCCGACACTGAACCAACGGTGCGCATCGCGTGCAGGCGGCCACTTGTTGCTGCAACACTTCCAACCGTGCCGTTCGATCCGCTGCCGACAACGAATCGCCCGCGTACGTCTCTGCGACCTCGGCAAGCAACGACGGGGCCGACTCCCTCGGAGCGCGACGTGTCGAAGCAGCGGTTGGCGGTTGTCGGGGAGCCGAAGGGGCTTCCTGTGGCGTGGGCTGCCGGGCGACCGCCGCGACCGGCTCATCGACTCTCATCCGCGCCGCCCATTGGTTCACCGCCGCTTCGTCGGCGATCGGCAAAAAAGCGACGCCGTATGACTGCAGGTGCTTTGCCAAGGCGGCCGCTTGCGCAGCAACTTCGTTGGCGTCCAAGGCGTTCGCATCAGAGGATTGTTTGGTGTCCGACATCATCAGCCGATCGTTTTGCTGGGGAAGCCGCAGTATATCGTGACCACCGCAGTGGTCGAACCGTCCCAAAAGATGCTGATTTCGCTCATCGGGTACATGCCGAGGGGTTCGTCGAATAGACTGGCGAAAGTCGCTTGTTTTTGTTCGAGAAAGATCCAATGCCTGTCGCACAAGTCGCCATCGTTGGCCGCCCCAACGTTGGCAAGAGCAGTGTTTTTAATTGGTTGGCACGTCGTCGACTTGCCATCGTCGACGATTACGAAGGCGTCACGCGTGACCGACTGACGACGTTGATCGAGGGTGAGAAGCGTTTTTTTGAACTCACCGATACCGGCGGAATGGGCGTCGTCGACGTCGACAACTTGTCCGAAGACGTCGCCCAGCAGATCGAATTGGCGATCAATTCGGCGGACGTCATTTTGTTGGTCGTCGATGTTCAAGCCGGCATGATGCCGCTGGACGTACAAGTCGCAGAACGGCTACGCGGCGTCGAACGTCCCGTTATTTTGGTCGCCAACAAGGCCGACCAGGTGGAGAAAGACATCTATGCGGAAGAATTCCACAAGTTGGGACGTGGTCATCTGATTTGTGTCAGTACGACGCAAAATCGTAATCGCGACGAATTGATGCAGTTGATCGACGAGCGGTTGCCGGAAAAGCCGAAGATGAAGCGGTTGAAGAGCCGAAGATGAAAGTTGCGATCGTCGGTCGCCGCAACGTCGGCAAGAGTACTTTTGTCAACACGCTTGCCGAATCGGACCGGCTGATTGTCAGCGAAGTCCCGGGGACAACGCGAGACAGCGTCGATGTGCACTTTGAGATGGATGGCCAGACGTTTCATCGCGATCGACACGCCTGGTTTGAGAAAACGCAAGAGCCAGCGAACCGATTTGGAGTTCTACGGCATGCACCGGGCTCAGCGAAGCATTCGACGTGCCGACGTGGTTTTGATGTTCTTTGACGGCTCCGAGTCGATCAGCAAAGTCGATAAACAGCTGATGGGCTACGTGATCGAAAACTACAAGCCGGTGATTTTTGTTGTCAACAAATGGGACTAGTACGTCGGCAAGGTGCCGACCGATCGCTGGGTGCGGTACTTGCACGGCAATTTCCCGCGCTGGCATATGCACCGATTGCCTTCATCACCGGCCAGACCGGCAAGAACGTCAAAGCATTGCTGAATCACGCAACCATGCTGTTCAAGCAGGCGCGTGAACGCGTTGCGACGGCGAGCTGAATCGACTGTTGCAACTGGCGACCAAACAGCACCCGCCGCCGATGCTACCAGAATCGACGTCCCAAGATCTTACTACGCGACGCAGGTGGCAACCGAACCGCCGACGATCGTCTTGATGTGCAACGAACCCCAAGCGTTCCCCAACGACTATCAGCGATACCTGCTGGGCGTGCTCAGGGACTACACGCCGTACAGTGAAGTCCCCATCAAGCTCTATTTGCAGAAGAAGTCAAAGACCGGCGCGAGCGAATCCAAGAAGAACAAAAAGGTAACCGGGCCGACCTGAATCGGCCGGCAACTCGACAGCTTCGCAAGTACAGCAGCGAAGCCAATCCTGCGATGGCTACCGATCCCACCACCAGCGATTCGAGTCGGCCGCTGCCAGTGCGGCAGAACGCAACTCGCTGACCTTCGGATCCGTTTTCTGACGTTCGACAACCTCGAATCCGTTGATGTCGACACCACCCGAGGCAGTCACGACCCAACCGCTGCGGCCACGTACAAAACTGCACTGCGGCTCAACCGACTTGGGCGTTGCATAGCTCAACAGCTCCACCGTATCACTGTCCTCCATCAGCAATGACAGATCGATTCCCGCGCGTTTGGCCAGTTGCTCTTGATTGATCAGCGTTGCGACGACCGTCAAGTCCATGGCGTTTCGCAGGTCGCGGAACACGGTCACTTTCCTGGAGAGCTGTTCGAAGTTCTCGGTCATCTTATGGGCCCAGTCCTCGGCCAGCTTGTCTGTCTTGCCGCCACCTTTGACCGATCCATCTTCGGCAACGATGTCCTGTTCCGTCATGGTCTTGACTCCTTGGCCGGATAGTTTCCAGGCCAAGCCATCTTCGCTGCGAAGCAACGCGTCGTAGTTGCAGGCCAACCACCAACGAGGGTTTTGCGCCGAGCTATGCTTGGCGTTCTTGGCCATCTGTAAGTAGCTTGGCAGAGCGTCCACCGGCGATTTGGCCAACGCCATCGCGAGTCGTTTCATTTCATAATCCGCGGCAACGATCGTGCGAGCGAAATGGCTGTCTTCGGGAATCCCCGAAAGCTGAATCATCTGAGGTCCAAAAGCCGTCTTCATCGGCTCAACGAAGATGGCCGGATTCTGACCCGGGCGGAGCTTGATGCGTTTGAGCAATTGTTGGAGTCGATGCCGCCCTTCCGCCGTCGGCTCAATCGAGCAAGTGATGCCGCCTTGGCGAGCGGTCTCGACCGAGCGGAGTGCGACGATCAAATCGTCCAACAGCAAAACGGCACCGCCCGATTTGGTTCCGATCACCGAACCGTCCTCCATCAACTTCCAAGGTTCGGCGGGACCAGCGATCACGATGTCGTGGTGCTCGGTATCAACAAACACGTGCTCAACGCGCTGCAGACCGGCCAGGAACGAAATCGCTTCGGGCAGCGGGCCGCCCGTTTGTCGGCTCTCTGAGATCGCTTCCTGCAATCCCTTCAACGAGATCATTCGCATCTCGGTGTCCTTGTCCATGTCGCCTTGCGGGGCATCCACGGCGGCACGCATCAAATTGGCAAGCTCTTGCTTTTCTGCCGGGGTCGCACTGCGAACGACGCCGTTGGCATCAATCATCACACCCCCGACGGCGCGGTTGCCGCCAAAGCCACCGCCTGCCTGCAGCGATGGACTGGCTGCCAGTAACAGCAGGCAGGTGGCGAGTGTCGGGAAAAGTCGAAGCATACGAATAGGGCCCAATCTCATCGAATGGATCTCCGAATGGGGGTAACGGCATCACAAAAAGCGGTCATTACCAAAAAGAGGTTTGATACCGTTAAGCAATGATACGAAAAGCGACCAGCCGTTAGAATAGTTCCGTATAAATCTGGTAGCAACAGAAGTTCCGGCCTCGCCGAGCGTCTTTGCCACCCAAAAAATGACTCTTCTAGACGAAATACACAGCTTTGACAAACAGGGCATCCGATTCTGATCTTGGCCAGATTCCCGCGCCCGCTGCCGCGGATGCCGGCAGCGACGATTCCGGTCACTCACTGAAAAGTGACCAGGGAGCCTATTTGGTGCTGCAAAGTGCGGGGCGTTGGAGTGATGTGTTTCGGCTTTTGCCTCCCGCCCAGGCGATCATCGGTCGGGCTAGCAGTAACCAGATCGTGATTCGTAGCGACCAGGCCAGCCGCCGGCATGCCCGCATCAGTTGGAGCACCACCGGTTGGTCGATCGAGGACCAGGGAAGCCGAAATGGAACCTTTCTAAATGGGCAGCGGATCGCGGGGACTGAGCCCCTGAGTGATGGTGACATGATCGAGATCGCTGGATTTGCGATTCAGTTCAGTCACCAGATTGCCGGAACCGCGGGTCCGGTGCCCGTTTCGTCGCCTTCCAGCCACGCCACGGATGATCAGATCACGATGGAGATGGATGCCGGGTCGATTACCGATCGACGGCGCCACAGTCTGTATTTGCACCGACCGGCAAGCTCCGCTGCCGCTGAGTCCGATGCAGCGAGCAGTCGATTGCTGCAACTCGCCTTCAAGTTGGCGCGATCCGAGCAAATCAGCGAAACATTCGAGACCGTGATGGAATGCTTGACCGAACAGATCGCGTTCGGGACGGCCGGCGCGTATTTGCGTGACGTCAAAGAACAGCAAACGGAGGTCGGCACAGGCGATTTTACGCTGGCCGGAACACGACAGTCGGGGACTCGCAGCTATCGGCGTCCGCCGGATTCTTTGGTCGCCAACGTCTCCGCTGCTGACGGCCAGGCCATTTTGGCTCGCAATGTCCTGGGTGACCGTGAATTGGCAACCGAGAACAGCCGCGGAGAAATCGACGTTGAAAGCTTGATCATCGCGCCGGTGCGCGACCGCGATTACGTGCTGAGGGGGCTGATCCATTTGACCACCAGCACGGGCGAAAACCCCCTGAGCGGAAACGATTTGGAGTTCGTCGTCGCTGTTGCGGAAATTCTGGCCGAGTCTTTGAATGGATTGACGACGCGAAAGCAACTGGATCGATCGCTAAAACGAAGTCGTCGGCAGATCAAACAATTGCAACAACAGCTTGGCGACAAAGTTCAGATCATCGGTCACTCCGATGCAATCGGCAACGTCGTTCAGCAAATTTCGATGGCGGCTCCGACCAACGCCACCATTTTGATTCGTGGTGAATCAGGTGTCGGCAAGGAGTTGGTTGCCGCCGCAATCCACCATGCGAGCAGGCGACGTGACGGCCCGCTCGTCTGCTTGAATTGCGCGGCGCTTTCGCCAACGCTGTTGGAGAGCGAACTGTTCGGACACGAAAAAGGTGCCTTTACGGGGGCGACTGAACGCAAGCAAGGGAAGTTCGAGGCGGCCGACGGCGGCACACTGATGTTGGACGAGATCGGCGAGATGAGCCCTGAGGTTCAGGCCAAGTTCTTGCGGGTCCTGGAAGGGCATCCGTTTGAGCGCGTCGGTGGACATGCGCCGGTGAACGTCGACGTGCGGGTCGTTGCCGCCACCAACCGTGACTTGCAGTCGATGGTTCGGGAAGGAAAATTCCGTCAAGATCTGTTTTATCGACTCCACGTGGTGGAAATCGTTGTCCCGCCACTGCGCGAACGCGGACAGGACGTGATTAGCCTGGCTGAATTCTTTTTGAACAGTTTCAATCAGGAAATGGGGCGGAAGATTGCGGGGATCACCCGTGCGGCCAAGGCACGATTGCTGGACTATTCTTGGCCCGGCAACATTCGAGAATTGAAGAATGTGATTGAGCGAGCGGTGGTGTTGAACACCAAGTCGGTGATTGATGAAACCGATCTCGCGCTGGCACCCGCGATTTCCGGCAGCGACGCAACGAGCGCAAAGAACCTGGGAACTCAGAATGTCGAGGTCACGCTTGCCGATCTGGAACAGAGCCACATCGAACGCGTGCTTCGTCACACCGGAGGAAATAAAAGCCGCGCCGCGTCGATCCTAGGCATTGAGCGAAGCACGTTGGATCGCAAGTTAAAGAAATTCGCCGCTCAGAAACAGAGTTAGGATCGGGCCGGAGCCGCTTCGCGGCTCACGGTGATTCGTCGGCAAAGATCTGCCGGCTCACGCCCAATGCCATCTACTTTGGCACCAGTTGGGTCATTCGTCCCATCAGCCGCCGAGCGTTGGAGAGCGTCCCGCTTACGTGTGTAGGTATTGCGAACGATTGACCACGAAGTGGTCACAGACATTAGCCGGGGGTAGAACAAACGAGCCTCAAGCGAAGTTCGTGACACCCCCGGATGCGTTCCTCAAGTACCGTTCATTCGCCTTCGGTCGGCAGCGTAGCCGCCAACCGAAGGCGAATGACGCGGGAAAACGCTCCAATTCCCGGGGGTGGCGTCTGGCTCGCCGGAGGCTCACCAGCTTACCCCCGGCTAATTTCTTGAACCACTTCGTGGTTGTTTGCGTCGAAAGCAAGTGTCTTGCTAAGCCGGACGGTCTCTAACGCGCTCGCGGCTGATCACCAGCGAGCACACGGCATTGGGCTCACCGCGGCAGCTACCTGCTCTTGTCGCGTCGCGACTTGTCCCGAAGCGCTTTCTATCCCGCTTTCGCGAGGTTTTGTTGCCTCAGGCCGTCGATGTACTCGTGGGCAATGTTGATGACTTCGCGATTGTAGTAGTTGTCGAGGAAAATCACTTCCTTATTCTTTTCCTCCTCCATCACGACATCTTCTTCTTGTTTCTGCGAATCCAGCTGCTTGCGTCGCTCCATGAACTTGTCTTCCGCCAGGGAGACCGAATTCTCCTCTTTTTGCTTCACGTACAGATCCACGCGGCGGATCAGGTCAGCGAACTCTTTGTCCTCGCTGACGCGACCTTGTGAATTCTTGCGTAACACGCCGATCAGATCGCGGGGTACCATCCCGTAGACATCGTGTTTGGCCCGCGAAACGCGGTCATGTTCGAGGGCGTATTTGAGGTCGCCCTCGGAAACGTCCATTTTTTGCGTGATGCTTGGCAACACGATGTCAGCCGAGACACCTTGACGTTGCGTGCTTTCGCCGTCGGGCAGATAGAACTGCTGGAGCGTGACTTTCAATGCTCCATAGTTCTGCCTCGTGTTGCGGAACAATTGCTGACCCAGGTCCATCAGCGTCTGGACGGTACCTTTGCCGTGTGTGGCCGGATCGCCGACAACGATGCCGCGACCGTAGTCCTTGATGGCACCTGCAAAGATCTCACTCGCACTGGCGCTGAACTTGCTGACGATCACCACCAGCGGCCCGTCCCAAGCCGTGCCTCCATTCTCGTCGGCATATTGCTGGACGCTTCCGTCAGAATTCTTGACTTGAACAACGGGGCCCCGATCGATGAAAAGACCGGTCAAGTTAATCGCTTCGGTTAAGCTGCCGCCACCATTCTTGCTCAGATCCAAAACCACACCATCGACGCCCTCGGCCTTGAAATCCTCGAGAATCCTGAGGACATCTCGTGTGCTACTGCGAAAATCGCGCTTCTGCAGTTTGGCTGCCTGCATGTCCAGATAAAAACTCGGCAACTTGATGTAGCCGATCTTCTTCGTTCCCGCACCCATCGGCATCTTGTGCTCGATGACTTCGCCGCGAGCCGCCGATTCTTCCAACTCCACTCGGGCGCGAACAATCTTCAACTCGGTGGCCGTTCCGCTGCCGCCAGGCTTGACGCCCAACCGCACCGTCGTGCCGGCTTTTCCGCGAATCAGTCCAACCACGTCCTGCAAGGGCATCTCGACGATATCGACCATCTCGCCACTGTCGCCCTGCCCAACACTGACGATCACATCGTCGGGTTTCAGTTTTCCATGCTGATCCGCTGCGCCACCGGGAATCACGCTGGTGACCACCGTATTGCCGTCTTTTTCACGTAGAGCTGCGCCGATGCCTTCCAAGTTCAAACGCATCTGGATCGTGAAATCATCCAAGGTGCTGGGCGACATGTAAGTTGAATGTGGGTCGTATCCCATCGTCACGGCGCTCAGATACATCTCCAAAATGTCGTCACTGTCGGTCTGCTTCCAGCGACGGGCATAGCGGTCATAGCGGCGCCGAAGCTGCTCAATCGCCTCAGTTCCTTCTTTGCCATCGTCCTTCAAGTCGAGCAATGCGTACTTGATTTGGCGACGCCAGCGGTCACGTGCGTCCTGAGCATTGGTGGCATACTCGGCGGCGTCGGGATCAACAATGATCGTTTCGTCCTTGGCAAATTCGAAGTCGCCGTTGAGCAGCTCTTGGGCATCCGTCACACGCTCCTGCACCCTTTGGTTGAAGCGTCGAAAAATATCGTAGGCCAGGGACAAATCCCCAGCGGTCACCATGTCGTCGATTTTCTTTGACTTCGTTTGAAATTCGGCGATGTCCGACTTCAAGAAGTAAAGCTTCAGCGGGTCGAGCGAATCGATGAACAGATTCATCGCACGCTCGCTGATTGTGTCGTTCAGTTTGCTCGAAGAAATGTGGTTTTTAGGCATCAAGCTTGCGACCAGCCGAGCCACTAAACTATCGCGAGCGGAGGGCTGCGCAAGTTCGATTGCCTTGAGCGTCGCAGGTTGGACTTTTTCGGCCGTCGCTAACTGGGCGTTGGCCCTCTGGCCGAGCCCAAGTCCGACTGACGCGATGACAACGATCAGCCCTCGGAAAGCCGCACTTCGTGGTGACGTGAGGCCAGATTTGGCGAAAGTTGGAGGAATCAGATGCGCACGACGATCCATGATGGGTTCCTGGCAATATTTTGACGAACGAGATCTATGTGACGAGAACGATGCCGATTGGTTCCTCGCTCCCCGGGGAATAGTAGGAAAGGGGCAAAACCACGGCAACTCCGTTTCTTCGCCTAGTTTACCCAATTGGTTCACTAAATGCTCCCCATCGTGGCCGATCTACGCAAAGTCGCTAATTCAACGGACCGAAAAAGTAGCCGTCACGCTCCGTCGTGACGATGCCCGACCGGCTGGCGAACCACTGGATTGTTTTGTGTCGAAGAGATCATTTGGCCACGATCAACCATGATTTCATCGGAAAACGGTTTGGTCGCTTCATCTCGACGGGGCGAGATGGCATGCAAACTGCAAGGTGCACTCGGACTCGGCTGCAATCACGACACGTACCTGACTTGGCCGGTCCCCGAGACCACGCGGCCGATGGGAGTACATTGTACGCCCAACGCGTTGATTTGAGACGCAATGCTGGCGGCGTAGAACTCGCTGACCACCATCGTCATCCCGATGCCCATGTTAAACACCCGCCGCATTTCGGCTGTTTCAATGCCGCCGGTCTTCTGAAGCCACGGATACACCGCCGGCATTGGCCACGATTGCCCGTCAATCTCCGCGTCCACCTTGCCCGGCAGCACGCGGTCCAGGTTCTCTTGGATGCCGCCACCGGTGATGTGCGCCAAGCCGTGGATGACTTGCTTGACGCGGTAGTGCGATTGCACAGCGCGAATGACCGACGTGTAGATGCGTGTCGGTTCCAAGCAAACATCTGCAATGCTGCGAGCGGCAAACTCCTCTGGCTGATCGTCCCAGGAGAGCCCTGCATCTTTGATGACCTTGCGGACCAGGCTGAACCCGTTGCTGTGCAGACCGCTCGCGGCCAGTCCCAACACCACGTCACCTTCACCGATCAACTTACCGTCGATCAAGCGTTTTCGCTCGACGACGCCGACCGCAAATCCGGCCAAGTCGTAGTCGTCTTTTCCGTAGCAATCAGGCATGATCGCTGTTTCACCGCCCAGCAGCGCCATATCGGCGGCGATGCAACCGTCACTGATTCCTTGCACGATCGCCTCCAGCCGTGCCGGATCGTCGCGTCCCATGGCCACGTAGTCCAGAAAGAACAGCGGTTCTCCGCCGGTGCACAGCAAGTCGTTGACGCACATGGCCACCAAATCGATCCCCACGGTCTCGTGGCGTCCTGTCTGTTGGGCGATGACCAGTTTCGTGCCCACGCCGTCGGTCCCGCTGACCAAAATCGGTTCGCTGTAATTGCGAGCAAACAGTTTGCCTGGGAAATCAAGCCGAAAAAGCCCTGCGAAGCCGCCTTCGTTGGGAATCACCCGCGGGCTGAACGTGCGATGCATCAAGCGAGGCAATCGGCTCATGGATTCGGCGTAAACGTCAAGGTCGACGCCGGCGTCTTTGTAGGTGGCAGCCATCGGGATCGGGCTCGGGGAGAGAGCGGCAGGTTGAAAAATATTAGCCAGCAAGCGGCAAATTCGTAGCGGTGACCCGCTCACTGCGAACCGCTAACGCAGTTTAGTGGCCGCAAAAGCAACCACTGAGGGCTTTGTGAAAAAAAAGCCTTTCAGTTCGCGGCGGTATTTTGACGATCCTGACAGCCTCGGGATAGGAGTCCACCAAACCGCCCATTCAGTCGATTTCGCCAGTTCGCTATGCTGCTGACAAGCGGCCACGTCAAACTGATGTGAGAAGGGATGGCCCCAAAGAAGGTCAACCGTTGCAAACCAGAGGTCCCGCAGGGATTAGCGTTTTCTCTCCGCGTGTTTGTCGTAACCCTTATCGTTTCGCTCACCCCATTGGGAGGTTTCTCCGCTACGGAATCGCTAAACGTCGTGTCGATGTCTTTGCTGGAAAGTTTTCAAGGTTGGGATCACGGATCACACGGCAAGGGCAAAGGCAGGTGGTAGGGTTTTTCATTCCCAAACGTTGTCGCGTGACAACGTGACTGAATCCCCAAGAGATGTCTCGCCACTCAGCGATCGGTTCGCTGGCAACGGTGCGATGAAAAACAATCAGCGGAGAGACCTGCAGCATGCTTATGCGCCAACCTGTTTCACACGTCCAATTCGCGTACCAGCCTCCCTTTGGCTCGACGGTCAACGAGTTCGGCGTCCAATTCTCGGTCTTTAGCCGTTCAGCGACGGCGATGCGACTGTTGCTTTACAACAAGGTCTCCGATCGCGAACCGGTCGACGTGATCGATTTTGATCCCGACAGCGACCGCTGGGGCGATGTCTGGAGTCTGAATATTCCCGGCTTGTCGCACGGCCAACTTTATCACTTGCAAGCCAGCGGACCGTGGGAACCCAATCGCGGGCATCGCTTCGATTCAACCGCTCGCCTGATCGATCCCTACACCCATGCCTTGGCCGGAACCTTTCAGCGATGCGCCGATGGAGTGATTCGCCCACCCAAGTGTGTTGTCATCGATGACGCGTTTGACTGGGAAGGTGACCGGCACATTCGCCGTGACGTCAGCGAGTCGGTGATCTACGAGATGCACGTGCGTGGCTTTACCAAAAGCCGCACAGCCAAGGTCGACCGCGCCGGGGACCTACCTGGGCGTGATCGAAAAGATTCCCTACCTGCAGTCACTGGGCGTGACGGCTGTTGAACTGATGCCGGTCAACGAATTTCCGATCCGCGACATTCACGGCAAAAAGATGCAGCGCCCCAACTACTGGGGCTACGACCCGATGGCGTTCTTTTCACCGCATCGCGGTTACGCCGCACGATTCGACGCCCGGGTGCGCAGGTCCGCGAATTCAAGGAGATGGTCAAAGCGCTTCACGCCGCCGGTATCGAAGTGATCTTGGACGTCGTCTTCAATCACACCTGCGAAGGCAACGAACAGGGACCGACGTTGTCCTTCAAGGGATTGGAAAACCAAGTCTATTACATCCTCAGTGAGGGTAAGCACTTTTCCAACTACAGCGGTTGCGGCAACACTCTGAACGGTAACCATCCGGTGGTCCGCGAGATGATCTTCCATTGCCTGCGTCACTGGGTCCACAACTACCACATCGACGGATTCCGCTTCGATTTGGCCAGCATTCTGAGCCGCGACCGGACCGGCAACCTGGTTCCCAATCCACCGATGGTCGAAGTCATCGCCGAGGATCCGTTGCTGGCGGACACGAAGATCATCGCGGAGGCCTGGGACGCCGCCGGTGCCTACCAAGTCGGCTCGTTTGGAAATCATCGCTGGGCAGAGTGGAACGGCCGTTACCGCGACGACGTGCGAGGATTCTGGCGTGGCGACGGCGGAACACTGGGTGCCTTCGCGACCCGACTTGCCGGCAGCAGCGATTTGTACCAGCACTCCGGACGCCCACCGTTTTGCAGCATCAATTTCATCACCAGCCACGACGGCTTCTCGATGAACGATTTGGTTTCTTACAAAGAGAAACACAACACCGAAAACGGTGAAAATAATTGTGATGGTGACAACCACAACATCAGCGACAACTACGGCGCAGAAGGACCCACGCGAAAGAAATCGATCAACACGATTCGGGCGCGACAAATCCGCAACATGCTTGGTTCGCTGCTGCTCAGCCAAGGTGTGCCGATGATCGTCAGCGGTGACGAAGTTCGCCGCACGCAGAAAGGTAACAACAACGCCTATTGCCAAGATAACGACATCAGCTGGTTTGACTGGCGATTGGTGGAAAAGAACACGGATTTGACGCGGTTCGTTCGAGCACTGATTCAATTCCGCCGCGACCAGCCGACCTTGCGACGTCGCAAGTATCTGACCGGCAAGCCCGTGGATGGCCGCATGATTCCCGACGTTTCCTGGTACGGCGAAAACGGCAAACCGCTGAACTGGGGACAACACGAATTGGCGATGATGGCCTACGTTGCCGCTCCGAGTCGAGCCGACGACCCCGAAGGCTTGGGGCGAGACGTGATCATGATCTTCAACAGCACCGGTCAGATCCGCAAATTCACGCTGCCGGAACTGGGCCGCGGCATGGAGTGGAATCTGTTTCTGGATACCGGCGCGGTGCCCCCGGATGATATTTACCCGGAGGTCGATGGTCCTCCGCCGCCCAGCAACCGCGTCATCGAATCGGCTCATCATTCCTTGAAGGTCTACGTTTGCAGCCAAACACCGTTCTAGGTGTGCCAGGCGTGTGAAGATGGCGAAGATGCGTTGTCCCTTGGGGCTCGTCTTGACCCGCATTGCTCTCTCTCCAGGCATTGGTCTCTACACATCTCACACTGGCTCCCTTCTCCCCCGGCTTTGCGGGGGGAGAAGGGCCGGGGATGAGTGGGCCAGCAGCGTGATTGAGACGGTTCTGTCCGTTTTATCCCGTCAGAACCGGACGCTAACGGCGTGTCGATCTAATCAGCCGCACGGCGTTAGCCGCGGTTTTCCCCGCCACAAAACCGGGGCTAACGCCCAACGGCTGATCATGACAGTTCGCGAAACGACTAAACCGACAAGCCGCTGACGCGCCCGCGGCTGATGAAAGCGGCGCTGTCCAACTACTGTCGGTCCGAATCGGTGGTTTTGTCACCGGCCTTGTCAGCTTGCGGCTAATCGCGAACACTTAGACGCAAATCTTGACGATCGGTGCGTCGCTGCATTCGGTCCGTATTCCGTTTACGCTCTCGTTTGAAAGTCCTTGTATGAACCTCCCGTTGGCTCAGCAGATCGCGAGCAGTCACTCGTATCAAAGCTACCAGCGTCAAAGACAATTGACGCTTGGCGATTTGCTGTTGGAGAACCGAATCGTTTTTCTTCAGGGCGAAATTCACTACGCCAACGCAAATGAGTTGGTGATGAAACTGCTGTATTTGCAAAGCGAAAATCGCCGCAAAGACATTCATTTCTACATCAATTCGCCCGGCGGCAGTGTGACCGCCACGTTGGCCATTTATGACACGATGCAGATTCTCAGCTGCCCGATCGCCACCTATTGCGTTGGCGAAGCGTGCAGCGGTGCCGCCGTGCTGCTGGTCGGCGGGACCAAAGGTAAACGGTATTGTTTGCCCAACAGTCGCGTGATGATGCACCAACCGATGGGCGGCGTTGGCGGGCAAGTCAGCGATATCGAAATCCAAGCGGCCGAAATGTTCCGCTATCGCGATGTTTTGAATGAAATCATCAGCAAACATAGTGGCCAAACCGTGGAAAAGATTGCCGCTGACACCGACCGAGACTTTTTTCTGTCCGCACAGGACGCCAAAGAATACGGATTGGTTGATGACGTCCTGACCAAACCACCCACCGACGACAACGACGATGACGACGCGTAAAGCGACTGATTGTCATACTCCTGATTCAATTCCACTCAGCAGATAGCTTCCCCAATGCCACTGATTCCCTACGTTGTCGAAAAAAGCGGTCGCGAAGAACGCACCTACGACATCTACAGTCGATTGTTGAAAGACCGGATCATTTTTCTTGGTCAACAGGTTGACGACCAAATCTCCAATTCCTTGGTCGCGCAAATGCTGTTCTTGCAGTCGGACGACCCCAAAGCCGACATTCACTTGTATATCAACAGCCCTGGCGGAAGCATCACGGCAGGGATGGCGATCTATGACACCATGCAGTTCGTTTCCTGTGACGTCGCCACCTATTGCATCGGCCAAGCCGCTTCGATGGGAGCCGTCCTGTTGACCGCGGGTGCCAAGGGAAAACGATACTCGCTGCCCAACGCCCGCATCATGATCCACCAACCTTTGGCTGGGATGCAGGGAACGGCTCGCGAAGTCGAGATTCACGTCGAGGAGTTGCGGCGGATCAAAAACAAAATGAACGAGATCATGATCGAGCACACCGGTCATTCGCTGGAAAAGATCGAGCAGGATACGGACCGCGACCGTTTCATGTCAGCCGAGGAAGCCTGCGTTTACGGTTTGATCGACAAGGTCGTGAAGCAATCGGGCGAAGCCGGCGCGTAGGCATTGTCGCCAAGCTCTCCGAGCTCGGTTTTGCATTGCCAAGTGGGCATTGAAGTCGCCGAGCTCTCAGAGCTCGGTTTTGCATTGCCAAGCAACCATTGATAGTCCCCGGCTCGGCATTTTCAGGGCCAAACAGGCGTTGCTGTTGCCGAGTTCGGAGAACTCGGCGACGATGACTGGGATCCTTGCCGCCCCCTTCGTCTAGTGGCCCAGGACACCGGGTTCTCAATCCGGAAACAGCAGTTCGAATCTGTTAGGGGGTATTGAACCTGAATCGTTGTCAGTCAATCAGTGCCAAACCAAGGCTGGCTGTCAATCTTTCACGAGAAACAGCGCATCCAGCGGTCCCAGTTCCACTTTCCCCGTCACTGGCTGTCCATCATTCGTCTTGGGATCCTGACGAGGCGATCCCTGCAAACGTCGCAAACTGGCTTCGGGCCAGCGGCGAGCGACGTCGATCTGGCAAGACATGCGAGACGGATTGGCAATCACGATCCCGTGATCGAATTCGCGGACCATGATGTCGGGCTGAGCGTGAACCTTCAGCGACTCAATCCAAACCGCTTGCGTCCCCTCGACGATCAACTCCAAGTCGACCGTCTTCGACCGGACTTCCGGGAAGTAGAATCCCGCGCGAAGGAGCCGCTCGCCCAGCCACGTCATGTGACGCTCCGGGCCCGTCAACGCCTCACGGCCGCCCGCTCCGAGCACAACGGCGTCGCCCCAATAACTGTGATCCGTCGTGGAATTGTCATCGGTTCCGCAGTCGCTGATGAACCGCAGCCGCACTCGCCGACCCGCCCACTCCTGCAGTGACACGCGGTGATTGACCCAACGGCTCTCCACCTGGTGATGCTCGATCAATGGCCGATACGCGTCCACGTTGTCTCCGTCGATCGAACCGATCTCGACGCGAAAAACCACTCCGTCACTGCGCTCGGGTGCTTTCTCTCCCATCCCCGTAAAAAACTCGAGCTGTCCCTCGTTCGGCACGTCGACGTCCCGCTGCCAAAACGTGTAGCCCGTGCCGCCACGGTAGGGCGGATGAACCTGGTAGGCGGGCATCGCGAGATCGCCCAGCTGCGAACGGGGTGACCACCGCACGGACGCGCCGGACTTCGAGGCCGTGACGAAACGCGGTTGGCTCGTCCCCCCATCCGTCTTGCCAGCATCGAGCGGCTCAGACGCGACGTCGATCGCGGTCTCCGCTTTTCCGCGAAGTCGCATGCCCGTCACCGGTGGTTCGGCACAGACCAACTGCGCCAATGGGGCTGCAATGCCGACCCACATCAGCCGCGGCGTGCAGGAAGGCTGCCCGCCGAGTTCATCACCGCGCGACGTGACTTCGACAAACAGATCGGGGCCTTGGCAAGAAATGTCTGGCAACCGAATTCGAATTTCATTTTTCGGCAACGACCTTCGATTCCGTGCCGGTCAGCTTCACTGCTCCATCGGTTAACGCCAAACGCACATCATCACCCTGAAGTCGTCTCCAGCAAGGCCTGCGACGGTGGGCTACCAATGCCCTCGAGCAGGTCTTCGCCTTCGCGTGCCAGCCGGATTGCCGGCCCGCAAGGTTGGCCCAGCCAGCCGGGCTGGTTTTCTGTACCTTGCACCAGTTCGTCCCACAGCCCGATCAGTTCTCCCGGTTCATGCGGCGGCGTGAAGCTGTAACAGATAGCCGAGTCGGTCATGACGGCGGCGGCGAATACCAGGCGGTGAGTACTCCACGGCACGTCGGGTTGAATTCGCTGGCCCGGTTGCTCGCCGGACGTGGTGAACTTGTGGTTAATGTAGTTGAAGACCGGTGCGCGGGCGTTGTCGCTCCAGAAGAAGTGGCGATTCAAACCGCCCGACCAGTCGTAAATCTGCCAGTCACTCAGCGACGGCCAACCTTCACTTTCGATCCCATTGAGCGCTCCGACGGCGCGCTGGTTGAGGACGCTGTGACCGTCCGCCAACAACAACGTCTGCTCACCCACGCGGTTACGCAACGAGCGACAGAATCCGACGACGCCGGCACCGTAATCATTGGTGCCTGCCAATACGCCGCCGTCCGGTTGCCCATCCGCATTGCAGTCTGCACTTCGCCCTCGCCGCGAGCCACCGCAACGATGGTGCAGCACGTCGAATTGGATACCGTCAAACGCGGCCAATTCACCGTCCTCAGCCAGCCGCGCTGCCAATTCGTCGGCATGGATCTCGCTACACGTACGGCCTTGCTCGTCCCGCGGACAGTCTCTCGAATAGTTGTAGTACCACATCAGGTTGGAATTGCGGCCCCAGGGGCCTTCGTGCACGTGAGCCGCCGCGTAGGCGCCCGCAGGAAACGATCTTGGCTGCGTCCCGTAACAGCCTCGTCGCACACGGATGGTTTTCTGTTTCTCGTCCACCGCTATCAGTTGCACCTGTTCGCTCTGGCGCCAATCGGGCCGGCCTTGGTCATCCAACAGACAGAGACCGATGTCCTCGTTCTTGTCGCCGTAACGTCCCACGTCGGTTCGGAACAGTGACGGGTCCGAAACGCGAATCGTCGTCTCGCCTTCCTCGGCGATCACCTCGGAAACAATCTTCGCGCCGTTGTAGTAGATCCAATGGCCGGCGAAGTAACGGCCTTGGGTCTGGTAGCGCGGATCTCGCGCGTTGCCGTTGTAGTGCAGCAGCACCAATTGCTGCGGGAACCGGCTTTTGAAACGAGTGAAGAAATCGATGTTCCGCCGTGAACGTCCCGGGATCTCCTCGTCCAGTGTCTTCCCTTCGATGCCCATCAACCGAGAGAAAGCGGACTGCCAACGATCGTAGCGTGACATTCGGATTCGCGGCCGCTCCTTCGCTGCGCGCAAAAGAAAGCCCGCGGATACCCGCCGGAAAGGACAAGCAATTGACCAGGCTCACGCGCGTCAACGGTCAGGCGATCGCCCGAGTCCAGGGCCAGCAGTCCCAAGAGAGCCAGCACCAACGTCGTCTTTTGATATGGCATTTTCTTCGCTACCGTCTTTATCCCGAAGGGATCCAACAAGCAATCAGCCGGGGGTAAGCCATGTGCGCCCCCCGGGAAACACGCGAGAATAGATCCGCTGCCACCGCGATCTGGCGGCGTAGCCGCCAAATCGCCATGGAAATAACGCCTTGGTTGGCCACGTTTCCGGGGGTGTCGGATTGCTCGCTGCAAGCTCGCAATTCTAACCCCGACCAATTGCTGCAACCGTTTGGGACGTCGATTGTATTACTGGCGTAGTGGATCTTGCGAAAGATCCCGTTTGGAGGACGTGTAGCCACGTCCACTACGGAGAATCCTTCAGTAATACAATCAACGTCCCTCGCGGTGACAAATTTCGATTTCGCTAATTTGTCAAGATCCGGTTTCGATCAGTGTTGGTGATCGAACGCCGGCTCTTTGCCTTCGTAGGCGCGGTAGAAATCGAAGATTGCTGTCTCGAGCGTTTTCGCGGTGGCTGGGTCGGCTGATTGCTTGGCCTTCATCGCCGCCACCATCACGGCGTGAGCAGCGGTCAGCTTTTTGGTGTAGCCGTCACTTCCCGGCTTAATCCGCTGCGCCATGAAGTACGCTGCAATCGTTTGCTGAATGTTGGTTGCGTGGTCTTCCTTGGTCATCACCCATCGCGCGATTTGATTGACTGCCTGCGGATCGATTTCACCCTCACTTAGCTCAGCCACTTGCAGTTGCGCCTTTGAGATTGTGTGTTCGTCTTCCAACATTTGTTCAAATCGCAATTGATCACCATAGATGCCACAGGGGACCTGGCAGTGAGCCATCGCGATGCTGGCAGTGACACACAAAACGGCGAGAGAAAACAGAGAACGAATCATGTTTGGGACTCCAAAGTTGGTTGTGACGGCGACTGGGTACGGGGCAGTTGCCCGACGACCCTCGGTCGCAGGGCTGGTTTTCGATGGCGACCAATATAGACGCGCCGCCAGCACCCGACGACGGTCGGCGCGACCAAATTCTGGGAAAGAGACGTAGGCCAGGTCCACACCATGAACGCTCTCAGTCGGACCGTCTCCAGGTCCTGGCCTACATGCCGCCCGCCGCGGCGGGCACTTCTGGCGGCTTTCGCGGATCGACTGAGCGGCCACGTCCAGCAGCAGCGAGTTGGAAACCGAGTTGCCGAAATCTTCAAATCGATCGAACGTCCAGACCCGTTGCTTCGATTTTGGCTCGATTTCGACCAATCGCGGCTGGCCGGGACCGGCGTGACAGTCGCCGATGAAGTCGTTGCCGCTGGGCAAGACTTCTCAGGTCGTGACCCAGGCCAGGCGAATCCCGGGCAAGTCGTCTTGGTGGATTTGCCAAACGATTTCAGCGTCGTCGCTGCGTTTGTCATGATCGACTCGCTTTCATAGAATCCACGGCCGATTCGCTTGCCCAGCTGTTGCGGTCGTCGTTTTTTCAATCACCGATGCAGACGCCCTTTTGGACCACAGACCCAATGACGATTCCGTACCGATACTTGACTGCGATCCTTGTCACCGTTTGTGCTTCGGCGGCCGCCCAGGATCAAGCGGTCACCCTGGAGCGGCAAGCAGAGATGTCGTGCGAATTGGAAAACCGGTCGCAGTGCAACTTTCTTTTGTATTTGCCCCCGCGATACGACGAGCTAGACAAACATCCGCTGTTGTTATTCTTGCACGGGGCTGGGGAACGTGGCGACAACAACCTGGATCGTGTCAAAGTGCATGGACCACCGAAACTGATCGCCGCCGGGAAACAGTTCCCCTTCATCGTTGTTTCACCACAGTGCAAGGCGGGAAGTTGGTGGGATACGACGGAATTGAGCGCTTTGCTGGACCATTTGGAAACCAGTTACAAGGTGGACAAGCGGCGGATCTATGTCACGGGACTGAGTATGGGCGGCTATGGAACGTGGGCGCTCGCCTTCCGTGAATCGCAACGTCTGGCGGCGATTGCTCCGATATGTGGAGGCGGCAATATGATCGCGGCGCGGTACACCAAGTCGATCACCACGCCGACTTGGGCATTCCATGGCGCCAAGGATCCTGTCGTGCCGCTCAGCAAGTCTCAAGAGATGATCGACGTGCTGAAGCAGAACAACATCGAAGCCAAACTCACCGTTTACGAAGACGCCGGTCACGATTCTTGGACCGCAGCCTACAACAACGAAGAGTTGTATGAATGGTTGTTAGAGCATCAAAGGGAGGGCTGATTGAGCGTGTTTTCGTCGTGCCAACTTACGGTTTCTTGGCCTTCCTTTGCATAGCAGCGGAGCCGCGATGGCAGATGGCCTCTGCTCCGCAGCTAAGCACCTTGTCACAGATCTAGTGGGGTTAATCAGCCGCTGGGCGTTAGCGGCTTGTCGATTTAATCGTTTCGCGAACTGTCATGATTAGCCGCTGGGCGTTGGCCGCGTTAGCCCAATGCCATCTACTTTGGCACCAGTTGGGTGGTTCGTCCCAACAGCCGCCGAGCGTTAGAGAACGTCCGGCTTTGAAAGACACTTGCTTTCGACTCAAACAACCACGAAGTGGTTCAAGAAATTAGCCGGGGGTAAGCTGGTGAGCCTCCGGCGAGCCAGACGCCACCCCCGGGAATTGGAGCGTTTTCCCGCGTCATTCGCCTTCGGTCGGCGGCGTAGCCGCCGACCGAAGGCGAATCAACGGTAGTTGAGGAACGCATCCGGGGGTGTCACGAACTTCGCTTGAGGCTCGTTTGTTCTACCCCCGGCTAATCTCTGTGACCACTTCGTGGTCAATCGTTCGCTTGCCATCGACGGTAACGGCGCTGGTGCCGCTGACGGCAGCTTGCTCGACAAGCAGGACCGGCTCCGCAGCCACGGTGACTGCGGAAAAAACCGAAAGCAACCAGAAGGTGTCGCGGGCGAGTGTTGAATGCATGGATTACTGGTTCAACTGCTCCTCAATCGTTTCCTTCGAGGCGCGGGTGCCGAGCGCTCCCCACAATCCAAACGGGCTTTGAGAACCTGACGCCAGGAACTGTGGTGGTCCCGGGTTACGAACTTGAGGGCTGGAGCTGTTCCCGGCCTCGATCGAGTCGGTGATGAAGATGACAGCACCATCCGCCATCAAGACGTGGCAACCGCCTTGGTGTCGGCTACCGGGAGGGCAGACGCCTTCAAAGTGCACGATGTTACCGCCAGTGTCTCGCATGCAAACTTCGCGGTTGGGCGGCAAGATTGTGTTCATGCCGCTGAAGAACGGACGAGCATACGCCCATTTGTAGCCTCGTTTATTCTCCGCACCACCTCGCAACACGGCCTTATTCACATCCCAGAACTGCGGACGGGCGGCGTCCACGTTCGCTTTGGATATATGCCGCTGAAATCGGATTCTCACTAAGAATTTTTCGATTTCCTTAGCAGCCGGCTTGGCGGGAGTCACATGTCCGCGCACACTCGGCGGCCATTCACGTGCAGTTTTCCTGTGAGATTCGCCAGCCAACGGCATAATACAGCTTTGTGGGTACAGACGACGAGTTTTGATGCCCACTTCCCCGGGGCATTGCCCTAAACCTAAACGCCGCATGACCTCATTCATCCCAAGGATTCTCGTGATCACTCTACAGAAATTGGTCCCCGGCAAGATGCCGGGATGGCAGTTGCGATTGGCAGTATTTGCATGTTTCGCCGCGAATGGCTGTTTGCCGGCGTCCGTCAGTGCAGCGGCGAAACCGAACGTTGTGTTCATCCTGGCAGATGATCTGGGCTGGAGTGACACCACGCTGTTCGGGACGACGAAGTTCTACAAGACCCCGAACATCGAGCGACTGGCCGCCCGGGGGATGACGTTCACGAATGCGTATTCGTCCAGTCCGCTGTGTTCACCCACGCGAGCGAGTGTGCTGACGGGACTCAGCCCTGCACGACACGGGATCACGTCGCCGAATTGCCACTTGCCGATCGTCACTCTTGAAGGCCACGCCTGTCGCCAGCGGGCCACCGAACAGGAAAGCGACCATCCCCAATTCTGTGTCACGGCTCGCACACCGACTACTACACGCTGGCCGAGATGTTCAAAGACAACGGCTACGCCACCGGTCACTTCGGCAAATGGCACCTCGGCCCGGAGCCCTACTCACCGCTGCAACACGGCTTCGACGTGGACGTGCCCCACCATCCCGGCCCCGGACCGGCAGGCAGTTACGTGGCACCGTGGAAGTTCAAGGACTTTGATCACGATCCTGACGTTCCCGACCAGCACATCGAAGATCGGATGGCCAAAGAAGCCGTCGCTTTCCTGGAGCAGCACCAGGACGAACCGTTCTTTCTGAACTACTGGATGTTTAGCGTTCACGCACCGTTTGATGCCAAACAGTCTTTGATCGATCAATACCGAAAGCAGGTCGACCCAAGCGATCCGCAACGTAGCCCGACGTATGCGGCCATGATCGAAAGCATGGATGACGCGGTCGGTACGTTGCTCGACACGCTGGACCGGCTGAAAATTGCCGACAACACGATCATCGTCTTCGCCTCCGACAACGGCGGCAACATGTACAACGAAGTCGATGGCACAACCGCCACCAGCAACGCACCGCTGCGCGGTGGCAAGGCAACGATGTACGAAGGCGGCGTTCGCGGACCGGCTGTGGTCGCTTATCCGGGCCACGTCAAAGCAGGCTCGCATAGCGACGAAGTCATTCAAAGCTGTGACTATCTATCCGACGCTGCTGGAACTACTTGGCGTCCAACCGCAGCCCGGTCAGTTGTTTGACGGCGATCAGCATCGTACCGGCACTGGCAGGGCAAGCAACTCGATCGCGACGGGATCTTCACGTATTTTCCCCACGCCCCAGGTGTTCCCGATTGGTTGCCGCCGTCGGTCAGCGTTCGTGCTGGCGACTGGAAGCTGATTCGCATCTTTCACGGCGGCGATGACGGCAAGCACCGTTACAAACTGTTCAACCTGAGCGACGACCTTGGCGAACAGAACGACCTCGCAGCCGAGATGCCCCATCGCGTCACGCAACTCGACCAGTTGATTGACACTTTCCTTACCGACACCGGCGCGGTCGTACCTTTGCCCAACCCGGATTTCGATGCTACGAAGTATCAGCCGGAACTCGAAGGAATCGCGATCCTGAAAGGCAGCAGCAAGGCTGCGAAGACAGCTTCGCGGCCAGGAAAACCAGTCGCCGGCTGGCAACCGGGAGGCACGTGTACGTTGTCGCTCAGCGGGGACGCGCTGGTCGTCACAAGTGATGGCGGTGATCCACACTTGAGCTTTGCATTACCGCAAGCGATCCCAGCACAAGCGTTGACGTTAAGATTCACGATGATTGGCGAATCTGACGGCGACGGTCAGGTGTTTTGGCACGAGCACGGTGTCCGACCGGCATTCATCGCCAAACGCAGCGTCGTTTTTGATGCTCACCACAACGGACAAACGCACGACTACGAGGTGTCGTTTACCGCGGATCAACCAGTGCTTGGCATTCGCATCGATCCGTCGCGTGGTCCAGGCAAAGTGCAATTGTCGAAAATGACTTTGACAACCAGCGATGGCACCACCGTGCACAAGTGGGATTTTTGATTGCGAGATACTGATCGGCTGGTGTACCGCCTTCAGGCGGCTGTTGCAGGAGTATGAACCGACCGGCGAAAGCCGGTACACCAGCGGGGTCATAGCGTTACAACTCGGGGGGATCCCATTGATGTCCATACTCATAAAGCGGGTAAGAACGCCAACGATTCAACGCGACATCTCGGCCGACTTGCTCCAGGTATTCCTTGACGTTACTGAACGGCCAGTCCGTCCAGCACCGGCAATAGCCATGATGAACTGGATTGTTCAGGATATAGTTGATCGTGGCATAAAAGTGCCCTTCCGACTTCATGACCGTTTCCGCCGCCTTGCACCAAACTTGACGGCCTCTTTGATTCTCTTGGCCGTTCCAATCGAACGAGTTGCGCCCGTGCAGTTTTCCGATTTCCCTGAACAGCGATTTCAATTGAGGTACATCTACGAGAACGTGATAGTGATTGGGCAAGACGACCCACGCGAACACGTGACGGCAATGCTCCTCTAGCAAATCACACAGCTCTGTTACAAACCCCGCCATCGTTGGTACTTGCAGAGTAGTCAGGGGCCAGCCCCCGAACCCCCGAGATTTTTTCAGGCATGACTCGGGTGTTCAATGATTGTTTTGATGGTATCGTTGCACCGTCCGGTGAAACGGAGGATGGCTCTGCGGAGACGCAACCTTCCAAGGGATAGCTGGATCGAGGGTGCGTCAATGATGCTTCTTCTGGAGCTCCTGGGCAATTTGCTTCGGGGGCTTCACTTTTCTTTTCAACAACCTTTTTCGGCGAGTTGATCCAAACGGCTTTGGGAATACTCATCGCCTTGGGGACGCCGCCCACAAAGCGCTCCGGCGTTTTCTGCCAAGCATTTTGAAGGGTCTCGTCCCGCGCGGTAGTGATTTCTTCGGCGTGGCCGTAGTGTAACGATGATGGAGTCAGCAAGCCGATCCCGCTGTGATAGTGTTCGTTGTTGTACCAGGCGAAAAACTCTCGGCAGAACTGCAAGCCGTCTTCATAGCATCCAAAGCGTTTGGGGAAATCAGGACGGTACTTCATGGTTTTGAACTGGCTTTCCGAGAACGGATTGTCGTTGGAAACATGCGGTCGACTGTGAGACTTCGTGACACCCAGCGAACTGAGCAACTGCGCGACCGAATGAGACGTCATCGAAGGGCCTCGGTCGCTGTGAATGATCAACTGTTCCGGTGGAATGCCTTGTTTTTCGATCGTCGTTTCAATGAGTTGCTTGGCCAGGCCAGCGCTTTCGCGATCGGCCAACATCCAACCCACCACGCAGCGGCTGTAGATGTCGAGGATCACGTAAAGGTAGTAATACGTCCATTTTTCCGGACCTTTGAGCTTGGTGATGTCCCACGACCAGACTTCATTCGGGGCCTGTCGCAAGCAGTTCCGGCTTTTTGTAGTTGGGGTGTTTCAATTGGTTGCGTCGTTCGCGTGTGCTTTGATTCTCGGCGAGAATGCGATACATCGTTCGCACGCTGCACAGGTAGTCGCCCTCATCGAGCAACTTGGCGTAAACCTGCCGCGGTGACTGATCAGCAAAACGTTCGTTGTTAAGCTGATCAAGCACTGCGCCTCGTTCTTCGATGGAGAGAGCTCGAGCGGGAATTGGTCTTGGCTTGGTTTGTCGATTGGGTTGGCGGCGACGATAAAACGTGGCTCGCGAAACGTTCAGTGCGCGACACGCAGCTACGACCCCCACTCGCTTGCACAGCTTCTCGGCCGCATTCAATCTGTCTTCTCGGGTGGTGGCGTCTGCATCATCTCCGAGACTTTTTTTTGAACCTCAATGATCAGTTCGGCTTGGCGGAGCTTCTCTTTGAGCCGTTCATTCTCGCGTTTCAACCGCGCGAGCTCTTGGGCCGGCGAAGGTTTGCTGTTGGACTTTTCCGATGATGACAATGATTCTTCCCGAAGTTGACGACGCCAGCCCGCAAGCACGGACGAGTAAAGCCCCTCGCGCCGCAGCAAGGCCCCGATCTCACCGGGCTGCCTACAGTTCTCTGCCTCCATCGCGATGCGGCGTTTGTATTCGGAAGTGAAGCGACGCCGAGCCGCTTTCTGTGTCACCTCAGGATTCTTTTGAACTTTTTCGTTGGCCGTTTCGGTCATGTAAACTTTCCGTGCCCTCAACTTTGAAAAAACTCGCTCTTCGGAAAATCCGATGACCGGTTTGTGTTCGTAGCAAGCGGAGGTGATCATGTAGTAGCTTGTACGGTCACTCTCCTTATGGGCGGGCGAGTGAGGTGGATGATGGCGTTGGCGTCGTTTGCTTAGGATTTCTTGACGTTGCTCGGGAGTCCAAGTGCGCCATCGGTACATCGTGTTAGGATCTTGAGGCATGAAACACGTCCTTTTCAGAAATGATGGTGTACCGGCTTTAGGCGGTCGTGAACGGAGCCGGCTAAAGCCGGTACACCAGCGCGAGTGCTCTCAACAAGAATAGCAAACCTGAGAACTTCTGTTGGTGTACCGCCTTGAGGCGGGGGCGAGCATTTCGCATTGCCACGCGGCGTCGTGTACACACTGACTCAAGAATCAACGACAAACGAATACCTGCGAAAGCAAAGGTGACCGAATGAACCAGAAATTTCTTGTTTGCGTTTTCCTGGCGACGTTGTTCGTCGCCTCGATCGCGAATGCACAGCAACCCCCTCCGAACATCATCGTTCTCTACACCGACGATCATGGGCACGCTGATCTTTCCTGCCAAGGTGTTCTGGATGACATCAAAACACCCAACGTGGATGCGTTGGCAAAGAGTGGTGTGCTGGCGCGACACGGCTACAGCACGGCACCGCAGTGCGTGCCGTCGCGAGCCGGGCTGCTGGTCGGTAAATTTCAATCGCGATTTGGCGTTGAGTCCAACGGACGTCCGCTGGACGGGTTCGATCGTGAGTTGACGATCGCCGAGCGGCTTCAAAAAGCCGGCTATGTCACGGCGCAGTTCGGTAAATGGCATCTTGGACCGGGCCCGGAAATCACCAGGCACGGATTCAAACATGTTTTCAATCAGAATGCCCAGCGGCCTTTCGCGGCGAACATCACGCTTAGCGGCGAAGACCGCGAGATGGCAAACCTGCCTCCCGAGTTGTACCACGTCGACGGATGCAGCCGAGCGGCGGCGGCGCTGATCGAGCGTTACAAAGACGTTCCGTTCTTTTTGTACGTCGCTTACCGGGCACCGCATGTGCCATTGGACGCACCCCAAACATACCTCGACCGGTTTCCTGGCAAGATGCCTGAGCGGAGACGTCAAGCACTGGCGATGCTTTCGGCGGTTGATGACGGAGTCGGGTTGATCACAACGACACTCCAGAAGCATGGCTTGAGCGAAAGGACGCTGATCTTCTACATCGGCGACAACGGTGCGCCGCTGAAGATTCACAAGTTGGATGCGCCCGGAGGCGGTCCCGGATGGGATGGATCATTGAACGATCCGCTGAACGGGGAAAAAGGGATGCTATCCGAAGGCGGGATGCACGTGCCCTTCGTGATTTCTTGGCCGGGCACGATCCCCAGTGGCCAGGTTTTCGATCATCCCATCAGCGCTCTTGATGTTGCCGCGACCGCTGCGGCGCTGGCGAAGATCCAAACGGAAGCCAGCGACTTTGACGGCGTCAACTTGATTCCGCATTTGACCGGCGAAACCAAGGCACCGCCTCACGACGTCTTGACGTGGCGTTGGATCGCACAGTCAGCGATCCGCGAAGGAAACTGGAAATTACTGCGCGGCGGCGACCGCGAGTACCTGTACGATCTGAATGCTGATTTGGAAGAAAAACAGAATCTGGCGTTGCAGCACCCGGAAATCGCGACTCGGCTTCGGGGAAGGCTGAAGTCATGGGCCGCCACGCTTGACCCTCCCGGACTCGCCGCCGGAACGATGTCGACAGCCGCGAACGACTACTTTGATTTCTACTTGGACGGAAAGCCAGCAACGCCACCGCAACGAAGGTTTGCGCCGCATCCGACGAAGGCGCCCAGCGACCAGTCACTCAAGGGCTGGACCGCGCGCAACGGTGACTTGCGCGTCGAGAATGGATCGTTGCAGCTAAGTGGCGACGGTAAGAAATCCAAGCTTCCGTTCCTGGTTCGTAGCGGCCTGAAAATGCCAGGGCCCGTAACAGCCAGCTTGCGGATACAATCCAGCAAGGGCGGCACGGTTGCGATTGCTTGGCGGACTTCGACCCAAAAAGACTTCTTGCCTGAATGCAAGGAATCGTTCGAGACGGCCGCCACCGACGACTGGCAAACTCATACCATCAAATTGCCCGTGCAGGGTCAATTGATTCATCTCCGCGTTCTGGTGCCTGCGGGCGTGACGACCATTCGTGAATTAAAACTCGAACCGACTTCCGGCGAACCACTCCAGCTTTGGTAATCAGCATGAAAATGCAAACGATTCGCGTCATCCTCGGGGCACTGCGTGCGTTCAACGTGGTGTTGCGCCCTGATTCACCTACGATAATGATGGACTGAAAGGCAATTAATTGGACAGCGCCATTTTTGACCCGAAACACCGTGTTTCGCCGCCTCATTAGCCGATGGGCGTTAGCCCCGGTTTTGTGGCGGGGAAAACCGCGGCTAACGCCGTGCGGCTGATTAAATCGGCACACCGCTAACGCGTGGCGGCTGATAAAAGTGGCGCTGCCCGATTAAGGAAGCAGCAAAAATTGAATCCGAATGGACGGTGTCATGAACAGAACAATAGCGAGAGTGCTGAAAGGAACCTTGGTCCCGACAGGTCTACTGAATTTGGTCATCGCCCTGTTGGTCGTTGTTGCGGGCCCGGCGTGGTTGTCCGCGGAGGACAAGCCGACGACGACCCAACATCGCGTCCAGCTGTCCGCGGGCCAGGCTCGCGCGCTCGCGCATTTGCGTCAAGCCCGACCGGACCAGCCCGCGCCGCTGTTTCTCTTTACCGATCCGAACAAGGACCCGGACGATTTGAATGTCTTGGTCATCAGCAAGGCCTTGCAGCAGCAGGGGTTCGTAGATCTGCGGTGCGTCCTGACCACGCTGGGAAACCAAGAAACTCGCATTCGACGTGCAAAGTTCGCCAGGAGTGTGCTGGACAGTCTCGGCATGAAAAGCGTGCCAGTGGGCGTCGGCAGGGATTACGATTTTGAGGTCAAAGACGCGACGGGCGGGTTGGACGTGAAGGCTACCGAGGGCCGAGAGCAGGAACATCAGGTGTTCATTGAAACGCCGTTGCTGGAGCCGCACGCCGAAGTTGCCAACCATGGTCTCGCGATGCTCAAGCGTCAGTTAGCACAGCTTCCTGACCATTCCGCTGTCCTGCTGATCAACTGCGGGATGGTTGACCCGGCGGCACTGCTGCGGGACGATCCCCAACTGGTGAAGCAGAAGACCGCCAAGGTCGTGATCATGGGCGGAGTCGAGCGTCAACTGGACGCGCGGGGATTCGTCGTCGCCGACAAGCGGGCTTACAACAACACCATGCACCAACCGTCGGCGGACGATACCTACAAGCGGGTTCAGGAACTCGGCTTGCCGCTGGTCGTGGTCACCAAGGAGGCCGCCTATGCCGCGGCTGTCCCGCGCAGCTTCTATGACGAGATGGCCGCTACCAGGCATCCCGTCGGCGTCTATCTCAGAAACCAGCAAGTTCAGTCGCTGAATCAGTTGTGGGCAGGCATCCAAAAAGGGCAAGTCCCGGCGGCGTTGACAAGCCAGTGGTTTTTCAAGACGTTTACGGATGTCGATGTCGACACTGACGCTGGAAAGGCTGCGGTCGCGGATGCCGAGGCCCACGCGGAGGATTTCGAGAGGATTTGGAATCAAGTCAGCAAATTCAACCTGTATGATGCGTTGACACTGCTGGCGGCGACGCCGGGGGCCGCAGAGCTTCTCTTTCGCGCGGATGTCCCGGACGGCGCTGGTAGCAAGGTGCAGGTCATTGGCAAAGATTCGATTTTGGACACGACACTCATGAAAGATCTGCTCACCGGGTTGGCAATCGAGAGCCTTAACCCGCCAAGCTCGCAGAAATCGCGAACCGGGACCGCGCCCGGCTATCCGCCGCGCCAGCACATCGAAGAGCAGGATGCGCCGTGGACCAAAAGTCTGCCGGGCTACGACCCGCCTGAATACACCGCGGCGGTGGTCTTTCAGCATGAGGGAAAGTGGGCTGATCCCAAAGACGTTCGCCAAGTCAAGCGACCCTTCCTGACACGGACAAGGAGCGGCGACGTTGCAGTGCTGCTTGACAAGCAAGGTCGTCCGCTCAATCCGCTCGGCCGGACCGGACTGCAAGGTCGCGGTCTGTTGGGCAGATGGGGCAGGAATCAGGCAGGCGATCCGTTGCTGACTCGCGTGCATCCCGAGACGGGCCGACTGCAGCTGCTGGTCATTGAGCGCAAGGACTCGGGCCAGCAGGCACTCCCCGGAGGAATGGTCGACGAGGGCGAGGAAATCGCCGCCACGGTAGCTCGTGAACTATCCGAAGAGACCGGCGCGCAGCTCGATTTCACGGCAGCAACGATGCTATTCACCGGCGTGGTCGACGATCCGCGCAATACCGACAATGCCTGGATGGAAACCACGGTGTTGCACAAGCATCTCACGGCCGATGAGCAGCGCACGTTGAAGGTTCGCGCCGGCGACGATGCGCGAGCAGTCAACTGGGTCGACGTCGATCGCGGACTGTTGTCATCGATGTATGCCAGTCACGGCGAATACGTACGTTTAGCGCTACCGGGCTTGAAGAAGATTCCTGCGATCGCCGAGCAAGTGAACGAATTGCTCAAGTGACCCCTGGTCGACGAGGATACGTATGCTTTGGGATCGATGCGATACTGAGCAGCGACAATAGTCAGTCGGACAAACGATGTTTGACAACTGCATTGGACGCAGCCATCGGTTGGTGCTGCGTGCGATGCGAGCGACTTGACGCTATTTGCTGGTCAAAGTATTAACAGGGTGGCCGCGCTGGCGGCGTCGGTCGAATTCCATTTGCACTCTGAGATCATCGCCCACGCTTGCCTACAAAATGCGTTTCGACAAGCTGCCGTGAGTATTGAACAATGCCTTCGACGTAATCAAAGTCGAATAATCCGCCGACGTAGAATGTGCGCGATGATCCCTGCTGTTGTTCCCAGTCGTCAAAGTAACCTGCGCTCAGATCCTCTACCGAGACATGCTTGAAATACAGCCACGCGTCGTAGGAGTGCCAGTCGTCTTTGTCTTCTAAGTAACCACCCATGGCCTGGACGTAACGTTCAATGTGCCCACGCAACCGGCGTTCGTCCTCCTCCGAAGGATTGTTCGTCGGCAAGCGGGCGTAGAAGGCCATCAGCTCATTTTGCGGATGAGTTTGGGAGACGATCATCGGCTGTCCACGAGCGGGAAGCGGCAGATGAAAAGCGACCCGCTGCGGCAACACCACATTGGCGACTTCGAACGAAGCAACAGCGTAGGGAATGAAACGGACCTTAGCCGCCAGACGCGACTCCTCGTCGGTCAAAACCAGGAACTTCTCCAGGTCGGACTTGATGAGTGGGCAGGCGATGATCAGGTAGTCAAAAGTGGCGCGGTCGGTAGCATGAGTCGCCACGTCGCCGAGCAACTGCAGGGGGTGTTGATACGTGACGGTGATACCACCGGCATCGTCGCGCTCAATCGCATCCACCGTCACGTTGAGACGCACATTCAGGTTCCAGGCAACTCTTTCCCACAGCCGCTGGAAACCGAATCGGAAACGTCGTAGCAGCAGAAAAGAAGGCACGAGCCAGGAGAAACGAGACGCCGAGAGCAGTAAAGCGAGGAAAGTGGCTGGGCTCAGGTAACGCAAAACGTAAGGCGCCGCAATCTCGTTCAAGTCGCCATAGCCAAAGGCAGTGACAGGGATCTCGAATAACCGCTGCAAATCCTGGAGCCCGTTGCGTCGCAACCATTGCGTGAAAGGAACGTTCCATTCTTTTTGTGCAGCAATCCCCGCCCAACCAGCCTTCCTGAACGTCCTTCGTAGCCAAAATCGTTTGTAGAAATAGCGCCAGCACAGCCGGTAGAAACGCCAGCGCACCGTCAGTGAATCGCCCCCCGCCAGATAGGGCAACAGCCGATGATAGGGAGCCTGATCGTGTTCATGACATGTACTGTCATCGACACGCAGTGCCGCTGCGCCTTCGACTCTTTCCAGGCGAGCACCGACGCGGCGGGCCATGCGACGAACTTCGCGATAGGCAGGCGAGATGACCGCGGCGCCCAAATCAAACGACTGATTGTCCTCAGTTACCGAGCGGCATAAGCCACCGACACGACCGAGTTTCTCGAAAACCGTGACATTCTTGTACCCGTACCGCTTCAGGAAATAGGCCGCAGACAAGCCACCGGCTCCGGCGCCTAAAATCAAAATTCGCGAGTTACGGTCAATCGTCATCACCAACCTTGGGTGCTACACCTTGCGGAAGCTGCTGAGCATTATACCAATGAGCCGCGAGCGCTTTGTCACAGCAAGAAAGGGTGGGTGATGTCAGGTAAACTGATATTCGCCCGTCGTTCACGCGCGAAGGTGACAAGAGAATGAAGGAATGACCAGTTTGAGGGTTACATGATGAACCGCGATGAGTCCGACAAACGGATCGCTCGTGTGTTATTGATGAATTGGCTGCTGATGATCTGCTTTCTGATGATGCTGGGCATCTTGACAGTACAACTTTGGCTGCCGCCGGCTGCGTTGACGATTCACCAGACCAGCAGGACACCGACAGCGGTGGAGACGCCCGATTCACCGGATCTCGGTGAGACTGCTGCGCCAACACAAGCTTCCCTGCCGATTGCCGATGCGCCGACCAATCCACACACCATCGCCCCCGATCAACTGCCGGCTCGTCTAGCGCCTCTGGTAATCCCCCCTGGGGATTTGGCCAAGGATGAACAACGCACGATGGACTTATTCAGCGGAGCGTCAGCGTCCGTGGTTCACATTACAACGCATCGCGTGCAGCGGGATTTCTATTCGCTGGATGTTTACAAAATCCCGCGTGGCAGCGGCACCGGTTTCGTATGGGATAAAGCAGGACATGTCGTTACCAACTTCCATGTCATTCGTGACGCCGATCTTGCCTACGTTGCCTTTGATGACCAAAGCAGTTATCCAGCAAGATTGGTTGGTTATGCGCCGGAGAAAGACCTGGCCGTTTTGAAGATCGACGCGGTGCCGGAGAAACTACGTCCGTTGCCCTTGGGAACGTCGGCCGATTTGCGGGTGGGCCAGAAGTCGTTTGCGATCGGCAATCCATTCGGCCTCGACCACACGTTGACCACAGGTGTCGTTAGTGCCTTGGGACGCGAAATCGAATCCGCAACCCGATTGCCAATCAAGGACGTCATTCAAACAGACGCCGCGATTAACCCCGGCAACAGTGGTGGTCCGCTGTTGGATAGCGGGGGCCGGCTGATCGGCGTCAACACAGCAATCTACAGCCCGTCCGGCGCGTACGCCGGAATTGGATTCGCGATACCGGTCGACACGGTGAAATGGGTCGTGCCGGAGCTGATCGAGCACGGCAAGATCATGCGGCCCGCTTTGGCGTTGTCGCTCGCTTCGGACCAGCTTGCGGAGCGGTTTGGCATCGAAGGCGCGCTGATACTGGAAGTAGCTCCAGGCAGCACGGCGGCCGAAGCAGGCTTCCGGCCGACACGTCGCAACCGCTACGGAGAAATCCTGGTCGGCGACATCATCACGGCGATTGGGGATATGCCGGTCAAAAGCACCAATGACTTGTTATTGGCATTCGAAAAGTTCAAGGTGGGCGATCGCGCCAAGTTTACCGTCATTCGAGATCAACAAGAGATAACGCTCGAGGCAACACTCGAATCGAGCGAGTGATCCGAATCACTTGATTGCATTGACGGTTGGCTGATAGGGTGCGGTCCTTCTTGAGTGGAGCAAGCAGCAGCCAACCAATCACCAGCTGTCGGTCCATGCGTCGTTTTGGTGTTCGCTGATGTACGTTCCAATGGCTTCGACAAGGTGCTTAACCAGTGGGGTGAGACGCACGAGCACAGCGGAGGCCTCGCCCAAACGTTGCTCTCTTCCCATGGTTTCCAACTCCAGCGCCAGAGCGGTTGCTGTTTCCGCCCCGTAACGTGAAACCAAACCCTTGAGACGGTGGGCGGCGAGTTCGACGTGGCGGGCGTCTTGCTCGGAAACCGCGTCGGTGAGTTGCTGAAGCAGGTCAGGGCCGTCATGAACCATGAATTCCATTTGTTGAATCAACAACTCAACATCATGATCCATGCTTTCCAAAGCTGCCTCGAAATCATATTGCTCGCCGTTGGCAACTGATTCTTCGGGCGATGCCTTGGTGACAGATTCCACCTCGGCTTCGACATTGACCCCGTCGATCTTCTCGACGAGAGCCACCAGTTCACGCGGACGCAGTGGCTTGGACAAATACGCGTCCATGCCGGCGGCCAGACACTTTTCACGATCGCCTTTCATCGCGTGGGCGGTCAAGGCGATCACGGGAATGTGATTTCCGGTCGCCTGTTCCTTTTCTCGAATCGCACTGGTTGCCTGAAACCCATCCATGTTCGGCATTTGCACATCCATCAAAACAATGTCAAAGGTTTCTCGATCCAGTAACTCCAATGCTTCGACACCGTCAGTTGCCGCTTTGCAACGGTGGCCGCGTTTGGACAGAATCGTTGTCGCCAGCTTTCGATTCGCATCGTGCTCGCAGACTCAGGATTCTGGTCGCGGACGATCAGGTTGTCCGATATCCGGTCGGATCCCAGAGACCGTGTTCGCAAGCGACTGAAGTCCGGGACGGAACGACCTGGGTAGTCAACGCAATGGCCGTTACGAACTTTCAGCCTGAGTTGTGATTTTTGCCAGTGTTTCCCTGAGCTTGCGAATATCGACTGGTTTGGTCAGATGCTCATCGAAACCCGCGGCACGGGTTTTCTCTCGATCCGATGCCTGCCCGTAACCAGTCAACGCGATCAGGCGGACTTCCTCGGGTCCAAACTGGGCACGGACGCGCTGGGCGACACCGAAACCATCAAGCTCTGGTAGACCGATGTCAATCAGCGCGACATCGGGACGCTCGACTGCGATAGCAGCCAAGGCAGAAATGCCGTCTCCGGTTGTCGCCACCCGATAGCCTTCCGATTCCAACAACATTCGCAGCATCTCTCTGGCATCCGCATTGTCCTCGACGATCAGGAGCCGCAGACTCGTGTCGACACGATTGGCTACGTTGCTGACATCGTCGCGATGTTTAGGCTGCGGTGTGCGGCGGGTAATCGGCAGGCTGACCGTAAAGACGCTTCCTTGCCCAACACCCTCACTGGCAGCGGTAACTTTGCCATCGTGCAATTCGGCCAAGGATTTCACAAGTGTCAATCCTAGCCCCATCCCGCCTTCGCTGCGGTCCAAGGTATCGTCCGCCTGTACGAACGGATCGAACACACAAGCGAGAAACTCCGGAGTCATTCCCACGCCGGAATCTCGCACCTCGACGACCGACCGGTTCTGTTTGCGAGTGATTGAAATCTGCACTTCTCCGCCCGACGGCGTATATTTTGCGGCGTTGACCAACAGATTCACCAGCACTTGTTGCAAACGAGATGGATCGCCATAGACCGGATGTGGTTCGTCCGAGGGCAGCACGTTCAATTCCAAGCCATGCGCGGTGACGATCGACCGCGTGGCCAAAACGGCGTCGTTCATCACATCACGAAGATCCACGACCTCTTTTCGTAATTCGATGTCGCCACGAGTGATTCGCGTCAGGTCAAGCAAATCGTCCAGCAATCGTTTTGTTTGGCCCAGTTGTCGGCTCAGGACATCTGCGGCGCGACGCACGGTGGCCTCATCACCGCTTGAGCGTTGGATCAATTCCGCCGCACTATGCATTGCCGCCACTGGGTTACGCAACTCATGCGACAGTGTTGCCAGGAAGCGGTCGCGGTGGACCAGCGCCGCTTGAGCCCGTTGTTCGGCCAGTGTCCGTCGCAAGATATCGGTCCACATGCCAGCGACAGCGATGATACTTCCACCTTCATCGCGTAGCGCATACTTTGTGGAAAGGACACTGTGTTGCCGGCCAGCAAGATCAAACTGCAGTTCGATTTCAGATGTTTCCCCGGTGGTCGCGACCGCGCGATCCTGGGCGCCCATCCGATCCGCAGCGGCTTGCGGCAACAACTCGCAGTCCGTTCTCCCAATAATTTCATCCGGCTGGACGTTCAGGTGACTCGCTGCGCAACCGCTGGCGATGGTGTACTTGCCCGATAAATCTTTGATGAAGATAAAGGCTGGTGAATGGTCCAAAATTGCGCGCTGCTCACGGTCCTTTCGCCTCAGTTCCTCCTGTGTCGTCTTCAAACCTTGGACGTCAATCAGTGTGACGACGACCCCGTTGGAATCTCGTTGTGAACGATAGGGAATGATGCGCAGCAGATGCCAGTGTCCAAATCTGTCTCTGACTTCGTGTTCAATGGGTGCGCCTGATGTTTGCACGCAGCGGACATCCTTAATCAAATCATCGTGTTCGATATTGTGTGTAAAGTTGTCGAAGGAACGACCGATATCCGCGTTGACGATATTGAACAGTCGCGAAATGTGGGGTGTGAATTTTCGTATGTGTAGGTCATCATCCAGGAAAATGACACCAACCTCCGTGCTGGCCAAAAGGTTATCCATGTCCTCGTTCAGCTGCGAAAGCTCCGTAATCTTTCGCTGATACTCGGCGTTAACGGTATACAGTTCTTCGTTGACGCTATGCAGTTCCTCGTTGGTCGACTGCAGCTCTTCGTTAGACGCGACCAGTTCTTCGTTGGTTGCCTGCAGCTCTTCGTTACTCGTCTCCAGCTCTTCGATGGTCGCTTGCAGGTTGTCTCGCGTCCGATCCAAATCGGATTCCAGCGCCATGATGCGCGATCGAGACAAATCGTCCGTCTCGATCGTTTCGAGGTTGATTTCACATTCATTCACATCGGAGGCGGACTGGATCGGCTCAAACGTAATCAGGAAATGCCGGAGTTCTGATGACCGATCCACGAGCGGCGTCACCCCCAACTGAATGGGGCATCGCTGTCCGCCCAGGTCGACGTTGACACCGGCATAGGACACGGCTTTGCGTTCTTTGGCAGCGCGTTGCAATGCTCCTGCCACGGCCGTCTTAAGATCGGGGTCGCAGTGATCCAATACATCGTAGGAAGCGCGTCCATCATGCATGCGCAGGAATTCCCCGGCACGATTGAACACGTGCTGGATTTCGCGACGGTGATTCACCAAGACGCTAGGGGGGACAAAGCGACTGACCAATTGGACGTACGTCGCAACCTCATCGTCCCCCGACCCTGTCAAGGAGCTACTGACCGTGGAGCCAGTCGTTAATCGATCGCTAGCCGGTGACAACGGCAGGCGAAAATCAGCCGGCAGCCGAACGTCCCGCCGTTTGCGAAAGACTTTCCAATGTCGATCCACGACCGTCAATTCGTCTGCCAGCTCCGCAACCCCTTCGCTTGGCCCTAAGAATAGAGTACCCCCGGTTTTCAATCCGAAATGGAACAACGAGATTGCCTTTTTCTGGGCCGCAGGTTTCAGATAAATCAGCAGGTTGCGGCAACTCACCAGGTCAAGTCGTGTGAACGGAGCATTCTTGATAATGTTGTGTCGAGCAAACACAACCATTTGGCGCAGCTCGGATGAAACTTGATACTGATCGCCTTTATCAGAGAAATATTTCGCACGTCTTTCCGGTGTCACATCCTTCAAGGCGTTTTCTGGATAGACGCCCAGGGCGGCGAAGTCGAGCGACTGTTGATGCACGTCCGTCGCAAATATTTTGACATTAATCGGACGATTGGCTTTGCTCAGTTGCTCGTGAAGCAGAATGGCCAGAGAGTACGCCTCTTCGCCAGTTGCGCAGGCGGCAACCCAAACGCGAATTTCCTTGTCAGCGGGCACGCGTTCCAGAATATCCGGGATGACGAGGTTTTCGATGACCTCGAACGCTTCACTATCACGAAAGAATTGCGTCACACCCACCAGCAGATCGCGGTACAGCGCATTCAACTCGTTTGGATCACTCGCGACTTCCTTGACGTATTGTTCAAAATCCACGGAACGGTTCATCAACACACGGCGCTGAATTCGTCGCATGACGGTTGCTGGCTGGTACAGCGAAAAGTCAATCCCATAGGCGTCTCGTAGTAACCGCAACAAGTGGTTGATCCCATCTTCATCGACATGAGTAGAGTCTGCGTCCGCCACGCGTTCACCAATCATGGGATGCTTCGTATATCGCAACAGCGCGTCTGAGATCTCTTCCGGTGCCAGCACCGAGTCAACCACACCGGTCGCGACCGCACTTCTGGGCATCCCATCGAATTTGGCGGTCTCTTCACTTTGAACAACCACGAGACCGCCGGCATGGTTAATATCTCGGATGCCTCGCGAGCCGTCGCTACCGGTTCCCGACAAAACGATGCCGATCGACCGTGATCCTGCATCCTGAGCAAGCGATCGAAAGAACGTGTCGATAGGAAATGAAACTCCTTGATGCGGGTCCTTCTCCGAGAGCAACAGCTTCCCTCCCGAAATGATCATCTCGGTCTTGGCGGGCATCAGATAGATCGTATTGGGTTCGACCTGAGTCCCGTCAACGACCGTCTTGATGGACAATTCCGTCTGCCGTTGCAGAAGTTGATCCATCAAACTGTCAAAGTCAGGCGACAAGTGCTGCACGACTACAAATGCCATGCCGCTGTCGCGACGCATGTTTTGAAACAGACGTTCCAGAGCTTCCAAACCACCAGCAGATGCTCCGATGCCGACGATAGGGAAATCACTTGGGCAGACCGTCAGTGCGTTCGATTCGGACGCCGACAACCCGTCTTCGAGCGGTGCTTCAGTAGCTTGATTTTCCTTGGTCATGAAGGTCGCCTCTTACGACATCATCGTGATCATCGTGCGCGTGAAATTGGATCGCTCGCGGGAGCTGTCCGCAAAATATGTGCCAATGGTTGCTTGACAGTAGGGAGGATTCGGCAACAGGGTTTACCAGTGGCAGACTCATCGCAGATTTCCCTCGCTTGGGTGGAAACCGGACAAAATGTCGTACCGGGACGTTTTTTTATTTAAGCGATGCTGATGTGCCGGGGCGACTAGGCGCATCAATTGCTGTCCTGCCAATGCTCACCGTCCCCTTTCATGCAGGCAGGAAAAAAAGATGAAGCTGATTCAATGGGACCCTTGGGAGGAATTGGCGCGGCTACGCGCCGCGACCGACCAGCTGTGGGACGATTTTCTCGGCAAGCTGGCCGCTGATACGACGGATTCGGATGCAATCGCATTTTTGCCCGACATTGACTTTGTCGAATCACCTAAGGAGTACCGCGTTTACCTGTCGGTGCCCGGCCTGATCGAAGAAGACATTGACTTGGTGATCGACGAACACGAGTTGACGGTCAGGGGCCAGCGGCAGTGTCCCTATGATTCGTCGCATGCGAAAGCTCAAGTGCATGAGTGGCGGTACGGTTATTTTGAACGCCGGATTTTCTTGCCTAGAGCGATCCGCCGAGAGGAAGTGCGGGCCAGTTATGACATCGGTGTGTTGACCGTCATCTTGCCAAAGGCCTGAACACACCCGTGGCTCATCGAAAGAGCGCCATCAGCATGACGGGAGTGGAGAAATAGACGTGAGTAAAACTTCAACGAATACCGACCTGTACGAAGTGCTTGGAGTCGGCAAAGACGCCAGCGAGAAAGAGATCGCTAAGGCATACCGCAAGATGGCCCTGAAGTATCATCCCGACAAGAACCGGGACGATCCGAAAGCGGCCAAACAATTCAAGAAGGTTTCGGAAGCCTATGAAGTGCTGTCGGATCCCGAAAAACGGGCGGCGTATGATCGCGGCGGGATCGATGCGACCGGATTTCACGGCTTTGAATCGAACGAAGAAATTTACTCGCACTTTGGTGATATCTTTGGCGACTTGTTCGGGGGGCGTCGGCGGCGACCGCGGCAGGCCGGTCCGCAACCTGGCAACGACTTGCGATTCGTGTTGCCCGTTTCCTTCACCGACGCTGCCCTGGGTGGCAAGCGCGAAGTAACGGCCCCAGTGCTTTCGGCGTGCCCCGATTGTCATGGCAGGGGCGCTTTGGACAGTGGTCAAAGCGGGCCTTGTCCCGACTGCCGTGGCACCGGACAGGTCAGCCAGCCGGGCCGTCAGCAAGGCGGCTACTTTTCTGTGAGCAGTGCTTGCCCGAGTTGTGGCGGAAGCGGGCAGAGGAGTGGTCCACCCTGCACTACCTGTCACGGCCAGGGGC
Source organism: Pirellulaceae bacterium (assembly GCA_963714715.1). Lineage (GTDB taxonomy): Bacteria > Planctomycetota > Planctomycetia > Pirellulales > Pirellulaceae > JBFJVZ01. The sequence continues at coordinate 16,117 of CAVQPV010000069.1, read as the reverse complement.
GCGTTGAAAAAGACAAAAAGTTCAACATCACGATCCCTGCCGGTATCAAAGACGGACAATCTTTGCGACTTGCCGGTCAAGGCGAAGCGGGTCGCTTTGGCGGCCCCGCTGGTGACCTGCGCATCGAAATCAAGATCGAGCCGCACCCCATGTTTCGCCGTGACGGCAACAACATTCGCAATGATGTAAAAGTGCCTGTGAAAACGGCCTTGCTGGGAGGTAAAGTCGATGTGCCAACGATTCATGGAACCGTCTCTCTGACCATTCCCGCAGGCACCTCATCCGACCAGACGTTGCGGATTCGCGGGCAAGGCATCAAAGCCAGAAGCGGAACCGGAGATCACTTGGTCCGCGCGGTAATCAGCGTGCCAAAAGATCTGAGCGACGACGCAAGAGACGCGATCGAGCAGTATCTGTAATCGCATGACGGTCGCCAGCCGCCGTACGACGCGACAATCTGCGAGAAATGGGACGGACCGCCGTGTTAACCCGCGATCAAGACACTGCGCTGGCCACACGTCTTGATCGTGCGCGAGGCCGCTATCGGCGTGATCTGCAACCGGAAGGTCATTTTGATACCGGTCAGCTTGTCGTTTTGGCACGACAAAATGGCTTGTTCGCGCAAAGTTGACGCGAGCAGACCGTCAGCTTGTCGCTACTCCCGAAACGGAGCCCGAGCAGATTCATCACTTGGCAGCGAATACATCGCGTCGAATGCGTCTTCGTAGGAGTGGTAGGGGCCCTCGTCGACCAAAGTGCCGCGCAGAATCATTGCTACTTCAGCTGCCGTTTTACCCGGAGGAAGTTCGACAACCATCAGTCCATCGTCCGTCTCAATGATGATGTATTCAGGCATCGTATCGTCTCCAATCAGATTGTTGGCGGCCAACCGTCAAGGGAAGAACGGTCGGGTTGTTGGAAGGGAGTCGCAATCTTTGTGCCGTAACGAACAAGCACGGAAAGCAAACTGTTTTACTTGCTGGCACATCGTTTGCTTCCAGCAGAAATCCTTTGAAGACGAACAATCTGTCGGAACGCCGACAGATTGTCAGATCCGACATCCCGAATCAGTCTCGAATTGCTATTGGCACGTTGGTTGCATCCCCTTGCCGCTACTTGAACCACCTTCAACGCGACTCTTTGGCAGGAGATGTAACGATGTCGGTAGCCCTTCAAGATCCTCCCCGGGAAGTTGCCTCGGTTTCGAGCCGACGCCATTCAACGAGACGACCGCAACACACCGATTCAGATCGCGGTTTTACCGACCGTGGCCGAGAATACACCGCTCCACAGCGAAAGCGTCGATCATCGGATGTGCATCGTCAGCACGTTCGACCCGCCAGCGGCAGCGTTGTTCGATCTCCCCAACGATCGGTTTCTTTGGGTCCAGTGCGCGACTTCGCACCAACAGCATCGATCCGACGTCCAAAAAGCAAAACCACCTTTTGGCGAGCTTTCTTCGAAGACTTTGGCCTGGAGAAACTCTTCACTGTGTTCAGTTTTCTAACCGCAGTCTCGCTGGTTTTCATTTGTGGCCCTGATTTGCTATTGGCCCGGCCGTTCAAAGCCGCCAGTCCGATCTTTGACGTGACCTTCCTGTTGAGTGGTCTGGTCATGTTGGGCCTAACCTGGAGCGTCGCCAAGGACCAGGTGCGAGGATACGTGCGAAGTAGACGAAGGCAACTTGGATGATCGGCAAACAGTACTCACCAACAGGGACGAACGGCAACCCTGAGATAGAGCGCCCCGCGTCGCCGTGCGAGGTCATTGAGCGTTGCCTGGCCGTGGTCTCGCAATGTCAAGATCGTGCCCGGCTGAACGGGCGCGCTATACGGATAAGTCAGCAAGGTAAGTCGACCGCGGCGACCGCGTGCGGGCTTAACCAATGGCAAACAACGTGCCAGAAAAGCAAAGTGCGAACGGATGTTGGACCACGCGACGAGACGCCTTGAACCAGGGCCGACAGGTCAAGATGGGACGGATTGCCGGACAAGTTTTCGTTGCCTGGCCGGACATTATGACCGGTTATCCCTCTGGAATACTCCAGCCCGCTGATTTTCGGCGTAGGACGCAATTGGCACGGCCGTTGCATGTGATCAAAGTCGAAGTGATGGCCGTGTCAGACTGACGTTCACCGGCCTGATAGACCAAATCACCAAGCAACTCTCTTTCCAAGCCACAACAAACGGAGGACGGAAAAATGTTAGGAACAAGTTGGCAACCCCGCAGCATGTGGTCCGAAATGAACCGACTGCGCAACGAGATGGAACGAGCATTCGGCAACGGAGCCCGTCGGGTCAGCACGTCAGTCTTCCCCGCTTTGAACTTGTGGGGTGACGACAATTACCTGTACGTCGAAGCGGAGCTTCCCGGGTTCGAACTCAGTGATCTTGAGATCATGGTCAGCGGTGACAACCAGCTTTCCATCAAAGGCGAGCGCAAGCCACCGCAACATGAGGGCGGCACCTGGCATCGCCAGGAACGCGGTTACGGAACGTTCTCGCGCATGATTGAACTGCCCGACCACGTCGACCCCGAAGAAGTCTCGGCTGAGTTCAAGCATGGTGTTTTGACCATCACCATGCCCAAACGGGAAGAAGCCAAGCCACGGCGCATCGAGGTGAAGTGCAACTAGACCCGGCTCTGGTGAGGGCTCCCGATTCAATGGTACGCCGGCAATCGTGCGAGCCCACGGAACCTGGGTCGAGCCCCGATAGTGTACGTGGGACTCCGCCCCCGAGTTTCAAACCCAACCAAACAAAGGAGACAAAACCATGTCCGATACGATTGTCAAAAAAGAAGAACAGCCTGCTGAAGTCGCCACTGTCGAGCGAACTCGCAGCGGTCAAACCTACAGTCCACGATTCGACATTTGGGAAACTGACGATGAGTTGATCCTGTACGGCGATATGCCGGGTGTCTGCCCAGACTCTCTGGACATTCAGTTCGAGAACGATGTGCTGACGATTCACGGCAAGATCGCTCCTCGTCACAGTGACATTGAATTCCTGTATGGCGAATACGGCATCGGCGATTTCTATCGTACGTTTACGATCGGCGAATCGATTGACAGCCAGAAGATCTCGGCAGAGTTGCACAGTGGTGTTCTGACTCTGCATCTGCCAAAGACCGAAGCTGTCAAGCCTCGTCGAATCGAAGTGAAAGCCAAATAGTGATCGCAACTCCGAGGGTGTTCCGGCGGCAACGGCCACGCTGGTGTCGCCGGAGCAATTCCAGCGGAGAACGGCGAAAGGAGGTACATAATCATGTTCAAAAATCTGATCCCCTGGAAAAAACGACACGGTCAATTGACCGTTCATCACGACGAACCGACTCGTGAAAGTGAACAAACCGATCAGGGTCTTTCGGTGCGAGAAGAATTCGATGCGTTGATGAATCGGTTCTTTGACGACTCATGGATGGGTGGACGCCTGATGGGTAACCTGCCGAGTCTTTGGGACGATAAGTTCTTTGGTCGCAACTGGGACCTGGGCTGGGAAGACAAAGGAAACGAATACGTATTCCATGCCGAACTTCCAGGTTTTGAAGCGGACGACTTCGACATCAAAGTGAGCGGTCATCTGCTTTCAGTACATGCCGAACACAAGGAAGAAAGGAAAGGCAAAAAGAACGGCAATGGATATCGCTATGGTTCCTTTACCAAGACGGCGACATTGCCTCATGGTGCCGACGATACCAAGATCGATGCCCGTTACCACAGCGGAATCTTGGAAGTGCGTCTGCCCAAGACTGAAGCAGCGAAGTCGAAGCGAATCGAGGTCAAGTCGGCGTAAGCCTAAGGATGACCAAGCTGGAGGCGAGGCCTGCACGCGACGAGGGCGATTCGATAACGAGGCTGTGAGACAAAGCATTTGTTTCGCAGCCTTTTCTTCTGATTGCAACGACGAACCGCGCGAGGAAACGTTTCTTGCCAGCGACCCGCCGGTGTGGACATCCGCCGCTATTGAGGTAGCAAGCAATACGCCCGGATTCCTTTTTCTTGAATACTCTGTTTGACGTGGGAGGCCGATTCATGAGAACACAATGGAGCTTCCATCATTGCGATGGCTCGAAGAATAAAGCCCGAAGCTATTCACCTGCTCGCCGGGGTTCCCGTCGTGCAAGTTCGCACCGTGTCGGCGGGACTCCTGTGCAAATTCTTTAGTGCAGTAGGGTGCATATCGCGGACCAGCGACAACAAAAAGTAGCCGTCACGCTCCGCCGTGACGATGCCCGACCGAGTGGCGAATCATCAGATTTTCTTGTGTCGAACAGATCGCTTGGTCGCGGACCAGCTGCGATCCACCGTGATTTCCCTGGACAACGGTTCGGTCGCACCTACATCTCGACGGAGCGAGATGGCTACTTCGCAAGCCGCGATCTGCACCCGTGCCGTAGGCTAAGGTAATTCCCTGGACTCGTGATTGGCAACGTGAGTTGTTCAATTGGCCCAACCTTGACTTCTCATCCGCTGAAGCTATAAGTCAACGCCCTTGCTCTCTTGCGAGGGCGTTCTCGTTTCACTCTCTCCCATGCAGGAACTTTGATCATGTCCGACCACATTTACAAGCACATCGAGATAACGGGTACATCCAGCCAATCCATCCAGCAGGCAATCGAAAACGCGATTGTCCGAGCTGCCAAGACGATTCAAGACATGCGTTGGTTCGAAGTGACTGACACGCGCGGCACCATCGACAACGGGGGTGTTGCGCAATGGCAGGTGACTATCAAAATCGGATTCACCCTGAATGACTAAAGCAAAATGCAATGCGGCGACTGTGAAGGCTCCAACAAAATGATTCCACGTGACGTGATACAGAAAATCGGTTTTTACTGACGACATCGAGAAAAAGATACCGCCTCGAAAAGGGTCGCACCACGTGCTGCGATTGGTTCGGCAATTGCTGCAGGGCCAGCCAATCGGATCGGGGACCAACATTCGCCGCGTTTTGGAACATCTCAACCGGGTTTCCAAACGGAGCTGCGACGCGAGACGGATCAAGATTCGTTAGCCGACCCGCCAATGGGTCGAAGGTCTTTGAGCGTCATCCGCAATTCATTGCCATCCTTGTTGAAGACGACTTCGTCCATAAACGTCCGAATCAGAAAAACCCCGCGTTGGCCCTCACCTTCCATGATTTCATCGCCGGACGCTGGCAGAGCCGCTTCGACGTCAAAGCCATTGCCTTCATCGGCGACAACCACTTGGGCTCGATTTCGCGTGAAGTCGACCGCCACGCGAATTTTCCTGTCTTTGTAGGGCGGCTGCATTCGCCTTTCTTCCACCAGCTCGCACCGTTTTTTTTCGTGCAGGAGTCTGCGAGTTTCGGCCAGACGGTGGATCGGTAGCTCGAGGTTACCGTGATACATCGCATTGATCAGTGCTTCTTCCAACGCGATGCCAATGTGCATCCTCTGGGCCGGGGAACAGAGCTGCATACCGATCATCCCGGCCTGCACGCGGTCCACCAGCGGAGCGATCAAGGTCAGATCGTTTTCCAGCGTGAATCGATATCGGGTGTTGGTCGTGATCCGAATAATCCGCTCGTCATAGTGATCCGCATCACGAACCGCCAACACCTGTTCGACGGTATCCAGCAGTCTTTCCTTGAGTTCCGACTTGGGAACATAGCTGGCTGCACCTTGTCGCAACGCCTTCAGCGCGAGCTGGGCATCGTCTTGTCCAGCAACCAACACGACCGGCAATTCCGGAAAGGACTCTGCCAACTCAGCCACCAATTGCATGCCGTCCATCTCGGGCATCACGAGGTCGGTCACGACGGCATCCGGTGTCGTATCCGCGATCAGCTTGAGCGCCTCGACTCCGTTCGTTGCAACCGAAACCAACCAATCCACGTCAACACCAAGCAGCTTCGCCATCCGTTGGCGATCAACTTCTGAATCGTCCACTAACAGAATGATAGGCATTGAATCTTCTCTAGCGTGGGGAACTCAACCTGAGCCAAGCAACTTGAAGTTACCATGCGGCGACCTCGGATGCGAGTTTCTATGCGCCAGATGTTGCCAGCGCGTTCATAAGATGCGACGCAACGCCGCAAGGCATTCTTAGATGAACGTCCTGTGATTGACTGAGCGCGTTGGGGTCCATACATGACGCAGATGATGACGCATCGTAGGAAGCTGGAGGCAATAACCGAACGCTAACGGCGTGTCGATTTAATCAGCCGCACGGCGTTAGCCGCGGTTTTCCCCGCCACAAAACCGGGGCTAACGCCCATCGGCTAATCATGACAGTTCGCGAAACGACTAAACCGACAAGTCGCTAATGCGTGGCGGCTGATTGTGTTAAGCCCTGATAATTCCAGCACAGCTGCGTAGCTTTGAAAACCGCACACGAGGCCTTTCTCCATGCTCGAAGTGATTCAAACGACGCTCATAAGTCCCCCAATCGTTAATGCCGGTCGCGGATATGCGGCGAAAATTGACATGCCCCGCCAATCGTGTAACCTCCAATGAGTACGCGCCTGAGGTATTCAGTCCGATCGTGACGAAGCCGCGCACCGAACAAAATAGAACGAGGGCACACTCATGGCTGCCGATATCTTTATTTCTTATCGCGGGGCGGACCGCGTTCTGGCCAGAAGACTCGAGTACCGATTGCGCAGCCGCTGGGGAAGCCGTGTCTTTCGTGACGAAACCGGCGTGACTTCGGGTCGACATTGGGTCAAAGAGTTAAACGACGCGATGGATCGAGCGCACGTCATCATCGCGCTGGTTGGGCCCGGTTGGCACATCTCGGCGAATCAGGATGTTGAGGATTGGGTGCGCAAGGAATTGAAGACCGCCGTGGAAAGCGGAAAGCCGATTTTGGCCGTCCTGGTTGGTGATTCCAGAGAGCTGAGACCGAAGCTGGCCGCCATGCCGGAGGCCTTTCAGCGGCAAGCGGTGGTTGTCGGTCCGGAGTTGGCCGGCTTTGACATTCATAATATCGCCAAAGCCCTGGGGCACCTGGGCGCCTTTCGTACCGACGATGCCTGGACGCTTGCTTCTCGTCGCGATGAAATGGTGCCGAAGAAGTACATGCAGCAAGCTCACGATGCTTTGAAGCATGGCAAGTCACTGCTGGTCATTGGCTCGTCGGGTTCCGGCCGTAATGCCCTGATCCAACGACTGGTGGACGATCTTGCTAAAGAGGGACATCTCGTCGCCTCCTATGGCCTTGAGCGCGCCGGGGGACAGCGACACACGCACGCGGTGATTTCCGGTTGGATCCAATCACTCAGCAACGTGTTTCAAGATCTCAATTCTCCCTATGCCGTGGATGAAGCGAAGCAATCGCTGGTCAAATCCGTCCTCGATAAGGGGCCGGATCTATTGAGCCGGCGGGTCGTCAAAGCCGGCACGCTGCTACCGCTGGGCGGGACTCAGCATGATCAAATGATCTTGGAAGCAGTCCGGCGGTCGACGGACCGCTGGGCACCCTTTCCACCCACGCGTTTGAGGCACCAATCGCGAGCGGTCATCGAGAGCTTGTTGGGGTATTTGCAAAGACCATGCGATCAGGACACCCCCATCGTCAGCGACAAAAATCTTCCAGAGAAAAAGGATCGGCATCAATCCGTACACGACAAGGATCTATTAACAGGCGATCCGGAAACATCGATACTCGGCGATAAGAATAAGAAACTGATCTTGGTCGTCGATCATTTCGACAGCGTTGACAGCATCTCGGGAGAACTGGTCCAGGACCTGCTGGAAAAACCAATCCTAAGATGCGATCAGGTTCAGTTCATTATTGCTGCTTACAACACGGGACTGAATGCAAGACGCGAGATCAATCGGATCGAAGAGTCATCGAAAATTGCCACGATCAGAATCGATAAGAAAGATGATCAGGGTAACGAGAAGATTGATCAGGAAGACCAGGATCAGCAAGCAGCGTGGCGTGATCACATTGAACCCTGGCTTGATGCACACGGGGTCGAACTGGCTGATCTGGTCAAGGATTGTATTCAGAAAGAATCGAATCCCTACCGTGCGCTCGCCAAGCTCTGGTATTTGGTCGACAACGGTTTCGTGAAGGAACCGCCCCGCCCCGGAATCGAGCACCAGTCAGCGAAGCGCGTCGCTGGAAAAGGGCAGCAGCACAAAGAGATCAAGGACTCCCAAGCCGCAGACCGCAAGGTCATTTGGAAGGCCGTTGGCGAGGGTGAGAAACTGTTGCAGGCAGCGGATCTGATCACGGAAGACTGCTTGCTGGATCATATGATCGACGAACATATCCCAGTCGGATTCCGAAATCTGGTCGAAGCCGGGCGCTGATCGGAAGAGTGTTCTCGTTCCATGCCGCCTACGCTGCGATCAACCCGCCCGCCTCCGACGAGACCGTCGACGACCAACTCAGTGAACGTGAACGCGAGACCTGGTCAAAGGAGGCCATGGACGCATGGAACGATCTGAAGACGATTGACCCGGACCAGTCCGTCCTGAGTTGTTCCGAGAGTGAGGCCGGGGAACTGATGGTCTCGTTCGCGCAAGCCGAACTGATCGGCCACCTCAGGAATCGGCTCAGTCCTCGCACGGCCCGCGAATACCACGAACGACTCGCTCGTTACCTGGTCAATCCGATCGAAAAACTTGATCGGGAGGACTATGGAGACCGTTATTATCGGGCCAACCTTGCCGCAGAACATTGGAGCTTGGCAATCCGACCACGTGACGCCGCCGATGCGCACCGACATGCCGCACAGCTGGCCGAATTGAGTCTTGCCTACGGGGAATCTCAAAAGCACTACGAGAACGCCATTCGGCTTTATACGCAGTTGCTGGCAGAACGCAGAGATCCGACTCGGGATCACGAGGACTTGCTGATTCTTGCCAACTGCTATTACCGAGTTGGACAGACGACTCGGCTATCTGGCAGGCCAGAGAAGGTGGACGAAGAACCTAAGCATGGCAAACGCCCCCAAGAATGGGGTGCAATCAATTATCTCGAGCGCGCCGGCCAGCGTCTGGAAGAGTTGAAGAAGCTGCTGTTGGAGAACGAACCGGACCGTTGGCCAGACGGCATCACCGGCCCTTGCACGCGCGGTATTCCCGGACCAAATCTTGTCCGTCATTACCTCCGCGTCTACAACGCGGTCAGTGGGCACGTGCATCTGGAATTGGCCCAGTGCCACGAGTCGGTTGTCGATCAGTGCAGAGCCCGCGCAGGGGACGAGCTACACACCTGCAACAAATGCGAACCGCACCGCAACGCGATTCGTGATCGATTATTTGATGCCCTGCGCCATGCCGAAGCGGCCCAAGGCGAAGCAGGCAGCCGCTGGCTGTTGGCAGCCGCTTCAGCCCGACTCGCCGCGTTGCTGACCGACCAATCCCTGCGACTCCAGCGAGAGGAGGCGGCACGTTCTGCTGAGCTGGCTGTGGAAGCCTTTTTCCACATCGAACGCATCATCGGATTGGAGCCCTACACCGCCGAGGAAAAGCACGAATTCGCTGATCCCGTTTCCGTGGCCTGGAGAACAGCGGGTCGGCTGTTCCGGCATCATGCGCTGCAAGCAAGAATCGCAGAGTGGTGCTTCCGCAAAATGAATGCGCACGATGCAGATGTTGCCGCGACCATCGATATGGTGACGGATCGATGGTTGGGAGGATTCCTGCTCTCCATTTGCCAGCCGGGCGGTTCGACCGAAACGGTCGAAGAGGCCCGAAAGCTGCTCATGCGGCACCGCAACTGGGCGATCGAAAGCGGCCTGGTTGATCGGGTTGCGCCGGCACATCTCCGACTCTATCTATTGGAATTCGTTGCCAACGCGACAAGCCGGGAAGACTTGTCAAAAGCCAAAAACCAGAAAGCGCGGCGCAAGCACCTCGCCAGCGCCCGCAGAGTCTTGGGGCTGACGGCTTCAGATCAACAGGCCGGATCGGATCAACAAAAACGAGACATCGCGCTCTATGAGGCGCTCGAAGAGATCCTCTCTCCGGGGACAAGATGGGACCGCGTCATTGAATGGTTCAAACACGCCCTGCCAATTCATCAATCCGGTGGTTCCGACGATGAAGTCATCCAGCGTGGGTCCAAGAAGCTTGCCGGTTTGCTGCTGCGGCGTTGCCCACGTCTGCACGAACTGATCGAGGTCCGTCTTCAAGAGGTGATCGAGCCGCACAGCGAGGGCATGTCCGATCTTAATTACTGGCTGGACCGAGCGAGAAAGTATGAGAGTTCGCTCCAAGGCGAGTGCATCCTCAGCCCGTGTATCGATACGATTCCGCACATCGAAGACGAGGATGGCGCGATAAACCACTACACCGTCATCAAACACCTGGCGAAATCACGACTCCCGGAGACGGTCTTCCGCCAGGCGGAGAAAACGGCAAACTGGGCGATGAAGCTGCTTGAGATCCATGGTCGGACCTGCGAACGAGAGGAAGAGGAACATCTCGATATCCTCCGCCGAGATGTCCAGTACGCGGCCTATATGCACGACTGGTATCGTGGCACCGACCCGGTGCGGTTGCTCACGCTTGCCTCGGAGTGGAATCTGACCATCAGTGGTGAGGAATGGTCAAATCCGAGATTGTTGCAGGGACGTCTGGCCGCGACCGTCTTGAAGAAGATGTACGATGCGGAACGAGTGCTCGGACAGAGTCGCTATCAGCGAATCACCAACATGGTCGAAAACTGCGTTGTCGGCCGCACGCAGCAGAGTGCCTTGGGGAAAGTATTTTTCCTTGCCAACGCCATCTCGGAACAACTCTACAAAGCCCCCTACGAACAAGAAAACGAGTCGAGGATCTGGCTGATTGGTGAACTGGTCGCCATGTTGGGTGACACGGTGGAAGATGAGATGTTGGGGCGTGACAGGGACGTTGAACTGTCGGTGACCCAACAGCACGAGACCGAGCTGGATCGTGAGGAAGAGGATACGAAAAGGCTGGACCCGCTGACCTGGTTGTACGAAGCAGTGGTCGACAGGAAGAAGGAGGGTCTCTGGGACTGGGAACTGGGATACACCAAAGCAGCGGCCAAGGACAGCAAGGCTGATGCGTTACCAACGAATCCTCGTTGATCGTTTCCTGATCCGGGATGACGTGTGCCTCCGACGTAATCGCGAGCGATGCCACGCTTTGCGAGCTGGTGCTGCTCTGTTCCTCTCTGGACCACGCCACCAAAGACATCATTGCCACGATCATCAAAAGTCAGGCTTCGACCTGATGACAATGGCTTGGTACAAGGAGTGCTTTGGCACGATCAAGCTCTTCGGTCGTGATGGCAACCTCAATCACCAATTCAGCTCCCATGCTTTGGCCTCGACAACGGCTAGCTTTGTGTTGCGATAGATCAGCACGTAATCAGCAACAGACCTCTTACCGCGCCGGCCGAAGGCTTCGAGTCGTCCCAGCGTGATTCCGTACTCACGGCGGATGCGGCTGCCTTCGACGACGCCCCAGCCGGCGGCTTGCAAGGCCGGGTCGATGTGTTCGGCGCGGGTTTCGGCTTCGTTCATGGCCGCTCAGCTACTCTTTACGGTCGGCACATACTCAACAGCAACCAATCCGGGATTCATCCAGACGCAATCGTCGTCGCACGTTAGCAGCACGGCACTTGCGGCTTTCGTCGTAGCGGCGATCCACATGTCGTTCTGCCCGGTGTTATGGCCGCCGGCTTGGTCAGCCGCGTAAATCTCCGCGTATGCCTTCACCACGTCTGGCAATCCCGCATCGACGCGAACCAGTTCTTCAAGCAATTCCTCCAACAGTTCCAGCTTGCCGCTTCCCCAATTCCAAACCGATGCCAACGCCCGAAGCTCACCTTCCACGACTGTCGAGTAGATCGGCCGATCCGTCCGTTCGTGAAGCCGATACGTGTCTCGCAATTGGATGCCCGTGTCGTTTTGGCGAATCCAATGCACCAGCACATTCGTGTCCAACGAAATGAGATCGTCCGGCCGGAGCGTCATGAAATCTGCTCCAGCGCCGCCTCGATTTCTTCTTCCGTTTCATCGCCGGGCCAGCGTCCCATAATGGCTGCCATGCCGCTGCGAGTTCCTTGAGCCTTTCTTAAGCGATTTGCGTCAAGCCGAATGCCGCTGGCGACGGGTGGCGTCGAGAACAGCGGCGATGCGTTGGCCCCGTCGTCGATCGACTCGGCTTCCACACGTAACAAGTTTCCTGAAGCGCGAAAGACGCTGGTTCCAAGCACAAGAACTCGCTGTCGCCACAATTCCTGAAGTCGATCGGAAATCTCTTCTGGATAGACCCCGGAGACCCGCTCACCAGAGTCGAGCAACAACGAAAACCGCTGTGTGCTCGCCTCCAATCCATCGAGTTTCCCTACCAACCGGACTCGCTGAGGTGTCGGAGTGCGACCATACAAACAAAGAGAGTTTTCCATTGTTGTCCTAGTGACTTGGACTTCGTCACTCGTATCGGGTGTGCTTCCCGCAATCCGGAATCCGGAGAAGGGGCCGGACTTGAAGAACCGCCTGAACTTCGCGAATTGATGCAGAAGTTGCGGGTCGAATGCGTCGCTGTCGGCTTGAACCGCGTCAATGTCCCGGACGACTCGCATTAACAAGTCCAGTCCCGTCAGCTTGCCGTCAGGCCGCCCCGAATCGAACAACAACTGTTGCTTGTAGACTTCGCTCGCCGCATCTTCCAGCGACGGCAATTCAAATTGCAGTTGTGTAACTCCGTTTCCTCCATGTCCGGTGAAACGAAGGTCACTGGCCCGCTTGAGCCAACTCGGTTGCTTGCCAGGAGTCTTGCTGCGATTGCGCAGGGCCATCGAGACCGCACCACGGATGGCGACCGGCAAATCCGCTAGCAAGTATCCCAAATGGTGCGTCGGCAACCGCCCGTCAAAGTGCTGATCGCTTTCGAGAAAGATTTCGTGTTGTTGGATGGTCATGGTTTCGTCCTCCGTATGGTTAACGGGGCATTCATTCAAGGTTTACACTTGATGTTGGTTATTTGCGCATTGTATCGCGAATCACGATGCTCCGCCGATTTCATTGTGGCCGGCCTGCTGTCGGCTGAAGTTACAGTTGTCCGCTGAAGGCTTGGTGCAGCAGCGACTTTTTCAACTCGTAGAGCGAGTCGAGTTTGCGCTGGTAAATGGATTCGAGGCGTTGCGTTTCTTCGCGAACTTCACGAAGGTTGGCATCAATTGCAAGTTGCTCAGATTCGGATGGTGGAAACGACACGACGACATTGCCGATCTTGTTCGGCGACGTATGCCGGACCTTGACGCCCGATGCGCTGTCGTGAATCTCCTGACGCACTCTGTCCGTGTTGAAAACGTGAAAGAAAAACTCGTTCGTCCAAGAAACACCCGGTTTCTTGGTGACGAGCCCCAGCCGCTGGTTATGTAGAAACGTGTTGGACTCAGGAATGAGGATCGGGCTGCCGAGTAATCCCGCTGCTTGCTCTGTCATCGCAACGAGCATGTCGCCCTTGTCCAGGATGAAGCCGTCTGGGATCTCGCCACAATAGAACTTTTGCTTTTCGCCTCGGTCTCGATAACCGCCCGACTCAAAGAAGTTGCCAGGCGTCAGCACCACGTAATCGCCTTGATCGGTGAAGAACTGACTCTTGAAGGCGAAGCCGTGTTTGATGTCGCATAGCGCTCGCGAGTGGCTTCTCCAGCCAGCCGTCGCCGCGTTGGGTGAAGACGGCGTTGAGGTGGCTTTCAAACAGAGCACGGGCGTTTTGGAGGTTCTTTTCGGCGTTGGCTTTGGCGGTGGCGATGCCGGCAAACGCTTCGTCCAGGATGCCCACGATCCGCCGCTGTTCGGGAAGCGGGGGCATCTTCACAGGAAGTGCCCCAAGTTGCTTGTTGCTGATGCTTGGCATGGTGGCTCGATCGGAGTCGTTCCCCATCAGCTCGCGGTATCTGGGCGAGCGAAGCATTTGGCTGAGATAGAAAGGGTCTGTGGCTTCAGACGGGCGAATAATGAAACAACCAGTGCCACAAACCCAGCCGGATTGCTCCTTCGATACGACGGCACATCGTCCCATCTCAACTCGCCGCCCGATAAGGATATCACCCTGTCGAAGCACGTAGCCCTTGAGTTCCTTTAGCTTCTTGGAGCCGATCGTCTTGTTTGCTTTTGGAATGATTTGTCCGTCTTCGATAGACAACTACCTAAGAACTGGCAAACAACGGTCGCACGCCACATCGGCGGTATTGCCATCAGTCGGCAATTCGACAAGGTTTAAAAACCAGTGGGCGATACTGGATTCGAACCAGTGACCTCTGCCGTGTGAAAGCAGCGCTCTAACCAACTGAGCCAATCGCCCGGGGAATGTTCATTCTGAACTGGGACTCGCTTGCGCGGAAGTGGGGTCAAAAAGTAGCAGACACACTCGTGAGTTATTGCTCGCCGAACTCGGGTTCGCAGGGCGAATCCGACAATCGTGTTACCGAGCTCGGAGAGCACGGCGACAATGTGCTACCGAACTGGAAGAGCGAGGCGACCATCGGAATCCGAGCTCGGAGAGCACGGCGACAATGTGTTACCGAACTGGGCGAGCGCGGCGACATTGGTGTGCCTGCTACGGAAATATCAATCTGGCTTACGACGGAGGAGTGAACTTGGGGGCCGCCGGTTCCGCCGGCTCGTCCTCCTCGTCCTCGTCGCTTTCCCGACTCGTCTCTTCCAACGTCGATACGACCTTGTTGGCTTCGTATTCAACGGCCCGAAATTGCTGCTGGACTTCATTGAGTCCGCGACGAAATTCGCGGTAGCTGCCACCAAGCTTCCTGGCGACCTCGGGAAGATTGCCGCCAAATAAAACGACGGCGAGAATCCCGACACCATCATTTCAAATGGTCCGAATCCGAACATGTCACGATTTCTCGCTGGACGATTCGTCCTTGTCTTCGTCGTCAATCGCTTCGTTCAGTCCGGCCTTGAACTCGTTGGCACTGCGGCCCAAGTTCCGCATCAGCCCCGGCAGCTTGGCACCGCCAAAGAACAACAGGGCAAGAAACAACACGATCAGCATTTCGGGCATGCCCGGAAAACCAAACGCCAGAAAGAGTGAAGTCACGGTCATAGGTTCGCTCCGCAATAGAGGCTCAAAATAGAGAACCCTCACGTTCACTTCCGGCGAAAGCGGGTAGGTCGATCGGCGGTTACGTAGCCGATCACCTCCAGAACCGATGTGTCGGGGGTGACAGTGGAGGAAACATCCTCGCACTCCCATAGTTTATTGGCTTTGGCAAAAGAGTCAAAGCCTACGCGGTGCGAGTTGGCCGCTTGCAGGGGATTTAGGCCGAATTATTCCGCATTCGCGAGGTACTGGACGCCCCCGTAGCGAAATTGGCCGGGAATCCGTATTTTCGGGGCCCGCTGATTTCGGGGCCCGCTAACCGCTTCGCTTGCTTGCCGCCGTCGCTTCAAGTCGATGCCACCCGCGAGGACCTGGGAATCGCTCGAAAACAGCGTCACCTGCGGCATCGGGCAAAACAAAGATCCTGAACACCCATGAATGACCTTTGGTTGATCGTATCGAGCGTCACCGGGGTCTTTGTGGTGATGGGAATCGGCGCCCTGGCCCGCTGGCGACATTGGCTGAGCCAGTCAGCGGATCGTTCGCTGGCCTCGTTGACGGCGTATGTGTTGCTGCCGGCGCTGTTCGTGGACCGGATCTTATCTGGCTCCCAACTGAATGATTTGTCGAGTGTCTGGGTGCCGCCCGCATTTGGATTCGGATTCACGGCGGCGGGATTTTTGTTGGGGCTGATGGCCGCTCGCGTGTTGGGACCGACGATCGGTTTAGACACGGACCTGAAACAGCGATCCTTTGCGCTGTGTGTGGGGATCTGCAATTACGGCTACATCCCGTTGCCGTTGGCCGAGCAGTTTTATCCGGACGCCGTGGTCGACTTAATCCTTCACAATGTGGGTGTGGATTTGGCGTTATGGAGTGTTGGCATCGCGGTGGTGGGAGGCGGTAGCGGCGCGGGATGGCGGCGAGCCGTGCTCAGCCCGCCGCTGATGGCGGTGGCTTTTTCGCTTTGTCTGAAGCAATTCTGGGGAGCCGACGCGTTACCAAGATCTTTATCGTCGGTCGCCGCGATGCTGGGCGACTGCGCGATTCCGATGGGGTTAGCAATACGTAACTGAACAAGGCGCCACACATA
>CAVQPV010000068.1:0-33118 GCA_963714715.1 Pirellulaceae bacterium | reverse complement strand
TCGCGACGACCACTGTGCTAGTTCTTTGTATCTAGTTCTCCCCGGTGTCGATCCAATTTGCTTCGGATTTCACGATCCAAGCGAGCCACACGGCGATTGACGGCGGTCATTCGCACTCGCACGGTTTTGGGTTCACCATCGGCGAGCTGTAGTTCAAGAGCGACCTCCCAATCTGGGTCGTGCCCCATCTTTGAAAGGACTTCTACCAAGTCTTCCGTGAATCGTTTGCGAGCCAGTGAGCCGTATTGCTCACGAGAAAATGACATGATCTCTTCGATCGGGAAACCATCGATCGACCTCAATCGCGACCAATCGCCATCGACGCGAACGGTTGGCAAATCGTTCTCCCACCGCACGCCCGAGAACGGGGCGACTTTGGCATAGCCCTCGTCGGTGACGGGCGGATCAAACACACCGGCCGTTTCCCGACTGGGCGGTGCGTGGGGGTTGGCTGTAGCGACGAAGGAAAAGACGGCGGCGACAGCCAGTGCCGAGATGATCAGAATCGTTACAAGCACGAATATTGCCGGAGCACCAGGCCGCGTCTTGTCCGCCCTCTTCAGCGGCTGCCCCTTGTATCGTTTGGCCGTGAGGTACCAACGGCCGAAAAACATGATCTCGAAAGGAATCACGGCGGCGACCACGGATTGAAAGAACACCGGACCCGCTTGAGCGAATGCAAACCGGTAACCGCAGTAAGCTCCGGTCAACGTCGGCACCAGGATCATCGCCACGATCCACCACGACGGGACAATGCGATTCCAGTTTTCGGACCAGGCCGACCAGTCCGAACTCAAGCCAACATTCTGATCGGGCGCAGGAAAGCGATGAGACAAGTTCCACCAGATCGTCCACCTCGGAGGCGTCGCCTCCACCGTCACTTTCCAGGTTTGTGACGATTCTCTGCAGGTGCTCTTGCCGCGGCTGAAGCTGCTGTCGGACTGCCTGTTGATTCAGTCGATAGATCCAGCGGTAAAGATAGTAGAGAAACAGTCCGAAAGGTGCCGCAACGAGCATGGCTCCCCACCACGTGCCTGTCGTGTTCCAGGCAACGTGAATGAAAAACGCCGAGAGCGAAATTGTAAACGGAAGCAAGTACCACCAGAAAACATTCCGTAATAGCCAGATTTGATGATCGACCTGAGACAGCGACTCTTTCGCATAGAACAATAGAGATTCACCAGGTTCGCTCGGCGTTTTGGGATGTCGCTTTCGATCAATCAGCATGAAGCCCGCTACCCAAATCAGGGCCGGCACGGTCAACCACCACGACCAGGGCAACGACAGGCCGATGCCCATCGCAAACCAGATTGGAATCAACAACAACGACACACCAATTTCACGGACGTCGCGCCAAAATATCAAGGAACGAAATTGGTCGTGTGACTGCTGTACCTGTTTCGACAACAAGTCGGCATCGAACGTCACCTTCAACTGCGATGCTTCGGCTTTCCAGGCTTGTTGAAACTTGTCAAGACTCATCGTGCTGGCGCTCCGTGGTTTCGACATTCATCAGATTGGCCAGTGCCTTCTTCGCGCGGCTGAGCCGTACGCCGACATTGCTCTCGGAAATACCCAGCACACCAGCCATTTCGCGGTACGACAGTTCGTCCAGATACAGCAGCACCAGCGCGACATCGGATTTGGGAAGTTGATGGATGGCCTTGTAGAGTTGCTCCACGGTCTCCCGATGCTCAGCTTGCTGGCAAGAATCCGCCAATCCAGACGGCAGTGTTTGAACTTCCAGCAGCGGCTGTTGATGGGTTCGCCGACGTTCATCGTTGCGGCGCCAATTCATCGCGGTATGCAGTGCGACGCGGTAGAACCATGTCGCCGGACTGGACTTGCCCTCGAACTTTGGCAGTGACCGCCAAGCTTGCAGCAGAATCTCCTGAGCAAGATCCTGGCTTTCTTCGCCGCTAAACGTGTAGGCACGCGCCACCTGGATGACCGAAGCCTTGTGCTTCTCCAGCCAGTCCATGAATAACGATATGCCATCGTTGTCGGACACAGGCGGCCTTTGCTTTTCAGTTCAGTTCAGGATTGCCAGGTTTGCTTGTTATTGTCGCCCTACGAATGTTGGTCACACTTGCGGGCTGACGCTTACAGGAAATGCCGGTCATTGGTCGAAATTCTTGAAGATTGCGGCTTCATGTCGTGTGATTCGCCGTCGACTCGCCAAATGAGCCGACGAACCACACCGCCGGCCGCCGACTGTTCGGTGCGGAGGAGAGCGAGACCGAAGCAAGTTCGGCTGAGCGGTTCGTAATTGGTGGCCGCGTAACGGCGGGAACGGTCCTCCTCCAGCGCCTTCACAACAGTTCCAAATACTCTTGGCGAGCGGGACACGACAAGAAACCACGGAAATTCGCCCGACTCTCCAGCGTTATAAGGTCAGTCAAGGGCATTGACTCGACCCTTAGCTAGCGTTGCTTGCCGGTTCCTTCCTGCGATCGGTTGCATCGCTCTACGCGAGTTCGCTCGATTACTTCGCTGCAGTTTTGGGAAATTCTCGGACTGGATTGAGGGAAACATGCAGCGAACCCGTTGCGGAGCCCGCGGTTATTGTTGGGCTGGCAATTTCGATTCCGGGCTGTTGAACAACGGCAACCACCATGCTCGGCCATCCTTGAAATGTATCCACAGTATGTCGGCAAACTCGCTCGACCCCGAGCCGCCTTGGCGCGGCCGCGGGCCCTACTTGTCCAGACGCGGCGGTCGCTCGATCCCCAACGTTTTCATCCGGTAGCGGAGCGTGCTCGGCTTCAAACCGAGTGTCTCGGCGGCGTTTCCGCGTCCCTTGATCTTCCAGCAGGATCGCTGGAGTGCGAGAAGGATTGCGGTGCGATCGGCAGACCGATTTTCGGAGAGAACCGGCGAATCGCGACGGGAACGAGACAATCGGAATGAGTCGTCCAGGACCAGCTCGTGGCCTTGGGAGAGGATCATCGCGCGTTCGATCACGTTTTCAAGCTCCCGAACGTTGCCCGGCCATTCGTATTGGATCAACGCCCGCATCGCCTCGTCAGGGATGCGACGGATGTCCCTGCCCAATCGAGTCTGCCTGCTGGAAACAATTCGCCAAACCAGCAGCGGAATGTCTTCGCGGCGCCGGCGGAGTGGAGGAATTTCGATCGGAAACACGGCCAACCGATAGTACAGATCGGGACGAAACTTCTCCTCGGCCATCGCCCGGCTCAAATCACGATTGGTTGCCGCCACGATGCGTACATCGACCCGCCGCGATTCTCCCGAGCCCAGCCGTTCGAATTCGCCTTCTTGAAGCACCCGCAATAGTTTGGTCTCCAGCGACGGGTCAAGCTCGCCGATCTCGTCCAGAAACAAGGTTCCTCCGTCGGCAAGCTGAAATCTTCCGATCTTATTCTCCGTGGCGCCGGTGAACGCTCCCTTAACGTGGCCAAACAACTCACTTTCAATCAGAGTCGCCGGCAGAGCGGCCAAGTTGACCTTGACCATGCGGCCTGCCTTGCGGCGACTGTGCTGGTGAATCGCCCGGGCAAACAGCTCCTTTCCCGTACCGGTTTCTCCCAGCAGCAGCACGCTGGCATCGGTTGCTGCGACGTGCTCAATCTGTTGCCGGACTTGGCTCAGCGACAAGCTCTCGCCGACAATCTCATCGTCTCCTGACCAGTCATTGATTTCTTCCTGCAAGAAACGATTCTCGGCTTGCAACTGTTCGCTCAGCCGCTTCACGTTTTCGTACGGAATTCGCAAGCTGGAAGCTTACGCCACCAGAACGGCAACCCGAAAATTCAGCTGTGACAAAGCACTAGTGCGTTGACTGCGAAACGCTACCATTCGGCAACCGCATGAGGCAAAAGGGAAACAATGGCAACGGTTCCACAAGATTCGGAGCTTTTCACCGATGATCGGTTCATGTGCCAAACGTCAGCCGCGTGGCGTGTTCACCGTCGCTGGCGATCCCGAGATATACAAAGACGGTCGGCGTGACCTTCGCCTTTCGATCAAAGAACACTTCGTCGAACACGTCCAGTCTTATCGCAAGACGGCGGTTGATGCGTTCGACCGCACGTTCGCCCATTTCGCCGACAGCACAATCGTTCTGTCCGTACTCGTCAAATGGATTTCCCGATCTTTCCGAATTGAAGTTGATTCTCGGTCGCTATAAGAACGACATCGCGGTTCACGAACGCGACCACCGTTACCACTTCGGAACCCATGCCGCCGCGTCGAGAAACGAAGTCAGGGAATACTTGGTGGTCGGTCGCTGAAGCGATACCGCCAAAGTATCGAAGAAGTGATTTCGCTGCTATCGGCTGTCGATACGACGTGAATGGATTCGATGCTGGCAGGTGCGGTTTCCTCGGGTTTCCGGCGCGTCGTTCTATACCTCTGAGGTGCACTCTTTCCAATATGTCCGGGGCGATCTCTTGAATTTCAAAGACTCCTCGGTGAAAATCGACGGGGTTGTTACTTTTTCCTCCTGATTGGAAGGAACGCTGATCGAAGCCATCCAACCGTGCGAAAAGCGATCGCGATCGACTACTGCAATGAAAATTGTCAACGTTGCGTTCGGCGTTTGTGCCGTCCTATTGGGGCTGATCGTCAATTCCGCGAATCTTGGCTACTTTTCCCTGGATGGAACGATCGATTCCATGTCCGTCAAACTGGCTGTGTTGGTGATCCAAGCCGGTCTCGTTACCTTGGGCATGTTCGTCATCATCAAACGACCCATCCCGTCGCTGGCAGCAGTATCGTTGATGCTTTTCAGTACGGTGGCGTCGACGATTCTTGGTTGTATCGCATTGCAGGTCCTGGTGAAGCCACGTCCCATCCTCTCGGGATGGTCCAGTTGGCACAGCGTACGCGAAGCGGAAAAGAATCAGCTAGGTCACCGCGGGCAGCCAATCGCGTACTCAGACGAAGATTACGTTGTCGTCTTGGTTGGCGATTCACAAGTGGAGGCCTTGGCAAGCGATGGCGCACGAATGCCGGAACGATTGCTTGAGTCTTATTTGGACATCGGGACCGGTGCGACCAGGGTATTTTCGATCGCCGCCAGTAGTTGGGGGAACGATCAGGAGTATTTGGCGCTTCAGAAATACTATGATCAGTTTCGCGCCGACCTGGTTGTCGTCTGGATGACCTTCGAAAACGACATTTGGAACAACATGTTCCCGACGGTGCATGCCAACATTCCCAAGCCGACCTTTTGGCTTGAAGATCAGGTGCTCCTTGGTCCGTCCGAATCGATGTGTGAACCAATAGCCGATCACCCTATCGTGGCTGCCTCTCTTTTGCGTCGTTGCACTGCCTCCGTTCGGTGTCGCGACCGTGTATGGGAACAACGACTCCCGCCCGCTTACGGACCGACCATCGTATCGGAAGCATTGTTCGAACACCGGTGGCAGTACGGTCGACCGTCGGTTTGGGACTACCAGAGGGAAAAATCGCATCACGCCTTGGCACTCACGCCACGAAGCAAGCGAACAGATTATGCGCTTCGATTGACCAACAGCATCTTGAATGCGATGCGCCGCCTGGTCGAGTCCCATTCAGGCGAGATGATTGCCTTTCATCTGGACTATCCCGATGAGGTCAACTTCCCCCCGCAGCAGAGGCCCGCGAAACAAGTCCAGATCGTGGCGGGAGAGCACTACGTCACGTCGAACGCCCAGTGGCTCGAAAATGTGCAGTCAGTGTATCAGGGAATCGAAGCGTTGGAGGTTGAGGTGACCATACCGGATTTCCAGGTCGGCCCCACTGATCCTCACCTCAATGATCAAGCAAATGATCAGGTCATGAGGGACCTAGCGACGATGATTCACGATCGGCATGGCAAATGAGTCTTTATCGGAAGTACCGCGTTGAACGCAATCGTGCCAGCATTCAAGATATGCCCATCGCTCCCAATCATCACGCTGTCTGTAAAAGTCGATGAGTCTGCGCAAAGACGACATTAGCGCGATCTATCCTGCCAGCCCCGTGCAGCATGCGCTGTTGCTTCAGAATACGGACCGGGAGGCAGAGGACACGGGGCTCGTCCATGTCCAATGCGAACTGGAAGGGATCTTAGAGCCAGCTAGTTTCCAAGCCGCGTGGGATCATGCCTTCGCCCGGCATGAGGCGCTTCGTGCAACTGTGCGACTGGCACATAAATCCAAGCCGATCTTGGTTGTGGCGAAGCAGGCCAGCATCGAGCTGCAATTCATCAATCACGCGCACAAGATTGAAGAGCACGAAACACTATTTGACGAGTATCGTCGTGATGACCGAATGCTGGGCGTTGATCTAACAACGGTGCCCATCGGGCGAATTGCCGTGTTTACAAAGTCACAAGAATCGCATCGGCTGCTTTGGACCAGTCATCATGCGACGTTGGATGGATGGTCGGCAGCGATGGTCATGACCGAAGTGTTATCGGCGTATGAACAGCTGCGATTGGGCAGGAAGATCGAACTGCCGCCGCCAAGTTCACTGAAGCAGTACTACCAGTGGATGACAAAGCGTGACGACAAGCCGTCAGCACGTTTTTGGACCGCCTATCTTGAGGGACGCACCTCTCCGACTGTCCTTCCCAAGCTAAGCGGAGAGCGGTCGCAGCAGCCGGACTTTCAGCGGCGTGAGTCCGTGGTCGAGCAGAATACCATCGGGGCTGTCGAGTCCTTAGCACGGCAAGCTCAGGTCACGCCCAGCAATTTGGCGATGTCCGCGTGGGCGATCACCTTGGCAGCCATCAGCGGCGATCTTGACGTGATTTTTGGCACGGTCCTATCCGGGCGCAATGCCGACAATTCCGGCCCCAGCTCGGTTGGCATGTTCGTCAACGCTGTTCCGGTACGTGTCCAGATGCAGGCTGGACAATCGGTCGAACGCTTGTTGCGTCAGGTCAAGGAATCGATGGATGATATCCACGAACATCAATTCCTGGCCCTTTCAGACATACAGCAACGGTGCAGCAAGATTCCCGGCGCGCTTCGCGCGTTTGAGAGTCTGTTTCTTTTTCAGAACTTCCTTGGCCAGGAAGGGCTAGCTCAGGAATCCGAGTCGCTGAGCATGCGCGGCTATGCATCCGGTTTGACATCCACGCTGCCGATCACTTTCTGTGTCGTTCCCGGAGAGCGGTGGAAGCTGACTTGCCAGTACGACGCGAAACAGTTCGCTTGCGAACTGGTCGACGAATGTCTGCGGACGTTCGTCAAAGTGCTAAATCGACTTGGCGAGTCCGCTGATCAATCGATTCAATCGGTGATTCAAGCGGCGCCGTGGACGGGGGAGCGGGCCGTCTCCCATTTTGCGGTTGAGCGCCGGGTGCATCGTGGTGCTGTCGAGAAAGAGAGGAATGATACGGAACGCGATCTGATCGGCCTTTGGCGAGAAGGTTTCGGAATGGAGGAGATTTCAGCGACCGACGATTTCTTCGAACTCGGAGGCCATTCGCTACTGGCGGTGATTCTTGTCACTGAGATTGAAAAACGACTCGGCAAACGCGTTCAGGCATCCGAATTGACGCGAGCGAAAACAATTCGAGCGCTCGCCGAAATCATTGACGGAGTAAATGACGCATCGGCCCAGCGGAATGACGCGAACGTATTTGTGCCCAGTGGACCTGGCGACATTCTTTATTACCACGCTTTGGCCAAAACGATTGACGATGGGACGCTAAGTCTGGCTGGTGAGATGCGTGCCGCAAAACTGGACGTCAGCTACACGTCGACGACACGCATTGAAGAACTAGCGACGCGGTATGTTCGCGAGATCAAGGCGATTCAGCCGGCGGGACCGTACTTTCTCGCCTCGCGATTATGTGGCACCAATGTCTCCTTCGAGGTGGCTCAGCAATTGCACTCGGCGGGGGAGCAGATCGCTTTCTTTGCCGTCATCGAATTCGCTCCACCGCCGCTTCCCATTTCGACCCCTGAGGTGAGACGCCGATATCTGTCGAAGTCCTTGGAGATGGTGCGACGCGGCAATTTTTTTTCACTGGCACAGAAGGTTGTGGAGACGTTATCGCACCGTCACGCGGCATACACTGAACGAAAACGGCGACTGCAAACGGACCGAGCCATCGAAGCACACCTGGACACGAAACCGTTCTCGTACCCCGAAGCAATCAAGTACTACGTGCCAAAGGTTTATCCGGGACGAATCACGCTGTTTCTAAGCAAGGGATCAGCCTCGCGAGAAGAGGGAATCACGATGGAGCGGACGTGGAGAGACCTTGCCGGCGAAGGACTGGATGTCATCCACACCGATTCGGAGCGTGCTCCCGACATTTTTAAGTCTCCCCACTCGAACTTGCTCAATGAATGCCTGAGAGTGGCAACTTCAACAGCAGCTGCCCGAACCACGCCGGCCACCCCAGAGGAATGCTCTACTAATCGAGTTCATCCAGGAATTGGTCAAGATCATCCTGGTTGAGTCCCACCTCGGGGAAATCCGAAGGAGTGAATCCGCCAGCTTCGGGTGAACAGCAATGAGTGATCAATGCCAACAAGGATTCCTCGAACTTTTGCGTTAATCGCTGGATCGTCGCGCGGCGGTAGAGGTTCTCGCTGTAGATCCACGACATGCTCAGCCGCCGATGATCGATGAATGCGTTAATTTCCAGGGCGTGACTCCTAGCGTTGGAGGCGGCCCTCAATTGCTTGGTCTCGTATTCGAGCGGTTTGATCAGACGCAGGTTCGCATCCAGATGCCCGGAGCCTGCAAAGTTGAACAGCACGTCTGCGTGAGGCAGCGCCGCCAATGCTCTTGATTCGATGCTGGAGTCAGCAAGGTATCGCAAAACACCATAGTCCAATCCATGATTCGGCAACGATCGAAGCTGTTCTTTTACGGACTTAATCGCAGCGCAGGAATCACGTTTCGGGAGAGAAAGCGTCACCGGAAAAAACGATGTGAACCAACCCACTGTTCGTCCAATGTCGATCCCGTCAAAAACAGGTTCACGTCCATGCCCTTCGAGATCGATTCGGACTGCCGTTGCTTTCGTCCAATCCGTCAGCGTTAAGGCGAGGGCCGTCAGCAATAGGTCGCGCGTTTGTGTGTTGTAGGCCTGATTGGCCTGCGTCAGCAATTGGGTGTCTGCGTCGCTAAGCAAGAACCGGTACGCAGTTGCCGACGCCTCGTCCGCCGCCGGTGGGGACGAATGGTCGGTGGGCAATTGATGAATCCCAGCCTGCTCGCTGGACGTCCAATAGGAAGCGGCGGCCTGACACTCATCGCTCTGTGCGTATCGCGATAGCTGCTCGGCCCACTCGATCACCGAAGTTGTCTTCTCAGGAAAAACGAGCTTGTCTTCTTCAAGCAGTTGTTGGCACCCGCGGTCAAGATCCGCAACTAGAATGGTCCACGAGAGGAAATCGATCACCAGATGGTGGGCAACCACCAAAAGCCGATTCGGTTG
This sequence comes from Pirellulaceae bacterium, assembly GCA_963714715.1. Classification (GTDB taxonomy): domain Bacteria; phylum Planctomycetota; class Planctomycetia; order Pirellulales; family Pirellulaceae; genus JBFJVZ01. The sequence continues at coordinate 23,727 of CAVQPV010000068.1, read as the reverse complement.
CTCACGAGGGAAGTTGAACAAAACGAATCGAATCAACGGCCCACGCTGCAAATCGAATTCGCCAGCATGCTGTTCGGTAACGCGATCGAACTGCTCCGCAGCGAATTCGTCGAATTCGACGATCTGCAGCGGCGAATCGCCGCCAGCAGCTTGGATGATTTGCGACCAATGCTTTCCATCAAAATGAAATGTCGCCCGCAACGCGTCATGGTGCTCCAGGCATTTATCAATGGCGCTGGAAACGTTTTCCACGGAGAGCCGCGCATCCAGCTGAAAAAGATAGGCTTGATTCCAGTGACCGGGCGCAGCGAGCTTTCGGCTCAGGAACCAGTGTTGAATGGGGGTCAGCGGTGCATCCCCGGTGGTCCGGCCTGCTTTGGTCTCAAGGTCAGATTCCAACGAAATCGCGGCAGCCAAACCCGACACCGTGGGATGATCGGTTAGCTGTCGTGGCTGCACCGGTAGTCCCGCGTCTCGAGCTCGTGAGACAATCTGGATGCTTGTTAGCGAATCACCGCCGACTTCAAAAAAGTTGTCGTGAACGCTCAAGACATCGATGCCGAGGACGTCGCACCATATCTTCGCAAGGATCCTCTCCGCTTCTGTCTTAGGCTCAATATGCGTCCCAGCGTCACTTGGATGCTCCGGCTGCGGATCGGGCAGCGCATGCACGTCGACTTTTCCGTTTGGCAACCTCGGCAAGGCGTGCAACACCGTCAGCGACTCGGGGATCATGTAGGCGGGAAGCCGCGCTTGCAAATATTCCCGAATTTCCGATAACTCCACTGATGGTTTGTCGGCTAACGAAAGATACGCCAGCAGTTGTTTTCGCCCGACGTTCTCCTGCTCTTGATCGAGTAACAGCGAGAGCGTCTGACGCTGACGGGCAGACAACTGGGAAACTCTTTTCTCTAGCGCATTCATTTGCATACTTGCACCATGACCATCGAATTGGCCCACATCGCATCCCGCGTATCCTCTGGAACTTCAAGGTCAGTGATGACTGAGATCGCGAAGGAGCTGAAATGCCTTAACAAGGCGCGCTGATGAGACCGGCTCAGTGAATCGGCTTCATTCGTCAGGTAAGAGAACAGGCCTCCTGGGTTCAGATGCAAAGCTGCGGTCGTAAAAAAGTGTTCGGCAAAGGTCGAACATTGCACCACTTGTTCGACAAACTCCTCTTCGTTCAAGGGATAGGTATGAAAGAAGATTCCATCGAAAGAACCGAGTGACTCGATCGTGTCTTGCCACAGTCCGTGAACCAAACGGATATCCTGCGTGGGGTACTTAGATCGCCAACGCTCGAACCGTTTTGCAATCGTATCATTGCACTCGATGATGGTATGCGAGCGAACACCTTCGCGTTGGATAAAGTCAGAACCAACTCCTCGCCCGAAGCCGATTTCCAGAATGTCGCCGTGGTTTTCGCAAACCAACTTCGCCATCCGTTCCATGACTGGGATTTGCCAGTCCTCCATGATGTGTGCGTCGTCCAATTCGGCCTGAGTTCGATCAGCGAGATCGGCGACTTGACCTGCTACGAACCGATCGGCTTGCTCGTTCAAGTGAACCAGTTCGTCAGCGAATTCTTTCATTGCACGATTGAGCAGCCAGTTACGCTGGGAATCCCGCGGTGGACGAATGAATCCCTCGTCATGGACCGAGAGCGTTACCTCGAATTCTTTCGCACGTCTGACCCGTCGCGTCATGGTTCTCGATCGTCCCTGTGTCGATGGCCGGTCTGATCCTCAGGCAGAAATTCTACTTGCCTCAGAAGTCGGAAGGCGTGTTCGCTGTCGAGAGCATTGAGACGGGCGCAGATCGTTTCCACGTCCTGATCCCGATTCGTTTTGTCCCTGGCAATCGTCACTGCCTCGGAAACGGCCGGATGTTGTCTCAAAACCTGCTCGATTTCGCCCAGTTCGATCCGATATCCACGGATCTTGACTTGGCGATCGGCGCGGCCGAGAAACATCAGGTTGCCATCGGGTCGATAGCAAGCGAGATCGCCAGTTCGATAGAGTCGGCTTGGTCCGGAATCGCCGATCGTTCGCAACACAAAGCATTCGGAAGTGAGTTCAGGACGATTCAAGTATCCCACGGCAACACCGTCGCCACCGATGAACACTTCACCCGGCACACCGACCGGTGCGGGCCGGCCGCGACGATCGAGCACGTACACGCTGGATCCTGGAATCGGTTTTCCAATCGGTATCTGCTGGCCAACATCCGCATCCGTCAAACGATACACCGTGCTCCAAACGGTCGCTTCGGTCGGACCATACTCATTGTACAGCATCGCGCCGGGCGCCTTGTTACGATGTGCTTCATAGACTGGAAACGAACAGGGCTCGCCCGCAACAATGGACACTTCCAGCGAAACAACCTGATCGTGTCGCGCATCGTTGATCAAGATGGAATACAGCGAGGGAAGACAGAGTGTATGCGTAATCTGCTGGTCCGCGATCAGCTGCAAGAGTTCTTTTGCATCTTGCTCGGCGCCTGGCCGCGGCAGAACAAGTGTTCCTCCGTCACACAACGTCCAAAAGATTCCCGCGACTGAACTATCGAACGCGAATGAGGACAGTAACAGAAAGCGACCCACAGGTGCCCGATAGAGGGCCATTCTGGCGAAGGTCGAGTGCAGGAGATTGCGGTGTGAAACGAGCACGCCTTTTGGCTTTCCACTTGACCCGGACGTGTAGATGACATAGGCAACGTTATCACCGTTTGTTTGCACCGCCGGCGGGTCGATTGAATCGTCAGCCAGCCAATCGAGATCGCTGATGGTTACAAGTTTTGCGGCATCGACAGGCACGCGTTGCTTCAGAGTGTCCGGGACCAACACGACATCGATCTCGGCGTCAGCTGCAATAAAACGAATGTGGTCGTCGGGGTAACGAGGGTCCAGTGGGACATACGCGCCGCCTGCTTTCAGAACAGCAAGTATTCCGATGATCAGCTCGCAACTGCGCTCGCAGTAGATGCCAACGCGGGCATCCGGACCCACACCCTGATCACGCAATTCACGAGCCAATGAATTCGCGCAGTTCTCAAGTTGACGGTAGGTCAGCGTTCGTTCTTCGCTGACCACCGCGATCGCATCGGGCGATTGCCGTGCATTTCGTTCAAACAAGTCATGAATACGGCAACAACCAGACGGTGACTCCGTTGTGGCCCGTCCGCAGACGGACATGAAGGACGAGCCGGGGCCCGGCGAAATGTCAGCAAGCTGTGTTGCGGACGCCTGCGTGAACTGCTTCAAAATGCTGACAAAATCGTTCGTCAACTGGCCAATGAATTCGCTGCTGAATCGCTCTGGGTCGTGGATGCAAATCAATTCAATTTCATCTTTCGGCAAAATCAGCAGTGCGAGCGGATAGTTGCTCTGATCCAGAACCTGAATTTCGCTGACTTCCAGCGCCGAGTTTGTCACCAGAGCATCACTGGACGGATAGTTCTCAAACACGACGACGCTATCAAATAGTGGCTGCCCGCGAGGGATCTCACTCCACGATTGCACCTTGCTCAGTGGACTGTATTCCAAGTCGCGCATTTGAATCAGCTGGCTCTGAATCTCGCGAAGCCAATCGTTCAGATTCGCGTCACCGGGCGTCTGGATTCGCATTGGCAACGTGTTGATGAAAAGCCCGACGGCATCTTCAATACCTGGCAGTGCAGGGGGACGACCGGAAACGGTTACTCCGAACACGACGTCATCCTGGTCGCCGTATTGACAAAGCAGCAATGCCCAAGCGCCGAGCACCGCCGTATTCAGTGTCACCCGTTGGTCTTTGACAAAGCGGCGTATGGAATCGGCAACAGTTCGCCCAATGAATCGGGTCTGCTGGCGACGTCTCGGTTCCTCGGGGTGGTTTGTTGAGTAGCCGATCGCATGAATCCGCGTCGGCTCTTCAAAGCCCGCCAGTTGTTCCCGCCAAAATGATTCAGCGAATTCCAAATCACATTGCTGAAGCCAAACGATGTAGTCCCGATACAAAAAGACCGACTCGGCACCAGCGGTTTCATCTTGCCGGACACCGGAGTATCGCTGGAAGAAATCCCGCAAGATCATTGCTGCCGACCAACCGTCGCAAATCATATGGTGGACCGTCCAGATCCATCTCCAGCGGCTTGACGTTTCTTGAATCAGCGTCATTCGCATGACAGGATCTTGCGAAAGCTCCAGGCCTCGACGGCGGTCTTGCAAAAGCAGATCTGAGAGCCTCTTTTGCTGTTGCTCCTGGTTGAGGTGAGTCCAATCCTGATGTTCCCACGGCGTTTCCACGCGCTGCCTGACGACTTGCAGCGGACTGTCCAGACCGTCCCAAAGAAAGACGGTGTGCAGTGCAGCCTGTTTTTGAACGACGTGATCCCACGAACTTTGAAGTCGCGAAACATCCAGATTCCCAGCCAGTTCACAGCAAACTTGCGAGACGAAGACCCCGGATTGCGGATCGGAGAGCGTGTGATAGAGCATGCCCTCCTGCATCGGTGAGAGAGCGTAGATATCTTCGACGTTGTCTAATTCCATCGTGATCGACTAGCTGCTATCGCCGGGATTTTTCAGTAACTTGGACAGCTTCTCTAGCTTGTCCTTGCTTAACTTTGCCAACGGGAAATCGCTTGGCGAGGCTTCCGACGCTCCGGATGCCAGGCAATGATCAATAATTACCGCCAATTTACTCCGGAAATCTTCAGCGAGGTGTCGAATGGTCGCTTCCGAATGAACACTCCGGCTGAACGAGAAATCGATGCGCAGCGAGTTCGCTGAGAGCAGCGCACTGACCTCAATCAGGTGCGGGCGAACCGACTTTGGATCACGAGACAACGCGATTGGACCGCCGTGCTGAATCAACGAATTTTCGGGGCTAATCAAATCACCCCGACCAAGGTAATTGAAAACAACTTGCGGAATGCCACGCGACAATGCTTTGCGAACTTCAGGATCCGGACTCAGGTGTCTCAAGATGCCATAGCCAATTCCATGATGGGGAATGCGACGCAATTGGTCTTTTACTGAGGACAAGAGCGAGGAAAGACCGTCGTCCTCGGGCAACGACACCGTTACCGGGTAGATGCTTGTGAACCATCCAACCGTGCGCGATACATCGACGCCGGAAAAGATCGGTTCACGCCCATGGCCTTCAAGGTTAAAGCGAACGCAGCGATTGCGTGTCCATTGTGCCAACGTCATGGCAAACGCCGAAACCAACACTTCGTGCACCGTGATCCGATAGACACGCGAGACATCATTCAGTAGTTGTGACGTCTGCGTCTGGCTCAACGAGATCGTCAACGTATCGGTCGAGTCTTCACGCACGACATCGATCCCGGAGAAATCAACCGGCAGCTCGGCAACTGGTGAGTCAAGCGAGTGACGCCAGTAGGTCGTTTCCTGCTGGATGTTTTTCGACTGGTGATAGCCCCGGAGCAGACTCGACCACTTCTTGAACGATGTTGTCTTATTCGGAAGGTCGACCGGTTGTCCGGCAAGCGTTTGTTTGTAGGCGGTAGCGAGGTCCTCCAACACAATAGGCCAGGAAAGTCCATCAACGATTAGCTGATGAATGACCAATGTCAACTTTGGTGGCCGATTGTTTGAATTGAAGAGCGCTGCTGCGCACAACCGTCCCTGGGAAATATCAAGGTTTTCGTTCAGATAATTTTCTGTCTCGATAACGCGTTGGGCATTCTCTTTCTCCGTCTCGGCATTCAGGTTTGATACGGTGAGTTCCACGGGAACTGGATCAGCCGTCACCACAGCCGTCCACCGGCCATCTGTCTTTGCGAAACGCGAACGCAGAACATCGTGGTGCCGCGTCAACGCGGAGAGGCTCTTCTCTAAAGTCGGACCATCGACTTCGTCGCTCAACTGCAAGCGAACCACCTGGTTCCAGTGAGCAGGATGATCGTGTTCTTGGTCAAGCAGCCAGCGCTGAACAGGAGTCAGCTCCAACGGCCCTGACAGCAGGCCCTGCTGAGCATCCGCAACAGGGGCCCGCCCGCAAACTGCCGCGAGTTTTTCGATCGTTAGCGCATTGAACAGTTGCATCGGAATGATCGGCAAGTCCAGCCGGTTGGCTCGCGCGACAATCTGGATGGCGGTGATGGAATCGCCGCCCAAGTCAAAGAAGTTGTCACGAATGCCAATGCGGTCAGTCTGCAACACCTCTTGCCAGATTTTCGCCAGCTTCTGTTCAGTGTCCGTACGCGGGGCAACATAGCTCTCGCTGGACGCAGGCCGCATGTCCGGTTGGGGAAGTTTTGAACGATCAACTTTCCCGTTGGATGATAACGGGATTTCATCGATTCGGACAATCTGCGAAGGGATCATGTACCCAGGCAGGCGGCTCTGCAGATGGTTGCGGAGATCTGACGTGGGAATATCGGCTGGGGCGAGATAGTAGGCGACCAGCCGTTTTTCGGCTCCGCTGACATCATCGTCGTCATAACCGACTTCGCGCAGTATCCGCTGCACATCCTGGACATTGATGTCATCATCAAGTTCGGCGAGCGCCTCGCCGCGCGACTTATGACCCATGCGCACATCCCAACTATACGGCAGCGCATAGTTATGAAACCCGCGCTGGCGACGATGCACGTAAATACCGACATCATTGATCAGGCAATTCGTCGATCGCCCTGTGTCACTCGGTCGAATCCAAGGCACGCGGTCATGCAAGTAAGCGAGCATGTCGTCGAGCCCAACATCGTTGTAGCGATAGAAATCAACGAATTGGACTTCATCGAATAGGCTGTCGTCCCTGAACATCTCCGTGTCCAACTTTTGTGAGACCGCATCGTCCATTCGATGATACGCCTTGCGGGCAGCGAGAACGATCTGATCAATGTCGGCATCCTGAAAACGCTCGCTGGTAAACAGTTCTTCGGTCAGGCGGGTTTCAAAGAACTGCCCCCGCGACAATCCGGTGACGATGAACGGGATGCCTTTCTCTTTCGCAATTTTGGTGCTCAGCGTGTAGATGGTTTTGAAACATCCATTGCAGACGTTCGCATGTCGCTTCAGGCTATCGACAAAAATCTCGTTCATCGCCGGAGTCGTTCCGAAGATATGTTCGACGCCCAGAGTTGTTGCGACACGCCGAATGTTGTCTTTCGCCTGCTCGCTGATGTATCCGTTATCCAGTGTGAAGGCGAGCACCTTCAGGCCCATATCGACCAACTGACAGAGGGCATAGGTGCTGTCTTTCCCTCCGCTCAGTAGTGCCAAGCAATCGTAGCCGCTGTGGTTCGTTGGCTTTGACTCGTCAAACAACCTCCTCAAGTCATCCATTGACTTGAAGTATTGTTCTGCTTTGTGTTTGTATGATGCAAAGGAACTGCATGTATTGCATATTCCCTGCTCATTGAAACGCACATCAGGGAAATTCGATGCCAAGCCACATTGCACACAATGTTGGATCGTATCGGTTTCTGGGTGAAGCCGTGCGAATGCATGCGCAACGCATGCGGTCACGTCACCATGCTCAGCCAACGCTGCTTCGATCTCACCTAACTCAATTCTCGCGCCTCGAATCTTCACCTGAAAGTCGTCGCGGCCCAGACATTCCAATTGACCGGAGCCGTTAACGCGTGCGACATCCCCTGTCTTGTACATCAGCGTCCCGGGCACCAGCGGATGTTCCAGGAACCGCTCACGCGTCAGTTCCGTGCGGTTCAGGTAGCCAGTAGCCAAGCCTTCGCCGGCCACATAAAGGTCCCCAATCACGCCCTGCGGCACTGGAGACAAGTGGTGGTTCAGAACAAATGCCTCCATGTTGTCGATCGGTTGGCCGATGGGAACGGAGGCCGTCTGGTCTTTCTTGACGTCGAACGTATGAATGATGCAACCAACTGTCGCTTCGGTAGGCCCATATTCATTGTGAATCTGAACGCGGCCGTCAAACTTTTGCAAAATGCGGCGGGCAACATCGCTTCTTAAATCTTCCCCACCGAGAATCAGCTGAGACACGCGCGAACCACTCAGATCGCGATCTTGCATCAGCAGCAGATGCGACGGTGTGAGCTTGATTATGTCGACGCGATTATCATCGAGAACATCCAGCAAGGCCAAGTCAGCCTGTGCACCGGCGTCGGGATAAATCACGATGCGGCCACCCGTGATGAGCGGAACGAAGATCGATGTTACGGTCAAATCAAACGACAGCGGCGTAAACAGCGGGAACGCAAGCTGTTGATTCCCGACGTAGTTTTGTTGCGCCCATTGAACGTAGTTGCTGAGTGCACGGTGACCGACAACGACGCCCTTGGGTATCCCGGTCGAACCGGACGTGTAGATGACGTACGCCGAATCATCGAGACTTGGCGCGGTCGAAAGATTGCTACCGCTGACTTCAGCGAACAGGTCTGCATCGTCCAGGTTGATACTCGGGCACTGAGTCAATGCCGCATGGCTGACTGTTGATCCGGTCAGGGCCACGTCGCAAGATGCGTCTCGGAGCATGAATTCGATTCGCATGGACGGAGACGACGCGTCAATCGGCACATATGCCGCGCCGGCCTTGAGTACTCCCAAGATCGCGATCACGGATTCGGTTGATCGTCTTGTCACGACGGCGACCTTTGATGCGGTGCCCACTCCGCGACCTTGCAGCAAACGAGCGACCTTGTTCGCTCGCTGGTTCAAGTCCGCGTACGTCAGTCTGTCGCCGCCCTGCTCAACCGCAACCACGTCGGGATTCCGTTCCGCCTGGTCTTCAATCATCGACGTCACTGTCACACGATTGGTCGCTGTAGACGGATCGGACGTGGCTCGCAGGCTGTAAACTTCATCACTGGTGACGATCGAAGATTGTTCGATCGGCTGGTTTTTGTCAGCCAACAAGCAATCCGTCATGTTGATGAAGTGTTTTGCAACGGCGTGACGTTGAGTGTCAATGATTGCGTCAACATTCAGATCAAAGCTAAGTGAAAGATCTCCAGTCAAATCGAAGTCATGAACCTGCAGTCTGAGTGAATGCGTCGGGTCAGCGTAGCCTGAGTGAATCCATTCAGCTTGCGCAGGGACTCCAGCAAAGTCGCTGAATGACGCCGTGACGAAATTAAGCAGCACCTCAAACGACCGACTTCTGTCCGGTCGGCTGCAACCGGGACGCAGGTTAAGCAAGAACCGATGGGTCTCCAGCGACACCTTTCTAAACAGCGATTCGTACGTCTCGCCTTCGTCGATTGAGACGGAGAGTGGCAAGGTCTCAATGAACAAGCCACTCGTCTCCTTAAACTTTGGAAATTGTCGATTGTGTGACGGTGCGCCAATGCAAAGCTCTCGATTTCCACTGACTCGAAACAGATAGGCGAACAGCAGGGTCGCAAACAACTTGAAGAGTGAAAGTTCCAGCGAAAACGACTCGGGATCAAGTTCGCGCGCAAGCTTTCGTAACGCCTGCGTGCGATCGGTGCCAAGATGACCTGTCCGCCTTTGTGATCGAGCCGTCCGGTTCGACGTTTCGCGGCCATAGAAAGCGATCGGTGCGAAAACCTGTTGAGATTTTTCCGCCCAATATTCCGCGGCAGATCGGTTCGACTTTGCTGCACGCTGTGAACGCTCGAACTCCACATACTCCTGAAACGTTACGGGACGTTCCGGGAGTGCGGCATGGTCACGTAGCCGGCGATAGTGCATTTCCAGCCGACGATACAGCACAGACGATGAAGCTGCGTCGGTAATCAGGTGGTGTATGTTCAGATACCAAAAGAAGCAATCGAGAGAGCGACGAATGATCACGGATTCGAATAACCGGCTGGTCAAATCGAATGGCTGTGCGGTCTTTTCGGCCGCCCATTGTTTAATTTCCGTTTCCGACTGTTGCGACATGTCCAGCAACTTCAACTGGAACCGCATGTGATTGCTGACACGCTGCTGTGGTACACTCCGTTCTTCCTTGAACGTGGTCCGCAAACTATCGGACTCGGCGACAAGCTGCGCGAATGCACACTTGAAAATTTCGGCATCAATCGCTCCGTCGACGCGAAACAAAAACGCCATGTTGTACAGAGGGATATCTGGAAGCAGCTTTTGTCCCAACCAGATCACCATTTGGCTGTGCGTAAGATTGGATGTGCCTGCGAGGTCACGTCGGGCACCTGTGCCAAGGACGGATTCCGGTTCGGGTGCCCTCAGATTCGGGCGTTGGCGTCCTGAGTTTTGCATCGGATGACCGGACCTCACTCCTTTGCACCGTGCCGGTCGGCATCGTTCAGACGCCGGGACAAGTATTGCTGGAGCACTCGAATTGTTCTGAAGTTGCTGATCACGAAATCTTGAACAGGCACTTGGACATCGAATTTCTCGTGCAGAAAAGTCGCCAGTCGCACCATGCCCATGGAGTCAACCATCCCCTCTGACAACAGGCCGTCATCGGGAGCAATTTCCTCTCCGCCCAGCAATTCCTGACTGACAAACTCCAGCAGCAATGCTTCGATGCTGTGTTCGCTCGGTGCGTCAACGTGATCAGTTTGGGAAGGTTGATTCATGGGCGAGGAGATTACGGTCGATCTTTCCGGTCGCTGTTCGCGGAAACTGGTCTACGATGTTAACAAAACTCGGAACGGCGTATCGTGGCAGCCGTTCCATCGCGAATTCGATCAAGCCGTTCGCATCGATTTGGGCATCCCGCTGCAAAACGACGGTGGCGAGCAGCCAGCTACTGCCGTCGTCGTCCAGTTGTTGCGTGACCGCTGCCTCTTCAACGTCGCCATGGTCTGCGAGTACAGCTTCGATCCCATCCAACTCGATCCGATGCCCGCGGATTTTCGCCTGCCGATCCTTGCGTCCGACAAACTGGTAGTTTCCGTCGGCCAAAAGCCTGACCAAGTCGCCAGTTCTATAGAATAGTTCGTCGTGGCCAGGAACGACGTCTCGCTTGTAAAAGACCTGGGCATTCAATTCGGGTCGCGACCAGTAGCCGCTCATTGCCGTTGCAGATCGCACCAACAATTCGCCGGTTTCCCCCGGTTCGACCGGATTCTCATGCTCGTCGATCAGCAACGCTTCGGTATTTTCCCAGATCTTCCCAATCGGTATCGGGGCATCGCTTGAATCGTTCATCGACTCGGGGGGCACGTGATAGAACGTGCATTGATTGACTTCTGCGGGACCATAAACGTTGCTGAATCGCGCAGTCAGCAGCGCACCCATCAAGGCTCGCGCGTGCTTCGGTGCAAGCGGCTCACCGCCGAACAATACCCATCGCAAACTTGTCAAGTCCCGAGATTCCAAGACGCCGCCAGTCAACAACTGAATCAACGCGAACGGCACGGAATACCAGATCGTTAAACGCTCATCCTGAATCATCTGCGACAGGCTGGCCGGAAGTTTGGTGTACTCCTGAGGAATCAGCACCGTCGTTGCACCGCAATAGGGCCCCGTGAAGTATCCGAACGTCGACATGTCGAAATGCAACGGCGAGTGGTTGCCGATTCGATCGTCGGGATGGACGTCATAAGTGTGTGCGGACAGCCTGGCATAGCTGAGCCCACTAAAGTGCGTGTGCATGATTCCTTTGGGGCGACCGGTCGATCCCGAAGTGTACATGATGTAGGCAAGATCTTGCTCGAGAGACACAACCTTCGGTGGAGAACTCGGCAACTGCTCCAGCACATCCCAGTCACTGGACCGGATGCTCGGATCGACGTCAATTGCGCCGGCGCCGACGACATGCTCAAGTCCGGTCGATGCGGCAAACAGCTTCTTCAAATCGCGACGCTTTGCGGCGACGGAGGTCAAGTGCCGGACGCCGCAATCATCAATAACACTGCGAACAGCAGCAATGGGCATGCCAGGATCGATAGGCACAAATGCTGCGCCCGCTTTCATGATCCCGAACACTGCAATCGCAGACTCCAGGCACCTTGGCATGTAAACGCCGACTCGATCTTCGCGCGCAACACCCTGTTCGATCAGCAGATGCGCAAGTTGATTGGATCGCGCCGAAAGTTCTGCATAGCTGATGCGTTCGCCTTCGCAACGAAAAGCGTCGCGATCGGGTGACCGCTCGGCAGCAGCTTCGACTGCGTGGGGCAAAAGAAAGATCATCGCTTACAGCCCCAGCAGCCCCGCAATGATGTTCCGCTGAATGTCGGAAGTGCCGGCGTACAGCACCCCACCAACCGCGTCTCGCAAATCACGTTCAATTCCACCGGATGACATATATCCACGGCCACCGTGCACACGGATCGCGTCAAAACTTGAATCGACAAAACACTCACCTAAATACAACTTCAGGATCGCCGCTTCCATCATTGCCGGCTCGCCCCGTTGTTTGAGCCAAGCCACCTTGTACAGCAGCAGTCGAGACGTCTCCAATCGCAGCTTCATATTAGCGATCCGGTTCGAAACCGATTGAAACTTGCCAATCGGTTGACCGAATTGCTCACGCTGTCTTGCATAGCTGACGGCTGTTTCCAGTTGATACTCCATCGCTCCAATCTGGCTCGCCAGAATACAGCACCGCTCATACTCCAGAGAATTCTGCGAGATCGCGAATCCTCCCCCTTCGGGACCAAGCAGGTTCTCGCTGGGGACAAAGCAATCTTGTAAGTGTAATTCGCCAAAGGGGATGGTGCGCAAACCCATTTTGTCGTCTGCCGCTCCCGACTCATATCCTGCCGTGTCACGCTCAACCAGAAAAGCACTGACACCCCACTTTCCCAGAGACTTGTCAACCGTTGCAAAGACAAGGCTGACATCTGCAATGGGAGCAAAGGTGACCATGCATTTGGTTCCACAAAGCCGGTATCCTCCGTCACACTTTTCGGCAGTCATCTTCAAATGGAATGCGTCGGACCCGAAATCCGGTTCTGTGACCGCATGTGCCCCGATCCACTCACCAGAACAAAGTCGAGGTAAGAATCGGTGCTTTTGCTCCTCCGTTCCGAAATGCAGAATCGGTAACTGCACGGTCCACATTTGGGCATTCAGACCGAACAGCAAGCCCAGATCCCGGCACGCCTGTCCCAATCCCTCCATCGCCAGCATCGCTGTCAGGAGATCGGCGCTCTGTTGACCTCCGTAACTTTCCGGGACAGCCATTCCCTGAATTCCAAACTCGGCGCATCGGCGCCAGTTCTCGCGAGAAAACACCGCATGCTTGTCGCGCTCGATGACATCGTCATTCAGGTTCTGCTGAGCAAAGCGGATGATTTCTTTCTGATACGCCAACTGCTCCGGTGACCAAGAAAAATCCAATTCAACCCTCGATTCTATCCCTCAAGGAAACTACCGCCGTCATGTCCAGATTGTTGGGAATCAATTCGCTTCCCGAACGTCAGCGAGTATCTTAGCATCGGCATCCAAGAACGTGTTCGAAAGTCGCCTTGCCATGACCGCAAAAAATGGATCAGAGGAATCGAGTGCGTTGAGTCATGGCGACACAGGGCACGAATCCGACGAAGCCGGGATTCGCGCGGTTTCTCACAATCGGCAATCGCACCTCGCGTCACTCGTAACGCTCGCAGCGCACACAATCCTGTTCGCGATCCTGAACCGCTCCCTGTTGCGGCCGCAACAACTGACGGTCGACGAATACGAAGAGCCCATCGTATCCGTCGCTGTGCTGCGAGCAATGCTGACGCCTTCCATTCATTCCTTGGTGCTCGCCTGCATCGTCTTGCTCTTACTTTTTCGCTCGCGGTGCCTCCTGGTGCGTTGGTCGCAGTTTCCCAACGGGCAAGCGGTGCGCGTCGTCGTTGGTGTGTCAGCGTTCTTACTGGCGTGGACCTTTTCAACGTACGACTTCAACCATTTCTTTGGTCGATCTCACCTCCTGGATCGAGTGCTGCTGGTCTTTCTGTTTCTGGCAATCGTCTGGAGACCTGTGTTCGTATTCCCGTTCCTGGTACTACTTTGGCCACTCGTTGGACAATTCAACGTGCCCATCGGGGGCTACTCGTGGGCGATCGCGTTTTTGCCTGCGCGTGTCCTGCTGTTGTTCTTCGTGGTCTTCACCATGGGCTTGGTCACCAGGAAATGGGACACGGCGTCGTTCAGCTTTTTGCTGATTTGCCTGGTTGCCGCCCATTTCTTTCCCTCAGGCCTGAGGAAACTTGAGATCGGATGGTTGCTCCACGATCAGATCCACTACTTGTTGCCAAACACGTATGCGGGCGGCTGGCTTGGTTTTCTGGATCGATCCACGATCGAGACCATGACCAATGGACTGAGCATCGCGAATTGGCCTGTCAAGCTATTCACATTAGCGATTGAGTGCGGCGCAGATCTTCTGCCTGTTTCGACTTGCGACAGTGAAAGTGTTCTTATGCGCGTGCATCGCTTTTCACATTGGCGTCTTTCTTTCGTCCGGCATCTTTTTCTGGCCGTGGATCGTGATCGAGATAACGATTACCGTTCTGGTCTGGAAGCAATCCCTGTTGTCAAATGAACAATTTCACTGGCCCTACTTGGCATTTTCAATACTGCTGATTTCCACATCATCGGTTTGGGCGCGACCAGTCACGCTGGCGTGGATCGACAGTCCGGTCACGTACACATATCGGATCACCGCCACAGGAGAAAGCGGCGCACAGTATGTGCTTACGCCGGCGACCCTGGGACCCTATGACTATCAGTTCACGCTGGGCGCATTCCCGTATTTGTCGCCAGAGCCGTGCTTTTCGGTTGCCTGGGGAGCGACCGACTTGGCCACGTTTGCGAAGATTCGCAATGCGGAGTCGATCGAGCAGCTCGTTGCGATCGAGACCCAATACGGAACGAACCACTTCCAGCAGAAGAATGCTGATGCGATGAGTCGATTCCTGGCCCGCTTCTTGCGAAACAAAAACGAGAACGGCTCGCTCGTTCAGATCCCAAGGTGGCTCTGTGCCCCGCGTATGCTCTGGACGTTTCCTCGCGGAACGGTCTACGTCGGCCAAGAAAAACTGATCGACGCCGAGATCACTCAAGTCTTTAGCGGGTTTGTCCAAGGATCGTATCAAGTCATCCGGGAACGCCGAGTACTGCACGTCGATCTGGTTGACGACGATTCGCTCGACTGATTTGGCGATGCGATCGCGAACAACCGTCTTCCTGCTTAGTTGGACAGCGCCACTTTTGAACCGAAAGCTCGCGTTTTACCGGCTCATTAGCCGATGGGCGTTAGCCGGCTAACGCGCGTTCGCCCCGGTTTTGTGGCGGGGAAAACCGCGGCCAACGCCGTGCGGCTGATTCAATCCGCCCACAAAGGGTCAGACCCCTTTTGAAAGCACGTTCTTACAAAGCGAGCACGCGCTCAAAGAACCAGTAGGTCGCGATCAGGCAAATCACGATGGCCCCTCCATGAAGCAGCAGGGGGCGATAGATCGATGTCTTTCGAAGCAAAAAGATGATCGGGAATACGCAGGCGACGATGGCGATTTGCCCAAATTCGACGCCGACGTTGAAGCCAAGTAAGACTTTAACGAGATCGGTGATGCGATAGGGCAGAACTCCCATCACGCTGGCGAATCCCAGCCCATGGAACAACCCGAAAAAGAAAATGATGTACAGCGATCCGTCGCGAAACTTGGGGAACAGAACATTCAGGCTAACCAGAATGATCGAAAGCGCGATCGTCGACTCAACGAACCGGGATGGCAGCTCGATAATCTCCAGTGCCGCGAGACTCAACGTGATCGAATGCGCAATCGTAAATACGGTAACGATCTTCAGAATATTCCACATCGCCGTTTTGACATCGGTTACCGGCCGCCAGACGCCGTCTTCGCGCACCAGGACAGCGGGCAGTAACAAGACAACAAGAAACAGAATGTGGTCGATGCCGATCCAGATGTGCAAAATTCCTTGCCAGATGAAGTCGATCGGCGTAAGTGCTGCCTTCACGTTCAATAAATCCAGCGTTTGCTCGATGTTGTAGGGGCTAAAAATCAACGCGATGAAGACGTCCCCGTAGCTTTCCGCTGTTTTCTTGTTGAACTCCATCAACAGCAGATTCCGGTGAAAGCTGTCGAACTCGAAGAACAGGTCGCATTTGATCAGCAGTTCATCCCCAATCGTGATCTCCGGCGACTTGAAGTAGTACTGACCGAAATGAAAGCCCTCGCCGTCAAAGAGAGTTGCACGAGTGATCTTGAGCTCAACCGGACGATCGGCTGCGAAGACCTGCAAGTGTTCATTTACATAGCGCTGGACCGCAGGAATCGAGCTCTGCACCGCAGCGGACGGATCGTCGGTCGTCGTGCCCAGTTCGAGTTTATCTAGTTGCTCAATATTGATTTCGATGCGACCCTCAAGATGCGTTTCTGCGACGTTCAACCAGACGTAACTTTCTCCCACGGCGTGCGCCCAACAGGAAGCCTGAAAGAGAAACGGCAGCACAAGAGACTGGACCGCAGCGAGCCAAAGATTTTTCATCTAGCTGGTCTTTCCAAATCAATCTGTTAGAACATGAATTAAGAGGGGGTCTGAGCCGTCTGACCCTCTCTGGAACCGATCTCGATAAACGAAAGAAGTGTCCGGTACCGAGTTTAGTTTGCAATAACCTCTCGTCCACAAAGAGTCAGCCCCTTTTTTTAAGACACGCCCTTGGGGAAAGTGACGGCTGGACTCAGTTGCTATCTGCCACTGGAGGACGCTTTCTTTGTCATCGCGACGTGACTTGCCTCCAATGATTCAAGCAGTTCGTTGATCCAGAGGCAACGGTTTGACCGCAGGAATACAGGGTGTGCTTGAAGCAGTTGCTCCGTCGATTCGTGCAAGTCATACAAGTACTTGAATCGATCAACAAATCTTTGATTGATTTCGAATTCCAACAATCGCAGGTTGAAGTAATGGACGCTTAGCGGCCAACAGTCCCAGTGCGTCAAATCGCAATCGGAATATCGGATGTAGCTTGTGCCACCAATGTGATAGATGCTGCTGTTCTCGCCGCCCAACGTTTTAAAATTCCAGCCTTCGGCGGACAACAAAAGAAACAAAGCCTGCAACGTGTCAAAGTAATCCTTGAACGTGTCAGGATACTGGCCCGGTTCGTAGCCAATCGCATGGATCTTCTCTGCGGCCACCGGCGGCAACGATTTGGTTATGTCCGCGGATACTCCGTATTTCGCCTGCACACGATTGATCAGCGTGGGGTTAAAAAGAAGGAAGTAGGTGTGGGGCATCAGCACGTCACAACGCGTTCGCATCTTGACGAAGGGGCCGGCAGCGTAGTCTTGATCGACGTTAAGCGAGAGAGATTCGTAAAACGCCGGATCCACGGCAAAGCAGTCAGCGTCCTGAAGACAAAACGGTTGGTTTAGCACCGTCAACAGATCGTTGACCACGGCGGCATGGGGCAGAATCGATTTTTGATTGTTTGTGAGTGTCGCCCGAAGTCGGACGATTGGCACGTTGGGGTGAATGTTGCTGATCCATTCAAAGTCATCGCGGGAGACCCCATTCAGCAGGATGACCGGCTGGATATCTGGGACGTCCGTTGGAATGCAAAAGGGAGCAAACAGCATCTGCTCATCAGTGAATAGCGAAAACACCAATCGTTTGTGATCGCTGACTGCCGTCCCCAGCGTGCGCCGTAGACGATCTCGATTTTGAATCGCCAATGCTCGTTTGCGGATGGAGCGACCCAGTTGGCTCAACATTTGCCACCCGTATCGGACTTGCGATTGCGATTCGGTAGCAAATGCTCGCGAGTGCGATCGTCTTTTGCTGGAGTTTTCGTCATCACGCCTGATTCATCAACAGAACAATCTTAGGCGACTCTTACCGAGACGATGCCGAGAAAGGCAGGTTTTCAGAGTGTTCACGTTAGTTAGCGTCGCTCGGACAAGCAAGGTAGATCGTGACGGACGCCTTGGTTCAAACCAAATCAAGCGGCGTGCCGGCAATGCAAATACGCACGATCTTGGGTCAAGCGATCCAGTAAAAGGGATTGTGCAGAACGCAGCCGCAACATAACTTCGAGTTTCGGAGCGGAATCTGAGCTTTCATTGTCCTGCCTGGTCGGCTTTCCCCTGGAGACTCTTGTGGCTGATGAAGATCACGAGGTGGACGAATTCGATGATGAGTCATCCGACGCGAGCGATGTCAGCGCGACTCCCACGCACCTGCCACGAGCCGCGGTAGGGCGGCTGAGCTTGTATTTTCGCGAGCTTCATCGGTTGGCCGATGCTGGAGTGACCAGCGTCAACAGCCGGGAACTTGGCCAATTGGTCGCCGTCTCGCCAGCAGTGGTTCGTCGCGACTTGAGCGCCCTGGGCACCATTGGGCGCCGCGGGGTCGGTTACAGCGTCCGTGTGTTAGGTGATCGGATCGGCGTGGTTCTTGGCACCGGTGTCCAGTGGCGAGTCGTTTTGGTGGGGGTCGGATCATTGGGGGATGCCTTGCTACGTTACCGCGGCTTCGAGCGGTTGGGGTTTCGGCTGATTGGAGCGTTCGACATCGACGCGGCCCGGGTGGGCACGCAGGTTGGCGGCGTCCAGGTCCGCCACGGATCCGAGCTGGAGGAGGCCTTGGGAGACCTGCGGCCCGACTTGGCGATTTTGGCGGTACCTGCGGAGACGGCGGCCGAGGTCGCTGGCCAGTTGGTGGCGGGCGGTGTCAGCGGGATTTTGAATTTCGCCCCCACAACGCTGCGGCTCTCCCCACGGGTGGCGGTGGTGAACGTGGACTTGGCCAGCGAGCTGCAGCGGCTGGCATTCAGCGTCCAGAGCCAAAAATAGCGGCCCTCATTGATCGGAGCGGCAAATCGCCAAAAAGGCCTGCATGCGAACCGCCGCATCGCAAAAAAGCTCCTCTTTAGCAACCGTGGACAAGTTGCTAACATTCAGTGTCTGAGCAGAGTCACTACCCCGTGGTGTAATCGGCAACACAGCTGGTTTTGGTCCAGCCATTCAAGGTTCGAGTCCTTGCGGGGTAGCTTAGTGGCAAGTCATCAAGAGCCGATATGAGACAAACCCAGTTATTTACGGGATTTTCTTGTATCGGCTTTTTTCGTGTCTCGGAATTTCCGCCATTAGCCTGCACCGTCAGTGGTGTTTTCGGTGGTGTTTTTTTCAAACTGGGTAAGATTGGTTTTGACGGCACCGCATCGGTAGTCACTCCTTCGATCTTGGCACCGTCGATCACTGCACGGTCGAACGATGCCTGCATCGTCATGGCGTAGTGTTTGTTTGCAACGTCCGGGCTGTTGCCCAGCCAGCTGCAAACATCCTTGGCGGGATAGTGGGCAAGCAATTCGGTTTCGCGGGTCGCTCTCAGGTTCTGCATCAGCTTTGGCCACGGCACCAAACCGGCCTTGGTGACGATCTTTTCCAGGGTGGTCAGGATGTTGGCGTCGTGGCTGTATCGAGTCTGCACATACACCGCCCCCGCCGGTGCCATCTCCTTGGCCCGCAGTAAGTGCGGTCGTAGTTCAGGGAAAATCGGGCAGCGTCGTATCGGCGGCGTTTTATGGCTGCGGACCATCATTACGTTGTTGGCTAAGTCGATGTCTTCCCATCGCTGGATGCGGGTTTCGTGGCTTCGCATCCCGGCATAGCGTGCAAACGCCAAGATGATCTGCCAGTCCTCGCACTTGACGGTCCTGATCATCTTGTCGATCCACTCGGCGGGAATCTCAAGATGTTTTTCCGTATTTGCACCGACCGTTGATTCCTCCTTGGCAAACGGATTGCGTGTGATCAGTTCGTGATCGATCGCTTCGTTGAAGAACTGCTTAGCACGTCCGATGCGGCGGCGAACCGTGTTAATCGCCAGACCCGTCTTGTAACTTCTTGCGCTCGTTGCCTTCACGTTCCAGCCATCGCCGATACTTGGCGGCATCACCAACCGTGAACGAATCGATCAACTTGCCATCGCCGAAGTGCTTGCACAGTGAACGTGCGGAGATTTCCAGTTGTTCCTTCGTCCCTGGTTTGACGTTCAGACCTTCGATGTACTGATCGGTCCACACCTTGATGGTCGGCACATCGGGAACCGACGGTTCTTGATCGGCGATCCTTGGCGATGCCAAACCGAACTTGACCAACTTGGCGTGTAGCACATCGGGTAGTTCGGCGATCCACTGACTGACCAGTGTGGTCGGGTTCGCTGCCTGTGATCTGGCGACCGACGATGTGGTCGATCTTCGTGCCGACCGCTTCGGCATCGCGTTTCGGCATTCTGCCGACATAGATGGTTCTTGGGTTTCCGTTCTTGTCATCGAAACGGATCTCACGCAAACCGTTGGAACGTGTGACAATTCTTGCCATTGTGAATACCTTTTTCACACCTAAGTAAGAAGCCCGAAGCGGTCGAGTAGGTTGCTCGATGTTCAGCCGCTAAGCCTAGCTTCGGAACAACCATTGTATCAAATGCTAGCAATTCCTGATACGATCACCATGATCGCCACCAATCCCGTAAAAAACGCCGCGTGGCCGTTGAAAGTCGAACCGACCACGCGGCGGAGCGTCGGCGGCAAGGAGTGGCCGCGTCGCTCAGTCTTGTTCGATACATTGCTGACGCAGCCGATCGAGTTCTCGCCTGGCTTCGCTTCCAGATTCGTCGGCATCGCTGGCAACGGCATGCCATCGCCCAACCGCATCCCTGGCTCTCGCGATCGAATCGTCGGTGTATTTCCGGGGGTTGCTGATCACAGCTTCAAACTTTTCGATCCAAGATTGTCCATTTTCTCGCATCAAGTTCAGCATCTTGATCCGTTCTTTCAGAGCAAACTGCCGATACCGCCATTCGCGACGGGCAAGTTGATCGGCAAGTCTGTTTGTGAGCGTTGTTGTGCTCTCGTTCAGCCACGGCGGGAATAGTACTCCGATCTCCTGCCTTATCTTCTTGATCGTCTCTCGGTGGGGAATCCGTACGTCCGCTCCAGTTCCACATTGTGCGTGGCGATTGCAGCCAGCAACTCTTTTCGACGATCCGCGTCGGGGTCCGATTCGTTGCCATCAATAATGGATGCAAGCTGTTGCTGATGCAGTCGCTCCAGTTCATCACGAAGTGGTTGCGTTGCGGTCATGTGTTCCTGGTCGGCCTGGTCGATCTTCGATTCCAGCGATGCAATTACGCTTTCCAGCTCAATGCGTTGCTGGTCTTTCAGCCGGCATTCTGCCAACCGCCTTTTTACTGCCGATCGCTGTTCAAGTCGCTCGGACTCGAGTGCTTCAAGTTCCGTTTTGCTGCGTTCGGTTACTGTGCTCATGTTTCGTTTTTCCGTTCTGGTGTTGTGATCTTTTCTTGTCCCGCTTTTGCTGTCGCTTCAAACGCTTTTCAAGTTTCTTACGCTCGGATTGCTGAGGCATCGTTTTGCTTCCAGAGTTCGCGGAATGCCCGCGGCGGTTCGATGTCGCTGGCGATGTCAAACAAACTGAAACGCGACGCTAACAAACTCGCTGGCTCGTTAAGCAACGCACTATCGCAAGCGTTCAACCAGTGATGCAAAACAAGGAACAACGGGCAGTCGGCTCCCAGCAAGCGAGCCCGGTGCCAAACGTGACAAGCCATTCGGCAGAACATCATGCCGTGACTTTCGCCGGTGATAGATCAGATAGATACGCCGGACTAACGCCACCGGGAAAGAGCCACCGAAACTAACGCGATGTCTGTAGCGAATTGTTCAGACTCGGCGGTCGGTTCTTCTGTGTCGATTCCTTTTTGTGCGATGTGTGCGAGCTCGTGAATCAACGCGGCAATGAAGTTTTGCCGCTCGGCCTTGTCAATGTCGCCGTCAAACTCGCTCACGTAGTCCGCGGCATACTGCCGGATAGCCTGGCAGTCGAAAGCAATCGCCCCCTGTCTGCCGTTCCATTGGCCCCAGTCAATCAGTTGATCGCGAATCAGCAAATCGAGTGTTCGACCCGTCATCGCGAAAGCATTGGCATCCGTATCCGCTCTGGAATGTCGGCGGTATCGACGCAGTAAACCGGTGAACCAAGTAACTCCGCGGCGATGCCGGCAAGGTATTCCAAACTCAAACTCATGATTCACGTGCCGGGATGCCAAGAATCATTTTGATGCCGCCCAATAAACCGCGGCTGCCGGCCGCCTTGCCGGTGTCCGCCGGGACTGCTTCGGTTCTGCGCCCGGTGCATCAGGCCTGCGGCATCGATTCGCCAAGGCTGGATACTGCCGTCATCGATGCCGGCCTCAATGGTGCGGCGGGTGAAGGCGTCATCGGGAAAATAAGTCCGGTCGTCATCGTCATCGTCATAAGACATAGGTTGTCCTCCATGCCGCAAGTCTACGCGGTGGGGTCGTCATCGCTGCCAGAATATGGCGGCTCGACAACAACGATAAATCTTTCGCTGCATCTGCGGCAGACATACCGCCTGGTTACAGAGGCATCATTTTGTTTGCGATCGAATCGCGATCGGCCGGACTGCGTCAAAATGACATGCGATCGCCGGACGAAACAGACGGAACGTCTTGCCAACTTGCCACGTCAACTCACTTTCGTGGTCGGCAGACTTCGCCGCTGCCGCTCGCCGCTTAAGTTCAGCGACGCGTTGTCGGCCGGATTCGGTCAAGCGGATTTCGGTTGCCCGCTGTCCCCAAACTTCAACGCGGTCGGCGGATTCGAGTTGCTTGATCGCCTGCCGCCATAATTGCCGCTCACTCGGCGTGATCGACGCGACTCTCGGCCGCTGAACGTCTCCAGGTCATACGCGATCCATCCGGTGCCCAGTTGTGCCATCGTCAGGCGTGCCCGTTGTGCTGGACCATCGGTGCGGTCGGGGGCGTAGCCGGGCATCACTTTGGTCAACCAGTGCTCGCGTTCCAGTTCGCTCTGATTAGCAATTCGCAACAGAATCTGATCGGTGTCTGGTCTCGGAATCGTTCGGTGTCGGGGCATGGTTTGTTCACTAACAGCGTTTTATGTTTGTCCGACTTATGGACTTGGGCACCACGACGTGGGTGTGGTTAGCCCAATGGGACCCGCGAATGGGGGGTATGTCAAGGTATGGCAAAGGATGTCAATCGCATACGGTGCGGCGGTGGTGGTCTGTCACCCATGCTCGCTTGTCGACGTGTACGGCCATTTCCCCACGTGTCTGATCTTGAACGCATCCAAGTCGAACCGGTCGCCTTGTCCGACGTGTACGCCTCTCCTCTCTTTAGAAGGCACACCGTACAAGTCGAACGGCTTCGATGCTCGACGTGTACGGTGACTTGTACGGAACATGTACACGTACACGTCGGCTACACGTCAGATCACTGGCAACGAAAATCGTCGGCATCCTCGGACTTATTGCGGGGGTTCTGTCGCGTTGCTCGCTTTCAATCTTTTCGGCGTCCAGCAGTTCACGCAATAGCCGATTGCACCGATCGGCCCCCATGCCGAACTTGACACGGACCGCGGAGCGAATCAGCCAACCGGCCTCGCTCGCAACACGTCGAGAATCGTATTCTTGCCGCCCTGGCGTCGTCGGAAGCCTTTTTGGCGTCGCCCCGGGATCGTCGCTGCTTCAACTTCCGGCTCTTCGTCGCTGAGTCGACCACAAGCGGGAATTCATATCGCCGCGAACTGGGCTCAATCGGTCGGGAATGATCGGCACTTAGCGTCGAGCACGGCCAACCCGGGCTCGTTGTGCGGGCCGATGATCAATGGGTATCCGCCGCGCGGCTAATACTACCCGCTCCGATCCAACGTCGGTGACGCTTTTGCCGCTCTGGTCGCCCTTGGCTGAATGATGATTGAGAACAAAAGTCGCGTCGTCACAGTGTCGGCGTAATTGTCAATCTGGTTGTATAGGACCGCCATTTGGGCGTTGTCGTTTTCG
>CAVQPV010000067.1:0-68893 GCA_963714715.1 Pirellulaceae bacterium | reverse complement strand
TCGACTTCGAGCAGGTTGCCATGCCGCAGTGCGACGTTGGTCAGTCCCAGTTCGTCGATGTCGCGGCGACCATCCTCCACCTGACGGCTGGAAAGATCGATCCCCACGAACTGCGACTCGGGCAGTGTGACCGCCATCGGGATCACGTTCCCGCCATCGCCGCAGCCTAACTCGAGCACACGGCATCGCTGCAAAGAAGGTGGCTCGAGCCCGTACAAAGTGGCCACGGCGGCCAGCGTATCCGGATGCGAGTGCGCAAACGGCTTGCCACGATAAGGCAGCTCGTCGTAGCTCGCCTCGAGATCCTGACTCACGCCGTGCTCTCCATCCTCCTCAGACCCAAGACACAATCTCCTCCAGCGGCTTACGTTCCGTCTTGTGACGCTCCGCGTCCTTGGTCTCCGCTGGGTAGCCGATGGGAATCAACACGGCGGGTTCGACCTGTTCGGTCAGTTTCAGCACGGCGGCGCAGCGGAAGGCGTCGAAGGCACAGACCCAGCAGGTGCCCAACCCGACTTCGGCCGCCGCCAACGTGATGTGGTCAACGGCGATCGCGATGTCGATGTCGCAGTGGTCCTTGCCGTCGTGCCGACGCCATGCCTCGCGATGATCGCCGCAAGACCACGATCAGGGCCGGGACCTGCGATTGCATCACCCATTCGGGAGCGATCCTGCCGATGAGCCGACGGTCTTGAATGACCATGAACCGCCACGGCTGATTGTTACAGGCCGAGGGGGCGACTCGCCCGCCGCCTCCAGCACGTAGAGGAGCTTCTCGCGCTCCACGGCTCGAGGCTCGTACCGGCGGACCGAACAGCGTCGCTTCATGGCTTGTAAAATTTCCATGGCCTTTACTCCGAGTGTCGGGTGAATCAGCTCTCGAATGTTTCCCGCGGCGGTTCGACCGCCCCGATGATCAAGTCGTCGTACGTCGCCGTGACACGGCCGCCGGGTGGAACCACCAGAAACTCGTTGGCGTCCCACGCCCCCTCGACCAATCGCTCGACCAGCGACATATCGCCGCGTATGCGTTCAAACTTCCAGCCCCGGTCGGTGGCCTCCTGGCGGGCTCGCTGCTCGAAACTGTCCGTCGGGCTCGATTTCCATCTCGATGAATGTCATCCGGCGATAATGATTTGTGTGCTCGCCCAACTGCTCGTAGAGATAGCGGGCGTTGTCTTCGCCGTACTTGGCGACCAGCTCCTCGAAAGCTCAAATCCATGCCGGTCTTGTGCTGCACCGACGCCTGTCGCAACTCCCCGGGTTCGTTTCGTTCCAGCCAGCCGGTCGTCAGGAAAGCCATCAACCAGGACGATGACCAACCGTGGAGATTGCAGCCTTCACGACGTTGGAAGGAACCTAACATTCGAGGAGAGCTACCGGCGCGACTGGAGCTGACGTTATGCGATCAGCTCTACTTATCCAAGGTCAACTTAACTCCTTCCCTGCGTAACCGTCTCGTACGACTGGCTGCCTTTCAAAATCCTGAGTTCTACAAAGCGCAATTGATGCGGCTGCCTACGTGGGGCAAACCGAGGATTATCTGTTGTGCCGAGGACCATCCGACGCATCTTGCACTCCCTCGTGGATGTTACGAAGAAGTCAGAGCCTTGCTTAATGATTTGAAAATCGAAATCGACCTGCGTGATGAACGTGTCAGCGGTGAAACAATCGATGTGTCGTTTCAGGGGCAGTTGCGGTCAGGGCAGCATGTTGCCGCTGAAAGACTGCTCACGCACGATATTGGCGTATTGTCGGCAACAACCGCGTTCGGAAAGACAGTGGTCGCCGCATGGATGATCGCGCAGTGCGGTGTCAACACTCTGGTTCTGGTTCATCGGCGGCAATTGCTCGACCAATGGGTCGAGCGGTTATCAGAGTTCCTCGATATATCTGCGAAAGAAATTGGTCGGATTGGCGGCGGCCGAAAGAAACTGACGAGACGCCTCGACGTGGCAACTATCCAGAGTCTCGTGCGCAAAGGCATCGTGAAGGATTGCATCGCCAACTACGGTCATGTGATCGTCGACGAGTGCCATCACCTGTCGGCTCACAGCTTTGAACAGGTCGCTCGACGGACCAAGGCGAGATACGTCCTGGGTTTGTCAGCGACCGTAACTCGGAAAGACGGGCATCATCCGATCATCTTCATGCAATGTGGACCCGTACGCCATCATGTCGATGCGAAGGCGGAGGCGATCTGTGCGCCCGTTTCAGCACTGCGTAATCGTACGACCGACAGAATTTCGCCCAATGTTGCCAGCCGATCCCGATCATCGTGCCGAGTTTCACAATCTCTACCGCGACTTGATCGCCGACGAGTGTCGCAACGGCAGGATCCGTGACGATATTCTCCAGTGCGTCCGTGAGGGCAGATCACCCCTGGTCTTGACTGAACGCCGGGAGCATCTCGAGTTACTTGCGGCAAGTCTCCAGTCCGATGTTCGCCACGTCGTTGTCTTGCAAGGCGGCGCGAGTGTCACCGAGTCACGGGCAATCGCGAAGCGACTCGCAACGATCGCGCCCGACGAACAACGCGTTGTACTGGCAACTGGCCGGTACATCGGTGAAGGATTCGACGACCGTCGGCTCGACACGCTGTTCCTGACGCTGCCAGTCTCGTGGCATGGCACGATCTCCCAGTATGCGGGACGCCTGCACCGACGATGCGAAGGCAAAACGGAAGTTCGCGTATACGACTATGCCGACCTGAACGTTCCCATGCTCTCACGCATGTTCGACCGGCGCTGCCAGGGTTACGAAGCGATGGGCTACACCATTCCGTTGCCCGGAAGTGCCGTCGCTGGCTGGCCTGCGGAAGTCAGGTTGCCGGTTAAACCAGAGTGGAAATCCGACTACGCGGCGACAGTCCGACGGCTCGTCCGAGACGGAGTCGACGCACCCTTGGCTAAGCTGTTTGCGAATGCTGCGCGAAGTTTTGACTCTACCGCGGAAGGAATTGCGCGAGCCCGCAGCGCGACCGAAGCCTTTCTTTACGGCCGACTGCAATCGCTTCCCGAAACGACTGATCGATTCGCCTTAAACGCCGAATTGCAGATCCCGTTTGATGGCTGGGGCAAAATGGAAGTTGACCTGCTCGACTCGAAGTTGCGCGTCGTCCTGGAACTTGATGGGGGACAACACCTGGCGGATCCTGAGGCGTATCGCCGCGACCGCCGCAAGGATGCCCTGCTGCAAGAGCATGGGTACTTCGTGTTGCGGTTTCTTGCTGAAGATGTCGGCAAGAAGCTGGACGACGTGTTGGACATGATCCTCCGAGTTCTTGCTCTCGCGAACGAGAATTGGCAGACTGACCGAGTCTCCATCATTCATCTGGCAAGCGATCACGCCAGTAACCGGGCCTTCGCCGCGTGTGGGCAACTGCGATCACGATGATACGGCTCTCACGAATTATGTAGGCCATCACGAATGGGAACCCGCGAAAACCTCTGGTATCGTGCAGATACCGTCCCCAGGCCTCTGGTGATCGCTGCACGAGTTGCTCGGCACGATCAAGTTCAATTTTGAATATCTCGCCGACGTCGGCATCGACTCTGCTGTACCAATCAAATGCCTGGGCCACTTCATCGGATGCATCGGGATGATACTCAAGCTGAGTCACTGGGTTTCCCGCCAATCCGCTTCCATACTTCCGATGACGGAATCGTACTCACGCGACCGCTGTCAATGTCGTCAATTCGCGTGGCAATCTCGGCGTTCCAGGCTGCGTTCACTTCTTCTTGCGGCACATCGGAACCTGTCGATGGTTCAATACTGTTGAGCATCGCGTTGGCAAGCGACAGCCGATCGGCAAGTGGGAGCTGCATCGCGGAGGCGATCAAATCTTCAGGGCTAGGAGTCTCAGACATCAAGAAGTTCCAGGTGACAAATTCTGGCACCTCGATTGTAACCATGAATCGATAGGCCGGTTAAGAGTTACCGAAAAACCTCGAATATCTTATCGATTTGCTGGTGGCGGACTCATGGCTCGGAGGTCGAAAAACATCCGATGATGTCCCCCCACTTGTTCACCCATGAATGCGCGAAATCTGCATTTGGTTGAAGGTTGGTCGAAAACAGGTGCAAAAGAAAACCCCGTGAATCACGGGGTTTTGAAAAGCATCCGGAACGCGTTAGGAAATGCTTGGTCCCGTGTGGCCAAAAAACTCAAACGAGGTCAGTTACCGACAGTTTGCGATCTTTTATCGCTTGGCAAGCCCTGGTTTTCGGTCGAGCTGGATTTCAACCTTCGACATCGACGGTGATATACCGGGGCAGATTTACCGATAGACGCAGCGGCCTCCACGCCGATTGTTATGAACCGGTGTGCTGGCTCAGTTGAAGATTGCCGAACTCAGGCCGCTCTGCGATACGATCGAAGCAAACCACCGAGCCGCTCGGTCATTTCGATCTCCTTGCCGGTCTCGGGCGGATGCGCCATTGGCACGATCAGCTTGTCGCCCAAGCCCTGGTGGCAGCGTCCGTAATGGTAATGATCGAGATACTCTCGAACAGCGTTGCGCACTCGACCGTTCGCCTAAAAGAATCAGTCGGTGTAAGCACTCGGATTTCATCGATCCAAAAAATCGCTCGAGATGTGCATTCATTTTGGTGCTTTTGATCCAAACTTCCACGGTAGTGAAATCAATCGAGGCTAACACATCCCAGTGCGCCTTCAGGAATGTCTCCCACGATCCTGTGCGTTTGTGATCAGGTGCCGGTTCAATACCGTGGGCTCTGAGAATGTTGCTGACCGTGGTGTCGCTGATGTGGTAGCCGACGTTGGCCAACGCACCTTGGATTCGGTCGTAACCCCAGGTCCGATTTTCCTTGGCGAACTGCAGGGTCAAATCAACAATCACTTGGCGGATTCTTGGTCGACCTACCTTCTTCTCCTTTCGATTGGAGTAGTCCCGCTTCTGTGCGACAAGCTGTCGATGCCAACGCAGAATCGTATCCGGCGTAAACAAGGTGCCGAATCGTTCAAGTTGCTTGCGGCCGAGGATTTTCCCTTTGACGGCCAGTCGTCGGCGTTGGTCGTCACTGAGCAAGATGCGTTTCTTGCCGAACTTCTCTTTGAGAACTGCGTTCTCGGTTCGCAGATACTCGATCACTTCCTGTTGCTGGCGATTGATCCATCCGGCAAGGATCAGGACAAACAACTGCCACGGTTGCAGAACGAATTTCATCGGCGTTTCGCTGACCAGGCAAAACCGAGACGATCGTTGGGCGTTGGTGCTAAGTCCATCACCGTGGCAAAACGCAATCTGGAACGACGCCAATGCTGTTCGGGAAGCAGCGATTGCGAAAACCTTGCCGTCGCTGACTTGCAGGCGATCTCGGCTCAGATGTGTACCGGGCCAGCGCTCAGAATCCCGCTATTCCCCGCGTTGCGGCGTCGGCTGAGTTTTTTGACCAGACGCCATTCGAACGACAGGAAGAGCTCACCTCTGGCATGCTAGGCAGTTTAGCTCATATTGAGCAGTTCGCTGTTCATGAGAGGCCAAGTGTCTTTTGTCTATGCCGCATCCAGAGAATCCTTGAGCTTTTCGACGGTTTCGACGTCGATCACACAGTGGTCCCAGACTCTCAGTTCAGGCTCACAGAGCAACGGTGCCAAGGCTTCGTGCTTGCCGGGACCGCACATCAGAACGACGTGCTTATCGGGCTGGGCTGCCATTTGGCGAAATTCGGCAATCTCGAATAGCGTCACGGCACGAAGCCCCACATCTTCGGTGATTGCTGCCTTGGCAGAATAGGGGCGGAACTGAAAATCACCGACCCAAGCATACTCCGTCAATTTTTTGATTGTATCAAAGTCCTTGGCCCGCTGAGCATATCGCTCCCAGAGTCCCATGCTTGAGCCGGCGCTAGCCAGGGAACTAAACGCGATATCAATCGAGTTCTTGCTGCCAAACGCCTCTTCGACGCCTGGCAGCTTTTTCACTTCATCAAATCGTTGCGTTGGAACAACAGCTTCGCTGAACAGTGCGGTGAACGACATCTTCGGAGCAGCACGGTCAAATGCTGCGAAACTTGCAACAGGCGAGTTGAGGGGCGTCGTTGGCTCGAACCCAGCACTCAATGCGTGGACCGTGATTTCGACTCCGGCTTTGCGTAAATCATCAGCCAAGCTAAGGCGATCGGCGAGGTGCTTGGCCAGGTATCGACTGCTTCGACCGGCGCCCTAATCCCAAATGGATTTGCCGTTTCTTTTTACCAAGCTCGCGGATCAACCTGATGCCAACGTCCGCGGCTACCCTCGCTACTTCTTCAATGACGACTTGATCATTGGACGCGCGAAAGTCAACGGCCGACACGCAGTGCCGAGCGACCCTCGAATAACCTGCGAGAAAATCTCTACATGTCTCTTCAATCGGCGGCTGAAAGACGATGTATCGATCACGCGCCATTTCCGCCACAATCCTGCGCACCAACTGATTCGTAAGCCGCTGTGCCACCTCGCGACGGCCAAGTTCCTCGTTAACAACCTGTGCGATGGTCTCTGAGGTCAAACTATCTTTTGATAGTGCTTGTGATCCCGCGATTCTCTCGACCGCTTCCCTGTACCGTCCCTCGAATGCGAGGGGGCCCTCCAAATACAGCCTGAGGACTGTGTACTTCAAATCATCTGGCAGCCAGTTCATCGAATGTGCTCACTTTGATCTGTGTAAGAAAGGGAACAGTTGGGGGACAAAAAAGCGATTTGTGCAGCGGTACGCCATCTGCTGACACAGTTTGGCACCAACCGCGAAAACTGTGGCGAGTGCACGCAATTGCCCGCGGAAAAGTCGATTGTTCTTTGCGCGTGTTTCCTACTTCTCGCCGATCGCCTGAGAGCGGATAAGAAAAGGATCACGCGGAGGCGAAGTGATGCGCGAGACAGCATCGGCCATGCGCTGCACAACACATATCAGTCGAACGATTCCCGCCTGTTTGCGACACGGGCTTGTGAGTTTAACGAGTCGACGCGGAACGTGTGCAAAGCAAGTCAGTGATGGGCAGTTAAATGCGCCGAAAACTTCGTCCACCGGCGTGTTCCTACGGGGGCGTTGCGGGCAAGGTTCGCAACACTTTGTCTCCGCTCGATTCTACAGACATTTGGGGACTGACAAGTGCCTTTCTTTTTGTTAACGCGTCATCAGTATCCGGATGAACTGCCACGCGCACTTGGTATCGACCTGGGAGAACCGCAAATGAGTGTTCAATTCTCAAGCCTGGATTCGCGGCTTCGAGCAATCAAGCAAAAAAGCGACTGGGGCCGTCCCGGGACCCTAGAGCCGCATTTGAATAGACACTTGGCTGACTCCATCTGGCTGCCAACCGCCGAGTGCGACATTTTCCTGATACTCGCGTATCTTGCGCAAGGCTCCAACGCACTCGCGTGAGGCTTTCGTTCCAGCCCCAAGTCTGGCAAAGCTGTTTCACAAACGGGCAACGATGGCGACACCGGATGATCAGCGGGCAATCCAGACCGTTTATCGCCTGCCCGCGTTCGTGTCTTTTCTGTTCAGTGCGTGGGCAATCGATGAAACCTACCTAGCACGTCCCGCAGCCGCTACTGGAGATCCACGGCATGTCCAGACCCAATCGTTCTGACCCGTCATCACTGCCTTATCAGGTCGATCC
Source organism: Pirellulaceae bacterium (assembly GCA_963714715.1). GTDB lineage: Bacteria > Planctomycetota > Planctomycetia > Pirellulales > Pirellulaceae > JBFJVZ01. Next base: position 61,264 of record CAVQPV010000067.1, on the reverse strand, counting down.
GCGGTTTGAATTCGTGGCCGTGGGTGGTTGGCAAACGGGTGGTCTGCTGGAGATTCGCTGGCAGGGAAAGCTGACCGACACGCTGTCATTGCCGGCATCCGAGTGGACCGCGATGGCTGCCCTGATACATGCCAGTCTGAAGTCCCAGCACGATCACAAGGCGAAGGCTTTTGTGTTTGCCGACGAGCTCGGGGCACTGGTTCAGGAGCTGTCACACCGTGGGACTGGTACTGCCACGGCCGCCCACGCGGTGATCCACAAACTCCGCGCGCTGTTTAGCCGATCGACAGCGGCTGAGTTGTCCCTTGGTACCGGTCGCACGACAGAAAGGTGGGGAAAACTCGTGATCGAAAAACACGTTCGGTTTGGTTACCGCGTCAGCGTTGATCCCAGCCAATTGACATTGATCTTGCTGGACGAGACGGAAGCGGACGAGCCCGCAGAGAACGACAACGCATGAGCCGAAAGAAGGACGCAAGACAAAAGCAAGACGGCAGTAAGAAGCTTTTCATAGCCGGCTCGAGCTTTGTTGAAACAATGAACCCGTTGAAAGATGGTGCTTCAGAAACGTGACGAATCGGTGACTCGAGAAGAAAGCTGAACCATGAGCCGTTTGTGGAACAATAACGACGACAACGACTGGATCGCGGAGACGCTTGGGTTTGATCAGGGTGAGCCGGTCGCACATGGTCCAGCGCGGCTGATTGCATTTGGCAAGGGAGCCGAGCGTGAAGTGGCACTGTTGCTCCCTCTTGGCGAGCGTGCCTGGGTCAATGGCCAGCCAGTGATTTCAGGCTTGAAGGTTCTGGAGCACCGGGATGAGATCCTGATCGGCAGTCAGACTTTGTACTTCTCCGCCGAGTCCACGCCGGTACCGGTCGAGTACCGGTTGCCCGAGGATCAACGCCGGCCGCGTTGCACGCTCTGTCGCATGGCCATTGAAGACAGCCAAACGGCTGTTGCCTGCCCACGATGCGGCCGCTGGTTTCACGAGTTGGATGCCATCGACGACCAGCCCGAAAAGAAGTGTTGGACCTACAAGGATCGCTGTCTGTGTGGGCATCCCACGTCGCTGAGTGGCGAGCCGGTTTGGCGACCCGATCAGGAGGAAGACTGTGCCTGAGCATGTGACTCAAACAGAGACTGCCGGAGACCGTCTTTTCACTGGCCGACTTGACGGCTACGAGACGGCACGGTTGATGCGATGCCGTGTCCTGGTTGCAGGTCTCGGTAACATTGCGCGCTGCTGGCAATCCTGCTGGCTCGGCTACGTGTGGGCATGATCCGTTTGATCGACCGCGACCGCCTGGAGGCAAAGAACCTCCGCAACCAGTGCTACGGCCAACCTGCGGACGTGGGTCGATGGAAAACGGACGTGACTGCCGAGCAAATTCACCTGCTGAATCCAGCTATCACGGTCGACACCGTCGCAGCTGACTTGGCGGATGTCCCGCTGGGCAAGTTCGTTGATGTCGATCTCTGTCTCGGCGGCGTCGATTCCTTGGGTTCGCGACAGCTGCTGATCAACGATCGCGCCTACGCGCAGGGAATACCAGTCATTGACGGCGGTGTCGATGCCGGCGGCGATTGGCTTGGCAAGGTCCATGGATTCATACCTGGTCGGGCATGCTTGGAGTGCAGTTGGTCGGCGGCGCACTATCGGCAAGTAGCGTTGGAAACACCGTGTGATCCGAACGGCGATCCCTCTGGGCCTGCAACCTTGGCTCCGGCGCTGCTGGGGACGGCGGTTGCCAGTGTGATGGCCGCCGAGGCGGTGAAACTGCTACTGGGGCACCGCCCGCAAGACAGCTTTGAACTCGCATTCGACCTGGCGAGCCGTCGCTGGCTCCAGTCGCGATTGCGACCGAGCAAGCAGTGCCGGTTTGACCATCGTGTGATCGATCACGTGGTCGCTCTGCCGGTGCACTACGGCGAGGCAACGGTAGACGACTTGCTGGCTGTTATCCGGGAACAGTTTGGGGATTCAGCCGTGCAAATCCATTTCCGGCGCAAATTGTTGGACCGCGGACCGCTGGGTTCGAACCGGTTTCCATCCGTTGAAACACTGCAAAGCCTGTCCGGTCAGTGGCTGGCGGATCTTGGATTGACGGTTGATGACCGCATCCGAATCGACGGCTGTAAACGGAGCATCTTCATTGCGTTTGGCGAAAACGAAGCAGCGCAGATCGACCAACAAGAACAAGGACACCAACCATGAACTACGAGCCTGATGAACCGCGGCATCCAGTCGACTTGATGCTGATGATGGAGTCCGCAACGGCGCCGCAGTTTGATGCGGTGACGAGCGACTTTCTGCTTGAAACCTACCTCGACGTCAAGCAGCGCATGCGACCGGGCAGCCTGGTTGAGTTGGTCAGCTTAGGTCGAGAAGTTCCATGCATCTATCGTGCCACCTTCGCTACCCGAGGGTTGGGGCGCGACGGCGAACGCGTCGAGGTGCAAGAACTGGCCAGCCACACGATCGTGCTGCGTTTGCTTCCGGACTACCTGCGACGCGCCGATCGATTCGAGATGCTGCGTTATGTGTTCCGACCCGGGCAGCCGGCCCCCTTTCATCCGAACATCTGCCCTGACAGCGGAGCCATTTGCCTGGAAATCTATCCAGGCGAACCGCTGGTGCAGATTTTGGAAACGTTGCACGACCTGTTGCGATGGCGAATCCGGCAACTTGCCGAACAGGATGCGCCGAACCGAGCGGCCTGCAGTTACGGGCGGTCGTTTGTTGAACGCCCGTTGGACGACCGACCGCTGTTTGCGCGCCGTCGAGAATTGACGTTTGAAACTGTGGAGCACAACGCATGACTTCTACTGCAACATCGGATCTGAAAGCGCCGTTCCATCTGGAGTCCAGTGGCTGGTTGGCGTACCGCAAACCAGCTGACCGCAAGCTGGCTGCGGCGCCTGCCGCCGACCTGCTGGCCAAGTCCGCCCAGCTTGCTGGTGTCCTGCGATACGCGCGAACAGCGGACGGCAACATCCTGATTGGCGAATGCCCAGTCAATGCCGACTCGCAGCGGTCGCAGGATCGGCTGAACGCATGGGTGAAGGACGCGGTTCCCGACGACCAGCCGGACGACGATGAATTGGAATCACTGCTGGATGAATGCGTTCCCGGTTGCACGTGGAAAGACGACCATTGGGTCGTGCCTCCCGATGGCATCGCTGCCTGTGACCGCATCGTGCGGCTGGTGCCTGGCGGCGTCAGTATTGAGGCGGTGCTTGACACCTGGGAATCGCAACCTCCGCTGCACCGCAATGCGCTGGCAGAGTTTCTCTGTCGCGCACAGGCTTTTCTTCGCCTCGCCCGGCTTGAGTTGCGTGAGACAGAAGTGCGAGTGTTCTCGCAGGTTGAAACTGCCTTTCTGAGTAGCGGCTTGGAACACAGCTTGGATGGCGTCGCCGAAGCCTGTCGCACGCTGACCAAAGAGGTCACGGCCCTCGCTGTTCCCGAACTGGCAAGTGCCTACCTGGCTTTCGTGCGGGAACAGGAGGCTGTGTCGTGAAACGATCAATCGAACAACAGTCCAACGTGTATGCCGGGGCGATGTGCTCCGGTTTGAATTTGTTTTCTTGATTTCTAAAGGAGGAATCTTCGATGAGTGCCACACTGACCTTTGAGATTGAAGACTTCACGGGCAGCGTCCGCCGGCGAGCCCGTCAGGTACCCAGCGATGTCACCGTGGGGGAATTGGTTGATGGATACACCAAGCAACTAAAGCTTCCCGAGGTGGATGCGCACGGTCGGCCCGTGTTGTACGGCGCCCGAACGTCCAACGGCGAAACGCTGAACAGTTCGGATCGCGTTGGCGACGTCGTGGTGGACGATCAGGTCGTCACGCTGACCAAGTCGGTCACCGCCGGCTAGATGCGGTTGAGCCAATCACGCTTGGCGGGTCGGCGCGGCTGATCGATCGTTGGGTCCACCGTTTGATTCAACTCCGATTGGCTTGCGGCGACCCACCGATGGCGTGCCCAGGGTTGAACGGTCAACACCAACGCCAAGACCAAAAATGCTGGTCGGCAGCTTGATGTCCGCACGCAAGGGGAGATTCAGAAGTGACAGAACAGGCAATCAAAACAGCAGAACAACCTGAGGCCGCAGAGAGCGATCTCTATCGGTACCAGCTCAGTTTCTACGACGACCAAGGGGCCGAGGTCCACCAGCAATCACTCGAAGCGGCTGATTTCGAGCGGGCGAAGCGTGAAACCTTTTTCGAGGCTTTTCGCCAAGGCCACGTGTCTTCCTATTCACCAGCGTTGGAGCAGGCACGGGTCGAGCCGCGGTTTGCAGGCACCACCGCGCCGGCACGCTGCGATGGCTTTCGCGTTTCGCTCGCTCACGCCGACGGTGACTTCTCACTCGATTTCCCCCACGATTATTTCGGTATGACCGCGACGACCGTTCGTGCCGGGCTGAAAGCCGAAGGCAAGTTGACCGACGAGTCCACTTGGTACTACTCGTTGGACGCGTATCTCGAGGACGTTCCGCCAGCATCGTCGAGCCCGGCTTTTCTGTCTCTGGATCCGGCAACGCACTTGACTCCGGTGCGCGATGTGGATCTTTGTCAGCAGGGGCCGCTCCAGCCGTGGGACGATCCCGCAGACGAAGACTTGCCCGTGTTGATCAGTCGGACCGTGATTGAGGACGGTTGTGATGAGGCAGCCCGGAATCCGGATCGCGAAGTTGGCGGTTTACTGCTCGGACATCTGTGCCGCGATCCTGAGTCGGGCAAAGGCTTTCTGTTGGTTAATTGCCTTGTACCGGCCAAAGGTACCAGCGAGTCAACTTCCACCAGCGTCACGCTAACCGAAGCCAGCTTTGCCAAAGCCCGGGAACTGATCCCGGTGCGAGCGCAGACGGGTGTGCCCCCGGAAATGATCGTCGGCTGGTTTCACAGTCATCCATTTCGTTTCTGCGCTGCCTGCCCTTTGCCAACGCCAAAAGAATGCATCGACAAAATTCTGTTCTTCAGCCAGGACGACTTGCAGCTGATGGAATCGACCTTCGATCAGCCATTCATGGTCGGGCTGCTGGCCGGAGTTGAACCGAAACTCGAAAACGCTTTGGGCCACCTGCCCGTGCGATTGTACGGCTGGCGCAAGGGCAAGATCACCAGTCGCGGTTTCTCGGTGATCGACCAATAACAGATCGACCAATAACGGATCGACCTGACGCAACTTCCTTCTTCATATACGCGCGAGAGGACCCAGCGATGACAGCCAACACCCAAACGCCCGAGCAAGGCGCCGAACCGATTACGGCACAGGAGAACGACCCAGGTCCTAACGGCGCGTCTGCCGATGACGCTATGCTGCAGCGGATCCTTGCCGAACGCCGTCACCCCGGGAAGTTGGTCAAAACGACGATCGGCCTCGCTGAACAAAACAAGGTGCTCCGCCATAGCCTGAATGCAGTTCAGTCCAAACAGGAAGAACTCCGTCAGGAACTGCAGGCCGTATGCGCCCCCGAGCACTACCCGGCCCTCGTAACGGCGGTCGAGCAGAACGGATGCTGGCGGGCCAGTCTTCACTTCAAAGGCATGACGCCCGTGCGGGCTGGTGTCCATCCCGACGTTGACCCTGCGAAGCTGCAAGTCGGATCGAAGGTGTTCGTCAACAAGAACCGCAACTGCGTGCTGGAGGTCAGTGCGAACGCGGCGCAGTGGAGCGATCTGGGAACATTTGAGGAGTATCTGCCCGATGGGCGGTTGCTGGTCAAACAACAGGAGCAATCCTTCGCGCTGACCCCAGTCAATGAACTGCGAGAAGTGCAACTGAACAAGGGTGACCGGATTGGTTTTGAATCAGATGCTCGACTTGCTTTCACCCGCGTGCCGGCACCTGATGGCCAACACTTCTTCGAGGAAGCTCCGGAGGATGATTTTGCCGACTTAGGTGGTTTGGAAGAGATCATTCGTGAGATCCAGGACGCGGTGGCGTTCAACCTTCTCCACCCGCATATCGCGGAGCGTTTTCAACTGCCGCGAAAAAGAGGGATCCTATTCGTAGGGCCACCCGGCAACGGTAAAACGCGTTTGGCTCGTTGCACAGCCAGCTACGTCAGCACGCTGTTCGGCCAGCGGTGCCGCTTACAGTGCATCGTGGGTTCCGAAGATTACTCGATGTGGCTCGGCGGGACGGAAACGCGGCTGAAAGAACGGTTTGCCGCGGCGCGTGACGTCGCCAAGGACGGGCCTTGTATCATCTTCATCGACGAAATCGATGCGCTCCTTCGCCGTCGCGGAAATGACCTCGGCGGTGCTGCCTCGGAGCGGATCGCGACCACGTTGCTTGGCCTGATGGACGACGTGCACAAGACGTTGGACAACGTGGTGCTGATCGGCGCCACCAACCGCGCCGACATGTTGGACCCAGGTGTGACCAGACCCGGTCGACTCGATCTGAAGCTGACCGTTGCGCGTCCCAACCGCCGCGCGGCCGAAGCGATTCTGCAGCGGTACCTGGACCGCGGATTGCCGCTAGCCGACGAAAGCGCCGAGGGCCTGATCGCGCCCCTGCTGAGCCGGATCTACAGTCCCCGCAGCGAATACGCCGGACTGGTGCGAGTCAAGCTCAACGATGGGCGGGTCATCAACGTCGCCGCCAAGGAACTGATCAGCGGCGCGATGCTGGAGCACATCGTACGGCGAGCAGCCCAACAGGCAGCAAGACGCGAAATCCTGACCGGCCGCGCCGACAGTGTCACAGGCGAGGATCTGACCGAGTCCCTTGATCAGGAACTGACCAGCACCGCCAAGCTGCTCAGCCCGGCCAATGTGAAGGCTTACGTGCAAACGGTTCCACAGGACGCCCACCCGGTGGAAGTAACGATCGTCCGGGGCGCTAGTGCTGTTTGATTCTTTGACGCCAAGAGAGAGGAGACAACCCATGACCGACGTGATCGAGAAAACATTGGGTAATGACTTTGAGTCAGCGAATTCATTGCATACACCCGGATGCAAGGTTCCTGACGTTGATCAAGCCGCAGGGCGACTGCTGACGGAAATCAAGGGTTTCCCAGACCTGCCGTACAACCGAGGAACAGCAATCGAATTGAATCGTCGGTTTCTCTCCGGAGCTGGAGGCAGTGCCTACATCGATTCGGGACATTTGGAGATGAACACGCCCGAACACCGGCGTGCCAAAGACCACGCGGCGCATGTGCATGCGGCGCTGCGGATTGCCCGACAATCGCAGCAGGCAGCTTCGCGAAAGCTGCCACACGGTACCTACCTTCGCGTGTTGGCCAACAACTGTGACGGACACGTGAGTTACGGCAACCACTGCAGCATTCTGACCACGACACAGTGCTTTAACGACATCCTGTACCGTAAACCACACCTGGCCGGTTTCCTGGCGACGCATCTGGTGACCTCGGTGCCCTACAGCGGCCAGGGGATGGTTGGTGCTGCCAACGGTCGTGCCGCCTGCACGTATCAGCTAAGCCAAAGAGCCGACTGGTTTGAGGCATTGGCAAGCATTGACACCATGCAGCGACGTCCGCTGATCAACCAGCGTAACGAACCGCATGCCGCAAGCGGGCTGGCTCGTCTGCACTTGATCTACTACGACCTGGTCCTCGCGGCAATCGCCAATTTCTTGCAGGCAGGCACGCTCCAGTTAGTCGTGGCGATGTGTGAGTCCGGCTGGGCTGACCCGAACCTGCAACTGGATGATCCGGTTGGTGCCGCCTCGCAAATCAGTCGCGACCTGTCACTTCGCCAGCGACTGCCGTTGGCCTTGCGTGGTCGCAATGCAACGGCGGTGGAAATTCAACACGAGTTTTGTCAACTGGCTGGTGAGTTTGTCGGCAGCGGGGCGGTGGAAAACGCTGTACCCGACGCCGAGGAACTGGTCGCGGTCTGGAACACCAACATTGAGTTACTACGGGAGCGTGATATCGAAGCACTGGCCCCGCGATGCGACAACTGGCAGAAGTACTTGCTGCTGGAGCGGCACCGGGGCCGAAACGGTCTCGCTTGGAGTTCGCCCGATATGAAAGCCCTTGATCTGCTGTACAGCAGCATTGATCCCGACGAAGGCCTGTTCCTTCAGATGGCCGAAGCCGGTTACGTGGCCGACATGCCCAGCGACGCGGAGATCCGCCGTTTTGCCGAGCAGCCACCCGACGATACACGCGCTTACCTGCGGGCACACATTCTCCGCCGCTTCGGCGCAGACATCTCGCGCATGGATTGGTCTTGGATCGAGTTTCGTGTTCCCAGCTCTCGCGGCTGGTGGTCACATGCGCGGCTCGATCTGCCTGACCCACGCCGACACACCAAACAAGAGTGCGAGGCCAAGCTGGCCGAATGCCAGTCGCTGGAAGATCTGGTTGACGCGTTCACGACTGATCCTGGCTTTGAGAATGATCGCGCCCTCGCTTCCGCCTGGCGCGGAAACGGTCGACTGAATTGAGTCAATTGTCTTATCCAAAAACCTCCCCCTTCACAGGAGAACTTCCATGGAACGTGAACAACCTCACCAGCGACCTGACCTGCCTGCTGGTGGCGAGCCACCGGTCGGCGATGATCTGGACCAGATTCGCGAGAAACTGGGAGGCATCCACGACGCCGCTGACAAGGTCCTCGATGGCCTGCAACCGTTGATGTCGGAGGATTTCTTGCAGCAGAGTCAACAACGTGGCGCCCAATGAGGCGTTGAACAGGAGCCGCCCAGTGAACACAAAACCTTTTCTGTTGGGTTCGGAGAACGAAAACTCGGTTTCGGCGGAGGGCGGCCGCCGCAGTCGCCAGATGCCTTCGGAGGTTCTGGCCGAGCTGTTTACCGACGCTGTGCGAACAGAATTTCCATGCCTTCCAGATGCCGGTAGCAGCGGCGTGTTCCTTCAAAACGGTGGACGTCTTTACAACGACATCAACGGACATCCGGAGTATTGTACGCCCGAGTGTTCCACACCCGAGCAGGTTGCCGCCTATGACATTGCCGGTGAACGCATCATGCAGCGGTTGGCCACGCGGATTCGCGACACACGGAAGATGAGAGCGGTCGTGATCAAGAACAACCTGGGTTGTCTTAATCCTGATTCGATCACGTTCGGCAATCACGAAAGTTATTTGTGTTGGGTACCGCTGTCCCGAGCCGCCGCGGCACTGATCCCACACCTCGTTACTCGTTTGCCCTACGCGGGTGCCGGTTGCCTGTCTTCCCACCCCGGCGGCGAGGGCATCGAACTGTCTCAGCGCGCACGGCACTTGGTTCAGGTCATGGGCAGCGAGACAACACACAACCGAGCCATTTTCTGCGACAGGATCCGTACGCGAAAAGATGCCGGTGAAGGTGACTGGGTGCGCGCTCATTTGATCGCCAAAGACTCACACCGTTCACCGCTGGGTACGTACCTGACGTTCGGGACGACTGGCCTGCTGTTCTGGATCCTGAACCAGGGAGGGCGCGTCGGCGAAGGGCTGGAGTTGGCAGAACCGGTTCAGGCACTGCGGTGCATCTCCCTGGACCCCTGGCTGCGGGTTAAGGTCAAGCTGGCCGATGGGCGGCGCCTCACCGCCCTGGAGATTCAACAGGAACTGCTTGCTCAGTGTGAAGCCTTCGTAGCGCGTCACGCACTTCCCGATTGGGGGCCGCGCGTGCTGCAGATCTGGAGTGAAACGTTGCAGCGTCTTGCCACCAACCCGTTGACACTTGCCAGTCAACTGGACGCCTACGCCAAGCTGGCGATCTTCCAACACGAGTTAAGTCGAGCCAACTGCAAAGGGAGCGAACTGCGGGACAGCTTGAAGTTGTTGAACCAATTGCGGAGAGAATTCGGCGGCATCGATCTGGTTCGGGCCGTTGTTTCCGAGGACCCCAGCGGCTTGGAAACCGTGGAACGACAGGCTTACGACGCAGCTATGTCAAACGTGCACAGCGCTGGCAAAGGAGCGATCGATCGATTGCGTTTCGCCCTGCGACTTTCCGCTCTCGATTTGAAATACCACGAGTTGGGAGGGCTTTACGATCAGATGTCAGAAGCGGGCCATATGGAGAACCGCGTGGTGAGCGAAAGCGAGATTGCTGCAGCATTGGTCGACGCGCCGCCAGGGGGTCGGGCGGCGCTGCGGTCCGCGTTAATCAAAGAGCACCACGGTCAGCCGGGATGGTCGGCGAGCTGGGAATTCGTCCACAACAGTAATGATGGGACCGCATTTGACATGAGCAACCCGTTTGAGACCGAGCGCCGTGTGATGTCCACAGCTGATTCTGAGCCTTCTGGGGAGTCGGAAATGCGTCGTCACCACCGGCGCCTGATGGAACGGATCCTGCGTTTCTGATTCTCTACTTGCTCGCAACTCGTGTGGCCAAAAAAACTCAAACGAGGTCAGTTACCGCCTTCCAGCGTATGGTCAGCCGGAACAGAACCTCTGAAGCCGCCTTCGATCACAATCGCTGATTTGATCAAGTCACCTTTGTTCACGGCGGTGCTGGTGACAGACCGGCTGCCTGCGCTGTAACCGATGATCGTGATTTGTTGCGGATCGACATCGTAGTTCGTCACGACGTTGGCGATAAACTGCTGGAGGCCTTCTGCGGAAAGACTGCCGCTCTTCTTCCCGCTTTTGGGTGTAAAGAAATAGTAGGAATCTCCATTCTGAGAGAGTGCCTGTTGCCACTGAATCTCTTTCTCCGCAGGCGGGAAGTCTTTGACGCCTCCACCAGAACCATGGCAAAAGATCACCGTCGGCAGCTTTGTCCCGTCTGGTTTGTCACTGACCTTTCTTACCTGGTACCGGTACGGAGACCCCAGGTGGCCGGCTTGGTTATAGGTCTGAACATTTACTGTGATCGACAGCGATTCGGTATCAGATTGAGCGAGCAGAGTGCTGCAGCTGCCAATCATGAAAGCTAGCAGTGCAACTCGGCAATAGTTTGGAAGGTCTTCGTCAACGATGGCGAACTGGTAGCGGTTGATGCTCACGACGTCACAGTGTTTTGCGGCCGCTCTATAGGCAGGGCGCGGCTCCCCGCTACCGTGGATTCGACTTCCTAAGTACAGAACATTGGGAGCCAATTCCTTGAGAACCTGCTTAACCACCTTGTAGTAGGTCTCGGCAACAGGCCCGACGTTCTTCCGCGGCCAATGAAGCTCGTTGTCCACAAACACTCCCAAACACCAGGGATCCTCTTTGAATGCTGCAACCCGCGGCGCAGTGATGCGTTTCCGGACCAACTTTTCAAAAGCCTTCTCTTCCAGTTCGGTCGGCACATCCTTGGCGACGCCCGACCCCAGGGCGACCACGTAAGGGGTTTGGCTCATGCCATACAACTCAGGATCGGACCAGTTGGCAAACGTGTTGAGACCCCACGACCTAAAACGTGTATGTGTCAACTGGGCCGCTTCGGTATTCCAATTGTCTCCGAACTTGCGTTTCAGGTTGGCCTGTCGAAAGTCGCCGCGATCCACCATATCGACGAAGTAGTGTTTGCGCCGCCGCGTGCTCGTGGTCTGCGAAAGCCGAACCCCTGTCACGCCCTGGGACCAGAAGAGCCGGCCTGAGGGATCGACTAACCACCATTTTTCGTTCAGCTTCTGTGTGCGGAAATGACCGGTCGCTTTGAGTTGTAATCCGGAAGTCCAGCCGCCGTACTGGTTCCAGTTCTCGGGGCCGCGGTTGGATGCAAGGTCCATTCGTTCGGCTTGATGCTGAGAGTCGATGTCGTCTTGAGAAGTCGTCTTGCCGGGCCATTCGGCATGACGGTACTGACCGAATTGATCCACGAAAGGAAAGAAACGCGATCGCAGTTGTTCTTCGGTCGGCAGGCGGTACTCACCCTTCGCGCGAATGTTGTCCACGCTGAAGTGCATTTCTTGACGGGGGCGGGCCTTGCTGATGGTGACTCGATTGAGCTTGCTAAGGTCGGGCGTTAGCCAGTGCGACATGTAGCCGCCGGGATATCCACGCATGCCCGTCAGGAATCGCTCCATGTATTCTGGAGGTTGACGGCGAAAGAAGACGACTTCCATGGTTTCCGTCTGCCCCGGTTCAACCCAGACGAAACTTTCAGCGGATGTCTTATCGCCGCCGACGCTGATACTACCCAGGACTCCGATTCCAACCTGCCCATGGTTACTGATGTCCATGGCAATGCACCGGTAGGCGGACAGGTCCCATCCCGGGGACTCCAGTCGAACGTAGGCCTCGCGGCCCTCGCCACTCAGTGCGACTGACATCGCTTGTCCTGTGGCTCCCTTGGTCAAGGCAACTTGTGCATTTGACGCATGTACCGAACGGACATCAAAAACTCGTTCAAAATCGAAGAGTATCTTGTCCGCTCGCGCTTCCAGAACGAATCCGAGTGAGACGAAGAACACAAGTCCTTTCACCATTCGAAATCGGATGCACATCAATAAGTATCCCGTGAAAGTGTTAATGGGGTGTTCTTACCATTAGGAATGTAAACCGTATCGGTCGCAACGTTGATCGAGAGTATCGGGAGTCATTCCCTCGCTTGACGCCGGCCATACGCAGCGATGTCCCATTCCTTTTCCCATTTAACGAAAGGATGGTCACCTTTCCAGATGGTCGGGCAAATGATGTGGGATCCGTTTTCGGGTGGATGTGATTCGGGCTCTTGGTACGGATAGCGATCACCACCATAGATCCACTGTCCGTCGATATTCATGATGTAGCGGTGCTGCGATGCATGGGACCGATCTTGTCTCCGTTTCGGCTCCGGGTCCATGCCAATTTCCTTCTCCTCGGTCCAAGGCCCCGCCAAGCTGTCCGACGTTCTGTAATAGCAATCGGAACCCATCCATCCACCTGGGCCGTCGTAGGTCATGTAGTACTTGTGGCCGTTTTTGTAATAGCCAGAATGCTTCGCGTTGGTCCGCGACTTTCATCCAGAGGATCTCCTTCTTGATCCCTAAGAAGTCGGGAGTCAACTCGCTGATCAAACAATACCTGTCTCGCGACTCATCGAGCTGCCGCATTGAAATGATCAAATACGCATTGTCTCCTTCGGTGAAGACCGGCATGCCTCCGGAGTGGAAATTCTTGCTCTTGAGTTTCTCTGCGTTAATCTTCTTGACTAGACTTGTAAGGCCCTTTCACTTCACTGCCCTCGCTCTGGTAGAAGCCGATTCCTTTCGAGACGATGACGAAACGGTCGGTGGTGGGGCAGTGAATGAGAGTGCAATTTCTACGGCCGAGCCCCGGCTTTCGTTTCTCGACGACCGTTTCAAGCCTCCAGCTGCTGCTGCCGAGCGTTTTAGATGAGTACATGCGAACCGAACCATCGGTCGGTCGAGGGTCGGTCCCGACCCAGTAATAGGTATCACCGACTTTCGTGATATGCCCGCCGAAACCTGCCAAGATCTCGTTGCCATCCGTATCTTCCCAGACGGTGTCATTCACGATGACGGTATCGGATTGAGCCGTGTCGGATTGAGCGGGCAAAGTGCTGCCGCAGCTTATGAGGAAAGCCCAAAGTAAGATCCGGGTGATGAAGTTAAAGTGCATGAGGTTCGGTCCTTAGTTATTCTCTGCATTTGAGTTTGGTTTTGGTTTGTCGGCGCTCATCTTCGCCCTCACGGCGGTGATCCCTTTGAAGACGAGTGGGGCTTCCTGCTTGGGCAGGAACGCAGCGGCTCATTAACAGAAAACTGCCTCGATTTGCAGAAAACCGTATTCGAGCGTGCTCGACAGATCCGTAAGAATAATTCGCTGAGTTTGTGACAAACACCGAATTCGACCCTACTTAAACAACGAACATTGATCCCGGGAATTTGGACGAATGCAGCAAGAAACGATCGAGCGAATTCGGGGCGGCGATCTCGATGCCTATGAGGTGGTTGTCCGGCAGTATCAAGGAATACTTCTCGGTTACGCTGCGCACTGATTGCCCGATATCAACGCCTCACAGGACGTTGTCCAGCTGACATTCATTCGGGCGTTCGAGCAATTGGACGAATACGAGCTGCAGCGGGATTTCGGAGTATGGTTGTGTGTGATCTGCAAGCACTTCATCTTGACCGAACTGTACATCGTCGTTTTTCCTGAGGCGGAGCGAATTCGTCTGAACGAGCCGATTGATGTGGATTCGGTCGAACCAGGCGAGTTTCTTCGCCAGCAAGCGTCTGCTGGATATTCCGTAGCGTCAGGCACGACGGTTCGCTCCTACCTGTTGCAATTCAATCCTACCACCGAGCTTCCCGAAGAGAGAAAGATCCTGACGGGTGAGATTACATTCAGCAAACCAATCGTTGGCGTCTTATGGAATGCGGACCGTCTCGCTCAAACCGATGCGGTTTTCGGAACGGAGGCTTCTCAGTACGAATTCCCGGGACGCGGGATTGAGACACCGCGAATCGTGAGAGCACCAGGCGCGGGCAGAGATCGCATCTTCCTTTCGGATGACCGTTGCACACTCAGTCTCAAGCTCAACTGCAGCGTGCACCTGGATCAGATTCGCGTGCTCGTGGAAACCGACTGACACTTTTTAAAAATCGAGATTTGTTGGTGAAAAACTTCTTTCTATCTTTCGTCACCGCAATGTTTCTCCTGTTCTCCGGTTCGGCGAGCGCTAACGATGGCAAGTTCGCGGTATCAACCGCCGGTGCCTCCACTGCGCAGCAGCCGGATACCAAAGGGTTCAACGTTCTGTTTATCGCCATCGACGACCTAAACGACTGGGTCGGTTGCTTCGGTGGGAATCGACAGGCCATCACCCCTAATCTTGACCGCTATGCCAAAGAGCATGGCATGGTCAAGACGTCGCTGTTACGTCTGGCGGTCGGTTTCTCGCCCTATCGACGCGACGATCATCAAGGCAGCATTCAGGATGTGACACTCAGCGACATCCATTTCACGGCATTGAAGACGTCGCCAAAAGTTTCGATTGCCGCTTTTGGTTTTAGCGACCTGGCGGCGGTACGCGACGTTAGCGTGCAACGCATTAAGGTGAATGGCGAGGCGGCAACATTCCTGCCCAAAATCGAGCAGTGCACTTATCACATTGCCTTCGGCGACAAGACCATCAAAGAGGGGACTCGCCCGGCTGCCGAAAAACCATATCGGAAGTATCCGCTCGTTGCTGCGGCGGACGACCCGGCGAAAGCCTACCCACGCCGCGACGAAGATGGTGACAAGTATGGCAGAAAAAAATCGCTCACCAGATCGCTTATCCGGGCGCAGAATCAAACGTCCTATCCGGGAATCCCGAAAAGCTTATCCGCCGCTTTCGGGAACAACGCCACCGGCGCGAGCCTGAAGGGGATAAAAACGATTTCCGCTCCGCAGGGTGATTTTTTGCAGACCTACGCGGCGGTCAACGACCCTCGCATGCACACTTTGCATTCGCCGGATTACGAGGTGATCGTCGGACAAAGAAGCAGACGCACACCGGCAACGCAAGTGCCGGTGTATGAAAACATCGGAACGATGAATAGCACCGGCAACGGCATCAGCAGCCCGCCGCCGATGCCCACGGAACACTTTGCAAATTTCACCCATCGCGGCGAGGTGGAGGTAACGGTCCGGATGAAGGCTCGCGCGCCCGCGGTCAAGGACGCGCTGATCATGCCCTCGCAGTTGAAGATCAAGCCAAGCTACGCCGCCGACGGCAGAAGCTTCTCGTTCACCCTGCCCGGCCCGCAATACCTGGCCATCATCGTCAACGGCGACTGGCTGCGGCCGCTGTTTGTTTTCGGCAACCCGCCAGAAGAGCCCGGGCCCGACTCGACCGATCCGGCGGTGCTGACGATTAAAACCAGCGACGACTTCAAGACGATCGAAAACCGAAAGAGGCTTGCTGATTACCGGGTGATCTATTTCGCCCCCGGCTATCAAATCTATTCGTATTCTTTTCTCGTCGGCGGAGTGAGGACGCTCGATCCGGACAATAACGGAAGCCTGAGACAGGATCGCGTCGGCGGCTTGCGCGGAAAGAAGGGCTCTAACTTTGAGGGTGGGATCCGTGCGTCTGGAATCTTCTGTTGGCCGCGCCATATTACCGCCGCAAAGGTGGAGTCAACGCCAGCCGGATTGCCTACGACCGCGAGAGTCACCTCGGCACGCTCCGCCCCGCCGAGCCGAGTACAGAACGTATCACAGTGGAGAGTTGGCCAACCACACGGTCTCATACTGGAGCCGCAACGGCGTCGATCGGCCGGGAAGCAAACAGTGGAAGGAGAGGTTTTCCTCCCGTTTGCGAAAGAACCCCGGCAAGCAACTGGTCGCTTCGGGACACAGCCAAACCGACCGATTTGCCGATCGTGACTACCGAATTCGGATCCTCAAAGTAGGCGAACAAATCGAAGTCGAGATCGATAAAAAGGTGGTCATCCAATGGGAAGAAGTTGATGAACCGCTGGGAGAGGGGCGAATCGGCCTGCGATGCATGAAGGGAGTCAATCAGGTCGCATACGACGATTTCAGCGTATGGAGCGTCGATATGACCGGTCGATAGCCACAATCGCGTTCGAGAAACGAACTTCAGTCATGGCTAACTCGGCCCCCGCTACTTCAAAGTTACCAGGCTTACGTCGGGGCTGATTTCACAGAACCGGTCAGCGCGACTCCGATCCTCATCCTGTTGTGCGACACACTGACCAGAAGAAGTGTTGGCGAAAGACAGGCAAGGGGCTGAAGCCGGCCTTTAATGCGTTCATTGATCTGTCTTTTTCGTGACAGAGGTTGCATCGACCGGCGCGAGTTGGCTCAATGTCTTCGCTGCAGTCTTGCCAGATTTTCCGACGATATTTAGGGAAACGTGCAGCCACATATCCCGAGAACGAGCAAGCTGCTGGCAAGACACTTCAGGCGGTGTCGACGATTTGGGAAGATAAAGCAATAACGAGCCTGACAAGACACCGTCAACAACCACCACGAAACGGAATAATGATTGACATCATGATCAAGTCTGCTCAGATCATCGCCGTGCTCGTAGTCACAGGGCAATTTACCCCGGCTCCTGCTGACGAACCCGTTTATGACATCGTTGTCTACGGCGATTCATCGGGGGCGGTCACCGCTGCGGTGGCGGCACAGCGTTCGGGTCGCTCAGTCATCCTCGTTAATCCGACCCTCTTCCTCGGCGGCATGAGCGCCAGCGGACTCGGTGCGACCGACTTCGGGGGCAAGCGTTCGATTTTCGGTGGTATCGCCTCGGAGTTCTACCACGCAATCGCCGCGTCCTACGGCAAGACGTACGTCCGCAGCTTCGAGCCGCACGTCGGACAGACGGTGTTTGAGAAGCTGATCGAGGACGCGGGCGTCACGGTAGTCTTCAACGAGAAACTCAATCGCGAATCCGGCTTGGAGATGAACGGCCAGCGGATCGTGTCTCTGACGAGTCTCAGTGGTAAGACCTACCGTGGGAAGATGTTTATCGACGCGACCTATGTTGGCGACCTAATGGCAGCCGCCAGCGTGACTCATACGGTCGGACGCGAAGCGGAAGACAAATATGGCGAGAACCTGGCCGGTGTCCGTCGCGGCGACACGGAACCGCGCGACCACTACACCCAGGGCAACAAGGATCACTTCACCGCCGACGTCGATCCATACATCGTTCCCGGCGACCCTAACAGCGGGCTGCTCCCTTATGTTTTCAAGATTGATGATCTGAGCAATGGTCACGGCGACCGAAAGATCCAGGCGTACAACTACCGTGTCTGCCTGACGGCCGACCCGAAGCTGCGCATCGCGATCGAGAAGCCCGCAGGCTACCGCGAGATTGATCATGAACTGCTGCTTCGGAACTTCGATGCGGGCGACCATCGCGTGCCCGCGCTGATCGAGCGGCTCGCCGGGCCGGGCTCAAAGGTCGACTGGAACAGCATGCACGCCGTCGGCAGCGACTACGCTGGAGCGAACTGGGAATACCCCGAGGCAACCTACGAGAGGCGATGCGAAATCGAGAAGGCGCATGAGACCTATATCCGAGGATTCTTGTGGACGCTGTCCAACAATTCACGCGTACCCGAAGGCATCCGTAAGAAGGTCGGCGCCTATGGACTGCCCAAGGACGAGTTCACCGACAACGGGGGCTGGCCTCCTATGATCTACATCCGCGAGGCGCGGCGGATGGTCTCCGACTACGTTATGACCCAGGCCGATTGCGAAGGAAAACGCGCCGCAACTGACCCGGCGGGGCTCGGCACTTTCGGCATGGACTCCCACGTCGTGCAGTACTACGTGGATGAGCAAGGCCACGTTCGCCGCGACGGCGTGATCTGGCGGGTGCCGCCCAGACCTTATGGCATCTCATACCGGTCGATCATCCCACGCAAAGGTGAGTGCGAAAACCTCCTTGTTCCGGTCTGTCTTTCGGCTTCGCACGTGGCACATGGATCGATCCGCATGGAGCCGGTCTTCATGGTGCTCAGCCAGAGTGCGGCAACGGCCGCGATAGTTGCTCTGGATAACGGTGTCAGCGTTCAGGAAGTCGACTACACAACCCTGCGTCAAAGGCTCGATGCCGACAAACAAATTGTGCAGTTCGGCGGAACGACGAAGCCGGCAACTCTCAAGCTCACTGGGGTCGTGACTGACGATACGGACGCGAAGAAGACCGGCGTCTGGCAGGCCAGCACGTATGACTCAGGGTTCGTTGGTGACTCGTATGTACACGATGAGAATGCGGACAAAGGCGAGAAGGCCGTTCGTTATGCAACGAAGCTGCCAAAGCCCGGCCGCTATGAAGTGCGAATGTCCTACACGTCGCACAACAACCGCGCTACAAATGTACCGGTCACGATTCATCACGCCGCAGGCCAGTCGCAGGTCATCGTAAATCAACGGTTCAAGCCGAGTCTCGGAAATGGACTGCACAAGCTTGGCATTTATTCCTTTGTCAGTGACGAGCCCGCGATTGTGGAGATAAGCACGGTAGGCACGGACGGTTACGTGATTGCCGACGCCGTTCAATGGGTCGGCGTGAATGATGATTGAGGCGATCTACTCGAAAGCAGTCTCAGACGCATGGCGCCATGCCTATTGAACCGGACCGGGCGGATTAACTCGGCGTTAGCAGTATGCACAGGAATCAGGAATGGAGTCAGGACGGTCAGGACTCTCTTGCGGGTAAAGGAAAAGGGGTCAGTCTCCGATCGCTGAAGGTGCGTATTCAAGCTGAGTTCAGCATTGTCGACAGCCGACTTGGCCCGAGGCTAGGTCGTGCCATGCGTGGTGGCCAAGGGCGTGATCTGTGCCCAAACGAGAATTGGCACGTTATCGATTTCGTGCTGGCGGTTGCATCGACCGAGGTGAGTTGGCTCAACCGCTTCGCCGCGCTCTTCCGACCATTGGTTCCGATGGATCGAGTGGCTGGCCTTGATTGTCTTCTGGTGGAATCCAGTGATGTGGTGGGCGCGCCATCAGCTGAGGGTTTTTGAAGAGATGGCTTGCGACGATCTCGTCTTGGAAGCTGCAAACGCTGAAGTACACCAATATGGAAACGCTCTGCTGAACATGGCAGAGCTCTTGACCGCGACGGCGATCCGTCCACCAGTCGTGGCAAGTGCAATCAACAGTGGCGGAAGTTTAGAACAAAGGCTGAAGACGATGATCGCCCACAAACAACGGAAGGTATCTCCCTCACTGCGAATGACGATTGTGGCCCTCGCCACCTGCGTTTTTCCGCTGGGAGTCGTTCATGCACAAGATTTTGAAGGCGTGCAGCGCCGGCTGGGCGGAGCGGTTGAAGCGGGCGAGTTGACGCTCGACCAAGCGAAACTGATGTTGGACGCACTTCGCCGTTCATATTCCTCCCGCGATTTGGAAGCGAAAAAGCGACGCTACACTCAGTTCATGAATGAGATCAAGGAAGCAGCCGAAGCAGGAAAAATCACCGAAGAAGAAGCTGAACTGAAGCTCGCCGGCGTGCGGCGTGAGATGTTCGAGGAAGGCATACGCAACCGCCGAGAACTCGGCGAAATGGAAGTGAAGAAACAACGCTACAAGCTGTTCATGGACGAGATCAAGGCAGCCGTCGAAGCGGGCAAGCTTACCGAGGAACAAGCCGAAGAGAAGCTGATCGCTGTCAGGCGAGAGATGTTCGAGGTCGTCGAGCGTGGCAAATCGAAGAGTCGTGACATGGAAGGCAAGAAGCGACAGTATGAACGATTGATGAACGAGATGAAAGAGGCAGTCGAAGAAGGAGACCTCACCGAAGAAGAAGCTGAAATGAAACTCGCCACCATTCGTCGCGAGATGTTCGAGGAAGGCTTACGTGGCGGTCGAGACCCCGGCGAAATGGAAGCAAAGAAACAACGCTACAGGCTGTTCATGGAAGAGATCAAAGCGGCCGTCGAGGCGGGAAAGCTTACCGAGGAGCAAGCCGAAGAGAAGTTGATTGACATGAGACGCAGAGTGTTTGAAGAAACCCCGTAACGTATTCGTGACCCAAAAGTGAGCCGAACGGCGCTAGCCGGATAGTGAATCCGAACATGACACATCGATACATTTTTATGGTAGCCGCCTGTTGGTTCGCAGCGAACGCGGCTGTTTCCAACGCTGGTGATGACGCTACGTCGCTGGACACGAATGCGAACGCTCAAATGGTCAGCCCATCGCGTCTGATATCCGGCAGGTATTTCATTGCACAGTCGTGGTCCCAGGAGCGTGATTACAGACGACCGTATTACGTCAGTGTTCCCAGTGAGACTGAAAATAAATTGCTCCCGGTGCTTATCTTTCTCCACGGCAACGGCGGAAATGCGCAGGAGGCGACGCGGTGACTCCCGCCAAAGGGAAGCGGCTGATGAACATCTCAGGCGTTAGAGACAAACTTGTTCCGTATGAGGGCGGACCTTCGAGAGTGATTCCGGCCAAAGACGGCAAGCTTGCCTTCGTTGCCGCCGAAGAATCGACATTTGTCTGGGCTCGCCACATGGGATATGAGGGAAAAAGACTTGTGGAGCCGACGAGAGTTGATGGGGCGGTGGAGGTTTTCAGCTACCTTGATGGCGACGTCGTCCATTGCAAAGTGAACAATGCGTTATGGATCGTCGAATTGTGCCCATGCGACCAGTCCATCTTCAGCGAGTCGCGATGCGTGATGCCGGTGGGATGGTCGGGGCTGGGCTTTTTCTTCCCAACCCACAACGGGTCAGCAGGATCGAGATTCGGAACTCGGTGATCATGGACGTAAACCTGAGGCACGCGGTCGTTGGTGGTCGGCAAAAGAAAACACGTGTCGAAACCGATTTCCAACGGCCCCGGTTTCAGGTCGCCGTTCCAATCAGGGCCATTTTCTCCACCGAGTCCGAGATGCCATTTGCCGACGACTGCGGTGGCATATCCTGCTTGCTGAAGCAGCGACGCGACGGTTTCCGTTCCCGGCTTGATGATGGCGGGGGCATTGGGCGGCGCAATCCCCGTGCGTTCGCCACGAAACGCGTAGGTCCCCGTCAACAGTGAGTATCGCGTCGGCGTGCAGGTGGATGCCGAGCAATAACCGCTGGTGAAACGCAAGCCTTCTTCGCTAAGTCGATCAATGTTGGGCGTCGTAAGAGACTTCGCCCCGTAGCAGGAAAGATCACCGTAGCCGAGATCGTCCGCCATGATCACGATCACGTTGGGCGTTTCTGCGTAGACCTGTTCGACAAGAAATAGGGAAGCCAAGAGAGCTAGGTATTGAAGCGATAGAACGAGTTGTTTGATCATGATGGTAAGTTCAATGCTTGGAATTCTGGATGTGATGCGATCTTACAAGTCAGCAAGAAACGCCTTGAGCGATTCGAGGAGACGCTCTTTCTGATCGCGGCGGACGTTGTGTTTCGCACCCTCGACGTGGACAATTTCCCCGTGTTTCAGCAAACCGGCAACGGCTTCATTTTGCTTCTTGATATCATCCTCTGCGTCGGCCTTTAGGATCAAAGTCGGCGCGGTGATCTGCTTGAACAACTCACTGACCGACGGTCTGTCGCCACGATTCCGGTTTGCGGTTTTCGGATGATGGAGCCTTTTGGAGGGAGCCCAGTATTCACATTCGGATTGTCCCCATTGCGGATTGTTCTTCAGGCATTGGGCAACCAGATCTTCAACGCTCGTGTTGTTCCGTTTCAGAATCTGGGCACGACGCTTTTCCAGGGCCGCCACGGCAGCGGAATCGCTTGGTCCTGATCCGCGAGGATCGCTCGCTGGTCGAGAAATCAGACGCGGATCTTCGAGAATGGCCGCGCGGGGAACGTCCGGATACTTTGCGGCAAACCAGGCAACCGAACTGCTGCCCATGGAATGACCCATCAGGATTGGATTCTTGAGACCCAGTTGCTCTATCAGACCGGCCAGATCTTCGACTTGGGCGTCCACCGGATCCGATGCCGAAGGCGGGTCAGATAATCCGTGGCCGCGCGCGTCCGCCATGATGATGTCGTAGTCTTGCACAAGTTCCTTGGCGAGATTGGTCCAGCACAACCCATCATCGGAAGAACCATGGGCCATCAACAGCACCGGTTTGTCACCACCGGTACGCCAGTAGTGGATACGAATCCCATTGGCCATGACGTATCCATCGGTCCATCCCGCTGGGGCTGACGCGGTTTGCGCCGCCAATCCCTGGCAACTCAGTAAGACTCCGATCACTGCCAAACATCCGACACTCAAGTATTTCATTCTGGTCTCCTGTTAACGTTATTCATATTGCAGCTGAACCTTCGTCAACGCCGGTTCGTCGAATTGCTTCATCAGTTCGACCAGCCGAGTCTTGAAGCGTGTTGCAATCTCCGCGTACGCGGGATCGGCGTAGAAGTTGGTCAGTTCATCAGGATCGCGGCTGAGGTCGAATAGCCACGGCGAATCGGCGGTGGAAAGTACCAGCTTGTAGCGGTGATTGACGGCTGCCACCCATCGGTTGCCAGCGTTGCGGAAATAAACAATCCGATCGTCCTGGACTTCTTTTTCGTCAGAGAGAAAATCAGCCGAGCCGTTTCGTCCGTGGAAGTCAGGCAAATCGGAATCGACGCCCATCAGGCTCAGCACCGTCGGTGCGAAGTCGGTGGTGGTAAAGGACGTCCGGATGACCTTGCCGGGTCTGATCTTATCCGGATAGCGAATCACGAACGGGATCTTGCCCGACGTTTCGTAGGGCAACCCTTTGTTCAATCGGCAGTGTTCACACATCATGTCGCCGTGATCGGAAGTGAAAACCACAATCGTGTTTTCGGCTAACCCGGATGACTTCAGATAGGCCAGTAGTTTCCCGACGTTGTCGTCGATGCATTTGACCATGCCAAAGTACTTCGCCATCTGATCTTGATTGACATTGGTGACAACATTCTTGCCCGTCGGCAGATTCCATTTCGGACGTTGGGCTGTCTTGGCCAGCGTGGCCGTCATCGTGCCAGGTTGTTCAAAACGCAGGTTCTGATACATCGTGTCGTAGGGTGCACGAACGGTATTCGGACCGTGCGGATCGGGCAGCGCCAACATCAAACAAAACGGCTTGTCTTTCTCACGCTGAATGATTTCCAGGGTGCGATCGGTCAGGAAATCGGTGGCAAACGATTTGTCGGTGGCGTCGTTGATGTCGTATTTGTATTTCCCAGTCTCCGCGTTGTATTTACCAATGATTCGGGCGGCATCCTCGGCCTGCTCAAACAGTTTCCAGTGCCCTCGATTGAACATGAAGCGATTGTCTTCAAAACCGAACTTGCGTGCTGGTGACCAACCCGGCTTGGCGTCGCCATCCAAATGCCACTTCCCGACATAGGCCGTCGCGTAGCCTCGACGGCGAAGGATTTCCGCGAAGGTGACAATGTCGTCATTGAGCGGCCGATCGTTGGACGACGATCCGGTCGCCTGCGGATACAGGCCCGAGACCAATGACGCTCGCGATGGCGTGCAAACCGGGGACGCCGCGTAGAAACTGGTGCAGATGGCTCCGTCGCGTGCAATCGAGTCAATGTGCGGCGTGTCCACGCGCACGCCCCGGCCCCAAACATGAGCTTGTTCGTAGCTCAATTGTTGCCGGTAGCAACCGAGCGTCCGAAAGTTGTGCTCGTCGGTTTGAATGATCAGCAGGTTGGGAGGCTTCACTTCATCAGCCGCAAACGCCCGACAGCACAGTGCGAGGCAAGTGAGACACGCCCACGTCAGAAAGGTCGGTTTGCTCATTTCGAGTTCTTTGTTGCTTTTAGTGTGATTTCGAACGCTCTGTAGGCCTTCCGATTTGGCGGTAAGCCTGATGTCACCCAGCTCATCTTTTCTTGAACGAACGACCACAAGGCAAAGGCCATTGAAGACCTTGCGATCCATGGCTTGAAAGGATTCATGACTGGTGGGATCGCCGTTGCCCACCGCAATGATTTCTCCTGGACCTTCAATGGCGAACCGAACCCGGTTGTCGGATCGCGGTACAAGCAGCCCCTCTTTGTCAGAAACTTGAACGCTGATGAATGAAAGATCCATCCCGTCGGCAGCGATCGTTGTGCGGTCGGCGGCGAGATCAATCTTGGCGGCATCGCCGGTGGTTTTCACACTGGCATCCGCCCAAGGTTTCCCCTGCTTGTAGGCGACGACCTTAAGTTCACCGGGCTGGTAGACGACGTCGTCCCAACGCAAGCGGTATTCGTAGTCACCCTTCTTCCTACGCCCCAGCGATTTTCCGTTGAGGAACAGTTCTGCTTCGTCGCCGGACGTGTAGACATGCACCGGCGTTACCTTGCCTACACGGTGCGGCCAGTTCCAGTGCGGCAAGATGTGAGCCATCGGAAGTTCCGGTCGCCAGCGTGCCTGGTAGAGATAGAATCGGTCCTTGGGAAATCCGCAAAGGTCGACGATGCCAAAATAGGAACTGCGTGGGGGAATACTGTCGCCCAGTTTTTCCAACTCCTTCTCCATCCGCTCACGTGCTTCGGGATCCGAGAAGTTCAGCAGGTTGGTGGTGTCATTGTTGTAGGGGGTCGGCTCACCCAAATAGTCAAACCCCGTCCAGACAAACTCGCCGAACACACTTGGGTATTTGTCTTGAGCAGCGAATTCGATGTCGGGTTGTTGGCCCATGGCGGAGCCGACAGGTCGTAGCTGCTGACTTGGAACCAGCCGCCCGATCCTTTGCTCTTGTCGTTCGAGACCGGGAAGAAGTATTCGCCACGGGAACTAACCGTCGACGCCGTTTCGCTCCCGTATAGCGGTTGGTCTGGATGCGTCTGGCGAAACTTCTCGTAGAGCTGAGGCTTGTAGTTGTAGCCGAACAGGTCGACCGTTTTCTCAAAACCGTTGAAACCCGCTGCGGGCTTATTGCAACCGGCGGTGACGGGCCGAGTCGGATCCTCCGCTCGGATGATGTCAGTCAGACGCTGCGAAAGTTTGTGCCCATCGTGGTTGCCCTGCTCGCGGATTTCATTGCCGGTGCTCCACATCACGACACAAGGATGGTTGCGGTCCCGACGCACCATGGCGAGCAAATCCTTTTCGTGCCACCGGGGAAAATGAAGGCTGTAATCGTTCGGAACCTTACCCGTTTTCCAACAATCAAATGCCTCGACCTGCACCAACACTCCCATGCGGTCGCATAGCTCCAGCAACTCGGGCGCCGGCGGATTGTGAGACGTCCGAATGGCGTTGCATCCCATGGACTGCAAGATTTCGATCTGACGCTCGATCGCCCGTGTGTTGACCGCCGAGCCCAGTGGCCCGAGGTCGTGGTGTTGGCAGACACCGTTCATCCGCACCAAGTTACCGTTGAGCAGAAATCCACGATCGGCATCAAATTCGATACTGCGGATGCCAAACGTCGTCTCGACCACTGTCGACGACAACGCCATCCTGTCTGATCGTGGTCTTGAGCACGTAAAGGTTGGGCGTTTTCAAATCCCAAAGCTTGGGGGCTTCGATCTGGATGTTGCAATGGGCACCGGATTGATTCGCCACAACCTCGGACGTTGAATCGTCACGAACTTCATGCTGGACTTCCGTGGAGCCGGTTGCACCTTCCACTTCAGTATTGATCTGAACCGTTGCGACTTCTTCTGTTACCGTTGGCGTCGTGACTGCGACACCCCAGTGGCCAACGTGGACCGGGTGACACTTGACGAGTCGAACGTTTCGGTAAATCCCTCCGCCCGGATACCATCGCGAAGATTCGGGTTTGTTGTCCAGACGCACGGCGATCGTGTTCAGCTCGCCCGGTTTAAGATGATCAGTCAACTCAAAACGAAAGGAAGAGTATCCGTAAGGCCACTCGCCGATTGACTCGCCGTTGAGCCAAACCGTCGTGCCGGACATGGCTCCATCGAATTCAATAAAGACGCGTTTCCCTGCATCCGATTCAACCGATCGAAAAGCTCTTGCGGTACCAACCGATGCCCGCCCAGGGAAGCTTTCCGGTTCGGTTGGGCAAGTCATCGCGGAAGGGCCCTTCAATTCCCCAATCGTGCGGAAGGTTCAACACGCGCCACGGGGAATCATCAAACGAGAGCGATTGCAGATGCTGCGACTCGGCTCTCTCCGAACCATCCGGCATCAAACCAAAGCGTGCGAATCGCCAACCTTCGTTGAAGTCGATCGTTTCCCGTTCGCTCTGGTCGACCGAAACCGACTGTTTGACAGGCGTTGAACCATCGGCATGAATCGGTTGTGAATAGCCAATGCCCTAGAACGCCGGTAGATAGAAGTGCGTGTGTTCATATTAGTGCCGGTCGGTCGTCGGTTTCATTGTCCGGAGATCGCTGGCACCATTGTATGCAGCCGCTGTTCATTTCTTGTTTCTGAGCAGTGAATTCGGATCGTCCGCAAGTTGGTCCATTCACGTGGATCGTTGCGGTGGTCGTAGAGTTCTTCCGCACCGTGCGGTAGCGGATGTATCGCCAGTCGGCGGTGCGGATGGACCAGTTTGGTTACACGTCCCAGACCTGATCTTTGGAGAGCCCCTGTGGCCTGCTGCCGACGAAGATCATGACAGTGCGGCGTCGGGGCCATCCACTTCCCGTCTCGGTCGAGAAACGGCGAATGCTGTGCCGTCAGTTTGCTCCCTTTTGTTCTTGCGAGTGTCACCTTCAGCGCAAAGATCGACAAGAGTGGGTACAAGTCGATCAGTGAGATCGGTTGCTGGCAGACGCTGCCCGCTTTGCGACACCGGGCACGGATGATGAATGGAACGCGAGTGCTTTCTTCCCAGGGCGAGTTCTTGAACAGATAATCCTTCTGTCCCATGTTCCAGCCGTGGTCGCTGGTGACGACGATGATCGTGTTGTCGCGTACTGACGCAGGGCTGTTGTCGATCGCATCGACGACTTGACCGATGCAGTCGTCGACGGCGGTCACACAGGCCAGATAGGCTCGCGTGAAAGCACGGATGCCCTCGTCGCTCGTGGGATAAGATGCCGCGAGATCTCGGAAGTATCTCAAGCCCTTCTGGTCGGATGGAAAGACTTTGGCGTAGTGAGTGTCGGCAGCATCGTCCGGCTGCATGACGGGCAATTCGACGTCTTCCAGCGGAAACATGTCGAAGTACTTCTTCGGGACGTGCAATGGCGTATGCGGGCGAATGAAACCGACGCCCAGAAAGAACGGCTTGCCGTTGGCCTGCGCTGCGAACTCACCAATCTTTCCTGCCGCCCAGGTCGCATTGCGTTCATCTGGCGTCGGATCGCGATCGTCTTCGCTGGTGTATCGAAACATTTTCTGTTTTCGCCAGTCACCGTAAAGCCAACCACTGTTGGGATCGCCATCGTCTGCAAACGGAACGTCCGACAGCGGAGCGTAAGAGCCGTCGATCGCTCCGATCTTGCCGAATGGCAACGGCACCGATGGGTGGGCGACGCGATGCGTTCCGTCGAAGACGACCGGACCATAGTCGGCCGGATGTTTGAACTCGCTCCAGACATCCGGCTTGCCGTGGTGCATCAACTTTCCCGAACCGGCAACGTGGTAGCCGTTGTCACGGAAGTGTTCCATGATCGTTTTGGAGTTCTTCAATACCGGATTCTGAAACCACTTCCTCCAGAAGAAATTCCCAGACGTGTGTGGGTAAATGCCAGTGAGGAAACTGGATCGAGAGGGAGCGCAAACCGGGTTGTTGCTGTACGCACACTGAAAAGCGACGCCGCTCTGGGCAAGGCGTGCCATGTTCGGCGTACGAGCTTGCGGGTGACCGCCGAAGCCGGTGACGTAGTCGTTGAGATCATCGCAAACAATCAGCACGACGTTCGGGCGTGCGGCTGATTTGTCCGCCGCCTGGACCGAGAGTGGAACGCACGCCGCAAGGGAAAACAGAATAAATTTGAACGCACTCATTCCTGGCTCTCCTTTGCTTTGGACTTCGCCTTCTTGTTTTTCTTCTGAAACGCCTCGGTATGGATCAACCCAAGAAATCGCGGCTCGATGAGTTCGTCAGTCCAGGCATCGAGCTTACGTTTCAACTGATCGCGGGTATCGGGATCCTTGTATGCGATATTGGTCGTTTCACCGATGTCGGTAGTCACGTTGTAGAGCTGTAGTTTTTCGTCGCGGCCGGGAATGACCAATTTGTGATCCCCGCTGCGGACCATGAACGATCCGGAATCATACTTCCGCATGTAGGTCGCGTCGTGGGGCCTGCCGCTTGACTCACCCGTGATGTAGGGCGTTAGATTGACACCGTCGAGCGGACGCTCTGGGTCGATGGGTGCGCCACTGAGCGCCGCGATCGTGCCAAAGATGTCAAGCGAACTCACTGGCTGGTCGTACACGACTCCCTTTGGGAATCTTGCCGGCCACCTGGCTGCGAAGGGTACGCGGTGGCCGCCTTCGTAAACGCTTCCCTTATCGCCGCGAAGAGGTCCGTTATCCGAAGCGTTCTTTGTCTCCGGTCCACCGTTGTCGGAAAGAAAGAAGACCAGCGTATCGTCTTCGATGCTGTTGCTCCGTAACGCCTCCAATACCCGACCGACACCGTCATCGACGGCGCTGACCATCGCGGCATAGGTCTTTCGTTTGCCTTCCAAGTCGGGAAAACGATCGAGGTATTTCTCGGTCGCTTGCAGCGGCAAGTGCGGGGCGTTGTAAGCCAGGTAAAGAAAAAAGGGCTTCTCGTGATTGCGTTCAACAAACGAAACGGCTTCATCGGAGAACTCGTCGGTCAGATACTTCTTCGGTTGTACCGGCTCGCGATTGCGAAGGATCCACGTGCGGTAGCTTTCGTTTTCGCCCTTCGCGTCGTTGCTCTCTTTGATGGTCAGTTCTTCGGGAAAGTATCGGTGGCCTCCACCAAGATGGCCGTAGAACTCATCGAATCCGCGGCTGAGAGGGTGCAGGACTTCGTGAGCGCCAAGGTGCCATTTGCCAATGACGCCGCTGTGGTAACCGACTTCGTGCAATGCACTCGCGATCGTTGTTTCTTCGATGGGCACGCCCATGTTCGGATCGCCCGGTTGATACTGCGGGTTGCGTTCAAATCCGAAACGTTGACCGTACCGACCGGTGATGAAGGAGGCTCGGCTTGGTCCGCAAACGGCGTAGGCGACATAGCCGCTGGTGAACTTCACCCCGCCCGCTGCGATCGAGTCAATGTGGGGCGTCGGGATATCCTGGCATCCATTGAAGCCAACGTCCGCGTAACCCATGTCGTCTACCATGACGACGATCAGGTTCGGAGACTTCGACTCGTCACCGGTTTCCGCGTGCAGCGTTCCAGCGAAGAATGCCACAGCGAAGAGCGGGCAAATCAACATGCTTGAATGTGAAGTCATACGTGATTTCTGGCGAAGCGATTGAAATGGGAAGATCAACGCAGAACTCGGGGTGAGCACCTGCCCGGGTAGGTTTTTCCTGCGTTCGTTTACGATGATTTGACCGCAACCGTCGCAGCATTAACAAAATTCTCGTTATTGCTTGAAAAATTTTCTACGAAGCGATGAAACGAAAACCCGGCAAATCAGTTTGGGGGAAACATGGATCTTCTCGGAATCTTGTTAATGGATCAGTCAGAAGCAACAATTTTAATTGATGTGCGCCCCAAAATAGGACCCTGAAGCTCTCCGAGCAAAGAATCATGGCCACTGAAGAAAACTCGTCTGACAAAGCAATCGACCTGACCATGCTGTGGGTGAAGGCAGAGCCGAATTTGCGCGCTTTCGTCGCCGCAACCGTCTGGGACGTCCACCATGCGGAAGATGTGCTTCAGGACATCGCATCCGTTGTATCAGCGAACTTTGTCCGGTATGACCCTTCGCGACCTTTTCTTCCCTGGTTGCTCGGAATCGCAAGATTGAAGGTGATGGAATACCTGCGCTCGCAGTCGCGAAATCGAGTTGTACTATCGGACGCCACGCTTCTTAGCCTTGAATCCTGAATCCGTGTGTCTTTGTAGAACTCCCAGCCCGAGAAGTCGTTACCGAGACCGGTGTCGTCGTGTCCCTTGCCGCGACTGCGGACCAGTCCGACTCCGCGGCTGCGCAGGTCATGGTGGAACGGATGCGTCAGACCGATCGTTTCGTGTTCCTTCAGTTCCCAACTTGCATGAAACCCGCCAACATAGTACGTGACGTTTCCACTCAGGAAACCGTGTTTCTTCCCCTGAATCTCCTGCTGCATACGTTGGCAGTAGCCAGTAAAGGGCGGTGCTTCCGCGAGTGCTAGATTGGTTCCGATCAGCAAAACCAACGTTGCCGTGATCAAGGATGAGCGAAAACCAGGCATGCTAGAATTCCGTTTCTTTCATCTTGGCCCGGCACTCGTTGCGATTCTTTTCAAAGCGTGCCAGATCGTTCTTGAGTTTTTCGTTGGCACTGGAGATGGCGCCCTGATCGCCTTTGGCTTGCTCGATTGCCTTGGCATGAACCGAGCGTGCCATCGTCTCGAATCGATCCAGGTCGGCAAACCGGGCCTGGTAGACCTCTTGGATATTCTCGGCTTCAATCGACTGCAGATACCGGGACATGGCAGCTTTCAGCTCGCTGGCCGTTCCTGCGTGGACATCAACTTTCCTGCTTTCGTTTCCGTTCATTGTGGCGCTGTCATATTCCCAGACGACTTCTTTCCCAAGCGTGATTTCCTGGGTTTTCGTCCAGGAGTCATGAAACAGAATATTTCCGTTTGGCAACAAGTGGACATCGTGGTGCCCTGCATGCCTTTTCTGTGGACCCGCCGTATCATGTTTCCAAAGCACTTTGCCGTCGGATTCACAAATTGCAAGAACGTTTTTCCCGTAAGATGCGCCAACGAGAACCAAACGGTCATCGGCGTCTGTGGCAACGGTCGTGCCAACAACGATGCACGCGGCAAATACGATTGAAGCGAGATTCTTCATGGATCAAATCTTCTGAGGAAAGAATGAGGTGGTTGGGGCCGACGTACTCTCGGAATCTATGGAAACCGTTCACGTTCCGTTTGGATACTTGAACGTCAGGTCTTTAATCGTGCCGGAAAAGAAATTCGGGGTTTTGTAATCCCCGACGGGCTGGTGCAGGTCCGCACCGATGTGAAGGGAGTTGTCGGGTTCGCGATTGAGGATGCCTGCTTCAGCTTTACCGACGAGCTTGCCGTTCACCTTGAGAAACATTTCTCCTTTTGGATTCCAGTTTGCTTCGAAGCTGGCGGAATCCGTGATCGCGGCTGAGGAACGGATCACGGTGCGTTCTTTGTTCACGCACGCGACAAAGCACAGATGCCCTTCATCAAAGTAGACGCTGTAGCCGGATCGACTGCCGCCGTGAGCCAGGATGACTCCGCTGGGAGAATCGGAACGAATCGTGCCCTTAATCTGCAGTGAGCGGCCTCCGGCCACTTTGGGTGCTCGGAACGCTGGCAGATGGAGCCATGATTCTCCATCCAGCTGAAGAGAAGCTGTGTCACCCTTGACGCCATGATTCACAAAACGCAGCAGTTGATTCCCGGCGAGGATTGCGATCGTTGGCTCGGGTGCGGTGAGAGCAGCTTTATTATCGAATGCAAACCCGACATCTTTTGCCCATTTCGACATCTCGGCAGCCATC
Organism: Pirellulaceae bacterium; assembly: GCA_963714715.1. Taxonomy (GTDB): domain Bacteria; phylum Planctomycetota; class Planctomycetia; order Pirellulales; family Pirellulaceae; genus JBFJVZ01. Next base: position 29,367 of record CAVQPV010000067.1, on the reverse strand, counting down.
GCTGCGGCACGCTCTGATTGTTCTGAGAGTAGATTGGTCGTTTCCCCTTCATCCGCTTCGAGATCGAAGAGCTGAGCTTCGCTGCCGTCGGGATTGACCAGGAACTTCCAGCGACCGTCGCGGATCGCGAAAGTGGGGCTTTGGTGTTCCGGTTTGCCGCCTTTGAGAATCGCGTGAGGATGGCCGTATTGCCAGAACACGGGATTGGAGCGAGGTGATGGTTTACCAAGAAGAACGTCACCACGGTCCACACCATCAAGGCCATTCTCCACCGGAACTCCAGCAAAGCGACAGATGGTTGGGGAAACATCAATCGCGCTGATCACACTGGTCGTGTCTTCGGTGCCGGCTGGAATTGTTCCAGTCCAACGCGCGAGGAAGGGCATGCGGATGCCGCCTTCGAACAGTGACCATTTCCGACCTCGGTAAGGACCGGTGAAACCCGCCGGTGGGCCCGTCAGGTATTTCTTCGGCCAGTCAGTCGGACCGTTGTCACTTGTCAAGAGGATCAGCGTTTTCTTTCCGAGATTCAGTTCATCAATCGTCGCGATAACCCGCCCGATCTGCTTGTCCATCTCTTCGAGCACGGCGAAGAAGTCGCGAACAAAAGGATCGTCGGAAACAGATTTGAATTTGTCGGCGCTGCCGGGAATTGGCACGTGCGCGTCGTGGACGTCGTTCGGAAACAGCCGAACGTAGAACGGTCCGTCACGATGGCGTCGAATGAAATCGATCGTGCGATCTGTCTGAATTTGCATTCTTTCCCAGCGTTTGCAGGGAATGACCTTTCCATGACCGAGAGCCCGCGCTCGTTCGACGCCTTTTGGATTGGAAATAATCCGATCGCCAAGTCCTTCGAACGAAACCAGAGACTCGTCGAATCCATATGCCTGAGGCAGCGGTGCGTCATCGACATCGCGACCGCCTCCCATGTGCCATTTGCCGAAATGAGCGGTCGCGTAGCCAGCAGATTTCAACTTCTTGGCGGTCGTCGGGGCGGACGAGTCAAGGTAGTCAGCCATGCCGCGATTCGCGTTGCCCGCACGAGTGTTCAGGTACGAATAGATTTTCCAACGCCCCTGATACTGACCGGTGGTGAGTGCGATTCGTGAGGCGGAACAGATCGGCGAATTGACATAGAAGTTGGTTAACTTGATGCCTTCCGCAGCGAGCCTGTCGATATTCGGCGTCTTCATCAGCGGGTTACCAAAGCAACTCGGATCCGCGAACCCCATGTCATCGATAAAGATGACAACGATGTTTGGCTTTTCGCTGTTTGAAGCTTCCGCAGCCGCCAATTCGTGGCATGTCCAAATAGCGACAAGAGCGAGAATGGCCAGGGTGTGTAGTTTCATAGTGACGTATTGCCCGGGATTCAGGAACATCAGACAGGCCACGTAGGTGTTGCACATTTCGGATTCTCTTCACTAATACTGATGCTTGTACTTGCCTGTACTCTCAACCTTCTTCTTTAGGTCGGACGCCACTTCCGGATACTTGTTCGCCACGTTATTCGCCTCTGCTTGATCCGCGAGCATGTCGTACAATTCGCCTTTACCGTCCCACGGAAGGTAAAACTTCCATTTACCCTCACGCATCGCGTGGTTACCCCCCGCTTTCCCAAAGAGCGGGCCTTGGCGTTTACGGTTTGCTCCGGGCCAGATGTCGGAGACATCTTCGCCGTCCAAGTCATCCGGCACAGCCTTAACGCCGGCAAGACTGCGATTACTTGGAAGCCAATCATAACCGGCAACAACGTTCTCGCTGTCCACCGCACGCCTTCACTCGACCCGGCCAGCGGATGATGAACGGAATTCTCAGCCCGCCTTCACGAACCGTTCCTTTGTTCAGTCGGAACTCGCAGGTTTGAAGCGAATTTCCGCGGTAGGTTCGGCGGTAAGTCTGTGACCGGAACTCAGAATCAGCGGCCCGTCGAGGTAATCCGGCTGATCACGAGCCGGAATGTGCAATGCACGCGTCTCATCGAGCGCGGTCTGGATCACCTCCGTCCAGATTTCCGCCGTGACCGTCCGGTCTTCGAATTCACCGGAGTCATCAGGTCAATTCTCCGTCCAGGTATCCGAGCGGACCAAGTGTTTATAGAGGAACAACTTCGTTCCCTTTGCGACGCCATACGTCGAACGAATCCATTCGCCGCGATTCGCCGCCGCGTTAGGCACGGGCAGACCGTGTTGCTTCGCCAGTGCGGTCCACCGTTTTCTCAAAGCCTCATCCAGCGGTTGGTCGAGCTTGGCGGCATGTCCCGGAAACGCTTCGAAATACTGGCTGACGATGTGCTTGCCCCGGGTGCCCGGTTTCTTCGGGGTGGGTTCGATGCCGTGCCAGCCTCCCAGGTTGCCCCACCATTGAACGGCGACGAAATCCGGGTGATCGGGCGGCACGTCGCTGACGTGGATCGTGGCGCCGCCGCGCGACCAGATCCGTTTTTGCAACTTCTCCACAGCGACCTGTTGCACGGCACCATGATCCAGGGCCAGGTCGGCGGCCAGGCCCGCCGCTTCACCCAGTGACATCCAGATCGGTTCCAGTCGAATCGCGCAGAACCCGACGTGGCTCGCGCTGCAGGCCACTGGCGCCAGCAGGTTGCGCAGCTTTTTGGGAACGATGACTCCGTAGGGAATCTGGTAAGGCGCCACGCCCTTGTAAAATTCACCGGAGTGTTTGCCGCCGATCATGGGGCCTTCGTGGCCGGTGCCGTGACAGTTGTGACTGTATTCGCCGATCGCAATGGAGTCAGGATGCAACTGGCGCGGGCGTCGTTGGGAGCGTATTCGGTGTCGGTCTCGGTGTAGACGCGCATCCCCACCATGCGGCGGGCTTCGCGCACGTAAATCTGTGGCGGGATGTGACCGGTGTCCGCAAACTCATCGCGGCACAATCCCCAGGTCGCGGCTTCCTTCCTGAAGGCTTCCGGAAGGGCGGGATCGGTCTGCACGAAATGGATCAGGCCGAACTGCCAATCGAGATGTTCCTTCTCGATGCGGCGGCGCGTGACGAGATCGCCTTCGGGATATTCGCGATTTCGCCCCGGCAGGGAGAGACGAACCAGGCTTTTCGACACATCGTTGATGTCGTGTTTGCCGTTGGGAAGGATCGGCAGGTGTGCCTTGAGCATGAACCGGCGCCCCGGGTAGCCGAAAGCGGAGGGAAACTCGCTGGCTTCCACCAGTGGAACCACCGCCGCGTAGTCGTCACGCCGGTAATTTTCCGGGACGGGGATCGGGACGCGATTCGCCGGATCCTGAGTCATGCAGAGGCGGAAGTTGTAGCCCTGCAATTCGTCATCCGCCGTTTCGGGCGCGAGCGATTCGCCATATTCAGACTTCGCCTCGCGCCCCACGCGGTAGGGAACACCGGCAGTTGCCAGAAGATCGCCCTCGTAGCTCGCGTCGATGACGAGCTGCGGCGTGACGGTGACTTCGCGCAAATTCGGAAGCACGAAACGTAGTGCCGAGACGGCGTCGTTCTCCACCGCGGCGTCAACCAGCCGGTGGTTCTTCAACACGGTGATCGTCGGTTGCTCCCCGAGCATCTTCTCGAAGACGAGGAGGTTGACCGAAGGCTCCCCGTGCGTGCCCCGCCAGGAGTCGCGAACCTGCTCGGATTCCGCACCATAGGTTTCGCGGTAATGTTTCAAGACCCGCTGACTGAATTGGAGAAAAGGCCCATTGAGTGCTGCGAAGCTGTGAAAGTCCGAGTGCGAAAGACCATGGGTGGTCATCCCACCGATGCGAGCCGTGGGTTCCACCAAATAGACGCTGCGGTTCCCCTCGGCGGCGGCCAACGCGGCGGCAATGCCCGCAGGCGTCGCGCCGTAGATGAGAATGTCGGGAGAGGTCGAGTCGCGGTCTCCGGCGGGCAGCGCCGGGATCGGTCCAAGCAGGAGAATGGTCAGCAGTGTCAGGGTATGATTCATCAGATTGTTATTGGTTGAGAACGGGTGAAGCCGGCTGCGCCACCCTCGGGCAGCACGTTGTCGTGCATGTCCAATGTCCAGTATTCATCGTGCCCGACCGAGACAAAACCCTTCGTGCGCAGCAAGCCGGCCGGATCGGCGTGGGTGTCGATATTTGAAATGTAGGAAACATCGTAACCGTGTTTCTCCAGCCAAAACGCCAACGGGAATTCCCAGGGCAGGTATTCCGAAGCGAGAATGACCGCGGTCGCTGGATTGGTCGTGAGGCGAAAGGTCATAGCGCTTTTTTCGGTTGAGGTTTGCGGACAGTCGCTTTCTTTATCCACTACCGGCGGAGCTGAATTTACCGACATTTCCCAGTTTAAGCGCGACGCCGACGCACTGCTCTCCAAAATTTCCGATGCCGTAGTGGCCCCGCCAAAAAAAATCTGAATCAATTTGGTAATTCCGACTTCGCTGGGAGTGTTAGGCTAGAAGGCTATTTTTCAGGCTCCTCGCTGGCTGGGTTCTCCATGGTCTCACGTGACAGAAGACGCGCTTTCACGCTGATTTTGATCCGGTCGGCAGTTTTCGTGAACGCTATCGAAACAGCAAAGGTATCAAGCGAGAAATCGACGCAGGGCTTCGCTTCTTGCACAAGGACTGACTCCAATCCAACCACAAAGAACACAGCCATGAAAACCGTTTCCGCGTTGAGTGCGTGCCTGGTCTTGCTGCTATCGCAACCGTCCGTCTTTGGTGATTCCTTTGCCGACAATTGGCACCAGTGGCGAGGTCCTGATGCGACTGGTGTTTCACTGAATGCGAATCCGCCGGTCGAGTGGAGTGAAGACAAGAACGTCAAATGGAAGGTTGAGATTGATGGCAAGGGGACTTCAACGCCCATCATCTGGGGTCAAAAAGTTTTTGTGTTGACCGCGATCAACACGGGAGTGAAAGACCCATCTATTCCCAATCCTGAAGACCAACCCAAAACAAACTTCTTCGACATCAAACGCCCCAACGCTCAGCACGCCTTCGTTGTCGTATGTCTCGATCGCAGCACAGGGAAAGAAATGTGGCGACAAACTGCCACGACCAAAATCCCGCACGAGGGCGCACACAACGACAACGACTTTGCGTCGGCGTCGCCAACCACTGACGGTGAGCATCTGTTTTGTTGGTTCGGTTCAGCGGGATTGTTCTGCTATGACCTTGATGGAACGAAACAATGGGAACGGGACCTTGGCAAAGCGAAGGTTGGTTCGAGCCTGGGTGAAGGTTGTTCACCGGTGTTACACGGCGGCAAGCTGGTGATCGTTCGCGATCATTCCGGGCAAAGCACGATCGAGGTACTTGATGCAAAAACAGGCACAACGCTTTGGAAGCGAGAACGCGATGAGGACAACGCTTGGGCAACCCCAAGGGTGATCGAGCACAGCGGAAAGACCCAGGTCATCACGGCGGCGTCGGGTTTCGTGCGCAGTTACGACATCGATTCCGGCGAGATTATCTGGCAGTGCAGTGGTTTAACCGGAAACGTGACGCCCTGCCCGGTCATTGATGGCGACTACGTGATCTGCATGAGCGGCTACCAGGGCTATGCGGCGATGGCGATTCCGCTCACTGAGACGGGAGATATTTCCGGCAGCGAAAAGATCCTATGGAAGAAAGACCGTGGCACCCCGTACGTGCCGTCCCCGCTGCTTTATGACGGCTTGCTCTTTTACAGCCAGTCAAACCAGGCAATCCTCTCGTGCCTCGTTTCCAAGACCGGAGATGTCGCTTTCGGTCCTGAACGAATCGGCCAACTTTCGAACATCTATGCATCGCCGGTGGGTGCGAGTGGCCGCGTCTATATCGTTGGTCGAAATGGAAAAACGTTGGTTCTAGAGCGTTCGTCGCAATTCAAGGTGCTCGCCACAAACGAGCTTGACGATCGATTCGATGCCTCACCCGCTTTGGCAGGCAGCCAGTTGTTCCTACGCGGTGCAGAGTATCTGTACTGCATCGAGGACCAATAGGAGAAGAGGAAGCGCAGACTTGAGCAACACAACGGCGGAACTGCTTCACGATACACATGGCCCCAGCCTCTTACAGTCACGAGGTTTTTGGAATGCCGGTCTGGCCTCAGCGACGTCCACCCAGTTTGTCTATAGCACGCTGAATCCATTTATTCGTGGCGTCCAGGGCATAGCTTTCTTCGACCATGCTGCGCAAAGCGCTCAGCTGATGTTCGAACATACCGGGCTTGCGCAGATCTGCAGGTGCTTCATCAGGGCCGAGGGGCAAGATATGTTCAAAATAGGTCCCGCCCAGAAGGCGGCGAAGGATGCCTTCGCCCACAAACGCTTCGTCATTATTCAGCGTCCGCGTTGCCCGCAGCAAGCGACGAATATCATACTGGCCAGGGAAGATATCAGGCACCTGTTTTTTGATACCAAGCAGCCTGTAGACCCCGATGCGGGCCGTCCTTACCGAGCTTTCCAATGTAAATACAACGTCATTATGCGTTTCCACAAACTGACCAAGGCAGGCAAGGTTGGTGCTGCCCTCCGGCACCACCCACGGGCGATCGCCTGCAGCCCGCGGCATAAACTGTCCTGTAATCGAGGGCATCAGTGCGGTGCGTGCCTTGGTGGCGGCAATCACTTCCTCGGCCTGATCGATTAGGCCGAGGTGAAAGCACACTTCCGTCAGTATCTCGTTCCCCGTGCATGCCGGCATCGGCTTTTTGATGTGGTTCCCGGGCTTGTCCATTAACAGCGCGTAAACCCACATCACAATCACATCATCGGGCTGGTCTGGGAAATGTGGCTGGCGATTGACGGTAAAGCTCATTAGCCAGTTCGAATCGGTGAAGGTGATAATTCCGCCCGTTACGGTTTTACCTGAATAAGGATCATTGACCGACAATTCTTTCAGCTTGTCCATCAGCGGCGAAGGCTTGCAGGTCAGCGTCGCCGACTCCCACATTGAGGCGAGTGAATTGCCGCAGAACTTCTCGGGCCGTCCAAAAACCGGAGATTTCCGAGCAAGGTTTTTCCACAACCGCCATCCCGGACCGGCACCCGGATCATCGTTACCGACCTTCAGTTCAGGAACCGTGTCGCCATCACCATAGGCTGTGTCCTCGACGATTGAGCCGGTCGTAACAAAGACCAGATCGCGCGCACTGATCTTGATTTTGTCCTCCCCATCGCTGCTGCGGTATCTGATCGCGGTCGCGGTCAGCGTCTCGCCGCTGGTATCTATCTCTACGTCCGACACGGTCGTGTCGAACCGGATGGTTACACCCTTGTCCTTCAGCCAATCCATCAATGGGCGGACGAAGCTATCATATTGATTGTATTTAGGGAAGACGAGCGAAGTCATGTCGTTCAGCCCATCCATGAGATGCAGAAAGCGGTGCGTATACAGCTTCATCTCCAGCACCGAGTGCCAGTTTTGAAAGGCAAACATTGTGCGCCAAAACATATAAAAGTTGCTGTTCAGGAATCCCTCGCTGAACCATTCTTCCACCGTGATGTCGTCCAGATCTTGCTTGCGCGCCAGCATAAGCTTTACCAGTTCTATCTGCTGCGACCTGGTAAGCTGCATGGTGGAAGAGTCCTTGATCTGTCCCTGCTTTTCAAGAAGCCGCGCCTTTGACCAATTCTTGTCGGCGTCATTTACGATCCGGTATTCGTCAAGCACTGTGAACGGCGCGGGGAGTTCCAGCGCAGGTATTTCCGCGTAAACATCCCAGAAGTTCTGATAGGTCATTTCCATTTCGCGACCGCCGCGCACGATATAGCCTTCCTCGGCATTGCCCGCCCCATCGAGCGCGCCGCCATCGATCTTCAGCGCTTCCAGCAGGGTGATGTTCTCTGCCGGCATATGACCGTCACGGATTAGGAAGAATGCGGCAGACAGACCCGCGATACCACTGCCTACAATATAGGCGTGGCGTTCAGCTATCCCTTCGGTCGGGAGCGGGCGATTGTTGACATACGCGCCATGCAGGTCGGCGGGCGGCAGGGGCGTATCGCGACCATTGTGCAGATGCTGTGACGAGGCATCAGGCGTCACGTCCACCGATTGCGTCGTCATCGCATCAATATGGGTCTTCAGGCGTGAGAAATCGGCCTTGCACGAAGTGGAACGTGTCATATAGGTCTCCTTCAAAAGAGCTTAGGACCGCTCGCGAAATAACTGCTGGATTTGTGGTGTTATCGTGTAGTTCCATTTCGGTAGCAAGTCCGCGAACTGGACAGTCGATCGGATGTGGGCTTTCATTTCATCGGTCGCCTCTCGGCGCGATTCGCAAAGCCTTTTGATCACATTGACCGTGTTGCGTAGGCCTGTGGCTGTTGGCGCTTTCCTTATCAAGCCAACCACGGTTTGAAGCGTATCGAAGAGCATGCCCGTACAAACTCGGCTCAGATGCGGAAAGAACCGACGTTCGATCGGGTTGTATTTCGAGCAATAGCTGGGGTAGTGGGCCACACGAATCGTCATAGCCGTGTGATCAGCTAGCTGTTGAAGATCGTGCTTGAAAAGATACTTGCTGGCCGAATTACTTCCCCCGCCGTCAAACAACAGATCTTCCGAATGGCCACCCGCGATCAGCTTGCGAATTTTTCTCAATCGCAATCCTTCCTCATCCATCCACCGCCGAATCAAGTCATCGCTCGCAGGTGTCTTGAGCGAAGCAAGTTCAGTTTCGATTCGTGTTGGCGTCAGGTCCGTGAAACGAATTTTCTCGTCATCCGGATCGCCACCGGATCTCGTTTGAACAAGAGATTGGAGATTGGACTCAATTTCCGAACCTGGCGTTACTTTCTTTTCGACCAGCACCCAATTACGGTAAGGTCTGATCGTCGAAGTGATTGATGCTCGCGACGCCGGCCAGGCGCGTTCATTGTTTCCTTGGTGCAGAGTCGGACAGAATGCGCCACATCAAACGAAGGTTATTCGGGACTCCGTTCTGGCGCGTTTGGACGCTTCGGTCGCTTTCACCGACGCGAGTTAGCCTGGCGCGCAATCCGCCTCGGCCGATGCAGCCGCCTTCACGAACAATTTGCGATCATGCGGATTCTAACGGCAATTTTCCCACCCGTGGTCACGTCCGGATCTGACCTTGTCCAATAACCTAACGGCTCGTCCGGCTGAAGCCAAACCGACAGACTTCCAAGCAGACAAATCGCCGAACTCTCGTCCGTTACGCCAAACCCAACCAGCGGCTCCCTCATCATGACGGATCCAACTCTTGCGGGATGCTGTCGTTTCAGCAGCGCATTGGACGTTCAGTGCGCTGCCATCACTAGTCGGCATACCGGTTCCGTATGGTGTTGATTGCCGCGCCGACGCCTACCAGCACTACGGGAGCAAGAACTCCTAGTGACAAAGGTACATTCAGCCAACTCAGGTATTCATTTGCCGCGTCCAACAGGAACTTCGCCAGCTGAAGCAAATAGATAGAAATCGCGAAGACAGAAAACCACTCGATTGTTAACTGCAGCCGGTTTTGTAATGAAGCGCGGCGATCAACCGATCTCAGAAGTTGCTGATTCTGTTCTTCGATCTGCGCTTCGATTCGCGTGCGCAGCAGTTCGGCTGCTCTTGATATTCGCAACGAGAGGTCAAGGATGCGGTCCCGTGATGCTCGGCACGTCCGGAATGCGGGCACACTGCGTCGCATCAGGAATTCGCTGATCGAGAAGACGCCTTCGACTTTGCCCTCGCGCAGCTCCCCGAGTCGATCCGACATGATCTCTGAATAGGCATCGGTCGCACGAAAGCGGTTCATCGAACGGGCTTTCATTAGTTCTACATCCGCGGACAGGTTGATCAGGTCGGCGAGCATTGCTTTCTCGCCCACAATCGAATCGATGTCCTTGAACGCATGCATCACACTTTCAAGTTTGCGCTCGATGTCGGACAGGGGCACGGATATCTCGCGAGCCTTCTCGAGACCGATGAAGGCAAGCATCCGATAGTTCTCAATGTCGATCAGTCGTTGAACTGCACGCCCGATTCGATCTTTGTCATCGGTCTTACATTGCAACAGAATCTGCGTGTTGCCTTGCGGGGAGACCTGAAAGTCGGACCACACGCGTATCTGTGCGTCGGAAACGTTGGCAACGACGAGCGATTCAGAATTGAACCGTTTCTCAATGTCTGCTTCCGCCCCGTAATCACTGATCTGCTCCACGCAGATTCGCAACCGGTTTATGGTCTCACCGGGAATCTGCTCGATCCACTCGTTGGAAATGATATCGATCGTTGATTCGCTGGCGAAATCACTCAATACGTTGGTGATAAAGGTATACTCGGTGAACTCGGTATGAAATTCAAGACGCAAACAGCTGCCGCCAATGCGGACCTGCAAATGAGAATCGCCAGCTGACTGAATCGATGCGGCCAGTGTTTTGGCCAGGCCGTCCAGATGCTGCCTCTCCTGTTGGATGGTTACGTCGCCGCGAAACATCGCGAGATGAAAAACTGTCGAGTTGACACCCACGTCGGGAAGCGGTCGGGCGTGTAACTCCTGATGGAGCCGAAGAAACTTATCCACGACCGTCGTCCCTAACAGATACGGGGAAGTTGTTCGCCGATGGAAAAGGCAATCATCCCCATTTGGTCGTTAAGATTAGTGCCGATTGCAAACCCGGTATGCACTATCGTGTAGTCACCGACTTCGATTTCGGGCAGATTGGCAAGGCATACATCTTTGACGACTCCGCCATCTTTGACGACTCCGCCATCATTGACGACTCCGCCATCATTGACTTTTTCCATTCACGTTCCTCGCTCGTCGAAGATTCGTTCGACTCTTCCTGGTACTGCAAGGCTCATGATCGTTACACAGTGAATCGCGAGGTGGCTGACAGTTCCAAGGCATGACACGGTTGTCGCCCGAGTCAGCAATCGTAACCATGCCGTTGTAAAAGTAGATACCGGAGGGCCAGTACAATTCGTGTGCGTTGATGGACTACCAGCTCGATGCAGAATCCGCTTGACCGATGGTGGCCAAAGCTTCACTGTAGACGTTATCCTTCAGTGACACTTCACAAAACAGGATGCGGTGGTTTGCCGCAGCCGGCCATCGCGCAGGGAATACGCAACCGCATTGGGCCCTTGGCATCGTATCACCTCGCACGGAACGGACTCAGCGAACAAACTGGCGACCGGCTTGCACGGAGTGGCGACGAAGCAAGTGTACCGAGGGTGGTTGCGACGCAACGCCGGCAAAGCTTCGTCAACGCGGTCGCTCCAGGTGATGACTTCGGCTCCCTTGTGCTTATTGGTAAGCGAGGTGACGACCTTGTTCCACTCAGCGTCAGCATTCGTGGCAGAAGAAACGACAATCGAGTAGCTGTCTGCCCACGCCACTTCACACGCCAGCCACACGATGCCGAAGGCTGCAAACACAAGGCTTTTCATGGCGGTTTCCCTTTTTCGAGGCTCGGCGGTGCGTCGCAAACAGACGCTAGCGAAGCCGCGGCGCAGTCGTATGGTCAGGTGGGTGTCGGGCTCATTGAACGGTGAAGTCGCAAGCAATAGTGCGATCTCGAAGAGTCTATCAGTGATCAACGTATCCCGAGTAAATGATACGTGCCACACTATTTGTAAAACCAAATGCCGACCGATTTTTGAAGTACCGGTGGGTAGTCGACCTGCGGAGCCCTTACCCTGGTGGCGGGCACTGGGAAGCCGAAGGAGATGAACATCAACAGTGAGCAATCCATGGGCCGACTCTATCTTGTGCGCGACGGCGAGGCGAAACCAAAGGACGAAGACCACGAGCGCGGACTTACAGACGTGGGGCGTGCAGATGCCAGCCTGATGGCTGCCTGGGCGGCCGCGGCGCGTATTCGGATCGACGAGATTCGTCACAGCGGCAAACTGCGAGCACAGCAAACGGCTGAGATCCTCGCCGAGCACCGCGGCACACAGTCACAGGCAGTTCCCGGCCTCGCCCCGAACGACGACCCCGCCGACACCTGCCGTTTCTGGAGCGGTTGGCCGCCCCGGAGGTGCTGGAACATTCGATTTATCTTCTCGTCCACCGAAAGCAAACCGCCGGCTTGTTCGACTTCGTCCGAATGTGCGCACAGAGGATGCTGGTGCCCAGCACCGCCAAGATCGACACTGACGAACTGCCTAAACCGAAACCGGCGCCGCTCAAGCGATTAGAGCTCGATGCGCCGCAGGATGTTTAAATCGCCAAGGAATGCAGACCCCTCCATCGACGCAAAGTTTTCAGTCCTCAATACCGATCGGTGGCCGACTCGCCGCCGGTCCGAGTTCTTCGAGCCTGCGAGACGTTAGCGTCAGAGGCTTTTCGGCATAGACATCAAGCCCTGCCTGGCACGCCAGGACGCTAGCCAGGACGCGATTCTGATCGGTCGTGGCGACGACGACCGCATCGAGCTTTTCCTTGTCGAGCATCTGCCGATAGTCCTGATACTTCGACCAGACACGATCGGGGCTGCGAGCCTGAGCTTGCTCCATGTGTTTGAGAACGCAGTCACTGATAGCGACCACTCGTCCGGTTTTCGGCATGCAATTCGCTAGATGCGAACCACGCCCGCCCGTTCCGATGATACCGATGTGGACTCGATCATTGGCCGCCACGTTACCTTCACGCCCCAACACGCTGGCCGGGATGATCATAGGAAAAGCGGCAACCGGTGCTGTCGCTGCGAGTCGTTTGAGAAAGCCGCGGCGCAACTTCTGCTGATGTCGTGACACCTGATTGTCTCCTGTACGAATCCCACCGTGTTCGCTTGCTGCGAATGGGACGGCTGATAAGAATATTGATCCCCCGTGGCCCCTGATGCAACCCGTCGAAACCGTCAACGGCGCGATGGGATTGCCATGGATTTCTTTCGTAGCAACAACACATCGACGTCACATCGACGTCATGTTTAACGGTGTGCTCACTTTTTGGCGAACCAGTCCTCGGCGAACGTTGTCTGTTGGGAGAGCGGGGTTGGTCTACCCGACCCCTTCCGGGCACTAACTTTTCTTCACCGCCACCCGCCGGAAGCAAACATTCTGGTATGTTCGCTTTCAGCGCTTTAGCCCGGCGGCAGTCTCAAGATGCTCTGAAGGAGTTACATGATGAGATCCGATTTGACTGATATCACGTTGGTCGTTGACCGCAGTGGATCGATGTCCACCGTCCGCGAAGACGCGGAGGGTGGAGTCAATTCATTCATTGCGAGTCAAGCAAAGGAACCTGGTGAGGCTCTGTTGACGCTCGTGCAATTCGATACGGAGTATGAGTTTGTGCACAAAGGCGTTCCCATTGGAGACGTGCCGAAATACCAACTGCATCCTCGCGGGATGACAGCCCTGCTCGACGCCGTCGGCCGGGCCATCAACGAGACGGGTGAGAGACTCGCAGGCATCAAAGAGTCCGACCGGCCAGGACTCGTGATCGTTGTCGTCATGACTGACGGCTTGGAGAACTCGAGTCGTGAATTCACGAAGACACAGTTGAAACAGATGGTCGATCGACAACAGAGCGTTTACAACTGGCATTTCACGTTCCTTGGCGCGAATCAGGACGCGTTCGCGGAGGCCGGCGCTATGGGGATCGGCAAAGCCGGTGTAGCCAATTACGCTGCGGGCAAAGAAAGAGCTGCCTATGCGGCGACGATGAGCAAAGTAGCAAGAATGCGTAAGCAAGCCGGGGCTGGCCAAGCGGTAGACAACGCCTTCACCGACGAAGAGCGCGAGCAAATGAGTTAGTCGCGATATTCCTGCGGACTGACAGGTTCTGCGAGATGTCAGCTGGCTCGTCCAGCGCGCGGTTCATTCCTCTGAAACGTAATGCGGTCACATCGACTTCCATCGGAGACGGTCAAAGATTCGCCGCGCCCGCCTAACGTTGCAGGCCCGAGCGATCAATGGGATGATTGAGCGTGGCGCCGATGGCGGTGGGCGGACGCCGTACCGCGTGACTCACCTGAGCGCGACAAATCTGACGCATCCACTTGGGAGATGAAACTGTGATCGGTGTCTTACGAACGGTGTCTATCTTGTGCGTGGGGATTGCTTGTGCCATCGGGTTGCCAGCCTGCGTCACCGCGGTGCCAACGGCCGAGGTGCCGCAACAACACGACGCCGGTCCATTGGCCGCGGAGGAATTGAAAGCCAGCGGAGTTTCCGGCGGTGTGATTGTACATTTGGGCTGTGGTGACGGTAGGGATACGGCGGAGTTGTTGTTGGGTAGCAGCTATCAGGTGCACGGCCTGGATACCAGCAGCGCCAACGTCGCCAAGGCCAGAGACTACCTGCGTTCCAAGAATCTGTATGGCCCCGTTTCGGTTGCCCAGTACAACGGCAAGAATCTTCCTTATGGTGACAACATCGTCAACCTGATCATCGCTGACACGTTGGGTGATGTTTCGGCTGAAGAAGCGATGCGAGTCTTGACGCCGCTTGGTGGCATGATCGTGGGCGGCAAGAAAACAGTAAAGCCATGGCCGGACAACATCGATGACTGGCCCCAGTATCTGAACAAGGCCGACAACAACGCCGTGGCCAAAGATTCCGTTGCTGGGCCGCCGCGTCTGATCCAATGGGTCAACGACCGCCGCCAGCGGCGAAGTGCTGAAGGTCTACGCCAACACGAGCCCCACCCAGGAAGTGGCTTACGACCAGGGCATTCTGTTTCTGAACGTCGGCGACCGGTTCAGGTCCGCGGCCTACAACATCGTCAAGTTGAAGAACAAGCCGCTTGTTGCTCCATCTGATATTTGCTACGTCAACGCTGCGTTATGGATTGGTGGCAAAAACCCCGCGCAACTGGATGTGGAAACGGGGACCGTGATCAAGACGCTGGTGCAAGAGATGACCGGTCCCATGGGCCATGACCGTTGTTATCGAAATCTCATTACCGAAAGCTTCTTCATCAACAGCAAGACGGGCGGTGCCGACTTTGTTGATTTGGAGACAGGGAAGGAGTTCCCGAATCATTGGACCCGTGGCGGCTGCGGCATGGGTGTCTTGCCGGCCAACGGGTTGCTCTATTCAACACCCTATTCCTGCAGCTGCAGTATGGGAGCGATGTTCCAGGGCATGAACGCCTATGCGTCGCCGCCCGGGTTGCAGGCGTCCAGCGAACCGATCCCGATCGAGCGCCGCGTCCGACTGGAGAAAGGATCGGCTTACGACAAGATCACCGAGTCGACTCCGGCAACGGACGAGGACTGGCCGACGTATCGCCGCGATGGGTTTCGCAGCGGCATTAGCGAAGCGGAGGTCCCGACGGCTCTCAAGGTGCGTTGGCAAGCGAAGCTTCCCACAAAACCGAGTGCCATTACCAGCGCAGGTGGAACGGTGTTCGTCTGTGATGTCGATACGCATACCCTGTATGCCCTGGCAGCCGGCACGGGCGAGACTCAATGGACGTTCACCGCAGACGCCCGAATCGATTCTCCGCCCACTTATTACCAAGGCAGGGTGTTGCTGGGTTCGCGCGACGGCTGGGTTTATTGCCTGAGAGCGTCGGATGGTGCGTTGGCTTGGCGATTCAAAGACTTGCCCGACAAACTGATCGGCGCCTATGGTCAATTGGAATCGGCGTGGCCTGTTTCGGGCAGCCTGATTGTGCTCAACGACACCGTGTACGCGGCCGCAGGTCGTAGTTCGTATCTGGACGGTGGAATCTTTCTATACGCGTTCAACCCCCGGACGGGCGAATTACTGAACAGCCGCTCTGCTTACGGACCCTTCTCTGAGGATTCAGGTTTCCCTGTCGGCGGGCATGCCGGGTTCAAGAACGATGTCCTCGTCACAGACGGCACCAGGCTCTACCTGCGGCACAAAGCCTTTGATCTCAACCTGGCCGACACCACTGCTGGGCGACACATCATTCACCTCGCCGCATGACTGGACCAGTAACGTCGACACTCTCCACTCATCGCGGGCCGAAATACACAGAACTTGGCTGCCAAAGTGTGCGCCGACCCGAACGGTCGTTTCCCGAGTTTCGCTTACTGAGAGCTGATGTTCAAAACACGGTTTCCATCCCAAGGCCTTCAGCGCGGTTGCGTTCATAAGTTAACCCACCGGGTGTCAAGATAGACGAGAGTGCGGAATACGCCACATGCTAGCTGCGCGCGTTCAGCGCTCGAGGCTAGCGTCTATCGTTGTGATGACTCAGTGCTGCTATACTTGGTTCAGTGCCTCGTGGCCACCATGCTTGAATGCCACGCCCCGCCGAAGCACTGAATCCCGCCTGTCAATCCCTCCCGTTCGATCGCCGCTTCGTCAGTGCACACAAATCGCACGCCGGAGTTGGCGAAGAACGACAATCAGCCTATGACGACTCTAAAGATCACCATCCTGTTGGTACTCGGCAGCGCCAGCACAATTCTAGCAGCCGACGCTCAGGAGACTCCAATGGCTTTGGAAAAAGCCAAAGAGTTGGGGCGCATGAAGTCCCGATTCCTGAAAGTCACGGAGGCAGATGCGCCAGCCACCCGCGCCATTCCAAAGGCGAACCTCGCTTACTTTCAAGAGTCGGTCGGGCCGACCCTGATTAAGAGTTGCTTAGCCTGTCATGGTCCCGAAAAGTCCGAGGGTCGACTTCGGGTCGACAAGTTGAATCCTGACCTGTTGACGGGGTCCGATGTGGAACGATGGCGTGAGGTCTACAACGTCCTGAGCAATTCGGAGATGCCGCCTGAGGATGAGCCTGATTATGCACTGGCCGATGCGGATCGCGGTGGCATTGTTGATTGGCTCAGCGACGAACTGAATAAGGCGTCTGTCATGCGTCGCAACAAAAAGGAACACTCGTCATTTCGCCGGCTGACAAAATACGAATACAACTACGCACTCCAGGACCTGCTTGGCTTGCCCTATGCGCTCGCGAACAAGCTGCCGCCGGAAACCGCATCCGAGGACGGTTTCAAGAACAGCTCTGAATTGCTGCAGATGTCTGCCATGCAGTTCGAAACCTATCGTGAGATTGGGCTGAAAGCTCTTCAAGCGAGCCACCGTGAGTGGCGAGCGTCCGCAAGCTGTCACTTACATCATTTCGATGCAGGAAGAGATGGACAGGGCGGCGTCCGGAAAGAACGCCAAGACATTCGATAAGAACGACAAGAGCTACCGCAAAAACAGGAATCAGCAACACCTGTTTGATCGAGAGACAGGCAAGGGCATTCACTTCTCCAGCGGAAAGTCGATGCCTCAGCCTGAGGCAGTCGCGGGGCAAACGCCCGCCGTTTCTCCTGTTGTGCTGGTTCTTCCTCGATCCAACGAGTTGAAACTGAACCTGGATCGCTTTCTTCCCGACGAAGGCATCATGCGTGTTCGCATCCGAGCCGGGCGTTCGACCATGAATCCTGACGAGTATGCGAGCCTGCGTCTGATCTTCAGTGCCCACACCAGCAACAACGCCAACTTCTCCCAGGTCATCAGTGAGCGTGACATCCCGGTTACGGCATCTGCAGACAACCCTCAATTCATCCACTTCGATATTCCTCTGGGCGACATCCAGCGCAACCCGTTCCGGAAACTCTCCACACCATTTCCAAGACGGGATGAGTTCCTGCACATTCGCAATGTCTCCAACGCAAGCGGCCGGGAAGAACCTCTCCATGTTGCTGATCGATTACATCGAAATCAGCGCTCCGTTCTACGAGCAATGGCCGCCGAAAACCCATACCGACATTTTCATTGAGAGCGACAACAAAAGCGACGAGGAGAACTATGGTCGTGAAGTGCTGACTCGATTCCTGAGACGAGTCTGGCGTCGTCCCGTGCACCTCGCAGGAGGTGGACCAGTTCATGGCCCTGTTTGCGAAGTACCGGCCGGGATTCTCGAACTTCGAAGATGCCATGCTGGAAGTGCTGGCGACAGCGCTGGCCACTCCGGAGTTCCTGTACCTGACTCAAAGAGCTGACTGCCAACCCTTCTGAAACACCCGGCACGATCAGTGACCTGGAATTCGCCAGCCGCCTCTCCGTTTTTCTGTGGTCCAGTATTCCTGACGACGAACTGCTGCAACTCGCAGAGCAAGGAAAGCTAAGAGAACCAGAGGTCTTGACTGCTCAAGTCAAACGCATGCTGGCAGACCCGCGTTCAAGGCGTTTCTCTCAGAACTTCGTTCAGCAATGGCTTGGCATGGATGGCCTGGACAGTGTGACTCACGTCACAGACAGCTCATTGAGAGAAGCGATGCAGGAAGAGCCCATCGCATTCTTTGACGAAGTCCTGAGACACAACCGCAGTATCATGGACTTCATCCATTCCGATTACGCCATGGTCAACGAACGGCTGGCGGCGCACTATCGGATTCCGGGTGTTCATGGCCCTCATTTCCGCAAGGTACCAATCGAGCCGCGAACGAATCGGGGCGGCCTTTTGACAGGTGCCGCGATCCTGGCGATGAACTCCGATGGCAAGGATTCTCATCCGCTCAAACGTGGCGTCTGGATGCTGGAACGCATCCTCCACGATCCACCGCCGC
This sequence comes from Pirellulaceae bacterium, assembly GCA_963714715.1. Taxonomy (GTDB): domain Bacteria; phylum Planctomycetota; class Planctomycetia; order Pirellulales; family Pirellulaceae; genus JBFJVZ01. Next base: position 10,971 of record CAVQPV010000067.1, on the reverse strand, counting down.
CACCGCCGCCAAATGTCCCGGAAGTCGACCTGACGGACCCGGAGATTCTGAAAATGACTCTGAAAGAACGGATCGCGGATCACCGGAATAAACCGGCCTGTCATGTCGTGTCACTCAAGAATCGATCCCTGGGGGATCGCGTTTGAAAACTACGACGCTCTCGGAGCCTACCGGACTCGAATCAAAAACAAGCCGGTGGATGCGACTTCAGAACTGTTCAACAAGCAGACGCTGGCAGGCATGGATGGGCTAAAGCGATATCTGCTCACGGACCGACAAGATCAATTTGCCCGAGCCATGGTGCATAAGATGACCGCTTATGCTCTTGGCCGACCACTGTCATTTGGTGACCGTGCTGACATTGACAGACTTAACCGCACAGTTCAGAAAACAGGGTGATCGGCTTGGGCGATTTAATCCACCTGATCATCAGCAGTAACATCTTCAACTCGAAGTAAGAGTCAGGAATAGACGATGAATAACAAATCAGCGTTGCTGAGTCGTAGAACATTTCTTCGCGGCACCGGTGTGGCTCTGGCTTTGCCCTGGTTCGAAACGTTTGCTGCGGACAGTCCAGGCTCCGATGAGACTCCGAAACGTTTTGTCAGCGTCTACCATCCTGATGGTGTCGGTTTGCCGCTCAAATCCGATCCGGCCTGGAAGGATTGGAGCTGGTTTCCTCGGGGCGGCGAAAGAGATTTCGAATTGACCAAAGTGCTCGATGTGCTTGAGCCATTGCGCAGTGACATCACGATCTATTCGGGGCTGTCGCATCCTGCCGTCGAGGCAGGTCCATGGCCATTCAAATGCCGATCAATATTTGACGGGCGCGGCAACGGGAGGTCACGGTCCGTATAAGAATTCGATCTCTCTCGATCAGGTGTATGCGGAGCACGCAGGAGAATTCACTCGACATTCTTCTCTGGTCATGTCGACCAATGGCGGCGTTGGTGGCCCTCGTGGCGCACAGACTCAGTCCTTCAATCGTGAAGGACGGCCGATTCCGGCGATGAACAAGCCGAAGCAAATCTTCGACATGCTGTTTGTGACCAGCAGCAAAGACGCCGCCGCAAGACTGGCGAGAAGCAAGAGTGCTCTGGATCTCCTGATTGCCAATACGCGATCGTTGGGACGACAACTCTCCAGGCACGATCAAGAGACGCTCAAGCAGTATCTTGACGCAGTGCGCGATACCGAGGTCAAGCTGGCGAAGGCTCAGAAGTGGATCGATACGCCGATTCCCAAGGTGGATACCCGAAACCTGCATCTAGATGCCGAGCCCAAAGAAGCACAGACTCTATTTCCAGACCATGTATGAACTGATCTATCTCGCCTTCCTGAGTGATTCGACTCGTGTGGCGACGTTTCAGTTGGGGAGAGAAAACGGCGAAGGTCCACACGACCTGTTATCAAAGGCCGTTGGCCTTGGTGGTGCTCATGGTCTGACACATGCCGTCAAGAAGCCCAACGGCTGGAAAAACCTCGGCACCTACAATCGCTATCAGGCCGAGGAATTCGGTCGTTTCGCGCAGAGACTGAAGGACACTCCAGAGCCGACCGGCAACGGCAACATGCTGGACAACACGTTTGCAATGCACGGCTCCGCTTCCAGCAGTTTCCACCTTTCGCGCAACTATCCGATCATTTCTGCCGGCGGTAAGAACCTCGGCTTCACAAATGGCCGGTATCTCAAGTTCGGCAAAGGGAACGAAGACAATCAGGCCGGCGCTGGAATCGTCACTGATGCTGGATGGAGAGGCAAGATCGAAGCGGAAGAGCTTCCGCTTGCGCAGCTCTTCGTCACCATCCTGCAGCGGCTTGGCGTCGAGACCGATTCGTTCGCTGGGCACACCGGGACGTTGAGTCGGGTTTAAGAGCGGTTGGCAACGTGTGAGTGCTCAATGAAGAAAGCTGGGCAGCAACACCGGTACTTCGGGCCAGTGGAGGTTCGATACACCGAAGCAGGTGAGAATGAGATTCACGAGTTTGCCACAGTCCATTCGCCATAGATGGTCAAAGTGACATATCGGCTCGCTCGAACCTGCGTCCGGTGATCGCGAGCTTCGTGGATGCCTGGTAATGAGTGGATTCTGAACGATACGTATCCCAAGGGAAAAGAGCGGCTGCAGATGCCTCACCTGTACCACGTCGCATCCGGAAAAAGGATCGATCTCGGCTGTTTTTATTTGCCGGCGGTTTACACGGGCGAGTGGCGAGTGGATACGCATCCGCGGTTCAGTCCGGACGGACGTTCCGTATGCGTCAACGCGCCGCACAAGGGCCAAGGGCGCCAACTGCTGCTTATTGACATCAGCAACGTTTTCTGACTCGCGTTAAGCCGAGGTCCCAAATGGACGGCACGTCATCAAAGGGTCGTTTGTTGGGGTCCTCGACCGGTTTATGAATATCGCTGATTGCATCGGCGTGCAAATACAGATAGCCTGATCTGACTTCAAGGACATGGCAACATTCAAAGCTGCAACCAGAACCAGAAGTAGATGTGCGGAGGTTTACGATGGAGGCGATGCGCAAGGTCGAGATTTTACGCGCAGCCTGCTGCGTCGCTGGCATCGACGGCGAAACGGATGAGAAAGAACTGGCCATCCTCCGAGACCTTGCCGAAGAAGTCGGTGTCGGGCGGACGTCATTGGGGGCGATGATCGAGCGTGCCGAAAACGATCAAGCCTTTTATCAAGAGCAGTTTCGCGTTCTAAAGGCCGATCCCAAAGAGACCCTGAAGTTACTGCTGAGTGTCGCCTTGGCGGACGGTCGCCTGGGCAATCGTGAATCGCAAGTCATGAGACTGCTAGCTTTGCGGTTGGACGTCGACGGCGATCAGTTTGATCGCTGGTTCGATAAGATCAAACACGCTCTGCGCTCGAAACGCCAATAGATTCCTGGCAGACAAATTCCAAGCTTGCATTCGTTCGCAACACCAAGTTTTCGTTCAAGCCCGATATCGATCAAAACCGAAGCGACTTCTGACAAACGGTGGTTTGTTGGCGGACGCCGTCCCCAGATACTCGTCGCAGAACGTCAGTCGACGATGATGTTTGCGCGGCGAACGCGCGAGTTATCTCTTCGTTTACGAGCACATGCGGAATGCGGCCACCGATTCCTTCGCAGCGTGCGCGCGAGGGTGGTTGCGCATGTTAACGTGTGACGTCAAATAAATCGCTCGAGTTTCCGTTTGGCATCTTTCAAATACGTTGGCATCTCGGCTGCTGGTCCGCCAATTTCGAATACCAGCACGCCCTCGTACATGGTTTCCCGAAGTCGCTGGATCAACCTCGCATAATCGATGAAGCCGTAGATCAAAGGCTGGTGTTCGCGCCACGTGCTGGGTTCTATGTCGTGAATGTGAAAATGGATCAGCTTTGAGCCGAGCCGGTCGACCAACTCTATATTGAGATCGTTGTAAGCCTTGATTCCTTCCGGCGTACCTCGATCCTCGGGCTTCACTTTGTTGGCGAGTTCCTCAAATCGCCCCTGGTGCCCTACATCAATGGCCGCACCGACGCAGTCGTGATCGACCTCGTGAATGAGCCTGACGAAGTCGTCGACCGAAGTTGGGTAGCCGGTCTCCAAAGCCAGGCGAAATCCGCCCGTTTTGCCAAATCGCCCCATCGACGAAAACGGCGAATCATGAACGGCCAGGTTTCAGCCAGGCTTATTCCAGGACCAGGCTTTGGGTGTACCACTCCGATTTTGGCTCCCAGAAACGCGGTCGCCTGCAGTGACCTTTCCATCGTCTCGACACCGATTCGCGCTTGCTCGCCTCCCGGCGCGAAATACTCCAACCCTTCGTAAGGAAGGTGCGTGGTCACGAGTTCAAAATCGTCCAAGGCTTCTCGGATGCGTTCCCTGAGTTCAGTATCGGCATGCAGCGGATCGGCTGTTCAGAAACTGAATCTTGACGTTTGATGAATCAATCTGAGGTGTACCGGCAAACGTGTCCCGTTTTGGGGTCGTTTGATGATCGGCGTCAGAAATGTGGCCGCTCTGACGGGTTGTTGGAACGTGGCAGGGTCGTACATCAAAAGGCACGAAACTAACCGCGCAATCCGTCTCGGGTTGTCCACCCTCCGTCAGTCGAGGGTGATCGTGTGGAGTTTGCGTAGGGCAACATCGGGGTCTTGGCTTGCGCGGTAGCGTATCGGATGTCAACGAATCACTGCAGTTGGAACGGCGCGTCGCTTTGTCCCGCGGAGTGCATAGACGCCTCAACAAAGCAACCCTCTTGACGTCTCGAAGACGTTGGAAACTGCTGATCCAGGTCGAAGCGGGGCGAAGAAATTCAAATACCGTGCAGTGGAGTGAAGTACGATGGTAATCCAATCACGTTCGGACGTAGGGGTGGCCTCCGATGGTGTAACCTTGATCCATCTACGCTGAGCATCATCTGGGAGCTCGACCTGTTTTGACTCTAACCGCTTTACCTAAGACTTGAGTCGCCGATAGGTCGCCCAACATTGTTTCCTCCAACAACGTGTCGCAGGGAACGGATGAGCCAGCAAAGCAGATATGCAATTTCGGGCGATGACGCCAATCATCGACCGACGGGGATCGGTTCGCAAGTGATCTAGACGTCATAGGACGCGTTGACTGGCCGGATAGCTGCCTAGCTCCGTCAATTCCTTGCAATGGCTGCGGGCTTCTTCGATGACTTGGGCGAATTTTGGATCGTCGCGATGCCCCTGCGCATCAATAAAGAATTTGTAGTCCCAGTTCACGCGACCGCTAGGGCGTTTATCGATGTGGGTGAGATTTATTCCCGCTTTGTGGAATACGGACAGGACTTCGACCAACGCGCCGGGTTTGTCGGCGGTCGTAAACATGATCGATGTTTTGTCGTTGCCTGATGGTCGCGCCTTTTGCTTGGAAAGAATCAGAAAACGCGTAATATCGTTTGGTTCGTCCTCGATGTCCGGAAATAAGACATGCAGACCATGGATCTCGCCCGCCAACGCGCTGCCGATAGCAGCTGAGCTGGTATGGCCATCTGCCCCGTCGTTCAAAGCCTGGTCGACGGCGTCGGCGGTGGAAGCGGTTGTTCGTTGCACGGCCTGGGGAAATTGAACAGCCAACCATTTGCGACAGTATCCGAACACATTTTGGGTGGCGTAGATTCGCTCGATTTCGTGTGGCTGAGCGCTACTTAACAGACAGCGATGCACTTCGAGCTGCACTTCACCGTAGATATTCACCGCGTCGTGGTAGCGGGCAAAAGCGTCCAGCGTTTCCGTAATCCCTCCGCCAGTCGTATTCTCGATCGGTGCCAAGGCATAGTTCACATGGCCGCGCGAGACCTCGACAAATGCTCCTTCGGCAGCCCGCAAGTTTTCGAATTCCACGCTCGAACCAAAATGGCGCATGGCGGCGACGTGGCAATAACTGCCTTCCGGACCGAGGTAACCGATTCTAAGCGGTTGTTCCAGATAAAAGCTGCCGCTCATCATCTCCCGGTAGATGGCCTCGATGGTCCGATCCGGCAAAGGGCCCTTGTTCGAGCCGATCACTCTAGCCAACACGGCCGCCTCACGATGCGGAGCATAAATCGGAATACCTGTCCCACGTTTAAGCTTGCCGACATCGACAACCAGTTTGGCCCTGGTGTTGAGCAGTTCGATCAAGCGACAGTCGACGTCGTCGATCTTATCGCGCAGCTCGGCTAGTGCTAGTGCTTGGTCGTCGATCGGTTCTTGTTGTTGGTCAGTCATTCTTGTTTCGCCTATCGCGCTGCGAATCCAGCGTTCTGCGGATGCCGCTCGTTTGTCCCATGCTCATTCCGGTCTGATCCTCCTGAATGTACCTACTCGCAAAGAATTCGCCGGCATGATCACTGCTTGCCCGGCATTGCGTCCGCTGCCGAAGTTCTTTCCTGACTCAGCGGCACGGCCTAACGAGCCACTCGGAGGCCGTGCCATCCAAACACGCATCCGACATGAAAAGGCAGTGATTATAACGATTTGGCGTTGCCAGACTTTCGCATTTCCATCCGCGCAGCTTAGCAATTCGCGTCACGGTACGAGGCGGCCCCGTATCAATCAAGAAGTTGTCGACCTGGTTCTTCGGATGACCAGGAAGAACGAGACTCGGGGCTGCAAAAAAATTCACCTGCGCCGGTGCAACGAAAGGCTGTTGAAGGCAAAACCTGCCTGCCAAAGTCGCCGCGAAAAGTCTTTCCCAGCTGACTCAGCTCCGCCGCAATCGCCAAGACGGTCGCACAGATCGCTTTGGAGAGCGATGCGACGCGACTCGAGTCGGTACTTGCGCTGGCTAACCGGACATGTTTCGGAGCCTGACTTGCTATTTGGCTGTCTTTCTCTCGCACCACGGCCACATCTCCCGACGCATCGACACTCGTGTTGCTAACACACTTGGGTCGTTCAGGTATGCACGAATCGCCACCAAAGTGGGTTCCAGCGAGTATGATTGTCATATACTGCTGGGAATCGATGCACTCCGGCAGTCGGCAATTGAATTACTGCGATGAGTCGATGAGCTGATTCGCGGGGAACGCTTTGGCCGTTGAGTCAATCTGGCTTGCGAAGGCGATAGAGGTTGTTCATGAAGAGTCGTTTGCGATGGATAATGACCGGAGTGGCTGCGTGGCTGCTCGTGATTGTGCAACTGGCGTCCGCGGGCGAAACGCTGACTCGGCGCTGGGTGTATGTGCAGACAAATCTGCAGGTGACGGAGAACGCCGATCGGCTTGAGACTGTGCTGCGACGCGCGAAGGCTGCGGGTTACAACGGGATGGTGCTGGCGGACTACAAGCTGAATGTACTCGATCGTGTCACCGACAACTTCTTTCGGAACGCGCAGCGGATCCGGGCCCTGTCTGAGGAACTGGAGTTGGAACTGGTTCCGTCGATCGGCTCCTTTGGCTACAGCGCGGGGATCTTGGCTCACGATCCGAATCTCGCGGAAGGCCTCCCGGTCAGAAACATGCCGATGGTGCTCCGCGATGGCCGGGGCCAACTCCCTGGACCGACACAGAACATGATCCCAGGCGACTTCGAAGAGTTTCGGGGCCATCTGTTCTCCGGGTGGAATTTTCAGGATGAACCGGGTCAGGGGACGTTCGTCGATCGGCAGATCAAACACGGTGGCCAGGCTTCCCTGAGGATCGAAAACCCGCCGGGCGTTCGAGGCAATCGCCGCGTGAACAAGAAGCTCTCGGTTCGTCCGTTCACGCAGTACCACGCCTCAGTCTGGATCAGGACCGAAGGTTTCGAATCGGCTGCCGATGTGCGGATGTTTGCCATTGGCGAAGGTGGTCGCGTCCTGTCGTACAATCACTTGGGCGTGAAGCGAGACCAGGACTGGACGGAGCACCATGTTGTGTTCAACAGCCTAGAGAGCCGGGAAGTTTTGTTCTACATCGGCGTCTGGGATGGCCAGGGCGGCAGGCTGTGGATGGACGATGCTCGTGTGGTTGAAGAACCGTTTGTGAATCTGGTACGTCGCGAGGCCTGTCCGCTCGTCGTCACCAACGAAGACGGGACGCTTCGCTACGAGGAGGGAAGCGACTTCGCTCCGCTGCACGATCCGCGACTGGGCAATGTCCCCTACGCTGGCGAATACACGGTCTACCACGCTCCGCCGCAATTGACGGTGGTCCCCGGTTCGAGGATTCGCGACGGACAATCGCTGAGGGTCAGTTACTACCACGCGGTCATCATTCACGACGCACAGGTCTGCTGTTCACTGTCCGATCCGAAGGTCTTCGACATTCTGGCGGATCAGGTGCGGCGGATTGACGAGTTGTTTTCGCCCCGGCTCTGGATGCTGGGCCATGACGAAATCCGCGTGGCGAACTGGAGTGCCGCAGATGAGCAATCGGGGAAGTCGGCAGGACAACTCCTGGCCGACAACGTTCGACGCAGCATCGAGATCATCAGGCAGCAGAGTCAACAGCGCAGATCTGCGTCTGGAGCGACATGTTCGACACGCATCACAATGCGCGTGACAACTACTACCTCGTGCGGGGCAATCTCGCCGGTTCATGGGAAGGGCTGCCAGCCGACGTCACGATCATCAACTGGAATCACGGACATGCCAGGGAAAGTCTGCCATTTTTTGGCCAGCGCGGACACACGCAGATCCTGGCCGGTTACTACGATCACGCACCGACCGAGATCCGAAACTGGCTGCTTCAAGCAGGCCCCGAAGATCACGTCAACGGAGTCATGTACACGACTTGGCGGAGCAACTTTGGCGACCTGGAAGCGTTCGCTCGCGCCGCCTGGGGCACGCCCGACTCTCAATGAGCCAGGACGTAACCATTGTCGAACAGAATCCGTACTTCGGGCCTGTAGTTCGGCGCGATATGTGACCACTCAGGTTCAGAGGACAGCGTCGGTTGGTCCAACTTCTGCAAGATGAGACTGACCGAGTGGAGTTGCTTTAGGGCAACATCTGTGCCTTTAGCGTGCGTTGATTCGGCAGCACGTTAACTAACCCGCTGCGGCGTGTCCGACCTACTGCAGTTATCGCAAGTTGCTAATTGGCTGCGCGATCGACAAAAGCAGCCAGGTGTTACCGCCGACCCTGTTCCCGCTTCTCCCATTGAGTGGATTGTCATCAGGCTTGAAACCTTCTTTCCAAGCAGCTCCTCCCAGCAGAGAACAAACATCACAAACTGGCACTGCAGTTGTCCAGGTCAAATCCTGAGCCGTATCATCCCACGCTCGTTGCCGAGGTTACCAAGATCCTTCAGCCCGTGTTAAAAAGCAGTGGGATCACGGAGGAATGTTCCGTGATCATTTTGTCGGTTCGCTGCTAGGAGCGCCCAATGCCAGACGGTTCCATTTCCACCATTGATACGATCATTGTCATCGCCTATCTGATCGGGATCATGACGGTCGGCATCCTGGCTGGGTACAGAAAGCACACGTCGTCGGACCAGTTCTTCCTGGCCGGTCGGTCGCTGCGTTGGCCGATCATCGGCACAGGCCTGTTCTGTGCCAACATATCCACGATTCACCTCGTCGGTCTGGCTTCTTCCGGATACAAAGACGGGCTGGTGATCGGCAACTTCGAGTGGATGGCGGCCTTCTGCCTGATCCTGTTGGGGATTGTCTTCGCCCCGTTCTATTTCCGCAGCAAGATCAGCACGCTTCCCGAGTACGTCGAAAAGCGTTACGGCCGCCGTGCGAGAACCTTCTTGGCTGGCATTTTCATCATGTCCGCATTGCTGGTACATATCGGCATCAGCTTGTATGCCGGGGCCATTGTGTTGGAAGAGCTCTTCGGGATTCCTTATGTCGTCTCGATCATTGGAATCTCGGTGATCACGGCCATCTATACGATCCTCGGCGGTTCTGAAGGCCGTGATGATCACCGATGCAATTCAAGCGGTACTGCTACTGACCGGCGCAGCGATCCTGACCTTTGCCGGAATCCAAGCGCCGCCGAGCGTGGGCGTGGAGTCCTGGGCTGACTTCAAGGCTGCCTGTCAACCAGATCAACTCAGTATGGTCCAGCCGATCAAGGATGCCAATGCACCGGGTAGCCTGGGACTCCGCGAGTTCTCCTGGTACTCGATTTTGTTCGGCTATCCGGTTTTGGGCATCTGGTATTGGTGTACCGACCAAACGATCGTGCAGAAGATCCTTGCCGCCAAGACCGAGAAGGACGGCCGCGACGGTGCGATCTTCGCCGGATTCCTGAAAATCCTGCCGGTCTTTGTGATGGTGCTGCCAGGTGTGATTGGTTACGTGCTGTTCCGAGATAAAATCGGGGACGACAACGACGCCACGTTGATGGTGATGATGAAGGAGTTGCTTCCGGTGGGTGTTCGTGGCCTGATGGCGGCCGGGCTGCTGGCGGCGCTGATGAGTACGATCGAAGCCGCGCTGAACAGCACCGCGACACTGACGGCCGAGGACATCGTGAAGCGTCTGCGACCCGACACGTCTGACGCCAAGCTGGTGTTGATCGGTCGGATCACGGCAGGCGTTGTTGTGGTTCTGGCCATGGCCTGGTCAACGCAGGGCGGAAAGTTCGGCAGCATCTTCGAGGCCATCAACAAGATCCCCATGGCGTTTGCGCCGGGAATCACGACTGTGTTTCTGTGGGGTGTCTTCTGGCCACGCGGGAACAAGCACGGGGCCCTGGCCGCCCTCATCTTCAACGTGGTGATTGGCCTCGCCTACTTGGCGATTGACATCCCGCTGGTCGGCAGCGAGCAAATCATCGCTGGGCGTCTCGGCATCCCGTTCATGCAGGTCGGCTGGTACCTGTTTTTGATGTCCAGCGCCGTTTACGTCGTCGTCAGTCTGCTGACCCCGGCACCGACCAAGCAGCAGACGGACAACCTGTGCTGGAATCATCCGCTGGACGCACTTCGCGGCAAAATGGAAGGAACCCTCACCGACCCTCGCGTCATGGCGGCGATCCTGTTCGTCATCATGGGCGTTCTGTACGCCATTCTCCACTAGCACAGGGGGTCTTACTGATGTACGAACTGCTCGACTGCAGTACGGAATGCACGCCAAACGCGTCTACCGCAACCGGTTTCTCCGCGAAGGCATGTTTGCCTGCTTCGAGTACCTCGCGCAGATGCATGGGACGAAAGTGAGGTGGCGTACAAAGCAGCACCACATCAGCATAGCTGATCGCGAGCAATCCGCGCGGGGTTGTCCAACTTCAGCAGATCAGGAATTCAGCCAACTTGCTGACGTGTACTGGTTGCAACGGCACCACTGCACGCAAAGAGGAAATTTAGTTCACCCGCTGCGACGTCCTCGCCGGCTCGAGTTGTCAGTTTCCGCCGACGTTGCCGCAAATTTGACTCTGGACAACGAAGAATCCCAGTAGGATAAAGTTGTACCTCGCGCGTTAGCTTTCCTTTGCACGTGGTCCGCAAACTGTTGGATGCGCAAGCGCGTCATAACAGGAAGCGATTGATCACGCCCTGGACCTCGCCATCGCCACGCCTAGGCTGCCGCCGCCGGTGGTGGC
>CAVQPV010000066.1:0-27184 GCA_963714715.1 Pirellulaceae bacterium | reverse complement strand
GGGCCAGGAACTGTGCCTGACAGGATTCGGCGCCAGGACGGGTCCTGGCCTACGAGAAAGGAAACTCGTCATCGAGGTCGGTACTGGACAGTTCCACGAGGAAATCGGCCAGCCGCGTCGTGATCACTTGCATGATCTTTTCACCTTTTTCCGCCGATGCCTGATGTGGATTGCCCGACCCGCAGTTGGTGGTTAGCAAATCCCAACGACGCGTGATTTGCACCCAACCTTCGTTGACCGCCTTGAATCGCGATTTTCGCGTCTCCCCATCGTCCGCGCGCAGACTCCCGTTTTCGTTCTTTTCCACCAGCTGCGGAAAGTAAGCCAGCGCAAGGGAAGTTTCCATTTCGCCGGCATGATCCTCCGGATGCTCAAAGATTGTCTGATAGACATCAGCGACCATTTTGTACCAATCGCACAGAAACAATTGGATGTCATCGCCGGCCAACGTTCGCAGCAAGGGCTTGAAGTCATTGCCACCGTGGCTGTTCAGCAACAGAATTTTTTCGACCCCGGAGTTGCGTAGCGAGTGAACGATGTCGGCGACAAACAGATCGAGCGTGGCGGGATTGATGTTGATCGCCAACGGAAGTCGACGCATGTTGGTTTGAACGCCAAATGGAATTGTGGGCAACAAGACGACCTTGGCGCCGCGCCCGTAGGCCTGTTCGCAGATTTTCTGGCCGATGATCGAGGCTTCGTAGACGTCCGTGCCATAGGGAAGATGCAAATTGTGCGGCTCGGTCGCGCCCAGCGGCAGCACGGCTACCCGAATGTCCTGCGACTTGATGAATCCGTAATTGCATTCGGCCAACAGCCACGGACGACTCGTCTGTTCACTCATTCGTTCCACTCGATACACGATGTCTTGATCGAGGCGATTGTAACCGAAGCGAGCGAGGTCCAACGCCGTCGACTCGACCGAGCACCAACAATCGCTGCAATCGTCAGGACCAACCTCGCTTAAAATCTCTCCGAATCGCTTCGCGGTGGGGAAGTCGCCTACCGATTCTGATCGCGAGCTATCCTTCAATGCTCGTCTTCAGCTGTTCACGGCTCTATGGGGCACTCAGCCATGTCAGACAATCGGGACAATCACCGTAGATATTACCGACTCGCCTATCCCGCGACGATGATGCCAACACTTCAGATCGCTGACGAGCGGTTTGTCGTACCCGAGATTTCCGAAGGTGGGATGCGAATTCGTTGTCCGGACCGGTTTGAATTTGGGATCGGCGATGAAGTGTCTGGCGAAATCGTCTTCGTGGACGGCGACACGCTTTCCATTTCGGGTGTGGTGCTTCGGTGCGAGAGACACGATCTGATCATCGCGCCGCTCGAGGGCATTTCGTTTCAGCGAGTTGTCTCGGAGCAACGAAGAATCCTCAGTCAGTGTCCTTCGGTGCGTGCGACCTAGAAACGCTAGTGCCGGCGATATCGTGACATTGACAATCAGGCTGGATTTGCCGCGGACGGCAGAGAACCAGCGCAATGTTGTGGATGAGGTTAGTAGAGCGAGTTCTTGTCAACTTTCGCATTCATGCGTTTCCCGATCTCTTTGCGGATCTTTCTTGTCAGCAACAAGCGGCGAAGCAATCCGGCGGAGTTCCACTGCTCGGAGAATTCACTTTCGACTTGTTCGCGGATCGCTGGTTTGATCGCTTTGACAAGCCGTCGCTGGCCATCCTGAACCACACCCTGCGCCCTCGTCACTTCTTCACCTCACGAATTCGAGTCCGCCTTGAACGATGCTCCGCATTCCTGACAAAACTTGGAATCTTCTTCGTTCAGCCTTCCGCACTTCAGGCATTTGATCATCACGACGTGTTCGCCTCCACGTCCGCCGCCACCGAGATGATCCGACAGGTCGGATGCTTCCAACGCGTCGCCCAGCATGCCGCCGGCCATGTTGCTGTACGGTTTCAGTTCCTCGCGCGCTCGTGAAGGATTCAGAATCACTCCCGATCCAGCCAAGCCCCTGGCACCCACCGCGCGAATTCCTTGGCCCGCCATGATCAGGATCATGCCGCCGATTCCGCGAAAGGCGATTGAACGGACTTGGCCGTCAAAGTTGGCGAAATTCCCGAAGTTCATCGCGCTGCTGATAAAGATCGACAGGAAGATCAACAAGCCGACGATGCTGATCGCGGTGCCAACGTAGTACGCGGTTTTTCGCTCATGAGAGATTTCGTTGGACATTTCACTCCTCGTGCAAGTGTCGTTGCCTACGATTCTAGCCCCATTTGAGCTCTCGATTGGGCGCGAGATCCTGAAACTTTCGTGTCGGTAACTGACGTGCCGACGTGAATTCGCTACGATTTTGGCTCGCTTGAGTTCGTTTCTTTTTCAGAGGACAATATGGAATCTTGGCCAATCGGCGTATTTGCCTCGATCGACGCGGGACTTGGGGTCGCCTGGGACGTGATCTCCGAACTGGGGGTGCCGACCATTCAGCTGCACGCACCGCACGGCGGACAAACGCAATCAGCAGTCGGCAGAGCAACTGAAAGCCCAGTTGAGTGAGACTGGGCGTCAAATGCACGGCGGTCTTTGGCGGCTTCGAGGGCGAGAGTTACGCCGACATTCCGACGGTCGTTAAGACGGTCGGCTTGGTTCCGCTGGAGACCAGGCAAAGCCGATTGGAAGAGATGTTTCAGATCGCTGATTTTGCCAAATGGCTTGGTTGTGACACCGTGGCCCTGCATCTGGGTTTCATCCCGCACGATCCTAGGCGGAAGGTTATAGTGACATCGTCGACGTGACGCGGCAGTTATGCGATCACTGTGCGGACAACGACCAGTTTCTGCATTTGGAAACGGGGCAAGAGACTGCCGCAGGGCTTGTTGGAGTTCATCAAACAGGTTGAACGTGAGAATTTGAAGATCAATTTTGATCCGGCCAACATGATTCTTTACGGAACGGGGCAGCCAATCGATGCGCTGCGCGCTGTCGGCGCGCACGTCCGCAGCGTGCACTGCAAAGACGGGACATGGAGCGACAAGCCGGGCCAAACTTGGGGTGCCGAAGTTGCGCTGGGCGACGGTGACGTGAATATTCGCGACTACCTGGTCACCCTCAAAGAGATCGGCTACGACGGTCCGTTGACGATTGAACGCGAGATCCCGCAAGATCCGCAGCGGCAGCGCGAAGAGATCGGCCAAGCCATCGAGCTGTTGAAGCAGCTGCGAGCGGAGATCTTGGGTTAGGACAGGCAGATCCTTACAGCACGCTTGCCGGTTGGACGGCCTGCTCTTCGATCAAGCGGTGAATCAAGTCATCGACGGTGATCCCGTCGGCTTCGGCAGCAAATGTCGGCACGATGCGATGTCGCAGCACCGGGAGTGCCAGCGTTTGCACATCATCGATCGTTACGTGCGGACGACCGTGCAGCAGTGCCCGAGCCTTGGATGCCAACACCAATTGCTGGCTCGCCCGCGGTCCCGGTCCCCACTCGACCAGTTCCTTGGTCCACGGCTTGCTCAATTCGTCACCAGGACGAACGGAGCGAACCGTATCGAGCACCCAATCTTTGACATGCGGCGGCAACGGGACGCGACGAACGGTGCGTTGGAATTGAATGATCTCCTCGCCACTGACGACGGCCTTGACCGCTGCGTTGAAAGTCGATGTGGTGCGGTCGACGATCTCCGCCTCTTGATCGCGCGATGGATAGTCAACCACCACGTGGAACAAGAACCGGTCGCGTTGCGCCTCGGGCAGTGGATAGGTGCCTTCCTGTTCGATCGGGTTTTGCGTCGCCAGCACAAAAAACGGTTCGTCCAGCCGGTACGTCTTCCGCCGGCGGTCACCTCATGCTCCTGCATCGCCTCCAGCAACGCGGCTTGCGTTTTGGGCGGCGTCCGGTTGATCTCGTCGGCCAGCAGCATCTGCGTAAAGATCGGCCCTCGTTCAAAGACCATTTTGCGGCGTCCGGATTCGGCGTCTTCCTGGATGATCTCCGTGCCCGTGATATCGCCGGGCATCAAGTCGGGCGTGAACTGAATCCGCCGAAACGTCAGGTGCATCGACTCGGCCAGCGTGCGAATCATCAGCGTCTTGGCCAGCCCGGGCACGCCTTCCAGCAAGCAATGTCCCCGCGCCAGGATCGCGATCAGCAGTTGTTCGATGACCGCATCCTGGCCGACAACGACTTGCGCGACCTGTTCACGTATTTTTTCACAGGCTTTGACCAATTGAGCGGCAGACTGAGAATCATCTTCCGATTCGATGGGTGGCGGCTGAACCAAAGCAAACCTCAACGGAAAGGGTGTCGAAAACGGCCTCGTGGACGATCAAGCTTGACTTCGAGGGCAGCTAATTCGCGAGATTTCCGAGGGTTGAAGTCTCAGGATGCGGGCGCCCCAAAGTTTCCAGGCTTGAAGTAACACCAGTCTAATCGTTTGGGGTCAAAGAATCGTTACCCCATCGGTGAGGTTTTTCGTCTGATTTGATTGTCGCAGCGTCCGGTCCGCTCCTAGCAAGAGTGTCTCTGCTGTTTTATCCTGACGGCTCACCCATGAGTATTCCTTCGCTTGGCAGCCCTGGCTGCCCGTTGCTTCATGCCGTCCCTGTTTGTTGTTCGTGGCCGCGATCAAGGAAAGCATTTTCAGCTTTCCGATCTTGTTTATCGTATCGGTCGCGATGCCGGCAGTGACATCCAATTGTTGGATACCGAGGCGTCCCGCAATCACGCGGAGATCCATGTTGACCAGCAGACCGGCTGTGAACTGGTCGATTTGGGCAGCAGTAACGGCACCAAGATCAACGGCGAAAAAATTGCTCGCCACAAGCTCGCCAGCGGAGACCGCATTGAGATTGGCGGCACGCTGCTGATTTATACCGGCACGGGACAGCCGACGGCGATGGAAGCGGCTCATAGTGTCGACATCGTGCGTCAGGCGCGCGAAAACGACAGGAGCCGGATTGTCTCGCAGATTTCTCCGCCGGCAACAAAATCACAAAGTTTGGATCTAAGCGACAGCGCGGTCCTCAGTCGAGCGGATCGGTCGTTGGAGGTCATGTATTTGACTGCGATTGCCGTGGGGCGGGCAAACGATCTGGATGAACTGCTGAATCGGATTCTGCGGCTGGTCTTTGACTGGGTCGAAGCGGACCGTGGCTGCATCATGTTGCGGGATCCCGAGTCCAGTGAATTGCAACCGGCCGCGCGCTGCGACCGTGCACGTGTCGATGATGATCAACCACAGCATTATCGTCTCGCGATCAGTCACACGATTTTGGATTACGTGATGGAGCACAAGAAAGGCGTGCGGACCAGCGATGCCCGTGATGACGACCGATTCGAGAACGCCGCATCCATCGTTCAGGCCGGCGTTCGTGAAGCGATCTGCGTGCCCTTGCAAGGTCGCTATGGAATCGTCGGCGCGTTGTACATCGACACCTACATTTCGCCCGGCGAGCGAATTGCGACCGGCATTCAGCAACGATTCAACGACGATCACCTGCGCTTGATCACGGCCATCGGCCATCAAGCGGCGCTGGCGATCGAAGACACGTTTTACTATTCGGCGTTGGTGCAAAGCGAACGTTTGGCTGCGATGGGGCAAACGATCGCAACGCTTTCACATCACATCAAAAATATCTTGCAAGGCATCCGTGGCGGCAGCTACCTGATCGAAGCCGGCTTGGATCGAGATGATTCGGAGGCTGTGCGACGCGGCTGGGGAATGGTCGATCGAAACCAACAACGAATCTCGAATCTTGTTTTGGACATGTTGACGTTCTCGAAAGAACGAGAGCCGGAGAAGGTGGAAGCAGACTGGAACGAAACAGCTCGCGATGTTGTTGAGTTGATGCAATCGCGAGCCGACGAAATGAGAGTGAGTTTGGAATCCGATTTGTCAAAGGATATTCCCCAAGCGATGTTCGATCCGGATGCCATGCACCGCGCGGTTTTGAATCTGGTCACCAATGCGATTGATGCCGCCGCCGGAACTGGAGACACGGCGGACGAGACGGATTTCGCTGTGGATGACACGACGGAGACTGCCGGTGAGCCCCGAGAGACACCGCGCGTGTTGGTGAAAACCGGCTTTGATCCGACGCTGGGATGGTATATCGACGTGGTCGACAACGGCCCCGGGATCGCCCCGGCGGAGCGCGAGAAGATTTTCTCGCTGTTCGAGTCCAGTAAGGGCGCACGGGGAACCGGCTTGGGATTGCCCGTGAGTGAAAAAATCATGCGCGAGCACGGTGGAGAGATTCAAGTCTTGGATTCAGGAGACCTCTGCGGCAGTTGTTTTCGCCTGCGACTACCACCCACCGGGACAGACATGGATATGCTGACGGGGACAGGTGCAAAAACCTGACGAAGTGGCGTAAGCTTCCAGCTTGCGTAGGCTAGATTCGCAAGCTGGAAGCTTACGCCACTGATTTTCCCGGCAGTACTAAGCTGCTTGTCCAAACGGCATCGGCAGCTGGCCGCGATAGCGTGCCGCTGCGTACTGGCGATACCAACTGGCGGCTTGTTTCAGGAAGTCACCATGCCGATCTGGATCAACCATCTCGGTCGCCACGGCGTGTTCAATGCGTAATGCGAATTGATGCAAGGTCTCGTGGGGCTGACGGATCAGCGAAAGCTTCTTGAGCTTGCGGTCGATGCGCTGCAGCATCTGTTTGCTCTTGACGTCCTCTGGATTCGCTTCGTTGTCATAGCCCCGACGGATGCTCTTCCAAAGCAAGAAAACGAGCACGCAGAAGAACGGAATCTGTCCGAATCGAAAGATTGCAAACAGCGGGTCCGTTGCCCGCATTGACGTCATCCACGCCCAAACGAGGCTGAACCAAGAATCGTCAGCATGGTCGTCGTCCGACTGTCCGCTGTTGGACTTGGTAAAAAAGTCCGAGTTAGCGCCCTCTAAAGACAAAGATTCGTAAGTGCGCCCCGGAGTTGATTCCACGGGAAACCAATGGCCAGTGATGTCATCGTACGCCTCCACCCAAGCGTGCGCATCGCGATTCCGGGCGACCCAATTCGCTTCTTCGTCGCTGTATTCACTTGTCACGTAACCGGTGACGTATCGGGCGGGAACTCCGGAGGCACGGAGCAGCAGCACCGTCGCGGTGGCAAAGTATTCGCAATGCGCGGCGTGTTTACTTCGCAAAAACTGGACGATCGGATCGACGGCCGACCGCGGCTGAACTTCAGTCAGCGAGTATCGATAGTTTTCTCGCAAGTATCCGCTGACGGCACTCGCCTTGGCCGGTGCGGCGGGATGCGAAGCGCAGATTGAACGGGACAACTCGCCAATTTGCGACTCGATACCCGGAGGGATTTGCAACAGCAAACTGCGGCGCCGCGGCTGGACTGATTCGCGATTCGATGTGTTCGCGACGCCGCAAACATACGGATTGGCGATGTTGACACCGGCTTGGATGACGTCGTGATGGCTGACGGTAATTGCCCTGGAACTTGCTTCCACCCAACGCGTTGCCAACGGTGTAAAAATCACCGGGCCTTTGAGCGGATCGTTGTGTATTTCGATCGACGCAATCCGCTCGTCGCGGGGTTCATACAAAAAGAAACGCCGTAGCGTTCGGCTGGCACGCCCCTGCAATCGCGTCAGGCCTTGACCCGACGGTAGCACGTCGCGCGCGTCGATCGACGGTGATGCCATTTGATTCGGCAAGCGGTGATTTGAAATTGCTGCCCAACGTCCATCCTGGTAAACATCAAACACCGTTCCTCGCAAATAGCCCGGGGCCGACGTCGCGTAGGCGCAAAGTGCGACCGCAGTCGGGTCCGCTAACATGTGTTTGCGAATCGAACCGATGCGACTACCTCGCACGTAGCGTGAGCTGCTGATGACCGACTGGTCTTGGATCGCTTCTAACGAATTCGTTAGCTGGTTGTGCAGCGTTTTTTGAACGTCGGGCAGGACGTAATCGGTGACATGTGCGATCGCGCTGGTGGTCATCAAGACTGCGGATAGGACCAGCAGCGAAAACAGAATTCCGATTCGGCCCGAGTCGGCAATCCCCGCATCAGCAGTCCCTGCGATCTGCGAAAGACCGCTCCGGGTCGTTGGATTGGCCCCGTGGCTCAGCTGACTGGCTGCCGATCGATCGCGGTGACCCAAAATATAGTTGGCACTGAAGACGTACCCAATCGTGGCAGCCAAGGCGACGGCAATTTGGCCAGCCATTGAGTGACTGGCACCCCCGGCGGCGACGCAAAGCAGAACGACCAACAGACCGAAGGCAAGCATCGCGGGATGACCGGCAAGGGGATGGATGGTCCACAACAACAAGGCAGCCACGAGTGCCGTGTGTGCGACCGCATCAAACGCAAACGCCATCGGGTTGATGGTCTCGCCGGCGTAGTCGCCGTATCGCCATAGGAAAATCACGAAAGCTGTGGACAGATAGAGCGCGGAGTTCCCGAGCCAGCGTAGCGAGCTTGAAATGCGAATTCGACTTGTGTGATGACGCAACCAGCGACTGTGCAACCATGCGAAAAACGCAAAGACGCTGAACAACACCAAGCAGGTGTACCAGGTCCCGAATGTCGATCCGATAAACGCGGCTTGTACACCAAGCAACCCCGGAATCAGCCATTTCGCGTCGCTGTTCATCAAGAACTCCCGTGGACGGCAAGGGGGCGTATGGCGTGAACAGCGGGTTTGCTGTTTCGAACATCGTGTGAAGGATCCAAACGAATCTGGCCATTCTTGCCGCTCGGATTGGCGCTCGCTGCCAGTTCGCCTTGATCCGGGCGGTCAACGCAAATCACATCGATGCTGCCGATTAGATCATCGATTGCCTCAGCATGCCGGCGTGGCGTGATCAGAAGCGCCGGGCCACCGGAATCCTCCGACAAAACTTGGCGAATACGCTGATCAGCCGTCGTCGATTCAGTCGACTCCGCCTGGGCTAAGCGGATTTGCAACGGCTGCAATGTCGGTTGCCGTGGCACGCACGTTACCCTGACCGTGTCGCTTCGATGGCGATTCACTGGTCACGTACAACTGGATGCGAATCGACTTGCCTATCAAGTCGATCATCGCCGTTGACGCGAGCGACAGAGCGCGTTCCATCAGTAGATTACTTTGGTCAGCACTTTGTTCGTCGGCAACGCCCGTGTCGACCAACAAGAACACCGATTGCATGGACGGCGATTGGAATTCGCGGACAATGGGCCGTCCAAGCCTGGCCCAGGACGAAAAGTCCCAGCGTCGAACCGGCATGCCCGGCTGATACTCACGGCTGCCGGTGTAATCGAGTGCATCGCCGGAGAGCAGACGATGCGACCAACCGCCGACGGCGTGCAGCAAAGCCTGCGAAGCAACGTCTTCGTCGCCGACCAGCGGTCGCGGCGTGACCGCGATGGTGGTGTTTGCTGCGATGACTTGACGACAACGAAACAAGTGAAAGGGAAAAGTGGTCGTGACCACCACGTCTGGTAACGTCTGAATGCCGCGACGATGAAATACGACCGAAGATGCAACATCAATTCGATCACCAGGCCGGACGATGCCGTAGTAAACCGCTGGGCTCGTCTCGATCAGTTGTTCCCTCTCCCGGACTTGTCCACGCTGTCGCCGAGGTTCGCTTTTGGATCGTAGTCCAATCGAGAAGTCAAGGGCGGGGATGCGACGAATGTTCGTAGCGTGCGCGACAAGATTGCAGGGCTGCCCGGCAGGCGTCAGCGAGGGCAAAGAAAAGTCGATGCGCAGTCCGGGCCGCATCCAGAAATTCGCCAGCAAGCCAACGCACATCAACGAAATCGAAGCCGCAAACATACCGGTCCAGGGGTAACCCCAAATGATATTCAGCGTCATGATGCCGACCAGCAACAACGAGACTGACGCGGTCGTCATGCTGTAACGAATCGCCCGCAACAGTCGCCATGGCGCCAGAGCGATAAAAACGACAATTCGCAGCAATGAGGAAAGCAACTTGATGGCGGATCGACGCACCGATCGCTGCAGACTCGCATCTCCTTTCCCATCCGTTCCCAAGCCCTCTGCCTTGGGCAGGCGACGCATTTTCTTCGTGGTCAGCACGTCGCTCACACCGGCACCTCGGTTTGGTAAAGCAATTCGTTGATCACGTGAGCGACTTCGTCTGGATGCGCCGAAACACTTCGCGGGGTAACGCGGTGCACCAAGACCTCGACTGCCACCGCCTGGATATCATCAGGCAACACGTAGTCTCGTTTTGACAGGATCGCCCGAGCTTGGGCCGCCCGCAGCAACATCTTCGAGCCTCGGGGGCTGCAGCCGACACGAAGGCGTGAGTCGCGCCGCGTTGCACCCACCAGATCGACCAGATACTCCACAACTTTGCGATCAACCACCACGTGGCGCACTCTTTGTTGCAGTTTCACCAACTCGTCGCGATGCATGACAGGTTCGAGCGAATCGCAGGGATCATCGACAGCCTGATCCATCAGCAAATCAATCTCGCTCTCGGTATCGGGGTAGTTCATCGACAACCGCAACAGGAAGCGGTCCAGCTGCGATTCGGGCAGTGGAAAGGTGCCTTCAAAACCGCTCGGATTCTGAGTCGCGATGACGAGGAACGGCTGTTTCAAGTCGTATCGCTTGCCGTCAATGGTGACTTGCGATTCAGCCATCGCCTCCAGCAGTGCGCTTTGGGTTCGCGGAGAGGCACGGTTGATCTCGTCGGCGATCAGCAGATCACAAAAGATGGGACCGGAGCGAAATTGGAACTCGCCCGTCGCCGGCTGGAAGATCGAACTTCCCAGTATGTCGGCCGGCAACAAATCGGGCGTGCATTGCACACGTTGAAAGTCCAGATCGATCAGCGTGGCAAGCGATTTTGCCAGCGTGGTCTTGCCAACCCCCGGGACGTCCTCCAGCAACACCGAACCCTCGGCCAACACCGCGGTCAGCACCGAGTCGATGACATCCGCTTTGCCGCGAATGACGTGTTGCAGTCGGTTGCGGACCGATTCGATTCGATCAAGTAATTGAGACCAGTCGTCAGTCGCCGGTGGTGGCGAGGTCCCAATCGTCTGCTGATCTGGCAGCATGGACTCGTTCGCGGTGTCGTCACAGTGCGTCGCACCCGATAGGTTTTCGCGGGTATACATTGGCGCTTCCATGTTGCTGGCGTGCACGTAGTTTTAAAAACCGATGCTCACCCGACAATGGGTGTGAAAAGTGATCTGTCGGGCAGATGCTCGAAGTCGAATTGGCCGGGGTGACGGTTAGTGATGAGAAGGTTGAAAAAGACCGGGAAAACTGCGATCGGAATTAGCTAATTTGAGATGAGTTCTTGATTCTAGCAGTATCTGCAGACGAAGATTCAGTATGAAGATTAGAAGAACAGCGGCTTGCCAATATCGAGAACAGACAAAAGCAATCAACGACCTGCAAGTAGGTTTTACGCACATTGTAGCGGCAAGGTTTCCAGCGATGCAAATTTCGTCCAATTAAGTCGAATCGCTATGCCCATTCGCACTCGAAAAACGATCCCCACCCGTCTGGAGAATTTCATCATTCAGGTAACGGACGATGGCAGTCGCACGCTGATCCGGACCGACACCAATGATGCCTATCACAGCGCGTCGGGGGCAGTCGCGGAGACGTCTCACGTTTATTTGAACAATAGCGGCATCGCGGCACGAATCATGCAGGGGCGGTCGGCGGCCGTGCTGGAGGTCGGCTTGGGTACGGGAATGGGGTTGCTGATCACCCTGGATGCAGCCGTCCAGGCCGGATCGGAACTCTGCTATGTCGCGTTGGAGCATGATTGGTTGCCAGGGGACGTGCTGCGGCAGCTTGAGCCGGGGTCGTGGATTGGCAATCCAGACCTGGCAGAGAGTTTTTTGGAGTTTCGCGAGCGTCTGCCACCTCGCGTCGACGAGGGGACTTATCTCTGGTCGGCCGGCGATCGACAGAGGGTGACGATTCACACTTGCGATGCTATCACACACCCGTTCGGCGACAGTCCCATGTTCGACGCGGTGTACTTTGACCCCTTCGCACCGCAGAGCAACACAGAGCTCTGGCAAGCCGATCTGTTCTCCCGGTTGTCGCACGTCTTGAAACCGGATGGTCGACTGGTGACCTATTGCGTCAGTCGGCAAGTGCGTGAGGCGATGACAGCCGCTGGCCTGGCTGTCCAGCGAGTGCCCGGCCCCGTGGGTGGAAAACGCGAAGTCTTGATCGCAACCAGGCAGTCGTAGCGCTGGCCGGCTTCGCAGCGCACCGTGAAAGTATGCCCTTTGCGACAAGAAACCGCTGCAGCTCGTGTCGTTGTTTCAGATAATTGGCTTCTCCGCGCTCAAGTCATTGGCCATTTCCAATGAGCAAACTAGGTTAAAGAGCGAGCAACCCGAGTCCTCCCGCGTCCGGAATCAATTTTACGTTCGATGAACTCCGTCAGGCAGAAATACGGGCGAACATTTCCCCTCCACCTCCCACCCATCGATTGGTACTTCGTCAGCGACGATAGTCCCGAGTATCCGATGGTGTTCTATATCGAATTGGAGTTCTCCGGGCAGCTTGATCGCGAACGTTTCGCTTGCGCGCTGGAAGAATCGCTGGAGCGACACCCACTCTTGTACTCGATCGTGCAACCGGCAAAACAGAACAAACCTTGCTGGGTTCCCGTTCCCGATCAAATGCCGACGATTGACTGGGCTGACGAGACCACGCCGCTTGATTTTCACGGCGGCGAGTACATCGACATTCGCAAGACGACTGGCCTGAGGATTTGGGCACGTGCGTCCGACAATCGGACCCGCATGACGATGCAATTTCATCACGCGACCACCGATGGTACCGGCGCGTACCGGTTTATCGGCGACCTGATCGGTTGCTACATGAAACGACTGGCGTCGTGTGCCGACAAGGTCGAATTGGGTGTCTTTGATGCGGCCCAACTGAAAGTGCGGCGCACCAAGATGCGCAGCATGCGGGCTGACGATAGCGCACTGCAAAAATTTTGGTCGGCGATCTCCGAAGCTAAGAAACAATTCTCGACCCGAGTCGCAGCACTGAAGACTCCTGCGTTAAAACCAGCGAAGCGCATGCTACCGGGAATCGTGAACGAAGAGTTCTCCAATCAGCAACTAGCGGCGTTGCGAAAATCCGCGACATCGCGCGGGGCAACGTTAAACGATTTGATGCTGGGCAACATGTTCCAAACCGTACGACAGTGGAATGGTGATTCCGGTCGGCGAAGTTTTCGCATTCTGGTTCCGTCCGACATGCGCGACGGTCAAGACTTTGAAATCCCGGCATGCAACATGACTGCCTACACGTTCATTAGCGCTCGATCCGCAGACATCGATAACGAGCAGGCCTTGTTGGATCGGATTCGCAAGGAGACCCTGGAAATCAAGAACGGAAATCTGCAGAAGTCGTTTATCGACAGCCTGACGACGGCGATGGTCGTCCCCTTTCTGTTGCCAATGGTGCTGAAACGCAACGTTTGTCTGGCAACCGGTGTGCTGTCAAACGCCGGTGACCCCTCGCGGCGATTCACCTGCCGATTGCCAAAGAACCGCGGCAAGGTCGGCTGCGACGAGTTCACACTGGAAGGAATCAGCGGTGTGCCACCGCTGCGGCGAAAGACGCATTGCACGCTGTCGACCAGCATCTACGGACGAAAGCTGACGTTCTCGATGCGATGTAGTCCGCAATTCTTTTCCCTCGACGATACCCGCAAGTTGCTGGACCTGTTTTGCGAGCGGTTGCGACCATTGGCACAATAATCCCCTCGGCAACGTTATAATCAGCGTGCTTTCCCGTTTTCCATCACTTGCCTGCGAGTAACAACATGCGCTGGACCCTCTGTTTGCTTGGATTCTTTACCTTGAATTTGGCCGTGGCAGCCGATCCCAACACGCTCACTGCCGAGGAAAAAGATGCCGGGTTCACGTTGCTCTTCAATGGCGAAAACTTGGATGGCTGGAAACACTCCGGTAACTGGAAGGTCGAAGACGGCGCGATCACCCGTGGCGGTCGCGGCGGTAGCCTGGTCTACACGACCAACAAGGTGCCCGATGACTTTGAGTTGCGATTCGAGTGGAAGGTCGCTCGGGGCAGCAACAGCGGCCTCTACTATCGCCCCACTCAGTATGAGTATCAGATTTTGGATAACGCGGTTCACAACGACGGCAAGAACCCGCGTACCAGTGCCGCGTCGTTGTACTTTTGCATGCAACCTTGCAAAGACGCTACCAAACCGGTCGGCGAGTGGAACACGGGACGCGTGGTTTGCAAAGGCACCGTGGTCCAGCACTGGCTGAACGGGGTGAAAGTCATCGGCTTCGACTACACCGATCCGAAATGGAAATTCAACGTCGACATGTTGGCCAAACGCGGCGGCAACCTGGACGCTCGCGGTGCAAACCTGAGCTTGCAAGATCATGGTGATCCCGTCTGGTACCGCAGCATCCGCATGCGCGAACTATCAGCTGACGATCAGATTGATCAATCGCCCGTTACGCCAGCTGAGATTCCGGACGATGTGCTGGAAGCGGAACGCCAGAAGTTGGAGGGAATCATCAAACGACGCGAAGCGAGTAAGAAGAAATCGGCAGCGAAAAGCGCCGGCTGATGATTTAGCATTCTGAGTACCGCGGCGCACAGCCGCGAAGCCGCGACAGCACGTAGCCCACGGCGTAACAGGCTGTTGATTTAAACGAAATGGGTGAGCCGCGGGCCGTAAGGCACCGGGCAATGACGTATGCCCGGCCGCTTACGCGTCGCGGCTCACTAAATTAGCAGGCCGGTCAGCCGTGGGATAAGTTTTTCGTCGCTTCACGACCAATGAAGATCCCAGGAAACGAGTCGAAATCCGAATCTCTTTTCAACGCTACTGCGGAAACTCCCGCAGCGGTACTGCCTTGGACAACGCGAGCATGTTGATCACTTGATTGATTTGTAATCGGCCAGAGTGACTGAGTGCGGTCCTGACTTCATGCGTCGATCGATAATGTTGGGTTGCTTCGCTTTGCTGGAAATACAAGTTGGTTTCCAATGGAATCCGTCCGTCGGAGGCAATTCGCGAGTTCATCAACATCCGTCCAAAAGGCGGCAGACCGCGTTGTTGGGCGATATTCAGACGCGATGCCCAGTCGGCGAACCTGCCGAATTGAATCGCCAATTCCGGATCGAGCGGTTTTTGAGTCGTCGTGGCATACTGGATCTGTCCGTAAGCAACGGAGTAGTTGCCGAGTGCGTCCGCTTGGACTTCGGCATTGATCCCAAGTCGTTCTTTGAGAGCATCGCTGGACGCGCTCGATCGCAGCTTGGCAGTCATACTCACCAGGTCCGTCGTGCTGATGGCCGAGTGGACGCCGGTATTTCGGTCCAACAGCATCACCCGATCCTCGGCAGTGTTGACTACCGTTACCGGTTCGTTTTTGTTGGTGGGCAACGAATAGATCGTGCCTTGATCGAATAAAATCAGGTGCTCGGCAACGGGTGATCCGTCCCCCTCAGCAAAGACTCGGATGGTGACTTGAAACGAATGGTTCATGGGGTCTTCGCCGGCATTGGGTTCGGCAAAGCTGAAAGAGAAACCGATCAGTACGAGAGCGACGGAGAGTCCGGTGTAGGCAAGGATCCGATTCATGATTTGTTGTCTGCGTGGCGGTAGTGCTTTGTCACATCGAGTGGAAAAAGGGGTCAGACACCAAAAGTGCGAAGCACCCGAAGGGCCGTTCCGGCTTTTGGTGTCTGACCCCTTTTTCCCGCATCAAAGTGCGAAGCACCCGGAGGGCCGTTCCGGCTTTTGGTGTCTGACCCCTTTTCCCAACGCGAATTCCGTACGAAAACGAATGGCAAGCAGGATGCTTACCCCACTTTTTAGCGGTGACAAAGCGGTAGGCTGATTTCGGCCCATTCCGAGTTCTCGGTCCGCTAGCGATCTGGACTTGGGACTACGGGGGAACGTAGAAAAGTAATAGAGCAGGCGTCCAGATCAATGGCGGTTTGGTTGTCTCTGCCATGGACCGTGCCGATCAACGCTCGCGCCATGGCACTCGCATTGAACGTCATGGCGCGCACGCTCGCGGGACAGCTGACCTTTTCTTGCGTGAAACTCCGCCCAAACATCCTTCCTGAACAAACAATCCGCGATGCGTCAAACGCTCTTTCTGATCCCCCACGAAATCGCGGGTCTGCCGGTCTTCGGTGTCGGCTGGCTGCTGATCGCCGTGGCGGTGGGGTTCGATCGCACGGCTGTTATCGGCGCGGAAGCTTGAGCAACCGCTTGGTGAAGTGATCGCCAGCGAAGGTTTGATGTGGGTGATCGTCGCGATCGCCATCGTTTTTGTGCTGCCGGCGGTCGAGCTGAAGAATGTCGCCGGCGACCCTGTCGGGATGGCGATCCGCGGCTACGGCGTGATGCTGTTGTCGGGCGTCGTCGCAGCCGTTGGACTGGCAACCGTCCGTGCTAAGAATCGCGGCATTGACCCCGAAGTGATTTTATCGTTGGCGCCCTGGGTGTTCATCGGCGGGATCATTGGCGCCAGGTTGTTTTACGTGATTCAGTACCGCGACAAATTCATCACGGATAGTCTGGGGCAAACGATTCGTAACATCGTTGCCTTCACCGAAGGCGGCTTGGTCGTCTATGGTTCCATCATTGGCGGCTTTATCGCCGCGGTGATTTTTATTTCGCGAAATCGATTGCCGCTCTTGAAGCTTGGCGACGCGATCGTGCCGTGTATTTTTCTCGGCGTCTTCCTGGGACGAATCGGCTGTTTGATGAATGGTTGTTGCTATGGTGGACGCTGTGAAGAAGGCTGGGCGTCAGTTCAATTTCCGCCGGGCAGTCCCGTCTACCAGGACCAGCTCTATGACGGCGAATTGCTGGGCATGAAAATCGATCCGATCACTTCGCGGATTGAGGAAGTGACACCAGGCAGTCTGGCCGAACAAGCTGGCATCGGCGTGGGCGATCGCGTCGAACAAATCGCGAGCATCCCGGCATCGGCGGAAACGGCACCGCTTGATATTCCTGCTGATCAGGTGCGGACCGGCGTGACGATCGTTATTGACGGCAAGGTGTACGGATGGTCGCCGCAGCAATTGCCCAAACGAGCGTTGCCTGTCCAAGCCGTCCAGGTTCTGAGCAGTGCCTGTTCCCTGCTGTTGTGTTGCCTGCTCTGCGGCGTGTCGTATTTTGTTCGCCGCGATGGTGCCGTGATGATGTTGGGATTTGCCGGCTATGCGGTACTGCGGTTCGTGCTGGAACTGATTCGCGTTGACGAGGGCGGGCAATTTGGGACGGATTTGTCGATTTCGCAATGGGTCAGCATCGGCGTGCTGATCGCTGCCGTTGCCGGGCTTGCCTGGTTGTATCAGCAGCAACCAACCGCCACGGCTCAGAGCGGCGAGAGCTAGCGTCTCCATCACCCTCTCACTTCGAGATCGCGCGGCTTTTCAGTGGTTGTTGCTGGAACGAACTGCTTCACCCTCCTGCGCAGCGGGAGGGTCGGACGCGGTAGCGGCCGGGGAGGGTCTTTATTGAGTTCGGTAGTCATCATACTTTCGCGAGCCGGTTTGCCCTCTCCGGGCCTGAGAGCCCGACTCTCCCACAGGGAGAGTGATTCATGTTCGTGGCCGCGCTTAGACGTTGCACGACCTCGCAGGCCAGGAAGTCAATCTGACGGCTTTGCTCAACTTTCCGACTACAATGGCGGCTTCGACTGTTCCCGTTCCTATCTTGATTTTGAGCATTCATGAGGATTCTCGTCACCGGAGGCTGCGGCTTCATCGGCACGAATCTGGTCCGGCAACTGCTTGCCGACAGCGATCACGAAGTGGTCAACCTGGACAAATTGACGTACGCGGGGAATCCTCAATCGTTGGAGGACGTTGCCGATTCGCCTCGCTATCAGTTCATCAAAGCCGACATTGCGGACCCCCTACAAACGCGCGAAGTGATCGAGGATGTATCGCCCGACGCGGTCATGCATTTGGCAGCCGAGTCGCACGTCGACCGCTCGATCGATGGACCGTCCGACTTCATTCAGACCAACATCGTCGGCACCTTCAACTTGCTTGACTCCAGTCTGCGTCACTACAGCGATTTGAGCGGCGAGCGGCGCGAGCGTTTTCGGTTCTTGCACGTTTCCACCGACGAAGTCTACGGGACGCTTGGTGAAACCGGGATGTTCACCGAGTCGACAGCTTACGACCCACACTCGCCGTATTCAGCGACCAAAGCGGCTTCGGACCATTTAGCCCGCGCGTGGAAGACGACCTTCAAGCTGCCGGTGCTGGTCACGAATTGTTCGAACAATTACGGTCCGTATCAGTTTCCGGAAAAGCTTTTGCCGTTGATGATCATCAAGTGCTTGAACGAAGAACCTTTACCGGTCTACGGCAAAGGGGAAAATGTTCGCGATTGGTTGTACGTCGAAGACCACGCACACGCTTTGCGGACGGTCCTGGAAAAAGGTGTCCCGGGTGAGACCTACAACATTGGCGGAAACAGTGAACGGCGTAATATCGACTTGGTTCACGCGTTGTGCGAGATCATGGATGACCTGCGACCTCGAGAAGCGGGCGCCAAGCATGCGGACTTGATCAGCTATGTCACCGATCGTCCCGGACATGATTTCCGCTACGCAATCGACTCGAGCAAAATCCAGCGACAACTCCATTGGAAACCGCGACATCAACTCGAAGCGTGTTTACGCAAGACGGTGCACTGGTATTTGGACAACCGAAACTGGTGGCAGAATATTCTTGACGGGAACTACCAACTACAAAGACTCGGCGACATGGCCGCTGCGAAAGGCGACACGCCGCAAGGAGAAACCAATCCATGAAGGGGATTATTCTTGCCGGAGGCAGTGGCAGCCGACTCGCACCACTGACGACCGCGATCAGCAAACAACTGTTGCCGATCTATGACAAGCCGATGATTTATTACCCCCTGTCGACGCTGATGTTGGCGGGCATCCAAGACGTCTTGGTGATCTCGACGCCTCAACATTCCCCGCTGTTTCAAAGCGCTGATGGGCAACGGCAGCCAATGGGGAATGGATTTGCAGTACATGGTGCAGCCGAATCCCGGCGGCTTGGCGCAGGCGTTCGTGTTGGGCGAGGAATTCATCGGCGGCGATACCAGCTGCCTGGTCTTGGGCGACAATCTGTTTTACGGTCGAGGCATGACGGAGTTGCTGCAGCGGAGCGCTGCGATCGATCACGGTGCCACCGTGTTTGCTTATGAAGTGCGTGATCCGAGGGCTTACGGCGTGATCTCGTTTGACGATGACGGTCGCGCGATTTCGCTCGAGGAGAAGCCCGCTGAGCCGAAGTCAAACTTTGCCGTGCCGGGTTTGTATTTCTACGATACTCGCGTCTGTGACATTGCCAAATCGCTGCAGCCATCGGCACGCGGCGAATTGGAGATCACCGATTTGAATCGCGTGTATCTGGACGAAGGGACGTTGCACGTCGAGGTATTCAGTCGCGGAACTGCCTGGTTGGATACGGGAACGTGCGAAAATCTGCACGACGCCAGCAGTTTTGTCGGCACGCTCGAGAAACGAACGGGCTTGAAAGTGGCTTGTCCCGAAGAGATCGCTTTTCGCAATCGATGGATTTCGGCGCAGCAACTGGCCGAACGGGCGGACCAGCTTCAAAAACAGCGAGTATGGCGAATACTTGCTGCGGCTGCTGCGTCAGCCGATCAAGCACGCTTGAATGATGATTATTCGCGTCTGATCCCAGAAATCCAAGACACGCACCTTATCCAGTGACGGCTTGAGAAGTTCGACGAATGCTTGATGGTCCGCATGCGGCAGGTATTCTGCCCGGCCTGCTTCGGAATCAAACGTCACCATGAAGCAATGAGTGAACCCTGCGTCATGTTTTTCGGGACTGTTGTTCGTGCCCCACTCGAATCCCTTGATCGTGTCGATTTTGGAAGGCAACGCCGCAAAAGCTGCTTCGATTTTCTTGATCTGCTCGGCCGCTGCGTCGTCCTTGAACTTGAAAAACACAGCATGCTTCAATTGCTTGTCCGCTGTCGAACTTGCCGCATCGCCCCAATAGTCGATCACGAATACCTTTTCCATGTGCGGTCGCAGCACATCGCCGAAGGCCTTGTGCTGGTCATGCGGCAAATAAACGTCGCGTCCCGCTTCGTCGGCAAACGTCAACAAAAAGCAATGTGTGAAACCATCATCCAATCCTTCGGGACTGTTATTCGTCCCCCATTGGAAATCGGTGATTTCCGGGATTTTGCTTGGTAACGCCGCAAATGCGTCGGCAACGCCCTGGATGTCTTCGTCGCTGGCCGACTCCTTGAAAGCGAAGAACACGGCGTGTCGTAAAACTTTGCCTTCACTTTCGCTTTTCGTATCGCCCACCGCGGTCTCCTCCGTTGTTGCACTCTGCTCGGATTCCGCAGCAGACTTCGAGGCCACGGGCTTGGATTTGTCTTCACAACCTGCAAGCGAAACACAGATTCCCACCATGACAAGTGGCAGGATCGTTGGGTGTAGGGTTCGTTGGGTCATTGGTTCTTCCCGAAATCTGTAGGACTCGTTTTTGGACAATATAACGAGGTGTGGGCAGGATTGTTGCAGCAGGCGGCAGCACCGCCGCAGCGATTCTCTTACAATGTACACCGATTTCTTGGTGATAAGTTGTTTGCTGCAGGAGACATGCCGCGATGATCCGATTGGGTTTCACGAGTTTCTACATTTTTGCGTTCGCCGGTTTGCTGCACGCCGCGGACAAGCCGAACGTGGTGATCGTGATCACGGATGATCAAGGCTACGGAGATCTTTCCTGCCTTGGCAACTCGGTACTAAAAACACCGCAAATTGATAAACTGCACGCGCGAGTCATTTCGACTGACAGACTATCATGTGGCACCCACCTGCTCGCCGACAAGATCGGCGTTCCTGACGGGTCATTGGACCAACCGCACGGGCGTTTGGCACACGATCATGGGACGATCGATGCTACGTGAGAACGAAGTCACGATGGGCCAGATCTTCAAAGACAATGACTATGCCACCGGGATGTTTGGCAAATGGCATCTGGGCGACAACTATCCCTACCGTCCCGAAGACCGCGGGTTCACCGAAGTCATGCGTCACGGCGGCGGCGGCGTGGGCCAGACTCCGGACTATTGGGACAACGCTTACTTTGATGGCAGCTACTGGCACAACGGGACCCCCGAAGCGGTCAACGGTTTTTGCACCGACGTGTTCTTTGACTATGCAAAGCGATTCATCAAGGCACAAAAACAAGCTGACAAGCCGTTCCTGGCGTATATCGCCACGAACGCGCCGCATGGTCCGATGCACGCACCGGAAAAATACAGCGAACCGTACAAAGACCGAAACGTCAACTTGGCAAACTTCTATGGCATGATTGCCAACATCGACGACAACGTTGGCAAATTACGATCGTTTCTGGATCGGGAAGGGCTGACAGAGAACACGATCTTCATTTTCACAACCGACAACGGGACGTCGACCGGCGACAACGTCTTCAACGCCGGAATGCGGGGAAAGAAAGGAAGCCCGTATGACGGTGGTCACCGCGTGCCTTTCTTTATTTACTGGCCACAGGGGGATCTCGTTGGCGGTCACGATGTCGATCCAATCACAGCCTACGTCGATGTCGTGCCAACCCTGATCGAACTTTGTGAGATCGAGCCACCCCAGGGAGTCGAGTTTGACGGCACGTCGATTGTCCCGTTGCTCAGCCAGCGTCCGCCCGCCGATTGGCCAGATCGAATTCTGGTGACCGATTCTCAGCGAGTCAAAGATCCTATCAAGTGGCGGCAGAGTTCCGTGATGACGTCCAAGTGGCGTCTGATCAACGGCAAAGAGCTTTACGACATCAAGGCCGATCCGGGGCAAGCGAACGACATCGCCAAGGATCATCCCCGGGTCGTCGAGCGGTTGATCGCGTTCTACGACAGCTGGTGGGCTGAACTTGAGCCGACGTTCGCCAATGCAACGGCCATCTATCTGGGGCATCCCGGTGACAACCCGGCTCGGTTGACCAGTCATGATTGGATCACGACTGGATCAACTCCTTGGAATCAAGGGCACATTCGGGGCGCCATGACGGGCCAGCAAAACACCGGTTTCTGGAACGTTCAGGTCGTCGAAGAGGGTGAATACGAAATTCGTTTGCGCCGCTGGCCCGAGGAAGCCGATACACCGATCGACGCCCCGCTGGCGGCAGGTGCGTCCGTCCCGGGGGTGAGGGCTTATCGGATGACGCTTGGCAAAGCGATCGCGCCAACCAAGGCGATGCTGAGAATTGGCGATGTCTCCGCGACATCACCGATCGCGCCCGGCTCCAAAGAAGTTATCTTCAAAGTCGCACTGCCAGCCGGGAAAACGCAGATGGCGGCACTGTTTGAAACGGACGACGGCAAGCAATACGGCGCCTATTACGCATACGTGCAAAAGCTGTAGAGTTCTGTCAGTCGCATGGAGGGTGGGTCAAATTCCCGCAAGTCCGTGGTGGGTCAGCGCAAACAGTTCGAACTTGAAATCACACTCTGTTTACAGGGAGTGCTTTCCGCGAACTACACCCAGTGCAGGCCTTCTTGCTCCGGTTCTTCGTCTGCGTCAAGAAACGCCAAGTTGTCCTTGTCAAAGAAGCCGTCCAAGAAGGTGCGGAAAGGAACCAGTAAGGCAATGAACACCGGGAACAGAATCCGGATCGGCCGCGACGGATGCAGGTTGATGATGCAGAGTACCCCCAAGCAGATGAACTGCACGAGCGTGAAGAGATGGATCGTTCGGATCGGCACACGCCGCGTGTAGTGATTGATGGGATACAGCGAGGAATCCATCAGCAACAGACCAAGCCGTTCGATGAATTGAATCCCCCGCAGCGACACGAATCCCATGAACAAAAAGATTCCGTAAAGCGCAGCCATCGGCACATAGGAAAGCAACGGCAACACCAGCAACGTCCCGGCAATCAGTAGATGAATGGCGACGCCGCTGACACGAGTTTCGATGACGTGGATAATGTGTTCCCGAGTCGGGTTATTCGCACGGACTTCTTCTTCCACATCGGATAGTGCGCGGATATGGGCGAGCGAACGCACCGTCGCTGCCACCATCCATGGCCAGCCCACGACGGAACAGCCGCCGATCAGCAGTCCGATCACGGCCAAATCCCAGTGATAGGACTCGCCTTTTTCGAGCCTGTTTTGCGGGCTGTTCACTAGTCTCGCCGTGATGTTTTGCGACAGGAAAACCAACACCGTCGCCAGCGCAGCCGGTCCCGCTGCGGCAAGTTTGACCCAGCCTGGAACGCTGCCCAGATCGACAAGCCATGACGAACGCCCCACGCCTGCGGCGGTGGAACCGCCTGCATCCAACGTTTCGATCGTACTGGCATCTCCTAACCACCAAGCCACGACAATCATCGCACAAAGCGCAATCGAGGGGCCAAAGTCCGCGAGGAATTCACGCATCCAAGGAAACAGATATTTGCTGCTGCGAAAACGAGCCAGTGTCATCGCGATGTAAAAGGTGCCGACCGCCAAAACGAGCGCCAACAAGGCATTGACCGATGAACCGACTGCCGAGGCTCCCGATTCCTGAAATGCTTCCACAATGCCTTCGACTGCTTTGTAAATAAAGATCAACGACATCAAAGCCGAGAAGATCTCGTCGGTGAACCTGGTAAAGTACCGCATCAAATTACTGGCGTTGGTGACGGCCAACACGACCGTCATGGCCGCGGTCCAGATGCCCACCCAGCCGTACACGCCCAGAAAGTGTTCGCCAAGACCCATGTCTCGGCACAGTTCGTACAGAATGATCGTGAAGATCAATAGCGGACCGATACCACCCAAGATGATCAGCGGTTGTCCGGCCACCAACGCGTAGATCAAGCCGCAAACCGCGGTCGACAAAATCATTTCCGGCGCACCGATCAAACCGTTCGTTTCTTCGCCCATCAAACCGCCGAAGGTGACCGCCGGGGCAAGACAAGCGAAGAACATGAAGACGATCGTGGCGACGCACTTGCCGCGAAAACCATCCGTAAAGTCTGACAGGTAATACGGCAAACGGCGTCTGGATGTCGGCTTTGATCCCTGCCATCAGCGTTGGCTCCGAACGCAGCCCCTCGCTGACCTCACGCGGTTTCGGTGGTGTCGCCAAGATGTTGCGGTTGATGTGCCGCTCCATCGCGTCCAACACGTCTTGCTGGTTCTTGGCGTACGTCGTCTCGAAATGGAAGACGTTGTCCGACATCAGCCGAGCGATCGTGGACAAGGTGTCCAAATGCTGGGTCGTCTGGTGGGTCGATCCAATCAACAAAAAGATGTAGCGGGTGGCCACACCGTCGGGAGCGCCAAATTGACGGCATTCTTCAACCGTACGAAGACCATCGCCGGCTCGGCAATCGAGTCATCGTAAAAATGCGGGACCGCACAAGCGTGGCCGATGACGGTCGGAACCAGCCTTTCTCGCCGCAATACCCCCTGGATCACTTGTTCGCGTTGATTTTCGGGCAGCCGGCCGGTTTGCACCAGGAAATCAACCGACGCGCGGATGATCTTCCTCCATACTGCGGGCGTCAAGATTCAAAAGGCAGCTGCCTTCAGAAAGAGCTTGAAAAAGCAGTTTCACAATTCACGATTCCTTCGTTAGGCTACTCGCAGCTCAACGAGACAGTAGCTTGAGATGACGCAGGGGGGCCGTGGCGTACGCTTCCAGCTTGCGTTGAAAAGTGCATGGAAAGCTGGCTTACCCCACGTTTTAGCGAGTACATCATAAGGTGAAATGGCGGAACGTGGATGCCGGTCCTTGGCTTCGAGCACCACTTTGATTGCAAAGCGGGGGACTTTATTCCATAGTATGCGGTGTAAGGGGCCGCCGTGAGCGACCGACGATAACGTTTTTCGTCTCACGAGCATCAGGTTACTTGGTCGGCCGGTGTCGACCCGACGTCCCATGGTGAGGATTCGGCTTGTGGCGAAGCACGCCATTGATCGCACGCTTTGGCGCAACGTTGCTGTCGGTCGTATTGACGGTGGCGGCTTGCCTTGCGGAGGCCCAGGACGCCGTTGATTTTCAGGCCGATGTGCAACCGATTTTCGTTGCCCATTGCTTGAGTTGCCACGGTGATGAAACGCAGGAAGCGGGGCTGCGATTGGATGACCGGGCAAGCCTGTTAAGGACGGGTGAGCGGGGCACGAAAACACTCGTTCCCGGAGCGCCACGCGACAGCCTTTTGATTCACGCGGTCCGGGGGGATGATCCTGATTTTGTGATGCCACCGGAGGGCGATCCGTTGACCGACGCGGAGATCAGGACGCTGGCCCGCTGGATTGCGCAGGGCGCTGTTTGGCCGGGACAAATGGATTTGGCTGACACGATCAGAAGTGATCACTGGTCTTTTCAGCCTCCGCATGTTGCCGCCCCGCCGTCGATGCCCGGCTCGGTCGCAAATCCGATCGATCGATTTATCTTATCGCGGCTTGCTAAAGACGATCTAAGCCTGTCCCCGCCTGCCGGCTCCGTCACCTTGATTCGACGTGCGTCGTTCGTGCTCACCGGGCTGCCTCCGTCTCCCGAGCAGGTCGCCCAAGTGCTGAACGCCCCGGCCGGATTCGAACAAGCGTACGAACGGTTCATCGACGGACTCTTGGACTCTCCCAACTACGGCCAGCGCTGGGCTCAGCACTGGCTGGACGTGATTCGCTGGGCAGAAACGGTCGGTTTCGAGACAAACATGGAAAGACCGAATGCATGGCCGTATCGAGACTGGGTCATTGAGTCACTGAACGACGACAAACCGTACGACCAATTTGTCTTCGAGCAGATTGCCGGTGACACCAGTCGGCCAAGATGCCGCACTTGGATTCCTGGTCGCGGGACCCGCCAATCTGCCGGGTCAGATCGGACGCGACCAGGAAGCGATGCGGCAAGCCAGACAAGATGAACTGGATGAAGTGATCCGAACCGTCAGCCAGGCGTTCTTCGGCTTAACCGTTGGATGCGCGCGATGTCACAACCACAAGTTCGATCCGATCCTGCAGCGCGACTACTACGCGATGCAAGCGGTCTTTGCGGGCCTGTCGTACGGTGATCGGCGATGGCGAGGCGAAGAAGACGATCGCTGGCACGGCGAGCTTGCCCGCAGTCAGCGAGAAAGTCGAAACTGCAAGGGCGTCCCTTCGAGTCGCTGAGCAACAAAACACCAGTTGCTGTCGCCGCTACTGGATCGGCATACCGAGTCTTTTGAGCCAACCGCTGCTCAAAGCAATTCGCATGACGATTGACGCGACGAATACCAACGCCGCGGCTTCGCTGTACGAGTTGGAAGCCTGGACAACACCATCCGGGGAAGGCGATTCGCGAAATGTGGCGCTGCGCATCGAGCGGGGCGGACCATCGGCCTCCAGCTTTGCGTCGCCAATCAAACGCGGCACTTTGACAATCTGGTTGACGGCTCCGTGGATCGTCGGCAAGCGTTCCCATGGGTGGCCAAGACCGGAGAGCCGCCTGGGTGCAAGTCGACTTTGCGGAGACCGCCACGATCGATCGAATCACCTGGGAGCGCAGGTCTTCAGTACCGGTCGACTACAAGATCGAGGTCTTGTCGTCAAACGGCCAGTGGACGACGGTGGCCAGACCAAGCGTCGAATGCCGCATGCTGGACGACGTCACGCAAAGCGGAACAGGTCACGATTGCTGGACTTGGCGATGACGAGGTCAAGGGATCATTCGAAGCCGCGCCCGGCTGCGAAACGCTCGCGCGAGTTATCTCGTTTGTCCGCCGGGCCGCAAGTCTACGCGGCGAAGTTCACCGATTCTCCAGAGCAGACCTGGCTATTGCGTCGCGGCGACCCCATGCAACGCACCGAGCCGATGGAGCCGGCGATCCCATTGGTTCTGGGAAGAATGGACTACCACCTCACCAAGCCGAAGTCCAGCGGCGCGTGGCCTTGGCCAAACACCTGACCGATCCCAAGCATCCATTGACGGCTCGAGTAGCGGTCAATCGTGTTTGGCAACATCATTTTGGTCAAGGACTGGTCGACAGTCCGTCCGACTTTGGCAAGATGGGATCGGCCGCCTCGCATCCGCAATTGTTGGATTGGTTGGCAAACGACTTCGTTGTCGGCGGCTGGTCGTGGAAGCGATTGCACCGCAAGATT
The DNA here is from genome assembly GCA_963714715.1 of Pirellulaceae bacterium. Taxonomy (GTDB): domain Bacteria; phylum Planctomycetota; class Planctomycetia; order Pirellulales; family Pirellulaceae; genus JBFJVZ01. Next base: position 61 of record CAVQPV010000066.1, on the reverse strand, counting down.
GTCACGTCACAGACGTTTCGGCAATCGAGTCGACCTGGCGCGGATTGCCTCGCCGTCGATG
>CAVQPV010000065.1:0-29454 GCA_963714715.1 Pirellulaceae bacterium | reverse complement strand
TCAAAAGGCAGCTGCCTTCAGAAAGAGCTTGAAAAAGCAGTTTCACAATTCACGATTCCTTCGTTAGGCTACTCGCAGCTCAACGAGACAGTAGCTTGAGATGACGCAGGGGGGCCGTGGCGTACGCTTCCAGCTTGCGTTGAAAAGTGCATGGAAAAGCCGCCTACCCCACGTTTTAGCGAGTACATCATAAGGTGAATGGCGGAACGTGGATGCCGGTCCTTGGCTTCGAGCACCACTTTGATTGCAAAGCGGGGGACTTTATTCCATAGTATGCGGTGTAAAGGGGCCGCCGTGAGCGACCGACGATAACGTTTTTCGTCTCACGAGCATCAGGTTACTTGGTCGGCCGGTGTCGACCCGACGTCCCATGGTGAGGATTCGGCTTGTGGCGAAGCACGCCATTGATCGCACGCTTTGCGCAATGTTGCCGTCGGTCGTATTGACGGTGGCGGCTTGCCTTGCGGAGGCCCAGGACGCCGTTGATTCGGCCGATGTGCAACCGATTTTCGTTGCCCATTGCTTGAGTTGCCACGGTGATGAAACGCAGGAAGCGGGGCTGCTCGGATTGAATGACTCGGGCAAGCCTGTTAAGGACGGGTGAGCGGGGCACGAAACACTCGTTCCCGGAAGCGCCACGCGACAGCCTTTTGATTCACGCGGTCCGGGGGGATGATCCTGATTTTGTGATGCCACCGGAGGGCGATCCCTTTGACCGACGCGCAGATCAGGACGCTGGCCCGCTGGATTGCCGAGGGCAGTGTTTGGCCGGGACAAATGGATTTGGCTGACACGATCAGAAGTGATCACTGGTCTTTTCAGCCTCCGCATGTCGCCGCCCCGCCGTCGATGCCCGGCTCGGTCGCAAATCCGATCGATCGAATTATTCGTATCGCGGCTTGCTAAAGACGATCTAAGCCTGTCCCCGCCTGCCGGCTCCGTCACCTTGATTCGACGTGCGTCCGTTCGCGCTCACCGGGCTGCCTCCGTCTCCCGAGCAGGTCGCCCAAGTGCTGAACGCCCCGGCCGGATTCGAACAAGCGTACGAACGGTTCATCGACGGACTCTTGGACTCTCCCAACTACGGCCAGCGCTGGGCTCAGCACTGGCTGGACGTGATTCGCTGGGCAGAAACGGTCGGTTTCGAGAACAAACATGGAAGAGACCGAATGCATGGCCGTATCGAGACTGGGTCATTGAGTCACTGAACGACGACAAACCGTACGACCAATTTGTCTTCGAGCAGATTGCCGGTGATACCAGCGGCCAAGATGCCGCACTTGGATTCCTGGTCGCGGGACCCGCCAATCTGCCGGGTCAGATCGGACGCGACCAAGAAGCGATGCGGCAAGCCAGACAAGATGAACTGGATGAAGTGATCCGAACCGTCAGCCAGGCGTTCTTCGGCTTAACCGTTGGATGCGCCGATGTCACAACCACAAGTTCGATCCGATCCTGCAGCGCGACTACTACGCGATGCAGGCGGTCTTTGCGGGCCTGTCGTACGGTGATCGGCGATGGCGAGGCGAAGAAGACGATCGCTGGACGGCGAGCTTGCCCGCAGTCAGCGAGAAAGTCGAAACTGCAAGGGCGTCCCTTCAGTCGCTGAGAACAAAACACCAGTTGCTGTCGCCGCTACTGGATCGGCATACCGAGTCTTTTGAGCCAACCGCTGCTCAAGCAATTCGCATGACGATTGACGCGACGAATACCAACGCCGCGGCTTCGCTGTACGAGTTGGAAGCCTGGACAACACCATCCGGGGAAGGTGATACACGAAATGTGGCGCTCGCATCGAGCGGGGCGAGACCATCGGCCTCGAGTTTTGCGCTCGCCAATCAAACGCGGCACTTTGACAATCTGGTTGACGGCTCCGTGGATCGTCGGCAAGCGTTCCCATGGGTGGCCAAGACCGGAGGCCCAGCCTGGGTGCAAGTCGACTTTGCGGAGACCGCCACGATCGATCGAATCACCTGGGAGCGCGGGTCTTCAGTGCCGGTCGACTACAAGATCGAGGTCTTGTCGTCAAACGACGAGTGGACGACGGTGGCCGAGACCAAGCGTCGAATGCCGCGTGTGGACGACGTACGAAAAGCGGAACAGGTCACGATTGCTGGACTTGGCAGTGACGAGGTCAAGGGGATCATTCAAGCCGGCGCCCGGCTAAGAAACGCTCAGCGCGAGTTATCTCGTTTGTCCGCGGGGCCGCAAGTTTACGCGGCGAAGTTCACCAATTCTCCAGAGCAGACCTGGCTATTGCGTCGCGGCGACCCCATGCAACGCACCGAGCCGGTGGAACCGGCGATCCCCTTGGTTTTGGGGAAGATGGATTATGCACCTCACCAAGCGGAAGTCCAGCGGCGTGTGGCCTTCGGCCAAACACCTGACCGATCCCAAGCATCCCTTGACTGCTCGCGTGGCCGTCAATCGTGTTTGGCAACATCATTTTGGTCGGGGATTGGTGGACAGCCCCTCGGACTTTGGCAAGATGGGATCGCCACCCTCGCATCCGCAGTTGTTGGATTTCCTGGCAAACGACTTTGTTGCCGGCGGCTGGTCGTTGAAGAGATTGCACCGCATGATTGTCACGTCACAGACGTTTCGGCAATCGAGTCAACCTCGAGCGGAATGCCTTGCCGTCGATGCGGACGCCAGGCTGCTGTGGCGTTTTCCTCCGCGCCGTCTGGAGGCCGAAGCGATCCGTGATTCCATTGTTAGTGTGAGCGGAAAACTGAATCCAAAGATGGGCGGACGCGGATTCGATTTATTTCGCCAACGCGGCGGCTTGTCCGACTACACGGCGATCGAGACGTTCGACGAATCCGGTTGGCGTCGCATGATCTACGCTCACAAGATTCGCATGCAATCGGTCGATGTCTTCGGCGCATTCGATTGTCCGGATGCCGGCCAAATGAAACCCAAACGAACTCGATCGATTACGCCCGTCCAGTCATTGAGTCTGATGAACAGCCCGTTTATCAATCGCCAGGCTGCCTTCTTTGCCGAAAGAATCGTAGCCGACCACGCCGACGTGAAATCGCAGATCGAAACCGCCTTTCAAATCTCGTTCTCACGTTCGCCCTCTGCAGAAGAGTTGCAAGACGTGTTACCACTGGTAAACGAGCATGGCCTGCAGCAACTGTGCCGTGTATTGTTCAACACAAGCGAGTTTCTGTACATCCAATGACCGTGAATGGGACACCACCACGTAGCCGACGTCGTTTCCTTGCGGATTCGCTGGGCTCGCTCTCCAGCATCGCGTTGGCGGCAATGCTGGCCGAGCGAACATCGCCGGCAACGGAAATCGATTCGGCTAACCCGTATGCACCGCGTCCACCGCATTTCGTCGGCAAAGCCCAGCGAGTCTTGATGGTCTTTTGCTCCGGTGCGCTCAGCCACGTCGATACGTTCGACTACAAACCGGAACTCCTCCGTTTGCATGGCCAACCATTGCCCGGCAACGAGCGTTTGGTCTCTTTTCAAGGTCCGAATGGGAATTTGACCGCACCGCTGTGGAAGTTTCGCCCGCGCGGGCAGTCCGGCAAGATGGTTTCAGATTTGTTGCCAAACATTGGCGAGATGGCGGACGAGATTTGCTTTCTACATTCGTTGACAAACAAGTCCAATACGCATGGGCCGGCCGAGAATGTGATGAACACGGGATTCACCTTTGACGGTTTCCCCAGCATGGGCTCGTGGATCAACTACGCACTCGGCAGTGAAAACCAGAACCTGCCATCCTTTGTCGCCATCGAAGACCCACGCGGCATGCCGCAATCGGGACCCAACAATTGGGCCAACGGGTTCTTGCCGGCTGCGTTCCAGGGGACGCCGTTGAGTACCAGCAAACCGATTCGGTATCTGCAGCGACCGTCAGCAATGTCGGAAGCGGCGGACCTGGCGTCACGAAACGCCTTACGGAGTTTGGAGGAACGCAACCACGAACGCTTTCCCGGCGACCAACAGTTGGCGGCGAGAATTTCCAGTTACCAGTTGGCCGCTCGAATGCAACTTGCCGTACCGGAGGTTACCGAACTGAGCGACGAAAGCGGACATACCATGCGGCTCTACGGCGCCGATAGCGAAAACAAAACCAAGGCTTCGTTTGCGAGGAACTGCATTCTGGCACGCCGATTGATCGAACGTGGTGTTCGCTTCGTGCAAGTCTTCAACGGGGCTTACGCCTCCGGCGGTGCAATCAACTGGGATGGACACAGCAAGTTAAAGCAACAGTACGACATCCACGGGGAGATACTGGACCAGGGCGTCGCTGGCCTGTTGAAAGATCTGAAACAACGGGGATTACTGGAATCGACACTCGTGGTCTTTGCGACCGAATTTGGGCGGATGCCAATGTTCCAGGCAGGCACCTACGGCAGAGACCACAATCCAAATGGCTTCACGTGTTGGTTGGCCGGCGGCGGAGTCAAACCAGGGTTCAGCTACGGGGCGACGGATGAATTCGGCTTCAAGGCGGAACAAAACGTCTTAACGGTGCATGACTTCCACGCCACGATTTTGCATCTTTTGGGCTTGGACCATCAGTGCTTGACCTTTTATCACAACGGAATCGAGCGTCGCTTGACCGACGTGCACGGCAAGGTCATCGAAGCGATCGTAGCCTAGCAGGCTGTTGATTTAAACGAAATGTGAATTGCAAGGGTAAGCCGCGGGCCGTAAGGCACCGGGCAATGACGTATGCCCGGCCGCTTACGCGTCGCGGCTCACTAAATCAACAGGCCGCTAGCTGGACAGCGAGATCATTGGTCAACGATACCCAGTCGCGCAGCGGCGACGGCAGATAGCAATGCCGTCTACTCTGTGGTTTTATCAGCCGCGGGCGCGTTAGCGTCCGGTTCCCAAACTGCGGAAAACCGGGAGCTAACGAGAGCGTCCGGCTGACGTGTGGAGGTATTGCGAACGATTGACCACGAAGTGGTCACAGATATTAGCCGGGGGTAGAACCAACGAGCCTCAAGCGAAGTTCGTGACACCCCCGGATGCGTTCCTCAACCGTTCATTCGCCTTGGGTCGGCGGCGTAGCCGCCGACCCAAGGCGAATGACCCGGGAAAACGCTCCAATTCCCGGGGGTCGGCGCCTGGCTCGCCGGAGGCTCACCAGCTTACCCCCGGCTAATTTCTTGAACCACTTCGTGGTTGTTTCACCAGACGTGCGACGTTGTTACGAGTTCGCGGTAGTGTTCTCTCAGTTTGTCAGCCAGCTCTTTTGCCAACTCCGGATCGTTGGCAGCGAGATTCCTGCTCTCACTGATGTCGTTGCTGATGTCGTAGATTTCGATGTCCGTTAAAACCGCATCACGGACGATTGGTAGCGTCTCCGCGGTGATGTTCTGCATCTTTGGAAGTTGTCCGCCGTTCAGTTTCGCCAAGACCTTCCATTTCCCATCACGCATCGCAACACGGGCATCATTGAGCGCATTGAAGTACGCCCAAACAAGCGGTTTGGGACGTTCCAGCGGCCGACCATCGAGCGCCGGCAAGAAATCCGTGCCATCCAACATCAGATCTGCGGGGATCTCTGCCTGTGCCAACTTGCAAAGCGTCGGCAAGAAATCGAGTGATGAAACGGGAGTCGAGACCGTTTGACCGGCTTGGATGCGACCTTGCCAATTCATGATCCCGGCGACCCGAAAACCTGCATCCGTTGTGTGCAGTTTCATGCCGCGAAGCGGTCCCGGTCGGCCGTAGGACCGCTGGGCGCCACGGTATCGATTCAGTGTTTCCGGGCCGTTGTCGGATGTGAAAATGATCAACGAGTTTTCCTGCTCGCCGATTTGATCCAAAGCCTTCACTAACCGGCCGACAGCCTGATCGACATTAGCAACATTGGCAAAGTACTGTGCTTGATCGTCGGTCTCCGCGAACTTTCGATACTGCGTCACCAAGTCATCCGGTGACGCTACCGGTTCGTGCGGCTCGTGAAACGCAACGAAACAAAAAAATGGCTGTTCGCGATCAGCACGGTTTTCCAGCCAGTCGATCACTTCGCTGACGGCGATTTGGCAGCTGAATTGATCCGTCGGTCCAATCGGTTTGCCGTTGCGAACGTAGTTATTCGGATGTTGGTGACTCGGGGCGGCGTTGTTCTGAGTCGCCAGCCAATGATCGAATCCAAAATCGCCCGGCTGTGGTTGCTGGGGGGAATTGAATGCGCTGTTGCAGTGCCATTTGCCAGCCATGCAAGTGGCGTATCCCGCATCATTCAAGAGTTTGGAAATCGTCGTCTCGCCGGCACGCATGTGGACCTGCTCACGACGATCCGGCTTTGGCTGGCCGGCTGGTGGAATCCAATCGTAGACACCGGCTCGGTTCGGACTTCTGCCGGTCAACAGGCCAACTCGCGAGGGAGAACAGACCGGTGCGGCAGAATAAAAGTCGGTGAATCAGAATCCCGCCGGCCGCCAGCGCGTTTAGATTCGGCGTCTTAATGTGTGGATGGCCATAGCACTCCAAGTCGCCGTAGCCGAGATCATCGCATAGGATGACAATAAAGTTCGGACGTTGATCGGCAAACACGTTGCCGGTCAATAACAAGGATGCGAAAACAAACGTCAGAAGTCTGGATGGGGTATTCATATTGAGCGTGTTGTCGATGGCGCCAAAACATAGGCCAGGACCTGTCCTGGCGTCCGGTATCGCCAGGACACGTCCTGGCCGACAAGAGAACTAAGTAGACTTTACACAAACGGGACGTCGCTGACCGCCCGTGAGCCGTCAATGGAACGATTACTTCGACGAAAGAAATGATGCGAATCTTACTGACCAACGATGACGGCATCGACGCGCCGGGGCTGCGGGCTTTGTGGGAATCGATCTGCCATGCCTTCGGAGTGGAAAACGTCGAGGTAACGGTCGTGGCCCCCGATCGACAGCGAAGTGAATGTGGGCATAGCGTGACCAACCATCGTCCACTGAAGATCAACCAAACCGAGACGGGCTGGTATGCGGTTGATGGTACACCCGTTGATTGCGTTCGTGTGGCGCTCGGCACGATCGTCAGATCGCCAACGATGGTTCTTTCCGGCATCAATTGCGGCGCGAATCTCGGTGTCGACCTGCTTAGCAGTGGCACGTATGCGGCGGCCCGAGAAGCCGCTGTTCACGGAATTCCTGCGATGGCGGTATCGCACTACCGTCGATCCGATGTGGTGCGCAGTTGGGATCACACACCGCGATGGCTGGAATCAACCTTGGTTGAATTCCAAACCAAAGTCTCTCACGGTGCAGACGGCGCCCTGCTGTGGAACGTCAACCTCCCAGCAATCGATCCGACATTGGATCCGCCGCCAAGACACCGGTGCCATGTCGACTCCTGCCCGCTGGAGCGTCAGGCGATCAGAGCTGAGAATGGTGTCCGCTTCGCTTCCGATTTTCACGCCCGGCCACGTGAGCAAGGCTCGGACATCGATCGCTGCTTTTCCGGGTCATTGACGATTAGCGAGCTGAGCCCAAACGCGTGAATTCACGACTTTGATCGTTTGCAACAAGGTCCAGAAACAGCACGGACGTCAAAGCCAACCCGCCGATGTTTCATTCGCAGCCACGCATCGGTGGGAAAACAGAACCTACTTCACAAGCAAGATGGACATTGTCATCAAAAGCAGGAACTGCGTGTCACTGGCAACACAACAGCCTGCCGCAGTGGCACGCGGGCTGCGTCTGGCCACGATTACTGATGTGGTTTGCTCGCAATAGCGACGTTGGTGTCATCCATGGATGCCGCGACAGGGGCCACGCCACCTTGGGGGAACTGTGCGAGGCGTTCGAGCTCACCACGAAGAATCCGAACGTCACGGGGGGCTTCGATTCCAATGGCAACGCGATTTCCATTGATCCGGTTGATGGTCAAAACAATGTCGTCACCGATCAATAATTGTTCACCTTCTTTGCGGCTTAATACCAACATGTCTTTACTTCCCTGATTAAGTGGAGTTGATGAGTGTAATGTTGCCCAGTTGGACAACTGTTCAAATCTTGTGCCAACGAACTGTAGGATGCCGTGAAGTGCTCGAAACTTGAGTTAATCCGCCAAAAAGGTGCGGAAACCCGATTGCGTGCTAGCATCTGTCGTCAATTTGTGTGACACATGGTCTCCCGAAAATGCACAGTGTGTCTCTTTTTGAGATGGCCTATGCCTCGGGTCTACCAACAGTATCGCCCCTGCTGGTGACACGTATGGTCCACCGCCGACCGTCACGTTGGAGAAACGTGGCTCGTGCTACGAGGCCAAGTGCTTGGCGAGCTTCGCTCGATTCGGCTGCCGCACGACGCCTTTTTCGGTGATGATCGCGGTAATCAACGACGCGGGCGTCGAGTCGAATGCAGGGTTGATCACCTTGGCCTGATCCGGAACAACCGTCGTCCCATAGAGACATGCGACTTCCTCGCGGCCTCGTTGCTCGATCGGGATCGTGTCTCCGCTCTCAAGTTTCAGGTCAAACGTGCTCGACGGGCGGCCACATAAAACGGAACATCGTGGAACTGAGCCAACACGGCCAACGGATACGTTCCGATCTTGTTGGCAACGTCGCCGTTGGCGGCGATTCGATCGGCGCCGACAATCACTGCGCCGATCTCGCCGGTACGCAGCAGACTGCCCGACATCGAATCGGTCAGCACCGTCACGGGCACACCAGCCTGTGCCAATTCCCAGGCGGTTAACCGAGCGCCTTGCAGCAACGGACGCGTTTCATCGGCGTAGACTTCGATCGTCTCACCGGACTCGTGCAAGTGATAGATCGGCGCCAGCGCTGTGCCCCACATTGATGTCGCCAAACCTCCGGCATTGCAGTGCGTGAGTACTTTCTTCGCTCCGGAAAGCAGCACTGCGCCGTTGCGTCCGATCGCCCGGCACATCTGACGGTCTTCTTCGTGGATTCGCATCGCCTCTGCTTCGAGCAACGCAGGCAAATCCCCGTCAGCTTCCGTCGCATCGACAACCGCCTTCATCCGATCGAGCGCCCAGAAAAGATTGACCGCTGTCGGACGGCTGGTCGCCAGATACTCAATCGCGTGCAAATAGGCACCCCGGCTGGGCTTCCCTGCATCGTCGCGCGCCAAACAAACACCGTAGCCAGCAGCAATTCCAATCGCGGGGGCGCCACGCACGACCAAGCGTTTGATGGCGTCATGCGTTTGCTCGATCGTTTCACAAGTCAACGTCCGCAACTCCGCCGGCAACCGCGTCTGGTCAATCAGAATCAGTTTGCCGTCATCATAGTCGATTGTTTGCGGGGCATTCATGTGTGCGATGTCGATGAGAACGCGAAGGCCTTAGCGTCTCCTGCAGGCGCCGGTTGGTAGTTCAGTGGTTCCATGCTGCCGCCGGCGCGGCCCTGGCTCAGGCTTCGCACGGCGCTGGAGTAACCGAACAATTCTTTCAGCGGTGCGTGAGCCGTGATCACGGTCATCGCACCACGCGTCTCCGTGGCGGCAATGATGGCACGTCGTTGTTGCAAGTCGTTGACCAATTCTCCCATGTATTCTTCGGGAGTCGTGACTTCGACTTTCATCACCGGTTCCAGCAGAACGGGCCCGGCTTTTGTCAGACCTTGATCGAAAGCGTCGCTCGCAGCAATCCGAAACGCCACTTCGTCGCTGCCCTCTTCGTGTACTTGACCGTCGTAGACTTCGATCTTCACGCCCGAAAGCGGGAAGCCGGCCAGCAAGCCGCCACCAGCAGCTCGCTCGCGCAATTCGTCCGTCGCCGCGGCACGAAGCACTCCGGAAACCGACGTGTTTGCAGGAAAGCGATCGAACACCAGTGGCGGCGCCGACGGGTCTTCCAGCGGCATGACGCGAACGCTGAGCCGCGCGAACATTTGCACGGCACCGATCTGACGGTTGCACTGGCCAACAACATCAGCCGTCCCACCAATCGTTTCGCGGTAGTTGACTCGCGGTTTGTAAAACTTGACATTCAAGCCAAAGTCGCGGGTCAGACGGTGCTGGATCACTTCCAAGTGCAATTCGCCCATCCCGCTGATCAAGGTCTGCCCGATTTCTTCATTCTCGACCGCCTGGAACGTCGGGTCTTGACGGCGAAGCATGTTGAGTACCTCTTCCAGCCTCTTTCGATCGCCCGTGTTTTCGGGTTCGATCGCCATCGACAGAACGGTGTCAGCAAATCGGATGCTGGGCAGTTCGATCAGGTTCTTGGTATCGCACAACGTGTCACCGGTGATGGCGAATCGAGGGCCGATGACGCAACCGATATCGCCGGCCGTCAGTGAATCGACCTGTCCGTCGCGTTCTTTTTTGGTCGCATGAATCTGCCACAACTGAGCTACGTTTTCCTTTTTTTCGCGATTGGGGCAAAACACGCGTGAGTTTTGTTTCAATTCACCGCTGTAAACACGAATCCAATAGTTGTCGCCTGTTTTGGCCGGCAAAATCTTGAAGACCAAACCGCAGAACGGTTCCTTGGGATCCGGCTTCCGCTGGAGCGATTTATCGCGGTTTTTTGGATCGACGCCTTTGACCGGCGGGCGGTCAAGTGGACAGGGCAAAAAGTTCCCCACGGCGGTCATCAGTGGTTGAACCCCGATTCCGTGAAGCGCCGAACCGCAGAGTACCGGTTGAATCGTTTGATCGATGCATCCTTGGCGCAGAGCGGCGAGGATCAAATCGCGCGGAACCTCTTTTTCGTCCATCGCCAACATGGCGGCTTCGTCGTTCAACTCATAGACGGACTCCAGCATCTGTTCGCGCCACATCTGAGCTTCGTCAACAAGATCCTCTGGAATTGCCGCCTCGCTGATTTCCTTGCCCTCGGTTTTCGGATCGAACTGTAGCATCTTCATGTCGATCAGATCGATCACGCCGCGAAACGGATTGTCGGTGTGGGGAGGTCCTTGTCCGACGGGGAGTTCGATGGCGATGGGATTTCCATTCAACCGCGGGCGAATGTCATTGAACACCGACTCGAAATCCGCGCCTTCGCGATCCAGCTTGTTGATAAAGACGATTCGCGGCACCAGGTACCGATCCGCTTGCCGCCAAACGGTCTCACTCTGAGCTTCCACACCCTCTCGCGCCGAAAAGACCACCACCGCCCCGTCCAAAACTCGAAGGCACCGTTCTACTTCGGCGGTGAAGTCGACATGTCCGGGCGTGTCCAGCAAGTTGATATTGATATTTTGCCACTGAAATTTGACGCAGGCACTGAAGATGGTGATGCCGCGTTCTTGTTCTTCGGGGTCATCATCGGTGTCGGTAGTTCCGTAGTCGACGCGACCCACGCGATGCTTGGCACCACTTAGAAATAACATCCGCTCCGTCACCGTCGTCTTTCCCGCATCGATGTGGGCGATGATGCCGATGTTGCGCAGTTTGGAAATGTCGAAAGCCATGGGATCGGTCGGTGCAGGGGATGCTCGTGTCTTTAGAACGTGTTTCAACTATTTTCCCGACAAGGTAACGTAGCGCATGAAAAACCGCGATCCGAGCATCGACTCGAATCACGGTGAATTGTCTGTTTTCCGGGTTGCTTGGCCTACCAGGCGAAGTGAGCAAAGGCCTTGTTGGCATCCGCCATGCGGTGAGTATTCTCGCGTTTGGTGTAGGCGACACCCTCTTTCTTGTAGGCCGCCAACACTTCATCGGCGAGTTTCAGGTGCATCGGTCGCCCCTTCTTGGTGCGGACGGCCTCCAGCAGCCAACGAATCGCCAAGCTTTGCTGACGCTGACGGTTCACTTGCATCGGAACCTGATAACTGGCACCACCGACTCGCTTACTGCGAACTTCGATGTAAGGCTTGATGTTTTCGATTGCCGTCTCGAATACTTCAATGGGAGCATGCTCCTTGGTTTCGTCGCGTCTTCCGATCTCTTCGAGAGCGTCGTAAAAAACGCATTGGGCAGTCGTTTTCTTGCCGTCCCACATGAGGCAATTGATGAACTTGCTGGCCAACATCGAGTTGAACCGCGGATCACCCTTCAGTTGAGTACGGCTGGCTGTAATTCGACCCATGTTTTGTTCTAGACAGGATTTCTAAGTGAATGTGTTGTGAAGAGCGTTTACTTTTTGGCGCCGTAGCGGCTACGCGATTGCTTGCGTCCCTCGACACCCAGTGCGTCGCGTGAACCGCGGACGACTTGATAACGTACACCGGGCAAATCGCGAACCCGGCCACCGCGAACCAAGACAATCGAGTGTTCTTGCAGGTTGTGACCTTCGCCAGGAATGTAGACCGTGACTTCTTTACCGTTGCTCAACCGCACACGGGTGATCTTCCGCAGCGCCGAGTTTGGCTTTTTGGGAGTCATGGTCCGGACCTGCAGACAAACACCCTGTTTTTGAGGGCATTTCTCCAGGACCGGAGACTTGCTCTGGCTTTTCTTGAACTTGCGCCCTTTGCGGACGAGCTGATTGATCGTTGGCATTGACAGTATTTTGTGAGAAACTTTGCCTTCTTGGCTCAATGTGAAAGGGGCAAGTATCCCGCTAACGCCTGTCCTGTCAAGAGCTTCCGTCGCTTTCGCCCCGAAGGGGTGCAGATCACGGTTTGCAAAATAGCCATCTCGCTCCGTCGAGATGTAGGCACGACCGAACCGCTCTCCAATGAAATCATGGTGGATCGTAGCTGGACCGCGACCAAGCGATCCGTTCGATACAAGAAAATCTGATGGTTCGCCATCCGGTCGGGCATCGTCACGGCGGAGCGTGACGGCTACTTTCTGTTTCCGCTGACAAACCGCGATATGCACCCCCCCCGAAGCGGCCGCGCCCGTGACGACCGCTCCATTGCCCTGCTATCAAACTCGACGAGGATTCTTTGCCCATTTTGACAATCGAATCGACGTGCGACGAGACCGCTGCGGCCGTCATCGCCGACGATGGGCGGGTCCTGGGCGATTGCGTGGCGACCCAGGAGAGCCTTCATGAGCGATTCCGGGGCGTGGTTCCGGAGGTTGCCGCTCGAGCCCACGTGGAGCGGATTCTGCCCGTGATCGACACGGCGATTCGCAATGCAGGCGTGTCATCGAACGAATTATCCGCGATTGCGGTCGCCGATCGGCCCGGTCTGGCAGGCTCGCTGCTGGTCGGTGTCGTGGCCGCGAAAACCTTGGCCGTCGTTTGGAATAAGCCGCTGGTGGCGATCAACCACCTGCACGCCCATCTGTATGCCTGCCAGATGGCCTGCGACAAAACGGTCTATCCGAGCATCGGGCTTGTCGTCAGCGGCGGGCACACCAGCCTGTATCACTGCACCGGGCCTCTGGACCTGGAGTACTTGGGCGGAACGATCGACGACGCAGCCGGCGAGGCATTTGACAAAGTCGCCGCCATGCTGGGACTCGGATTTCCAGGCGGCCCGGCGGTCGCGAAGTGGGCGACCCGGGGCGATCGTGCCGCGTTTGATTTTCCGCGTTCCATGCTTCACCAAGACAACTTTGACTTCAGCTTCAGTGGACTGAAGACCGCTGTGCGTTATTCCATCGTCGGACCTGGTCAACACGATTTCTCGCAATTGAACCTGGAGGAGCAAAAGAAGGCGGACGTTTGTGCATCGTTCGAGGCCGCGGTCGTGGATGTGCTCGTTGGCAAGGCGATGAAAGCGGTGAAGAAGTTTCGCTCACGGCGGTTAATCGTTGGCGGCGGGGTGGCTGCCAACAAGTATCTGCGCGAACGACTCAGCGAAGCCGCCACTGAGCACAACGTGGAGTTGATCGTCGCACCGCTCAAGCTTTGTACGGACAACGCCGTGATGGGGGCCATTGCCTTGGAGAAAATTCGACGCGGCGAGTTCGCATCGCTGGATCTCGACATCACGCCCGGATTGCAGCGAGGTTTTTGACGTGAGCGGCTTGATCCTCGTTCCGACGCCACTTGAGCTGGGCATCCTGGACCGTGAATTCCAATCGGCGGCGGCCGAATCTGGTTGGTCGATCGAGCTTTGTGGTTTCGGACCGATCGCCTCGGCATCGCGAAGCGCATCGCTGATCGAGCAGACAAAACCCGACCAGGTTTTACTCCTCGGCATTGCCGGTACGTTCGGGGACGCCGTGCCGGTCGGTAGCGCGACGATGTTCGACCGCGTCTGCTGCTACGGAGTCGGCGTCGGCTCGGGCGAGCAATACCAAAGTGCAGGCGAGGTCGGATTCAAGCATTGGAATCACGATGGCATGTCGATCGATGACTGGCTTGATCTGCAGGCGAGATCGGCCGCGACGATCCATCAGCGACTGTTACTAACGTCGCCGGCTGCATCCGCAAACCAATCCGAAGCGACGCAAAAGCTGAACGTCTGGCCTACCGCGATCGCCGAAGACATGGAAGGTTTCTCCGTGGCGGTCAGTTGCCGACTGGCAAACGTGCCGTTAACGATCATCCGAGGGATCTCCAATGAAGTGGGCGATCGCAAGCGAAAACACTGGCAAATCGATGCGGCGTTGGGCGCAGCGGCGAAATTGGCGATCCATGTTCTGTTCACGAGGCCGCTCGGATGAATCGACCTATTCGGCTTGGTATCTCCACTTGCCCCAACGACACGTTTACCTTTCACGGCCTGATCAATCGACGGGTGGATTGGCGGGGGCTCGATTTTGCAATCGAATTACTCGACATCCAGCAATTGAATGATCGCTTGTTCGCCGGTGGGCTGGATGTCGCCAAGACCAGCTTTCATGCGGCGCTGTTGCTGGCTGACCGGACGGTTGTTTTGCCCAGCGGTTCAGCACTCGGCTTTGGCGTCGGTCCCTTGCTGTTAGCGGCAGAGCCCAGCACGAAACCTGCGACGCCGGACCAGAGCGTGCTGTGTCCGGGACAGCACACCACAGCCACGTTGCTGCTGGAGCTGTTTTATCCCGGCACGGCGACGATCCGACACGTCGTGTTTTCGGAGATCATGCCGGCACTCAAACGTGGAAATGCCGACTTTGGTGTCTGCATCCACGAAGGACGCTTCACTTGGCAAGATGAAAACCTGGCGTTGGTCGAGGATCTGGGGACGCGTTGGGAAAACGAGACGAAATGCCCGCTACCACTGGGAGGATTGGTTGCATCGCGGGACTTGCCCAACGAAACGATCGCAACCGTGCAAGCAGTCATCCGTGATTCACTTGAGCTGTCTTTGGCTGACCCGGACGCAGTGCTGCCGACGATGCGTCAATACGCTCAGGAGCTTGACGACGACGTGCTGATGAAACACGTCGACCTCTACGTCAACGACTGGACGCGGGACTTGGGGGAGCTTGGTCAACAAGCTTTGCAAACCTTGTCTGAACGAGCCAGCGCGATTGGCAAGTCAACGTCGGGCATCGAAGTGTTTCACGCCTCGTATTGACTGAGAACGTGTTTTAAAAAAGGGGTCTGACCCTTTGTGGGCGAGAGGTTACTGCAAGCTGAACTCGGTACCGGACCCGTTTTTCGTTAATTGAGATCGGTTCAAGAGAGGGTCAGCCTGGGCTGATGAATTAAGTGAGCCGTGACGCGTGAGCGGCCGGGCATTGCGCATTGCCCGGTGCCTTACGGCCCACGGCTCACCCTCTTGCGCTGCGAATCGGTTAATTCATCAGCCTAGGGTCAGACTCCTTTTAAAAACACGTGCTTACACACAAGCCGGCTGTTGCGTGTACAACTCCAGGAGTTGGCTTTGCACCTTGATCGCCCGCATCAAGATCCACAGTTGATCAGGCGTGAATTGCACCGGGCCGTCGGCACACATCATTTCCAGTTCTTCACTGACGCCGGCGTGTTGGTCCGAAGCTGCGTCGAGTTGAAAGCTGGCGTGCTTCCAAACGCTGAGCAGATGCTCGTCGCTACTGAGTTTCTGATGATCGTCACATTGCGACAGGATCACCAAGCAGAGGCGTGCCACTTCGATCTCAGAAAGATCCGGTTGCAGGCTGGAGATTCGTTGGGCGAGTTGTTGGCAGTTCATCGATTTTGCAATCGTCTTGCCGTGTCAAGTCACTGACTTCGACACGGGACGCGGTTATCGACGACCGAGCGGTCGCGAAGATTTTACGAGCCCCCCTAAGAGCCCGCTCGGGTTATCACGGCAAATAGCCCCCCAGCTGGCACCGTGACAACCCAAGCGAGTTGCTGAACTCTAGGACACGATTAAGGTAGCGGCAAACGCGGTGAAAGAAAAAGAAGATGACACTCCAAACGCAGGCTTTTCACGCGTTTGTCGGCTTTCGGCGCGGCGACAGGTGGAAGACCCAGGGCTGCAAGGGTCTTTTCAATAGCAATGACGAATGTGATGACAACGGAATTGCATCGTGTTTTGACCACGAGGTGTTCGCAGAGATTAGCCGTAGGTCGCGTAGCGCACCTACGGTCATCGTCAGCAGGATTGCAGAGCGACCCCGAAGGCGGTCGTAGAAGTGCGACGCCCTTCGGGGTCCAGCGCACGTTCGATATTGTTTTACCGGCGGTTTCGCTGCGCGACCGCCGGCTAATTGCTGTGACCACTTCGTGGTCGGATAGTCAACGACCCTTACAGCCCTGGGTGGAAGACCTGTCCAACGGTTCAATCCTGAATGATCGCTCGCCCTACTCGGTTTCTTCGCTCGCTCGCGGATCAACCTGCAAACTGGCCAAATAAGCCACCAAGTCGCGCATTTCGCGATCAGAGATGTGCTTGAGCAGATCGGCTGGCATCGCCGATTGGCCTCTGCGACGGAGTTCGATCTCATTCTGTTGCACCCGTTTCAGACTCCCGTTGGCTTCAATCAATTCGACGTACTGATCCGTTTCGGTTTTCACGATGCCCGTGACAACATCGCCCGAGTCGTTGGCGATCACAGCGGTCTCGAAACCTTTTGCGATTTGTGCATCGGGCAAGCAAATCGATTCCAACAAATAACGTCGATCACGTTGCTTTCCGATCGTGGTCAAATTCGGTCCCACCTCGCCGCCGGCCCGGTCAACTTTGTGACAACGAACGCATGACAATTCGGTCTTACCAAAAAACAGCTTCGAACCCTTGTCCGCATCACCGCCATCCAAAGCGGGCAGCCATTTGGCCAACGGATCTGACTCCGAACGTTTGTCGTGATGGGTCGATAATTCTGACTTCAGCTCGGGAGTTAGCTTGCCCTTGGATGCCTCGATCACATTCAGGTGAACGTCCGCTGGTAGGCTACCGTCGATGTACTCACGTACGCCACGTTGGATGCGGTCGATGGCAACTGGGCTGTCGATCGTGGCAACGATATCCCAAGCCAACTGACGTACCCGTCGATCACGGCTATTGGTCGCCTGAATCAAAGGTCTCGATCGACGCTGCTTGATCGTGGTCGGCGATCACTTGCAGTGCAGCGGGCAGAAGTGCTGTCGTCGGCGTCAACGGAACTTCCTTGGCAAGTTTCACGGCATGGCGGCCGTCCAAACGTGCCAACGCAACGATCGCTGTCGCACGAAACTCGTTCCGCAGCTCGCCGTTCACGACTCGCTTGACTAGCATCGGCACGATCTTCTTGATCCCCAGTTCAGAAGCCACATCGATCATCTTTTCACGCACCGAATCTTGTGCATTGACCAAAAGATCGATTTGCGGCTCCAACGCCTTGGCAGCCAGTTCGGCGCCGCGAGCTTTCAAGGGCCGGTAGTCGTTCAACACGCGGTCGCGCGGATCGGGCGTTTGCCAAGCGGCCAACATTTCCAGGGCCTCGATTCGCATCTCGACCGGCGCAGAGACTTTCGTTGTATATTTGGCGACCCGGTCGGCTGCTTCGGCTGTCCCCAATCGGTAGTTTGCGTTCAATACTCGACGTGTGAGCGGCGTATCGATCACACCATCGGTGGGCGGCTTGTTTGGTTTGAATTCGCCTGCCGCAAGATCGTTGTCGATCATTGCCGCAAGCGCACTCATGGCAACTGGAATCGGCGTGTCGTGAATCGCACGTGCGGCTTCGGTGACCACCAGCGGATCGGCATCTTTCAAGAACGCCATCAGCTCGCCGCTTTCCAGTCTGCGAAGCGACGCGACCGCAGCGCGTCTGACCGAAGCGTTCGGATGAGTGCTGAGTTTCGCGATTTGGGACGCCTTTGCCGCCGATGACAGATAACTGATTCCCGCGTGGCGAATCGCCGGGTCCTTGTTGTCATTGGCAGCCAACATCGCGACGATCGCACTGAAAGCCGCTGCGTCTTGAATTCCGCCAAGAGATAACGCCGCAAAGTACCGGACTCTCGCAGCGGGGTCGCTCAACAACTGCCTTAGTTTTTCGACCGACTTGACGTCAGCTCGTTCACCCAGCACTTTTGCCGCGGCAGCCCGAATCACTGGATCAGGATCGTCCAATAACGTACGCAGCGAAGCAAGAATCGATGGTGCTTTATCTTGCTCGCGTCGCGCAATTTGATCCGTGCCCCAAATCGCGTGTAGCCTCGCAAGATCGGGTTGCTCCGCGTCCCTGGCGATATCCAACAGCGTAGGGTGTTCCGACCTTTCGGCAAGTTGCCATTGTGATTCCAGTCGAATGCGTCGATCGGCGTGCGAAAGATCTGCCGCCAAATCCGCGGTTGTTCGATCCGACCAATCTGAATTCAGAAGCGATGCCACCTCTTGAACGATTTCACTTTGTGAATACTCCGGGTCGTGCAAACGGTAGATTCGTCCTTTGCCGAGACCATCCCAGCCATCGACCCAATCACTGATGTACAACGCGCCCTCGGGTCCAAAGGCAACGTCGGTCGCCAGACATGTCCAAACCAGCTGGTCGTCGGAGGCCAACTTGTAAAACGCACCGTCAGCTTCGAGCTGAAAGGAACGCACACCACTGTTGGCTGGCCCGCCACGAAAATCGCAAATCAGAAACTTGTTCTTTAGCTGATCACCAAACCCGGTGCCTGGGTAAAACGCTAAACCACTCGGACCATCGGTCAGGTTCGCGACGGGGGGAACCAGGTACGCGGGTTGCTCGGCATGAAACGGCTCCCAGATACGCTCGCGATTGAAAGGTCCGCGATCGGGCAAGTACTGGTAGTACATTCTCCATCCACTGTCGCCGCCTTGCAGCAGTTGAACGATCCGTGCCCGGTCGCCGCTGTCACTGTTGTTGTCGACCGTGAACAGATCTCCCACGTCGTTGAAGGCCAGTTCTTGTGGATTCCGCAGACCTCGAGCGTAGACCTCCAGTCCGGTTCCATCTGGTTCGCAGCGAAACACCGCGCCGGATGCAGGGTCGGCCAACACACGACCCTCTTTGGTCGTCACGTTGTAACCGCGATCACCAATGCTGAAGTAGAGCCGCCCATCCGGGCCCATCAACAGTCCGTGCAAGTCATGTCCGCGGAACGCGACTCGAACCCCATAACCATCGGACATCGTGATTCGATCGTCGACCGTGCCGTCACCATCTTTGTCGACCAGCTTCCATAGTTTGGGGATGCAGGTGTAGTAAACTTCATTGCCTCGCACCAGCACGCCGGCTCCCGTGCCCTCTTCGAGCCCATTGAATCCGTTGGCAATGACATCGCTTTGATCGACCGCCCCGTCATCGTCGGAGTCGGTCAAGCGGCGAATGCGGTCGTCTTGTTGCGTATAAGTGACGACTGCTTCGCCGAGCAGTTTGTTGTGATAGTTAATTCGATCTTGGACCGTCAGAGAAGCCAGATCCGCCAACAGCCACTGCTCGTCATGTGCCCGATTGTCGGTGACGCCGCGGTTTTGGCGAAATGATTCACAAACATAGATTCGGCCGCGATGATCGATATCAAAGGCAACAATGTTCGCAACGTCAGGCTCGGCGGCGAAAAGCTGAATCTTCCAGCCATCCGGGATGCGAATACCGCGCATCGACTCAGACGCTTCGTTAGACGCGGAGACGACTGCCGGCTCCAGTGGTTGGTTTTCGCCTAGATCGACCGCGTTCGCTCGTCCAACACCATCCACAAAACAATAAATGACCACGAAAGCAACGAGCAATCTTTGCTTGCGGTGCAACTCCGATTCCAACATCAAATTCCGTTTCCTAAAATCATTCTGGGCATTGCCCGGCAATCGCCGTTCTGTTTCCCATCCGACGACGTTACCCTAGGATAGCCTCCGGGCAGAAGAAATGGCAAGATTTCAGCAGCTCTCTGGTGCTGAATTGCCAAGAACACCATCGCCAAGACGACCGTTGGACACGTGGTGAATGTGAGCAAACTGCTCTTGGGTGCTCGGCAACGAGATAAAACGGCGACGAGATCATGTCGAGCGAAGAACACGAACGCACCAATGACTCGCAGCGGCCGCCTGACGCGGAGGAACCAATCGTCGCGAGGTTGGCAGACGAAACCGTCGATCTGTCACCGACTGAGAGCGATGATTTTGAATTAACCACGCGGACCAACGACGAGAGTATCCGAGTTGGTTCGCCGTTCGCTGTCGATCCCACACCGATCTCGGGAACGTCGATACAACGTCGCCTGGCAAGACCGGAAGCGTTTTATGACGTTGGTCCATTGCGTTACACCGCGATGGGCGCCGTCGCGGCGGCGACTCTGGTACTGGGGTTCGCGGCCGCGGCCGCCTGGTGGTTCCCCGGTGGCGGCACGATCATCGCCGCGCTCGGTTGCGCGCTTTCGATCTTCGGCCTCTATTCGAACAAGCGATTGGCCGCCAGCGGATGCCTGTTGCTGCATCTCGTTCTCTTCATGATTTGCTACAGTCGTGCCATTGACGTGTAAATCGAGCGGTCCTGGCAGGGCGAAGCGCACCTTGGCGCTGAATCCTAGAACTCCCCGACGTTCACCAAATCGCCGTGTCGCCGCTTGGCAACGACAAATCGATTTCGCCTCGATCGCAGGCGTTGATGAAGGCCGGCAGGCTGGCGAGCATGTCTTTCGCACTGCGGATCTGATGCCGATCCATCCAATGAACCTCGGCCACTTCTGCTGGGTTCGCCTGCGGCTGCGTGTCGGGTGGAAGCTCGGCCAGCCACCAAGCCAGATTGGTGCCCCACGACGTGACGCTCCGCCAGCACCGCCGAACCGGCGTCACATCGATCGACAATTCTTCCACCATCTCGCGAACCAAAGCCTCCGATTCTGATTCACCCTGTTCGATACCCCCGCCGGGCAAACATAATCGACCCGGTGCCGTGACGGTCATCGATCGGCGTATGATAAGCAGTTGTTGCTGGCGGAAGATCACGCCGACGACGCCCCGTTTGCTGCGCGTCGTCGGTCTTGCGGGGTGCAGATTCATATCCAGCTTTTAGCCGACGAGACGACGGACGACAATTCGTACTGGCCGAATTTTCATAATTCCCACTGACAAGATACAAGCATTGCAGCCACCAAGGCACGATCGCGACGAATCACCCTTCGCTCACCTCCGATCGGATGAGAGCAGAGCGGCCGAAGCGATGCGGATCATCCAGCAACTGGACGACGCCGGGTTCGTCGCCTATCTGGCGGGTGGTTGCGTCCGCGACGCCTTGCTGGGGCGGATTCCCAAAGACTTTGACGTAGCGACCAATGCCACCCCCGATTCAGTGCGGGAAGTTTTTGGTCGCCGCAACACACTCGCCTTCGGTGCCTCCTTCGGTGTGATTGGCGTGCTGCCCGACAAGCAGCATCGCGACGGCAACCAAAGGATGATCGAACCGACCGAAGTCGCCACCTTTCGCAGCGACGGTACCTACTCCGATGGTCGTCGTCCCGATTCGGTGCACTACGGCAACGCGGAAGAGGACGCTCGGCGCCGCGACTTCACCATCAATGGCCTGTTCTACGACCCCTGCCAAGACGAAGTGATCGATTTTGTTGGCGGCCAAGCCGACTTGGACAGCGGAATGCTACGCGCCATCGGCGACGCCTGGCAACGTTTTGATGAAGACAAGTTGCGGATGCTGCGAGCAGTCCGGCTCGTGACGACGCTGAACTTTGCGATCGAATCGGAGACACTTGCTGCGATCAAACAGCATGCGGACGCGATCTCGGTCGTCAGCGGTGAAAGAATCGGCGCCGAGATGCGGCGAATTTTGACTTCTCCCAACGCCGCCAATGGGCTGCGACGAATTGACGAGTCGGGTTTGGGTCGAACGATTCTGCCCGAGTTCGCGGGCGTTGATCAACAGCTCCTGCAATCGTATCTGACCGCTTTACCAAACCGCGATTTCGCGTCATCGATGGCGGCCGCGCTGATCGCCGCGGGTCTGGGCGCAAGACCGCTGTCAGCGATCGTTGGTCGCTGGAAACTTTCCAAGGAAGAGCAACGAAAAATCACGGCCGCAATTAAGTATTGGAAGACCTACAGCGAAAGCGATTCGCTGCCTTGGTCGCAGGCGCAACCACGTCTGATCAATCGCGACGCCGACACGATCCTGAACGTCGCGACGGCGGTCGTCAAAGCTCGCGGGCTCAATGACAGCGGTCTCAGCCTCACGCGTGAGGCGCTCGCTTGGCCAGCGGATCGATTGGACCCGCCGCCCTTGTTAACCGGTGACGATTTGCAGCAAGCCGGAATTCCCAAGGGGCCTGCGTACAAAACCATCCTGCAGGCAGTGCGCGAGAAGCAACTGAATGGAGAAATCAAGACCCAAGCAGAAGCGTTTGAGCTGGCGCAACGTCTACGAGCATGAATCGCGCACCTATTCGCCGATGCCGATATCGATTCCATAAGCCTCGAAGACGAGATCGGCCTCCCTCGCTTGATGGTGTTTTAACGAGGTAAGCAGCCAGGTGATGCGTTGGCGAATGTCGGCGTAGTCGATCGTTTCTTCCCGGCCTTGGGACTGAAGATGTTCGATCATTGCGTCGCATCGCCGAATCAATTCATCGAATTCTTGCTGAAGTCGACCGACGCGATGATAATATTTGCCACCGACCGACTTTAAGTCGGCAATCAAGCCGCCCGCAGACTCTCCTCGCTGGCCGGCTTCACGAAGCGATGCACGAAGCAGGTTCAGCGCTTCAAAAACCTGATCTCTCCACTGTAGTTCGCGGCCGGGGGCCGCTGCCGTCAGGCAAGCTTCGGCGCGATGACTCGCCATCAGAATCCGCACGCGCTGGCTGCGACCTTCTTCTAGCAGTGCGTCTTGCGAACCAGTGATCCGCTTGAACTCTCGCCGGTAGGTGCCGTTGGTTTTTGACATGACGATTTTCTGTATGGCTCGGGCCGTCCGAAGATGATGGGATGAAGACCGTGGCAGGGCGAATTTGTCGCCTCGTGACCGACCTTCGTACTAGCGCCGCAACTAGCAACCCGCATGCCAAACGAAACCACTTGAAATAGCGAGGAATCGCTGTTGCCAGAGGTCGAACGCGTCAAGATGGCTTTTTGCGCGGCACCGAGCATGACAGAATGTCGGCTGAACATGATGGCGCGTGACGACGTAGCCTTGAACATGCCCACCCCCGCTGACGCTCGAAGCATGAGATCCGTCAAACATGACCGTGTCGCCAGAATGGAAAATCTTACTCGTTGACGATGACGCAGGCACTCGCGCGTCGATGACGGATTGGCTGACACGGAAGGGCTACAACCCCGTGGCAGTTGCCGACGGAGACGCCGCCAGTGAGCTGATCCAAGATGGCGTCGCCGTCATCGTCACCGACCTGAAGATGCCGCGAACCGATGGCCTGGCGTTGCTTGAGATCGCCAAGAGGAAGGCACCGCACGCCGTGGTCATCGTCGTCTCGGGCGTCGACAGCGTGGATGCGGCGGTCGCTGCCCTCAAGGCGGGCGCCGACGACTTTATTCCCAAGCCGGTGAACTTGAATGAACTTGCCGAGCGGATTGAGTCTTCGCTTCGTCGGCGGGCCATGGCCGAAGAGATTGCGGCGCTGCATTCTCAATTGAACAAGGAGCAGGGGCTGCAGAGCATGATCGGCGCGAGTGCGTCGATTCGAGCTCTGTTTGAAAAAATCAGACTCGTTGCCGACACCAAAAGCACTGTCCTGGTCACCGGCGAGAGCGGCACCGGCAAGGAATTGGTCGCTCGATCGATTCACCGGCTTAGTCGCAGAGCGAGCCATTGCATGATTCCAGTCAATTGTGCGGCGTTGCCGGAATCGCTCGTCGAAAGTGAGCTGTTTGGCCACAAGAAAGGATCCTTCACCGGCGCGACCGCCGATCGCAAGGGGCTGTTTGAGACCGCCCATGGCGGCACGCTGTTCATTGACGAAATCGGCGAAATGAGCCTCGCCCTCCAAGCAAAGCTGCTGCGTGCATTGGAAAATCGAACGATCATGCCGATTGGCGGTTCCGGCGAAATTGACGTCGATGTGCGGCTGGTAGCCGCCACCAATCGCGACCTGCACCAACAAGTGCAAAGCAAAGAGTTTCGCGAAGATCTGTATTTCCGCCTCAAAGTGGTCGAGTTGACCCTGCCACCGCTTCGTGAGCGGAAAGAAGACATCCCGCTGCTGATCCGGCATTTTATCGATCAGATCTCGACCGAAAACGAACGGGCCGTGAAAGATATTTCTGCAGCCGCACTCAATGCGATGAAGGCGTACAGTTGGCCGGGTAACGTTCGCGAGTTGCGGAATACATTGGAGGGAATCATCGTGCTGACACTCGACGAGATCATCGAAGAGCGGCATCTACCGCCGCACATCACCGGCGCGGAATCGGCTCAGGCGATCATTCAGCCTGGCATGACACTGGCGGAGATCGAACGAGAGGCGATTCGCCGCACACTCCAGCACACCGACGGGCATCGAACACAGACCGCTGAATTGCTCGGCATCAGCGTCCGCACCTTACAACGCAAGCTGAAGGAATTCGAGCTGCAAGCGTAGCTTCGATCTCAGAACACGTTCTCAGTGCTTCTGGAAAAAAGCGGCGTAACTCGCAAACGCTACCATTCCGATCGCCGCCATCGCTCCTAAAGCTAACAAGGCAATCGAGAGAATGCTTTCAGGGTTATCAGGCATGGCTCATCTCCTGGGCAGGACGAAAGTAGATCGATGGTTCCTCGCGCCGCTTGAAGAATCGCGTGCCGAAACGCTCGGCCAACACGTCCAGCGCGGCCGCCAACTGCACCGAATCGGAAAAGATGGCGAGTCTCCCCCGCATCGATCCACCCAACGCGGCTACGCAGCGAGCGACATCGAGTTCATCGAATCGAGACAGATCAAGTTCGATCAGTTCTAAGACGAAAGTACGTGCATTCACGTTGACCTCTCCTCACGTGGGGTACGCTTCCAGCTTGCCACGGGCTCATTCCCGCAAATGAAAAGCTGGTTTCAGTGAGGTGCGAACCACGTGCCAATCCAGGCTCGCTTTGAAACCTTGCAGGTTCATGCAAATGCACGTTCGCGGGAGCGTGCACCTTCCGCGTCGCATCCCTGACTTTCGGTACCGTTGGGGACTCGACCTGGCAGCAACTCGTCTTGACCAGGCACGTCACGTTGACCGATGGCACGACATTTTGTCGCTGGCTTGAGAAGTGACCGTCGTCGCCAACACGAGTTCTGCTGTGATTCCGCGGCAGTCAAGACGCTGGCCGTTTGGCACGGGTGTTGCTTCACCCGGCCGTCGGCAAGCGGTCTGATAGCGAATCGCACGTCCGCTTGGGTTGGACAGCGCCACTTTTGAACCGAAAGCTCGCGTTTTACCGGCTCATTAGCCGATGGGCGTTAGCCGCGTTAGCCCCGGTTTTGTGGCGGGGAAAACCGCGGCTAACGCCGTGCGGCTGATTAAATCGACAAGCCGCTAACGCGTTGCCGCTGATAAAAGTGGCGCTGTCCAATTAGCTAATTAGGTTGCAGTTGAGTTCGTCGGATGCCTTCCCAACTGAAGAGGATCAAGTCAATGGATGAAGCCCACGCAGGTTCGACTTCCATGATCGAAGCGTCGGGCCGCAAGTGGAAGCGATACATCCCGCCAGACTCGGCGTACGGCCGACGGGGGTCCGGCGACAAGATTGGCCCCAACCCAATGTTGATCTTTGAAGTGGAATTGATTTCTTTCGAGTAGGCGGCTGCGGATAGCTGTTTCACGACCGAGATTTCTAGTCGAGATTCAACCATGCGAGTTTTGCGAGGTCAATCGATTTCGCCAGGTTATGCCAGCGGTATCGCGAACGTTGTCAACTTGGGTGATCGCGTCGAATTGACCAAGTATCCGATCAGCGCTGCAGAGATCGATTCCGAAATTCAGCGCTTTCAGCAAGCGGTTGAGTCATCCGAAAACGAGCTCAAAGGAATCGAACATCATGTGCTCGCAGAGCTTGGCGGGATGTATTCTTCAATATTCTCCTCGCATCTCTCCTTGTTACGCGACCGTCAGTTCATCGACCAGGTGCGCCGTCGGATCAGCGAAAGCCTGATCAATGCTGAGCAGGCCGTGGAGTTACAAGTGACCGAACTGATGCGGTTGATCGGGTCGCTTGAGAACGATTACTTGCGAGAGCGTGCCAATGACATTCGTGACCTCGGCAATCGCTTGATCCGGCAGCTTGATGGTAATGCGATGACGAGATTGCGAAAACTCGAGCCTCGGTCCATCATCGTGGTCCACGAATTGCTGCCGTCGGAGACGATTGACCTGGATCGCGAACATGTCGAGGGAATTGTCACGGAGCAAGGAGGTGACAATAGTCACGCCGCGATACTCGCGCGCGCATTGGGGATCCCGGCGGTCACAGGGGTTGTCGAGGCGACATCTCGAATCAAGGCAGGTTCGCGACTACTGGTCGATGGCACGTCCGGATGTGTGACCATTGACCCAACGAACGAAGCGATTGCAGGATTGGCGGCGCTGAAGAGCGACTACGACGATATCGGCGCGACCGCTGCGAGCGCCGAGTGCCTGGACTGTATCACGCGAGACGGTGTCAAAGTCTCGTTACTTGCGAATCTGAATCGTGAAGAAGAAATTGAGCTGGTGAATGCTCATCAGCTAGAAGGTGTGGGGCTATTCCGTACCGAATTCCTCTACATCGACTCGCCTGTCGCTCCATCATTCGACCGCCAGCGTGACCTGTACCGACGATTAATTGACGGCTTGTGTGGCCGGAAGTTGGTCGTACGCACGTTGGACCTTGGCGGAGACAAACTGCCGAGATTCATGCGAACGCATTACGAAGCCAATCCGAACCTCGGCTCCCGTGGCTTGAGATTCTCACTTTCAGAACCGGAGCTTTTTTCGACTCAGCTTCGTGCGCTCTTGAGTGCGGCAGTTCATGGGGATCTACGCATCATTTTCCCGATGGTGGTTGGCGAAAGCGATTTTTGCCGGGCTTGTCGACAAGTCGAGCAACTGAGTGGTGAGTTGGGCCTGAACAGCCTGCCACGTCTGGGAGCGATGATTGAGACGCCGGCGGCTCTTTTTGCGTTGAAGGAGATCTTGCAGCAAGCTGATTTCGTCAGCATCGGAACCAACGATTTGACGCAGTACATGCTGGCGACCGATCGTGATGCCGCGGACATGGCCGACGATTACTCCGTGCTACATCCATCGGTTCTGCGCGCGATTCGTCGGGTTGTAACAACCGCTGACGAAGCCGGCTGCGAACTGAGCGTCTGCGGCGAGGCCGCCGGCGAAATAGGGACGGCGTGCGTGCTGATCGGATTAGGCGTCCGTCAACTCAGCATGAGTCCAATCCGGGCGGTGCGCGTGAAGCTGGGAATCCGCAATCTTGCAGCAAGCGAACTGCGTGAATTGGCAGAACAGGCCCTTCAGGCGGACAGCGTTTTGTCGGTAAAACAGCTGGTACGCGAATTCCAACAAGGCAAACCAGAGCTCAGTCTCTCGTCTTGATCGGATACACCTTGGCGACCGAGTTGGCCAGCATCGATCGTGCCGCCACCAACGAAATGTCGCATCAAGGCAGGCCTTTTCTGACCTAAAAACCAGGTTTGGCACGTTCGTTGCATAATCGATCTGCGGACTGCTTCTTCTCGCAGCTCGAACACGTCAGCAGATTGCAGCAATGTGCGTGCGTCAGTACGAGTTTCAAAAGTGAGGAGCGATGGCTATCGAGGATTCGTACACCGAACTCGCCAGCGCTGATCGAGTGACGAGCAACTGTTGCTTGAATACCGTGACCAAGGGGATGTGAGATCGTTCGAGACGCTGGTTCACCGCTACGAGAAGCCGATTTACAACTACCTGCTCAGATACTTGCGGAACGGGGCACTCGCGGACGACGTATTCCAGGCGACGTTTCTGCGTCTGCACGAAAAATGCGAATTGTACGACGGACAACGGAAGGTACGTCCCTGGCTGTACACCATTGCCACGCACCAAGCCATTGACGCGATCAGAAAGGAAGGCAGGCATCGGGCACTCAGCCTGGACAACGCGCACGCAGCCAGCGATGCCGATGTCGTCGACGTTGCTGAACCTGCTGGAATCCAAAACCGTCTCGCCGCTTGAGCAAGCGGCGGAACACGAACGGGCGGACTGGACTCGCAGAGCCGTTGACATGCTGCCTCATGATCAACGTGTGGCGGTGCTGCTGATCTTCTTTCAAGGATTGAAGTACCGCGAAGCGTCGGAGATACTTGAGGTACCCGTGGGAACGATCAAATCCCGAATTCACAGAGCGATCTTGACACTCAATAAACAGTGGCGGCGCAGCGATGACGGGGCCGCCTGATCGACTACACCCCTCGTGAAACAGTTGCCGAGAAAACCGATGGATGACAAGCTCATTGGCTACTTACTCAACGCGTTGGAGGCCGAGGAAACCATCTCTGTGCAGCGGATCCTCGAAGTCGACATCGAGGTGCAAAGGAAGCTCGGCACGCTGCAGACGGCTTTGGAACCGCTCGAGGCTGACCGCAAGCATGTCGAAGCTGCCGCGCACCTCGCCGTTCGCACCTGCCAACGGATTCGAGCGGTTCGCCAACTTGACAAGTAGCTGTGATTTTCGCTCTGGACGAGGTTGCGGATTCGAGATTTGATTGCCCCCCAAGCCTCCCCCCTTCTCCGGAACTGAAAGCCCGACGATCGCCTCGATCACCGACTCAGAACGCTTGTGGGGAGAAATCTCAGGTCGATTTTTGGCAACCGCAGCGGTTTTCATTTCGTATTAAGTAATGTGACTCTCAGCGGTGCGGCAGGGTGCCGGGCCGCGGGTGAGCGGAGTCTGGCTGGGACGCGTGTCCCAAGGAGGTGTGTGATGTTAGGTTCACTTGTTCCTTGGAGGCAGAGATCCTTGTTCCCCACCACCGATCGGTTCTCGCAAACGATGAGCCAGATCGAAGAGGAAATGGAGGGTCTCATGGAACGGTTCTGGGGTGGAGATGGAGGTCGCCTGACAATGCCTGGCGGTTTCTTGCCGACAGTGGACCTCGTTGAAACCGAGAACCAATTCGAGGTGACAGTTGATCTGCCTGGTTTGAAGCCAGAGGAAGTCAACGTCGAATTCAAAGGCGGTGGTCTCTGGATCTCCGGCAAGCGGGAAGAGGAGAAAGAGGAGGAAGGGAAGACGTACCACCGTGTCGAACGACGCCGCGGTGAGTTCCGGCGGATCTTGCCGTTGCCAGACATGATCGACGAAGAGAAGATCAACGCTCATTTCGAGAACGGCGTC
>CAVQPV010000064.1:0-113472 GCA_963714715.1 Pirellulaceae bacterium | reverse complement strand
GTCACCGTGATGCTCCGGCTCGGAGTACCACGGTTCACCCTCCAGCAGTTCACCCGTGGAAAAGCTCCAGTCGAGTGCAACGCTTCCTGCATTTGATGGACGACCGGACCAGCGACCCGGAAATGCATGTCGCGGATGGGTGAGCGTCCGGCGGAGGCGACATAGTTGCCCTCCCGTATGTTCATGCCGCCCGTGAACCCTATTTGTCCGTCGACAATCAACAGCTTGCGGTGATTGCGGAGGTTGGCATAACGGAAGTGCCACGGGGAAGAGTCGGCAGAAACTTTGCCGTCGGAACACCACGCTGTGTTAGCATTCGAGATCCAGAAGGCCAGGTGTACCTTGATCCCACATCATCAATAAGGACGCGCACTTCGACCCCCCGCTGCATGGCATCGTGGAGCGCTTCGGCAAACTCCGATCCGGCGCGATCGTTGTCGTAAATATAGGTGCAAAGTGTGATCGACTTTCGCACTTGCTCGATCGACTTCAACATTTCCGGGAAGGCTTCGTCACCATTTTGCAGCGGCGTTACGGAGTTGCCATCCAGCAGATCATTTTCAGTGACTTGGCGAGAGAGATTTGCCAGCGGTCGAAGGTGCCCAATCGTATCGTCATGGCGAACATGATCCGTTTCGACGCCGGGATCACAATCGGGAGAACAAGGCTCGGTTTGTCTCGATCTCAAACGGATTGCTCTTCGTTCAATGCGGTTGATACCGAACAGGAAGTACAGTAGCGAACCAACAAGTGGGGCCAGCCAGACCACACCAACCCAGCCGACGGCAGACCTGGGATCGCGTTTGTGCGATATCACATGCAGCGAGGCCGCGGTAGCCACGAGAATGTTGATCGTGGTGACGACGATGTATTGGATGCCGGTCAAGAAGTGATTCTCTCGGCAAGCGTAAGTTGGCCATTGCGGACGACCTTGCCTATTCGTCCCGGTCAATTCGCGAGATCAGCACGCTACATTTCGCGTGCCGCAACACATGTCGGGATACACTGCCCATCGTTATCCGTTCGGCCAGCGATTCACTTTGATCACCAGTCATGATCAAGTCACATCGTTTCTTTTGAGCGTATTCCACGAGTGCTCGACCGGTGTGTGGGGCGTCCAATATTCTTGATGTCACTGAATAACCGCTGTCGGTGAGCTGGCTGCTCAGCTTATCGAGATGCGCCGCGGCGGTTGATCGAACGTCCTTCCAATAGGCGGACGCCTTACGCAGCAGGTCAAATTCATAGAACTGGACTGCTTCAATCACATGAACCAGGTGGACGTCCGTTGTTTTGGGCAACTGCAGTGTTTCTATCCACTTGCCCAAGTCTCCGTCAGAGGTCGCGTTCCCAATCCCAACTAAAACACGCTTCGGAGTTGACGTCACAGCATTGGGTTCGGGAGCTTCGCCGATCGGTCGACGCACGATCATCGTCGAGCAAGGAGCATGCGTGGCAACATAGTCCGACGTACTGCCAAGCAACACACGAGCGATGGCCGAGTGGCCAATGGCTCCCATAAGAATCAAATCCGTCTGGTGGGCGCCAGCCATTCGCACAAGCTCTCTACCTGGTGATCCGTTGCCCATCATGGTAACGACCGAATCGAAGTCACCTTGTAAGTCTGCGGCCAACTTTTGAAGTGACGTTTCAATGGAGTTCTTCTGAGCCTCAACCAGTTCTGTGACGTCGATCGCAAAGCCCGCTGCAGTAACGTCATACCTAGGAAGCGGTGTAGCGATCGTAACCAGTGATAACTCAATCGTTTCCCGACAGGGCAGGTGCCGCAAAAAATCCACCGCATCCCTTGAATGCTGTGATTGATCGATTGAAGCAATGACTCGCATGGTTGTCTCCCTAAAACAAAGAAACAGATCAGGCCAGGAAAGCTGCCACCAAACCCGAAAGAACGATGCCATCGAACGTTCCGGCACCGCCGATGGACGTCATCGGAGCTGCCATTTTCATCACCTCGCGAAAATGCAGCAAATCGGCGCCAACCAGCGGACCAAAAACTCCGGCTACAAATGCGACCGGTGCACGAATCATGGCAAACTCTGTTGGATGACATATACGGGAACGTTAATCAAACCATCGACGAAAATCCCAAGCAGCGTCAATACTGCCATTGGCGGGCTCAAATGCAGCTTTTGCAATGCCGATTGGGCGGCGTCCAACAGAATGAACGGCACAAGGAAAACAAACACTAGCATGGCCAGCAGAAGGAAACAGCCAAGCTGAGGTTGAAACGGCGACAAGAAAGCCGGTCGGTTCACGAGGCATGCCTTTTCAATCTAACGACTCTCGCAAAAGGACTTTGCCGATTCCATCGACACTTCCAGATTGATCCCAAATCGCCTTTGAAAGCGGAGCGAGCGGTACAAGGCGTACCATCGTCAACGCGCGAGACTGCGCGCCGTCGTCTGGCGTTTGGCCATCGACTGTCATTGCGATTCTCCCTCCAAGACCAATTTGACCGGTGTTCGTCTCTGGAGGATGCAACCAGGATGCCAAAGCGAATTGCATCAGTTTTCGACGAGAATTCGCGAAGTAGTACGTTAAGACAGACAATTTGTCCGGACTGCTTGTCCGCCGCGACATGGTTGCGATTGAACCACTCCTGATAGCCCACCACTCGCTGAGAGAACATGGTTATCTTACCGGGGCCATCAAACCAGGCTGCGATGGTTTTGTTGTCGAGGCGTGACGCGAACGGGAATTGGTGCCTGTGGCTCCAGTTCAACATGAGGTCGGAACATCAGGAACTCACTGATGTTCTCCTTGTTCAGGATGCCAACGAGTTGGCTCCCGAAAACGACCGGCAAGGTATGACAATCACACGACTGCATCTTCTCCAGCGCCGTTTCCAGCATGTCGCCGGCGTCTACCGTTTCGAATTCGGTCTGCATCACTTCCGCAACCGGAACACGCTGACCCAGGTTTGCGATTGCCTTGACCACGTCATCACGAGTCAATACGCCCACAAGTCGTCCATTGTCGATGACAGGAAAGTCGTGTTGGAATCCAGCCAGCATTGCTTCGACAGCATGCGAGAGAGAGTCGCGCGGTGACATCACCAGAAAACGTGTGACCATCGCGCACTGCACCGGTATGCCGCTCAGGCCCGATTTAATTGCGACTTCACTGGCTTCCTGAGTTGCTCCCATCCAGACGAACAACGCGACGAACAACAGAAACGGATTGCTCATCAGTCCGATGAATCCAAACATCAAGGCCATCATCTGGCCGACGCTCGCAGCCGACTGTGTTGCGAGAACATAATCCATTCGCATGGCCAGAATGGCTCGCAGTACGCGGCCGCCGTCCATCGGAAAGGCAGGGAACAGGTTAAAGACAGCGAGCGCAACGTTGATCCACATCAACTTGGCCAGGAATCCGCCACCAACCAAGGCAACGTCGCTGATGGCGGTAAGACCACTGACAGGAACCAGCAATGCAAAGCAGATGACGGCCAGGACCACATTCACCGCCGGTCCGGCTAAGGCGACGAGCAACTCTTTCTTGGGTTCACGTGGCATCCGCTCCAACCGAGCGACTCCACCAATCGGCAGCAACGTAATGTCTCGTGTCGGAATGCCAAAGCGACGGGCCATCAAGGCGTGGCCCAACTCATGCAGCACAACGATTCCGAACAATGCGGCGATGAATGCGAGGCCGGCAACCACGTCGACCCAAAGTTGCCGCTGCATGTAGTGGACCGCTCCAACCCACGCCAGCAGGATCAGAAAGGTGGAGTGAACGTAAAGATCGATGCCGGCGATTCGACCCAACTTCCAGGACCATTTCATTCTTCTATCCTCCCGCCTGCTTTCACGCCAATTTGGCTTGCTGACGACAAAATGTCCGGCGTCAGCGCGATGATGACGCCAGCCATCGCTGACGCAATCATCATGCCAAGCATACCAAGTCCGAGTTTTGGTCCATCGCTTGCAGGATGCGGCGTCATCGAAACAGGCGAGTCTGAGAGATGAGAACTCACGAATACCAGGCAGAAGAAATGCTCCGCACCGCAGGCATTCCCGTCTTGAGCGGTGCGTTGCCGAAACACCAACACAGGCACAGACGGCGTTTGAAAAGCTGGGCCGACCGATCGCAGTTGTCAAAGCCCAGATTCACGCCGGGGGCCGAGGCCAAGTTCTTTGGCATTTCATTGCTGACCGGCAGACCGAGCTCTTTTGCCTTGTCAAAAGAAGCCGATCAAATTTACGAAGAACTGGAAACCATCCGCAACAAGACTTCCGATGGTAAGTCCGGCAAGGGTTTCTTTGACAAGATTCGCGGTTTCTTCGACTGGTCGTAAGTCGAAACGCGAACCCTTTACACAACGCGCAAATTCGATCGACGGGCGATGTCGGGAAAGCTGACGTTGCCCGTTGTTCACGCGTGAGCGAACGGTACAGCATGTGCAGTAAAACGGATGATAATCAGAACTGACGACCGAGGATGGTTAAGCAATGAATCGAGATGACGGAGTTTCGGCGGACAAATTGTCCGACATTATTTGCGGAGCGTTGCGTCTCGCAAAGCGTACGAGCGGCTGTTCCGATACAGTAACCCTGCAGAATCCAGATTGAGTCCTTTCCTGACACCAGAGAAGCCAGAACGATCCATGACAAAATTCCTGGTGGTCGACGACGAGCCCGCTGATCTCGCTTTGCTCAAAGGGTTGCTGGACAAGCAGGGGCACGAGGTTTTGACCGCCAAAACGGCCCAGCGCGGGCTGGATCTGATGCGGCGAGAGCAACCGGAGGTCGCAATTCTGGACATTCTGTTGCCGGATGAAAACGGGCTGGAAGTCTACTCGCAGATGCGGGCACTGGACGGCAGGCTGCCGATCATTTTCGTCACTGCGTCCGGGTCGAGTAATACTGCTATCGAAGCGATGCAACTGGGAGCGCTCGACTATCTGACCAAACCGCTGAATGTCGCCGAAGTCAAAGCGGTGATCGAGCGAGCACTGGAAGTCCGCCGGATGACCAGCGATCCGGTTACGATGGATCCGCCCGCTGCCGGTCCCGACGACGGCGACGTGATCATCGGACGCTCCGGTCCCATGCAACAGGTTTACAAGTCGATTGGCCTGGTGGCCTCGCAAGACGTCACCGTGTTGATTCGGGGCGAAAGCGGTTCCGGCAAGGAACTGGTGGCCAGGGCGATCTATCAATTCAGCAAACGAAGCGATGGTCCATTCCTGGCCGTGAACTGTGCGGCGATACCGGAGATGTTGCTGGAAAGTGAACTGTTCGGTCATGAAAAGGGTGCTTTTGATCCTCTTCGCTGGATGAATCGTCCTGGTTGTCATCCGCGTTTTCCGCATTCGTCGGCTCGTTCTGACCGGTATCGTCAGTCGCTCCATCCGTTGCTGTTTCTGCTTCGTCGGAGCTGGCCTCGTTGCTGTCGTCGCTACTTTCGGCGTTTGACTTTGACTCGGCATTGTCGTCTTCTTTGGAGGCAAAGCCTGTTTCCAACTCATCCTGGCTTCCGGTAAACACACGACCAAAGTAAAGGTGGTACTCGATGCCGTCTTGCGTCGCGGCCAACAATTCACCTTCGCGCAGCAGCAATCTCAGGTTTTCCTGGTCACCGTTTTCTCCGGGTTGCAGCAGAGACCCCTCGCGTTAACAAGTCGGCTTGGAGTCGATTGACATCTTTTTGTCCGCGCAGGCGCCGTTCGATCCAGTTGCAGGTCCGGCGTCAGTCCCTTTTGTCGCGGGCGGACACCAACGATTTCCAGATCGGCGATTTCATTGACCAGCTCACGGACGGTATCCTTATTCGGCTCTTCGTGTTCGGGTCCGCCGACCAGTTCCCAATCGTCGGACGATGATTCACGTTGAAGCGTCGTGACGTCACTACTGGTGACTCTGGATGTCAACTCATCGAATTTGTAGTCGTTCGCTGTAATTTTACGAAGGTCAAAGGCACTGACTTCCAACAGATCTGTCTCAATCCAATCGGTAAACTTGGTGGATAGGTCGATGTCAAGTTTGGCAACGTAAACGTCGTCTTCTTGTGGATGTCGTACGTAGTAATCATCAGTGGAATCTTCGACCTGTTTGCCGATAATCAAGTCGACCAGCACGCTGTCGTCTTCACTTCGTAATGTCAGCCGTTTGCCGACTCCTTCGACTTGATCAACGTTCAATGCATCCTGTTTCGGATTGACCACACCGTAGCGGGCGTGATCACTTCCATCGCGTCACCAGGGCCCCACGCTTGATACCGATGGTCGATGCAGCTGTGTCGGCCAATCGATCCTCGGCGTCTGCCGGGTAGTTGTGGTGCGAGGGAATGACCCAACGACCGTTGTCCGATCGCTTCACTTCAAATTCAAGCGGCTTCAGTTCATCGGTATCGATGGTGCTGACTTCCAGCGCCGTCGCCTTGGTTGGATCCGTGAAGCTCGCGTAGAATTCCTGACCGACTTTGCCGAATTCCTTGATCGGGGCTGGGCGATTCATGATCACCAGAATGGCAGTGATGACTAACGCGCATACTCCGCGGACAAGTCGACGTCGACAGATGCTCGCCGCATCTCGGCATCCAGGTTTTGCAGCATCGACTCCCGTCTCAGAGAAGATGCGGCCGCCGTCTTTGTATCGCCTTGATCGAGATTGCTACCAGAAGGTGTGGTGGTTGCTGATGACATGGTTCTTCCTCTAAGTCGAATGTGTGCGTGGATCTGAACCGGGATCAACGTGAGTCAGGTTTGTGTGCGTCGTCGCCGATCGATAACGTTTCGTTTTTCCGATTGCCACCGGCTGGCAAAGACGAACAGCCCCAGGCAAAGAGCCGGCAAAGGCGGAAGCAGAACGGCCCAAAGTCGGATATTGGATTCCAGCTTCGAGATTTTGCGGTTCGTTTCCGCTCGAATCTTGCCGATCTCACGATTCTTGCGTTGCTCGATTTGTGCTTCTGCCAGGGTCAGTCGTTGTTGCTCGGCCTGCTGCGCCTGTTGCAGCATTTGCGCTTGGCGATGGGATCAAGGTTCTCGTCTTTCTCGATTTCCTCGGCCCGTTTCTTCAGTTGGTTGCGGCGTGTCGCCAATTGTTCCTCGGCTTCTTTGTCGGCCTCCTGTTCTGCCTTGTTCGCCTGTTCCAGGAATTGTCGTTTTTGTGCCTCGACTCGCTTCAATGTGCGATGTCGTGCACGGCGGCTACGAAGATCAATGAACGACTCGCCGCCGATCAACGTGTCCGCAGCGTTCAACATGAAGGTAACGTTGTCGAATTCGATATCCAGATTTCCGAGGTTTCTTTCTTCAAAGAAGAAGTCTGAAATCATGTCGATGTCGGCTACGTAAACCGCATTGACCTTCTTGCTGCCGCTGTCCGATCGGACATGCGTGCCGATGACATGTGACAAACCATCTATCGTTCGGAACGGATTGCGGCGTGGCGAAGCCGTTTGCTGCATCGAAAAGAAGTTGAATCCTCCCTCATCAACTACCTCCATCTGGATGCTGCCTGCGAATGAATTTCGGACGAGCGTTGAGCAACCAACGTGCCAATCGCTTCCATCCGCTTGTTCAACTTTCATTGCGTTTTGCTACACGCGTTTGTCCGGTCAATTTGTCGTGCTGCAAGCGACAGATTTTCCGCAATGCGCAATGTTGTCATCTTCCGGCTGGACTACTCATGCAAGTGAGACGTTTCCCAGAACGATTCGTCGCGCTGGGGGGCTGCTACCAGCGTGCCGGATCAGTCCGCGCGCTGACGAGTCGAATGATGGCACGATGTTTGCGTTACCTGATCACTCGTTGCAAACGATAGCTGGACGGAACCGATGCGTTGTCGCTCCAGCAGTGTGGAAATCGCATTGGTGTGACCCGACGTATTCGCCAAATCGAACGCCAAGCCCTTCGGAAACTGCAAAAGCCGCACCGCCATGCTGCGTTGCTCTCTTGTTCACTAAGCGAACTCATTAACGACTTGGACAAGTACCAATGCAACCAACACGTTTAGCATGGACAATCGCTTTGGTCGCAGGCATCGTGGCCGCAGGATCGCTGTAACTTGAGCGCCAGATCGTTGCGAAGCGACTCGTGCGGCGATTATGCAGCGATTGCCGAGAATTCCGAACCTCACAGAAGAGGAACGATTGCTTTTTGAATCTGAAGGGCTCCAACCGCCAGTACAGATCCATTGCGCAGTTGGTTGTGATGTTTGTCGTGACCGAGGATACCGTGACCGAATCGGCGTCTTTGAGATCGTGCAAGTAGACGAAGGACTCTCGACGGCGATTCAGGTTCAACATTGTGAGAAGGACATTCAGACGCTACTGAGAGGGAGCGGAGTCCCCAGCTTGTTGAGCGATGGCCTGCAAAAGGCTGCCACCGGCATTACCTCGATTGAGGAGATCATGAACATGTCGTGTATGCCGTTGCAAACAAACGGCAAAACGGATGGGTGATTTCGTTCATTGCGTTGCCTATCCAATAACACGGCAGTACCCTCGGCGTATCCAGGTGAAACCGATCTTCAGCCTCCAATTAATCAAACTGGAAACGTTGGTGGCTATTCTCGCTCGTTGTTACGCTCATTCTCGGTCGTTGGTTTGCCAACGGACCCGGCGTGTGAGCAGCGGTCCAACCAGCGTCGAAGCGTACTCACCAACAGGGACGTACGGCAACCCTGAGATGCAACGCGCCACGGCGTCTCGTGGGATCGTTCCGCGATTCATGACCGTGACCTTGCAGCATCAGGACAGTGCCCGGTCGAGTGTTGGGGGGAATAGGGATTCGCATTGTCTCGTGGAATCTACGACGACCGGAGGCCTGACAAACACCACAGTCTGCGTCCTTGCTCGCGCCGGTCCCCTCACATGCACTACATTGCCCGCAGTAACTGATTTGGATCTCGCAAGACCCACCGTACCGAGCTTCCTCCGGTGAAACTGGCAGCATTGCGTGAATGTCCAGCTGCGACATGCCACTGGAAGCGCCGGGGCGTGGATTCTTCTGTCTTGCCGGCCCGCGTGCGCCGGTCATAGGCTGCCCGACGTTTGCGATCGGAAAGGATCTCGTAGGCCGCCGCGATGCTCTTGAAACCTTGATTTTCGGGATCGTTTCTCGAGGAAGTGTCCGGGTGGTGGTTTCGAGCAAGCTGGTAGTAGGCAGCGGTGATATCGGCGAGAGTGGCATCGGGTGACACGCCCAACACCTGATAAAGATCAGGTTCGTCATTCGCCCCGCGGCTCATCAGTCGGCCTCCGCAAAGCAAATGAAAACGGGGTGACCGCGGCGGCCGCACCAGTCGGTTGCCGCAGCCAACACGCTAACAAGCGATGATCTGGCTTCTGGTTGTCACGAAGGGTGTCACGTCAACCATGTCACATGGACGGGGCCGCAACCATCGATAAACCATGTCACTCGCTGACGGGCCGGCAACTGCGAACAGGTCTCGGCTGAGTTCAAACATGGTGTTCTGACCATCACCATGCCCAAGCGGGAAGAAGCCAAGCCGCGACGTATCGAGGTTAAGTGCAGCTAACCCGACTCCGGTGAGGGCTCACCAGTGCTACTGTGCCCCGGCATTCGGTCGAGCCCACGAACCGTGGGTGAAGCCCCGACAGTCGTCGGGGCTTGCCCGCGGACTCGCGCCAAAGTTCAACAGCAAAACCAACAAGGAGACAAAACCATGTCCGATACCATTGTCAAGAAAGAAGAACAGCCCGCTGAAGTCGCTACTGTCGAGCGAACTCGCAGCGGACAAACCTACAGTCCCCGATTCGACATTTGGGAAACCGATGATGAGTTGATTCTGTACGGCGATATGCCGTCTGCCCTGATTCTCTGAACATTCAGTTCGAGAACGATGTGCTGACGATTCACGGCAAAGTCGAGCCCCGGCACGGTGAAATCCAATTCCTGTAAGGCGAATATGGCATCGGTGATTTCTATCGCACGTTCACGATCGGTGAATCGGTCGACAGCCAAAAGATCTCGGCAGAGTTGCACAACGGCGTACTGACCCTGCATCTACCCAAGACCGAGGCTGTCAAGCCGCGTCGAATCGAAGTCAAAGCCAAATAGTCATCTCCGAGGGTGCTGTGGCGGCAACAGCCTCGCTTGAGCCGCCACAGCGATGGCCCACGAAACCAAGTCAAAGGAGGTGTCTTTCATGCCGAATTGCCCGGTTTCGAGCCGGCTGATTTCGACGTCAAAGTCAGCGGCAACGTGCTATCAATTCATGCCGAATATCAATTCATGCCGAACACAAGGAGGAAACGAAAGGCAAAAAGAATGGCAATGGATACTGTTACGGTTCATTTTCCAAGACCGTCACATGGAGTATGAGTCATGTTTGACACCTGGGTACACGGCGAGTGGCAGGATCTCTGCTCGCGGCTGAAGAACTATGCCAGGAATATCGGTGACCGCAAACAACGCACCGACGCATTCCTGAGCGAAGCCGAGAGTTCTTGTTCCGAACCGGTGCCGGAGCGGTACACCCATCTGTTGGATCGTGTCCGTCAGGCGGCCGCCAGGGCAAAAGCCTGGCAAAAAACCGATCCTGCCGGCAGTGATATCGTCGACGAAGCGATCGGAGAAACGTTCCCGGCAAGCGATCCACCTGTTTGGACTTCGGCCGCTATCTAGCAAGTTGTCTGTTCGCCCTGACCGAGTTTTATGGGGGAGCAACCCTGCATTCGAGCGCAGGGGCACAAATCAAGCAAACGTGCGGGTGACACACCTCCGAGCACACACTGTCAGGGTCGCGATGCAGACTCTGTTTCGTGGTTTGTCATTAGCTGGTTTTCGGCTGAATCCTCAACCAAGCTGCCTGTCAGTTCTTTGCCGTTTCGCGGAAAGAGGTGACGGCTGAGTGGTGCGAATCGTTTTTGCTGCTCGAAGTAAATGTAATGCGTGACGCCAATCGTATCCCGATCAATCTGCACAACATTGAAGGAGTTTTTCTCCTTCTCACGGCCACGACCACGACGTGACGTACTCGTGCCGGACTGGACAATGATGATGCCCTGATCTCGGTGGTTGCCGGGATAGAAATCGAGAGAGCTGCCGATATAGGCTCGATGCAAATGTCCGCCCAGGATTAGCTCGACGCCCAGGTCGACGAACCGTTCGATCGCCCGCCGCGATTTGGGCATGGTCTGGTCGTGTAAATAGTCTGGTGCCGGAGCGAAATGATGATGAGCGACAATGATCCGCGCCGTATCTGCCGGCACTCCGTCAAGTAAATCCGAGCAACGGTCTAACTGGTCTTCGCCAATTCGACCGTTAGTGACGGCCCGCCGTGGTGACGTCGAGTTCAGTCCAATCAGGATCGCGTCGTCCATGCGCAGTACCGGATCGAGATCCTGGGAAATGAATTCGCGATACCACTTGTAGGGATCCCTCAACCTTTCGCCGACGCGATAAAGCGGAACATCGTGGTTACCCGGAATGACCAGTTTCGGAGCATCAGGAAGCCGATCGATAAAGGAACGGGCGTCAGCAAACTGCTCGCGTTTGGCACGCTGAGTCAAATCGCCGCTGATCACGATTGCGTCTGCGTCCAGCTGCGGGGCGAACTCCAACACCGCCTCCCCAACGTGCGGGACGTACGGAGGGCCAAAGTGCAAATCGGAAAGATGTAGCAAGGTCACCATGGGAATCGTTGTGGCACAGCAGTTGCATCCAACGTATCGACTCTGCATACGTTGTACCAAATGCCCTGGTTTGTTGTTGGAATCTCCGATACTGGATGACGTCGATCACGCGGGTCATCGATCTCACGCAGTATCGTGTCAGCATGACGTTGGATAATCGCCAGCTGGATGCCAACGTACTGGGGGTGGCAATTGGCAACGGCCGCTACGTGGGCGGCGGATTTCCGATCGCTCGCGAAGCCTTGCTCAACGACGGATTGATCGATGTGACGACCATTCCGGTTTTACCCGCGATCGAGCTGATGGCAGCCGGCTTCAACTTCATGCTTGGCCGTGACCAGCGCGACGATCGGATTCTGACCTATCGGGTTTCCAGGTTCAGCATGACCGCGGAACCGAAAATGCCTTTCAGCGTCGATGGCGAACCGACGAAATTGCTGTCGGCAAGCTACGAAGTCATTCCGCGTGCATCCGCCTGGTCGCGGGAGATCAGCCACCCGGACTGATTGACAGCACTTCCTGACGAAATCTTCGGCGGGTCGGACAAATTGTCCGCATCTTACGCGGCCGGAGTTCTCAAACCGGTTTGGCACAACACGTGCTCTTATTAGGGATGCAAACCGAAAAAAGGAGGTGCACGATGACTCGTGACCAATTCATAAGTAGTGCCGAAAAGATTTTAAGAACGCGCCGAGCCGCGTTGTTGCGTTTGGTTCATAACGAAATCGATCAGCTTCGGATGAGCGATGCCTTTGAAGTCCGCGACCAAATCGACGAAGCAATTGACGACGAGTTCCAATCAGTTTCATCGGG
This sequence comes from Pirellulaceae bacterium, assembly GCA_963714715.1. Lineage (GTDB taxonomy): Bacteria > Planctomycetota > Planctomycetia > Pirellulales > Pirellulaceae > JBFJVZ01. The sequence continues at coordinate 101,028 of CAVQPV010000064.1, read as the reverse complement.
CCTGGCCGAGATTGAAAGCCGCGAACTGGAGCGTATCGAACACGCGCTCAAGCGACTCCAGGAGGGCAAGTACGGTATCTGCGAAGAGTGCAATCGTCGCATCCCCGTCGCGCGTCTTAGGCTGATTCCGTGGGCTACCAAGTGTGTTCGCTGCCAGGATCGATCGAGTGTCCGTAATGAACTTGCCAAATATGCTCAGCGTTGGGAAGACATCAGCGATGACGGTGATGATGAGGAAACGCAGCTGTTTGAATTCAGCGTTGCTGAAATCTGGTAACCATTCGCACTGGGGGCGTCTTCTGTGTAGATTCTCTTTGCCGTTGGTGTCCGCGTGCCGAATTTAAGAACGATGTGTGTCCCATCATGCGATTCAGAATACCCATCACGATCGTTGCGGCGACACTGCTGATCTGTATCGGTTTCTGGGTCTGCAGAACGTTCTCGGCGGAGCAAGTTGCCCGACACGAGTTGGAGTTGAGGCAAACGATCCAGGCGTGGCCCCTGATCTCGGTATTTGTCGGCTTCGTTGCCAGCTATTTGGCCTCGCTGATTCCCGGAACAAGTGGGAAGTCAATTCTGATGGGCTGGTTGTTCGGCGTTTATCTCGGTGTCGGGCTGTGCATCACTGCTTTGACCACTGCTGCATTGACCTCGTTCAGCCTCAGTCGGTTTGTATTACGGGAGGCAATCGAATCCCGATGGCACATGCCCGTCAAGCTGATGAACGAAAGAGTAACCCGTGACGGTGCGTTTTACCTGCTGACGCTGCGAATGTTGCACGTGCCATACACGCTGGTGAATTACTTGTCCGGCGCTAGTCGAATCCCGATGTCGACGTTCGCCTGGACCACCGCTGTCGGAATGTTGCCGGGAACGGTCGTCTTTGTGTTGCTCGGTTCGTCGCTTCCCACACTGGATGAATTTCTAGCCGGTGGTGCCCGAAGTTTGTTGGATCCCTGGTTGCTGCTGGCACTCATCGCCAGTGGATTCCTGCCGATAACCATGCGATGGGTTTTCAGGTATCTCCGGCACTGCCGTCAGCCATCGACCCCAGCAACGGAGAGCTAACCATGGTCGATGACAACGTATTATCCATGATTGCCATGACTTATGCGTGTCTGCTGGTCGGGACGATCATCCGATGGCTGGCTGTGCGTCATGCCGACGCCGAGACCCGGCGCAAACGCCTCGGCAGTCTGGCGACGTGGTGGGTCCTTCTGACGCTCGTTGCAATTGCGATCGTGCTGGGCAGCCCCGGTGTGTGTCTGTTGTTGTTGGTTGTTACGTTGATCGCCATCTCCGAGTATTCCCGATTGGTGGCAACACGACCGGCCGACCGACCAGCCGTCCGACTGCTATACGTGACGACTGTCGCCTATTACGGATGGATTGCATGGTATTGCCCACAAAGTCCCAGCCCAGGATTTGTCATCGCGTTGCTGCTGGCAATCGGGATTTGCCAACTCGTACAAGGAGAGACCAGGGACTATGTCCGCGGGACTGCCGGTCTGTTTTGGGGAGCCATGCTGTTGATTTTTGGGTTATCGCATCTCGCCCTGTTGACCACGTTGCCGGACGCCAACCATCGAGTCGCCGGCCCGGCAGGTTGGTTCTTGTACGTGGTTGTGTTGACGCAGTCGAATGACATTGCACAGGCACTCGTTGGCCGCAGAATTGGAAGTCACAAGCGTCACCGGATCACTCCGGTCGTCTCCCCCAACAAGACCTGGGAAGGATTTCTCGGTGGAGTGCTTTCGACGGTTCTCTTGTCGCTGGCACTCGCTCCATGGTTGACATCGCTGAATCAGTTTGCCGTTCCGCTCATCGGTCATGTCGCGGGCGTCAACCGGTTTTTCTGGCCGGTCGTTTGCGGCGTCGCGATTTCCGTGCTCGGCCTGTTCGGCGACATCAACATGTCGGCGGTTAAACGGGATGTGGGCGTCAAAGACAGCAGCGCCCTGTTGCCGGGAATGGGAGGAATCCTTGATCGAATCGATAGCCTGACCTTTACCGCTCCGGCATTCTACTACTTCGTCATGGGGATGACGTCATGACGGGTATTGACTCCACCGAAGAAGCGGACATCCGCGATGATCGCAGCCATCGACTTTTGACGATTCCCAACGTCCTGTGTGCGATTCGTTTGCTGGGGGCCCCGTTGTTGTTGCCTCTGGCGTGGGCTGACCAACACGTTGCGTTCGCCTGGCTGTTTCTGTTTCTGGCCATGACGGACTGGGTCGATGGCAAGCTCGCTATTGTACTGAAACAAAAATCTGTCTTTGGTGCCCGGCTGGATAGTTGGGCTGATGCGACGTTGTATAGTTGCGTTTTGATCGGTGGGCTGTTGCTGAAATGGGAAGTCTTAGCTGGCAATTGGGCTTGGGTTGTTGCCGCTTTGGTCAGCTACGCCGTCACAACCCTTGCCGGCTTCGCCAAGTTCGGACGTTGGCCCAGTTACCACACGCGGGCAGCGAAGACATCCTGGTTGCTGGTGACGATTGGCATCATCTGCCTGCTGGCGGGTCTGAGCGTTTGGCCGTTTCGAGTGGCGATGATTGCCGTCACACTCACAAATATGGAAGCGGTTCTGATTACTCGTGTGCTGGACGAGTGGAAGGCGAATGTGCCGAGCATCTGGCATGCATGGCAGATCTCTCGGGCCGGCTAGGCAATCTGTCCGGACAATCTGTCACAGTGGAATCAACCAGGCCAGAAACGATTAGAAATCGGGGCCCTTCCCGTCTTGGCACGACCTTTGCACTCCTAATGGTGTGGCGGACGGCATGCAAACCACTGCGAACTCAATCTGAACAAGCACACCGACAATACAAGGACACAAGAAATGAAAGGCGAAAAAATCATTGGTATCGACCTGGGTACCACCAACTCTGTCGTCGCCGTCGTCGAAGGCGGTGAGACGAAGGTTGTCCCCAACGCGAAGGCAATCGGCTGACGCCAAGCGTCGTTGCGTTCGCCGACAGCGGCGAATTGGTGGGTGAACCGGCCAAGCGTCAAGCGGTCACCAATCCCCAGCGGACAGTCTATTCAATCAAGCGATTCATGGGACGTCGCCACAGCGAAGTCGCCAGCGAGGAAAAAATGGTTCCCTATCAGGTCGTGGGTGGTCCCAATGACTACGTCAAGGTAGGGATCGACGGCAAGGAATACACGCCGCAAGAGATCTCAGCGAAGACGCTGCGGAAGCTGAAAGAAGCGGCCGAATCGTACTTGGGACACAAGGTCAACAAAGCTGTCATCACGGTCCCGGCCTACTTCAATGATGCTCAGCGTCAAGCAACCAAGGACGCCGGACAGATTGCTGGTTTGGAAGTCGCGCAGGATCATCAATGAACCGACGGCTGCGGCGATGGCCTACGGCTTGGACAGCAAGAAGGATGAAAAAATCGTCGTCTTTGACCTCGGCGGAGGAACCTTTGACGTATCCGTCCTGGAGGTCAGTTCCGGTGACGGTGACGAAGGCAAAGTCTTCCAGGTGTTGTCGACCAGCGGTGATACGCATCTCGGTGGCGACGACTTTGACGAAGAACTGATCATCTATGTTGCCGACGAGTTCAAGAAAGAACAAGGCGTCGATCTGCGTAACGACCCAATGGCATTGCAGCGACTGCAGGAAGCATGTGAAAAAGCCAAGAAAGAGCTTTCCAACATGCCGGAAACCGACATCAACCTGCCGTTCGTCACGGCCGACGCGTCCGGCCCCAAACACTTGCGGGTCAAGTTGTCGCGATCCAAGTTCGAGCGACTGATCGACAAGTTCGTCGACCGGATCAAAAAGCCGATCGAGCAGGCGCTGTCGGACGCCGGACTGAAGCCGGGCGAAATCGACGAAGTTGTCCTCGTCGGCGGATCCACACGTATCCCGAAAGTGCAACAGCTCGTCAAGGATTACTTTGGCAAAGAACCGCACAAGGGAGTCAACCCCGACGAGGTGGTGGCAATCGGTGCTGCTATTCAGGGCAGCGTTCTGACCGGCGAACGAGATGACGTTTTGCTTTTGGATGTGACGCCGTTGTCCCTGGGAATCGAAACCGAAGGTGGAATCTTCACCAAGTTGGTCGAACGCAACACCACGATTCCAACAGAGAAGAAACAAACCTTTAGCACGGCCGAGGACAACCAATCGGCTGTTACCGTGATGGTCTATCAGGGTGAACGCCCGATGGCTCGAGACAATCGTCTGCTGGGTCAGTTCAACCTGGAAGGCATCGCGCCGGCACCACGCGGTATGCCGCAAATCGACGTCAAGTTTGACATCGACGCCAACGGCATCCTGAACGTGTCAGCGAAAGACCTGACCAGTGGCAAGGAAGCATCGGTGAAGATCGAACAATCTTCTGGTCTGAACGAACACGAGATTCAGCAGATGCAAAAGGATGCAGAATCGCACGCTGGCGAAGACAAACGCAGACGCGCGTTGGCGGAGGCTCAAAACGAAGCCGAGCATACTTGCTATCAGCTTGAGAAGTTGATGAAGGAGCATGCCGATCAATTGACCGACGCTGACCGCGAACCTTTAACCAAGGCGATCGAAAAGGTGCGTGAAACCGCCAAGGGAGAAAACACCGATGCCATCAAGTCGGCGCTGAACGAACTGAACCAGGCTTCGCAAGCTTTCAGCCAAGTAATCTATCAAAAAGCACAGCAGGCTGAGACCACCGCCCAAGGTGCGGGCACCGGTTCAAATTCGACCGCAGATGACGACGCCATCGATGCAGAGTTCGAGGTTAAGAGCTAATCGACCGGTTCCATCAATCCACCATAGCTCCACGCCGCGGCCAGAGTGGCGACTGCGTCAAGATCGACTAGCAGAGTGGCGAGTTCGTTTTCGCAAAGGTCGACCAATCCGACTCGGTCATCGAAAGCGATCAGGCCAGTTGAATGAAGGCGATCTAAAAGCGTGAGCAACGCTAAAAAAAATCACCTTCCGTCAGTCCACCGCCGTAGGGTGACGTGCTTGCACGCACCAAACATAGAAAGGAAGGCGGTGCGTGCAAGCACCGCACCCTACTGAAGGCTCAGCCATTTACTCGTGCCGAGCTACCACATGCCTATCGAGCAAGTTAACCAATGAATATCTGTTGTAGCCAATGTGCGTCGGTCAACCGTGTCCCACCGGAACGTCTTCGCGACAAACCGGTGTGTGGTAGGTGCGGTCAGTCGCTGCTGCCGGATCATCCCGTCGAGTTGAACGACCAGAATTTTGACAAGTTCATCACGCGTACCGACTTGCCGGTGTTGGTCGATTTCTGGGCGTCCTGGTGCGGCCCTTGCCGAATGATGGCGCCCGAGTTTGGCGAAGCTGCGCGACAAGTTTCAACGCAAGCAGTTCTTGCCAAGCTCGATACCGAGGCAGCCCCGCAGACTGCAAGCCGCTTTCAAATCACAGGGATCCCAACATTGATTTTGTTCAAGGCCGGCCGAGAAGCGGCTCGTCAATCAGGCGTCTTAAAGGCCCCTCAGATTGCCGTGCTGGCAACAAGCTGATCGCTGAACTTGCGACTGCCGTAGGGTGCCGTGCTTGCACGCACCACTGCCATTCAATCTCTGGTGCGTGCAGGCACGGTAGTACAGTAAAGATTTTCGCCAAGCCAGCGAAAGAATCCAGTGATCAGTAACAAACCCGTGAAGGCGCTGAGTACCGCCAGACCAGAGCCGAGAACTACCATGCTTCGCTCTCGCGTCGCAAACGAGTTGATTGCCAGCGCGAGCAACACGATCAGTACCATGATGCCGGTCAGATTTCCAACCATTGCTTTTTCCCAATTCGCTGTTTCCTGAGTGAACTGTGCGTCTTGGCCATAACGCAACGGCTGTGCCAGCCGTCGGATCGAAGTGGCGGCAGACAATTTGTCCGCACGATCCAGATTGTGTTGGACATCGTGTCCGGTATTCGCGGCAACCTGTCCTGTCGCCGGGGTGTCTGAATTGTTGAACACAGGTGGCACGCCATTTGCCTCTCTGTCGTCAATCGCGAGTTCCCGGTAACGGTTCACATGGCCGGTCGCGACGTGACCGAGCACTCCGGTTTCTCGGGGTACGTTCCCCGAGACCACTTGCCCACACATTCACGAAAGGACAATGAAATGAACAAGCTTCTCGCTGTTTTGTTGGCAGCCGTTTTGATCGGCGGCATCGCGGTCGGAGGCAACCTGTTTGCTGATGACAATGCCAACACTGTTCCCATTGCCGGCGATACCCAAGCGTATCTCGGACTGGGTGTGGCACCTCTACATCCCGCTCTAACCAATCACCTTCCCGATGTCATCGGCCAAGGGCGAGGTGTGATGATTGAAGAGGTGGTCAAGGGCTCGCCTGCGGACAAAGCGGGTCTCAAGCAGTACGACGTGCTGGTGCGGATCAACGATCAGGATCTTTACTCGCCGGAACAACTGGTCAAGATCGTGCGCAACTCAAAGGCGAATAGCGACATTGCGCTCAGCTACGTTCGCCACGGCAAGATCAACGACGTCAAGCTGACGTTGGAAGAACAGCCGACTCGCGAACCGGTTCGATCCCGTCCGCCGTTCCGCCTTCCGTTTGATGATGACTTCTTCAATTGGTCGGACGCCTTCAAGGGTGTTCAGCCGCCCTTGGCACCCAAGGCCAGTTGGGAAACGTTCAAGTCGATGACGTTGAACAAGAAGGAAGACGGAACCTATACCCTGAAGTTGGAGTACAAGGATGCGGACAACAAGGAAATCCACCGCGAATACACGGGGACTCGCGAGGAAGTAAAGAAGGCGATCGAGGAAGATAAGGAACTTCCGGACGATGAGCGAGAACATCTCCTACGCAGTTTGGACAAACAGGATCTCCCGGAACTACCCAAGTTCAAGGTGCCTTGGCCGCGTGATTGGCAACGAGAGTTGTTCGATTGGCCCAACCTTGACTTCTAATTCTCAGGAGTCAATCACATTGGCGCCCACGTCGCGGGTTGGCGAGGGCGCCATTTTTTTGACATCGAAATGGAACCCTTGAAATGTCCGAGCACATCTACAAACACATTGAAGTTACCGGTACGTCCGGCCAATCGATCCAGCAGGCAATAGAAAACGCGATCGCCCGCGCCGCAAAGACCGTTCAGAACATGCGTTGGTTTGTGGTCACCGACACGCGCGGCACCATTGAAAATGGCGGTGTGTCACAGTCAGGTACTGGTTGGGCAACAGTCACTGGTGAAGCGTATGTTGATCGGCCTGCTTGCCAATGGGCATCTGTTGATCGAAGGCGTTCCGGGGCTTGCGAAAACGACTGCTGTTGCCAGCCTGGCCAAGGCAATTGACATCGGCTTCCAGCGTCTGCAGTTCACTCCGGACCTGTTGCCGGCGGACTTGATCGGTACGCAAATCTATCGGCCGCAGGATCAGACCTTTGCTGTGCAAAAGGGGCCGATCTTTTCCAACCTGATTCTAGCCGACGAAATCAATCGCGCTCCGGCCAAGGTGCAAAGTGCCTTATTGGAAGCGATGCAGGAACGTCAAGTCACCATCGGCGGTGAAACGTTTCCGCTGGCAGAACCGTTCCTGGTGATGGCGACGCAAAACCCGATCGAACAAGAAGGTACTTACCAGCTGCCGGAGGCCCAAACCGACCGTTTCATGCTGAAGGTCATTGTCGATTATCCAAATCGAGACGAAGAGCTGCAAATCTTGCAACGGATGAGCAAGACTCGGCCCAGGTTCGACATTCACCCGGTCACGACCCCGGAGGAAATTATTCATGCGCGTGAATTGGTAGATGACGTCTATGTCGACAACAAAGTGCAGAACTATGTGGTCGATCTGGTGATGGCGACGCGAAACCCCGAAGCCTACGGATTGGCGATGAAAGACCTGATCCAGTTCGGCGGTTCACCTCGTGCAACGATTAATCTGACGCTGGCAGCGAAAGCAATTGCGTTTCTGGCCGGACGTGGGTACGTCATTCCACAGGATGTGAAAGAAATCGCGCTGGATGTGCTGCGGCACCGCGTGATGATTACTTACGAGGCGGAAGCGGAAGAACGGACCAGCGAATCAATCGTCACGGAAATTCTCGACCACATTCCAGTGCCATGAGGAAGTTAAAAACTGAACCCTGAAAACTGATTCCTGAAAACTCAAGCAGACAACCATGATTCCCCGCGAAGTCATCCAGAAGATCCGTCGCATTCAGATTCGCACCTCACATCGAGTGGACGAACTGTTTGCCGGTACGTGGCATTCGGCTTTCAAGGGTCGGGGGATCGAGTTCGAGGAAGTTCGTCCCTATCAGATTGGTGACGACGTCCGCGCAATCGACTGGAATGTGACTGCACGGAGCGATCAGCCGTATGTCAAGCTGTTCCGCGAGGAACGGGAATTGGCCGTCAATTTGCTCGTCGACTTGAGCGGATCGCAGCAGATAGGAACACAGAGTCGAACGAAACGCGAGCTAGTTGCCGAATTGGGAGCGACGCTCGCAATGTCCGCGATTAAGAACAACGACAAAGTCGGTTTGACACTGTTCACCGATGAGATCGAGAAGAAGATTCCCCTGCGGAAGGGCTCGCGGCATGTGTTGCGGCTGATTCGTGAACTGCTGTACTGTCAGCCGATCGGCACGGGAACGAATATTCGCCGAGCGTCGAGCACCTGAACCGAGTTGCCAAGCGTCGTTCGGTCGTTTTTCTAATCAGCGATTTTCAAGACCAGGGATACAAGGCAACGTTGAAGGTTGCTTGTCGAAAACACGATGTGATCCCGGTCATTGTCAGTGACCCTCGTGAATGCGAGATGCCCAATGTTGGATTGGTGCGGTTGCGTGATGAAGAGACGGGTGAGTTGGTTACCATCGACACCGGCCGCCGCAAGAACCGTGAACTCTTTGCGAGGCTCTATCGACAACAGGCCCTGCAACGTGATGCGATCTTTCGCAAGTTGCGTTTGGCGCCGCTTCACCTGGAAACCGACCGCGACATTGTTGAGCCCCTTCGAAAGTATTTTCAGCAACGCGAATCACGTTGATGCAATTGAAACCAAATCTCAGTTTCCGAATCGTTGGACACGCTTGGGCAATGATGCTTGCCACGGCGGCGATGGGAGTATGCGCCGCAGATGCGCAAACTGCTACGTTGAGTCAGCCCAGCGTCCAAACAACGCTTTCGCGACAAACGGTTCAAGTAGCGGAGCCGTTCACGGCGACCATGGCCGTGAACGCGACCCGGGGTTCAGATGTCGTGTTCCCTCCCTTACCGGAAACTCTGAACGGCTTGCTGATTGTCAAACACGAGGATCGGCCCGACATTCCAATGCCTGGTGCACCCGACCAGAGAATCTGGACGCGACGTATCACTTTGGAAAGCCTGGTTGGCGGCAAACAGACTTTTCCAGCACAGGAGATACAGGTAAGCGTCAACGATCAATGGCAAAGTCTGAAGACCGGCCCCGTCGACATTCAAGTCGTCAGTGTCGTGGAAGAACAAAGTGACCCAAAGCAGTACCGCGATATCCAGTCGGTCATTGACGTGACGGCTAGACAATCCGCTTCGTATCGCTGGGTCTGGTGGACAATCGCAGGTACGGGTATCGGCGCGATCGCGACGGCGCTGGTTGCTGGAACCATTCGACGACGTTCGTGGCTTAGCCCAGACGAATGGGCGACCGAAGAACTCGATCGCCTAAAGTCGGAATTACACGGCCAGGATTATGCCGGCGAGTACGTGGCGAAAGAGCTTCCGCGTATCTTGAAGGATTTCCTTGAGATGCAATTTGATGTCGCAGCGCCCGCCCAGACAACCTCCGAACTGATGCGGTGGATTGAGCAGCGGCTGGACAATCAAACGCTATTGAGTCGCTATCAAGAACTGTTTGCGTTTGCCGACCAAGTCAAGTTTGCCGGCTTTCCGTTCGATGATGCCGAATTGATCGGCACGATTGAACGGGCCGAAGCACTGGTGAAAGAGACGGCTGAGTTGACCGTCGCCGCGGCGGCCATTGACACCAACCAGGAGGTGGAAGGCTGATGACAATGCATTCTCCCTGGTACTTGTTGTTGCTGCTGTTGCTGCCGTGGGTGGTTTGGCGCCTCTTTGCGCGGCGGAGAAAGCTCGCGGTGCGTTATAGTTCAATTGAGATTGCTAAGCAGGTCAGGCCGACCATTCGGCAACGTTTGACCTGGTTGCCTCGTGCCCTGACCGTTGCGGCGATTCTGTTTCTGATTCTTGGCATGGCACGGCCACGCGAAGGACGTCAGCAAACGGTTGCCGAAAGTGAAGGAATCGCTATTGAACTGGTCGTTGACCGCAGCGGCAGCATGCAGGCAATGGATTTTCAGATCGGCGGCGAGCACGTCGATCGTTTAACCGCCATCAAGAATGTTGCCGGCAAGTTCGTGTTGGGTGAGGAAGGCGACGAGCTGGCAGGAAGATTTAACGACCTGGTCGGCTTGATCACGTTCGCAGGCTATGCCGACGGAGTCACGCCGCCGACGCTTGACCATTCATTCCTGGTTTCGCAGTTGAATGATTTGCGGATCGTCAACGACCGCAGGGAGGACGGCACTGCGATTGGCGATGCCTTGGCTTTGTCGGTCGAAAAACTGAACGCCCTCGATGAGCGACAGCAGGAAAAGGTGAGAAGCAAAGTCGTCATTTTGTTAACCGATGGCGAAAACAACGCCGGCGAAATGAGCCCACATCAGGCCGCCGAATTGGCACAAACCATGGGCATCAAGGTCTACACGATCGGCGTCGGAACCAAAGGCCGCGCACCGATGCCGGTAATCGACCCGTCTGGACGCAAGCGACTGCAATGGATGCCCGTCAATATCGATGAAGACACTTTGAAAGAAATCGCCACTTTGACGGGCGGCAAATATTCCGCGCCACGGATACAGACTCGCTGGCAAAGATTTATGCCGAAATCGACCAACTGGAAAAGACCAAGGTCGAAGCGAAACATTTTGTCGACTACCGCGAACTGGCCGTTCAACCGTACCACGCCGGGACAATCACTGTTGCGCCGTTGTTGCTGCTTGCGTTTATTCTGCTTGCATTGCGGATGATCCTGCAACAAACGTGGCTCCGGGAGATGGTGTAAGCGAGAAGGTATTGATGGACATTCAAATCGGTAATCCGAATTACGTTTACCTCTTGTCGATTGCCCTGCTTGGGCTGGTGTTGTCAGCTTACGCGCTGGCAGCGCACAAACGATCGGAGAGAAAGTTTGCCAGCAGCAACCTCCGCGACACTCTGATTCCACGCGGATCGACACTTCGTCACTGGCTGTCGGCACTGCTGGTGTCGGCCAGCCTCGCGCTGCTTTCGATTGCCTTGATGGATATTCGTTGGGGCAAGTCGTGGCGGGAGGTGCCACAGAAAGGCATTGAGGTGATGTTCGTGCTGGACGTCTCACGTAGCATGCTCGCCGAGGACGTCACACCGAACCGCCTCGATCGCGCCAAACAACAAATCAAGGATATGGTCGACGAAATGGCGGGCGACCGCGTTGGCCTGATCGCATTTGCCGGTGACACCAGGCAAGCCGTTCCGCTGACCAGCCACTACGAGGACTTTGAGCAAGCGCTTGACGCCATCGGACCGCACACGGTTCGTCGCGGAGGTTCGCATTTGGGTGACGCCATTACCGCTGCCGGTCGAGGATTCATCAGCAAAACGAACGAACACAAAGCGATCGTCATTTTCACCGACGGCGAGGACCAGGAAAGCGAACCGGTCAAAGTTGCCGAAGAACTGTTCCGCGAAAACGGTATCCGCATCTTTACGGTCGGCTTGGGCGACATGAAACAGGGGGCTCGAATTCCCGAGTCCGAGCAGAACCGCGGCCGCTTTGTCGAATATCAAGGCCAACAGGTCTGGTCCAAAATGAATGGACAGATCCTCAGCGAAGTGGCCCGGGTGACCGACGGTGCCTACATCCCGGCCGGAACCAAGCGGGTCAACATGGCTGACGTCTACCATGGATATATCGGCAAAGTCGAAAAGGCCGAATTCGAGACCGCGAAGATCAACGCGTACGTCGCGCGTTTTCAGTGGTTCGCCGGACCGGCATTGGCACTGTTGTTGCTCGAAGTGTTCTTGTCCACTCGACAACCTGAATTGGCGGCTTCAGTTCAGCGTTCCGAGTCAACCGAGGAACCTGCAGCTGACCCAACCAAATCATTGGCAGCCTGATCCAGATGAAACAACATTCAACAATCGTTGCCGCGTTTGTCCTGACACAGCTATTGGCGAGTGTTGCCGTCGGTGCTGCGCCAATGGCCGACCCGCAAACGGCCCGAAAAATCAACCAGGCCAATCAGAAAGTGCGTGAAGGCCAGTACGAGCAAGCGATCGAAGATCTTGCCGCGGTCGATTCGCCAGACGATCGCAGTATTGTCAATTACAACCTGGCAGTGGCACAGTTTCGTGCCGGCAAACTGGATGCGGCCGAAACGCTCTTCGCGGCAGCAGCTGGCGCCGCCGATGCATCGATCGCTGCCAAGAGTCGGTACAACCTGGGCAATTGCCGGTACGCCAAGGCAATTCACGAAGCGGAGAAAGACAAGGCCCAGGCCGTTGAACTCCTTCGGGAAGCGATCGATCACTACCGGGGATCACTTCAAGGCGATCCGGAAAACGTCGATGCGCCACCAACATCGAATTGGCAATGAGATGGATCCGTCAGCTGCAACAAGAACAGCAGCAGCAACAGCAAGATCAGCAACAACAGCAGAACCAAGATCAAGAAAACCAGCAAGACCAGGATCAGCAAAACCAGGATCAGCAAAACAAGGATCAGCAACAGGATTCGCAGCAGCAGAATCAGGATCAACAGAATCAGAAAAACTCGGAGCAAAACTCAGAGCAGCAGCAATCTGATTCTCAGGAACAGCAACAACAGAATTCACAGCAACAAGACCAGCAGAAAGACTCCGAACAGAAAGACTCGGAGGAGAAAGACTCGAAGGAGCAAAACCAATCATCGCAGGACACCCGACAGCAGGAGTCCGAACAGCAGAACCAGGCTGACGAGCAACAACAGGAGCAGCAATCGCCACGAGACGTTCAACAAGATCAGTCATCCCAGCCGGATGACAAGCAGACACAGAACACTCGCCCGCAGCAGCAAAGTCCTCAACAAGATGATCACAACCCCGCAGGCCAAAACGAAAATCAGCAACAGAATGACGAGCCCCAACAGGTGCCAACAGGAGATCTCAAGGCCGCGCAGGAGCAGAATGATGATCAGCAAGATCAAGGAATGACCATTGGCGATCCTGCAAACCAAGAGGGGCTGATCTCCAAGGAAGAGGCCTTGAAACTTCTGCAATCTGTCCGTGACCGCGACATGCTCAGACGACTTCGGCAGCAGCAGCAGGAGCGATCACGGCACCAACCGGTCGACCGCGATTGGTAGGAGCAGAGAACATGAAACGCACAATCCATTCTCAATCACCATTCGGCTCGAAAATGACGTTCTGCTTGCGAAAGCTCGCCAACTGCGCGTTGATGGTCGGAGCAACGTTCATCGCACTGGCATCCACCCATGGCTACGGTGCTGACGTCGAAGCGAGCCTGTCGGCTCGCGAAGCCTACGTCGGCACACCCGTCGCTCTGGAAGTCAGCATTGTTGACGCCGAAGATTTCGACGAACCTGAATTGCCCGCGATCGACGGATGCGACGTCCGTTCCGCCGGCGCACCGTCGCAGCGATCCAGCATATCCATTATCAACGGTCGCCGCAGTGAAAGTCGTAGTGTCGCGTTTCGCTACCTGATCATTCCGCGTCGTGTTGGCACATTCGACGTACCTCCGCTCAACCTGAAAGTAGACGGAAAGTCGCTGCGGACCCGACCACTTCAGTTCGTGGCAACCAGGAGCGAGAACGGAGACGCACTATTTGTCGAAATCGAGGGCAAGAAGAACAAAGTCTTTGTTGGGCAACCGCTTGATTTGAAACTCAAGCTCTGGATCAAACCGTATCGTGATCGTGAGCACAATTTGAAACTTTCCGAAGGCGATATGTGGCAGCTGATCTCGGAACAGACCGAGTGGGGCATGTTCGCCGATCGCATGCAGGAGTTGGCAGATAACAACCAACGCCCAGGCGGCGAGGAAGTGCTGCGCGACGACGGCCAGGGCGGCCAGCGTAGTTATTACCTATACGAGATCGACGCAACCATCTATCCCACCAAGCCGGGTAGCATTGCGGGAGATGATGTTCAGGTTGTCGTTAACTACCCGACGGAAATCAGCAAAGCTCGAGATCCGTTCGATTCATTCTTTGGTGGAGATCCTTTTGACCGGGAGTCGATTTTTTCACAGATGATGGATGACGACTTCTTCGCCTCACCATTTCGTAATCGACTTCAGGTGTCTCGATATCGACCCATTGTTGCCTCCGCTCAAGTCGACACGACTCAGATCGTTCCGGTTCCAACCGTTGGCCGGCCCGCCGACTATCGTGGTGCCGTTGGCAAGTACAGAATTGTCACTCAGGCAACACCTACCTCGGTCAATGCCGGCGACCCGATCACGTTGAACATCGGCATTGCTGGAACAGGTCCGATGGAACTCGTGCAAGCGCCACCGCTGGCCGAGTTAAAGGATCTGACAGCCGACTTCAAAGTAGCCGATCGCTCGCTGGCTGGCTTTGTCGAAGACGAAACCAAACTCTTTTCCACCACCATTCGTCCGCTGCGTGAAGGGATCACACAGATTCCCTCCATTCCCTTCAGCTACTTTGACCCGGAAACCGAGAAATTCTTCACCGTAAGAAGCGAGCCGATAACGATCACCGTCGACAAATCAGAGTCCCTCGCGCTCGACGCGATCGTTGCCAACTCACAAACCGATCGTACCAACGAGTCTGATTCCGCCGTCTCACTCTTCACGCCCAAAAAGCCTGATTTCACCAACCGTGTGGGAGCGGAGTTGCTGATCTCACGGACCGGCAATTCTGTCTGGCGATGGTGGATGGTGTTCGTGTCGGTTCCGCCGCTGGTTTGGTTGGGCTTGATGATCGTGCGCTGCAGTCACGCAATGATTGTCCGTTTTCCGGGTATCCGTTCCGCTTATACGACTTGTCTGAATCGAGTCTCGCGGGCGACCGATCATGAAACCCTCGTCGACGCCATCACGCGATACATTGAACGCCGTGTTCATCGCGTGTGCGATGAGCCGGTACATGCTGTCGGCGCATTACGGAGTTTGGGTGCTTACACGATCGCGGGAGAAACCGAGGCGTTCTTCCAGCGTTGTGAAAATGTCCGTTTTAGTGGTGACGTCGATTCGCTCGACGCTTGTAAGACGGCAGCCAGAGAACTCCTGGTCGACCTGGAAGCGACACTGAAGTCGATTCGCAAATCACGCGTGCGAAGAAAAGAGAAATCCCGCAAGTCATCTCGCGGCAAGAAGGCTGTCGCGGGCGCTGCGATCTTGTTGATATTTGGATTTGCCGGCGGTTCAACCGCGATGGCCGATGACACATCGGACGCGGTCACGGCACATCGCCACGTTGAACTGACACCGGCGCAGCGAGAAACGATACTTCGCGAAGCAACCAAACTTTATCAGCAGGCTGTATCCAAGAGTGAACAGACTCCCAATCACGCAAAGGAAACATTCGCGAAGGCGGCCCAGAAATATCAATTGCTGGTCGATTCCGGAATTCGGAATTCCGGCTTGTACTTCAATCTCGGAAACGCCTATCTGCAAGGCGGCAAGCTCGGGTACGCGATCGCCAATTATGAACGCGCCCGTCTGCTTGACCCTGCGGACCGGCAGGTCGCAGCCAACCTCCAGGCCGCCAGTGAGCAAGCCGGCGTAGTAGCATCTGCATCCGCGTCCCCAGACGGTTCGATTTCACTAAGCGCGATCGGCAAGCGATTGGCTCGGGCCAACGAGGTCGTGATCCAGTTCATTGGGTTGACGCCAGTGATCTGGATGCTCGTAATTTCATCGCTTGCATTCTGGGGGATCCTTATCGCACGCTCGCTGGGAGCTCGATTTCGATATTGGCGCTGGGCGATTCCCTGCTTCCTGCTGCTATCGCTATCTGCGGCTTCCTATGGTCAGGCACTATTAACAGTGATCAATCATCAGGTGCTGGCCGTCATCGTTGCGGACAGGATTGCACTGCATTCAGGCGATGGCGAACAGTTTCCCGTGACGGAAGAAATCAACGATGCAGTCGGTCGGCGAGTACAGGTTACCACTCGACGTGGTGATTGGGCTCGAATCAAAACGCAAGCCGGTGTACACGGATGGATACCCGCAAGCAACATCGAACCGATCGTCCACGGTGATGTGCTGTCTTCCGACAAGCCATAATTTCCTAGCGCTCTTCATCTCGCTCTCGCTTGATGCGAACGAAACTGGCGCACTTGAGAAGCGAACACGCATTCTATTGTGTTTTGGTCGGAAGCGTGTTACGGGGCGTGGTAGTTCCTTCCTACGCTGTACTGGGAAGTACGGGCTGCCGCGTTTTCTGCTGGCGACTGTCGCCAGCAGAGAACCGGTGGCGTGCACTGGTTTTCGTTTGGTTTTGCTTCGTTACACGAAACGAAAGAGGTGCTGTATGTCCGCCAATTCTCCCGACCGAGGAGCACCCGCTCCGTTGCGGTCGTTTCTTGCTACGCGCGATCACGAACGAAAGTTCAACGCCTCGGATGAAAATCCGCATGGTTCGAACCCGGTGTGACGTCCCTGGTTGACGAAGCGATCTACGGCTATTTTCTTCGACTCGGATCGCCGAAAGCAAAAGGTGACGGTCGGTTTGTCGCCGGCCGCGGGACCGGACCCTTTCGACTCGTTTGGAAGTCGGGCCCGAAACTCTTCGGCCGTGAGCTGACCGACGCGGAAATTCGTCGATTCGGCGAGTTCGTCAAGGTGAAGGGTGACCCAGGAAGGAACATTGTAGCCATCGAAGCATCTATTCAATCCGAAGGGATTGAGCTGTGCTATGAGATGATTCCGAGCGGGGCCAATGGCGTCTCGAAGAGCGGGAAGATCATCATCGATCCCGTACTCGAAGAAAGTGGTCAACGTTCCTAGAATCGTCCTAGCCGGAGACGTCCGGTACAAAACCATTTTCCTGGATTCCAAAAATCTCAACTCACCTTCGAGACATCCGATATGCAAGTCAAAGACGCCATCTTCAATCGCCGAGCCATCAAGCACTTCGACGCCGACCACAAAATGACGGCCGCCGAGGAAAAAGAACTGCTCGAAACCACCATTCAGGCTCCGACCAGCTTCAACATCCAGCACTGGCGGTTCGTCATCCTTCGCGATCCGGAGCTGCGAGCGAAGATCCGCAAGGACTTCGGCAACGACCAAGCCCAGATGACCGACGCCTCGCTGCTGGTCCTGTTCACCGCCGACATGAAGGCCTGGCAGAAAGAGCCGTCGCGCTACTGGGCGAACGCACCGAAGGAAGTCGCCGAGATGTTGGTCGACTGGATGGGACCGTTCCACGAAGGCCGCGAGTGGCTGCAACGCGACGAAGCCCAACGCTCGATCGGCATGGCGATGCAAACCATGATGCTGGCCGCCCAAGGCATGGGCTACCAGTCCTGCCCGATGATCGGCTTCGACATCGAAGACGTCGCCAAGCTGATCAACCTGCCCGACGACCACGTCATGGGACCGATGGTCGCCATCGGCAAAGGCACCAAAGAAGCCTGGCCGAAGCCTGGACAACTCCCGCTCGATGAAGTCGTCATCGAAAATGGCTTCAATGCATCGTAAAACTTCAGTGCGTTACTGAATCAACGCTGTCGCCTCGCATTGCGATCAACGCCAGCGGTGACAGTATCGCGGCAATCGGGACGCCAAAGGCTGCGCCGTAGAGCCCGCCTTTGAACACCCATTGGGCGCTTCCTGGTGGGAGGATCTCTGCGGTCGAAATTGCAAAGAAGCATGCGACCATCGCTCCAATGCCACTGGCAACGATCGAAGTCGGCCAGCCGGACTTCGTGCGTAAGAGCCAAGCGAATACGGTCGATGCGATCAAGCCGATCGCGATCCCGCTTACGCCTCTGGCTAGTGGCCACGACATCAGCCCGACCAAAAGCATGGTCATCAATCCAATGGCTGTCGCCAGCATTGTCCCTGATGCGATTTGAAATACTGTCTTCATTGAACTCTCCATGATTCTCTAAGAGAGCCCACCGGTAGCGGATTGCTGCGCGGAATCGGTCGACCCGACGCAGCAGACGTCGGTGGCGATCTGGTCCGTCTATCCATTGTGGCAACTCCGGCAGCGGCAAGACCGGCCGAATTTCCACCGTGCCCTTTTTTGCTGGCCGAATCCTGGCGGCTATGGCGATCGCTTCGTCGAGATTCTCAACGTCGATCATGCAACATGTACTTCATTAATTCATCCTTTGCGTTGTATTTGCCCATTGCTTCGAGCAATTCCGTGCTGGGCAACCCGGATGCTTGGACATCAGTGCCACAGCGTGCGCCATGTCGTCGGCTTCGAGAATCAAGATGCCGCCGAGTTGCTCTCTGGTTTCCGCGTACGGCCCATCCGTCGCTTCTAGTTCAGGAGACTTCGGCGTCTCGTTGAGAGCAGGCTGAATCGCATTGACGGTAGGCTCCGCGGGTGAGCGAGTGTTTTTGCGAGCCGTTTCATCTTGCCTTCTCGACTTCACGTGCATGTTGGCGAGTCGCTTTGCTGTGAGTTTCGCTGATGTCATCGGCGACGTTGATTTGTGTCGTCGAGATACGGTCGTAGCTGATCGATTGCAGGTGTGGCGATTCCTGACTGGCTGGCTAGTTCCCGAAATTCGTTCGCGATCGCTTTCATCTCCGCACGCGCGCCGAAGGCGTGACCGATTTTGATGCTCGCGGCTTTGTCAGCGAGCTTTCGGCGCATGATCGCGACCAACAGCATTTCTGGAATCCAGCCAAAGATCTTGTGAATCGACGGCGTGATAGGAACGCCAATCGATGAGAGAACGCGGTGGCCTTCTCGGATGGCCCGAATCATCAGAACGAGGGCCTCGCGGTTGCTTTTCAGTTGGCCAATGTCTCCACGCGCCATGTACAACGCGCCCGCAGTCGGGCTGATTTCGGCAGCGTGAGTCTTGAGCCATGCATCCATGTTCCGGGAAATCGAAACCGGGAAGCTTGCATCCTTCAACGCGGTGGCGATTGCTTTGATGCGTTTCGATTCGGCACCATCAAGCTCACCGATCGTCGTTGGCTGCTCACTCCGATCGAGGATGAGGTATCGGATATACTCGTCGCAGCGCACGGCAGACGCGCCGGGAAAGCCGAGCAGCACTCGCTCGCGACCAATTGCCTTGATCATTTCCTCAGGTCCGCCCGCGTTGTTTCCGAAGAACATGACGCTCGGTGTGTTCCGATTCGCCGCCAAGATGGGCAAGACTTCGCTGACCCTGTCTCTCGGCAGGATCACAAATATGAAGTCGTAGGCGTCATCTGGAGCGAGTCGCTCAACGGCTTCGACGCGCGTGGTGGTTTCCTCCCCGCTGACAAACTCCTGCAGAAGAATTCCGTGTTCACGAATCTCACTCAAACGCTTTGCTCTCGCGAGGATAGCGACATCGCCTCCAGCATTCTTCAACTTGGCCGCGTACAGCGAACCGATGTTTCCAGCGCCATAGACCAGAATCTTCATCGCTCGCTCCTTGTTTTGAGTGACGACCACCAGTCAAAGTGTGAAAGCAAACAGCGTGCCAACTTGTGCTGCCCGTCAACTTGGCACGGAAGATGCATTCTCGTTCAAGCAACTCTTAGATGCTCTTCTACGTCCGAGGTATGCCAGGACCGTTCGATGCGAAGACTACTCGTTGCCTACACGACTGATGACGGTCACACCGCGAAGATTGCTGAGCGAATCGCGCGTCACGGACTGTGCGGTCGACGTGTGCGATCTGGCGCGCATGCAGCCGGAGCGACCGTTGGGAGAGTTCAAGCAAACAGGAGAATCCGATGAGCGAAGAGACCTCAACGACCACTCCAAAATCGTGGGATGTCATCGTCATCGGTTCCGGTATGGGCGGAATGGTGACGGCAGCGGCGCTCTCGCGCGTCGGTCACAAAGTTCTATTGCTGGAACAGTACAGTACGCTCGGCGGGCAAACTCACAGCTTCTCCCGCGACGGATTCTCGTGGGACGTCGGGATTCACTACCTCGGCAAAATGGGCGCACCGGAACAACGCGAGAGAGCCATTCTTGACTGGCTGACCGACACGCCGATTGAATTTGCTCCCATCGGAGCCGTCTATGACACGCTTCATATCGGTGACGCCGGGCCGCTTCAATTGTCTCGTCCCGCGGAAGCTCAAAAGCTGGATTTGAAGGAACGCTTTCCCGAGGAAGGTGATGCCATCGACGCGTGGTTCAACGCGATCCGCGATGGCCGCGAGGCTTTTCAAACGGTTATGCAAGCGCGTTCGATGCCAAAGGTATTCGGTACAGCCATGAAGTGGTGGAAAAGCCGGACAATCAATCGTTGGTGTGAACGTACCACTGCGGAAGTGGTAAACGAACTGACCGACAACCCGGAACTTGCCGCGGTTTTCGCTGCTCAGTGGGGCGATTTTGGTGGCCGTCCGAGCACGACGTGTTTTGCAATCCACGCGATGATCACTGGGCAATACCTTGATTGTGGAGGCTACTACCCGATCGGCGGCGGTTCCGCGATTGGCGAGCGTCTTTTGGCAGCGATTACGTCGGCTGGCGGCGAGGCCCGAGCAGGCGTCACCGTGGAGTCGCTGCTCTTTGACGACAATCGCGTCGTTGGCGTTGCGACCACGGATGGCGAAGAACTCTATGCGGACAAAGTGGTTTCCGATATCGGCGCGCGGGAAACGGTTGACAGACTGCTTCCGAAAGACCACGACCATCAAGCGTGGGTGGATGAAATCCTTTCCTTCGGTTTCAACATCTGCCACTTTTCGTTGTTCCTTGGGTTCGCCGGAGATATCGAAGCAGCGGGTGCCACAAAGTCGAATCACTGGTTGTATCCGACGGGCGAAACGGACGTCGTTTGGTCTGATGTTTCCGCTGCGCCACCCGCGATGTTCGTCTCGTTCGCATCCTTGAAAGACCCGACACATGATCCCGGCCCCGAACGCAAACATTCCGGCGAATTGGTCGCATGGGCGGATTGGTCGACCGTCCAGCGCTGGGCCAAACTCCCACCCGGCGAACGTGGCGATGACTACAAGGAATTCAAAACGCTGGTCAAAGCGGTTCTGCTTGAACAATTGACGAAGTATTTCCCACGGCTCGCGGAACTCGTCGTATTTAGCGAATTGTCAACGCCGTTGGCGACGGCCTCAATCACGGGCCATACGCAAGGTTCCTTCTACGGTCTTGACGTCACGCCGAAACGCGTCTTGTCGGATGCCCTGCGGATGAAGACACCGATCCAGGGTCTGTACCTGACCGGACAGGACGTTGTCTCACCCGGCATCCCCGGCGCGTTGTGGGGAGGCCTATTGTGTGCCGCCAGCATCGACCCGAATGTCTTCATGCATTTGGGTGGATAGAACCTGGTTCGGTCCGACAACCCAGCGCATTTGGTCGCGACTCAAAACTCGCCGAGGTTGTCGCGAAAACTCGGTTATCATGACAACTTGGGCAAGGTTTGTGAGTCAGCCCCAAAGCAAAGCAGACCGCGCAAACGATTAGATGTCAGGGGGTTTTCCCAAGAGCGGGTGAGGGGATTCGAACCCCCGACATACAGCTTGGGAAGCTGTCACTCTGCCAACTGAGTTACACCCGCAAGGCTCGATAGCGGTCTCTAGCCTATGTCATGACCGTTGCCGCGTCAAAGATGTCTGGGCAAAAACAACGTCTCCACGACCGGAAGGATATGCGATGCCTGTTGAGCTGAAGCACGAAACATTCATGCAACGTGCCATCGATCTGGCCAGGCAGTTTGCCCAGCAGCCGTTTGCAACTGTCATCGTCCATCGTGACAACGGTCAGATCCTCGCCGCCGGCTGGAATAAGTCGACCGAGAACCCGATCTGGCATGGAGAAATCGACGCGCTTAGCAATCTTGCCGACTCGAGAAAACTGAGCGTCGACCCAGCCAACCTGATTCTGTACACCACCGCCGAACCGTGCCCGATGTGTCAGAGTGCCATGCTCTGGGCTCGCATCGGAACGGTCGTGTTTGGTTCGTCAATCGAGACGCTGACGCGCCTGGGTTGGAACCAGATCGACATTCCGGCCGCGGAAGTGGTGCGGCGGAGTGCGTTTCACCAGTGCGAATTGATTGGCGGTGTGCTGGAGCAGCAATGCGATCAGTTGTATGCGCGGTAACGCTGTTCGCTGCGCCGCGAATGAGAGGGAACTGAATCTCGATCGATCGTGATTTTAAGGCCGCTTGTTTCGCAACTCTGTAGGAAGTGAGTGCCCGGGACTGGGCTGATGAAAATACATTTTTCTGTGAGCCGCCGGCGCTAGTAGCCCGGATATTGCACCCGCGTAGGGTGGCGTCGAGCAAACATCGAAGAAAGGTGGGTCGGCATTCGCGGAAAGCACTCCCTGTAAGACAGAGTGTGATTTCAAGTTCGAGCCGTTTGCGCTGACCCACCAAGGACTTACGCGAATTTGACCCACCCTACATGCTGTGAGCCGTCGGCGTTAGCCTCGGGCCTTACATATTGGTTAGCAGTGGATTGTTTGTGGTGTTATCAGCCGCGGGCGCGTTAGCGGCTTGTCGATTTAGTCGTTTCGCGAACTGTCATGATTAGCCGATGGGCGTTAGCCGCGTTAGCCCCGGTTTTGTGGCGGGGAAAACCGCGGCTAACGCCGTGCGGCTGATTAAATCGACACGCCGTTAGCGTCCGGTTCCCAAACTGCGGAAAACCGGGAGCTAACGCTCGGCGGCTGATGGGACGAACCACCCAACTGGTGCCAAAGTAGATGGCATTGGGCGTGAGCCCATGGAACAATATCCGCAACGATCAACAAGCCGCGAAGCGGCGACAGCAAACAGCGGGGCAACGCACATCGAATTGTTGCGACGGCACGAGACTAAGTTTGCAAATATCTGTTCGAGGCGGAACACGTTGGTTGATTGCTGCCGCCGCTTCGCGGCTACGATCGTTTGCTGTTTTCTTTACCCCCAGCTGACCGGCCTGTTGATTTAGTGAGCCGCGACGCGTAAGCGGCCGGGCATACGTCATTGCCCGGTGGCCTACGCCCCGCGGCTCACTAAATCAACAGCCTGTGACGCTGGGGGCTACCTGCTGCCGCCGCTTCGCGGCTAGTCACCCAGCCGCGAAGCGGAACGGCCCGAAGGGCTGATTGATTTAGTGAGCCGCGACGCGTGAGTCGGCCGGGGCTACCTTTCCATTCCGCATTTCGATTTAATCAACAAGCCGCTAAAACTCGATGTGCCTGACTCCGGCGATTTCGTCGAAGTGGCCGATGTTCATCAACACGCCACCGGTACCAGGGAATTCGGCCACGAAAGCCGGATCACAAACGATCAGTGGCGGAGCAAACGTGATCGTGATGGTGGAGAGGTAGGACAAACCCATCGATAATGCAGCAAACCACGGCAGTTGGCCGGCCGCCAATCGCAGCAACTGTCTTTGCTTCGCGCGGGAGAGATTTTGCTCGATACCATACTGTCCGATCACATCGTCGCGCTGCAGCGGGTTCGTGAGCGCCAACATCTCATCGAAGGTGCAACCATGGCTGCGACATTTTTGATGGGTTCTCGCTGCCCGCAAGGCTATCTTTCTTCGCTGAAATTCCAGTTTGGCCTGATACGCATCAATGATCCTCTTGCGACGCTGCATCACGTAGTTTGTGATCGCGAGGGGAACCGCCAGACTGCTGGTGACGGTCTTGCGCACGAACTGTTCCAAGCGGCGAGGAAAGTGCAAGCGGCCATACTCGGAAAACACTTCTTGCTGAATTTTGTCGATGGCGGCCATGACATCTTCACGCGACGTGAAAATGAGATCATCGCCCACTTCGATGCACAGTGGTTTGAGGTAAAACACCTTGACGCCTGGTTCCCTTCCTGGCCCAGCTAGGAATTCGTCAAGCCTGGTCTGAACACAGTTGGGGATGGTGTCGGTAATCCTGTCGAAGTGTTGCTGCTCAGTGACGCTGACAAAGAGCCTTCCCTTGGGCAGACGGATCGACGCTTTGGTGAGTTCGATCTCTCTGACCTGAGTAAAACTATCGCGATGCTGCTCGACGACCGAGGCCCAACGCTCACTTTTTGGCGTGAACCACCCGGACTGTCGGAGCATCGATTCCGCCATCTCCTGGCTCGAATCTTTAGGCGGTACCCAAACGGGAGCGTCGACCCAGGTTCCGAACGGTTTCAGTTCCTGGTCCAGCGTGAATGGCTTCGATGTTGATCGATCCACCTTCGAAGGCTTGACGCGAGCCGCTGACTTTTCTCGTACGATAGAACCTGGCAACGTGGTGGTCATACTAACGCTCCGATGGACGGCTTCTGGAAACGAAAAGAACTGTTGCGCATGAGGGCATGCTTCGCTGACAGCTGCGTGTGACGATGAGAAGGCTTTGAAGAGAGGTTCCCGAGGCGCGGAATCTGGGAAATGCGAACGGATTCAGTGTAAGAGATTCGAAGTGGACCAGCCAGAAAATATTTCGATTTTTCAAACGCTGGAATTGGCATGGAGAAATGGGTGCGATCGGCGATCCGGCCAAGGCACAGGCAAGCATGCCGCAGTGCGTCGGATGGTGGTGATTCCTTTCGTGATTGTCTGGTTCAGTCAGGAACGAGGGGGAAACAAGTGGCGTGAGCTTCCAGCTTGCGATTGCCAAATGCCGCAAGCTGGAAGCTGACGCCACATGCTCTAGTCCAATCGAATTTTGTAGACGCCCACTTTAAAAGGGCGGGGCACCTGCCGCAGCCAAGCTTTCAATTCTCTCCAGTCCTCCTTTGGAAACGCGCTCATCACCTCGTTGATCACCGCGGTGTCTGCCGTCGCGCAATCGATGGGACGCGGATCAAAATCGGCCCAGTGAGGCAAATCCTGGTTCGGACTTGGGGTGTAGAGCGACACGGCGGGAAGCATCGATCCGAGTCGTGGCGTCTTGCCGCCTGCGGTCGAAAGCGACTTCTCGATGATCTTGATCACCGGAAATTGTCCAACGCCCAAGGTCAAGTCCGTTCCCACAGCGACCAGCATCGGATCCATGGCAACGATGATCGCGGGATCTGCATATCCGTATCGAAAATGGTCGCGAACGCGTTTCCAATAGAACCAGTTGACTAACAGCATCAGCAAGGCAGGTATCGCCAGGCTCCAATGGACAAGATGCGCCAATCCAGCGAAGAGCAGAAAGCTGGCAAACCAAATCAGCGGCCATTTCGGATAGTGGCGAACCCAGCGAATTGGAGATACACGCAGATTGTCGGGGTTACTCTCCAGCGCCAAATCATTCAGTGTCCAAGTAGTCTGATCAGACATCAGCGGGTACTTTGATCTCGAATAGCCAACAATGAAAAGATGGATGGTTTGGCGCAGCTCCAGCGTCTCTATTGAGGACGCACCGACGGCTGAAGCCGAGCCGAGCCGCCAAAAAGCCCGTTAGTTTACACAAATCTGGCCAAAAAGCTTGCCCACACCAAGACCGAGTCATGCGGCCAATGTTCTGACGGAATCTGGTGCGCAAAGGGCGTAGAAACGGACCAAAAGCCAACGCTGAGAAGCGTCTTCCAATCCTTTTCTCCCCCACAAAACGAATCGGACGGCGGGTAAGTACTTAGAAATACCTGATTATGGTAATTTAGGATAAGTTGTCCCGAGCCACAGAGAGCTACTGCGACGGGACAACGGTCCCATCTTGCGTTTAAGGACTGCCTTAACGGCGTCGAGTGTCGCCGTTGACCAAGGATTCACCGAATCATCCGCTGCGTCGCCGGGGCAAATGCATCCCCCCGAACTCAGTAAGCTGCCGTGGGGCGACGCCACGGTAGGTCGGGCGATTGACTCTGAACACCATTGTTAACCGGTTCGGTCGATGGAGCATGCGACTGGAATTGCGACGCGCCGTTGAAGCTGGGCTGCATGGGCGATGGCTGGATAGGCGCTTCGCTGCTCACGCCCACGGCGTCGGGACGCTCAGCGATCGAAAAGACCTGCCGATTGCCGTTTGGCTGGTTGGCAATGTCTGCGCCAGGAATGCGGTTGGGCATCGGAACGCGTGGTGCCGATTGAATCGGCTGGGACTGGAACGCGTTTGGATTCGCGCTGGGTGCGAAACCGCCGGGAGCCTGACGAGGTATCGGCTGATTCTGCATCATCACGGGGGCTTCCGTTCGGTAGCCGGGAGGCGACGGCGCTCCGGTCAGGTCATGGACGCGCATCCCGCCGAGTTGAGGCTGGAGGGGAGTTGGTTGCGGTGCAAAGCCGGCTCCAAATGAAGTCGGCGCGACGCCGGACGGACTGGCAGATTCTGCAAACGCTGCGGCGCGAACGCCAGAATTGCTGCTGAAGCTGTCAAGCGGTCGCTGATTGACGCCAAGCTGTCCGACCGGAGCGGTGCCACCCATGTAATTATTAGGGACCGCATAAGACCCGGTCCCTGGCGGAGCGATTCGTGTCCGGCCACCAAATGGTCCGGTGCCGGTCGATGTGGTGCTGACGGGGGCCAATTGAGGTGCGGGTGCCAGGGTTCCAAGGGGCGTCAACTGGGACGACGCATTGGGAGTTTGCTGGCAGCCGATCGTCAGCAAGGCAATCGACAACACCAGCACGGCGGTGCAGCTTTGACGCATGTTTCTTTACCCAACCGAGGGGAATTCGTGTAGACAAGTTGAGCTTTAACAAAAACTGCGATTTTCTCGAAAGACCAGAAGCGTGCCGGAAAATGGTCCTTTTGAATGACCCACTTTTGCTTGCAAAACGTGATGCTTGCGGATTTTATCTGACCGCTGGTCTGGGTCGATCGATTTCGACTTTAGCGACTGTATCAATCGTGACGAAGAAACGGATTGAACGGACGTAGTGCTCGTGCAGGTCCGTCCATCCATTCGAACTAAGACATCAAAAAGGGTGCTGTCCAGTGCTCCGCCTATTCGTTTGCTTGCTTTCGGTATTGCCGATCGCCCTTGTTGCTGAAGACGCTCATGCTCAGCGAAAAGTGCGCGCATCCCCAATGCTGTCAATCACTCCACGGCCTCGCCAAAGCTGAAACAGCTTTCGGTGCCGGCCGCGCAGACGCGTAGTATCGCAACGAAGCTGAGTCTTCGTTACCAGGATGTCCCCGGTGTTCGCATCTCGCCCGATGCTCGCAACGAGCAGTTGGTCGTGATGGCACCGGAAGATGCTCATCAGCAGATCGCCAAAGACGTCCATCATTTGCTGCAACAGGGCCAGGTCCGAACCACATCGTCGGTTGCGGGCGGGCCGTTGCAAGTCAATCTGGCCAACATCAGCTGGCAGCAGTTCGAGGGCAGCCTGCACGCGGTCGCCGGCGATACGCTGCCCGTGACCACCAGCCGAAACGGACAGAAGGCGTCCTTCCAATTGATCGCCGCACCGCTGCAGGGCACCACGGTCGAAGTCGATCGAGCCAACAGCAAAGTCACCGTGATTGCACCGCAACCAACGCTGCCGGGATGGCAAAAGCTGATCGCGGCCTTGGATCAAATGCCCGCACGACGCGGTGATGTGACCGAACTGATGCGGATCGAAAACGCCGATCCCGCCCCGATCCAGCGGATGCTGCGGTTGCTGCGCACGCTGGAAAGCAGTCCCGATGCGGTGGCGGTCCCGGTTGATGACGATTCACCGTTCCGCAACGCTGTCTTTCAAGCACCCGCTCAAGAAGCCGGCAACCAGAACGCGGCGCAACAAGACGCCGGAGCCGCGGCGGATCAAGCAGCTCAGGGGCAAGAGGGCGACGAAGATACCGGCAGCGGCGTGATCGGCGACACGCAAATCCAATTCGTCCCCGAGCTGGGTCAAATCATCATCCGCGGGGCCAAACGCGACGTCGCACGCGTGATGGAAGTGATCAAAGAGATCGAGCTGAAGAGCAAACTGACGCAGCCCGAGATCCGCATCGCGGCGCTGAAGCATACCGATGCCAACGCCGTCGCCGCACTGTTGACTCAGCTTTACGAAGACGTCTTGTCGGCACGTCAGGGCGACGTCAGCATCACCTCCCTGGACAGCCCCAATTCACTGCTGCTGATCGGCCGCGAGGAAGCCGTGCTGTCGCTGCTGGAGTTGATCCGCAAGATTGACCAACCGATCGAAGCATCCAGCCGCCTGCGGGTATTCCGCTTGCAAAACGCGTCGGCCGTGGACGCCGAAACAACGATTTCGGACTTCTTTGTCGACCGGCCCGGCAGCAACGACGATCCCCGGCCCGGACTCGGTCCCCGCGTTCGCGTGTTGGCCGATTATCGCACCAATTCGCTGATCGTCAGTGCCGCGCCGCGCGACATGGCCGAAGTGACTCGTCTGGTCAATGAGCTGGACGTGAAAGAAGTCACGGCCAAGCAGGAGTTGAAAGTCTTTACGCTCACCAACGCCTCAGCGGAGACGCTGGCAGAAACCTTGCAGGCAGCGATCACCGGCGAAGGCGAAGGCGGCGGCGACAACGCGACGTTGCCGTCGACGGCACTTTCGATCGTGCAACTGGATGGAAATCAAGCGGTCGATTCCGGCGTGTTGAGGGCGTCGTCGTGACCGCCGATACCGGTGCGAATTCGATTGTCGTCGGGTGCCCGCGGGCAGCATGCCTTTGATCGCCGAGTTGATTCGCCAATTGGACAAAGCACCCGACATCGACTCGTACGTCAAGGTTTTCACGATCAAGAACGGTGACGCCACGCAACTGGCCACGGCACTGGGGACCCTGTTCGGCGACGAAGCCGGGACCACCGGCACGGCGGTCGGCGGTGCCAACCTGGCCGATTTGCCCTCCGCCACCGCGGGCGGTGAAAGCTCGCTGATTCCGCTGCGTTTCAGCACCGACGTGCGAACCAACAGCATCGTCGTCAGCGGTTCCGCGGAAGACCTGGAAGTCGTCGAAAGCATCTTGCTGCGATTGGACAGCGAAGGATTTGCCGAACGCATCACCGAAGTGGTCTGGCTGCGGCACAACGATGCGTTGCTGATCGCCGAGGCCATCACCAACTACGTCAACGCCCGCCGGCAAAGCCAAACCAACATCCAACAGTACCAACAAGGTCTCGGTCCCTACGATTTGATCGATCGCGACCTGATCGCGATTCCAGAAGATCAACAGCAACAGTATTCTGCTCAGTGTTTCGCCGCGGCTGTACGAAGAAGTGCGCCGTTTGATCGATCGCCTGGACCGCCGTCGTCCGATGGTGCTGATCAAGGTCGTGCTGGCAGAAGTCGTCTTGTCGGACACTTTCGAGATCGGCGGCGAAGTCGGTTTGCAAGACTCGCTCCAGTCTACAACCGCGGCATTGCGGTTCCCGATCCGCGAATCCCCGGCATCGGCGGCGCCGGCATTCCGGGCTTTAACTTCAACAACGCCGGCGTTCCCAACGTCAACCGTTTTGCACAAGAGTCCTTGGCCGCGACCGGCGTGACCTGCTTCGGTGTCGGCACCATCAGCGAACCTGGGCAACGGCGGTTTCGTGCTTAACGCAGCCAGTGAATCGGTCAGTCTGCTGTTGCGAACCTTGCAAGAGGCCAACCGCCTGCAACTTCTCAGTCGTCCGCAAGTCATGACGATGGACAACACCGAAGCGCTGATTCGCATCGGCACGAATCGATCTCCCGTCCCAACGGCGTCGTCCTCAATGGGATTGGTCAGTCGCAGGTCTCCACGCAAGATGTCGATGTCGGCCTGATTCTGCAAGTGCGACCGCGGGTCGGTTCCGACGGCCTGATCACCATGGAAATCGATGCCACGAAGAGCGACAAGGACGATGCCAGCGGGACCTTCATTCCCGACGGTGCCGGCGGGGTCGTCTTCATCCCGGATATTCTGGACACGACCGCGCAGTCCACGTTGACGGCCTACAGCGGTCAAACCGTTGTCTTCGGCGGCTTGATTCAAAAGCTGACGCGCGCAGATTTCCAGTCGCGTCCCCTTCATGGCTGATATTCCGTTGATCGGTCATTTCTTCAAGTACGACCGGGACCTCGAGGAGCGTAATGAGTTGTTGATCATCATGACGCCGATCCTGGTCAATGGCGACGAAGACTTGGAGTACATCAAGAAAGTCGAATCGAGCCGCATGAGTTGGTGCCTGGCCGATGTGGTGGAAGCCCACGGTGACGAAGGTCTCAGCGGCGGCTACGGATTGTGGGGACCGGCCGTGGGACCAACGATCTATCCTGATCTGAATCCCACCGTGCAAAAGGAAGTCATCATTAGTGATGAACCGCTCGGTGGGCCGGCGATGATCGACGCCAGCGTGCTGATAGCAGTCCGCTGATCAACGAAGTGATCACCGATCCGCTGCCACCTTCGATTCCGCCGGCGGGCAATCCGCCGATTGAATCACCCTTGCTGCCATCCGACGCAGCGATTCCCGGCGGCTCGGAAGCTTCCAACGGACCGGCCCTGCCGAACGAGAACAGCGTTTCTCGATTCCCGGCGGCCGCGTCGTCGACATTGGCCGCCTCGTCGCCATTGGCTGTGGCCGGGGCGCTCCGGCAGTTCCTGACACGAGGAGCCGAAACGATCGCCTGACCGAAACTGCCTCGCGTCCGGCAATCACTCTATCCGGTTCCCGACAGGCGCCGGCAACTGCCCTGCCGGTCTCCTGGCTCCAGATGTCCGGCAGCGAACCGTTCTCCGGCGACAACCAGCGTTCGCTACCGAAGCGACTCGGCAATGCGTCAAGTCCCGGCACGCCGGCGGCTGATGTCAACGACCTGCGAAGCGGCGTTCCCGAGCGCGGTTGAACCCTTTCCGTCCATTTTTCCCCGCTCATGGATCAAGTAATGCGATTTTCACGACGTCAATTCGCAAATTCGACTGCATCACTGTGATGCTCGCTACCATTGGATGTGCCAGCGTTTCCGACAAACGCAATTCCAATCGCTCGCTGATGCATCGGATGCCATGGGCCGGCGACAAGAACCAACTCGCCGGAGCCGTATCCCAATCCAGTCAAGATGGCGGCTACCTGGACGCCGGACACCTTGGTGCAATTGGGTCGCACGCCGACTCGCAGGATTTGGCGGTCGAGTCTTCTTTTACGACGAGAAGTCTCGGCCCGGTACCCGTCGACGGATCGCTGAAAGTCCACGGTTTCAACGACCAGGCTGAGATGCCGAAGGAATGCAATCAAGCGATTCGAGTTCACACCCGAGCAATTGACCAAGCACTATAACCAAACGGATCTGGGTGCATCGTACAGCATCTGGATTCCGTGGGACGCGATCGGCGGGCCAGCAGCAACGAATCACGCTGGCGATGACTTCGTCAC
Source organism: Pirellulaceae bacterium (assembly GCA_963714715.1). GTDB lineage: Bacteria > Planctomycetota > Planctomycetia > Pirellulales > Pirellulaceae > JBFJVZ01. The sequence continues at coordinate 69,630 of CAVQPV010000064.1, read as the reverse complement.
GACCGTCGAGGAAAACGATTCAGGGAGTACCTGCGACCGTGGTGCTGCCGGGGCCAACGCCGGAATAGAGCGAAGAGATCCATTGGCACGTTTCTCGCCGCAGTACCAGCGAGTACAAGCATGCGTTGGCGAACAACACACCACCCACCTCCGGCCTGACGACCACGACGATCAAGCGTCAGCACAGGCGTTTCTCGGATCCGGCGGCACCTGGGATCGCGGTGCCGAGCAAAGATCTGATGATTGCCCGCAGCAAACAGACACCGTCCGTAGAAATCATGTCGCTGCGGCGGCGCCCACAATCGCCCGCGATTCAGCCTGTCAGTGGACAAGAGCCCATCAAACGTCAGTAGCAGCCTGTTGAGTTCCATGGAGGCCGGCAAACCGTGTTCTACGACCACAAAGTGGTCTCAGAAGGTAGCGGTAGGTCGCGTAGCGTCCCGACGGAATTGAACGGAACTGATCCATTCGACCCCGCAGGTGGTCGCAGATCTGCGACCACTTCGTGGTCCAACCCGATCGTAAGGGCCCTTCGTCCGGGTTCCTTCCCGTCCGCCCACGACCTCTCATGAATCAACCTCGAAGTTCTGCCGCTCAGCGTCGTAGGGATTCACAGCGACCCGATGGCCCGTCGTTACGGACCACGATCTACGACATCATCTTCGAGCACGATACGCCGGCGGGCTTTTGGTTCGACATTGGGCTGTTGGCTGCGATTCTGACAAGTGTCGTCCTGGTCTCATTGGAAACGGTTGGCAACAACGCAAGCGACCACCGCGACTTCTTTTATTATTCGGAATGGTTCATGACCATTCTGTTTACGATCGAGTACGGACTACGTTTGTACTGTGTTCGTCGCCCGCTGCGTTACGCGTTCAGCTTTTGGGGCGTCATCGACCTGCTGAGTATTTTGCCGACCTATGTGGCTGCCATGACCGCAGGTTCGCGTCGGCTCATTCGTGGTCATTCGCAGCATTCGACTGCTACGAGTCTTCCGCGTCTTGAAGCTGTGGCGGTTGATGACGGAAGCCGACGAATTGTCGGCAACGATCTGGATGGCACGCGACAAGATCATCGTCTTCATCGCGGTCGTTCTCGTCGCCGTTTCGATTAGCGGCACACTGATGTATTGCGTCGAGACACTTGTCGCCGGAAACACGGAAAGCCAATTCACGTCGATTCCTCAGTCGATGTATTGGGCGACTGTGACGATGACCACGGTTGGCTACGGTGACATTGTCCCCAAAACAGCCGTGGGGAAGATCATTTCAGCGGCGTTGATTCTGTTGGGGTATAGTCTGATCATTGTGCCCAGCGGTTTTGTCGCCGCCGAATTCACCGCGCGACGACTCGACGAGACCGCCAACGAACCGGAATGCGACAATTGCCAGGCCGAGGGCCAGCGTTCCGACGCCGAGTATTGTTACCGCTGCGGCATGAAACTCAATTCTTGAACCCCAGGTTCGTCCGAGCAGATGACGCCCATGCTGGGCATACTTGGACCGCAGCGACATTGGGCACATGCGTCACATTGCGTGACATTGCCTGCCGCAATTTCCAAACCGTACCTGCAGCTTTGAACGGCCGGGTCCTGCTCGTGGCAGTCCACAACTTTCTGAGCTTTCCGGCGGAATGCCGGGTGACGTTTGACAGGAGGACGCTGCCGAAAGACTGGCGTCTGCACTTTCCGGAAACCAAGACCAGGCAGCGTGCCGATTCGGGGTCGAAACCATCAAAGATCAACTCTACTTTGACGGGGCCGCCTGGGACGATGCGATCGATGAACTCCGAAAGAAAGGGTTCAACGTCGATGTGCTGCCACCGATCAAGTAGCGTGTTGCATCAATAGAAACGATCTCGATCAAAGCATCCGATGGAGTTGCCAAACATAAAACGGCCCAGTGAACGGGGTTTTGACTTCGCGTGAGGCGGCTGCAACGACCCAAAAACACCAATATTTCGTAAGAATGGCGTGACAGTCGCGTCGCCGTTTTCAGCCCGCTAAACTGAGGGCACCGCTGCGAACCGTTCACGCACGGCAGCGAGACCTTTCGGAATCTTTTCTTCCACGCGCGTCGCGAACCATGGCGAAGGCCCCTTCTATCGAACCGATTGTCCGCAGTCGGCTGCTGCCGCGCATCTCATTCCGCATGATGATGATGTTGACCACGGTCGCGGCGGTCGTTGCGGCGATTGCCCGCGTGGCCGGCAACGGCGACGAATTGGCCAAGTCCGTGATCATGGCGTTGGCGTTTCCGGCGGCCTGCTTCGCCGCCTTTGCATTTCTGTTTTTGTTTTCCTGGAGCGTCGCGGTGATTCGCAAACAGTGTGGTTATGCCGCTTTGGCGATGGGAGCTGGTCTCGGGGCGTTGACGATTGCCGGCCTGCAGTTGCCCTATTTGACCAACTGGTATTTGCCTTTGTTCTTGATCGTCGCGGGCCTGATACTGCTGTTGGTTCCGATCCGCGAGACGGATGATCTGGTCGGTAGTCCGTTTGCCGAAGGCCAATTGCCGCCACAAATTCTCCCGCCACGGGAGCAACGAACGTGAATTCACGATCCGTTTGTTCTTTCCGTCCCGCACGTTGCTGGTTCGTTTTGATCGTGATGCTGATGCCGGCGGTTTGGCCGCAGACGGGGCAGCGGGCGCTGGCCCAAAACGATCCGGCTGAGTACCCGTCAGTGCCAACATCAACGGCACAAAGCTCGGCGGCCTCCAGCGATCCGGCAAAGAACGAGCCTGGGCAAATCTTGTTGGACCGCCGCATCGTTGCCTCACTGCCTCCGGCGAGAGACAAGATCCGCGGATTCACCGTCAACATCGTTGCTGATGGTAGTGGCGGCATCGGTTACCTACCGGTTCATATCCGCGTGAAATCGACCAGTACCTTTTCCGCCGATCGAAACTTCGTCGTCCGGTTTGAGCCTGTCGAGTTTGGACAATCGCCGCCGCAAAACGGCATCCTGTGTGATATTCCGATCAGCGTCCCCCAGGGTGCCAAAGAGGTGATGGTGATGCGCCAGCTACCGAAATGGTCCCTGGGAACGGCCTTTCAAGTTCGGCTTTTTGAAGATGGGATTGAGTTTGAGGACTACGCACGAGAGATCGGCGCGTTGATGCAGCGCAATCAGCGACCACCAACGGAATTGCTAAACAGCGAAATGGCTTTGAATTGGTTGCAGATTATCGAAACCCAAACGTCCCGCACCGGCGATCTGTCGCTCTTGGAATCGGCGACATCTCTCGTCAACGAGACGGTTCCTCGCAACACCAGCAGTTTCGGCAGTCTCCGTCAATGGAATCGGTCGCAATCCGAGCCGCCGATCACAACGGTGCAAGCGGCGAGCCTCTCCAGTGATTGGCGGCATTTTCAGGCATTCGATGGTGTGCTGATCGATAGCGATTCTCTGGAAACGCTATCCAGCGAGTACCCGCAGCGATTCCAGGCTTTGCGAGACTGGATCATGGCTGGCGGAACGATTGTCGTGACCGCCGCCGAGTCGCCCGAATCGACCATTACGGACTTGGATTTTCAATCACAGCCTCAGGACCTCGAGAAAGGGTTGGTCGGCTACCTGGCGAAGACGGCTGCCGCCAACCGGAACACTCGACGCGATGCCCTGCTGGCCAACCGCACTCTGCTGCAAGTAATCGCTAACCGAGGATCGAACCGTAACGCGATGGGAGTTTCGCAGCTATCACCAGCGGAAGCAAAGGAAGAACTGGCGCGCATCGATGCCGAAATCGCCAGTCTCAAACAGGCTCCCTCGCCAAGCAATCGCATTTGGTCACAGCCAGTTGCTGCGGGCCGCGTTGTCGGCATTACCGGAAGCGAACCGGTATCGGCGCTGGACTGGCAAGTCGTGGTCGAGCTTTTCGGGTACCGCAAATCGGCAACGCTGCGCCGCGGCGTCGACCCGGTGTTGGGTGATCAGCGTGTTCGCCGCTGGCTGATCCCCGGCGTCGCTCAGCCGCCCGTCTACACGTTCATGGGTTTGTTGACTGTCTTCGTGATCTTGGTGGGACCGATCGCCTATCGACGAACGACGCAGGTCGGGCGCAGTTATCTGATGTTTGCCATTGCGCCGGTGTTGGCGCTCGCGACCACCGTCGCCATGTTCACTTACGGGGTCGTCGCCGATGGATTTGGGACGACAACGCGGATCCGTCAATTGACTTGGGTCGATGGTAAATCCGGCGATGCTTTCGAGCGTGTGCGGTCAACCTACTTTGCCGGCGTCCGTCCCGCCGAGGGTTTGCGTTTTCGGCCCGACGCGGAAGTCATGGCCTACCCCGACCACGATGGCGTTTCCTGGGAAGAATTGAATGGCAAGTCATTCGCGATTTCCGGCAAGGTCGACATCCGCGAAGACGCACAGATTTTCGACAGTTCCTTCCTGCCCTCTCGGGCTCAGCGTCAATTCATTGTTCATCAACCACGGCATCAAATTGGCAAGTTGACGTTCCACGCGCCGCCGTCTGCTGACGTGCAGGATCGACCAACGCTGGACAATGGTTTCGATTTTCCACTGCGGAGCGTCGTCGTTCGCGACCAGCAAGGCAAGTACTGGGTTGCCGACGGCATCGACGCGGGCCAGAGGGGCGTGTTGTGTCAAAGCGTCGATTCAGAAGCAGCATCCAAGGCCTTGGGTGATCTGTACAACCAGAATCGCCCCTTGGCCGCGGTTCGCCAAACGCGACGCTACAGTTCCTATGATCGCAGACTTCGCGACTTGGTTGTTACTCTCAATCGAAACGTGGGCGATGCCAACCTGGTGATCACGGATGGCGTCTTCGAGACATGGCTGCAAAAGAAGCTGCAAGTTGACAATGAATTACCCTACCATTCGTTTATCGCCGCAGCCGACGTCAGCGCCGACGTGATCGCTGTCAAAGAGGCTGAGTTGGTCAAAAGCATCCGATACGTGTTTGGAACGTTGCCGTGAAGTTAGACGACAACCCTCAGCAAGATTCCGGCGATCCGCGGGCGGAACCCCAAGCAACCGACGCCAGGCAGTCGGCCGCAGCCACGTTGCCCGCAGGTGCACCCGCTGCGACGCGTTTTCACAGCGTTCACGTTGGCCACGACGATTGCATCGAACTGCGTCGTCTGCATCGTTTCTTTGGCAAGACGCGAGCGGTCAACGACATTTCCTTCGGCGTCGAGCGTGGCCACGTGTTTGGGTATATCGGACCCAATGGCGCCGGCAAGACGACGTCGATGCGAATCTTGGCGACATTGGATTTGCCCAGTTATGGTGATGCGTTCGTGGACGGCTTTTCGGTCGTCAACGATCCCGAATTGGTGCGACGGCGTCTGGGGTTCATGCCGGATGCTTTTGGCACTTATCGCGATGTTAACTGTGTCGAGTATCTGGACTTCTTTGCGCGAGCTTACGGTTTGGTTGGCCGCGAACGAAACCGGCGTCTGAAATGGGTGCTTGGATTCACAGGCACCGACACGATGGCTGAAAAGCCGATTCGCGGATTAAGCAAAGGGATGAAACAACGGCTCTGCCTGGGCCGCGCACTGATTCACGACCCGGCAGTTTTGATTCTGGACGAACCCGCAGCGGGACTCGATCCCAGGGCGCGAATCGAATTGCGACGCATGATCCGCGAATTGGCGGATCGTGGTAAGACCGTGTTGATCAGCAGTCATATTCTGACCGAGTTAGCGGAGATGTGCGATTCCGTTGGCATCATCGAGCAGGGTCAATTGCTGGCCACCGGCTCGGTCGAACAGATCCAAAAGCAACAAGCCGGTCATCGCGAAGTGACAATCCGAGTGCTCGAGAGAGCCGACGAGGCGGCCAAGACGCTTCGCGGTGACTTGATTGCGACGCCGCCAATTGTGGATGGCGAATTGATTCGCTTTGAGTTCGCCGGCGACACAGAAGCGCAAGCCAAAATTGTTACCCGATTGGTAACTGCCGGCTTCGCGGTGGCCGAAGTCACTTCGCACAAGAAGAGTTTGGAAGATGTGTTCCTGCAAGTGACCGAAGGATTGGTGCAATGAACCCCAAGCTTCCAGCTTGCGGAATTTGGGAATCGCAAGCTGGAAGCTTACGCCACTTATTTCCCGCTCGTTCCTTTGGATAGTCCCGATGGCGATCACAAACGACTCACCCGCAGCTTTGACGTCCCTTTGGTGGGGCCGCATCGATGACTGGTGCGAGCGTTTCGGCGACTCGCTTAATCCAATTGTGGTCAAGGAAACGAGGCAGGCGTTAAAAAGTCGCCAATTCGTGACGACGTTTTCGGTACTGTTGTTCGCGGCCTTTGCGTGGACCGTGGTCGGCAGCCTGATGTTGATGCCGCAAATCTACACGACGCCCTCGGCACCCCGCTTGTTGATCGGCTACTACGTCGTGCTGGCCATTCCGTTGCTGTTGGTCGTTCCGCTGGCCGCGTACCGATCATTGGAGGGTGAAATCGATGACGGCACCTTGGAACTGCTTTCGATCACGACGCTCAGCCCCTGGCAGATCGTACTGGGGAAACTGGCGAGCGCGTCACTGCAAATGGTGCTGTATTTTGTCGCCTTATTTCCTTGCGTTGCCTATGCATACACGCTTCGCGGCGTCGACTTACCGACCACGCTCTTGATGATCGCGATCTTGGTGGCTGGGGCGCTGTTGTTGACCGTGATCGCGCTGTTCTTTGCACCACTTGCGCGAACTCGCACCGGCCGGATTGCAACCTTGCTTGCTGTGATGTTGATCCTGGTGTTTTCCGAATACGGGCTCGGTGCGATGGTGATCGCCATGATCGTTTGGGGCAATCCCTTGCCGACGTCTTGGACCGTGTATTTCGTTGTCTCGACGTTAGTGATCGGAACCGCGGTCGGACACTTGCTGCTAACCGCAACCGCGGCGCAGCTGACACCCGAAAGCGAGAATCGTTCCACCCGTTTGCGGTTTGCCTTGTTGGTACTCGTTGCCGTGACGATTGGGGTCGCTGCCTACGGGATGCAGACGATGGGCAACGATTCGCCGGGGCCGTACCTGATCCTGGGGATGGCGATCGCGGTTTTGTGGACGGTCAGCAGCAGTTTGCTGGTTGCGGAATCGCCCGTCGTGACACCGAGAATCCGGCGTGAATTGCCAAGCAGTTTTTTGGCGCGGCTTTCCCTGACTTGGGTCACCCCCGGTCCTGGTACGGGGTTGGTCTATGCGACCGTCGGGACGGTGGTTTTGTGCGGCTTCGCCATCTTTGGCGTGGATTATCTGATCGACCAACAGGGCCCGCGTGGATTCGGAGGGGCACGCAAGTTCATTATTCAGTTAAGCGTGCTGTATGCATCCTACTTGGTCGGATTCCTGGTCGTCGTGCGTTGGATCGTGGCAATCGTGCGGATCCATAACAATCCGCGCGTCGAAATTGGGGTCGCGGCCATGATTGCCGTCGCGGTCGTCTTCGCCTTGGTGCCCTATTCCATCGGCTTGCACATGAATGACTACCGCAGTTTCGATTATTCGCTGTGGCAGATCACCAACTGGGCTTGGACGATGAGCGAAGCCGTCGACGGCAGGGTCTCCGGGGGCGAAGAGTACTACGTTGCCGGTGCGGCGGCGGCATTGTTTGTGATCAACTTGATCGTGATGCCAACAACCGTTTTGCCACGACGAATAGCGACGCCGGCGCGCGTTCAAGAAGAATTATCGTCCGCATAAATGTGGCCGGAAACGATCGGTTGCGAGAGATCATGGGGTTCTGGTTTTTCGCCGCGACCCTAGAATGGTACGAACACTAAACTCATTCTCAGAGAACATCTGTCGCATGTCATCGGATTTTCAGCCAACGCCCCCGCCAGAGCGGCCCGAGCCCAATCCCGCGGTTCGAGCCCGCGTGCCCGACCATGTCGCCGAAGGTTGTTTCAGCACCGGCGCGATCGTCATGACCGGACCCAGCGAGTATATCATCGATTTTTTGCAGACGATTGGACGTCCGCACCGGGTTGCCTCGCGGGTGATCATTCCGCACCCGGTCATGCCGCAGTTTATCGATGCCTTGAATACAAACCTGGATCTGTACCGCAATCGGTTCGGGGATCCGCCCAGCCCGCAGCCGCAGAACCAGGACCCCAATGCGCGGCGTCCAACACCGCAAGAGATCTACGACGATTTGAAATTGCCCGACGAGGTCCTGAGTGGTGTTTACGCCAACGGAGTGATGATCGGGCACGGTGCCACCGAATTCGGGCTCGACTTCCTGACCAGCTTTTTTCCGCAATCAGCGGTCAGTGCCAGGGTCTTCGTGGCCGCGGGGCAAGTTCCCCGCCTGCTGGACTCGCTCCGTAACGCCGTGCGACAACTGGATCAGCGACGGCAGTCGGCCCAGGGGCAACCGCCGGGACAACCATCAGACGGCTCGATCGAACCACCGCCGCCGCCGAGTCAATCCGGAAACCATGATGGTGACCCGCCCGCACCAGACTTGCCGGAAGGAGAAACCGGCGGGCAGACTTGAGGCTCGCCGCCGTGAAACTCTCGGATGACTTGCCGCTGATGCGTGGATTGTCGCGTGCCGCATTGCCAACGACAGAGCCACTGATTTTGGCCAGTGGTTCACCACGGTGCGCCCAATTGCTGCGCGCCGCCGGATACACTTTCACCGTCGACCCCGCGGGGGACGCTGCCGAGTGCGGGATCTGCAGCCGTGAGACAGCACCGCAACTGGTCGCTCGCTACGCCTACCGAAAAGCCGCTGACGTTGCCCGTCGCTATCGAAGCGGTTTGATCCTGGCCGCGGACACCGTCGCGTCGTGCCAAGGAATGATTCTGGGAAAACCGCACGACCAGGATCACGCCGCCGAGATGCTGCGAATGCTCAGCGGACGCCGTCACGACGTCTATTCCGGTATCTGTGTCTGGTCGGCGGCCGAGCAAAAATGCGTGTTGGACGTGACTCGAACCGAATTGCAAATGCAGTCATTGAGCGAAGAAATGCTTGCACAGTATCTCGATTCGATGCTGTGGGAAGGGAAAGCCGGTGCATTTGGCTATCAAGACGGCAACGACTGGATTTCCATCATCGGCAGCGGCAGCGAATCCAACGTTGTTGGACTTCCGATGGAGCGTTTCGCAGAAATATTGGGACAATTCGCTGAGATTGCCGAAACCATAAGTATCGGAAATTCGGATCCACCTTTAGGGACTTAGCCATCTTTGCTAAGTTTCCCCTTGTCAAAATCCGAGCTGCTGTTTGTTTCCTCAAGTGGTATGAATCATGGCCAAATTCACGCGACGCCACCTGCTACTGACGCTTGCGTTTTCGTTGCTTTCAATTCCTTCGCAGGTATCCGCCGCAAATTGGGCGGACAAGATGTTTTTGGTGCGCGAGCACGATTTCCGCACCGTTGGTCGCGGAACGAAGTGCGAGTTTCACTTTGAGCTGGAAAACACTTACCAGGAAGATGTTCACATTGCTGCGTTACGAACGAGTTGCGGCTGCACGACGCCGACGGCGACCAAGACGACGTTGAAAAGTCGTGAACGAGGTGCGATCGTCGCCAACTTCAACACCAATACGTTCATCGGCCATAAAGCGGCCACGCTCACGGTCGTGTTTGACAAACCATTTTTTGCCGAGACGCAACTCAAGATCTCGGGATTCATCCGCACCGACATCACCTTCGATCCTCCCGAGGTCGCGTTTGGTGAGCTGCCACCGGGTGAGACGGGTGAGCGTGAGGTGATCATCACGCACACGGGCGACAGCAATTGGCAAATCACCGATGTCCGCAGTCACTGTACCGACTTGCTGGTGCGTCTGAATCCGCCGGAACGATCACCGGGCCTGGTGAAGTATCGCATGGTGGTGAAGACGAAGGACTCGATGCCCGAAGGAGACATTCGCGAACGCTTAACCTTAGTCAGCAATGATCGCGATTTCCCGACCACGGAGATGTCGATCTCTGGCCGCGTTCGTCCGATGTTGAGTGTTTCGCCGGCTGCGGTCAGCCTCGGCACGGCGGCGGCTGGCGATGTTGTGGAAAAACGTCTGGTGGTTCGCGGCGAGGAGCCGTTTGAGATTACGGGGGTTGTTTGCGCAGACGGTCGTTTCGATTTTGATGTGCCCGACGGCAGCAAGAAACTGCACTTCGTCAAAATGCGATTTAGTGCGGACCGAGCGGACAGTAAAATTGGCCAAGAGGTCCGCTTCGAAACGGATCTCCCGGGCGACAAAGCAACCACGTGCGTCGTCACCGGCAGCATCGGAATGCCAAGATAACGACTTGTTCGGTAACAGGTCGCCGCATTCTGTTCCCCCGCCTGCGCAGGTCTGCAACCATCCTTTCGGCTTGAAGTCTCTGAGTTTCCTGAATAAGGCGTTCAGAGCGTTTCGCGAGTGGATAGACTCAGGGTTGGGTGATCCGTACGATGATGGGTACTCATCTTGAGAGGTTGCGAAGGACGAATGTCATTTAGTGACGACGACACCGTCGACAATATTCCGGTCCACGTTCCGGAAGATTTGATTCATGCCCAGTGGTTTGAATACCCGGGCATTGAAGTCGGTGCGCTCACCAATCGCGGACGAGTCCGACCGAAGAATGAAGATCAATATGTGGTGGTTCGACGGACTCGGAACGGAACCGTCATGGCGAGCAGTCTTTCGGATGCTGACCTGGATATGGGCGAAGAGCAACACGCCTGGTTATTGTCAGTCGCCGACGGTCTGGGAGGCCAAGTGTCAGGCGAAGTTGCCAGTGCGACGGCGATTCGCACGCTCCTGAACTTTGCAAATAACTTGAGCAGTTGGATCATGCGACCGATCGATGGTCTGCGCGACGATCTTGCCGAGCGAGTTGATTTGTATGCGAAGGCGATCCAGAAAGAGTTGCGTGAAAAATCCGAGTCCGACCCAACTCTGGTGGGTATGGCGACAACCATTACAGCCGTCTATATGTTTGGCTACAACGGAGTCATTGTGAACGTTGGCGATTCACGCTCGTATTTGGTACGGTCAAATTCGATTCACCAGATTACACGTGATCATACGCTTGCTCAGGACCTGGCAGACAAAGGTGCCTCGTCGGATTCGGTGCGTCCGTACAGAAATCTCTTGACGCGCTGCCTCAGCACATCCAACGAGCCCGTGAACGTCGACATGTTTCATCTTTCGCTACAACCCGGCGATCAACTGCTGTTGTGCTCGGACGGATTGACGGACATGGTCGACGACGACGAGATCCTGGCCCTGATGAGCCCCGAGGCATCTGCCAAAGACGTGTGTGAGCGATTGGTGATCGAAGCGCTCGCCAACGGGGGTCGCGATAACATTACCGTCGTCGTCGCCCGCGTCGCAGAATCGTGAGCGTTGTCGCCGGGGGTGTAACTCGCATTGACGTTTCTCGAACGGGGCAACCGCGGCAGTGCCGGACGCGCTGGCTGAACGAGTACATTCGCACGATCACGTACCGCGATCGTGCGGGAAACAAATGTCGTCTCGGTGGTTTCCCACCGCTGGAAGCTACGGCACGATTTGTTCCGAAGTGTAGTTCGTCAGTGCCCGCATGTAGTTTGCCCGTTCCAAGGCACTGGGGTCGGGACAGTTGCGGCGGCTCATGCTGCCCTTGAGCTGTTCGACAGATTCGTATTCGTTTTTCTCCAGCCATGTTCGTACATTTTCCAGCAACTCGGTCAAATACTCCGGCCCTTTCATCAACAAAATACTGGCCATCATGGTTACATCGGCACCGGCCAGCAGTAGCTTGATGATGCCTTCCATCCGATGCACACCGCTGCTCGCCGCGAACGATGTTCGCGGCAATTCGTCCTTCAGAATCGCAATCCAGCGAATCGGAACGCGGGCCTCGTGCCGGTTGCTCAACACCAGATCCGGCTTGAAATCCAAGCGTTCCAAATCAATATCGGCTTCCAAATAGCGATTGAACATCACCAAACCGTCGGCTCCCGCTTCGACCAACCGCTGGGCAAAATGCGGCAAGCAGGTGAAGTTCGTCCCAATCTTCACCGCCAGCGGGATCGACACGGATGCTCGCACCGCCGCAACCAAATCAACATATCGCTGTTCGACATCCAACGAGGTGATCAGCGGGTTGGTCGGCACGAAGTAGATGTTCAATTCCAGCGCGTCCGCTCCCGCCTCTTCGATCAGCTTGGCGTAGCGGATCCAGCCACCTTCCGACGAACCATTTAGACTGCCAATCACGGGAATCGAAACCGCCCTCTTCGCCGCTTCCAGGTGTTCCAGGTATTTCGACGGACCCGTACTTGGCTCCTGCATCTCTGGAAAATGCGTCAGCGATTCGGCGAACGAATTTGAATAAGAATCGTAAAGCCGGGCCAACTCGACTTCCTCGTGCTCGATCTGTTCCTCGAACAACGATGGCAGCACGGCGACCGACGCTCCAGCATCCTCCAGTCGCCGCAACGTGTCCAGGTCGCCGGTCAACTGCCCGCACGCCGACACGCCAAGCGGATGGCTCAAAGGCAAGCCGAGATATTTACTGGTAAGATCGACGCTCATGATTCCACCTCTTCGGATTTGGTCGTGATGCCACGTTCCATGCCAGCCAGCTGCGAGTAGTAATTCCACGTGTCATCGATGTCGGCTTGCGCCAACGCGAACAAGTGCTTGGCGTGCTCGGGATCGGTGCGGGCCAGCATTCCGAAGCGGGCCTCTTGCATGGCGAACTTTTCAAACGACAGCTTGGGTTGCCGGCTGTCCAATTGGAACGGGAGTTTGCCCTCGTCTGCCAGCCTCGGGTCATATCGGTACAGCGGCCAAAAGCCGGATTGCATCGCGTCTTTTTGATGCGTCATGGCCGTCGTCATGTTAATGCCCTGGGCGATACAGTGGCTGTAGGTCAACAGCATGGAGGGTCCCGGATACGACTCTGCCTCGGTAAACGCCCGCACCGTGTGGGCTGGATTGGCCCCCATCGCAACTTGCGCGACATAGACGTTGCCGTAGGAAACGGCCAGCATGCCGAGGTCTTTCTTCCGAGACGATTTACCGGCAGCCGCAAATTTCGCCACCGCTGCCCGCGGCGTCGCTTTGGAGGCCTGACCGCCCGTGTTGGAATAGACACCCGTGTCCAGGACCAAGATGTTCACGTCGCGGCCCGTGGTGAGCACGTGATCCAGACCGCCAAAGCCGATGTCGAAGGCCCAGCCGTCACCGCCGACAATCCAAACCGTGCGTTTCACCAACACATCAGCGACCTGCGAAAGCGTGCCGGCATGCCGGGCACCCGATCCCTCCAAGCGCCGGCGCAGCTCACGAATCCGGTCGCGTTGCTGAGCGATCGCGGATTCGTCCTGTTGCGGCGCGGTGAGAATGTCGTCAACCAAGTCCTCGCCGACAAGGGCGGCGGCTTGTCGCAACAGGAATTCGGCGTACTCGCGTTTTTGATCGATCGCCAAACGCAGCCCCAAACCGAATTCCGCGTTGTCCTCGAACAGTGAATTGGCCCAGGTCGGACCGCGACCCTCTCCGTTGGTCGTCCACGGAGTCGTGGGCAGATTGCCGCCATAAATCGACGAACAGCCGGTTGCATTGGCAATCACCGCACGATCCCCGAACAACTGGCTCATCAATTTCAAATAGGGCGTTTCACCGCAACCCGCACAGGCACCGGAGAACTCGAACAACGGTTGCAGCAGTTGCGAACCCTTGACCGTTCCGATCTTGATTTCCGTGCGGTCCAATTCGGGAAGCGTCAAGAAGTAATCGAAATTCTGTCGCTGGCGTTCGAGGTGCCTGTCCTTCGGCTCCATGTTGATCGCCTTGTGCTTGACGACTTCCTTGCTTTTCGCGGGGCAAACATCAACGCACACTCCACAGCCGGTGCAATCGTCCGGAGCGACTTGGATGGTCAGGGAGTGGCCTGGTAGGTCGTTTCCTTTCCGAGGCACACTCTGAAATTCGCCCGGGCTGCCGCTGAGCGATTCGTCGGGAAAAGCCTTGGAGCGAATTGCCGCATGGGGACAGACCAACGAACACAACCCGCACTGAATACAAATGTCGGGATCCCAAATCGGAATCTCGTGAGCGATGCTACGTTTTTCAACTTTGGCGGTGCCGGTCGGAAACGTGCCGTCAACCGGCAGGGCGCTGACGGGCAGCAGATCGCCGCGGCCATCGATCAACATCGCTGTGATGCGTTTGACAAAGTCCGATGTCTCGCCGGCGGTCGGCGGCAATCGTTGTCGCTGACTGGTGGCATGTTGCGGGACTTGCACTTCATGCAAGCCTGCCAGTGACGCGTCAACGGCGGCAAAGTTGCGGTCCAGCATCGCTTCGCCGCGTTTGCCATACGTCTTGCGGATCGCGTTCTTAATCTGCTCGATCGCTTCATCGCGTGGCAAGACATTCGCGAGTGCGAAGAAACAGGTTTGCATAATCGTGTTGATGCGAAGCCCCATCCGCGCTTCGCGCGCCACCGTGAAAGCGTCCACGACATAGAACTTCAGCCGCTTCTCCAGAATCTGTTCCTGGACCTGTTGTGGCAGTTGGTCCCAGACTTTGTCAGGACCAAATGGGCTGTTCAACAAGAAGGTCGCCCCCGGCTGGGCGACCTTCAGCACATCGATGCGTTCCAGGAATTGGAATTGGTGGCAGGCGACGAAACCAGCCCGTTCGATCAGATACGTCGAATTGATCGGCCGGGGGCTGAATCGCACATGCGAAACCGTTACCGAGCCGGCTTTCTTCGAGTCGTAGACGAAATAACCTTGCGCGTACAGCGGCGTATTTTCGCCGATGATTTTCACGGAGTTCTTGCTCGCCCCGACCGTGCCGTCGCTACCGAGTCCGTAAAACACGGCACGCGTGACATCGTCGGGCTCGACGGAAATCTCTGCGTCCCACTTCAAACTCAAGTGCGTCACATCGTCAAAAATACCGATGGTGAAGTGGCGTTTCGGGTTTTCGGCCCGCAGTTCATCGAACACGCTGAACACCATACCGGGCGTGAATTCCTTCGAGGAAAGCCCGTAGCGCCCGCCGATCACGCGTGGCATCGGCGAGTCGGCCGGCCAATCTTCCACCAACGAAGTGACGACATCCTGATACAGCGGTTCGCCGACCGATCCGGGCTCTTTCGTCCGATCGAGCACGGCGATTTGTCGTACGGAAGCCGGCAGAGCTTTAAGGAATGCTGCGCTGGCAAACGGGCGGTACAGTCGGACTTTGACCAAACCCACTTTTTCGCCGCGCACCGTTCAACGCCTGCACCGATTCTTCTACCGCACCGCAGCCGGAACCCATCAAGACGATCACGCGATCCGCATCCGCTGCACCGACGTACTCAAACAGTTGGTACTTCCGGCCTGTCAACGCTGCGAACTTGTCCATTTCCTCTTGGACGACTTGCCCAATCGCATCGTAAAACGCATTGGCGGCTTCACGGGCTTGAAAAAACACGTCCGGGTTTTGTGCCGTGCCCCGCAGGACAGGCCGGTCGGGATCCATGGCACGCTGGCGATGTTCCCGCACCAGGGACTCGTCGATCATCGAGCGAATGTCGTCGGTCGAAAGCTGCTCGATTTTGTTCACCTCGTGCGACGTGCGGAATCCGTCAAAGAAATGCACGAACGGCACCCGCGATTTCAACGTTGCTGCTTGCGAAATCAAAGCAAGATCCTGTACCTCTTGCACGGTGTTGGAGGCCAGCATCGCCCAACCAGCTTGGCGCACGGCCATCACATCGCTGTGATCGCCGAAAATTGACAACGCATGCGTGGCGATCGTGCGGGCAGCGATGTGAAAGACCGTCGGCGTCAGTTCGCCGGCGATCTTGTACATGTTGGGAATCATCAACAGCAATCCTTGCGATGCCGTGAACGTGGTGGTCAGCGCCCCGGCCTGCAACGCTCCATGAACCACTCCGGCCGCCCCGGCTTCGCTTTGCATCTCGATCACATCCGGCACGACACCGAAAATATTCGTTCGCTTCTGCGACGACCAAGCGTCGGACAACTCACCCATGGGCGACGCCGGCGTGATCGGGTAGATGGCAATGACTTCATTGGTTTGATGAGCAACATGAGCAGCCGCTTCGTTTCCATCAACCGTTACAAATCTGCGTGTGGTCACGCTGCGGCACTCCTTCAGGCAATCGCTGGCTAAAGTTCGGCACGGTTTCCCGAGCGGGCGGATTCGTTCTGCTGGTGACAAATACGAATGGCGTCACGCGCTAGATCCGCGGTCAGAAACTCCGAGGGCGTTCCGCTTTCGACTGCGGTCACGACAGCGTGCAGTTCATTTTCAAAAGCGTTCATCATCGGATCGCCTGATCCCAGCTGAACTTGTTCGTTGTCGCCGCTGCGCGGGATGACCGTCAGCGGCATGATCACGCGGCCTTCGTCTGCCAAGACGCCAAACTCAAACACGAGCGTGGCGTCCTGGAAATGGATCTCGTAGCCGTGCAAGAACGAACGGCCCTGTTGGTTGATCACGCCGCTGGTTGCGCTGACGACGAGGCTCGGGTCCGCGAACCGGAATTGCGTTTGGAAATACTCCAAGACATCCCCGCGCCAACGTCCCTGCGTATCCAAGGCCGTCGGCATGCCAAACATCAACCTGACAAAATGCGCGTCGTGGATATGCAAATCGAGCATCGGGCCGCCCACTTTGACCGGATCGAAAAAGTCGGGCAGCCACTGCGGATCCGAAATCACACGCTTGAAGTGCCCACCGAGTAGCCGGCCGTACCTGCCGCTCTGCGCCGCCTGGACGGCGAATTGATACTCGGGCAACAGCGGCAACACGTGCCCAATCATCAGCAGCTTGCCGGCAGCCGTCGCGGCCGCAACCATGCGATCGGTACTGGCGATGTCCAGCGCCATCGGCTTTTCGCAAAAGACATGCTTTCCGCTTGCCAACGCCTTGATCACGGCATCGGCATGAAAGGCGGGCGGCAGACAGACATCCACCAGGTCGATATCCGGGCTGGCCAACATATCGTCCAGCTGCGTGTAGGTGGCCATTCCGCTCAGGTCCATCATCTGGCCGGCCGGACCAAAGTTGCCTTTGATGTCAGTCCAGTCGCCCGTCAAGCGTTTTTCATTCATCTCGCACAGTGCGCTGACTTTCGCCCCACTCAGCTTTTGATAATTGAGGTAGTGGATCATGCCCATAAAACCGATCCCGACAATGCCTACGCGAACCATGGTTTGCTTTCCGTGTTGAATGATCGTTCTGAGATGCAATGTGCGACCGGTTCCAATGCGTCCGCACGGCAATAGTTTGTAAACCAGTGGAGAGAGCCTATCAACTACAGCGTTGCCTGTGGGGGCGGCGGCAATCCGGCTTGTCCGTCACGCGGAAGGACCACGGAATCCTGCTTTCACGATCGAATCGGCCAGCGAGTACAATGAAGCGGCTCTCACGCCGACCCAACGTGCACTCGGTGGCTACGAAACCGTGCAGCTGATTTCGAGCCGTTCAGTCTACCGCGAGGGGCCAGGATTTGCTGCTGTGAGTCGAAACTGTTACTGGAAATGGCTTTGTCATGGTGCAAGCACCTCCATCCGCATCGGTGTATCACGTTGGTGTATTGAATTCGCTGACGGGCGTGATGTCCGACAGTGAGAAACTGGTCGTCGAGGCAACCCGGCTGGCTTTGCAAGAAATCAATTCGCAGGGCGGAGTTCTGGGTCATGAAGTCATTCCGATCATCCGTGATGGAGCGTCCCACGCCGATCAGTTTGCAGCACAGGCAAAGCGGCTGCTGGAACTCGACGATGTCAAAGTCATCTTCGGCTGTTGGACATCCGCATCACGAAAAGCATTATTACCGGTGTTGAGCAAACACGACGGAATGTTGTTTTATCCACTGCAGTATGAAGGTCTGGAGGAAAGTCCCGATGTGATTTACACCGGCAGCACGCTGAACCAGCAGATCGAGCCGGCGATTGATTGGGTGGTGAATCAGGGTTGGCGGAGAGCGGCCATCATTGGATCTGACTACGTTTATCCCCGTACGGCCAACACGTTGATGCACGGCATCCTTGAACAACAAGGCGGCTGGGTCCTGGAGGAGTTGTACCTGCCGTTGGAGAACTACGACGTGCCGCCCGTCGTCGAGCGAATTCTGCAGACTCGCCCGGAGGTCATCTTCAACACGATCAATGGTGCGGCCAACGCCGATTTCTTTGCGCATCTCAAGCGGATCGGGCCGGGTGCTGAGCGCTTACCCGTTGTTTCGTTCAGCTTTTCTGAAACCGAATTGGCGATCGTTCCGCAGGCTGTTGGCCACTACGCCTGCTGGGACTACTTTTCCACGTGCGCCACGGAAGTCAACCAGCATTTCTTGCCGCGAATTCGCGAGTTTGTTGGTTGGCAGTGTCCGGTCTCGTCGCCGATGGCCAATGCCTACACGCAGGTTTACTTGTGGAAGGCAATGGTCGAAAACGTCGGCAGTTTTGATGTCCGGATGCTGCGCAAGTATTCGCTGATTATGGTCAACGGCCCGAGCGGCGTGATGGAACTGCGCCAGAATCATCACGTGCGCAAACGGTCGATGATCGGCAAGGCTCGCGCGGACGGCCAGTTCGAGATTGTCTGGCAATACCCAGAGATGATTGATCCGGAACCGTGGTTCGGAGTGGAAACGCTGAAACGTGGAAAGATCATCCATCAAGCACTCGAAGCGTATCCAATGGTCGTGGATCTGCACGCCACGTTGAGGCGGGAAAAGGAAATCCAGGAAGCGTTGATTCGCAAACTCAATGCTCAACAAAAGGAACTGGAGCAAGCACGCGACGCCGCGGAAGCTGCGGACCGCGCCAAGTCGGATTTTCTGGCCGCCATGAGCCACGAAATCCGAACTCCGATGAACGGTATCCTCGGCATGGCCCAGTTGATGGAAGATAGCGGCTTGTCGCCCAGCCAGTCCGAACAACTGGGCATCATCCTCTCGTCCGGCGAGTCGTTGCTGACGATCATCAATGACATCCTCGATTTCTCCAAGATCAAGGCGGGACGGATCGATTTGGAGTCGGTCGGGTTTTCGCTTCACGACCTGATCAGCGAATCGTTGCAGCTGCTATCGCCCAAAGCGCACGCCAAAGGGATGGAGATCGAGTTGGACATTGATCTCGATATGGCCGACGTACGGCGGGGCGACCCCACGCGGTTTCGTCAGGTATTGATGAATCTTGTCAGCAACGCGATCAAGTTCACCGATGAAGGCAGAATCGTGGTCACGGTTCGGCCCACGTCCGAAATGCCGCACGGGCTCAGTCTTCAGGTCGAGGACACCGGTATTGGAATCCCTCTGGAGGCGCAGAGACAATTGTTCCAACCGTTCGCTCAGGCGGATTCGGGAGTCACGCGCAAGTACGGTGGCACCGGGCTCGGCCTGGTCATCTGCCAGCGACTGGTTCAGCTGATGGGAGGCTGCTTGAAACTGAAGAGCGTGCCGGACCAGGGCACGACCTTCACCGTGCAACTTCCGCTGCCGCTTGCCGACAAGGTGGAAGTGGGACAGACGTTGTCGCATCAGTTGCCTCCCGCCGGTTTGCTGGACGGCAACCGTGTACTGCTTGTCGACGACAATCGGGTGAACCTGCGTGTTGCGAAAGGCATGCTGGAAGCGATGGGAATCAGCGTCGTAGAAGTGTCGGGTGCCGACCAGGCTCAGCAGCTGTTGATGTCGAGTCAGGAGCAACCGAATCTGGGATTCGACGGCATGATTTTCGACGCCATGATGCCGGTGATCGACGGGCGAGAATTGGCGAGATGGGTCAGGAACTTGCCGGGCGGAGAACGGGTTCCGTTGATCCTTGCCTCATCAGGGATCGGTCACGAGAGCGATTGTCACGAAACCGATTCCGCTTTGTTCGACGCTGTCCTGCCGAAACCACTCCGCCGCAGCGCGCTCGCTCGTGCTTTGGCGATATCGATCGCCGCCTGGCAGCCCATCAAGCCCGAACAACCGACTGCACCGGTGCAACCGCGTCGTGCACTGATTGTCGAAGACAGCCTGGTGAACCAGAAGATCGCGCAAGGAATGCTCGAGCGGGGAGGTCACCAGGTCACGATTGCCGAGAACGGTCAGGAGGCCCTGGACCTGCTCAACGATCCGAGTGACTTTGACTTGATCCTGATGGATGTCCGCATGCCCGTCCTGGACGGTCTGGAGGCAACGCGTCGGATTCGTCAGCGAGAACTGGATTGCGGCTGGCCCCGCTGGCCGGTGATTGCTCTGACCGGCAATGCAAGGCCGGAAGAACAGGAAGAATGTCTGTCAGCCGGCATGGACGGCTGCATGACCAAACCCCTGAACATGAAAGAGGCACTCGCGCTGCTTGCCGAAACACCGCTGAGAAGTTAGCAGTCGGGTTCACAAAAAAGCGGTACAATCTCGAAGCCGGAGAGCTGACGATTCCTTTGCTTTGAGTTCGATGATGAAAAACGCTAACCACAACCGAAACTCTCTCCCCCGTCGTGAATTTGTCAAGCTGACCGCAGCGGCTGCCGCGGGCAGTGCGCTGACGCAGATGCCGGTCATGGCGGGCCCGTTCGAGAACACCAATGACTATCTGCGTCTGATCCCGGAGGACAAGAAGCTGGACCCGAGTTGGGTGAAGTCGCTATTCGAACGCGGCGAGAAAGAAGTCTATTCGCACCCCGACGCTCTGCGCCACATCGGCATGCCGGTGGGCGGGCTGTTCGCGGGCACGGTCTACCTCGGCGGTGACGGTCGGCTCTGGCTCTGGGACATCTTCAACCGAGACCAGGAAGGGATCGCCGCCCGGGAGATCACGTACAAAGGAAAAGGCCTCAAACACGCGGTGGCGCGAATTACATCGAGCCGGCCGAACCGGCTTCGCCCTTTCGCCAAGGATTCGTGATCCGCGCCAATGGTGAAGAAGTTTCACTGGACCGAAACGGATTTGCGAACATGACTTTCCGAGGCGAGTATCCTCGCGCGATCGTGTCTTACGCGAGGCCAAGCTGCCGGTCAGCGCGCGGCTCGAAGCGTTCTCACCGTTCATCCCGTTGAACGCCGACGACTCCTCGTTGCCCGCGACGGTGATGAGCTACACGGTGAAGAACGAGAGCAACGGAGCCATTGGAGATCGGAGTCTTCGGCTATCTTCAAAACCCGGTTTGCCTGCAAATCGGGAATGATCGCGACCGGGCAACGGCGTAACCGTGTCGTTCGCAATGACGCTTTGACGGCCGTGGAATGTTCCGCGCAAGCCGCTCAAGTCGCAGGGACAAACGGCCCGGCGTGACGACATCCTTGTTCGATGACTTTGAGATCAGAGACTTACGAGGGCTGGACCGTCGAGGGAACGGCCTTCGGAACGGAACCGGTCAAGATCGCGGATATCCCCGATTACCAGGGTGACGTCCGCGGAAAGGGGACGCGTGTGGTCAACTCGCACGCTTCGGCGCCCGGCGATGACGTGCACGGCAAAGACGGACAGACCGGCATGCTGACCAGCGATCCGTTCACGATTCAGCGGCGGTTCATCGCCCTTCGCGTCGGCGGCGGCCCGCACTCGGGACGCACCTGCGTCAACTTGTTGGTCGATGACAAGGTCGTGGCGTCGGTTACGGGCAAGAGCAAGAACCAGATGTCACCGGCTTCGCTGAACGTGGCCAAGTACGAAGGCAAGCAGGCGAAACTGCAGATCGTCGACAACGAAACCGGCGCGTGGGGCAACATCGGGGTGGACGACATCGTCTTCACCGACACGCCGCCGGTCGATGCCGGAGACCTCGAAACCCAGAGCGACTTTGGCACCATGACGCTGGCGTTGCTCGGATCGGCGGATGGCGTTCGTGCACGTGCCTCGCGTGAACAGGACGGACCGGAAGCGGTCGGTGGATTGACGGCGGACCTGGAAGGTGAAGTCGGCCGGACAGTGCGCCTGGCGCCGGGAGCAGAGGCGGAGTTCACGTTTGTGATCGCCTGGCACTTCCCGAACTTCCGCGGCCGCGGCGTGGGTAACCAGTTGGTCGGGCATCACTATGCATCGCGTTTCGACTCGGCGACCGGGGTTGCCAGTTACGTGGCCGGCGACTTCGAACGCCTGGCAGGACAGACGCGAAGCTGGGTGGAAACCTGGTACGACTCGACGCTTCCCTTCTGGTTTCTCGACCGCACGATGGCCAACACCTCGATCCTCGCCACCACGACCTGTTACCGCTTTAAGAACGGGCGGTTCTGGGCCTGGGAAGGCATCGGCTGTTGCCCCGGCACTTGCACGCACGTCTGGCATTACGCACAGGCGCCCGCGCGACTCTTCCCGGAGGTCGAACGCGATACGCGGGAACGAGTCGATTTCGGGATCGCATTGCACCAGGACGGAGGCATCGGCCATCGCGCCGACCTCACGCGGCTCCAACCACGCTGCCGACGATGGCCACTGCGGCCGCATTCTCGGCGCCTACCGCGAGCACCAGATGACGGCCGACAACGCGTTTCTCGAACGCATCTGGCCGCAAGTCAAGCAGGCCGTCGAGTTCATGATCCACCGGGACGGCAACGACGACGGCATCCTCGAAGACGCCCAGGCCAACACGCTCGACGCAAGCTGGTACGGCAAGGTTTCCTTTCTCGCGTCGCTCTATCTCGCCGCGCTGCGCGCCGGGGAAGCGATGGCGATCGAGATGGGCGACGACACGTTCGCCGCACGCTGCCGGGCCATTGCGGAGCGCGGCTCGACATCGATTCTCGAGTTGTACGACGGTGAGTATTTCTTTCAGATCGAGGACCCGAATCACAAAGACAAGATCGGTGTGGGGCCCGGTTGTTATATCGATCAGGTGTTCGGTCAGACCTGGGCTCATTGGACCGCCCTGGGGCGGCTGTTCGATCAAGAGAAGCAGATCAGTGCGCTGCGGGCGTTGTACCGGTACAACTTCGTGCCGGATGTGGGCCCGTTCCGCGATCATTTCAAGCTCGGCCGCTGGTACGCCACCGCTGGCGACGCCGGGTTGCTGATGTGCACCTGGCCCAAGGACGGGCAGAACCCCAACTTCATTGGGCACTGGCAGTACCAGTACTTCAACGAGTGCATGAGTGGCTTCGAGTGGCAGGCCGCCGCCCACATGATCTGGGAGGGGATCGATCAAGGGGACCTGCTGCAAAACGGGTTGGCGGTTTCCCGCGCCATTCACGATCGCTACAACGCTGCCTTACGGAACCCCTACAACGAGATCGAGTGCAGCGATCACTACTCGCGCTCGATGGCCAGCTACGGTGCCTTCCAGGCTGCCTGCGGCTTTGAGCACCACGGGCCGAAAGGTCATCTCGGCTTTGCCCCGCGGCTCTCGCCCGAGAACTTCAAGTGTGCATTCACTGCCGCCGGGGCGTGGGGCTCGTTCGCCCAGCAGGGCGACGAAACAAAGCTGGCAGCGGAGCTGGCTGTAAAGTGGGGACAGCTGCAACTGAAAAGCCTCACGCTCGGCGCGCTTCCCAACACGAACCCGCGAAGTGTCACGGTGACCATGAAGCAAGCCACCGTGCCAGCCTCGGTCCAAGTACAAGACGGGCGAGTGTTGGTGACCTTGGCTGAAAAGCAGGCGATCGCTGCCGGGGATACCTTGCGGGTGGTACTGACGTGAGCAGACAATGAGACGTTCAGAAATGAAGACGAAGAAACGGAACGACGTGATGAACAGAATCGTTTGCCTGATGGTCCTCGCAGCCATGGGAGTCGGCAGCGCGGTCGCGCAGTCTGACATCGGGACAATCAAGGTGACGTATTCTGCCGTCGAGAGCATTGGCGCGGAGGAGGGCGTGATGCGCCGCGATCCCAGCGACATCATCAAGACCGGCGACCTGTACTATGTTTGGTATTCCAAAGGGCACCAGCCCCATGGATACGACGCGACCATCTGGTATGCCACTTCGCCGGATGGACATGCATGGACCGAAAAAGGCGAAGCGTTGGCTCGAGGTTCGGTAGGCAGTTGGGACGAGCAAAGCGTCTTTACACCCAACATTCTGGTTGCCCAGGGACGCTATTGGCTCTTCTATACGGCGGTGCCGAAGCCCTTCATCAATCAAGGACCCGAGATCACGAAAACCGCGATCGGTTTGGCCGTTGCGGATTCTCCCGACGGTCCATGGGAGAGGCTGCCGGGCAATCCGATTCTACAAACCAGCGAGGATCATCAAGCATTCGACAGTCTGCGCGTTGACGATGCGTGTCTGATCGTTCGCAAGGCAAAATACTGGCTCTACTACAAAGGCCGTCAATGGAACAAAGGCCCCGGGCAGACGAAAATGGGCGTGGCCATCGCGGACGAACCTCAGGGGCCCTACGTCAAGCACCCGGGCAACCCGATCATTCAAGGCAACCACGAGGTGTTGGTATGGCCGCAAGGTCAGGGCGTGGCCGCCATGATTGGCACCACCGGGCCAAAGACCCTGACACGTTCGCTCCAGTATGCGGAGGACGGGCTGCATTTTTCCAAAACCCACAACGTGATTGATGTTCCCCAGGCGGCAGGCGCCTATCGCGGCGAAGCTTTTACGGACAGCGGAAAAGGCGAGCGGGTTCAGTGGGGCGTCCACATCGGCAAACGTAAAGGGTTCCTTCCGTTTCTTGAACGCTTTGAACTACAGGAAGCCGTTCGAACGCCCGCCTTCTAAAACTCTTCCAATACGCCCAAATCGCATGCGGCTCCAGGATCCCGGACTTTGAGCGATTGGCACGAGTTAACGCACGCGTTGGCATGGCGGCACGATCGCTCATCCGCCGATGCAGTAAAGCGATCGGTTACTGCGCAGATAGAGCTTGCCGTCCGAAACAGCCGGTGATGCGTTGAAATCGGTTTCGTCGCCGGCAATCACGTTTTGAGCGATCGGTTTGAACACGTCGCCGGGTGGATAGACGAGAGTTCCACTTCGCCGAGTGACCACGTAAATGTTTTCACCGATCAAAGTGGGCGAAGCATAAACCGGCCGACCGCTCTGCAGGTTTTGGACACGTTCGCGATAGACCTCTTTACCATCGGTGGCGGAGATGCAATAGGCGATCCCCCGATCATCGATCCAGTACAATCGTCCCTCGTGCAGCAAGGGCGTTGCAACATAGGAACTTGATCGACCTGACCAGACGGTGTGCGAATCGGTGACGTTGCCTTTGCCGCCCGCACGCACGGCAAGACTACCGGACGAGCGGTAGCCGCCGAAGCTGAAGATCATTCCATTGTCGACAATCACCGATGGTGTCACGTTTCCTGTCATCGATGTTTCGGCATACCACTTCAACTTCCCCGTCGTGGGATTAATCGACCAGATTTCTTCTGGAACGCTAATCACGAGTTCGTGTTGATCATTGCCGAGCGAAACTAAGCGCGGTGTTCCGTAGGCCAGTTCAAGCATCTCGGCTTGCTGCCGCCAGCGTTCTTTGCCGGTCGCCTTTTCCAGCGAGATGATTGCTTGACTCTCTTCGGCCGCATTCACGATCAAGCTGTCTTCGAACAACATCAGGCTTGCCGCCGAACCCCACCTCCGATTGCTCGACTCTTTGCCGACGTCGACGCTCCAAACCTTGTTCCCGTCCATGTCCAGCGCGTGGACGCCGCCTTTGCCTAGAAACACAAACAGATGTTTTCCATCGCTGACGGGCGTGTTGCTGGCGTATCCATGTTCGGTGATGTATCCGTCGTAATTGTCTTCGCGATAGTCGACCGCAATCTCGGAGACCCAAACTTGCTTGCCACTGTGCTTGTCGATGCAGACGATGTAACGGCGAAGCGATGTCCCGGTACCTGCATAACAGGTCACGAAGATCCGCTGTCCGACGATGATGGGGCTCGATGAACCCGCCCCAGGAAGATCGTATTTCCAGTCCAGATTTTCAGTTGCACTCCAAGTGGTTGCTGCCGTCTCAGCGCTTTTCGCAGCACCGCCCGTACCCAGGAATTCAAGCCAATCCTGAGCCAAGGCGGCGTTGGCAAACCAAAAGACGATGGCGAAAAAGAGGTTGGTCCGATACATGGTGGGCATCCGCGGTCTTGAACTCAGGGAAAGCGTGGCCACAACGGCTGGTGACGCTAACTAAGTTAACGCAGATCGCCAGTCGAATTCCACCGATTGGCTTTGCGCAGCTATGAAATCAAAAGGGCCTGACTTCCAGCGTCAATTGGTCAATCACTTGGTACAGTCTTTTTGGTTCCACGGGCTTGGCAACGTGGGCGTCCATGCCTGCCTTCAAGAACCGTTCCTGGTCGCCTTTGATCGCATGCGCCGTCATGGCCACGATGGGAATGTGACGCTCGCTGCCTCTCTCTTTTTCACGAATCGCCGCCGTTGCCTCCAGCCCGTCCATTTCCGGCATCTCGACGTCCATCAGAATCAGATCGAAAGTTTCTGTCTCGAAGGCGGCAACTGCCTGAAGGCCGTTTACCGCGATCGTCACGACGTGTCCCTGAGCTTGCAACAGCCCCACGGCAACCTTTTGATTGATGATGCCGTCTTCGGCGAGCAGAATGTGTGCCGATCGCGCAGCACGCGGTGCTATTTCTTGTCGAACCAGTTCTTCGTCTTTGCGTTCGCCCACGATCTGAAGCAGTTGCTCGAGCAGGTCCGCTTGCTTGACGGGCTTGGGCAACTGACTAACGATGCCCACCGCCTCGTAGCGGTCGCCGGACTCCTGTGCCGACGAAGAGGAGAGCATGATCAGAGGGATTCCGCTGAACCGGGCATCTTTTTGAATTTCCTCGGCCAGCATCAAACCGTCCATTTCCGGCATCATCATGTCAAGCAAGACCAGTTGTATCGGCTCCCCGCGCGAGGCCACATCGGCTAGCACCTGTAGCGCCGCGGCAGCGCCATCCACACAAGTGACGTTCATATTCCAGTTGGAAAGGACTTCATTCAGAATGAAACGATTCGTTGCGTTGTCGTCGACGACGAGGACCTTGACGCCCTGGAGCGACGCGGGGGGGCCGATCGTGGACATCGAGTGAGCGACGTCGCGCGCGAAGTCGATGTCGAAGTGAAACTCCGTGCCCTCACCCGGCTGACTTTCCAGTCCCAGGCGACCTCCCATCATGTCGATCAATTGTCGGGAGATGTTCAGTCCCAGCCCCGTTCCGCCGAAGTGCCGCGTGGTGCTGTTGTCGGCCTGACCAAACGCTTCGAAGATCCGTTCCTGCTTGTCTTTCGGAATGCCGATGCCCGTATCGCGAACCGAGAAATGAATGAGAGCTCGGCAGATCACTCAGTTCTCGGTTGGCGATGCTGACCACGATCTCACCAACTTCTGTAAACTTGATCGCGTTGCCGACGAGGTTGACGATGATTTGCCGCAATCGTCCCGGGTCCCCAATCAGGGAATCGGGGATGTCTGGAGGAATGTGGTAGACGAGTTCCAGAGATTTATTTGCAGCCCTGACTTCCAGAGCCTGCAGCGTATCGCCAATCACTTCGCGCAGTTCGAACGGAATCGATTCCAGTTCCAGTCGGCCGGCTTCGATTTTCGAGAAATCCAGAATGTCATTCAAAACTCGCAGCAGCGACTCCGCAGACTGTTTTCCCAGCCGAATGTACTCGTCCTGTCGCCTCGTAACGCTTGTGTTGGCGAGCAGTTCGAGCATGCCGATCACGCCGTTCATCGGCGTGCGAATTTCGTGGCTCATGTGAGCCAGAAATTCACTTTTGGCGCGGTTCGCTTCTTCCGCAACCAGGCGAGCTGCTTGCAATTGCTTTCGCAGTGCTCGGGCATTGAAATCAAAGACAAAACAAAGCAGCGTCGTACAGGTGATGATTCCAATCAGACTCAAGATGTAAGCCCAATCAGCGCTAAGACCCTGAAAATCTGATTCCGGAAAACGCCCTTGGCTGTCCAGCGAAAATATTACCAACGCGGAAACGGATGTGACCAGGAGCCATGAGAAACCAGTGCGCCAACCGGATAACAGAATCGAAATGATCGGAACGACGGGCAGCCAGATCAACGCCGGCGCCATAAATCCGCCTGTGAATACTGCCAGCGTCAGCAGAGTGAGCAGGACGATTGCCGCCAGCAGGTTGCTGGCAAGCTGAGATGAACCGTGCACCTTGAGCGAGAGCGCACTGAAAACGCAGCACAATCCAGCGATCACAATGATCACTGCGCAACGAGTCGATCCCAAAGCTACGTAGACGGGAGCAAAGACAGCAGCCCAGAGAGCCATCGACAGACCGAACAGCACCGTCGTCAGCGCGCGGTGGCGAGCTTCGGCATCCGCGATCAAGGACGCAGGGATCAGACGGAGGCTCAATCGTTCGTACGCGGTGCGCAGCTGACCCGGGGCTGATGCTTCATCCGATGGTTGCTGCGTTGACATAAACGGAGTCTTCGTCGCGCGGATTACGAACTGGGCGGAAACGGCTAACACGAGTCTATCTGCTCGGCTGCGGACGTTCCACTTTGTCAACGCGGGGAGCATCCCCAGATGTATTGGCCCAACATGCAAGGCCCGAGGCGAGTAGCGCCCATGGCATTACCCGCATTTCTATCGTCGCGACGAGAGCAGGTAGCGGCCAGCGTGAGCCGGCAGATCTTCATGGGCAAGTCCAGCGAGCCGCGAAGCGGCGGCAGCAAACGTTTCGTAACTTGCTGTCTCGCCGCGTCGCGGCTCGCTTGCGGTCACTGCAACGTAACCCACGACTTGCCGGCTTGTTGATTTAAACGAAATGTGAATTGCAAGGGTGAGCCGCGGGCCGTAAGGCACCGGGCAATGACGTATGCCCGGCCGCTTACGCGTCGCGGCTCACTAAATCAACAGCCTGTTGCGCGTGGGCTACGACGGTTGCTGCTAGCATGACCCCCCACGAGCCTTGGCTAACCAAGAGCTCGTGAAAGGTCGAACAGAACGCACCAATCAGGTCACGCCTGACAAAAACGCCAGGCAGGAACAGGATTCAGCGGTAGCCGCACAATTGGCGGCTGACGCAGTCGGTTACGTCCAAGCGACGGGTGACGGCGAATCCAGCCAAGTATGCGCCAGGATCGGTTTCGGTCCCACTTCACCAGAGAGTAGTTGCGACAGTTCCGTTTCATTGCCATAGCTGGCAGCTTCTTGTTCGATCAGTTCTAGATCGGTCATTGGCCAATCCGCATACTCTGTTAAGCGTTGAGTTCGGCACTCAAGCCGCAAATCAAGGACTCGTAGTGCACGCCCACTCGGCCGCCTGAGTCTTCCGGACGTGTTCAACAAAGTGGATTAGTCGCTCGCTCAATTTTCCGTTCTGCATATTCATTTCTGAACTCCTTTAGAGTTACGAGGGGCAGACGATCAACGCCAACTGCTTTCATCACTGGAATCTTCGACTCTGTGATCAGCGGTCGAAGTGTAACCATGTGGCTAGAGCAGCTGGCGAATTCAGGACGTAGATTCGATTAAGAAACGATTCCGTTCCACCGAATCAGTTGTCTCGGGTGGCAAGTGTCGTTCCAAAATCGAATCGCAGTCTTTCTACGATCCGAAGGGTGGAAGTCAACACCTGAATTCGCCGTTTGGGGCTGACGGCGGAGCTATGGCCGAGCGTTCCCCCTTAACAGGCATTCCGGTTTTGCCCAGACCCAAAGCAGGTGCTGCTCAACAACTAGACAGGCCGTGAAACCGGAGTGCCGCTATTAGCATCAATACAGGCGTTTGATGCTACGCGTCATCAGGTTGGCCAACAATGAGCGAAGTTCGGTGTAGGAATAATGGCGCCGTGCAAGTTCGTAGTTCCGGTCGGTCATCAGTTCGACCAGTTCGTCATCTAAGAGCACGGTCCGCAGTCGCTCCAAGGTCAGGTCGGTAATGAAATCTTCGAAGACGACGACATCAAAGCCCTTGGGCTGAATGTCTGTTTTGAAGATCTCGTAGCTGCTCATCACCAGTGGTTTTTTATAGTAGATCGCTTCCAGAAACGCGTTGCCGAACCCTTCGACGGCGGATGGGTAGGTAACCAGGCTGGCGTGTTCGTACGCATCGGCCAAGGAGTAGATCTTCTCGCCGGCGGGAGTCTGACTCCGGTTGGGGGCGAATCGGTCGGCTTCTAGCAGCAGCCGCACACCCATCGTTTCAGCAAACCGCACCAGGTACTCTTGATACTCCAGGCCCTCGTCGCCGGCCCCATGCGGAATCAGGATCGTGCTGGGCATTTCCAGCCAGCGAGCCAGCTGAATCGACAACTCGATGCGTTTTCGTGGTACGACGCGCGTCGGCTGCAGGAACAAGTACTCCTGTTCGTCCAGGCCCAACACCTGCCGAAGGTCGTCCGCATAACCGTCAGGTTCCGCTGGCGGGTGATCGAAGTCCATTACGTTGGGCACGACGGTGGATCGCATGCCGGTGCGATGAGCCAGTTGACGCGCGGCGTATGAATTGATTGTGACATGGAGGATCTTTTCCATGGGCGGCGGAAACGCTGCGGCCAAGTAATCGTCCGCGTTGTGCGTGGCGAACCGCGGTCGCTCCCAGGCGAAATCATGGTGATGCGCAATCGTGCACAAATCCTGTTCCGCGATCAGCTCGGTCAGCGCCAAGCCAAGCGGGATATTCATGGGGATGGAGAGAGCATTCTCCACGATGATCATGTCAATCTGAAAACGCGAGACGAATTCAGCCAGGCTTTGCCGGAGCGTAGCGCGTATCTCCTGGACTGCCCGCGTCGTTGCCGACGTTCTCCGCTGCCGCTCGAAGATCTGCAAGTTCAACTCGAAAACCTCAGGGTGGCGAAAATGCGCCTCTTCGACCACCATGCTGCGATCTTCATCCTGATCGCACTCGCCGGCAAAGAAGAAGCATTCGTGCCCCATTTCGCAGAGGAGATCGGCCCATTTGAACGTTTCCAAAGAGACTCCGTCCGTGCCCGCGAGTCGCGTTGAAATGAATCCGATGCGTTGGCTGGTGGGGCTCAAGATTAGGGTCCGTTGGGGCCAGCGGGCAAGACGCTTACATGCTACGTCGCTTGATCATCGTGATCTGGTTGCCGGAATCGTTATAGGACACTTCGTCCATCACCGAGTGGATCAGCAGCAGTCCTCGGCCGCAAGTTTGATCTGTCGAGAGTGGCCTCGCCGGATTCGGGATCACCGACTTGTCAAAACCAGACCCTTGATCCTGAATGACGTAGCGGGCTTCCTCGCGTGTCGCCTCCGTGGTCACGCTCACACGGCGGTCACAGTAGGGTGCCTGTTGCTGTCGCTCTCGCAGCTCCGCCGCAAAAGTGTCCGGAGAACTCTCATAGAGGTCCGACTGCAGCTCCAGGTTTCCGTGGTGAATGGCGTTTGTCAATGCTTCCTCCAACGCCACTCCCACCTGCATCACAGCGGTGTCATCACAGATACTCATTTCCACCAGTTCCTGCTGCAGATACCTGACCAGCGGGGCGATGCGTGAACAATCGTTGTCCAACACAAATCGAGTTTCCACGTACTCCAAGCACTCTCGAATGATCTGCGGATGATGCTCACAGCCGAGTGCGAATTGTCGTTTGACGACCTGCGCCAAGTCCTGGGCCAATCGCCTCTTGGGAACGTAGCTCGTGGCACCTTTGTGCAACGCCTCGGCTGCCAACTCTTCACTGCCTACCGCCGTCATCACGATGACCGGCAACGTGGGGTGGTCACGGCGAATCGCCTCGACAAGTTCCAGCCCATCCATGACAGGCATTTTCATGTCGGTGACCACGGCAGCCGGCAATCGTTGCTTGATCCAGTCCAGCGCTTGGCGTCCATTGTCGGCGTACTCGACCGAGACCTGCAGTTGGTCTTTCAGCAGCCGACCTGCAAGCCGCTGGTCCACCTTGCCGTCGTCGACGACTAGTACGGTAGGCATAAGTAGAAACCTCTCAATCAGAACAAGTCAACTTGCATTCGACAAACGAGCCGCTGGCCGTAAGGTTAAACGAGTCAGTTGGAAACGCAAATGCCGGCGACGTTCTGATTCCGTCCATCCGCTTCCAAGTGAGAGGTTTCAAGCATGGCGAGCTGTTTCAGGATTCGAGATTCGCGAGCGCGGCCTGCAAGTTGGTTAGTTCCAGCTCCAAGGTCTTCCAGGTGCGAGCGGCTCCCTGAAAGTCCGACTCGCCAGCCAATGTCTCAAGGGTCCGAGCCGCCTCAAAGGCGCGTTTTCCACCGAACAGGTCCGCGCTGCTCTTCAATGTGTGCGCTGCACGCCCCAGCAAAACGGCGTCCCCTTTGACCAGGGCGTCGCGTATGTGCTGCATGCACTCCGGGCACTCGTCCGCGCAGAAGATTTGGACCAGTTCTTCGAGCGCCTCTTTGCTCCCACCCACCCTTCTGAGGGCACCGTCCCAATCGACGGTTTCGACTTCCGCAGACGCATCCACTCGACTTACGCCGTTTTCACTTTCCATCGTTCTTCCCACCCAGGCATCTTCAGGGCCTTCCAGAGCATGTCATTCTGAGCAAAGGCAAGGTATCCTCGGAACATTCGGCCGAAGAGAACCTTGTCACGCTCAGGATGAAAGACAGCTCTCTAGGACGGTCCCGATCTTGAAAATTGCATTCGGACAGTGAAATACATTATACTGAGTTGGGCGCAGTAAAACTCGATGAGACTTGGTTGTCGAAGCGACATCTTTTTTTCAGTTGTACGCCGTCAGCATCGAGGAGTGCATGTGCATTCCCAGAGCAACGTACCGCGAGGACGCTAGCCGTCCACAGCGAATCAACCGTCGCCGCGGTCGCCTCTGACATCGAATTGCGCAGCTATTGATCAGCAACGCTCGGGAGGGTGGGGGAATGTCGCAAGAATCCATACGGACTGAGAAACCGTTGGTAATCCGTCCAATTCGTTGTGAGTGTACGAACACCACCTATTGCGAGATGTGCCTAGCCATTGAGCATCTGGGTGGAATCAAGTGTGAAGATGGATTTGCATTTGACACCCTCCGCGAACGAGGCATGGCGGTCGAACTGTTGGGCGATCGATTCGGTACCCGGTACTTTGAAGTGCCGTGACGCTCGTATCGGTTCCCGGTACCTTGAAGTGCCGTGACGCTCGATCGGTTCCCCGTGGCCGACCAACGGCGAACGCCGCCGACCAGCATCCGCGAGTCAACGGTGTGCTATCAAACAAAGGCTGGCGATGAAGATTGTCGGTTGACCAGCGCTCGCGCAGATCGATACGATCCGATCGGGAAGAGAAAGGTTCTCTTCCCCCTTATCAAAGGATGGCGTTCTAAGTGCCATCCGGCTGACCGTGAAATCAAGGAGCGGCGATGTTAGCGATCAGAATTTGTGGCCTGTCACCATTGCTGCGCCGGTTTCACACCCAATGTTTCTCGCCGGTCTCGATGGCGATCGCGACATTTGCGATTTTGATCGCTAGCCCTGGCGTGCTCGCCCACGCAGACGAGGCATCGCGGGCCCAAACACTGACGGCATCGTATGCTCCCTCCCAGTTCGATCTCATTCACAAGCCACTGGGCCGGATTGAACCGGGCATCGTGATCGGTCAAGAAAAGCATGCCGGGTACTCCGACCTTGTCACGTTGGTGCTGCCAAGGTTGGCGTCCGGACACGTCGATAGTCTTCCTGATTACGCCAAGCGTTACGCGAGCATGTTCAAGCTGACCGTGCTCGCCAATGTCACGCAAGATCAGCTCGACGGTCGCCCTGTTTATTCGCTGGACAAGGTCCGCCTGGGGTTCGCGATGGATATCGAGGGAAAGCTGACCATTGTCACGCGTGAGACAGCCAATCAATTGGTGCGAGTCTGGGCATGATCGATCGCAGCGTGCTGGGCGGTAGCGAGGACAGTCTTGATGATGTGGTTCAAGTGGCCAGAAATAACCGCATGATCATGTTCGATGCCAAGGCCAACATGCTGGTTGGGGAGGCGCACGAAGAAAGAATCGTTCGTCACTTCATTTGGGTATCATCGACGACCGGAAAACTTGGTTTTCTCGTCTGGCAGCTGCGTGACGACGGAGCCGACCGTTACGCCGTCGACGGAAACACGATGCAATTACTGCCGATGGGCTTTCAGGAAGATCGTCAGATCCACGTTTCCGCAGGCGGACTGTTGTCCAGCCTACCAACGCCGAGTCGCTTTGCGATTGTTTCGATTCCCCAAGGCAAACCGCTCCCCTTCACAGCCAAAACGAGAAGCGTTGCGGGGGCAAAGCATCTGACCGCGGAAGATCTAGCACAGTTGGTGGCGGGTGTTTCGGAAGCATTTTCGCAGACCGCCAGCCAGCAAATCAACCAGTTCCGATAAACGCGGCCCCACCTCGCCCACCTCGTTCCCAGGCTCCCGCCTGGGAACGCACTGTCTTGGAGGCTCCTGCCTCCCGATTACCTGGCTAAGAACGCACTGTCTTGGAGGCTCCTGCCTCCCGATTACCGCTCCCCACGGCGATCCCTACCGCCAATCCACACAAACGTCGATCAGTCCCGGCTGTCCTGCGTACGACCTCGCACTCGAATACCGCCAATGTGTTGGATCATCAACACGATCTTTGCCACATCACGTCGTCTGACTCGATCACCTGCGGATGACTTCCTTCCTGCCACAGTTGATGCGATTGATCAATCTTGTGTCGCAGTTTGTAGTACCGCAATTCCTGCAGCAGCGTTTCGTATCGTTTCTCCTGCATCTGACGAATGATCGTCGTCGCGGTAAACGATTTGAATCCGCCAACGTGCTCCGACAATTGCGGGCCAACCCCGATCCAGTGCACGTGGTTTTCCATGATGACAAAGGCGAGAATATCGATCTCGCGCTGTCGCTGCATGAATCGCCAGCTATCCAGAACGACATCGGCAAAATCGGGCTGGGAAAAGACAGGAAGCCAGGCAACGATCGTGCTGGTCATGAAGTAGGGATAGTGATCTTCGCCAAAGCGATAGCGCGAACGTGTCATGGTAGTTGCCCCGTGATGAAGGATTGAGGCCGAGCCTCAAAAGCAGTGTATTATTTCTTACTCTGGTTCCCAAGCTCTTGCCAGCGCTGCACAGCTGGCTCTGCCAGCCTTTTTCGAAGTAATCGGGAGGCAGGAGCCTCCAAGACAGTGCGTTCCCAGGCAGAGCCCGGGAACGAGCCGCTAACTTGTCAATTAAGATGTAGGTTCGTCACGGTACGAACCCTGCACCCTCATTCCTCTCGCTCATACAACATGATCCCCACGATCAATCGCCCATGCGTCGCCGCGATGAGTCTCGCCAGCCTGCTACTGCTGACCAGAGTGCCAGCCGATGAAACCGTGCCCGATCCGTCGCTGCTGACGATCGATCGCATCTATCAGGCGAATGAGTTCGACGAGAAATCGTATTCGGCTCGTTGGTTAGACCGCGACGACACCGCCGCCGCCTACACGACGCTTGAAACATCCCGAGAGTACTCCGGCCGACACGACATCGTTCGCCATGACGCGGCCAGCGGTGACACGACCGTGATGGTTTCCGCGTCCGACCTGGTTCCCGCTGGCGAAACGACTCCGCTGAAGATCGATGATTACCACTGGTCAAAGAATCACGATCGACTGCTGATCTACACCAACTCCAAGCGTGTTTGGCGGCAGAACACCCGCGGCGACTACTGGCTGCTGGATCGGTCGTCGCGGCAACTGAAGAAACTGGGCGGCGATGTCGCACCGTCGGCCATGATGTTCGCCAAGCTCTCGCCCGACTGGCAAGAAAGTCGCCTACGTTCACCAGCGCAATCTCTACGTCCAGGACTTGTTGGACGACACCGTCGTGCAACTGACGTACGCACGATTCCGACGACATCATCAACGGCACCACCGACTGGGTCTACGAAGAGGAATTTGGACTCCGCGACGCCTTTCGCTGGAGCCCCGACAGCACGTCGATCGCTTTCTGGCAAATCGATACCACGGGTGTTCACCGTTTTCCACTCGTCAACAACATCGACTCGCTGTATCCAACGGTCAGCTGGTTCGCGTATCCCAAAGTCGGCCAGCGAAATCCGCGTGCCCGTATCGGCACAGTTGACGTCGAGACGCAGCATACCGCTTGGGTAAAATTGCCGGGCGATCCCAGCCGAGCACTACATTCCTCGGATGCAGTTCATCGAAAGCACGGGCGAGTTGCTGATCCAGCAACTGAACCGACTGCAGAACACGAATCGTTTGTTTCTGTGTGCGGATGACGAGTCATGCAAAGAAATCCTAGTGGACCAAGACGACGCGTGGGTCGATGTCCACGACGAACTGTTCTGGTTTGATCACGATAACGCGATTTACCTGGCCGAGTGATCGCGATGGCTGGCGGCACGTTTTCATTGCCTCCCGCGATGGGGATACGAACCCGGTGTTGGTGACGCCGGGCGAATTCGACGTCGTCCAGGTGGTTCACGTGGATGAGCAGCAGGAACAACTGTACTTCATCGCATCACCCGGCAACGCGACCCAGCGGCATCTCTATCGCGTCGGCCTGACGGGCCAGGGACTTACAGCGGTTGACGCCGGAAAGATTTGCCGGCTCCAATAGCTATCAGATATCTCCCGATGGCAAGTGGGCGATTCACAAATGGTCGTCGGCGAATCATCCCACCGTGACGAATCTGGTTTCGCTGCCCGATCACGATGTTGTCCGCGTGCTGGAAGACAACCAGCGAAGCTGGTCGAAAAAACCAACCAGCTCAAGCGATCACCGGTCGAATTTTTTCGCGTCGACATTGGCGACGGCGTCCAGCTGGACGGCTGGTGCATCAAACCACCCGACTTTGATGCCGACAAAAAGTACCCGTTGTTGATTTACGTCTATGGCGAACCGGCTGGTTCGACGGTTACCGACCGCTGGGGAGGCTCATCGTACTTGTGGCATCTGATGATGGCGCAAAAAGGATACGTGGTGATGAGCTTTGACAATCGCGGCACCAAGGCACCACGCGGACGAGCATGGCGGAAAAGCATCTACAAGAAGATCGGCATCTTGCCACCGCAGGATCAGGCAGCCGCCGTCCGCAGCGGTGTTGAAGACACACGATTATCTGGACGAAAGCAAAGTTGGCATTTGGGGATGGAGCGGCGGCGGTTCCTCCAGCCTGCAAGCGATTTTCAAGTATCCGGATCTGTACCAGACGGCGATCGCGATCGCTCCGGTGCCCAATCAGCGTTACTACGACACGATCTACCAAGAACGCTACATGGCGACGCCCGAGTTGAATGCCGAGGGTTTTCGCCAAGGCTCGCCGATCAACTTTGCCAAGCACCTGGAAGGCAATCTGCTACTCGTTCACGGCACCGCGGATGACAACTGCCACTACCAGACGACTGAAATGCTGATCGACGAATTGGTCGCTCACAATAAGCAGTTCACGATGTTTGCTTATCCCAAT
The DNA here is from genome assembly GCA_963714715.1 of Pirellulaceae bacterium. GTDB lineage: Bacteria > Planctomycetota > Planctomycetia > Pirellulales > Pirellulaceae > JBFJVZ01. Next base: position 32,368 of record CAVQPV010000064.1, on the reverse strand, counting down.
CGAACGCATGCGATCCGCGAACGCAAAAACACGACGCGGCATCTCAGGTCGATGATGACGCAGTACTTGCTGGACAAGATGCCGCCCTAGTCGCCGTGCTCTCCGAGCTCGGTTTTGTATCCCACGATCGTGCGCGACCGGAGTCGTAGGCCGGTTCAGAAATCCAGCCAGGACAGCTGGTGTGCAACACCGAGTTCGGAGAACTCGGCGACAATGGGCCCTAGCGGGTCAGCCTGGTGCCGGAGTTGGCGATGCCGACTTTCTTCCAGGCAGGACCGCTCTTGTAGATGCGGTCATGATACATCGCCAGCGATCGCAGCGCGTGACCTTTGGGGCCGATCTGCTTTTCGTCTTCCTCGTATCGCTGCATCGCCGAAAGCAAAAAACCAATGGCCGCGACCAGTCTTGGATTCTGCAGTTCGGCGTCCGGTGTGATCGTCAACAGCCACTCGACAATATGCCCCGTGGTCTGGATCTTGCGAGCGATATTGCCGTCATCGGCGCGTCCCTCGAACCAACGCGTACTCATCGATCCGTCCCGATTTTGCAGCTGATAGGCATAGCTGACGAAGTCCTGAGTGAACTTTTCTGCCCGTGCCCATTGCCCAGTGATCGGGCGGCCTTCGGCACGGCGTTTCCTGAGCGCATGTCCATATCCCATCAGCCGATGCGTACCGCCACACGCCGAACCGACTACCGGCTGTGCCAACTCCTCGCGAATCAATCTGGGAATGTCCCAACGCTGTTCGTCGGGAGTGACCCACGATGTGTCGGTATCCAGGTAGTGCGACAATGCGATCAGCGTGAAGGTCAATTCTTCACCGGACTTGCAAGCCGCCATTTCCGTCTTGACCAGGTCGCGAACCGTGTACCTGGTGTCCTTGGCGTACAGAGGGTAGTCGTCAGGCACATCACACAACGAGAGCACGCACAGCAACTGGGCCTGGTGTCCCTGCAAACCGACGCCGTTGTCGACTTTAATGCCATTTTCATCATCCAGCAGCAAGCGTTTGCCGCGACAGACGTTGTTGCCCGCAATCCATCCGATGGCGCTGTACGACTTGCGTCCCGACAAGATGCGGGTGTCAACCCCGTACACCATGATCGAGTGCATCATGCCCCAGTTGCTTCGCTTGTCGGCAATCTCGGGACGATCGTAAAAGTGCTGGAGCACACGCTCGATCGCCGGCTTCATGCGGAGTACGCGGCCACTGACATCGAAGTCCTCCGCCGGTCGGCCCGTGTAATCAAGTGGCGTCTGTCGTGGCTCGGTGCCGACGTACTGTGTTTCGGAACCGGAGTATCGGGATCCCGCCTCGGGTTCGGCGTCAGTTCGCTTCGCGGGCGGTTGAATGCTTGGTCGTCGAACCTGCAGTTCCCTGCTTGGGCGCTGCCTTCGCAATCGTTGATTCCGGCTCCTTGGCGGCGGCGACCGTTGGTTTTTCCGCAGTCCGATCGGGCAGACTTTGCTTCGACTTGACGGTCGCGTTTGCTTCAGGCTGATTGAACCTGGGGCCGTTCAGCAGCGGGCCATTCAGCAGCGGTGGCGACGATTCGGTTGTCCGCGGTCTGCTTGGGGCTTTGACCGATTCGGTCGGTACGGCATCGATGGCGGTGGCGGTGCGGCTGGTCGTCGGAGACCCCAACTCGACCGACGGCACCTTGGTTGTTGCCTGGTGACGTCTCCGATTCCGGGACCGCTGGCTTGCGTTTCTTTTCGCGAGCCTCGGCACTTGCCTGCGTCTTGTTCTCCGGTGCGATAGCGGGACGCATCGGGGTCTTGCGTTTTGCTGACGCCGACCGCGGATCTCGCAGTGGTTGGTCCTGGTTGATCGCTTGCCGTGCAACCCAACCCCCACCGGACACAGGTTCCAGCCGATGGGACGTGCTCGGTGGGGTTGCACGCGCGGTCGGTGGAGTTGCGTCTGTTGTGGGATGCTGTGAGCGGATGGGATTACTGGGTTTGGCCGCGCCGTTCGGTTGGTTTCCCTTGACGAATTCGCCGGTCGCGGCGATCGGCTTGGCGGCTGGCTCTGCCGCCGACGCGGGTGGCTGGGGAATATTCGGTGACAGCGTCTCCGATTTTGGCGATTGGAATTTCAACGTCGACCGACTGCCCTCGTTGCGTTTGCTTCTAAAGAGCGGGCGACGGGAGATGCGAAACTCTCCGAACGGACCGGCTGCCGGTTGTGCTGCAATGACCTTTTTGGTTGCCGCTGTTTCTCGTGGTCCGTTCGATTCTTGTGCTTTGGCCGACAACGCATTGATGCCGATCGAGCCAGCCACAAGCAGCATCAGCAGGCGTCTTCGTGGTGAACGAGCATCAAGATTACGTACCGGCACAATGATCTCCGACGGATAGGGTCTGTCTCTGCTATCGGAAACAATAGTGCAGAAGTTCACCCCATCTCCTGCGGCTTTCCCAAGGTGACAAGCGTCGCGGGATAGGAAAACTTTGCGTCCGGCAGTTGGCCGAATGCGCCGTTTTTAGAGTGAATCGCTAAAGGTCGAATTCTTCGAGCGAATCGAGCAGATGATCAAGCTTATCTTTGGGCTTCGCCGTCAGATCCGCCTGTCTTTTCAGGAGTTGATCGTCGATTCCCACCGCGTCGCGACCTGCCAACAAGAGTTGTTCGTCGCGTTCACGAGCAGCGGTCGCGATTGGGTCTTCGTCTGTGGCGGGGCGCCGAATAGCTGCGAGAGATCGATCTTGAATCCTTCGTCGCCTTCGATTTGCGCGCCAGCAATGGCGGGGGCCTTGTGCTGGGGGAAGATGATGGCGTTTTCAGGACAGACGCGACTGCAAGCCGGGCAACCTTTCCGACAATTGTCAGGCTGTTCGACGAGAATATTTTCGACGCCATCGACGCCGTAAACACCGAACAAACAGAAGTCGACGCATTCCATACAGTTGGTACAACGGCTGAAGTCGATCACCGGATACCAACGTCGTGATGTCGTTTCTTCTACCTGCTCGATCCTGCCGCCAATGATTGGCAGGCTCTTCGGCGGCTCTTTCTCGATGCCGACGATGCGTCGAATCTCATCGAGAAACGACTCACTCTGATCGGTCACTTTCAGGTCGATACAGTGCAACGCGCGGTTGGGACGCGGATAAAGCTCAACGACTCGATCAACAACTTCGGTCGGATCGTTGACGATCGTTTGCGTGTCTTCCTCATCGTCCTCATCCGGGGATGCCTCATCCGCACCCAGCTGGACTTCGCCAAATTGCCCCTGGATCCCGTTGCGATCCAGTACCCAATGAGCGGCCCGAGAAAAGATCCAGGAGACGACAATCAAGTCACCTTCGATCGCGGCCAGCTTCTGGAACGACTCGCTGCCTTTCGGCAAATCGTACAAGTGAGGTACGACCAGGACATCGATGCCATCCAACAGCGCCGCTTCGTCGGCGATCTGTTGTTCCAGCTCGCGTTTCTTGGGATTGCGGGATTGCCCTCGAGAAACGACAACAGTCCAAGTTGCTTGAGAGGTCGCAGATATCATGAATCAATACTTGCCAGTGCCGCAGTGTCTGTCACCAGTTCAGCGGCCGTAGCCACGCATCTTTTGCTTCGGGAACGCTCACATCCAAGACAAGCTGATCGTCCATCATCACGACGAGCTGATCGGAATGTTCGATTGTACCCAGTCGAGCGACGGGAACACCGGACGATTGCATTAAGTTCTGGAATTCGTCGGCACTCTCCGCTGGGACCTCGACCAAAAACCGGGTATTGGATTCGCTGAACAACAGCTCGGTCGGCGAAAGCTCCGGCGTTTTCCCGCTTTGCTGGGGATTTCCAGTTGGCTGGGCGATGGCATCGAGCGAAAGACGCATGCCGAGCCCACCAGCCATTGCCATTTCGGTCGCCGCAACGGCGAGCCCACCTTCGCTGAGGTCGTGACAGGCGCGAACGAGTTTTCGGGTGATGGACTGATGCAACGCCTGAAAAGTTGCTTTGGCCAGCGGCGCGTCGACCTTGGGCACTTCACCGCCTTGCAGTTTCCTGACAAGTGCGAGATGCGAACCGCCGAGTTCCGATTGGGTGTTCCCCAGCAGGAAGACGGGGTTGCCAGGTTGTTTGGCGTCCATCGTGACCGCGTGGGACACATCTTCGATTTGTCCCATCGCGCTGATCAGCAAACTGGGGGGAATCGATATCGTTTCCTTTTCGCCCGCCGCATTGGTGAAACTGAATTCATTGTTCAGGCTGTCTTTGCCGCTGACGAATGGTGTGCCGAGTTCAATGGCAAGGTCTTGGCAGGCGATCGCAGCGCGCACCAGCGAGCCCAGCGTCTCGGCGCGATCGGTGTAACCCCAACAGAAGTTGTCCAAGATCGCGACTCTGGTTGGATCCGCTCCGACAGCAACGGCGTTTCGCATCGCTTCGTCGATCGCAGAAGCTGCCATGTGATAGGTATCAAAGTCACCGTAGTGGGGATTCATTCCGCAAGAGATGACCAGTCCGCGCCGACTTTCCATCCGCGGCCGAATCACGGCGGCATCGCCGGGACCGTCGCACTGCGGACCAACCAGCGGTTTGATGACGCTGCCGCCTTGGACTTCGTGATCGTATTGGCGGATCACCCAGTGCTTGCTGGCCACGTTGTGGCTGCTCATGATTTCCAACAGTGCATCGCGGTGATCGGCGGCCGTCAGCGGCGGCAATTCGATCGGCTCGGTTGGTGCCGGATGATAGACCGCGTCGCGAATCACGGGCGGGCGACCGTTGTGTAAGAACTGCATCGACAAGTCGCCAACGGTTTCGCCGTGATATGTCAACAACAATCGTCCCGTGGGAACAAAGCGGCCAATCACCGCTGCTTCGACACCTTCACTTTCGCACAGCTCGCGAAGTGCGTCCCACGATTCTTGCGGCACGGCCAAGACCATGCGTTCTTGAGCTTCCGAGATCCAGATCTCGGTGTACGTCAAACCCTCATACTTCAATGGAGCTTTTTCCAACCACACTTCCGCGCCGAGATCTTCGCCCATCTCACCGACGGCACTGGAAAAGCCGCCGGCGCCGCAATCGGTCACTGCGTTATAGAGCTTGCGATCGCGTGCTTGCAGCAGCACATCCAACACCATCTTTTCCGTGATCGCGTTACCGATTTGCACAGCGCCGCCGGACAGCGATTCAGATTCGCTCGTTAATTCCGCTGAACTAAAGGTCGCGCCGTGGATACCATCGCGCCCGGTGCGGCCACCAATGGCGACGATCAGGTCATCGCCTTGGACGTGCTTTTCTTCCATGCCGACGGGGATCATGCCGACGTTGCCGCAGTAAACAAGCGGATTGCCCAGGTAACGCGGATCAAAGTAGACGGCACCATTGACGGTCGGGATGCCCATCCGGTTGCCGTAGTCGCGAACTCCTGAGACGACGCCTTTCATCACACGTCGCGGATGGAGAACGCCGGGCGGCAGCGAGTCGACGGGCGTGTCGGGCGGTGCAAAACAAAAGACATCCGTGTTGCAAACCGGTTTGGCACCGAGTCCCGTTCCCATCGGGTCGCGGATCACGCCGCCGATTCCCGTGTTGGCACCGCCGTAAGGTTCCAGTGCCGAAGGATGATTGTGCGTTTCGACCTTGAAGCAGGCGTGATCATGTTCGTCAAACAGGACGACACCGGCGTTGTCTTTGAAAACACTGACACACCAGTCATCGTCGCCCAAAGATTTGCGAATCGTTTGCGTTGCCGCAAAGATCGTCTCCTTCAGCATGTTTTCGTATTGTCGCTCGTCAGCTTCCGGTGTTCCATCGGCGCCCGGGCCGCGATAGTGGATGCGGCCGGCCAGCGTTTTGTGGCTGCAATGTTCCGACCAGGTTTGCGCCACCGATTCCAATTCGATATCGGTGGGATCGCGGCCAATCGAGAGGAAGTGATCGCGAATCGTCTGCATTTCCACCAGCGTCAGATACAGTTGTCCTTCGCGCGAGAGCTTTTCCAGGCCGGCGTCATCCAGCTCGCGAATGGGAACGGTCAGGAGTTGAAACCGATAAGGCGAACCGACATCCAGTTGGTCCATTTCCAGCGGACCAATCACGACTTGCTCAATGGAATCGTTAGAAAGTGCACGGCGGCAGATCGAATCGAGGGTCGAATCGTCCACGTCGCTCAACCAATATTTCCGCATCGTGCGAACGGCATGCACGTCCAGCCCCGCATCCTTGGCAGCGCCAACGGTGCTGGCTGCGACCGGATCCATCACGCCTGGTTTTGGCAGCACGTTCACCAGGCAGGCTGCTTCGCCGGGCGGCTGGTTCAACACGTCTTGACCCGCGATGGCGACCACGGTTCGCTCGGTGACGCTGTCGGACAACAGCGATTGGGCCAGCCGAACCGCGTCTTCGCGTGCAAAGTCGCCTTGGACAAGAAACCCGCGGGCAAAGACGACCGTGATGTTGTCGCCGAGTCCCAGTTCGTGGATCTCTTCGGAAGTGCGTTGTGCGTGGCGGTCAACTTCGCCGTCGGCTGGATAAATATCGATTTGCCAAAGCGGCATGATGTTCTACTCGTTGTTTGGCGTATTGCTTCCTGAGCACGCGTTTCAAAAATCAGATCTCGTCTGACCCGGAGGGAGCGTGTTATTCAACAGGGTCCTTCTGTGCTTTTGCCTCAGCCAGGTAGTTGTGAAGCGCGTCATCATCCTCATTTTTCAGCAACCGTTCGAGTTGCTGCACGTCACCGACCAGGCGTGCCAATTCGCGGCAAATCGCCACCCGATTTTCCCGGCAAATGGCTGTCCACAGCGCCGGATCGCCGGCAGCGACGCGGGTGATGTCACGCCATCCGCTGCCGACCAGCAACTGGGCATCCGCTGGCAGCAACCTGCAGACTGCGGCGGACATCAAGTGTGGCACGTGACTGACGGCTGCCAAGTAGGCATCGTGATCTGCGGGACTCAGCTGGACGATTTTCCCACCCGTCAGGCCCCAAAAACGTTCGGCTTTGTCCGTCAAATCGGGGCTCGAATCAGCTGTCGGTGTCAGCACAATGACTTTGTCGTCGAACAGTGATGCGGTCGCGTTGACCACACCCGTCTTTTCCGAGCCCGCAATTGGGTGGGCAGCCAAGAATTTGCTGCTGGCCAACTGGTGCTCACCGACGGCGTCGACAATGGTTGCCTTCGTGCTGCCGACGTCGGTGATCAGGCAGTCGGGCGGGGTCGCTGCTGCGGCCGCGATCGCCATCGCGGCAATGTGATCCACCAAGGACGCGACGACGACAACGTCCGCTCCCTGACAGGCTGCTTCGATCGAGTCGGCGGTTCGATCGACCGCACCATGCCCGACCGCCAAATCCCGCTTGGCCTGCGTGCGACTGTAACCCACAAGTTCGGTATGCGGGCTCCTTCGCTTGATTGCCATCCCCACGCTGCCACCGAGCAAACCAACTCCCAAGATGGTCACGCGGCGAGGCCAATCGTCGGAACGAGCAGGTGTCATGTTGTATTAAAAATGTTTTTGCATGGGCCGTCGGCTCAATTTCCATCAACCCACCTTGCTCCAGCGAGGATCGAATAGCCGCGTAGCGGCGACAGCAGATAGCCTGGGGTGAACCGACCGAGCGCTCAGCGAGTGTCGGTGTAACCCCAGGTAAAATGACCGCCAACAATTCTTCGCGGCTCGATTTGGCGGCGAAGCCGCCAAATCGAGCCGCGAAGAGGATTTGAATCGACGGTCGGCACCCTGGGGCTGCGATTGACTCGCTGGAGCTCGCCAATCTGACCCCAGGCTATCTGCTGCCGCTGCTCCGCAGCTAAATCTCTTTCATTCAAGACCAACACCGTTGTGTAGAGACCAATGCCCAGAGGGAGAGTGATTCATGTTCGTGTGAACCGAGACCGGCGCCCGGCGCGGTCTGAACCCAACACTCGCTACAGTTCGGGCAGGCGATGGCCCATCTTTTCGCGTTTGGTGTCCAAGTAACTCTTGTTGTGTTCGTTGACCGGTGACACGATCGGAACTTGATCGATGACTTGCAAGTCGAATCCACGCAAGTTGAACGCTTCCGTCTTTTTGGGATTGTTGGTCAATAAGCGAACTTCACGCAGCCCCAGGTCTTTCAAAATCTGCAGCCCGATTCCGTAATCACGCATGTCGGCTTTGAAACCGAGGGCGTGGTTGGCCTGCACCGTATCGAGTCCGCCATCTTGCAACGCGTACGCGCGGATCTTTTGAGCCAGTCCGATCCCGCGGCCTTCCTGGGGCAGATAGATCAGCGCCCCGCGGCCCTCGCGGCTGATCATGTCCAATGCCATTTTCAGCTGATCACCACAATCGCATCGCAGTGATGAGATCAAGTCACCGGTGAAACAACTACTATGCATCCGCACCAGCGGTGGTGACCCAGGTGCGGACAAATCACCGAAAACCAACGCGATCGGCTCTTGGTCCTCGTATTCGACGCAGTAGACAATGATTTGAAAGTCGCCGAAGCGAGTCGGCAGTTCCGCCTTCGCGGCTCGACTGATCAGCTTTTCGCTGACGCGGCGATGAGCGATCAATTGTTCGATGCTGACGATTTTCAGGTTGTGTTTTTTCGCCAGCTCGAACAACCCACCACGGCTAGCTCGGTCACCCGTTTCGTCCAGAATTTCACAGAGTGCACCGGCCGGTCGCAGCCCTGCCATGCGGGGAAGGTCGACGGAAGCTTCGGTGTGACCTGCTCGCCGGAGCACGCCGCCTTGTTTGGCCAACAGCGGATAAACGTGACCGGGACGAACGAATTCTTCTGCCACACAATCGGGTGAGGCGATCCTCCGAATCGTTGCGCTGCGTTCGCAGGCCGTGATTCCGGTCTTGGCATCGCGAATATCGACCGGTGTCATGAAGGCAGTTTTCAGCGGTGCGTCGTTTCTGGGCACGACCGGCATCAAATCCAGCCGTTTGCAGACGTCCGGCAGCACCGAGACGCACAACTGTCCACGCCCGGAGAGCATAAAGTTGATGACTTCCGGCGTCGCTTTCTCCGCCGCACAGATGAAATCACCTTCGTTTTCACGGTCTTCCGCATCGACCACGATGACGACTTCCCCGTTGGATATCGCCTTGACGGCCTCGGGGATCGAATTCAACTGCGCGGTCATGGCGGCACGAAGCGGGGGAAACGGAAGATTGGAGTTTGGCTTGCTGGCAGTAGACAATATTATACGTCCGAGGGAAATTTCTGATACCGCCGCGAATCCAGGTCTGAACGTGAATGTTGTGCTGAAACAAGTGGCAACGGGATTGGCGGCGCTGATGTTGTCGGTCACCGGGACATCATTGGCTGCAGAACACGAAACACCGAGCCTGTTTGCCGGCGTCGAGGTGATGGCCAACCAGCGATACAGCGATGCCGATGGCAAAGCCGGTCTGTGCGACATTTATGCCCCCAAGGCAGACGCTCCCAGCAACGGACATCCGGCCGTGGTCGTGGTTCATGGCGGTGGCTGGATCAGCGGCGACAAATGGACGCTGGAAGGTTACTCGCGGATCTTGGCGAAAAATGGATTCGTTGTCGTCACGATCAACTACCGCCTGGCTCCCCAGCACAAGTTTCCGTCGCAGGTAGATGACGTTCGCGAAGCATTGGTGTGGACCGCAAAGAACGCCAAACGTCTCTCGATCGATTTGTCGCGATTGGGGATTTTTGGCTACTCTGCCGGAGGACACTTGTCGACATTGGTCAGCTTGTTGGCGGATGAGCCGATGGAGGTTCAGTTGTCGGCAAGTCAGTGGAAGGCGGCCGATCCACGATGGGAAAAACTGCCGAAGGTTCGTGCGGTCTGCGCGGGTGGCCCGCCCTGCGAGTTTCGCACACTGCCCATGGACAATACAACGCTCGCTTACTTCCTGGGCGGTTCGCGTCGAGAGAAACCGAATGTGTACGAGATCGCTTCGCCCACCGCACACGTCTCGGCTGGGGATCCGGTCACCCAAATCATTCACGGCGAAAGCGATCTGCTGGTGCCGATCGCCAGCAGCCGTTCCCTGTTCAATGCACTGACCGACGTGGGCGTGGAAGTGCGGTTTGCCGTGATACCAAAACAAGGTCACATGTTGACGTTCTTGAACCCCAACACTCAGCAGAAGATGCTGGAGTTCTTCCAAGACGTGCTCAGGTAGATCGCGCAATACAGGTCCGGGCTGATGAAAATACATTTTTCTGTGAGCCGTCGGCTTACGTTCATCAGCCCAGTTTCGTGCTCCCGTACTCCCTTCCACCAATACCCAACATCCAGAAAGTCGGTCAACGTGCCATTGTTCGGACGCAAGAAACGATTAGTTGACTACGCCAGCTGCGCCGGATGAGCGGGCAAGTTGCCCCAGGAGGGCACTGCACAGGTGGTGCAGAACTTGCCTCGATTCGACGATCCGCGGTTGATCATCGGCGCTGAAGGCTTCAGTGATGCCGGAGTGTACGCGCTGCGCGATGACCTGTTGATCGTTCAGTCGCTCGATTTCTTTCCCCCTTTGGTCGATGACCCGTTTCTGTTCGGTCAGATAGCGGCAGCGAATTCGTTGAGTGACGTTTTTGCCATGGGGGCGGATCCGAAAACAGCGCTCAACATCGTCTGCTTTCCCGACGACCAGTTGGAGCTGAAGATCCTGAGCGAGATTCTGCGGGGCGGCGCAGACCGAACCGCCTTGGCCGGCGCCGTCATTGCCGGAGGGCACACGGTCCGGGACGCGGAAATCAAGTACGGCCTGTCGGTCACCGGAGTCGTCAGCCGCGAACAGTTGCTGACCAACCGTCATGCGCAACCCGGCGACGTGTTGGTCTTGACGAAGCCCTTAGGAACCGGATTTGTCACGACGGCATTCAAAGCTGGTCGTTGTCCCGAAGCTACGTTCGAAGCATCCTGCCAGAGTATGGTGCAGCTGAATTCGATTGGCCGGGATACGGCACGGGAAACGGGCGCTCACGCGACGACGGATATCACCGGATTCGGGTTGGCGGGACATGCCGGTGAATTGGCCGACGCGTCCGGGGTCACGGTCGTTCTGGATGTTGAATGTCTGCCGATTTTGCCCGGAGCGGATGCATTGGCCGCCCAACGCAATAACCGGACGCGGGCCAGCAAATCGAACCGCGGATTCGCCGAGTCAGCGATGCGGGTCGAGGGCACGCCGGACCCGCTGCGCATGGAATTCCTGTTTGATCCGCAAACATCGGGAGGCATGCTGCTTAGCATCCCTGCGGAGCACGCGGAGGCGGCCGTTCAGCATGCAAAGGACTCCGGCGCCGCGGCGACCAGCATCGTGGGGTCCGTGATCGAACGGCAGGAAGTCCGGCTGATTGTTCGCCCGTGACTGGCGGACGGGCGGACCCACCTTGTCATTACCCACATCTTCTTGCGTGCGAACATTCATTTGTCGCTATTCGACCGCGAAGCGGTCCAAGATAGTAGCCGTAGGTCGCGAAGCGCACCTACGGATCGTGTTCAGATCAACCTGAATCGACCCCGAAGGGTGTCGCAGATCGGCGCAACAGTGCAGGTCTGCGACCCGCTTCGGGGTCGAAAACACGGAAAACGATACGTTGACCGTAGGTGCGCTACGCGACCTACGGCTACTGTCTGTGATCCTTTCAGGATCAAAAAAAATGTGGGTAATGACAAGGCGGACCCACCGGTCCTACGCTGCTGGCGAAGAACCGTATGGCTGGCGCCATGACGCAAGGGAATTGGACTATTCCAGAATCATGTCGTCGACCGTCATCCCGCCGGGGATCATCGGCAACACGTGTTCTTGATAAGGCACCTCGACGTCAAGCAAAAACGGGCCTTTGTATTCGATCATTTCTTTGATAGCGCCTTTCAGATCACCCTTTCTCTTCACCGTGGCGCCGCCGCATCCGTACCCTTTGGCAATGGCAACAAAGTCGGGGTAACGGTCTTCGGCATACTGGAATCGATCGGCATCGCTTTTGCCGGACGCTTCATTGTGATGAATGGGGCCCAAGTACGTGTGGGCTCGATTGCGATCCATGAAACGATCTTCCCACTGCACGACCATCCCCAAGTGCTGATTGTTCAACAGCAACACCTTGACGGGCAATTCCTCGCAAAAACAGGTTGCCAGTTCCTGAATGTTCATTTGGAAACTGCCATCGCCATCGATATCGATGACCAAAGAATTGGGATGGGCTGCCTGAACACCCATCGCGGCGGGCAGTCCAAATCCCATCGTCCCCAGGCCGCTGCTGCTGTGCCACGTCCGCGGACGATTGAACTTGTAAAACTGAGCCGCCCACATTTGATGTTGGCCCACACCGACGGTGATGTACGTGTCCATGTCGGACGTCATCTCGCTGAGCGTGGCGATCGCGTGCTGCTGCAGGATACCGTCGAATGATTGGTCGTAATGGAAGGGATACTTCACTTTCAAGTCAGCACAATGCTGCCGCCACTCATCGATGTCGGGCTTTTGAACGATCTTATTTAATTCCGTCAGGACTTGCTTGACGTCACCGCGAACGGGAATGTGCGCTGCCTTGTTCTTGTTCAGCTCCGACGCATCGATGTCGACGTGAATGATCTTGGCATCTTTCGCAAACGCTTCGACCTTACCGGTCACGCGATCATCGAACCGGACCCCCAGTGCGATCAACAAGTCGCAATCGCGGACCGCATAATTGGCGTAAGCCGCGCCATGCATTCCCAACATGTTCAGCGAATAATCGGCGTCGCACTCAATCGCTCCCAGCCCCATCACGGTGGTCGTGGTCGGGATGCCGGTCTTGGAGGACAGTTCCCGCAATTCTTCGCTCGCGCCGCCCAAGATGATGCCACCACCGGCGTAAATGATCGGACGCCTGGCAAGTTTGATCTCCCCCGCCAGCTGCCGAATTGTTTCGCTGGGAACGGAGGGAGTCGAGGCATCGTAGCCGGGCAAGTCCATCGGTGGATCGAGATCCATCTCCAGCGTCGCCAGTTGAACGTCTTTCGGCATGTCGACCAGCACCGGGCCTGGCCGTCCACTGGCGGCAACGTGGAAAGCTTCTTTCATGATCCGCGGCAGATCCGCGATATCGGTGACCAGATAATGATGCTTGGTGATGCCCCGGCAGACTTCCACCATCGGGGTCTCTTGGAACGCGTCGCTGCCAATCGCCTTGGTCGGGACTTGGCCCGTGATGCAGAGGATCGGCACGCTATCGAGTTTTGCGTCGGCGATCGCGGTGACCAGGTTCGTGGCTCCGGGACCGCTGGTGGCCATCACCACCCCCACTTTGCCCGTTGCTCGAGCGTACCCCTGGGCTGCAAACCCCCCGCCTTGTTCGTGACGCGGCAGGATCGTCCGGATCGCCCCCCCGAATCGGGTCAGAGCCTGATGTAGCGGCATGCTGGCACCACCCGGGTAGGCGAAAAGCACTTCCACGCCGTGATCTACCAGAGATTTGACCAAAATATCGGCTCCAGTCAGCACTTTGGAATCAGCGGCGGTGATCGTCGTACTCATGCTTCAAAAACAGCTCAAAAGAGGATTTGTTGCGGAAAATAGGATCGCTAGCCAAATGATATGGCGATGGACAGCCGCCACAACAGAAATGTTCGCTGCCAAGTGGTCATCACGCCCAGGCTCTTGCCCAAATGAAAAGCAAAAACTGACGTTTACGCCACCGGCCGAAATCTCGAATCTACTCGCTAACGTAAGTTGGTACCGAAACTTAGGCAATGGATAAAACGACTGCTGGTGATGACAACTTGGCTGAACGTTGCGGCGGTGGCTGCTGGAGGGGCATTCGGATCGGTCGCTCGGTACCTGATTGCACTGGCCGCTGCGGCAATACCAGGTGGTTCCACTCTGCTGGGGACCACGGTCGCTAACGTGTTGGGCTGTGCCGCGATCGGGGTCTTGGTTATTTACGCAGAGTCTGACGGGGCGATCAGCGAGCGGACGGCGCTTGCCCTTCGTGTTGGGTTTCTGGGCGGTCTGACCACTTTCTCCACTTTCGCGGCCGAATCGTCCGGTTTGGCCTTCGAGGGTCGTTGGGGCGGAGCAAGTCTTTACGTGGCCGCAAATCTTTTCCTCGGGTGGGCCGCCCTGCTATTATCGGCCGGAATCGTCAAAGGATGGATGACCCCATGAAATACAAACATCGGCGGAGCCGATTTGCTGCCGGATGGCTCGCGACGCTTGCCGTCGCAACCATGTTTGCGGCGGATACAGTCGTCGACGCAGAGATCTATGACCCGCCGCGTTACTGCGATGCAACGGCGCTGCGAGTTGACGCGCAACTGCGGGCGATCGATTTCCACGATCTGCAACGGGGCGTCGCGGTTGGGGCGCACGGTGTGATCGTGCTGACGGAGGACGGTGGTACGACTTGGCAGCTCGTCGAAAGCTCCGTTCCGTTTCAGCTGGATGACGTCGCTTGGCTGAATGATCGTCAAGTCGTCGCGGTTGGCGGCGTTTACGATCCGATCACGAGAATCAGTCGGGGAGTGGTTGTCTTTAGTACCGACGGCGGTCGCCGATGGTGGCGAGCCGCTGATCAAGAGCTGCCAAGGCTTCGGCAGATTCGAATTCGTGCTGACGATGGCGCCTTGGTCGCAATGGGTGATTGGTCCTGTGTGTCGCTGGAGAGCGAGTACGAAAGCCGCGATGGTGGCCGCACGTGGAACCCCACAGGTGGGCTGGATGGCCCGGTGACGATCAAGCCTGAACTGACGTCGCATGATTTGTTGGCTTGGGTCAAAGCGACTCGCATTCCGGTTGCCATTCGTGATGCCGTCCGTACTTCCTCCGGCGAGATTTGGGCCGTCGGCGATCATGGCGTGATCCTGAATCGCAATGGCGAGCAAGATTCCTGGAGAATCAGTCGGGGTGTCGGGAATCAAACCGGCGTGCTGATGATCAGCGGCAAACCAACCACCGTCGCATGGCCGTTGTTGGGTCGCGAAGTACTTGAAGCTGGAAACCGCGTGGCGTTGGCTATGCTTCAACCACTGCCGCCGCGTCAATCCGATGCAACCTGCTCTTCCCTGGATCTTGTCCGCCAAGCCGCCGCGGCGGTCGGGATTACATCCGTGGACGCCAGCGATGTTGCGGCAACGCACGATGTTCGGCAGCAGGCATCTGACTGGATGGCCATCCACCACCCCGCCGTCGTCGTGATTGATGAATCGTTGCCTGAACAGACGCGGACGGCATTTGCCGAAGCCGCCATCTCGTTCGGCGCTCAGCGGGTCCTTGAATATTCGTTTCAATCGCGTGGTGGACGTGGCTCCGCGATGTTGCATCACTCCGCCATGCTGCCTCGCACGGGAATACTCGCAAGTGACCTGTGGCAAGATGCCTTTCGCGTTGTCGCGCCCGAAGATTCACGCGTGCATTCGATCTCTCTGCGAGGGTTGTACGACACCGGGAGTGCCAAAATACGCGGCGACACGGTCGCTTCGGGACTCCGCTTGACCCGGGGACAAACACTGGACGCGAAAACGGAACCAGCGTCGCGTCGCCAATTGCAGATTTCGCAGGCAAGGCTGAACCACGAAAAGCAAATCGACAGCCTGATGAGGAATAGTCACAGCGAAAACGATTTTGCCACCGCCCTGAAAGGTCTGCTCGATCAAACTGCCAAAAGTGATCAGCAGCGTCTTGCCTGGTCGATCTACCAACAACTGGCTGTCGCCGATCCGATACCAGCCGATCTGTCGGGCTTTCATGAGGCGATGCTCGCTGAGTTTCAATCACGCTTTCAAGGTTCATCGCTCGCCTGGTACGCCTCGCTTCGCTCGCAAGCGATACGTCACAGCGATGAATGGCGGCGACTGCGATCGGCGGTCGCGAATTCTCCGATCCCGTCGGCAGTGAGGACGGCGTCGGCGGAGATTGTCCCCGTGTCCCCATTCCAGGTCGGCACAAGCCAAGTCCGCCAAGCTTCGGCTTCGGTGCCGCTGAAGATCATGGACATGACACCGGTCGACGCAACGCCACAGACCACGAGCGGCGACTTCATCGATTTGAACTGGGAGTTTCATCCGCTGGCGTTGGTCGCGCGCGAGGCGGCCAGACGCCGTGGGGACGATTCCCAACTGCAAACGCCGGGCGGCATCTCAGCCAACCTGCGAAGGCTGCTCGAATCCAGCCAGGGGGCCTGGTCGGAGCTGGTGCGAATGCAAGCTCCCCAAGTGATTGCCTCGCATCCGACCAAGACGCCACCGAGATTGGATGGGAGATTAGATGATGGATGCTGGCAAGCCGCGTTGCCAACCCCCGGCATGGAGCAACGTGTGCGGTGTGCTCACGATGATCAATTTTTGTATTTGGCAATCACGACGCCAGAAGATTTGTTTCGAGATGACGCCGATCTTCCGGCCAGCCAACAAGTTCGCGACCATGACTTGTCGCCCGTCGATCGCATCCACGTGTCGATCGATACGGATCTTGATCTATTAACTTCGCTAAACTTCGCGTTCAGTCGCGGCGGACGAACGCACGATTCAATCGACGGTTATCCGCAGTGGCAACCGACTTGGTATGTTGCCTCGCAGCAAACCGGCGGCTTGGTCGTTACGGAACTTGCGATTTTGAGACGCGATCTGGTCGATCTGCCGCTGATTGCCGGACAAAGTTGGTTTGTCAAAACCAAGACGATTGCTGCCGGTGAGCCGAGTTTTCTCCCGTGCATGCCAAGACCGAGTGATTGGAAGAGAATCGTCTTTCATTAGGACGATCTTTCGCGAGCGCGCACCAGAGAGCAACACCCAAGCGAGCTTTATGAACAAAGAGAGCAGCCCCGACCGACAGTCCGGCCAGATGCACACCGGCTATGACCTCGAGTCGGGAATGCTTTCCCGAGCGCGAGAATGGACCGACCTGTTTCCTTGGTTTCGCCTCGTCCGAACGCTTCGCGTCGCTGGGTCCCCGCTGATGGTCGGTCTCGTCGCCCTCACGTTTGTTGTCTGGTTCAACGTTCACGGCTGGATCGTTGGCGAGACAATCGTCGATTCGCAAGCTCGCGAGCTGCCGGCAACTGGCCCACTGCCCGATTCACTGACGGTTGCTTTTACGCGTATCGGCGATTGCGTGAGGCAGATGTTTCTTACTCCATTGATCGACGCCGCGGTTCTCAAGAAGAATTGGTTCAGTGGATTGCTGGCCATCGGTTGGACACTCGTGATCTGGATGCCGACCGCGTTGTACCTTGTTCGACAGGCGCGCTGCTGGCCGCCGGTCGTGATCTCGTCGGCATGATGTCGGGAATTCGACGGTCAATTCGAATCACGCCTCAGGCCTGGTTGGTCGCGATCGTTCCGTTGATATGCATTCTGTTATTCGGATCCATCATCTTTGCTCTTGGCTGGCTGTTTGGGTTGACGCCGTATGCTCCGTGGCTGCGCGGGCCGTTGTTGATCGGCGTCGCCGTGGTGGCCATTCCATGCGGAATCTTGGGGTTCGGTGCCAGCGTGGCTGTTCCATTGGGCTGGGCGGCATTGGCGAACGAGCAGGACCCCGATGCACTGGATTCGCTTAGTCGCGGTTATGAATACCTGTACCGGCGGCCCCTCAAGGTCGTTTGGTATGCGATGCTTTCCA
Source organism: Pirellulaceae bacterium (assembly GCA_963714715.1). Taxonomy (GTDB): domain Bacteria; phylum Planctomycetota; class Planctomycetia; order Pirellulales; family Pirellulaceae; genus JBFJVZ01. The sequence goes on along the minus strand of CAVQPV010000064.1, from coordinate 14,825 downwards.
TTGGAATCCTGATGGTCATTGTTTCGATTGCGTTGGCGATCGCCCGGGCTGGGGAGACAATCGCAATAACGATGCTAGCTCTGGCCAACGTGTCCGAGGAGCAAATAGGCATCTTGCACTATTTTCCCGTTGTCGTCGGGCTAACCTTGATCTGGGCATTGGTTGGCGCGGTCTATTTGTTGCTGCGTTACGATGCCGGAGAGCAGGAAGTCGAAGACCTTTGGCTGCCGGCGCCCAAACCGAAGCCGCCGTTGCCGCAACTTCCCGAATCCGTGGGGATCGGCAGCTGAATGATCAGTCATTAAGTCGGAATGACGAAGAGGCATCACCCCCAGATGGCGGCTGTTATTAAGACTGGTTGCCCGAACGCCAGGCGTTCACAATACAATGGAGTGACACAGCCATTCTATTGAACCTCGCCCAGCTAGATGATCGATTTGAAAGCCTGCCTTCTCTTAAGCCTGATTCTGGTTCCCCTCGCGGCCGCCATCGCTGACCAGCCACGCGAAGGCGAGAAGCTTTTCGCGTTGAAGGTACGCCCCATCTTTCGGGAAAAATGCTTCGGTTGCCACAGTGATGATGCGGACGAACTGAAAGGTGGGTTTAGCCTCCAGTCGCGCGACTTGATGCTCGAAGGTGGCGACGATTACGGCGATGCCGCGGTGGTGCCAGGCGATGTCGAATCAAGCTTGCTGCTGGCAATGGTCGCGCGCACCGAGACGGGGTACGAAATGCCGCCCAAAGAAGCAGACAAGCTGACCAAGGAAGAAGTTTGGGCGATCCGCGACTGGATCAAAGAGGGCGCGCCTGGCTGGACGATCAACGCGTTGCTCAGATCTACGATCAATACGCCGAAGGCGTCACGGTGAAGACCAGCGGCGGGCTGAGTGAACAGTGGACCAAGCGAAAGTACAAACCCGAAGACCTGTGGGCGTTCCAGCCAATCCAGCGAGATTTTTCGGACGTCTTGTCAGGTACGGACGACAATCCGGTCGATCTGTTCATCGACCGCAAGCTGGCGGAGCATGGCATCGAACCGGCGCCAACGGCCAACCGGCGGACGCTGATTCGTCGCGCGACGTTTGATCTGCTTGGTTTGCCACCGACGCCGGAACAAGTCGACGAATTCTTAACCGACACGCGAAGTGACGAAGAGGCTTTCGCGGCCTTGGTGGATCGGCTGCTGGAGAGCCCACAATATGGTGAACAATGGGCGCGGCATTGGTTGGATGTTGTCCGCTATGCCGATAGCTCGGGTTTCGCCAACGACTACGAGCGACCGAACACGTGGCGGTACCGCGACTACGTCATCCGAGCCTTCAACGATGACAAACCATTCGACGAATTCGCCCGGCAGCAGATTGCCGGCGATGAGCTGGGACGCGACAACGTCGAGAACTTGATCGCGACCGGATTTCTTCGCATGGGACCGTGGGAACACACCAGCATGAGCGTCGCCAAGGTGACGCGCCAACAATGGCTGGACGACATTACCGACTCGGTGGGACAAGTGTTCCTCGGCCAGGCACTTCAATGTTGCCGCTGTCACGACCACAAATTCGACCCCATCCCGACTGGGGACTATTACTCCATCCAGTCGGTTTTCTCAGCAACACAGTTCTGCGAAGTTGATAGTGAGTGGCTGGAATCTGAAAACCTTAGTGGCATGGAGGATGACCACCGGTATCACCGTCTGCGTCACAAGTTGAACAACCAGCGACTCGGCGAACTTGGCAAAAAGAAAAAGCAGTACGAAGAAGAATGGTTGCAGGAAAACGGCTATCCCTACAAGACGTTTGCTGAAGCGAAGCAAGGAGGCGTTCTGGAAAAGGATCTTCCCCGTAACGGTTTGCTGAAGACGCCTGCCGAGTACGGAATGGAACGAATCGGCCGCAAATGGCAGAACCGATTCGCGTGGGAGTTCGATCGTTACAAACCGGTCGCGTTCTCCGTCTACAACGGCAAGACCAGGAAGCCGCGCGGGCAATACGGACGAATCGATATGCCTGGCGACCCCATGAAGGAAGGTGAGCTGGAACAGACGGCGATTTTGACCGGCGGCGATCCGTTCAGCCCCAGCCAACTCGTCAAACCGGGACCGCTCTCGGCCGTCGCCGGCGCTGATGCAGTTCAGTTCCCGACGGCTGTGAATGGTCGTCGTACGGCGCTGGCGAATTGGATTGCCGATCCGAACAATGCGCTCACGCCTCGCGTGATCGTCAATCGTATTTGGTCGTATCACTTCGGGCGCGGCATTGCCGGCAATCCCAACAACTTCGGCGCGACCGGCAAGAAGCCGACTCATCCATGGCTGTTGGATTGGTTGGCGACTGACTTCACGTCGGGTGGCTGGTCGATCAAGCGGCTGCATCGCACGATCATGAACTCGCGAGCTTATCGTCGTGCCAGCAATCATCCGGCGCCGTCGGCAGTTAAGAAGTCGGACCCGAGCGGAAATTCTTACGCAGTTTTTCACCCCCGACGACTGGAGGCCGAAGAGATCCGCGACGCGATGTTGTTCGTTGCTAATGAGCTAAACCTGGAAATGGGAGGCATCCCGGCGCGTCCTGACATGAATCTGGAAGCGGCACTGCAGCCGAGAATGATTATGGGAACCTTTGCCCCCAGTTACGTTCCCAACCCGAAACCGGAAGATCGCAATCGACGTAGTGTCTACATCCACAAGATCCGCGGGCACCGCTTGCCGTTCATGGAAACGTTCAACCAACCCGGCAGCGAGACTTCGTGTGAACTGCGTGATCAGTCGAACGTCACGCCGCAAGTGTTCACGTTGATGAACAGTGAAGAATCGAACGACCGCGCCTTAGCGTTGGCCGCGCGCGTGTTGAAAGAAACGAAGAACGATGATGATGCAATCAAGCGACTGGTGCAAATTGTCTACGGTCGCAAAGCAACTGCAGAAGAAGTCAACGGCATCAATCAGCACTGGCAACAAATGACAGCGATCCAGCAACAGCGAGAACCGCAGCCTCGCCAGTGGCCGACGGAAGTCGTGCGAGAAGCGGTCGATGAAAACACCGGACAACCATTCACCTTTACCGAAAAACTCTTCGTGTACGAAGACTACGTGCCCGACCTGCAGCCACATCAAGTCGAGGCAAGAACCAGGGGCCTCGGCGATGTCTGCCTTGCGCTGCTCAACAGCAACGAGTTTGTCTATGTCTACTAGAGAAGGTAGAAGGTAAAAGGCAGAAGGTAGAATGCGTACAGAAACGATTCTTAAGCGATGGGGCACGATTGTGAAAGATCTCAAGCAACGTACCAAAGAATTTGCACTTCGCATCATTCGCGTCTATTCAAGCCTTCCGAATTCGACTGCAACGCAAGTGATGGGCAAGCAACTCTTGAGGTCGGGGACATCGGTCGGGGCACACTACCGTGAGGCTACACGAGCTCGATCAACTGCCGAATTTGTCAGCAAAATTGGCGGCGGTCACCAGGAGTTAGAAGAGTCCATATATTGGATGGAGCTATTGACCGAGTCGAATACCATAAGGGCAGAAAGACTTTCGAGTCTTATGCAAGAGGCCGATGAGTTGAGCGCAATTTTTACAACGTGCATTAAGAATGCAAAGAAAGCGGAAAGCCAATCATGAAGAAAACTCAGCCTTCCTCCTTCTGCCTTCCTCCTTCCCTGCCGCGCCGCGATTTTCTATACGGTCTTGGCTCCTCGCTTGGCGCGGTTGCCTTTTCGTCGCTGCTTGCCGAAGCGGCCAGCGAAGAATCTGCCGCACGAACTCCGCACTTCCCCGAAGCAAAAGCAAAACATTGCATCTTCCTGTACATGGAAGGCGGCCCGTCGCACATCGATACGTTTGATCCCAAGCCGGAACTAAAAAAGCTGCACCTGAAAGAGTTTCATCGCAGCGGCGAAAAACAGTCTGCGATGAGCAGCGGGACTCGATACTACGTTCAGTCGCCTTTTGAATTCCGCAAGGCTGGCGAAAGCGGCGCCGACATGTGCCAGCTTTGGGAAAACCTGGCCGGCGTTGCTGACGAGCTGTGTTTTTATCGTGGTTGCCAGGTGGAATCGGTGAATCATCCAACCGCCAACTATCACGTGAACACGGGCAATCGGTTTGGCGGTGATCCCTCCATTGGTGCGTGGGTCAATTATGGACTTGGGAGTGAAAACAAAGATCTTCCCGGCTTCATCGTCTTGCCCGAGTTGGCGTATCCGCAAGGCGGCGCGGCCAATTGGTCGAACGGGTATTTACCGACGGCGCTGCAAGGAACCCCCCTGCGTCCAAAAGGTTCGCCGATTCTGGACATCGCCCCGCCCGCAGGTGTCACCCGTGAACATCAACGCAAGAATTTAGACTTCTTGAACCAGTTGAACCAACGGCACGCTACACTCCATCCGGAGCATGATGAACTGCTCGCGCGAATGCAGAACTATGAACTCGCTTTTCGGATGCAGATGCAAGTTCCCGAAACACTGAGTATTGACGACGAGTCACAACAGACACTTGACAGCTACGGCGTTGGCACCGCCCCAACCGACAATTTTGGCCGACGTTGTTTGTTGGCCCGGAAACTGGTCGAAAAAGGCGTCCGCTATGTGCAGGTGTACGCCAGCACTTGGGATTCACACGACTACATCGCCAAAGCGCACGGAGCGTTGATCCCCACGGTGGACAAGCCGATCGCAGCATTAATCCGGGATCTTCGCGAGCGAGGCTTGCTGGATGAAACGTTGATCGTCTGGATGGGCGAATTCGGACGCACCCCCGACAACGGCGTTCGCGGCGGAATCGCGTATGGCCGCGACCACAATCCGGACGCGATGACGATTTGGTTGGCCGGAGGTGGCTGCAACGCGGGGCATACTGTCGGAGCGACCGACGAGATCGGTGCGAAAGCGGTTGAGAACGTCCGTCACATTCGAGACTTCCACGTCACCTTGCTGCGACTGCTTGGCCTGGACGACAACAAACTGACTTACTACCACGCTGGACGGTTCAAGCAACTTAGCCAATTCGGTGGCAAAGCCATCGAAGAGCTGATCGGGTAGTCTTGCTGGTACGCAGGCAAGCAAATCGCGATTTGAATACTGAGAGACCTGATGTTACGGACTTCCTTTGTTTGCCTGCTGAGCGTCATCGCTACCTCGGTAATCGCAAAAGACCTCTCGTTTAATCGTGACATCCGACCGATTCTCTCGGATGCCTGCTTTTATTGTCACGGTCCCGACCCCGCACACCGGGAAGCTGATTTGCGTTTGGATGTAGAAGAAGAAGCGAAAGGCTACGCGGTTGTCCCGGGTGATCTTGATGAAAGTGAACTGATTGCCCGGATTATTTCTAACGACCCCGATGCATTGATGCCCCCGCCAGAGTCGGGAAAAACGCTCAGCAAACAGCAGATCGAGATGCTGAAGCAATGGGTCGCTGATGGTGCTCCGTACGAAGCGTACTGGGCCTATGTTCCACCCGTCGCGCACCGCGCAGCACAAGTGAATGATGAATCATGGGCACGGGATCCGCTCGACAACTTTGTGCTGGCCAAGCTTCCGCAAGGAATGATGCCGGCCGATGATGCGAATCCAGCGACGTTGATTCGCCGTGTCACGTTTGATTTGACAGGCTTGCCACCCTCGCCGTCACAGCTGGATTGGTTTCTGGCCGACCCTGGTCCGCGAGCCTATCAGCGGTATGTCGATCGTTTGCTTGCTTCGCCCGCGTTTGGCGAACGCATGGCAGCCTATTGGTTGGACTTGGTGCGGTTTGCCGACACGGTTGGGTATCACGGCGACCAAGATCATAAAATCACTCCGTACCGCGACTATGTGATCGACGCTTTCAACGACAACATGCCGTTGGATCAATTCACGCGTGAGCAATTGGCGGGCGACTTGATGCCCCATCCGACGACGGACCAATTGGTTGCGACCGGCTACAACCGCCTGCTGCAGACCTCGCACGAAGGCGGCGTGCAACCAAAAGAGTACCTGGCGATTTATGCGGCCGATCGAATCCGTAATTTGTCAGCTGTATGGATGGGGGCGACGGTCGGATGTGCGCAGTGTCATGATCACAAATACGACCCATTCACCTCCCAGGATTTCTATTCGTTGGTCGCGTTCTTTGCCGATGTCGACGAGGCGCAGCATTTCAAAACCGGCTCGAACGCGTTGCCCACCAATCGGGCGCCCGAGATGGCGGTGTTAAGTCGCTGGCAGCGACAATGGTTGGCCGAAGTCGACCGACGCCTAGGTGAACTGAGCGAAGATCAGCAGCAGGAAATCGACGAGTTGACGGCAATCAAACGGCGCTTGGAAAAATTGAAACGCGAGACAATGATCACCAAGTCGATCGCACCTCGCGAGATCCGTGTGCTGCCGCGAGGCAATTGGTTGGATGACAGCGGCCCGATTGTCCAGCCGATGACGCCGGAATTCTTGCAGCAGCCTGCGGTGACGGATCGCCGCGCTAACCGACTTGACTTGGCGAATTGGCTCGTGGACTCGGAAAGCGGCATTGGCGGATTGACGGCACGCGTCTTTGTCAATCGTTTTTGGTACTTGATGTTCGGCCGCGGCATCTCCACTTCGCTGGGGGACTTTGGCGGGCAGGGCCAACCACCGACACACCCCGATTTGTTGGATCAGCTGTCGGTTGACTTCATCGCCACTGGTTGGGACGTGAAGTCTTTGATGCGACGGCTGGCACTTTCACACACTTATCAGCAATCATCACTTGCGTCACCACAACAGCTGACCGCCGATCCGTACAACCAATGGTTCGCCCGACAATCACGTTATCGACTTCCGGCTGAAATGGTGCGAGACAATGTTTTGTCGCTCAGCGGTTTGCTGGTCAATGATGTGGGCGGCGGGAGTGTCAAACCGTATCAGCCGCCCGGTTACTATCGGCATTTGAACTTTCCCAAACGCTCGTATCTGCCCGACCGCGGTGCGGCCCATTGGCGGCGCGGCGTCTACGTTCATTGGCAACGACAGTTCTTGCATCCGATGCTAAAGGCGTTTGACGCGCCCAGCCGCGAAGAATGCACGACCCAGCGTCCGCGATCAAATACGCCTTTGGAAGCACTCGTGCTGCTGAATGATCATACGATGGTGGAGGCTGCGGTGGCGATGGCGACCAGAGTCTTGTCGACCGACGGTGGTGACTCCATGCGATTAAGCAACGCCTTTCGACTCGCTACATCGCGCTGGCCGGACCTGACGGAAATCAACTCGCTGCAATCATTGTTGGATCAAGGGCGAGTGCATTACAAAGCAAACGCTGGAGATGCTGAATCGCTCGTCGGGATGGGACATGATGCGAAAACCGATGATGTCGTGGAACTGGCAGCTTGGACCGGCGTGACGCGAGCGATCTTGAATCTATATGAAACGGTAGCGCGATATTAAGAATTGTCGCCGAGTTCTCCGAACTCGGTTTTTGTCTGAACAGCCAACTGAATCCCTCCTGCCGAGTTTGCAGAACTCGTTGACAATGATGTTCAATCCCAACCAATCAAACCGGCGTACTTTCCTTTCCGGATGCGGCCTTGGCATCGGCGGCGCGGCGTTTTCGTCGCTGTTGGTCAGCGACTCGAACGGTGCGGCTTCATCAGCCAATCCAGCGGGACGAACGGGCTTGCCACATCACAAGCCGCGCGCGAAACGAGTCATTTTCCTCTGCATGGCCGGCGGCCCATCACACTTGGAGACGTTTGACTACAAGCCGGAACTCGCCAAGCTGGACGGCCAGCCGATGCCGGAGTCGTACACCCAAGGCCAGCCGATCGCTCAACTGCAAGGTCAGCAACTGAAGTGCCAAGGTCCGTTGACCAAGTTTGGCCAATACGGAAAGTCGGGCCAAACAATCAGCGATTACCTGCCCTGGCACCAGAAAATGGCCGACGACATTTGTGTGATTCGGTCGATGGTCACCGAACAGATCAACCATGATCCGGCACACACGTTCATGAACACCGGGACGGCGATCAGCGGACGCCCATCGATGGGATCGTGGGTCACTTACGGATTGGGCAGCGAAAGCGAGAATCTTCCCGGTTTCGTTGTGTTGACCAGTGTGGGTGGGCGCAATCCACAACCGATTGCCTCGCGACAATGGGCGGCCGGTTTTCTACCCAGCCGTTATCAAGGTGTTGAGTTCAGCAGCAGCGGCCAGGTCGTCAACTATGTTCAATCACCCGCCGGGGTCTCGCCTGAAGGTCAACGTCGTTTGATCGATACGATCGGCCAACTCAATCGTCATCGAATGCAATCGACGCACGACGGGGAAATCGAAACACGCTTGGCAACGTACGAGATGGCGTTTCGGATGCAGACGTCGGTGCCGGAACTGGCAGACTTCTCGGACGAGCCACAAAGCATCCTCGACATGTACGGTGCCAGACCCTTTGACGGATCGTATGCGTCCAATTGCCTGTTGGCGCGTCGACTGGCCGAACGCGGTGTGCGGTTTATCCACCTATACCATCGTGGCTGGGATCACCACGGTGGCTTGGAAAAGTACATGAATATCTGTTGCGGCTTGACCGACAAACCGACCTGGGCGCTGCTGACCGATTTGAAACAGCGGGGGATGCTAGAAGACACACTGATCATTTGGGGTGGTGAATTTGGACGCACGCCAATGTTTCAAGGCAAAGGTGGCGCGGGCCGCGATCACCACATCAAGGGTTTTTCGATGTGGATGGCCGGCGGTGGGATCAAGCCGGGGCACAGTCATGGTGCAACCGACCAACTCGGCTACAACGCGGTCGAGGTTCGGCGACCTGATGGTTGGGTCAATCGCAGAGCCCGTCAGCGGTGTCACGAGCAACGTGGCCGGGGCGGCCAGGGCCGCCATCTCCGGCTATCACGACCTCATTCGCAAGCGAATCGTGTGGCACTTCCCCGCTGACGGCAGCTTCGAGAACAACGCCTGCCTCGTCTACTACTACCCCGACACCTATGACCCGCAGGGGCGGTGGACAAAGTACTCTGGAAAGTACTGCCAGATGACCAGGGTCGTGTCGTCGGGGATGGTTGTCAGCGGGGAGGAGGTTCAGTATGGGGCCGGCCTCGATGGCGGCGTGTACCAAATGAACGTGGGCGCCTCCGACGACGAAGACTGGGTTGACCCGGACTGGGTCCCACCGACATCGCTGCTCACTACATCACGCGCTGGTTCGACTTCGGCGAAATCGACCTAGTCAAGCGCCTTCTTGAGATGTACGTTGTCTATGACGAGAACGGGTCTGGCGAGTCTCTGATCTACCAGGGCATCGACTACCTCCAGGCGTGGAGCGAGGTGATTGAGGCCGTCGGCTCGAGCGGGGCGTCGCCCGGGTACTGGGACGACTTCCTGTGGAACCACCCGGATGTTGACCCGGGAGACCCGTCCGGGACCACCGTGCTCTCCACGCCAGAGAACCCGGACTGGTTCTACTGGGACCAGACCGGCCGGGCGTTCACGAATTACCGGCTCCAGAATATCTCCCACATCGTCCGGTTCAAGATCGAGGACGCGGGAAGCGTTCTCACATTCGGCATCGGCGGGTTCGTCCTTTGCAAGTTTCGACAATTATAATATTAGGTTCAGTGTGAATGCAGGTGTTATTGATCGTTTAGGTACAGAATTAGTTGCTCGTCAATAAACTGCAGTTTCAGAATTAGTTAAAAATTTATATGATGCGGATGCAAAAAAGGTCATTCTTAGATTTGAGAATTCCGATTCAATCGGAGGAACACATGTAATTGATGATGACGGAATTGGGATGATTAGAGAACAACTTTTAAATGGATTTATGCGAATTTCTTCATCTGACAAGCTACACTATCCCCTTTCTGAACGATATAAACGAAAGCGATCTGGACAAAAAGGAATTGTTCTCAAAAAAACGACTTGCTTATTATTATGATAATTTCTACTTTTAAGCAGTTTTAAAAAAACCAAACTTGAAAAACACACAACAAATCAAAACCGCAGAAATCCTTTTAAAAAAACCAACCGGTTTTTTATATAAAATCGTTTTTACAGCAATTAATCTGTCTGAAAAAATTGAAAAAAAGTATAATAACTTCGGGGGATTAACAATTTACAAGCAAGCCAAAAAATCGACAAATCGACAAATATGAACAACGAGAAATGGAATGAAATCTGTTTTCTGCTTTCAGAAAATGTAAAAAAGGACATAAGCGAGAACTCATTTGAGCAAAATGTTATTCAAGCATTGAGAGTTTTGGGCTGGAAACAATTTTCAGGAGACTATGAAATTAGACCCTCTTATCAAATTGGAGCAGCAAACCGGATAACACCAGATTTTGTTATCAAATCCTTTGACAATCATAAGCTTTTTGTAATTGAGATTAAACAACCGAATATCCCGCTTACTTCAACTTTTCAACAGCAGTTATTTTCCTACATGCGACAGTTAAAATTGGAATATGGTATTTTAATTGGACAAGCAATTCAAATCTTTTATGATGGTTCATTAGTTCAACAAGAAGATCCTGTACTACTTGACACTATTAGATTTGAAAGGAATAGCGAAAAAGGTGATAATTTTGTTAAACTTTTTAGCAAAGAGAGTTTTAATTTCGACTTGTTAAATGAATTTACATTGCAATCGCTCAAGAAAATTAACCGAAGACAAGACTTCAAATTATTATTAAATAAAATTTCATCAGAGGACTTTAAGGAAACTGTTTTTAATTTAATAAAGCAAGATTTTATAAGTGAGTATGATGGAGAATTAATAGATTCTGTTTTGAATGAGTTAAACATAGAAATTACAATTAGAAACAAGTTTGGAGAAAATAATTCAGCTCAAACAAATCATATTCAAGCGAATGAAAGTAATTTCAGTAATTCAATTCTGCCAATAGCGTCAAGCAATTCAAGACAAATAATAAGTTCTAACGACAGAGATTATACAAGATATTTTTTCAATGGTCAGACACTCGGTAAAAACCGACTAGTATTAGCGGTAATAAAAAACTACGTTGAGAATAATCCTGGTACTAATTTTAGTCAATTAAAAGCAAAGTTCCCTGATAGTTTGCAAGGCCGAGAAACATTCACAACCGAAAATGAAGCGAAACAAAAGAGAGATAGAAGAAATTTTATAAGACCAGACGAACTAATTTCATTAATTGACACGACAATAGCAGTTAGTACCCAATGGGGACTTGGAAATGTCACTCGTTTTATTGACCATTGTTTACGAATGAACATTGATATAAAAGTAGTTCAATGACTCTGAAACGAAGGCCAGCTTGTAACAGCAAAATACCCGCAAGCCGGGTTTTGCTGCTTCGTTGACAGGAAATTAAAATTTTGAAAAGCAAATCTTCTTAGAAAGTTCACCGGGACGCTAACGTCAATCGTGTAGCTGCAGAACGTTATCAGCAAACAAAAAAAACCACACATTGCACATTTTATTGTGCCTTAAAATTGAAAAAGTGTTGATTGTTTTGTGCATTTCTTGTCTTTGTAAACATAGTACATCAATATTTTTACACCGAATTTTTTTTTCCAACATTGTTTTCTGAGTTTTCAGTACCGTTACCGCCAATACAAACAAATGTGCGACATATTGCACTTTCTACATAGATTTATAAGCAATCATGCTTAATTTCAACTGAAAGTGCAATTAATTGCTCTATTTTTGGTTAAAGTCAGCAAAGCATAATCAATGGCGGTTTCGGTGCTGATAATCAATATTATTACCCGCACAAACCGCTGTGCTTTTCGCCATGAAATCACCCGCAATCGTCAACTTTTTATACCGTCAAACGTTGTGTTTTATTTATAAAGGACAAAAAAACAAATGAATTAAATTCAAAACAGCAAAATTATGAAATTAGGTGCATTTTCAATTAGTCTTAACGTCAAGGATATTAAGAAATCAAAGGCTTTTTACGAAAATCTTGGATTCACCGTATTTGGAGGGGATATAAATATGAATTATCTCATCATGAAAAATGAAAATTCGTTGATTGGACTATTTCAAGGAATGTTTGAGAATAATATTTTAACATTCAACCCCGGTTGGGACGAGAATGCGAATGATTTGGAAACATTTGACGATATAAGAAAAATTCAGGAACAACTCAAAGACAAAAATATCAAATTGGAAAATGAGGTGGATTTAAAATCTTCTGGACCAGCAAGTTTAACTTTAATTGACCCAGATGGCAATGTCATACTTATTGACCAACACAGATAATTTAAGGCGTAATTAAATCAATTTTGCTAATAAACAGTTTATTTAAAACCTCTTTTGCCGAAGAGATATTGTACAGAGGATTTATTGCAAAATACCCTCATGTAGTAACGTTGGTTTCTTTTTGTAAAAAACAAACGGCATTCAACATTGTTTGTATGGCATTTGACAAACTTCAATATCATTTGTACCGAAAAAAACTAAACCAATCTGGCTCATTTGCAATTGAATAAAGAAAATAGAATTGAAATATTTGAAATCACTTAATATCAGGCAGTGACTTAATTTGAAAATCAATGAGACACCTGACTAAAAGTGGCGGTATGACAATAAACCACCTGAATTGTGGAGCAATAGAATTATCGATAAAAAGATTGATTGCATACACAAAATCCGATTGAAAAAAGATTGGTTTTCAGGGCAGAAGATTATTTACACAACAGCACAGCCGATTATATTGGGAGAACAGGGAGCTTTGGAAAATGTTATTTTTGTTAAGTGTTAAAAGGCGATGCAACCGTTCGGGAGCGGGGTAATGGTGAAAACTGAAAAAGAAATGGAATTTAAGATACATAACATACAATCTTCTTTGGATAAATATGTAGAAAGCATTTTTTATCTCAAAGACTTTGTTCCTGACCACAGTATTGAACGGGTTGTGCCTACTGGCAATATTTTCATCGTTTTTGAATTGGACAATTTCCTTAGAAACACATTTGACAATGAACTAAAACCTAATGGCGTTTTTTCAAAGGCCTGGGTTTCGGGAATGCACCAAAAATATCTTAACATCTCAGCTCATCAACATTCCGAAATGTTAATAGTTCAACTAAAACCAATGGGAGCTTATCCCTTATTTAAAGTTCCAATAAAGGAACTAAATGAGACTGTAAAACCGGCTGAAATTTATTTTGGGGAATCGATATTAAAGCTCCGTGATGAAATAACCACAAAATCAAATACAACTGACAAATTTGAGCTAGTGGAAAATTGGTTATTTAAATTACTTGATGATAGTAAATCTGCTTCTCAGGATTTAATTGATGTTCTGGCAAAACTTCAGAAGAACCCATTCTCAAAGCACCAGGAGTTGTTAAAAGAATATCCCAAAACCCAAAAGCATTTAATTTCTCAATTTAGAAAGTATGCCGGACTATCACCGAAATCTCTGCACAGAATTTTCAGGTTTAACAAATTGCTTGAAATTATAAACCAAAAAGAAGAAATCATCTGGACAGAAATTGTATATGAAACGGGCTATGTTGACCAGTCTCATTTCATCAAAGATTTTCAGGAATTTTGCGGATTCAATCCCACCAAATATATTAATGATGGCTATAACAATTTAACGCCCAACTTCTTTCCACTTGACAAGCGAGGTTAATTTTTTACAATCTTATTTGCAAAGATGAAAGTATCTTTACGGTTATTATTAATTTAATCATTGGCATTATGGATATTTCAACTTTAAATTGGTTAGCAATTATTGTTGCTGCACTTTCTAACTTTCTTATTGGCGGACTTTGGTATTCTCCTGTCCTGTTTGGAAAACTTTGGATGAAAGAAAACAATTTTTCTGATGACGACCTAAAAAAGGGAAATATGACAAAGATTTTTGGGTTTACATTTCTATTCTCCCTGGTTATGGCTTTCAATTTAGCCATGTATCTGAATGACAGCAGTACAACAGTAATGTGGGGTGCTACTGCAGGATTTTTAGCAGGTTTTGGCTGGGTCGCAATGTCCATTTTTATCATCGGTCAGTTTGAGCAAAAATCAACAAAATACATGTTGATTCATGGTGGTTATGTTATAGTCAGCTTTATTGTTATGGGTCTGATTATTGGCTTATGGCGATAAACTTGAAATTTTATCTACTGTGAAACGACCATGTTTGCAGAATAACACGAATTGTCCTGATTCATCGGGAAACGCTGATGAATAAACTACATGTGAGTTACATCGGGTGAGAAAATTGATAAAAGAGCCGAAGCATAACCGCGAACTAATCAGCAACTTTAATATTTTTTATACATGAAATAATCATTTTTTTCTGTTCTGTTTTTTTATTCAATATTCATTGGTAAATAGTGCGAATTAATTATGAGACAAATACTCTTTTTTATTGTTTACATTTTCATTTCGATAAAGGTGTCAGGTCAGGCTTTACCAGAATTTTTTATAGGAACATGGAAAGTTGAAAATGAAGATACTTACGAAGAATGGGAAATGGTCAACGCCAGCGAGTATGCAGGTAGTTCCTATAAAATCAAAGATGGCAAAAAAGTTGTCTCGGAGAATCTCACTTTAAGGAGTTCAGAAAAAAGTGTTATTTACACAGCTACTGTGTTGAATCAGAATCAGGGAAAAGGAATTGAGTTCACACTCAATCAAATTAATGAAAACATTTTCTCGTTTGAAAACCTGAACCACGATTTCCCAAAGAAAATCATTTATGAAAAAATAACGGACAGGCATATTTATGTTCAGGTATTGGGCAATGAGAATAAAGGCTTTTCATTCGATATGTTTAAGGAAAAAGACTGACATACCAAAATGTTATTCAAATGATTAAATAAATCAAACCGGTGTTTGGGAAACCGGCAAATGAATGAAAT
>CAVQPV010000063.1:0-28892 GCA_963714715.1 Pirellulaceae bacterium | reverse complement strand
AGCCAACTAAGAAACCCAGACCACTTTGGAGTACGTCGAACGCTACCACGAGGTTGCCAACCGACTGAGTGAATTAAATCCGGCCGCCGATCGTGGCGACCGCGTATGAACGGTCGGGACTGATTTTGTTGCAGATAGTGGCCGGATTCACGGCGGAACAGACAGCCGTGGCACGCAAACACCTCCAAAAAGGTGTTGAGTTCACTCGTAACCCGATCGCACGCATTTTCTCCATGGCCGGGCTTGCAGAGATAGCTTCCAAAGAAGGTGACTACGACGCGACGCACAGTTGGTCTCCCAGATTCTCGAAGTGATGGACAAAGCGAAAGGCAATGCGGAGGATTTTGAGCACATTCTGAATCATCGCCGACAAAGGCATGACGTTGTGTGCAAAGCCGCCGAGCCGGCACTCAAGGACCTTGAGTTCGCCGCTTCTCACCCCAGCGCCGCACCCCAATTGCTAGATGCGCATGAGGAATTTCGCATCCCGTGGCGAACACGACGACATAGGAATCGGTGGTTCGGCTGGACAAATAGCAGGCGAAGATCCAGCCGCGCTGTATAACGTAGCGTGCCGTCTAGCCTGTGTGCCCAGGCAGTTGCCTCGGAGAATTCCGGTGTGGAACTGGACGAGGAAGAGGAGGCCGCGCGGCAGCGATACGTGACAAGCTCGATCGACGCTCTGGAAAAAGCGATTCAGCAGGGCTTTTGCGACTGGTCTTGGATCGAACGCGACAGCGATATAAATCCTCTCCGAAAAGAAAAGCGATACCAAGATCTTGTCAGACGACCGCTGCTCACCAACTCCATCGGCATGCAACTTGTCAGAATTCCGTCCGGCCGATTCATGATGGGTGGCCGTAGCACACCCGAACGAATCGCGGCAGCCTACGGTGAAGAAGCAGACTCATTCCGCAACGAACATCCGATCCACGAAGTAACGATCTCAAAGCCCTTTCTGATGGGTGCCACCGAGGTCACCAAAGGCCAGTTTCGTCAATTCGTGGAAGCAGAGAAATACATCACCGATGCCGAGCGACGAGGCAGCGGTGGTGGCACGCTAAACCCGACTAAGTCCGTACAGACTACCCTGGAAAACGCTCAAAACTGGCAAAATGCATTCTCTATGTCGGATGACCATCCGGTAACGCTTGTCAGTCGGAATGACGCGGTCGCGTTTTGCGAGTGGCTGAGTGAGAAAGAGCAGGCCACCTACCGTTTGCCAACGGAGGCGGAATGGGAGTACGCCTGTTGCGCGCGACCAACCAGTCGCTACTGGACCGGCCAGGATCCCGAAACGTTGCTCGACGCAGCGAATATACCAGACGCCGCTTACCGCGACTCATTTAATAATCGAGTCGGGTATGCGACCATTCAGGGCAATGACGGCTTTGCAGGCATCGCCCCCGTTGGTGAATTCAGACCAAACAGTTTTGGACTGTTCGATATGCATGGAAATATCTGGGAATGGTGCTCGGATCGCTATGATCCGGAATATTATGCTTCGAGCCCTGCTGCCGACCCACTTGGACCAACAGAGCATGAAGTCGCCGAATACTTCGGTGCTCGGGTCAATGTCGTCGCTGAAGCCGTGCGGCGGAAGTTGAAACTTGCAGACGGCACAGGGGTACGGGTGGTGGGAACCGAACCTGGCAGCGTGGCGGAACAAGCGGGCCTGCAGCCTGACGATGTTTTGCTGGCTGTGGGCGACACGCCAATCGAAAACGATAAGCAACTGAATGATTTGATTGAAAAAAGCGCTGGTAGCGAAATTAGCGTCAGCCTGTTTAGGCAAGGTCGCAAGTTGACAATTCCGATGGTGCCGCGGAAGCTTGTCCGATACGTTTACCGTGGCGGCTGTTTCGGATGACGGCTTGCTTTGCAACGTGCCGCGGTCCGCGGCTCAAACGATCCAGAAGCAACGGGGAATAACTTGGGGTTCCGCGTCGTCAAAGAAGTGCCAAATGAGCAAATCTGATCATGGCTGAATGAATCGTTTGTCATCGGGCGGTGTCGAACGTTCCTACACCCCGGAAACAAAATCGCTGCACCTGATGGGCGCACCCCAACCCGGCACACAGTTGACGAGCAATCAGTGGATGTTTGAGTGGTGTTGCGGATACGGCTTCGCCAAACACGTGAGTATCGTGGACTTCCGACCAAGAGTTCAGAAATAACTACGGCTGCGAAGAATGCTCCCGGCACTTCCGCCAGAATGGATTGGTGACTTGTGAAGGTTGTCCTCGCCGAAAAACCGTCCGTGGCCCGTGACTTGGCTTCCTTTCTCAAAGCCACCTCGCGGCGTGACGGCTACTTCGAAGGAAGCGGTTATCAAGTGACCTGGGCCTTGGGTCACCTCGTCGAGCTGAAGGAACCCGCCGACTACGACCCGTCGCTGAAGAAGTGGTCCCTGGACACACTGCCGTTCGTCCCCAAAGAATTCGAGTTGAAGCTGCGGGGCGACAAGCGGGCGCGGCAACAGTTCGCGGTCGTCAAGCGGCTGTTCCGCGCGGCGGACGGACTGATCTGCGCCACCGACGCGGGCCGCGAAGGAGAACTCATCTTTCGCTATATCCTCACGCTCACCGGCTGCACGCATAAGCCAGCGCAACGGCTCTGGCTCAGTTCGCTCACACCGCAGGCGATTCGAACGGCGTTTCGCTCGCTGCGGCCATTGGCGGACTACGACAATCTGTATGCCGCGGCCAAATGTCGGAGCGAAGCCGATTGGATCGTCGGACTGAACGCGACGCGGAACTACACGGTGCGCTATGGCTCCGCGGGGATTCTCTGGAGCCTCGGTCGCGTGCAGACTCCCGTGTTGGCCATGATCGTACGCCGAGATGACGAGATTCGGACTTTCAAGCCCCAACCCTTTTGGGAGTTGATGACGAACTACCGCAAAGTCTGTTTTCGTTATGCCGGTGATCGCTTTGACAAGCAAGAAGACGCTCAAGCCTTGCTGGACCGCGTCAGCAATCATGCGCTGGTCATCCAGAAGGTAGAAAGCAAACCGGAAAAGTCGCTCCCACCGCAGCTGTACGACCTGACGGAACTGCAACGCGACATGAATCGTCGCTTTGGGATGTCGGCGGCGGACACGCTGCAGAGTGCCCAATCACTGTATGAAGCAAACTGATTACCTATCCCCGCACCGACTCGCGCTACCTGAGCACCGACATGAAGAAGGAGGTGCCGGGCATTTTGCGGCAGCTGCAATCTCTCAAACCCAACGAGGTGGGCAAGCTTGACCTGAAGTCGCTCCCGTTTAGCGGGCGAATCGTGAACAACCAAAAGGTGACCGACCACCATGCGATCATTCCCACCGGTGCCGCGCCGGGAACATTGCGTGATCGCGAACAGAAGGTCTACGAGGCGATCGTGGTGCGTTTGATTGCGGCGTTTTATCCGCCTTGTTTGAAGGAGGTGACGACGGTCGATGGTGTTGCCAATGACGTGCCGTTTCGTGCCCGCGGCGTGCGTGTGGTTTCGCCAGGCTGGACCGAATTGTATCCTCGCAAGTCCGCAGAGCAGGAAGGCGAGGACGAGCAACCTTTGCCGGACTTCTCGCCTGGTGAAAGCGGTCCGCACGAGCCGTTTATCAAGCAGGGCCAAACGACGCCGCCCAAACACTTCACCGAAAACACTCTGCTGGGCGCGATGGACACAGCGGGCAAGCTCGTGGAGGAAGCCGAGCTGCGCGAAGCTCTCAAGGAGAAAGGGCTGGGCACGCCGGCGACACGTGCCGCGATCATCGAAACGTTGCTGAAGCGGCAATACGTCATGCGTGAGAAGAAAAACCTCGTGGCGACGGACCTCGGTCGCTACCTCGTGGCGCTCGTGCGGGACCACAACCTCAAGTCGCCCGAACTCACAGGCGAATGGGAGTCGAAACTCAACCGGATCGAAGCTGGCCAGAGCTGCGCCCGACACGCTTCATGCAAGAGATTGTCGAATACACTCGCCAGATCATTCAGTCCAGCGACGAAAGTGCGATCGACGAAGAAAACTCGGCGACTGCCCACGATGTGGACAGCCGGTCATTGCCGGCAAACGCGCCTTTGGCTGTTCGGCCTGGCGCGAGGGTTGCCGGTTTGTACTCCAGCCCACCTACCGAGACCGCGATCTGGACCTGAGGCAAATTCGCGAGCTGTTGCAGCACGGTGTGACCAGTGAGCCAATCAAGCTCGGTGACGGTCAGCAATGTCGTGCTGAGCATGTTGGATTCGGGCGAGTTGGTCGAAATCCCCGTGCCTCAAGGCGACGAACAAACCCGCGGGAAGTCCGCACGGTCGAACGACACGTCATCGACAGTCGGCGCAGCAAGACGCCAGCCGCGAATGGTTCGACTCGACCGATGAAGGAGAAATCCTCAACGGATCTTGGCCCCTGTCCGCTTTGCGGGGCGCCGGTTGTGGAGCAAAAGAAGTCGTTCAGTTGCAGCCGCTGGCGAGACGGTTGCGGCTTGACGATCTGGAAGACGATGTCGGGCAAGCGGATCTCGGCCCGCACGGCGAAGGCACTGCTGCGCGACGGGAAGACGGCGGTCTTGAAGGGATTCAAATCGAAATCGGGCCAGCCCTTCAGTGCACGCCTGAAGCTGCAGGAAGGAAAGGTAAGCTTCGATTTCGACAGTTGACTTAGCCCTTGAGCGATTTTTCGCGGATTGATCCAGCCGTGTAGGACAGGTCCTGGCCTACTCAATTGACGACATGAAAAAGCCCCGCTCAATCTTGGACTGAGCGAGGCCTGATTTCTTGCGCGGGTTTTGGGTCGCCGAGCTTACTGATTCAACTGCTCTTCGACCTTTTCCTTGCTGGCGCGGGTACCGAGTGCACCCCAGAGTCCATACGGACTCTCTGATCCAGCTTTATTGATCGCCCAACCATCCCAGCGAACTGGCGGGGCTTTAGAGTTACCGGCTTCGACCGAATCGGTCATGAAGATCACGGCACCGTCGGCCATCAAAATGTGACATCCGCCTTGATGCCGGCTACTGGGCGGAAGAATCCCTTCGTTGTGCCGGTTACCTTGCATGCAGATCTCGGAGTTCGGCGGTAGGATCGTGTTCATCCCGGAGAAGAGTGGTCGTCCATACGCCCATTTGTATCCGCGTGCCATTTCAGCGCCCGGTCCAGTAACCGCCGGTGACGCAACGAAGGGAGCGCCACTGTTCCAAAAACTTGGTCTGTCAGGATCCAGCATGGGACGACACGCCAACGCGTTGTCAGGCCCGGTAGGGTCACCGGAGCTTGCCTGGATGCTAGTCGGCGCATCGGCTGGCCACGTTCGCTTGTCTCGATCTCCCACATCCGTCACGATCTCGCCTGCGGCGATCGTATTGGCCAGTCCGTCTAAAATATCACGGAACTTGGTCGCCCTACTGGCAACGAAAACACCGCGGCAGGCCGCTCGCTCGGCCTGAGCCCAGCCTGAATTGACCGTCACTCCGCGATCGTCCTCCTGGCCACAATGCATGTG
This sequence comes from Pirellulaceae bacterium, assembly GCA_963714715.1. Taxonomy (GTDB): domain Bacteria; phylum Planctomycetota; class Planctomycetia; order Pirellulales; family Pirellulaceae; genus JBFJVZ01. Next base: position 23,411 of record CAVQPV010000063.1, on the reverse strand, counting down.
GTGGGTTGAATCACCCAAGCAGGCGGCGTAGTTGGTGCGGCCCTGCGCTGGCAGACCTGCACCCGGATCGCTGGGGCAACGAAGCGTGGGGATGTTGGTGAGCCAAGGTTCGTATCGATTCCCGGCGAGCGCATGATCCGACAAATTCATTCGCGGGTCCGGTCCCATTGATTGAAAGTCAACCGTGCCATCGCCGTCAGAATCCATCGGGTTACTGATCTTTTCCCAGAGGGCTTGTTGCTCGAAGAACGGCGTCAAGCCGGGCAACCAACTCAGCTCATTGCGGTTGTGGCCGCCACGCCGTGACGGGTTCGGGCTCCCCGGGCTGCCCGTGTTGGTTGTCCCCTTGGAATGAGCCGGCAATTGTTTGTACGCCGAATGATAGTTGTGCAATGCCAAACCGATTTGTTTGAAATTATTACTGCAACTCATTCGCCGAGCCGCCTCGCGGGCCGCTTGCACGGCCGGAAGTAGCAACCCGACGAGAATCCCAATGATGGCAATGACCACCAACAGTTCCACGAGTGTGAAACCGCGCTTTCGAAAGTTCATCTTTAACTCCTGAACAAAAACAATAAAGAAAGGCCCCAATAGAGCCGCTACGAAAATCGGTTATTCAGCCGTGTCGCCCGCGTCAAGCTCGGCATCACTTGAAACGTCGCTTGGATTTTCCGAAACGTACGCTGACAGTTCGTCTTGGTCCGGGCTCGAGACCTCGCTACTGCCGCATCCAGCAATGCAAAAGGCGAACAGCGAACACAAAAATAAGTATCGAATGACCACGCGAGGAAACCTCTTCATGAATGGGATAACAAAATCTAAGTATGGAAAACTCGGGCCAGCCAGTATAGCTGGAAAGAAAACCGTCACAATCACACAAAGTCATCGACTACGTGGATAAGAGGACCAACTGGGGAAATACCGCCAGATTGTCATCCCCCCGGCAGGGGAGTCACGCCGAGGGAGCTTCCGCCGGACACCGACGATGGGTTCAAAACCACCGAACGGCTCCTTTGAACTGATCGCGGTGACGGCATGCGCACGCGATTGACGGCTTTCTGAACGTTGGCCAACAAGAATCGAATCGCGCCGCTGGGCTGCCACATGAATTTGAGTCGGTTTGCTCTCCAGCTACGGCCGGATATGGTAAGTCTCGCCCTTCTTTGTCGGTATGGCGCGCACATCGTCGTTGGTGCCAATTCGTATCTTTGCCGTGTTGCCCAACAGCGATCGCACGTTCGCATTGACGAGTTGACCAGCCGACCATTTGATCTCGACTTCAAATCCACCTTGCCCGCGTAGCCCTTTGACATGGCCGTCTGGCAAGTCGCTCGGTAGGGCCGGCAACAGGTGCAACTGGCCAAGCTGTGATTGCAGCAGCATCTCCGTGATCCCGGCCGTGGCGCCGAAGTTGCCGTCGATCTGGAACGGCGGGTGTGCGTCGAACAAGTTTGGGTAGGTGTTCCCGCGCAGCGCCTCGGCGAGCATTTTGTACGCGTGATCGCCGTCGAGTAGACGGGCCCAAAAGTTAATCTTCCAAGCCTTGGACCATCCGGTTCCCCCGTCACCGCGGAGCCGCAAGGTCGCGCGGCAGGCCTCGGCCAGATCGGGCGTCGTCAGCGGATGAATTTCCTTGCCCGGGTGCAGGCCCCACAGGTGCGAAACATGGCGGTGCGTGGTGTCGGGAGCCTCCGTGTAGAACCATTCCTTCAATTGGCCTTTGCTACCGATCTGGTTTGGCGCAATGCGGGCCGCCATCTCGGTGAGTTGCGTTTGTAGTTCATGGTCCACATCCAGCTGTTTTGCCGCCGCGGCCGTGCTGAGAAACAGGTAACGAATGATCTGGTGATCCATGGTCGGTCCCATCACCAAGCCGCCTCGTTCCGGGCTGTTGCTCGGACCGCTGACAAGCCATCCTTTTTCGCCCTTCGGATCTTCGACCAGGTAGTCAACAAAGAACAATGCCGCACCTCGCATCAATGGATAGGCAGTGTCGGCCAGGTACTGCTCGTCGCCGCTGTACAGGTAATGCCACCAGAGGTGCTGGCACAACCACGCGCCGCCGGTAGGCCAGATGCCATGATTCGCGTTGTTGATCGGTGCTGCGCCGCGCCACAGATCGAAATTGTGATGCACGACCCAACCGCGTGCTCCATAGTGTTCTTTCGCCACGGTGGCACCGGTCTGAGACAAGTCTTTCAACGCATCGAACAACGGCTGGTGACATTCGGCCAAGTTGGTCATTTCCGCCGGCCAATAATTCATCTCCGTATTGATGTTGATCGTCCATTTGCTATCCCAGGGCGGCTGCTTGGATTCGTTCCAAATTCCTTGCAGATTGGCTGGCTGACTGCCGGGCCGGCTGGACGCGATCAGCAGGTAGCGACCGTATTGGAAAAACAAGGCAACGAGCTGCGGATCTTCGGGTCCAAAGGACTTCAGTCGCTGGTCGGTGGGCACGTTCGCTCGCTCCGTCAGACCCAAGTCGAGTGACACGCGGCGGAACAAGTTCTGATGGTCAGCAACGTGCGCATCACGCATCGCCGCATACGATTTGTTGCCGATCCGTTCCAACGTCTGACCGTTCCGAGCATCGGGATCGCCGCTGATGTCGCGATAGTTCACGAAACTTGATGCACCCACCAAAATCAGTGTCGCGGCGTCGGCATCGGTGATATGGATCCGGCCGTCAGTCGCGGTGGTGCTTCCGCCGTCGGTGCGGACGATCAGTCTCGCCTGAAAACGCGTCTCACCATTCTCCACTTGCCCGTTCATCACCAAAGCGTTGTTGCCTTGGGTCACCGTTGCCGTCTCTGCATGCGGGCTGCTGAGTGAGACGGTGCACGAAATCTTACCTGGCTGATCGGCTTCCAGTCGTACGACGATGGCATCATCCGGATGGGATGCGAACACCTGGCGCCAATAGGTGACCCCCTCCAACTGATATCGCAACGAGGCGATGGCCTGGTCGATATCCAACTGACGGTGATAGTTCTTGACATGTTCGTGACCGGGGAATTGAAGCAAGAGATCGCCAAAAGGCTGGTAGGCTTCCTGCCGGTTCTCACCACGAGTGTTGATGCTCATGAATTCCTGGTTACCCAACTGCTGGGCTTCCTGTTGCCGACCGTCGAAAAGCAGCTCACGAAGCTGAGGCAAGAATTTCGCGGCACCCCGGTGCGCGTAGTCGTGAGGCTCACCCGAGAACAAGGTATCGTGGTTGAACTGGTAGCGAGCCTCGGACGTGCCGCCGAACACCATTGCGCCGAGATGCCCATTGCCGACCGGCAGCGCTTCGGTCCATTTCGACGCGGGTTTTTCGTACCACAGGTTCAGCGGACCAGGATCGGCGGCGGCGGCCGAGAGCAGCAGGAAGAGGATGGAAACGCCGAGGGCTGTGCTGGTGCGAGTCATGAATGATGCTTTCGGGGTACCGCTGCAGGAATTGGTTTCGCGGCATAGTTTATCCATTTGACGGATTCGACAACCGCTCCAAGCGTCTGCTTCATCCTCCCCGGCAGCTTTAGTGAGCCGCGACGCGTAAGCGGCCGGGCATGCGTCATTGCCCGGTGCCTTACGGCGCCTCACGGCCCGCGGCTCACCCTTGCAATTCACATTTCGTTTAAATCAACAGCCTGGCAGCGGGAGGGTCGGATGAGCGGCCGGGAGGGCCTGTGAAACTGATTTTTGCTGGCAAACAAGTGCCACCCCAAAGTGGAAACCTTTGACGATGTTAAGGGATGCACGTGTTGTGAGTGAATTGTCCTTTGTGACGTATCGATTTCTTGCAGGGATGGTGACGGCCGCGGGCCGATGCTTTTAGGGTCGTATTCCTTCAAGGCTTACCAATATGCTCCGCTTTCCCATTGCTCCGTTTTCTCGATTTCGCAACCGCCGACTATTACTGGCGATGCTCGGTGTCGCGCTGTTGACCCCAAATGCAGGTGCCGTTGACGTTTTAGTGACAACCGACGCCGACTCCGGCGCGGGCTCGCTACGCGAGGCGTTCACCACCGCCGCTTCCGGTGACCGGATCGTTTTTGACATTCCGGGCACGCCGACCATTGAGTTGCTGAGCGATTTGCCCACCGTTACTGGCGACATTTCATTCGCCAACATCAACGTGCCTGCTGTTACCATCAATCGCAATGGTAACGGCCCCCTGACGTTTACTGGCAATTTGGTCGACCCCTCCGTCTTGGTCGTCGACACAGCAGGCGCTCCATCAGCGGATGCCGACATCGTTGCCTCGGCAGGCACAACGATTTTTGGTGCCGGTGCCGTCAGCGGGAACTTGGTGATCCCTGGAACGCTGGCTCCTGGTGCGGATTCGGCGGCCGGGACGATCGGTACTTTCAGCGTCACGGGCGACGTGGACCTATCAAACGCTCAAGTCGAATTGGACATTTCCGCGGCAGGTGGAACACTCTCCAGCGACCTCATCAACGTCACGGGTGAGGCCACGGTGACCGACGCGACGTTGACCCCGAATTTCATTGGTGATCAGTTCTTGGCCGGCCAGCAATTCCTCGTCTTGGATTCGACCACTCCCATCGTCGGCACCTTTGCCAATCAGGGCGACGTGTTTGCGTTGCCCAACAATCCTTTCTTACAGGCCGTCCGGGATAGCTCGTTGGGAACGGATGATTTTGGCTTCCTGATCGAGGACAACGGCAGCTCATTTACCAACGTGGTGTCGGGGTGCAACCAAACGTCCGCGGCAGGTTTGTTGGACCAGCTGAATACGAGCGGGACGCCACCGGCAGCCGTGATCGCATTAAGAAATGGTTCGGCTGATGACGTGTTGTTGGCTGTTGATCAGCTCTCCGGTTCGATCTATCCCACCCTGATCGGCGCTGAAATCAACAACATCCAAACCGGTCTTGAATCGGCTCGTGACGTCATCATGGTGCACGCCAATTTCCGAACAAGCGACCTGGTTTTGACTCCGTGGGTTCGCGGTTACGGCCTCGATGGCCAAGTCAGTCGGGATAATTGCCAAACGATGGGCTACCGAATGGAGATGGGTGGCATGGAACTGGGATGTGGACTGGGCAGTAATTGCGGGCTGACCGCTCACATCTTTTCCCATTTGGCCACGGGGAACCTGGATGTCCGGGATGTCGATCAGACAGCGGACATCGACTCCTATCGATTGGGAGGTTCCATCGAATACGTCGGACAAAATATCTACGTGTTAGCGATTGGCGGCGCGGGCCTGCAGAATTACGACGTTCGCCGCTCGCTGACGGCATTGGAAGGATCGAGTTTCGTGGAAAGCTCGTTCGCTGGTTCCGCCCAATTTGGATACTTTGAATTAGGCTATGCCAGGCCGTGGACACCCTACGGTGCTTTGCACACGACGCGAGTTGAATTGGATGCGATTACTGAAACGGGTGATCCCGATTTTGCCCTGATCAACGACGGTGGCGCTGGTGATTCACTGCGCGGTGTTTTGGGAATCGCCATCAATGAATCGGGCGTGACACCGATCGGCATCGCAACCACGCATCTGCGATTTGGATGGATGCATGAGTATCTGGATCAAGCAGAGACGGTTGTCTCTCAAATCGCTGGTGGCGGCACGCCGACCGGATCGCTGGAAGATCGGGGCGTCGCAGCGGGAACCGACTGGGGTTTTGTGCGCATGCAAGTGGACTGGGGAGTGCTGCTGGGCGGGCAATGCATGATCGCCTACCAAGGTCACTTCAACACCAATTCATCGTTCAATGCGTTAGTGGGCGGAATTGGCTGGGTGTTCTGAGTGCGTGCCAACCAATCGCAACTGCACGCTGTTTGCTGTGAGTCACGTCAGTGGTGAGTACGAACGTCTTTATTTGTTACCACCATACGACAACTGCGTAGCAGTGGCAGCAGATAGTCTGGGGCCAGTGCGGCTCGTTTCAGCGAGCATTCCGCAGCCCGAGGACTCGTCGCAGCGAAACCCGATTCTCCCCCTTGGCGATTTGCCGGCTACGCCGCCAAATCGCCGCGGAAAGAAGATGGTCGCACAGCGAGTCGAATGCCACGCTGGGCTATGATGTGAAACCCCAGGCAACGCATATCGACGTGCTGAACCGAGCTCGGAGAGCTCGGCGACTCTGACCCAAACTGGAGACTTGAAATGAGCAAGAATATCGACCGTCGACGTTTCATTGGCGCCACCGCTGTTTCCGGGAGCCTGCACGATCGTGCCGCGCCATGTGTTGGGTGGCGAAGGCCACGTTGCTCCGAGCGACAAGATCACCTTGGCGCACATCGGCATGGGCACCCAGGGCTTCAACGAACTAGGTGATTTGCTGGCCGATCCCCAGATCCAGATCGTTGCCGTCTGCGATCCGAACAAAGAAAGCAACGATTACGTGGAGTGGGGCAAGGGCGGCGTCCTCAGGCAGATACGACAGTACTTGGGTGACCCTGACTGGCGAAAAGGCCAAGCCGGTTGCCCAGGTGGCCGGGAAGTCGGCCGGCAGGTCGTTGACGCCTTTTACGCCAAGCAACCGGGCGCAGGCAAACGTCAAGGTTGCCGGGCCTACGCCGACTTCCGCGAACTGCTGGAGCAAGAAAAAGACCTCGATGCCGTCAAGATCATGACGCCCGATCATCTGCACGCGACCATCTCGATCGCCGCCATGAAGAAAGGAAAGCACGTCGTGATGCATAAGCCGATTGCCAATCGATTGCACGAAGGGCGGCAGGTGCTGAAAACGGTCCGCGAGACCGGAGCGTGCGACGCACCTGCTGGCCTACGGCAGCGGAACCGGAAACGGCCTGATCGCCGCACAAGTCAAAGCCGGAGTCATTGGCATGTTGCGGGAAGTGCATAACTGGACGAACCGTCCCGTGTGGCCGCAATACACTCGAGATTCCCACCGACACGCCGCCGGTTCCCGCTGGCTTCGATTGGCAGCTGTGGCTCGGCCCGGAGCGCGACCGCCCCTATCATCACCACTACACCCACACCGTGTTTCCGCGGCTGGTATGACTTTGGCGGCGGCTCGATGGCCGACATGGGGATCTACAGCCTGTGGCCGGTGTTCACGGCGCTCAACTCTGAACGCGCCGATCAGTGCCCAAGCTTGGGCAACCCATACCTGTACCATCGAGGACCACGTGAGTCGCAAGGTGAAGAATGACTTCGCTTATCCAACCGCGTGCACACTCCGCTTTCAGTTCGCCTCCCTTGGCGACCGACCGGCCCTCGATCTGTTCTGGTATGACGGCGGCATGAAGCCTCGGCTGCCCCAAGAAGTCGAAGCGCACGACGTCGAGATGGCCGCCGAAGGCATCCTGTTCGTGGGCGAGGACGGATCGATTCTGGCCGGCTTCCATGGTCAGGATCCGCGTCTGATCACGAAGCATCAGAACAAGCCGCTTGCGCGTCGCCCAGCATGAACGACCTGCCAAGCGGTACGCCCCATGGTTGAAGGCTTGCCAGGGCGGTGATGCCTCGCCGGGCGACTTCCTCAAGGCGGCTGCCATCACCGACACCGTCAACCTCGGGACCGTCGCCCTCAGAGCCGGCAAGAAAGTCAGCGTTTGACAGCGAGAGCATGAAGATTACAAATTCCTCGCAGGCCGACCGGTATCTGTACCGTGAGTACCGGGAGGGTTGGGAACTATGAATACCTTGAAAGGGTCCAGAGTGACAAATCGAAGAAACGCACGGCCGTGCTGCAGCCCGATTCGGTACGAGCTCGTTGTCCTGGCAGCAGTAGCCACCAGCGGCGCAGCCGTGGCCGACGACGCAGACGCAAGCGATAACCGCGACCCGTGGGCCAGTCTATTCGATGGCAAGAGCCTGAATGGATGGTTCGTCAAGTGCCGCCCGGAGGACTCAGACAAACGCGGTATTGGCGAGTTGAAGACGGAACCATCACGGCTCGTGGCATCTCGGAAACGAAGCACAATTACATCTGGCTGCTCACCGACAAGGAGTACCAAGATTTCGACCTTCGCATGAAAGTTCAAACGTATTCCCAATCAACCGGAAACAGCGGTGTGCAGATCCGCAGCCGGTACGATGACGACGCGTTTGGCTGGATGGTCCCCAGGTTGACATCCATCCCGGCGGACCGTGGCGATGCGGATTCATCTACGATGAAACAAGGGAAGTCAAAGCATGGCTATGGCCCGACGTCGGCCGCCCCGCCAACGCGAAACCTGAGCACGCTCCCAAGGGTTGGAAGTGGGACTCACGCCGATGATCAAGATGTTTGGAACGAGCTTCGGATCATCTGCAAGGGAACGCAAATCAAAACGATCGTCAATGGTGTCACGGTCGCCGACTTTGACGGAGCGGGTCGGCTTGATGATGCAGCCCATCGAGCACACAACGTCGGGCTCGTTGGTCACATTGGACTGCAAATCCATCCGGGCAAGAGCATCCTCGTCCGGTTCAAAGACATTCAAATTCGTCCTTCCCGTTAGACTCCGGCAACCTTGCGGAGCGACAGACAAGGCTTTGCTGATGAAGACCTTCCTTTGTTGGTTGGCGTTCGGTATCGCGATGATCGCTCCGTCCATGGCGCCGCCGGTTGCCTGGGCTCAAACGCTACCCAAAGCAACCGCGCAGCATCTGCCTCGCTGGCGCGGGTTCAACTTGTTGGAGAAGTTCTATCGCAACAGCAACGGCAACGGGCCGTTTCTGGAATCAGACTTCCGCCTGATCCACCAGTTGGGTTTCAACTTCGTGCGACTGCCAATGGACTACCGCGTCTGGATCAAGGAAGACGACTGGCATGAGTTCGACGAGACGCAACTGCGAGAGATCGATCAAGCCGTGGCGTGGGGCAAGAAGTACTCCATCCATGTTTGTATCAATTTCCACCGAGCACCTGGCTATACGGTTGCCAAGCCGCCGGAAGCGACGGACTTGTGGACCGATCCGAACACACAGCAGGTGTGTGCCGAGCACTGGGCGATGTTCGCCAAACGCTACCAAGGTGTTCCTAACGAGCAACTCAGTTTCAACTTGTTTAACGAACCGTCGGATGTTTCCACCGCAGCTTATCTAGACGTGGTGCGCAAAATCGCGGCGGCGATTCGGGCCGAGGACCCACAGCGTTTGATCATTTCGGATGGCCTCGGCTGGGGCCGGGAGCCGATTCCTGAACTTGCGCCGTTGCAAATCGCACAAGCAACGCGCGGCTACACGCCGATGGACATCAGTCATTACAAGGCCACTTGGGTCGCGGGTGCCGATCAGTACACAGATCCAATCTGGCCGCGCGTGATGGCTTACGGGACGTTGTACCTGCCGAGCAAACCGGGCATGTCAGCGGAGGCGAAACAACCGCTGGTCATTGAGGCAAGATTCGATCGTGCTACACCGCTTCGCATGCATGTGAACGTCGTTTCCTCCAAAGCGACACTTGTTGCCAGAGCCGACGGGGCTGTGTTCTGGGAGAAGACATTCGTCTCGGGACCGGGACCGGGCCAGTGGAAGCAGGTGAACTTCGTCCCACAATGGAACACGTATCAGAATCTGTATGACCGCGACTACGAGGCGATCATCCCCGCGGGAACACGGCGCGTTGAATTGGCTGTGACCGAAGGCGACTGGCTGTCGCTGAGTGAGATCGGGTTGCGCCGAACCGACGGTCAAGAGGATCGGCTTGTCCTGCGGTCGGGTTGGGATCAACCGGTGGCAAACGTGGCCTACGACGCGAAGAATCGCGAACAAACTTTTACGGGGGCGAAGATGGAAGATCGTCGATGGTTGTGGAAGACAACGAGTTCTGCCCTGGCAGCAGGCCCAGCAGCAGGGCATTGGAGTGATGGTTGGCGAATTCGGTTGTCACAACCAGACACCCCACGATGTCACCTTGGCCTGGATGGAAGACTGCCTGGCCAATTGGCAGCAGGCTGATTGGGGCTGGGCACTGTGGAACTTCCGCGGATCGTTCGGAATTCTCGACAGCCAGCGCGAGGATGTTCCGTACGAGCAGTTCCAAGGACATCAACTCGATCGAAAGATGCTCGATTTGCTGCAACGGTATTGAAGATCCAGCATCCCTGGTGAGCAAACGTCGGTTGACGGTGACGCGGAAACCGAAAGCCGCGCTAGCGGGACGATTCCTCCTGGTCGTTTGTTAGCGACTCAGTATCTATCTTCCTGTTCCGCAATGTCCATGTGCTGGGTCACGGCCAGCATGTGCTTGACGTTGCCTTCCATGCCGGCACGGCGTTCGTCAAGGTCGAGCAGCGACTCCTGTGTCCCGTACACGATCAAGCAGTCATCGACTTCCAAGCGAGTGCGTCCGCGCGGGGTGCCGACATAGTCGCCATTCAGTTTTTCAATTCCCAACACCAAGACACCTTCATTGGCCAACTTCAACTGTTCCAACGTATGGCCGGCCAGCCAATCTCCTTGGCGCAGTTGCAGTTCGGAAACCACGTAGTTCTTCCCAACTCGCAACAGCCGCGTGTAGTCGTGTACCTGGATTCCTCCGAAACGCCGCAGAGCCCAGGTGTTGATTCTCCACATCACCTGCTCCACGTAGTGACTGCTGGCGATTAGCAGCAGCAGCAAGAGACCTCCCGCCAGCACACCGAAACGCACAGACCATTGATTCGTCCAGTCATCGCTGTCTCCGGTGTTCAGAAACGACAAGACCACGGATGGGATCGCCACCACGACGCCAACGTGACCCATGAGCATCAAATGCATCGTGATCCGCCGCCGCAACGGATGATTGACAATGTCCTCGGACTCCTTGGTGGTAAAACCGGATCCAGTGAACGCTGACAACGCCTGAAACTGCGCGAGATCCTTCGATACTCCCGTCATGGTCAAGCCAACCGTAGCGATCCGAATCACGACAAGCGACACGCTGAACACGATGAGCGTACCGAAGACTGCAAACATGATCGAACTCCAGGCGTATCACGATGCTGGGGAGAAACACGTCCACTCCAGCCTACCAAGCCGATGCTGCAAGAGTCAGCCGACCGCCAGGAATTGTGCCGGATAACCCCAGCTCTAACTGCATGGTGTTCTCTGTTGATCCATCTGTTAAGCTCGTTCCATGCGCATCCCACACAGCACATTAACGCCGGCAACGCTACGAGCGGTTGTTGAGGAATTCGTCACTCGCGACGGCACCGACCATTCGTCGGTCGAGCGGCGTGTCCAAGGTGTGCTGCAGCAGCTGGCGGCTGGACGTGTCGAACTCCATTTCGATGACCAAACCGAGACCTGTAACATTGTGACCGTTGAAGCTGGCCGGACTCCACCGGCGGACGATGGAAGTGGTCGCCGATAGAACCATTCCACCTCAGCACTTCGCGATCATCGCCCAGCACAAATCGCTTGGCATGGCTCAGGCCCTGGCAAAGGCGCCGCGCAGGTTGCCGGCTTCAAAGCCACTGGGGGCGTCGCCGCTGGAGCCATACATGTAAATCGCCGCTTGCACAATCGCCGACAAGGCGCTGGATACCAGTGACACGATCAGCATTCCAATCACACCGATGGCGATCAACGCGATCCCCAATGGCGCGATCTTGGCCAGCAGCACAACGCCGCCAACGACCAAAGCAATGCAAGGCAGCGTCGCCAGGAAACAAAAGAAGCCAATGCCGCCTTTCGCCCCAATCGACTCGCCCCACGAGTTTTTCAAGATGGACGCCGACCGCTTGATCGCCTCGATGGGCCCCGCTTTTTCAATCACCAACACGGGAACGACAAAATAAGTGACTGCGGACCAAGCCATCCCGAGCAATCCGGCAACGATTGCACCCACCTTCTCGCTCCGATCTTCAACGACCCGAAGCACCAGACCGACCGTCGCACTGAGCAGAGCCCAGCCGGCGATTTGCGGAAGACGAGCCATCGAGGCCGAAAGGCCTTCGCCGATCGTTGGACGCTCTCCGTAAAAACTTTTGACCGCACAGGCGATCAAGGCACTGTTGAAGAACACGATGATGAAATAATTGGCGAAATAGAAGGCGAACAAGACCGCCAAGTAGAGCGGATTTTGCATCGGATCTTCGTCCTGCCCTTCCCCGGCGCCGTCCATGACCTGCTGGACATCTCCCGACATGATCAACGGGATCGCGAAGGATGCCATGACCAGCAAGCAACAGATTCCGCTGATCAGCGGAAAGAAGAGCAAGTGCTTTTCCCGCTTGAGTACGGTCCAACTTTGCCCTGCCAACGCAAAACCATTACTGAATCGTTCAAACATCGCATCACTTGGAAAGCTAGGGTGAATTGGGCAGCGTCGCATGACCACTGCTGTCGGAGTGACGCCATTATAGGCGTTCCCACGCCCGTAGGTTTCGATTGTGCTGCACCCTCCTGCCCAGAGCTTCCAGACGTGGCTGATCTAGAACCAGATTCTTCGCGGTTCAATCTGGCTGGCTTCGCCGCCAGATCAGATCGCACGAATTGGGTTTGAATCGAGCGCCGCAGCCTGGGCTGCGATGGACTCGCTGGAGCTCGCCAGAGGGACCCAGGCTATCTGCTGACGCTGCTGGGCAGCTAATATCCCCTTGCATTCAAAACCAACCCAGGTCCGTAGAGACCAATGCCCAACGGGGAGAGTCGGGCTAGAACTGGGCAGACGCCCTCGCGATCAGCGTTGCTTGGTTGGCGCCGGACGGCTGGCTGGCCACGCGGGGAATTTGCTTCGCTGCTTCGAAGAAATTGTCGATCTCGGCTGTTTCCTTCAAACGATCGAATTCAGCGGCCATGGCAATGGCGAGTTTCTTTTCCTTCAAATCGCGGATCAACTCGTCTTTCACAGCCGCCATGTCTTTGACCAACGGATCGGTGAATCCCTGACAGCGCAGAATGATGTACTTGTCACCCGCTGCGATGATGCCGCTCATCTCGCCGGGCTTGAGTGCGAACGCTTCACGCTCGATTGCCGGTTGGCCGCCAAATTTCCGGATCGGCGGCACCTTGCCCATGTTGCTCGCCGAAACCGGTTCGATGCTGTACTGCTCGGCAAGCTGGCTGAAGAATGATTCGGTTGGATTGTCCCGGGCCATCTTCCAGATTTTCTGGGCAGCCTTTTGATCCGACAACACGATCGCCAGGACATCGACGCGAGGTCCAAAGGCCGACTCGAATCCCTGCTGTAAGTCCTCCTCGGTGATCTTGATGTCGCTTTCGACCAACTTCTTCAACGCCACGCTTGGCCATACCGAGTCGCTGACATAAATCGCTTTGGTCGTGCTGCCATCGCTGGTGACCGATTCCATCCAGGCGACCAAGTCGGGTGAACCGTCGCCGCGAACGTAACCGTAGCTGATCGCTGCGCGGGCAATTTCCGCATCGATATCGGCTTGTGTCACCGTCATGCTTTGCCTTGGCCAGCGCTTGGGTCAGCAGTTTGCGATTGATCTCACCCTGCAAGACGTCATTTCCATGACGCTTGACACATTCACCAGCGACGGCGGCAACGGTCAGTTGCTGTCCGTTCACGGTGGCGGCCACTCCGGGGTATTGCTTGGTCAGTTCGGCATTCCCAAGCACCGTGACGACTTTGGATTGTTGCTGCAATTGTGCGAACAACTGGCCTGCCGCGCCACGCATCTTGGTGTCGCGAATGCGATCGACAATCTGTGCTTTGATACTGGGCATCGCCTGCGGCTGCGGTGGCGCCGCCTTGATGCGACGCACCGCTTGTAACACGATCCACTGATCACCGAGTTGCAATACGGGCGAAACTTCGTTGTCCTGGAGTGCAAAGGCCGCTTCCTCCAAGCGCGAGTCGCCGCTGTATCGCCGAATCGGTGGGATCAAGCCTCCAACGCTGGCGCTCGTTTCGTCCTCGCTGAATTGCTTGGCAAGCGTGGCGAACTCGTTTGGCTTTGCAGTCGCTTGTTGTTGCAACGAATCAGCCTTCTCTTGTTGGGCGACCATGATCATGCGGCACTTCACCGCTTCGCCAAACTGCGAAATGAACGCTCGGTCGAATTCTTCTTGGGTCGGTTCGACCTGGTCCGCTACTAAACGTCGCAGTGCCAACATCGGCCAGACAATCTCCCGACTGTATTGATCGGGCGCGATGTCGCGTTCCTCCTGCAGCAGCGTCAGGTAGCTTTCGATCGTCAAATTGAACTTGCTGGCCAAACGCTGGATTTCCTCGCGGACCTGTTCGTTGGTGACCTCGATCCCCTGCTTCTTGCATTCCTGCAGAATCAGGTAGCGATTGATCATGTTGTCCAGCACATCGGTTCCATACCGTGCCAGGCAAGCATCCGATAACGTCTTTTGCGTGATCGGATCGGCATTCACGACGGCGACCACGCTGCTGGCTTTCTGCTGTGCCGTGGCAACGGGACAAAGCATCACCAACAACGCAAGGAACAGCGCAGAACACTGCAACAGCAATCATCCACGAACGCATACGAGCGGGCTTTAACGGCATCACGGTCACTCCTTTGAACCGAGCTGGGATCGAAACGCCAATTCACGCTCCTTGAACGAAGCGTGAAACGCGGGTGATCAGAACGTTAGGAAAAACCTTGCTTTCGACTCAAGGTTAATCGCGGCGATGTCGACAAACGCCTACTGAGTTTCACGTCGGTGTTTCACAAGCACGGTTTGCAAACTGTTTGTAATTCATTCACCAAGCAGACTGTCCTGTCACCAAGCCGAAAATATCGAAACACGCGTAACTCGTGACATGCCAACAAGTTATCAGGCTTTCGCCACGCGGCCTGCTATTGTTTGGCACGCGCCGTGCTTTAGCTTTTCATCGCAACCGCGACCGCGCAAGTTGCGATTGAGTCACTATTCTCCTAGAGCAAAGGAAACTGCCATGTTGGTTCTGACACGGAAACTTGACGAACAAATCTTGATCGGTGATGACATCAAAGTCACGTTGCTTCGCGTTCGCGGAAATACCGTTCGCATCGGCATTGAAGCACCGCGCGACGTTCGCATCGTGCGAGGCGAATTGGAAGCGAAGGTGGACGTTTCCGCCGATGAATTCTCCGCTGGCGGACCGCAACCGAGCCGTCGCGAACAGCCGTTCGCCCATCCCAGTGGAGATCGTGGAACTGCTGTCAAAGTCAATCGGATCAAGGCCGCGACCGTGCCCCAATTGTTTGTTGGCACCGTCAAAAAGAGCGGCAAAGACGCACGATTGACACGAGCACCCTTGGCCGACTTTGTAGCCGCCGGCTGAGTCCGTCGTTAGTGTTCGACAATGACGGGCGCGTACTGCTCCGGCCGACTCTTGGCTGACCGTCGTCATCTGGTATCAAACCAAGCGATGCGGTCTCGGGAATCAACTTCGCGAAGATGCTCGAGCAGAATTCGGCGGACCTCGAAGATTGCTTTGCCGGTCATGTGCATGGTCGTATGTTCGGCATCGATCGTCAGTTCACTCTCCACATCATCCATGCGTGCACTCTCGGCAGTGACGATACCGTCACCTGCCCAACCTTGCGTTGCACGAACGAAGGATTTTTCAGGATTCCGATGATGTTGTGATATTTGACATCGGGAGACCGCTTGGCTCGCATCATGACCGGAAAAATCGCTTGCTCCGGCGCTAACGAGTCGATTGCATTGGCGACGGTCAGCAGCTGGGTATCCTTGAATAGTTTCGGATTCTCGCTGACCAGTGTGTTACCGATTGCCACAGTCATCTGCGGCAATTTGATGAACTGCCTGGCCAACCAACGCGTGTAATCGTTGGCAAAATCGCTTCCTTTGTGGGGAGTCCCGATCGTGATCACGCGTTTGATCGACTGGTTGGGTTTGAAGAACAGGGTGCTGACAAGCTTTGTCTTTGGCTTCGGTTGGGCCGCGTATCGTCTGGATCGCTTGGGCACTATTGCGGACGGGTTCACTGCTGACGATTTTCCAAAAGTCGTCACCGCTGTCGATCGTCTGCATCCGGCTGATCAAGCCACCCATGCTGTGTCCCACCAGTACCGTTTGATCAATCGACGCATGCCGATGACCTGGGTCAAAGGCGTCTCGCATTTTGCTCAAATCACTTCGCAACTGCGTAGCGCTGAGCCAAAATGGCTGGCCCGACGGGTACAGATAGAACCAGAACTGATACCGCTCGCGAATCTCCGGAAAGCTTCGCAGATCATTGAACATGTCCATCCATGTCAGCGGACTGGACCACAATCCGTGAACCATCAGCACGGGAATTCGCTTCGGATCGTATGGCTCCAGCATGTAAAGCCCGCGGTTCTTGAGCGTGTTTTCCACGTCAAGCAGGCCTTCGGTTGCATGATTTCGCTTGCGAAAATCAGGGCTATCCAGAAAGAAGGCGAGCGGCGTTGTCAGATCGGTTTCCAATGGCACCCAATGATTGGCCAGTTGAATCTGGTTGGCTGTCAGCGGATCAAAGAACTCGAGTACGCATTTGGTGGCTTCCCCGGATCGCGCCGTCTTCGCTCGGTTTGACGCATCGCATCAACGCAGTGACCGAGTAACTCAGGCCTTTGGGGTAGTATCCCTCACGAGAGTCCGCGTTCTTGGAGGGTCGACGAACGGCGATCAGCGGCACGCCAAGCCCGTAGGTTGTGTGGCGATTTCGCAGGGTTTCGATTTCATAGTCGCTGACAAATTCGTACCGGTCAAACTCATCAGGATCCCACTGTCCGCGCATTTCGGTTCTGACGACGAACTCGCGATCCTCGGTCTTCACACGGTACGTCTGACCGGGTTCTAGCTGATTGCCATTGCAAAGCAGCCGCAGCGTGTCCGCGAGCGATTGGTTGTACAGATCGCAGGCAGCGCGAAAAAGTGGATCATAGGGATTGCGAGTCGTCTTCAGGTCATCGCTAAATAGATAGTCGTAGCTGTTGGTTAACGCGATTCCGTAATGATTCAGAGCAAGGCTGACCTGGCCTTTCTTTTCCGCCTTTTTTGCTTCGACATAGGCAAGTTCGCTGAGCGCGTAAATCAATTCGGCGTCGGGGTTTTCACTGACGGTTTGCCGAATCCTCTCGCAACAATCGTGGCAATCACGTTTGTAATGGTCTGCTAAACCGTAACGGCGCAAGGTGCCCCAGGTTCGCTCGCTGACTTGTGGCCCACGCCGACGCAAGAGCTTGAGCGTCCCCGCCAGCGGATTCGCTCGGATCGTTCGACTCGACAGGTACCGAGGTGTTGAGCATCCGCTTGTTGACACGCACAAGACAAAGAATCGCGCATGCGAAAACGACCGCACGAAGATTCGTACGGGAGATTGGATGTCGGCGCGTTCGTGAAACGTTCAGTCGTGAAACTCTTGGCATTCGCCGCTTACTGATTGTCGTTCAGTACGCTTGCTCAGACGTTTCGAAGATGGCGTCCTGCCAGCAAGCTAAGTTAGCCTTGTCATCCGGATTCCAGGGATGATTGCGGACGTTAGATCGGAGCACGCCTGGGTGTCAACGGATTTTGCTGCGGAACATTGTCCGTTCAGCTGGACAATGCCTATCGTTGCAGTGACGCCAAAACGAATCTTTCGTTTCTTGCGCTGGAAGCGCAGCGGGATTCCCGCGTGAAACTCATTTCACGCATCGCGGAGTAGCGATCGCGAAACGGAATCATCGGAATAACCGTAGCGATCACCTTGCCACCTTGCAGGCTAAGCGGATTGCGCTCGTTATTCCGTTTTGCCACCGCAAAGGTTTTTTGACCAGGCACCCTTTGTGACCTATATTCCCGTGGCCGCACGTTCTGAGTGTCTTTCAGCGGCCGCGCGACGGATGTCAACTCCCAGGCATCCGCGGCCCTCCCTGGACACTCGACGGTGGACGTACGCGCATGCCTTTCAACGCCTGTGTTCGATATTCGAGGTTGCACGTCGTGGCTGTCCGCCAAAGCGTTGGCGATGACTCTCGTCTTCCTCGTCGCGACGCCCGCGATTGCTGCAGACCGTCAACGAGGCGGCTCCCGATCTCGCTGGATCCCCAGACAGAAGCGATCGACCAGGTCTGGAATTGGAACGCGAACGTCTGTGGGCTGACGCGATTCGGCATTACGATGAAGTCGACGCGTCAGTTTCCCGGCAACAAGACGCTGTACCAGCGTCTGGTCATCAGCCGTTTGCACTATGACGTCAATCGTCGCTATCGAGACCGAAGTTTCACAGGAAGCTTGACGCAACTGGGAACCGGCCAGGCTCTCGATCTGTATTCGGAAGTGTTGACGAACCTGCAATCTCATTACGTCGATCCTGTCGATTGGTCGCGAGTATTCTTGCACGGTACCGCGGCCCTGGAAGTCGCCTTGACAGAAGAAAAATTCGTCAATCACGTCTTGGCTGACGCCGATCCGGATGCGGTCGAGCAGTTCCGCCAGACGATTCACCGCCGTCTGACCAACCGCAGCACGGCGAGCCGGTTCGATTTGCGAGCAAACGTCGCTTACGTCGCCCAACTGGCCCAAGTCAGAAATCGGGCTGTCCAGGCACCGTAGTCGTTCTGGAGTACTTGAGCGGCGCAGTTTCGACGCTGGATCCGTACACACGACTGCTGTCGGGTAACCAGTTGGACGAAATGTTCTCCAACATCGAGGGCAACTTTGTCGGGCTTGGGATCGAACTGAAAGCGGAAGCGGACTGCCTGAAGATCTTGTCGGTCATTGCGTGATGGGCCGGCCGAGCAAGCCGGCATCCGTGCGGGCGAAAAAATTCGTCCGTGTCGAAAAGACCAATGTGATGCCTGCCGATCCCGACTACGTCGCCGACTTGCTGCGTGGACCAGAAAACTCATACGTTTCGATTGCCGTTGTTGACGTCGAAGGACGTTCCCGAGACCTGCGTGTCCAGCGTCGCCGCGTCGAGGTCCCTTGCGTGGAGAATGTTCATATCGTCGACGCGGAGAAGAGAATTGGCTACCTGCGACTGACCAATTTTCAGAAGACGACCACCCGAGACGTCGAACGGGCGTTGTGGGATCTGCATCGCCAAGGCATGCGATCGCTGATCCTGGACGTCCGCGGCAATCCCGGCGGACTACTTTCGGCAGCGGTCGAAGTCGCCGATCGCTTCCTGAAGGAGGGACGCATCGTCAGCACGCGGGGACGTAACGCCCGCGAAAATTTTGACTACGTCGCGCACCGACCCAACACTTGGGATGTCCCTCTGGTCGTACTGATTGACGATGACAGCGCGAGTGCCAGCGAGATTTTCGCCGGCGCGATCGCCGACAGCGGCCGCGGCCTGATCGTCGGCGAGACCAGTTACGGCAAAGGCAGCGTGCAAGGCATCTTTCGGATGCAAAGCGCAAGTTCGGTCTCTGTTTGACGACGGCCAAGTTCTACTCCCAAAGGACGCGCGATCAGCCGCAACGGTGTCGAACCGCACATTCCGCGTCAAGAGCACTTACATTGCCGCCCGTCCGAACGATGAGGGCCGTCTGACGCTGGACCGTGAAGACGCCGTTCTGCAAAAAGCGATCGTCCAATTGGCCGGCGATCGAGATCTGATCAGCCGCCGACCGTGATCAAGCGGCGGACTGCCGAAGCGTGGTTAGCTCTTTGCTCTCCGCGCGGCCACGCGAGCTACCTGCCGAGGCGAGCGTGCCCGAGAGTCGAAGCGACCGAAGACGGCCTCCTTGAGTGTAAACCCGCAGCGACCAAGATTCGCGTGACGGCGACGATCAAGCGATGCCAATGCTGGATCGTTTCCGGGGTGCCAACCAGTTGTGCATCCTGGCGATCGAAACCCTGCTCGCTGACCCGAATGAAGAGTCAAGATGCAGCAGGGCCTCCATCATCAGATGATCGCGGCAATCATTCTCCGTCAGTGCCGGATCGTCGTAAATCCATAGGTGGGACTGCAAAGCCCCATCGACAACGGCCAGCGCGGCTTGTTCGGCACTGTCAGCCGCTGCAAATCTGTCGAACCGAATCCACACTGAACGTAGAATTTGGGCATGCTGACTCCTCCTTGAAATGATGATCGTTCCGGCGGTCAGCCAAACTGTTCGGCTGCCACTGATCATCGTGTGCTCAAGGGACAAGTCTGGTCCGGCGAGCAAAATCGCCATTGCTTGACGTATTAATCTGCCGGACACTCCGATGCCGAATCTTTTCATCGGCGGACGGCCCGAACTGGTAAGTCAGTACTTCGCCGCCGATCTGACAAGTCACCCGACTGAGCACCGGTTGCGTCGTAATTCTGGTCTTGGATTTCGTTGTTTCTGGAGGAAACGGTTTGCCCCAAACGCTCGTTGACGACTTCCCCGTTTCGCACGTCGATCGCCTGGACGTCAAGCTTGACGGTCCGTGTGTTGTTCCCGGAATAAGTGGCCCAAGCACGGGTCGTCACGATCACCGGCGTGGAAGCCGGCTGAGACAGTGTGCACCCCATAGGGAAACTCGTCGTACTGGATGCTCCATCGCATCGAGCCATCCGCGGTTGAAATCGCGTACAACGGCGTGCGTTGTTTGATGGATTGAACTTTGCCGCGTTTGCAGGGTCGCATCCTTGGGCAGCAGCGACTGATCAACCTTGCGCATCGGCATCAAAATCAATTGACCATCCAGCTCCATCGCGTGCAGACGCTGTAAATCGTCCAGCGGTGTGGTCTCCAGATCACTTAGGACACTGCCTTCTTGAATGTCCCAAACTGTCAGCTTTCCACTGGACTAAACAGCACCATGTATCGACTGCCAACCAGTCTGCCCAAACGTTCGATCGCCTTCGACGATGCTTCGGCTGGCGGTTGACGTTTCCAATCGCTGGAGCACATCGCCGGTAAAAGGATCGACAAGACTGACGACACACGTTCGCCCATCGGCACTGCGGCACTTCGCACAAGACGTGTTTGCCGAAGTATGCCAGATTTTCCATGTTCCCAGGTGTCGGATCCCAAATTTCGACCATCCAGTTTGTCAAAGAACTCCACCGTTTTGGTGTTCGGCGAAACGACCGCTACCTGATTGCCGTCGACGACAATCGACTCCGTTCTGCGGGGCCATCGAGTTTCTCCAAAGCGTTTCCGACGTGGCCAGATCGATCGCCATCAGGTCGCCGCCTTGCAGCACCAACACGCGATCACCCAACACCGGGCCGACACGAAATTCAGCCTCGTCACGTCGTTCGCCGATGATGAGCTGATCGGAAACCAAAGAGCGGTGCATTGAACGAATTCATGACATTGCGGCGTTTGGCAATGGAAGCACCGTCACCGCTGAAACTCCGCCGCCACAAAATCGAATCCGACACCTGTCATTGTCTGACGCGATACAGGTCGATGGCCGCGATTTCTCCTGGACGGACGACGATCATCACGCCGCCGTCGATGATGGCTTCTTTATCGCCTCTCACCACGACTGGCCAACCCGTCCAAGGGAATGCCGTGAATCTGTCCAAACGAATCCCGCAGGGCGACGGTGTTGGCCCCTTCGCTGACCAATCGCCAGCCGCGAAGCGTTTCGCCCCAAGTGACCAGTCGTCCGCGAAAGCGTTGGTCCAATGTGATGATCGTCCTCTGGAACGCAACTGCGGTGATTGCCAATCTAAGCCCACCGGCGTCCCACTTGTCAACACGGCCGTGGCCAACCGCCGCAGTTTCGTATCAACATTCCGACTCGCGCTCGTCAAGGACCTGCAAAACGTTCAAGGCATCTTCGCCGCGCCGACCGTCGGCCAAGCGCCTGGGCAAGCAGCACAAGTGACTCATCCGGCAACCGCTGGATGTCTGTAGGCGTCGCGTTGGAAGGACCAAGTGCGAGTCGTTCCAGCCTGAGAAGTTCTCCGTCATCACGCAATCGTTGGCCCAGCTCTGTGCGCGCAGCATCACTTCCCACGAATCCAAAATGCCGTAAAGATCGTCCCAGCAAATTGGTGGAACCCGTCACGAGAGTACTCATGTGCTGAGCGACTTGATCTGTGATTTGCTGTTGTTGTTCGTCGCCGGCCAAGTCAAAGACTTCACGCATCCGTGCTGCGACCCAGCTATCCAGCGAGCATTGTCGACCAATGTCATTGAGAATCTCGTCGGCTGCAGAACCAAGCAGATTCTCGTTGGTTAAAAGTGTGGACAGCTTGATCAAACCGTCCACTGCATCAACGACACGCTCGTTGTCGATGGCTCCTCGGATCAGCAACGCCAAAAACTCGGCTCGTTGATTCGGCTGGTCAATCATCGAATCCAGCTGTTTCACCAACTCGGGCTCACCACTGGGGTTATCACGCAGGATCCCCAGCATCGCCGAGACCGATAGCATGTGAACTTCATCACTGCTCGGATCGATCTTGGCGGCACGACGCAACAAGTCCAAAGCCTCTCGACGCCTGTCACGCTGAATCAGCAACTCGGCTTTGCGGACGAGCAGCTTCATAGTCTTGGGGATTCTTCTCGAGAATCGAATTCACCAACGGCTCCAGTGATGCTTCACAGTAAGCCACCGACAATCGCGTCGCAGCTTGCGATATGATCTCTCCGCGGACCGCGACCAGGTTGCCAAGTGGATACCGCATCGTCCGCCTCGCAAGAACGGCTCCATCTTCGAGTGAAACCTGGATCAGTTGATGTGCCGTCGCGGGTACAAAATAACAATCGTCTCCAAAGACCCCGCGTCCGGCAATCTGCTGCCCCGCTGCGACCAGATCGTTAGGCGTTCGCCAAAGTTGTGCACCGGACTGCGTGTCGTATGCGCACAATTCGCGAGTCCCGACGACGATGAACTTGTCGCCTCGGATGCCTGCCACGTATCGCATCTGATCGCGCGATTTGTCTGAGAACTTTGACGAACCGGTGACGAGGTCGAAACAGAAAAGACGATCGGATTCAATCGGCGTCACCAAGACGACTGAACCTTCGGCCATCGCCAATCCGTTATGCCAACGCTGCATCAGCTGATTCGGCTCGACACCATTTTGGCGATTGAGTATCTGGTTCACGTCCGTTTTGCGCCGATAGCTGACGCCCCACCGTAACATTCGATCGCTGAGATCGACGGCGACCGTCGCGCCCGCCCCCGTTGGACAAATCAGCACGCCCTCGTGATAAGTTGGAGCCGCACCGGCAATTCGCCTGACCGCGTCGAAATCAACGCTGCCAGTTTCGACCGCTACCAGTTGTTGACGCCACAATTCGCTGCCGGATCCAGGGTCAAGACAGACCAACAGGATGTCACCGGCCATTTCGACCATCACGTATAAGCGACCATCCAGCGGCAAGGGCGGTCCCAGAAAGAATGCATCCGACAAGGTCGATGCCTGGTCCGCCCCTTGCCCAGCCGCCACTGCAATTTCCCCTCGGTTTCCAATTCCAGTGCGACCAAAGTGTTTGTCCGAGTGTCGGCGGGACGCGTTCCCCGCATTCCCATGATCGAACTGAACTGGGCAATTTCGATTTCGGACAAATCAGTCATCATGAAGACGCGTTTGCCGTCACTGGTCACCTGGCCGTACGGCAGGTCATTCCAAACACGTTGCGTCAGCAAGTTACGGGGGCCTTCCTCATCAATCATCGCATTGATGACATCC
>CAVQPV010000062.1:0-17503 GCA_963714715.1 Pirellulaceae bacterium | reverse complement strand
CCGACCGGTGACGACCGGCGTGACTTCATTCGTTGGGTTTTGACCGCGACCGATTTGAACATCGACGACACGATCGTCGACCAGCTGGATCGGGAAGTGCTCGCCGAGGATTACTCCGCCGCCGCGTTTGCTTCGCTCCGGAGTCAGCTCAAGGCGGAGTCACCCACGAGCGAGGAACAGCTGATCGAGATCATTCGGGATCACCTTCCGCCGGCGATCCAGCAGACGCGCCGATACCAGACGCTGCAGGCGCTGGTCAATTGCACGCGACGGAGCCTGTTGCCCGATCCGTCGGTCAGCGAGAATGAGCGTGCCCAATGGGAACATGAAATCAGAGAGCTCGAATTAGAAGGAATCCGTTGATGAACATCACCCTCTTTGATCGCCGGCCCTCGGTCGTCGCGGTCCTTTTGATGATGGCCGTTCCCGCGCTGGGGCAACAGAAGTTCAGCGAATTGGTGGGGGCAGTGGCGGTCAAGCCGGTACAGAAGTCGGATGTGCTCACGGTGCCATTCATCACGTGGGGTGGTGATGTTGCGACGTTTCACGCCAACGGCGGTCTGACAACGCAAAGCAATACGATCTTCGCCAACCAGGGCCTGAAGCTCAAACTGACACCGGGTGATGACTTTATTTCTCAAGTCAAAGATTATCTCGGCGGCAAGACGCCCTTTTTGCGAGGCACGTTCCGAATGCTCGGGCAAGCCAGTGAGGTGTTGGGAAGTGACCCTCGCACCAAGCCGGTTGTCGTGTTGCAGTTGTCGTGGAGTGCCGGTGACCACATCGTCTCGCGAGCCAACACTCGAACGCTGAATGATTTGAAGGGCAAGCGGATCGCCTGCCAGCAAGGCGGGCCGCACGTCGGTTTGCTCTACGATTCGTTGGCCGCGGCTCAGTTGTCCAAGAATGACGTGACGATTGTCTGGACGAAGGACTTGACCGGACCCGACGGCGCGGCCGAAGCGTTTCGGAACGATCCGTCGATCGATGCCTGTTGTGTGATCACGCCCGACATGATCGGATTGACCGGCGGGTTTGACTCGACCGGTTCCGGCGCGGAGGGAACGGTCCAGGGGGCACGTGTTCTGAATAGTACCCAGCAGATGAGTCGGAGTATTGCGGACGTGATCGCGGTCCGCAAAGACTGGTTTGACGCGAATCGCGAGACCGTCAAGAAATTCGTGGCCGGTTACCTCAAAGCCTCGGAAGATGTCGTGGCGCTTCGCAAGGACTTTGAGTCAACCGGGCGGATGTCACCCACGTACCGCAGCCTGTTGACCCAATCCCAACAAATTTTCGGTGAAGAGGTGATTCCGAGCATCGAAGTGGACGGCCACGGCTTGCTTCTCGATTGCACCTTCGTGGGATTGCCCGGGCAAATCGCTTTCTTTCAGGATGCCGGAAACCTCAGCGGTTTCGATGCGAAGTTGACCGAAGCCTTGGACCTGGCGACCAATTGGGGTTACGCCGACCAACGTCTTGGGTTCGATCCTTCCGGACTTGACTACCGAGAGATCGCCGGGATCGCCGGGATCGAGTACGTCGAACCGAAGGCCACCGAGCGTTTCAGCGACGTTGCCGAATCGATGGACGAGTTTTTCGGTGAGAATTTGGATGCCAACACGATCGTTTCCTTCACGATCAATTTTCAACCGAACCAGAACGAGTTCTCGGCCGATCGCTACGGCTCGGAGTTCAATCGGGCATTGAAGGCGGCTTCCACCTTTGGCAACGCCCGCGTGGTGATCCGCGGCCACAGCGATCCCACGAAAACGCTCGTCGATATGTTGCGAATCGGCATGAGCAAGGGTCTGATCAAGCAGACGGGCACGAAAGGAAACTACCAGTATTTTTTGCAGGGCAAGCCCCTGGACCTCGAGCAGGTTGAAACCCTTCAAGGCTTGATCGAGGAGGGGATGTTCAGCGGCGGAACCCCGGATCCCAAAGTGACGATGCAGGCCGCCTTGAATCTGTCAAAGAAACGGGCCGAAGCGGTTCGCGCGGCACTGCTGGGGTTTGCTTCGGCCCAAGAAGTGACCATCGATCAATCGCAGATCACACCGGTCGGTGCCGGAATCGCCGATCCCGTCATCGCCAAACCCCGAAATCTGGACGAGGCAAAGCAGAACATGCGAGTCGAGTTCCGGATCGTGAAGGTCGAAGCCGAGGTCATCCAGTCGACGGACTTTGACTTTTGACGGCTCGTGGCACCGGTTTCGCGTGATTTCCACGCCCTAATCCATCCAGCGTTATCGCGCCGTCGAACCACCGTGAAAAGGAAGGCGAGCTCTTGAAATCCTCAATGATCCTTGTGGCGGCTAGTGTGTTATGGGCTGGTTCGTCCCCTCCGTTGCTGTCGGCCGCCGATCAGTACGTGGTCGTCGTCCTCGATGACAGTGGCAGCATGAACCAGCGGATGAAGGGGATGCGGCAGGGGAAAATGGAGATCGCGAAAGCGGCCTTGCTGTCGGTACTGGCGGGAGTCCCCGAGGACGCGGAAGTCGGGGTCCTGGCGTTGAACTCGATCGCCGACCGCCGCCACTGGATTGTTCCTCTTGGACCGGTGGATCGCTCATCCCTCGACCGAAGCATCAGCAGCATCGGCGCCAACGGTGGCACGCCGCTGGGGGCCGCCATGAAGGAGGCCGCCGATGCGTTGTTGGCCAAACGCGACAAGCAGGTGTATGGCACCTATCGCCTGTTGATCGTCACCGATGGTGAAGCGGGCGATCAGGAACTGGTCGATGCCTACCTGCCCGCCATCAAGGCTCGCGGATTGATCACCGACGTGATCGGCGTCGACATGCGCGGGAGATCACAGCCTTGCCACGCAAGTGAACACCTACCGCCGAGCCGATGACCCCGCCTCGCTGAAGAAGGCGATTGCTGATGTGTTCGCGGAAACAAGCGACGACGCGGCCGGCGCCGGCGAGTCGGACTACGATTTGCTAAGCGGAATTCCCGATGAAGTGGCTTGGGCAGCGCTGGCGAGCTTGACCGAAACCGAGAACCAGCCGATCGGGCAGTCGGATGAAGACCTGCAGCCGGCGGCTCGGGCTGCGCCCGCCTCAGGCTCCGGCGGGCGAGACCCCTCGCCACCGCGGCAACCGTCTGGAGACACGGGCGGCCTGGGCGGACTTTGTTGCAGCTTTTTTGGGATGTTCGGTTTCGTCGCGCTGATTCTTGGATGTTGTGTTCCCTTGCGGTCGCCGCCGTCGTAACCCGCCGCGGAGGTCGGAGAATCCGAAATCGAATTTGATCAAGGGCCCTGACTTTCGCTCCAACGGATCGGGTTCCCCGAAGAACGCCAGCCGCACGCAGTCGCATCGATACCAATCTTCTTCCACCGAGGGTCAGACCCCCCTTAATTCAAACACGTCCTTCGTCGCTATAGGTCTGCGAATCATTGAGTAAGGGAAAGTTTCTCGTCGTCTGCGTGATCTGGCTCGTTCTTTCCGCGATCGGCGCGACCGCGTGGCGGGTGCTGGTGACGCCAATGCGAAAAACGGCCGAACAGAGAGCCGAAGAGGAGGCCGAGCAAGCTGCGATTCAAGCGACCCAAGGAGATCTGCCCTACAAGCACGAGGTCACGATCGCACTCGACTCTTTTTCCGGCTACGCCGTCCTGCGAAGCAAGACATTTGCGGACCTGCTGAGACGCCAAGGAATCAAGTTGGAACTGCAGGACGATGGCGCGAACTACACGCAGCGGCTTGAGAATCTGCGCAGCGGCAAGGTCCAGATGGCTGCCTTCACGGTCGACGCGTTGATCAAGACGACGGCGAAATCGGGCGAACTTCCCGCGACGATCGTTGCCTTGATCGACGAAACCCGCGGTGCCGATGCGATGCTGGCGTACAAGTCCACCGTCGGCAACATCGATGCGTCTGAATCACCCGGAGGTCCGATTCGTACTCACGCCGGACAGTCCCAGTGAGACACTCGCACGGGTGGTGATGAGCACGTTCGCGCTCGATCAGTTGCCGCCCGAACCCTTCACGATGGCGCTGGATGCGGCCGATGTTTACGAGCGATATCGAAGGTCGGAAAAAGATTCGCGTGAAGTTTTCGTACTTTGGGAGCCCTATGTCTCCAAGATTCTGGCCAATGAGTCGATGGGTGTTGTCGATTGATAGCTCCCGCTTCACCGGCTACATCGTCGATTGTCTGGTGGCGGATCGTGATTTTCTGGTCAAGAACCCGGACGTCGCCCGGAACGTCGTGGAGTGCTACTTTCGCGCTCTGTACGAATACCGCGGCGACGAAGCGATGACACGCTTGGTGAAATTGGATGCGGGCGAAGACCCGGCGATGGACGAGGCCGTCACCGAGAAACTGGTCGCAAGGAATTGACTGGAAGAACACGCAAGAGAATTTTGCCCATTTCGGTCTTAGCGGCGACCAGGGACGTCAGCACTTGGCGGACATGATCGAGAACATCACCGAGGTGCTGATGAAAACCGGTGCGATTGACGCGACCCCACCGACGGTCAGCCGAACCGCCTGTACTTCGATCAGCCGCTGCGAAGATTGTTCGATTCAGGATTTCATCCCGGTGATGAGAAAGAAGAAGTTCGCCAGGCAGAGCAGCTGCCGGAACTTTCCGATCAACAGTGGGAATCATTGGAGCCGGTCGGCACGTTGTCGGTACCGTCCCTGGTTTTTCCACGAGGCACCGACAGGCTGACCGAGCGCAGTGAGCGGATACTGGATGAATTGGTGGAACAACTCGAAACCTGGCCTCAGTACTACGTGATTGTCCGCGGGAACGCATCACGGCGGGGCGATTTGGAAGCGAACAAGCGTTTGGCGGAATCGAGAGCCAAAGCGACGGAGAAATATCTGACCAGCCATGGTGTCGAGCCGCGGCGAATACGTGCTGTCGGTGGCCGAGCCCAGTGGCACCACCAGTGTCTCGTTCGTGCTGGGGCAACTACCTACTGATCATTCGCTATACTGCCCACTTTAGGAGACGAGAATTCAGCAACTGAGTGCGACCAGGCGGGTTTGCAGAAGCGGAGAAGCGAAGACGTTGGATGAAGTGAAGCGGAAGGTTTTCATCGACCTCTTTGCCTCACCCGGCACGCTGATACCCGTGGTGGTGGGTCTGACATCGCTGATGTATTCCTGGGCTGTGGGTGGAGATCCAGTTGCCAGCGCGATTGGAATCATGGGTGTCCTGGGCGGATTGGGACACTTCGCGTCACGGATGACTCTGGGATTAGAAGGCATGACGCAGCGTGCTTACGAAACGGTCATGGAGCGTCATCGTCAACAGCAAAACGAAGCCCTTGATGACCTGGAACGACGACTTGTTGATGACGAAGATAACCGCACCGAAAGCTGCCTTCGACAACTACGCGACCTTTATAGCACTTTTCAAAAGAGCTGCCTTGAAGGACGCGTTGTCGCTGCCCATCATCAGTTGGTTAGCCAAGCGGAGCAGATTTTCCAGGCCAGCGTCCAACAGCTCAAGCGTTCCTTGGAACTGTACGAAATGAGTCAAAAACTGACGGGACCATCCCAAACACAAGTCCTCGCCGAACGCGAGCGAGTGATTCGTGAAGTGATTGAAACACGAGATCATTTGAGTTCGACGATTGAGCAATTCCAGACGTTCGCGACTCGACGCAATCATTCAGAGTTAAGCCGCCTGCGGGACGAACTTGACGAGACATTGCAGGTCGCCCAAAGGACCGAAGAACGAATGGCCACCATTGGCCAGAGAGAAAAAATCTACGACGAATCCGAGTTCGAATAGAGAAAAGGAACCATCATCATGTTTTCGGCAGTCGGAAAGTACATGCGCGCGGTCTGGTATCTGATGACATTTCGCGTCGACAAAGCAAGCGAAACGTTGCGCATGAACCCGGGAGTCATCTCGGCGAATTACGATCGTATCATTAAGGAAAAGAGAGCAAGTCTGAGTCAATACAAGGACGCGATTTCTGCGATGGTCGCGCAGGAAGAAACCAAGAAGCAGAAGCTGAGGACGTTGACGGAAGAAATCGAACGACTGCAGAAGCTCAAGTCGGGTGCCGCCGCAAAAGCAAAACAGGTTGCCGCAGAAGCACGGGAACGATGTGACGGCTACCAAGAACGACCCGGATTACGTCCGCTGTCAGGCCGCTTTCCAGGATTTCAGTTCCACCTTAGCCGAGAAAGAGGAGCGGGCGATGGAACTGGATTCGGATCTGGAAATCCTGGTCAAGAACGTTTCGGGACACCAAGCCCAGATACAGTCGCTGATGCGTGATTTGGAGAAACTGAAGGAAGAAAAGCACGAGGCCGTGGCGGATGTCTTGTCGGCTCGTGAAGAAGAACAGATCGCCGACATGATGACCGGTCTGAGCAACGACCGGACCAGCGAAGAACTACGCGAACTGCGCGAGTTGCGTCAGAAGGCCGGCGCGAAAGCACGCGTCAGCCGAGAACTGGCTGGGCTGGATACGAAACGCGCCGAAGCAGATTTCATGGAGTACGCACAGAATAGCCAAGCGGATAACGAATTCGATACGTTGATCGGATTGAGTGAAACTCCGCAGACCGATACTCCTCAACAAGAGCCACGTATTCCCGAATAACGAGGCTGCTGATAGCAGGTTTTCACTGATCAACATCCACCAAGTAAAGGAAGTTTCCCGTGCGATTATCTAATCTACTGTTGCTGGCGTGCGTTTGCGTCGCCACCATTGGCTGCAGCAAAAAGACCGTGCCCACCGGCGGAAGCGGAGCTGCAGAAGCCGCGCCCTTTTCTCGCTCGCCTGGAGCGAGTATCCCTCTTGGTCCGTCTTCGGCGTCGCCCACGAACAAGCGATCATCGATGGCGATGAGGGAGCACAGGGCCCGATCGAGGAAAAATGGGGTGTCGACATTGTGCTGAAAGAAGCCGATTACGACACGTGTCTGAACTATTACGGAGCATCGGAAGCGGACGCGGTCTGCATGACGAACATGGACACGCTGGCACCGGCCTTAACACGCGACTCCGTCGTGATTTTGCCGACCAGTACCAGCATTGGTGCGGACGCTTGCATCGCGGTCGGCATCGACAATCTTGACGGCCTGAAAGGCAAACCGACCCATGGCCTGGAAATGTCGGTGTCGCAGTACTGCTTCGAGCGAAATCTCGAACTACAGGGAAAGACGATTGCCGACTTCCCCTTCAAGAACATGGACCCCGGCGCCGCGGCCCAGGCGATGCAAACCAATCAGCAAGGGAATCGAGTCGATCATGGTTTGGAATCCATTTGTGTTGCAGACTCTGCGGACCCGCGACGGTGCGAAGGTCTTGTTTGATTCTTCGACCATTCCCGAAGAGATCATCGACATGGTCGTGATCGGCAAAGACGCGCTCAGTCGCCCGGGAGGCGAAAAATTCGCCGCTGCCGTGGTCGAGACTTTTTACGAGATCAACAAGCGAATGGCGGATCCCGATAAGGGAGACGAAACATTGGTGGCGATCGGAGAGAAGTTCAGCAGTCTGCAACTGGAGGACATGAAGGAAGTCGTCAAGCAAACCCAGTTTTACTCGACTCCCGATGCGGCGATCGAGCTATTCACGAAAGAGAAGTTCCAAACAGAAACGATGCCTCAAGTCGTCGACTTCTGCGCGTCGCACGGCATTGTCGACAACAAGCCGACGATTGGTTTCAACGATGACAGTGCCCAGGTGAATTTCGTGACGAAGTATGTCGAGCAAGCGAAGGGCGAGTGATAGCCGATGATACGCCAGCCCATACGCCTGTCCACGAAGATCGCTATCGGCGCGGTGGCGATCTTCGTGATGTTCTTGGCTTACGAGTACTTGGCGTATCGTCAGACGCAGATCAATCCCAAACAGACGGTGGTGCCTGGTGTTTCCACCATCTGGGATGGCTTGCAGAAAATGACCAAGCCGAATGCGAGGGGCGAAACTTGGCTTTGGGAGGACGCGAAAGCCACCTACGGACGCCTGTTCATCGGTCTAGGCCTGGGCGTGGTGCTGTCTGTCGTCATTGGCGTCGCCATGGGTGCGTACACTTGGGTCGAAGCGTTCTTCGTGCCGCCCATTTCCTTCTTTGCCAAGATCCCGCCCACCGCGATGTTAGCCGTTTACTTTGTGGTGTTCGGCACCAGCACTGAGATGTTTGTCGCGATGGTCGGCCTTTCGGTCTTTTTCACGCTCGCGCAATCGGTGTACCAGGCGGCCAAGAAGGACGTCTCCGACCACAGCGTCTACAAAGCATACAGCCTGGCGCGAGTAGTCCGGAAGTGGTCTATGAAGTCATGTGGCAGCAGATCCTGCCGCGTGTGATTGAGGCGATCCGATTGCAAGTCGGACCGGCCATGGTCTTTTTGATTGCCGCCGAGTACGTCGTGGGCGATGTTGGGATGGGATACCGCATCCGAATTCAATCACGCATCTTGAATATGAATGTCGTCTACATTTACCTGATCATTCTTGGCATGAGCGGTCTACTGATCGATTGGGCATTGACGTTCGTTCGAAGAAAATGGTGCCCCTGGTTTGGTGAATGAAAGTTCGGAAAACACTGTGACCTACGCATTAGAAATCGAAGGCGTCTCGCACTGGTTTGGCAGCAACAAGGTGCTCAGCAACCTCAATTTGCAGATCGCCAAGGGTCAGATCGTAGCGGTCGTCGGCCCCAGCGGTTGCGGGAAGTCAACGCTCTTGCGGGCGATCTTGGGCACACATCCTCCCAAAGCTGGAAAGATTTTGGCCGATGGTCAACAAATCACCGGGCCATCACGAGCGGTGGGGATCGTCTATCAGCATTACACGCTGTACGACTTTCTGACCGCTCAAGAGAACGTCGCGTTCGGCTTGAAGCTGGATCAGACAAATATCCCGTATCGCTTGTTTCAATTTCCTCGTTGGCGAGACGCTGCGCGAGCAACATCTCCGCCAAGCGGCTGAGTTCTTGAAGAAAGTGGGATTGGGGAAAGCCGTCAACCGCTATCCACACGAAATGTCAGGCGGAATGCGTCAGCGCGTTGCGATTGCTCAAGCGATGATCATGGAACCCAAAATCTTGCTCTTGGATGAACCGTTCGGTGCACTCGATGAATCAACGCGCACGGACTTGCAGTTGATGTTGTTGCGGTTCTATCAAGAGAATTTGGACGCGAAACGTGAAGGCAAAGCACCTCCCTACACGGTTTTGATCGTGACCCACGAGTTGAACGAAGCTCTCTACGTTTCCGATCGAGTGATCGGCCTTTCTCAGTACCACGACGACGGTGCAAACGGGGCGACCATCGTTTATGACCGACCTTGTCCAGTCTTTCACCCGGACGATGTGCGGGACTTTGACCGCTTCGTCAACCAGCGTGAAGAGCTTCGTAAAGCCGTGTTCGATGACAAAGAGAACAAGCAACACGAGCAATTCGTCACTTTTTGGGAGGAGCGACGCCAGGCACAGGCCGGAACTTAGCCGGCAGGCGGGGGCCAGCCGCCGTTTGGGGCCTACACCGACCGCGAACTTCCTTCGCAACGCTCCGGGTCTGGCTGACCCAACGCGTCTCGCCCCGGTTCATGGGCCTTGCTAGCAACCGCAACGGTCGTCTCGTCCATCGACATCGCCGAGGGGGCCGTGCCGCCGGAGGAAACCTCGTGCCGTTCCAACTCGCCCCTGACGATGCGGACCTCACGAGGGGCTTCGATGCCGATCGCGACCCGATTGCCCGAAATCCGAGTGACCGTCAACACGATGTTGTCACCGATCACGAGTTCTTCACCTTCTTTGCGGCTCAATACCAACATGTCTTCATTCCCTGAATCTTGAGTGATACGATGTTTTCTTTCATCCGACGGTAAAACAAATTCCGTTCCAAACCCCGCGTGGTAACACGAATCCCCGGACGGCCGCGTCACAGACTTGACCGTAAAACCAACGAAAGGACCACTTTCTGATCATTCTCGTTGGGGATATTTCCGGACAATAATGTCACTCCTGGCAAACGGGGGGTGGTTCGGTTTGTCTCATCCGAGCACGAATCGCACAGCTTTGTCTCGTTGTGAGACGCTTCCTGCGTGTTCGTGTCTGAAGGAACTATCGCTCAGGGCTTTGACACGTCTGGTCAACGGATCCGCCAGCCATCCGAACCGGCCCCGGATTAGAGAATCGCTGCACGGTTCAAGCGAGATCACGTGAATAGGCCCTGAAGATTCGATGACCTTCGACGGACTTCACGGCGGGTCGCGGAAGTGGACCGCCAGAGAATCACGATCGGGATGGTCGATCACGCCTCGTTCGGTGACGATCGCCGAAATCAGTTCCGAGGGAGTCACGTCGAAGGCGGGATTGATGACGCGGGCCTGCGGCGGCACGATTTGGAGGCTACCCCAGCGGGCGATCTCATCGCGATCGCGCTGCTCGATCGGGATCGCCTCGCCCGAGGAAAGTGCCAGGTCGAAGGTGCTCGAGGGAGCCGCGACGTAGAACGGGACGGCATGATAATTCGCCAGGACCGCCAGCGGGTAGGTTCCGATCTTGTTGGCGACATCTCCATTGGCAGCGATGCGATCGGCGCCGACGATGACGGCATCGATGATTCCCGAACGCAGCAAGCCGCCCGCCATCGAATCGGTCAGCACGGTCACGGGAATCCCCGCCCGGGACAATTCCCAGGCGGTCAAACAGGCGCCCTGCAGCAGTGGACGCGTCTCATCCGCGTAGACTTCGATTCTTTGGCCCGCTTCGTGCAAATGGTAGATCGGGGCCAGCGCCGTGCCCCACATCGACGTGGCCAATCCCCCAGCGTTGCAGTGCGTCAGCACACGTCGGCAATCCGAGAGCAAGGTGGCGCCGTGACGGCCGATCCCTCGACACATCCGACGATCCTCGTCATGCATCGCCCGGGCCTCGGCTAACAGGGCTTCAGGCAACGCGCTGTCATCGGTCGTTCGCTCCATGACCCCGCGCATCCGATCGAGTGCCCAGAAGAGATTGACGGCCGTGGGGCGGCTGGTCGCCAGATACTCGATCGCCCGCGTGTAGGCCAGGCGGCTCGGAGGGCTCGCATCGGAAGCATCGGCAATGGGATTTCCCGCCAAACAGACACCATACGCTGCCGCGATTCCGATCGCCGGCGCACCCCGTACCACCAGGCGAACGATGGCGTCGTGAGTTTGCTCAACCGTGCGGCAGGTGAACGTGACGAACTCATCCGGTAAGCGAGTTTGGTCGATCAACACCAGCTGACCGTCGGAGTAGGACAACGTTTCCTGGTGCGGATCGGCGGACATGGTTCCTGGTTCCAGGCGGGCAGGTCGGACTCCGGTGCTGAGAATAGGCCCGTGCGCGCGGGCCCGGCAATATGTCCGATTTGCAAAGTACGCCTCTCGCTCCGCCGAGATGTAGCCCGACCGAGAGTTCCTCCCACCAAGCGCCGGTTTCATCGCAACACGTCAGCCACCACGCGTTCTCTCCGATCGCGTCAAAACCGTTGGAATGCCGCCATGTCGGGCTACGCCCGCGGCGGAGCGTTCCGGCTACTTTGTGCTGCCAATGACAGATTCCGGTTTGCACTCAAGAAAGATGTTGTTTCCATGTGCATTCCCTTTCCGACTCGGCATAAACTATGCGGTTTCCGATGCTTCAACACGCCGATCACCACCTTCACGGAGCCTGAACATGCTGCGAGGAACCTCACTGGTTACGTTTGCAATGCTGACGCTGTTGTCGGGTAACGCCTGGTCGCAGGATACATCCGATGATGGAAAGCTGCGGATCATCTGTTTCGGTGCTCATCCGGATGATGCGGAATACAAGAGTGGCGGGACCGCCGCGCTGTGGGCCCAGGGTGGGCATCACGTCAAACTGGTCTCGGTGACCAACGGGGACATCGGTCACTGGAGCATGGCGGGTGGTCCACTGGCCAAGCGCCGGGCGGCCGAGTCGGCGGAGGTGGCCAGGCGACTTGGTGTGGTGTCGGAGGTGCTGGACATCCATGACGGCGAACTGATGCCGTCGCTGGAGAATCGACGGACGATCACCCGTTTGATTCGCCAATGGAACGCCGATATGGTGATCTCGCATCGTCCTTGGGACTACCATCCCGACCATCGCTACGTCGGTGTTCTGGTTCAGGACGCGGCGTTCATGGTCACCGTTCCTTTTTTCCTTCCCAGCGTCCCGGCATTGACCAAGAATCCGGTGTTCCTGTATTCCAGCGACCGCTTTCAGAAACCCTATCCGTTCGAGGCCGACATCGCGGTAGCGATCGATCCGGTGTTCGACAAGAAGGCGACCGCGTTGACGGCGTTGGTTTCCCAGACGTACGAGGGAGGGGCTACGGGAAGTGCCGAGAAGATGGCCGAGGCGCCACCGGAATCTCAGGGGGAGCTTCGCGCTGCCTGGCTGAAGGAGCGCTGGATGAGGCGCCAGTCCAAAGAGGCCAGCCAGTATCGCGATGCGTTGAACCGATGGTACGGAGAACCGGCTGCGGAACGGGTCCAGTACGCCGAGGCGTTCGAGATCTGTGAATACGGTCGGCAGCCGACCGATGCCGAGATCCGGGAGCTGTTTCCGTTCTTTCCTCCGCCGCGATAGGTCCGCGGCGCGGTTGCGCGGTGACCCCACATCGGCTGGACGAGAATCGCGATGCTTCCGAGCGATGCGGTCGGTCGCGTCGTCAGAATTGACGGTTCAGTTGAAATACCACCTGCGCGTTGTACAGGCGTTCCTCGTTGTCTCGGAGTGGGGCAACGCCGCCGAACCGAAACGCCGTGCGCCGGGTCTGCACGTGGAGTACGGCTGCCGCGTTCAGAATGTCCATGCGATTGAACGGGTTCTCGATGCCGACGACCGCGTCGGTGTCATTCAACGTCGTGGTGTAGTGCAGCTCGGCCATGGCCGCGATGCCGGAGAGGCACCGGCAAGGGTCGCAGCTGCGGCGGAGCCAGCGACCCAACGAGGCATCGACGAACAACAGGTTCTGGTCTTGCAGCACGCCCGTCGGGCCGGGGGCGGTGGTGACATCGTTCCCGTTCAGATCAAAGTCGGCCTGGACGAAAGCTTGGGCAAAGCAGCACCGATTCGGCTGGACCTCGTAAGCCAGGAACGGTGCCATGTGAACGGCTCCGTTTTCAATTCGCAGTTGGCGGGTTGCCCCTTGCGACCAAAGGAAATCATCGCCGGTCGGAAAAGTCATCGTGGTTCCTCCCGAGAGCATCCAGTTGTTGCCTGCCAGCAGGTTGGTTTTCAACGCCAAGGCCAGGTTCCCAAGTTCCGCGTTTCGCGTATCGGTCCCCACGCTCTGCAGCGAGTTCAACGTGCTGGCGAACGGCAGCCGCATCTCCAACGAGGCGTCGCCGCCCCAAAATGTCTTCTCGAATCCGAACGTGAATCGCTGCAGCGATCGGGTTACCCCGTTGACGTCCAGCAGTGCATTATGCAGGTGATTGAAGTTAAAGAACATCCGATCCTGCGGAACCGGGCTGCCGTTCTCCGCGATTCGGAACCGCCGGTCGGCTCCGCTCAGGGAGACGGTCGCGTTGGGATAGGAACCCAGCAGGAAGCTGCTGCCGAAGTATTCGCCCATCATCGCCGGTGCGGCTGAGTACGGGGCTGGGACCGCGACGGCACACCGACGCGTCGCCACCCTCACCGGCGCGTAGAACGGATCCGCCGCGTCGAGTTGGACCGGCATCTCGGTCACGTCGAATTCCAACTCGCTGAACGGATACTCCAGCGGCGCCGGGATCAGTTCCACCGGGGGCTCGGCCAATGATTCGATGTCTTCGATCAGCGGCATCTCGGCGTCGTCGGCGAATTGCGGGTCCGGCGAGGGCAGCATCTCCGGCGAGGGCGGCATCTCCGGCGAGGGCGGCATCTCCGGCGAGGGCAGCATCTCCGGCGAGGGCGGGGCGATGAAGCTAAACTCATCTTCCGGCAGATCACTGCTGCTGGGAATCGAGTCATCGGGCGGCGGAAGTTCGGACTCCTCCAAGCCTAACTCGCCGAAGCCTTGGACTGGCAAGACACTCTGCAACGCCCGAGCCGCTTCCTCGGTGTCGGGAATCGTCCGCACGTGGTGCCTCTCCCCGGATAACTCCGGAACGTAGTAGGCCAGACGGGTTTCTTCTCCGATCGCGACGGCGCCGGAGGTAACGCCGATCGCCACCAGCAGCCGGAGCAGGATTCGATGACATCGCCTGGGGTGCACGTTGCCTGACATGCGTCGTTCTCGCCCTTGAGGTTTCGTTGCAAACCGTTCAATGAATGGGAGCCGTTTGATCGTCTCTACGCAAAATCTCGGCACGGCTGTTACCACCGGTATAACGGACGCGTCCGGCTGTAACCATTTTTCGTGCAGGGCCTGAGGGCGGTGCGATTTGGGCAAACTGTAACGCCCTCCGGGGGCCCGTCCGCCGGTCTCGCGTCGCCGCTGCCCCGCGAGTTTGGGGCCATTGATCGCGGAGGGCTCCGGCCGATAGGCTCTGGGCGTTCGCTCGAGCGTGACTCTGAGATGATCCATCGCGGCCGATCTGGTCATGGATCGAAACCGCCGAGGACTGCCATGACTCTCTTTTACTACGACCCGATCTTTCTTCAGCACGAAACGGGCAGCCACCCCGAAAACGCCGGCCGGGTCCGAGCCGTTTGGGAGCGGCTGGAAGCGAATCAGGTGATCCAGCGGCTGACCCGACCCCGTTGGCAGCCGGCGACCCTCGACCAGCTGCATCGCGTTCACTCGGTCGATGGTGTCCAGGCGATCAAGAAATTCATCGACGACGGCGGATTCCATATCGAACAGGACACGATCGTCAGTCCCAAGTCGTTTGATGCCGCAACCATCGCAGCGGGCGCCGCCTGTGATGCGGTGCGCCGGGTCATTGCGGGCGAAGACCGGACGGCGTTTTGTCTGGTACGCCCTCCGGGACACCACGCGATGCGTTCTCACCCGATGGGATTTTGCCTGTTCAATAACATCGCCGTCGGTGCCCGCGTCGCGCTCCGCGAGCTGGGGCTCCAGCGGGTCATGATCGTCGACTGGGACGTGCATCATGGGAACGGTACCCAGGCGGCCTTTTGGGAGGACCCGTCGGTGGCCTTCCTTTCGATGCACCGCTTTCCGTTTTACCCCGGGTCCGGAGCCGCCGATGAAACCGGCGCCGGTGCCGGAAAAGGCTTGACGGTCAATCTGCCGATTCGGTTTGGGACGTCGCCCAAGGTTCAACTCGATCGATTTCGCGGCGCCGTCGAATCGCTCGCTGACCAATTCAAACCGGAATTGATCATGATCAGCGCCGGCTTTGACAGCCACGTCAATGATCCGATCGGATCGCTGGAGTTGGAGAGCAGTGACTTCACCACGTTGACCCGCATCGTGTTGGAGGTGGCGCAAACGCATTGCGACGGTCGAGTCGTCAGCTTGTTGGAGGGCGGTTACAACCCCCAGGCGCTGGCCGAGAGTGTCGAGTGCCATGTCGAGACGCTGCTAGCAACGGACGGCTAATCGTTGTCTCGGCCTTGCAACATCTCGCGGATTCGCAATCCGAACTTGTCACCGATCTTGACCGTCTCGCCGGTCGCGATGGGTTGGCCCCCTGCCTCGAGCGTGAGCGGTTCGTCGCAATGGGCGTCGAAAGTGAGCATCGAACCGGGAACCAGATTGACGATCCGCTCGAGCGATATCTTCTTTCGGGCCAGCGTCACGCTGACCGGCGTTTTAATCGCCAACACGGCACGCGAGTAACTTTGTTTCGAAGCTGAGTGCATCGGTCGATCGTTGCGGCGAGAACAAGCTCGGGGAAGCCACCGTAGAACCCCTGCCACACCTTATCGGCCCCCGAAATGCCGAAGCTTGCCCAGAGCCCGGCAAAGGTTCCCAAAAACCTCGACATTGAGGCCCTTTTTTTTTGGGTTCCCCCCAGCAGGGGGTGTGGGTCAGGCGGTGCCGTAGATACATTGGTCGCTACAGGTTTCCGAGCGGCTCAAGGCTTCGGGTTGACCTGCGTTCGAGTCCCGTCCACTGATCTTTTGAAATAGAAAGCTCCGAGATGTGCCTACTGGCTGTTCAGTATCGCTTGGTCCCCGAGAGTCCGATTTTGGTGGCTGCAAACCGCGAAGAATACCTAGACCGCCCGAGTTTGGCCCCGTCGATTCAATCCGGAAAACCTCGCGTCTTGTGCGGGATTGACCAGAAGTCGGGTGGAACGTGGCTGGGCGTGAACCAGAACGGCTTGTTCGTGGGGCTTACCAACCGTGCGACGACGATGCCCCTGTTCGGCCAGCGGAGCCGCGGGTTGCTCGCCCTCGACCTGCTTCGCTGCACCTCGGCCACCCGGGCGTTGGAGAAGGCGGAAGTGGAGTTCGCCAAGACGCGCTACGACGGCTGCAACATCATCATCGCGGACGCCAAGAATGGCTACGCGATTCACGCGGACGAAAGCCAGGAAGTGGTGGAACTGCGTGACGGGTTGAACATCATCGGGGCCAGAAACTTGAATGATCCCGAGGACCAGCGTGTGCAGATGGCTCGTCGCCTGTTAACTCTCCAGACCCTCGATTCGCCCGTCAAGTTCTTGGCCGTGGCCAGCAAAGTCTTTGCCCGTGCCCCGGTCGGCCCGGGGCGGCCGAGCATGGTGATGCGGAACGGCGATTACGGGACGGTCAGCAGCACGCTGATTGCCTTGGGTGTCAAGCCGCGCGACGCGATCTACCAATTCAGCAATGGTGCCCCGGACCAGGCGAAGTACGAGGATTTCTCGCCGATGTTGCGAGACATCCTCAGCCGCGGTCTGCGAGAAGCGCGCACCAAGGCCAAGGCGCAACAGGCGTGAGGAGCCTGTCCGGCTGATTCGCCGGGGAGGTCGTGCGAGAGTTTGTTGAATGCGCTGCGTGGCAACCGCTTCCTTCACTCGTCCTGCGGGCATTGGTATCGACACAAGTTTTCAACCAGCCCGAAGAGCCGATCAGATCAAGCTGACCTGTGTAGAGACCCATGCCATCCAGCGATCAAGACGTTCTTCGCGGTTCTCGGTGCCTGGTCACCGGTGGAGCCGGATTCATCGGTTCCCACATCACCGCAGCCCTGCAACGTCAAGGTGCGCTCGTCCGCGTGCTGGATAACTTCAGCACGGGATTTCAACGCAACCTGGCGGATTTCACCGATGACCAGGTGGAAATCATCCAGGGGGATGCTTCCGACCCGGACGTGGTTGACGCGGCGGTTCGTGACGTCGATTTCGTGTTTCACCAGGCGGCGATGGCCAGCGTCCCGCGCAGCATGCGGGAGCCCGGCCTCTGTCACGCCTGGTGTGCCACCAGCACCGTGGAGCTGTTGCGGGCCTCGGCCGACGCGAAAGTGCGCCGGTTCGTCCTGGCTTCGACGAGCGCGGCTTACGGTGATTCCCCGTTCGTTTCCAAGCGGGAAACGGACCCGTGGCGCCCCTTTCGCCCTACGCCGCATCGAAATTGGCGGCGGAAGCCTACTGTCAAGCGTTTGGTCGCGGCTTCTCTTTGGAGACGGTCACGCTTCGTTACTTCAATGT
>CAVQPV010000061.1:0-52890 GCA_963714715.1 Pirellulaceae bacterium | reverse complement strand
CTGAGCGCCGTTCAGGTATTGGGGCAGCAATGGGCTGGAGATTTGACCTTCATCCTGGATACGCTGGCGAGTTTAGAAGCGGATGATGCTGCCGGGCAACTGGCTCACCGGCTGGACTTCAGCCGGATTGGTGTTTAGGACATTCAACCGGCGGCGGCGTGGCGATCCAGTTTTGTGCTACGGATGCACGCTGCAAAGCAGTTTTGGGCATGGAACCTATATGGATCCGGTAGCCTTTGCTGTACGACAGGTGGTTTACGCCAACCCTATTTAGCCATGTTCAGCGATGTCTGGGCAAAAGACCGCAGCCGCAACAACGCCCTCTTTGACAGCTTCGCTCAGAATTCAGATGGGGATGGCTATCGATACTATATCGAGAAAACCGACCATTATGATTTCACTGACATGCCAGCTTTCAGCCCGCTGGCACCTTATTTGGGGTTGAAAAGGACCCGCTCGATGGCGAGCAAGTCTTAAAATTATCAATGCTTACACCCTGGCTTTCTTCGACCGCTATTTCAAGGGAGAGGATAACCAGCTATTGAATCAACCATCGGGAAGATCTTCCGGAAATGATTTTCCAACACTAAAGGATATTTCTTTGATTGCCATCCATCTCGACAAAGTTTCTGTCACTTATATCTCGGAACCGATCTTCGAGAATTTGAGTTGGGAGATTTACGATGACCGTGCGGCAGGCCTGGTGGATCCCAATGGATGTGGAAAAAGCACCCTGCTGAAATTATTGCACGGGGATTTGACCAGCGATACCGGCTTTGTGGTGCGCCAGCCTGATTTGACCGTCGGCTACCTGACCCAGGAACCGGATTTGAACCCAGAGAATACTGTTTGGGAAGAAGTGATTACGGCCAATCAGGCGCTTGCCGAAATCGAAGCCGAACTGACCGGCATCGAAAGCCAACTCGCCGATCCAGAAGTGTATGGGGATGAAAAGAGACTGGCGCGGCTGGCTGGATCATCAAGCGCGGCTGCTGGAAAATTTCACCGCATTCCTGGCGGTCCCGGCTACGCGGGCCATGTGCGCTCGATCCTTCGCAGTTTGGGTTTCAGTGAGCCTGACTTCCCTCTGCCGGTTGAAGGCGCTCAGCGGCGGGCAAAAGAAGTTGGTAGGGCTGGCCAAGCTGCTGATCTTGCGCCCCAAAATGCTCTTGCTCGACGAACCTGATAATCACCTGGATTTAGCGGGCAAGGATTTCCTGGCGAACTTCATCCGCAATTATCCTGGGGCCGTGGTGATCGTTTCACATGACCGCTACCTGCTCGATTTAGTCGTGGATGAAATTATTGATTTGGAGGATGGGAAATTAGAAGTTTACCCGGGGAATTATTCAGAGTATGCCTTCGATAAGCAAACCCGTTTACTGCGCCAGCAGCAACTCTTTCAAGCCCAGCAGAAAGAGATTACCCGCCTGGAACAATCCGCGAAAAAACGCCTGCTCTCCTGGGGAAATTGTATGACAACGAAAAATTTATCAAACGCGGCAAAGAATATTCTCAAACGCCTGGATCGCATGGATAAACTTACACTGTTCGGTGCTGGAACGCAAACGCATGGGGTTGGAGCTTTCCGGTTGGCGAGGCAGCAACAAGGTGTTAGAAATCATCGATTTGGATAAATCTTTTCCCGCCACAGACGATCTGGAGGAAGCGATTATTTTTACCGGGTTAGCAGCGCTCATCTGGCACGGGCGACGGGTGGGATTGGTCGGCCAACGGCGCGGGGAAGTCCTTACTATTCCGCATCATCTTAGAACAAGAAGAGGCCAGCGTGGAGGCGACTGCTCGAGCGTACAGGTTGGCTACTACGCGGAGGAACATGAAACCCTGGAATATGCGTGGCCTTGATCGAAACCGTGCGCTACGCCAAAGCGATGACAGAATTAGGCGGTGGCCCTTCTCTTGGGCAAATTTCTATTCAGCTACGAGCACGCCCGCGGGCCGGTATCCAATTTATCGGGTGGAGAGCGCAGCCGTTTGCAAATGGCCTTATTGATGCTCTCTGGCGCTAATTTCCTGCTGCTCGATGAGCCGACTAATAACCTCGATATCCCCTCGGCAGAAGTGCTCGAAGATGCGCTGGGAGATTTCGAAGGCACTGTGCTGGTGATCTCCCACGACCGTTATTTCTTGGATCGGGTTACGGACCATATCCTGGAATTGGAAGATGGCGACTTGCGCGCCTACAATGGCAATTACAGCGATTATCAAGAGCAAAAAAGCTGGTAACTGCTCAGGCAGTTGAGAGGTTTGGGGTGTTTGGGTGGTTACACCACCCAAAACACCCCACCTTCCACACTTGGGCTGAGTAGCTAC
Source organism: Pirellulaceae bacterium (assembly GCA_963714715.1). GTDB lineage: Bacteria > Planctomycetota > Planctomycetia > Pirellulales > Pirellulaceae > JBFJVZ01. The sequence continues at coordinate 50,556 of CAVQPV010000061.1, read as the reverse complement.
AAAAGATGACAAAAACAAGTGATAAGGTGAAATGAAATATGGAATTCGATTTTCTAATCTCCCCAACCGGCGTGACAGCGAAAGCAACAAATGGAACCGCTATGCAGGAGATGTGCTGCCCATGTGGGTGGCCCATATGGATTTCCGCTCCCCAGAACCGGTGATTGAAGCCCTGAGAGAGCGGGTGGATCACGGGATATTTGGATATCCGCAGCCCCCGAAAAATCTCAAAGAATTCCATCCGGTGTGGCTGGATCGGCGGCATGGCTGGCAGGTGACTCCCGATGATCTGGTACTCGTCGAGGCGTGGTGGCCCATTTAACCTGGCCGCCCACGTGGTCCACCCGCCCCGGAGATGGCGTGCTGGTGCAAACCCCCACTTAGATGGGACCCTTCCTGGGGGTTCAGAAAAATGTCGATCTCGTGCAGCACGAAATGGAATTGACCCGCAGCGAGGACGGCCAGTACGGCCTCGATCTGGCGGCCTTCGAAGCTGTCCTCTCAGGGCGCACGCGGATCTTCATGCTCTGCAACCCCCAGAACCCCACAGGGCGCTGTTCTTCCGCAAAGATGAGTTGGAAGCCATGGCCGAAATCTGCTTGAGGAACGAGATCGTCATCTGCTCCGACGAAATCCACAGCGACCTGGTTTTCTCCGGGCATAAACATATCCCACTGCCAGCCTGGATCCCGCAATTGCCGCGAAAACGATCACCTTGATCGCGCCAAGTAAAACCTTCAATATCGCCGGATTGAAAGCCTCGGTGGCCATCATCACCGATGAAGGACTGCGCAACCAATTCAACAGCGCCCGTAAAGGGCTTATCGGATCGGTCAACTTAATGGGGATGGTGGCGATGGAAGCCGCCTATGCCGAAGGCGCAGCCTGGCTGGATGCGCTGCTGTCCTACCTGGAAGCCAATCGGAATTATTTGTACGATTTTGTCAATACCGAACTGCCGGGGATCAAAATGGCGAAACCCGAAGGCACCTATCTGGCCTGGTTGGACTGCCGGGAAGCCGATATAGGGGCCGTCCGGAAGAATATTTCAAACAAGAAGCCAGGGTAGCGATGAATGATGGAGCTGGTTTGGGAAAGGCGGCGATGATTTCGTGCGCCTGAATTTTGGCTGTCCCCTGTGCCATGCTGGCAGAAGCTTTGCAACGCCTCAAAATTTGCCTAGGCTGAGAAAGCCAATCAGGGCTTACGCAGTTCGGAGAAGTGCGTAACTCCTGCCAATATTTTAGGATGCAGGGCAAAAAGCTCTCATTTCCGCCTGTTCGTTCTCGTGCTAAAATGATGGCGGAGGAACGATTACGTTCGAAGAAGTAACCATTGTTGAAAACCTGCCGCAAAAAGAGGTTTAGATGTTTAAGTCGGATGGCGGCAGTGGGCCGATGCAGGTTCTGTCTCATCTGGTTTGCCGCAGTATTTTGATCAACAGCAGCAGGCGCATAAGATCTGGAACCTTATACTTCAGCGGATTTTATCTCTTTCAGATTCCCGGCACCCAGCATGATCTAGTGCGTCCAGTCTGTGAAATTCAAAGATGGTTACCCCGGAATATTTGGGTAAAGCGAGCGCAATGAGTTTTTCTACTGGGTGAATTAGGTGTGGTATTGTCTACTTTCTGGGAGATGAACCGCATTTAGATGCCGAGCGCTATGTGGGGGCGCTGCTGCACGCCGCCAAAATATTGCGCGTCAAACGCATCATCGGGTTTGGGGGCGTTTATGGCGAACTGCCTTATAACAAAGAGAGATTGATCTCCAGTACGTACAGCCAGAAAGAGATGAAGGGCGAGTTGGATAATCTGGCGGTCAGTTTTTCCGATTATCACGGCGGCGGCAGTATTGGGTCTTACGTCTGCCGGCGGGCCGCAGAAACAGAATCTCGAATATATGTCGCTGTACGCTTTCGTACCCACCTATGATTTTTCGAATTTATCGCGGAATGCCTCGGAAATTCAGATCGAAAATGATTTTATGGCCTGGTTGGGCGTGATGCGGCGCGTAAATTATATGCTCCATCTGAATTGGGATTTATCGGAACTGGAAGCCAAAAGCGAGCGCCGGGTTAGATTAATGGACGATAAAATCGATGAAATCGCAAAAACCTTCCCGGGAAATCAATATCCATGAGTATATGCGCAGCCTGGAGAGTGATTTTGAGGAGGTTACTCCAGCCTCTGCAAGATTTATGGGAAGACGAAATCAACCGCTTATTCGATAAATTCGACGATGAAGATCACGCCTGAATCCAGGTGATGCGAAAATTTTACCGGAATTTTTTATTGGCATATTGAGTTTAGGAGTTCTTGGGCTGTCTGCTTGCAGCGGGAAGGGCGGTTTGGCCTTCTTTGCCCAGCCCACGCCAACAGGGACAGCCTCCGCAACCCAGACAGCCATTCCCTCGCGAACCGACACGCCAACAGCGACGCCCAGCCCAATCCCCTCCCAGACACCAACGGCATAACCCAACGGCAACGAAAACAGCCACGAAAACGCTCACGGCATCCATCACGCCGACCCCCACTAACTCTCCCACGCCCACCATTGATTTCCCGCATGTAACTGTCAAGGAAGCCAACGCCCACTGCCGGTACGGTCGCAGGCAAAGCTTATTTGCACGCCGCCGACCTATACGTGGGCGATCATGGGTGGTCTGGCACCGCAATCACAGCGGCACCTGGATTTGGCGCGTCTCCAGAATTAACTACGCCTGCTGGGTGGCTGCTTCCGTTACTGATATCGAAGGGCATGTTTTCAGCGTTTCCGCCGATTTTCCCGCCGCTGCCCAAATCAACCCTTTACGGCCCGCCCCAAAAGGTGATCGCCACCCGGGATGGAGAGACTGTCGTAGTGATTTGGCATGAGTCTGGATGGCCGGAGATGACGACCGCGGCTATTCGATCGAAGCAAATCTACCGCAATGGATATTTGATCGATGTAGCCGTGCATACCGAGGGGACGTCGTATACCTTTACGGACGAAAAAGGCTGCGAGGGCGAGTTAAGGGTAAGTTTAACGCTGAAGAACACGGCTATACCGATCCGGTGACCATCCCCTGGCCGCAAAATTATTAGGCTCATCTGTAAAAAGTGTGCAGGTGACTGTCACTCGCGAAGTGACAGTCACCTCGTTTGCACAGATTCTACATAAGAACCAATTATCTTTCTTCCGATCATAGAACTTCCTTCAAATCAATGCCGCTGCGGCGGCGCGTTCCAGCAGCCAATCATCATGCGTGACGGATGGGCAGCACTTCATCTTCTGGGCGGCGGACGAGGGTCAAGGTGGTCGGGGCATACCGGGACGCATACGCCGCAGCCCACACAGCGGGTAAGCGCTGATCTGGATATAGGCATCCGCGGGTTCCAATGATAGGGCATCAAACTGGCAGTAATCGACGCAGGTTTCACAGCCAGCGCACAAATCAGGATCGACCATATTCACGAAAGCGGAACGAGCAACAACATTGGCCATCCCAAAATCTGCCACACCGCGTAAAATACCGCAAGAACAGGTGCAGCAATTGCAAATATAGGTGCTGCCGTCCTGGCTGTTGCTGACCGAGTGCACCAAACCGGCATCGGCGGCGCGCGCAAGGTGGCAAAAGATTTTCTTTCGTCAAAGACCTATCTGGGGGATATCGTCAAAGACCCCCGGGCGCGATTAAATACCATACAAACATCCACCGGATGATCGCAAGGATCGCCGATCAAATCTTTTTGCACCCGGCAGATGCAATCCTGAACCCCCCAGGCCTGGGCGTTTTCAACAATCGCGGTGGCGCTCTCGTGCGGATAAACCGCCATATCGTTGCGCACGGTTTCGTTCACCGGCAAGACCCGGTGAAATGCGGTTTCATCGCCAGGCCCTGGGTAAATCCCTTCCGGTAATAATCCTCGAAGAGTTGGGCGAATTCGGCGTCGATGCGTGGCAGTTGATATTCGTAAATCCCCACCACAAAAGGCATGAGGCCATAACCCAGGCCATGTTCAGCCCGGCCGGGCTCTTATCAGCCCATTGCGGTCCATCCCCTTGAGCATGGGCTTGATTTCTTGCCGTTCGCGGCCCGAAACGGGCGGCGATCTTGGGGGTCTCGAGGGTCTGCAACCGTAAATTCGAGGCCAGTTCCGCTTCTTCGGGGGAAAATATCTTCTCTAAAGAGGCGCAGTTCAGCCCCATCTTCCGCGGGGAAATCCATTCGGGAGGAAGTTCCGAATCTTTGCGCTAATTTCCGGTAAATTTCTTCTGTCATAGGGTTTTTCCTGTCACTAGGATTTATATCCAATAAGTTGCGAGGTGCCGCGCCCATTCTATCAAACTATCTCGATTACATCTGCTATAATCGCAGGGTGGATTTAGATATAGGAATTACGCAGCTCATTTTATTTCGAGAAGCGCAGCGACGCAAAATCCCTAAAATGGTGATTGGCAAGCCTATTTCTGAGGAAATTCCCTCTCTCCGGCGATCGTTCCGAAATGACATTCAGCAACCGCGACTCTGTAATCCCAATACTTTCCCCTGAGGTTTCTATGAAGATGAGATCAAAACACACGGCATTTTTCTTTGTGATTGCCGCCCTGTTATTGCTGACATTTGCATTAACAAGCTGCAATGCAAAAAGTGAAGTAACTGGCACAGTAACCTACCGGCAGCGCGTTGCACTGCCGCCCGAGGCCGGTGCTGACCGTGCAGATTCAGGATGTTTCCATCGCCGATGCTCCGGCAAAAGTGATCGGGGAGCAAGTTATCAAGGAACCCGTACAGGTGCCGATCCCTTATGCCGTGGAATATCGCTACCGGGATATCGAAGATTCCCACCGCTATGCTATGCAAGCCCGCATCGAGGATAGCGAGGGCAATTTGCTTTTTATCAACGATACAGCCTTCCCTGTACTCACCCAGGGTTTTCCTGCTGAGGATGTCGAAATTGAAGTTGTCCAGTGGGGGCGACTGCACCCAATAATCCGGCCCTGCTTCTAGGCGAACCCGATGGCATGGATACCTTCGACAATGCCAATAACTGGTCCCTTTTTGACGCGGAGTGTTTCAAATCTGAAATTACGGGCGGCAAGTTCATCATGACTTCAAAGGCGTCGAAGGCCAGGCTTGTTGGGAGGTAAGCTGGCCGAAGATTTAAGATTTCTATACCGAAGTAACCATCGAAATGCCAGCCTCATGCAATCCGAAGACCGTTTTGGTCTGTTCTTCCGAGCACCAGACAATAACCGGGGGTATCTATACGGAATGAGTCCGCGAAGGAGAATATTCGCTGAGCAAGTGGGATGGATACGAAACCACCGTCATCATCGAACCCGACAGCGATCAAGCGATTGCCACTGGCAGCGGCACGTCCAACCGGATCGGCGTGCTGGCTTCGGCAGATAATTATTACCTGTATATCAATGGGCAGTATGTCGATCAGGGTCAAGACAGCATTTTTATTGGGGATGGAAAAATCGGGTTCTTCGTGATGGCGGCTTCGAACCAGGGTTTCACGGTGCGCTTCGATGATTTAGCGATTTGGGGTGCTCGATGATGCTCACCACCCCCCTGAATCCGAAATCCCTGATTTGCCAGATGTCCCAGTAGAATCGCCTCCCTCAGATGTCGCCACAGTGACGGCCACCGCGAACGTCAATGTGCGCAGCGGTCCTGGTCACGTACCCGATTTACGGCACCGTGGAGACGGGCACCACTGGCGAGTTGCTTGGCAGCAGCCCCGACGAAAGTGGTGGGCCATCAAAGTACCCACCTCTGATCCTCAGGGAACGGCACCGCCTGGGTCGCCCAGGATTACGCCAACCTCAATAACCCTCAAAATGAAACCATCCCCATTGTAGAACCACCATTACTGCCGCCTTTGGCAGGCGTACCCGCCCCGTACCCGGTGATCCGTGGTTGAGCATTACCGAGGTGGCCTCTGTGTGCGAACTACCGGTACGCAATATCCAATTTATGGGGTTGCCCCTGTGGGTGCGAAGGCCAAAGTTGTCGGGATCAGTGAAGACCAGACCTGGTGGACGGTCGAACTACCCACCAGCATCGATGCCAATGGGCATGGCTGGATTTACAAAGATTTCGTCTACGCCCAAGGGACAGAAAATGTCCCACCGATAGCAGCCCCTCGGGTGCCAGAAAATATCGTCCCAATGCCGCCCCAATCCGGGGCTGCCGCGGCTGTCGCCCTGGAGCCAATCAACGTGCGCAGTGGGCCGGGTAACCAGTATCCCAGTTATGGTCAAATTCCCATCGGGACGGTAATGGCTGTGGTAGGCCGAAGTGCCGATAACGAGTATTGGGTTGTAAAAATTCCCAGTTCGTTTACCTCGCTGGAACAAGGCTGGATCGCGGCCCGTTACTGTCAGGCTGCCAATACCCAGCAAGTTCCCGTGGGTCGCCCTCCGCCTGCACCATAGAACAAAATCCAGCTAAGAATTAAAACTCCCAGGGTCTGAACCGAATCTGGGAGTTTTTTTTACAGAAAATGCAGGCCCGCTAGGGGCAGGTAAATTTGGCTATCTTGCCATGATGGGCGTAAAATTCACCGCTAAAGGATCCACCACAGCCGTACACCCTATAGGTGTAATCCCCTTTTGAAATCGTGTAAGTTTTGTCTTGATCTATATTGAAGGTGAATACATAGGTAGCCGGGCCTTGGAGAATTACCTTCAACATATCCATTGGTTTCGTTTTCAAAGGTAACCTTCACCAATTTGATCACCTGACCGCCATCGATTACGCCAGCAGGGGTTTTGTTGTTCTGATATGCGAGCGTACCACAAGAGGGGACAACCAATTTGGTTTGTTTGGTGAGGTCTAACTCTTTGTTGACATACAACCCGCAGGAGAAAAAGGTGACGTCATATTCACCTCTGACGGGGGTGTAATACTTGGTCTCGCCGGGATAAACCAAAAAGTAATAAAACTCCCCATTTCCATATAAACGCAATGAGGCCAAACTATCGGAGTTATTGACGAAAGTAAGCCCCACCAAATCAGATTTGGCATAAGCAATTTGCTGCGGCACTAAAACTGCGGCCAAGATCATCGATGTCAAAATCATAAACGAAATTACTTTAAACAATTTGAAGTTTCTCATTTTAGTCTCCTTTTCGATTATGCCTATATAGTATTGCAGTGGGCAGGCTCTGTCAAGAAGCAAAAAGACATATTATGTGAATGCCAGAAAGTATTTTGAAATCAGATCAAATCGGAATTCGGCATGCATGCAGGTTGTGCGGCATAATTTGCCGATGCGGCTTCAAACAAGAAACCGCAAAAGACTTAATCTCGTGTGGGTAAGTAAGGCATGGGGGGGGCATTCACCCCGCAGATTCCCCCGGCGCTGCGGCGGTGCAAAGCCGTCCGGTTGTCCCAGGGATATTCGGTTATCCCAAAACACATCGATTGCTCGTGTCCTTTGCCGCAAGCCAACACAATATCCCCCGGCCGCGCCAATTCAATCCCAAAGCGGATGGCCTCAGCGCGATCGGGAATGCGCCAAAAAGTTTGATTTTCAACCCCACCCTGCGATTTTGCGCCCGCGGCCATTTCATCCAGAATTTCGTCAAGCGATTCTGTGGCTCTCTGCTGTCAGCACGCTGAGATCAGCCCACTCGGCAGAAACTTCAGCCATCATGCGGCGCTTCTCACGATCCCGCAAACCGGCCGAACCAAAGATGGCGATCACCCGGCCAGCCGTCATAGTTCTGGCAGCTTTGAGGGCATTCAGCAATGCGTTCGGGGTGTGGGCAAAATCCACAATGGTGGTGAAATCCTGACCCAGGTCGATGCGTTCCATGCGGCCAGGAATCCCGGCGAGTGCCGCGATGCCCTGGGCCGCAACTGGGGGATGGATGCCCAAACCCACAACCGCAGTGGACAGCGCTGCCAGACAGTTGGAGACGTTGAAAGCGCCCGCCAAGCGACTGCTGACCTCCACTTCAAAATCATCTCCAACCGCAGTGAAATGAATCCCCGAGGGATTAAATTGAATATCTCTGGCATAAATATCAGCATCTGGCATCAGCCCATAACAAACCTGTGGCCCTGGGATGAAGGCTTGCAGATATGCATAAGAGGCGTCATCGCGGTTGGTCACGCTCAACCGAGGATTACCCTGAGGTTTTGGCTGCGTGGCAGCTAAACCAGAGAACAAGCGCGCCTTTGCAGCCCGATAGCGTTCAAGACTGCCGCCATGATCGTTGAGATGTTCATGCGTGATATTGGTGACAACCCCGATATCAAATTCACAGGCATCGACGCGTTTTTGCTCGTAATTCCGTGGGAGGTGGTTTCAAGGACCACATGGGTCAGGCCAGAGGCCACCATCATCGAAAGATAACGCTGCAAATCCGGAGCATCGGGGGTGGTGACATGAAAACCGGTATCCAGCACCTGGTCGCCAATCACAGCATTGACAGTGGAAATCATTCCCGCCCTTATGCCCTCCGCTTTCAAAATATGATAAAGCAAATTCGCGGTGGTGGTTTTTCCATCTGTCCCCGTGATGCCAATCACGGTCATTTTCTTAGCTGGAAATCGTAGAAAGCCATCGCCCGGCCTTCCTCGACGGTGCAGCACGCCGGCTTCTCGACATAGACATGCTTTCCGCGTTGGGCTGAATGAACCATCTGGGCCGCGTGCCAATGATCCGGCGTCGAGATAATGACGGCATCGATATCGTTGCGGTCCAGCAGGTATCGGTAGTCATGGTAGCTGTCCGCCTGCGGACCGGCCGTGCGTACGGCATTCTGCAGTCGCTTCGCATCGATATCGCAGACGGCAGCGATGTTGACTTCACCGTTTTGCATGCGCTTGACCATTTCTCGCAGCGCTCCACCACCTTTCCCGCCAACGCCGATGAACCCGAGTGTCAGACGCTCGTTGGCGGAGACATTACCGGGTGCCGCCAACACTTTGCTTGGAATCACATAAGGAGCCGCAATGGGCGTGGCAACCACGCCGGCCGACTTGAGAAAACGGCGTCGGGGGACACCATGACGATCATCGAAACATGTATTCTTGCGGCGCATCGCAACTGGGCCTCAGCTAGCGGAATAACGGTTCTTGGCAGCCAAACAGTGTTTCAACGTATCTCCATCCCATATCGCCTACAATGATGCGGCCCCCTGTCGAGTCGCTTTTTCACGCGGTGATTGGTCGCATTTGTGCGTGCCGCCGATCGCGGCAGATGTTGCTGACTTGTTCAACCCGATCAACACATTCACTTGTCTTTTCATTTCACTCAAAAAACTGGCTCGCCCACTTTGGGCCAGCCGGCGGGCGTCCAGGACATCGGCCGAATCTGCAGGATTCGTTGCGCAGGCAAGTTTTCGATGTCATACGTATGATGGACAAACCATTGTCCTGCTGCCGTCGTCAAAACACTGTTGTGTCCCGGCCCGCGCCACCGCTCGTTCCCAGCCAAGACAAGCGTGCCGCCTCCATCAAGCATCTTGCGCCCGCTCGCATCGACGTAGGGGCCGGTGACCTTTGGGGATCGGCCGACCATGACCTTGTAGTCGCTGTCGGCACCATCGCAGCAGCGATCCCAAGACACGAACATGTAGTAGTAGCCGCCATGACGAATAACGAAAGCTGCCTCGATGGCATGGCTTCGCTGGTGTGGCCGTGCCGCTACGGACATGATCTCGGCATGATCCTTCGGTTTGCCTGTGGCAGGATCCAGTGGCACCGCCTTGATGCCCGACCAGAATGAACCAAAAAACAGGTACCACAGGCCGTCGTCGTCGACGAACAACGCGGGATCGATGGCGTTGAAATCGCACTGGCCCGGCGACGACCCAATGACCTTTCCCCGATCAATCCACTGGTACTCGTTGCTGTTTTGATCAAGTGTCTTGTTGACCGCCAAGCCGATGACGCTGCGCTGGCTACCGAAGCTGGATACGGAGTAGTAGAGGTGGTAGAGGCCATTGTGAAAACTGAGATCAGGTGCCCAGATGCCGCTAGACTTTGGCACCTCCTGCTTAGCCCAACTGGGCACATCTTCCTCAAAAACGCGCCCGATCCGTTTCCAATCCTTCAAGTCCGGCGAATAGGAAATCGGCACACCCCGCCCCGTCGAGACGACATAGTACGCCGCACTGCCGTGGCTATCTTGCGTGGCAACAATGGTTGGGTCGGGGCCACCCGCCAAGATGCCGTCTTGGGCCCAGGCCGGTGACAACAGGCTCAACATCAGCAGCCCCAACATGATATTCTGCACGCCAGTCCACATACACGTTCTCCTCCGCGTCACGTTGTCTCTCGTTGCATTGTCACGACGAACATGGATTACACCCAGTCAGGACATGACAGGAAAAGGAAGATGGCAAGCAAAACAACCAGTATAGCAATGGTTTTGACGATGGTCTCTGCAGTCTTGTCGTCGATTGGACACCACGCGAACGCTCAAACGAACGAGTCGCCTGCATCCGAGGGACGACCCGATCTGCTGATCGCCGATTTCGAAGGCGATACCTACGGTCAGTGGAAAACCACCGGCGACGCGTTTGGAGAGCGGCCCGGCCCGAGGCCAACGTGAATCCACGTAACCGCGTTACCGGTCATCAGGGCCAGGGGCTGGTCAACACCTACCTGGACGGAGACCCGTCGACGGGAACGCTCACCTCGCCGCCGTTCACGATCCAGCGCCGCCACATCAACTTCCTGATCGGCGCGGGGAATTATCTCGGAAGCCACCTGCATCAACCTGCTGGTGGATGGAAAAGTCGTACGCACCGCGGTCGGACCGGCCCTGAAGGTCGACGGACAAAGAAGTGCTCGACTGGCAATCGTGGGATGTCGATGAGTTGGCCGGCAAGCAGGCGGTGATTCAGATCGTCGACAACGGCAACGGGCGGCTGGGGGCACATCAATGTCGATCAGATCGTGCAGTCGGACACACCCCGCAAGCCGGCGCTGGACCAGTGGCCGGTCGTCAAGCCGAGGCCCAAAGTCGGTGAGCCATCTCTCGTTCCGCAATACACGTTTGCCGAGACGCTGGCCGAGCAAGAGGAACAACTCAAGACGAATCCCTTGCTGCAGCGAATGATCAAGTCGCGAGCCGCACAGGCCGGCGATCCGCATCGCCCGATCTATCATTACGTGAATCCGGAAGGCCGTCTGAACGATCCCAACGGTCTCTGCTTCTGGCAGGGACGCTGGCACCTGTTCTATCAGGCCTATCCGCCGGAAGACACGCGTCAGCACTGGGGCCACGCCGTCAGCGACGATCTGATCCACTGGCGCGACCTGCCGCTGGCGATCTATCCGCACCCGGAAGACAAGTGTTTTTCCGGTTCGACCTTGGTGGAAGAAGACCGAGTGATCGCCATCTACCACGGCATTGCGGCCGGCACGATGGTCGCCGTCTCCAGCGATCCGCTGCTGTTGAACTGGGAGAAGGTGACCGGCCAGGCGGTGATTCCGCTGCCAAAGCCGGGCGATCCGCCGCTTCCCTACAACATCTTCGATCCGTGCATCTGGAAGCAGCGACGGGATGTACTACGCGCTGACGGCCGGCACCGTGAACGAGGGGCCGGGTGGAAAGCCGATCCGCGCCGAATTCCTGCATCGCTCGAAGGACCTGGCCAAGTGGGAGTACCTCCATCCGTTTCTGGAAGACGATCGATACGGCATGGTCGGCGACGACGGTGCCTGCCCTTACTTCTGGCCGATCGGCGACCGGCACATCCTGCTGCACTTCAGCCACACCAGCGGCGGCAAGTATCTGCTGGGCGACTACGACACCGAGCGCGACAAGTTCGTGGTCACCTACGGCAGCGACTTCAACTTCGGGCCCAGCGGACCGGGCGGCGTGCATGCACCGTCCGCCTGCCCCGACGGCAAGGGCGGCGTGATCGCGATCTTCAACATGAACCCGGCCAAGCCGACGAAGGGCTGGAATCAGATCATGACCCTGCCGCGGCGTTTGACGCTTGATCGGCAAGGACCAGTTGGGGATCGAGCCCGCCGGAGACATCGAATCGCTGCGGGGCGAGCACACCCACGTCGACGCGATGACGCTGCCGGCCAACGAGGAGATCGTCCTGGAAGGCGTTCAGCGGCAACGCGATGGAACTGGTCGCCGAGATCGATCCGAAGGGTGCGCCCATGGTGGAACTGAATGTGCTGCGTTCGGCCGACGCGGAAGAGGTGACGCGGATCGCGTTCCTGCCCGAGCGGGGATATCGCGACCGCGCCACCGAAGAGGACCGCTGCCGGGCGTGATTTCGCTCGACAATACGCGTTCGTCGATCCTGCCGGACGTGCGTTCGCGACCGCCGGAAACGGCACAGGTCGCGATGGAAAAGGGCGAGCCGCTGAAGCTTCGCGTGTTTATCGACAAGAGCGTCGTCGAGGTATTCGTCAACGGCAAGCAGTGTGTCGCCTTGCGAGTCTATCCGGGACGCGAAGACAGCGTCGGCGTCTCGCTCCGCGCCCAGGGCCAAGACGCGCAGCTCCGCTCGCTCGACGCCTGGCAGATGAAGAACATCTATGAATGACTGTCGCCGAGTTCTCCGAACTCGGTAGCAGCATCCCCAATCCGGTAGCTTGCCCCACGCACCACGACTGCGAAGCAAACGGCACGCACTTTCGGACGAGCGAGATGTGAAGACAAGTCTGCTTCCGAGCTCGGAGAGCTCGGCGACAATCCCCGGCGTGTCATGGAGTACTTTCGCCGTCTTGCCTTTCATTCGATGTTAGCAGCGGAATGATCTTGCTTGCCCACCGTTCCGCTACGCGCGCGTGGCCTTCCTTGGTCAGATGAATGGCATCACCAAGCACGGCACCATTGCACTTCACTTCGGCAGCGCAGTCGACCAGCAGGAGGCTCCGGCTTTGAGCAAATTCACGCATTTGATTCGTTATCCAACTGCCGATTCTTCGATTCGCTTCGATCTGTTCGGCCGAGTTTCCGAGGAACCGTTCGAGACCATCACAATGCTCCCCGCTGGCCATCACTTGAGTCGAGACAATTGGCGTTGCTCCTGATTTTTCGATCGCCTCGAGCAACAACGTGAGATCCTGTCGAAATCCTGCGGCACCCGCAGCGGTGACCTTCACATCGACCGAGGAAGGAGGAGCAAACTGTGGGGCCGTTTGGGGGAAGAGTCGATAGCGGACAAAACCGTAGAGCACACTGTGGGAGAGAATTCTTTTCAACAGGGGAGGTGGCGGTGGAGTCTTGTTCGCCTTCTCTGCATTATCGTTGATCAGAAAGCGTGTATCGTTCCAGCCAAGATAGAGCAGCACATAGTCGGGCCGCAAACGCGCGATCTCATCTTCGTAGCGATAACGACACTGAGTCATGTTGAAACCGGGCACTCCAGCGTTCAGCACTTCAACGTCGAACCGCCGGTCTTTCAGGATTCGCTCCAATTGACGACAAGAGTCCTGTCCGCGGGGAACCAAGTATCCGAACACGCTCGAGCCGCCCAGCACAGCAATTCGGGTGACGCTCTCCGGTTTGTCGCGTTCAATCTCCGGTCCCCGCAATCCCAAGGCGTTGATGGAGATATCGTACGCTGACGACTTCAAACGCAGACCGGGACGCAGCGTATGTCCTGCACGGTTATGAGGTACGAAGAAGGTCAGGCCAGTGACGTAGCAATTCGGCGTCCAACCTCGGGACGCGACATAGACGCGGAGCGCAATCTCGCAGAGCAAAAACGCAACACCAAGACCAAGCAACACTGCTGCCACAGCAAAAACGCGTCGTCGTCGGTTTCGGTTCAGAGATGACACGGGATTCAGCGACCTGTTGGCGAACGTGTGTTCCGCTCTCACATCTGTGATTTACGTTCGCTGGAGCTGGGCAAGCGAATGCTCGAAGCAGTCCAGCGTTTGTTGGCTGACGTGATGCTCGATGCCTTCGGTGTCGATGGCCGCGATTTCCGGATCAACGCCGATCGCCAATAAAAACCGATAGACGACTTCGTGACGCTGGCGAACTTTTTTTGCCAACCGTGTGCCTTTGGCCGTCAATGTAATCGGTCGGTAGGGTTCAGTTTCCAGCAGTCCCTCGTCCTGCAAACGGGTAACGATGCGGTGCACCGTCACATGGCTGACCGCGAATTCTCGCGCCAGGTCGCTGGCGCGGCACGTTCCGTCTTCGTCGATGATGCTGTGGACCGCCTCGACATAGTCTTCAGCCGTCTCGTTAGCGTGATCATTCCGCGTGCGGCGAAACGGGTTACTTGCTGTTTTCGATAAGCGGGACAAACCATGTCTCCAGCGATGAACATCTGCGATCGGACAGACCAATGAACGATCTTGCAAAAAGTTTAGCAGAGGCTACAATTGTCGGCAAGGTTTAGCAACAGCTAAATCTTTACAATTCTTAATTCGCGCGATATCCGTGACTTCCATGATCGTCATCAACAAACACGCAGGCCTCGCCTTGCTGGTGCTCACGGTGGTTTTCGTGCTGCCAGGTTGCCACAGCAAGCCGAATCAGGGTTCGCAGTCAGCGGGCCAGACCGCGCCGGACGGAAGCGAGCCGCTCCAGGCCGTCGCCACGGTTGGGATGGTAGCGGACCTCGTTCGCAACGTTGGTGGTGATCATGTATCGGTGATACAGATCTGCGGTTCCGGAGTCGATCCGCACCTCTATAAACCGACGCGCGATGACGTTCAGACGATCATGTCGACCGACATCGTGTTCTATTGCGGCTTGATGCTGGAAGGCAAAATGACGGACACGTTGATCAAAATTGCGCGAAAGAAGCCGGTTCTTGCCGTCACGGAGCTAATTGACGAAGCCTTGTTACTGGAACCGGAGGACTTTGCAGGTCATTTTGATCCCCATGTTTGGAACGACGTTTCGGCGTGGTCACAGTGTGTCGATGCCGTCGAAAAAGCACTGGCCGAATTTGATCCTGCGCACGCGGCCGATTACCAACGCAACGCAAGCGAATTCAAAGCCGAACTGGCCAGGCTGCACGAGTACGGAGTGAAGGCAACCGGCACGATCCCCGCGGGCAGCCGGGTCTTGGTGACGTCGCACGATGCGTTCAACTATTTTGGGCGCGCCTACGCCCTGGACGTTCAGGGCGTGCAAGGCTTGTCGACAGAGTCAGAGGCTGGTCTGCAGCGGATCAACGAGCTGGTGGACATGCTAGTGGAAAAGAACGTCAAGGCGGTCTTTGTCGAAAGTAGCGTCTCGCGAAAGAACATCGACGCGTTGATCGAAGGGCGCAATCCAGAGGCCACGATGTCACGATCGGTGGTGAACTGTTCAGCGACGCCATGGGCACCGCCGGGAGTTACGAAGGCACTTACGTTGGCATGTTGGATCACAATATCACCACCGTGGTGCGAGCCTTGGGCGGAGAGGCGAATGAAAAAGGCTTGAACGGCAAACTGAGTGAATAAAACGAATGACAGCTTCGCAACCAGCCGATCCAGCAGCTAGCACCCAAGATTTGTCAAGCGTATCAACCGATTACGGCAACGACGAGTCGGTGCCGCTGAGTGTTTACGATCTGACAGTCGCGTACCACCGCAAGCCGGTGATTTGGGACATTGGATTCGATCTGCCGGCAGGACAGCTGATTGGGGTGGTCGGTCCCAACGGCGCCGGCAAAAGTACACTCCTGAAAGCCGTCATGGACTTGATCCCCACGGCATCGGGGCGTGTCCGCGTGTTCGGCGAAGCGTATCGCAAGAACCGTCATCGAGTCGGCTACGTGCCACAGCGGGAAAGTGTCGACTGGCAATTTCCGGTCAGCGCGTTGGACGTCGTCGCCATGGGCTTGTACGACGAAATCGGCTGGTGTTTGCCGGTCCGTCGAAAGCACCGTCTGCGGGCGCTCGATGCGCTGCAGCGGGTCGGCATCGCCGAACTGGCCGATCGACAGATCAGTCAGCTTTCCGGCGGCCAGCAACAACGAACATTTCTGGCGCGAGCGCTGGTGCAAGATGCTGATTTGTATTTGATGGACGAACCTTTCGCTGCCGTCGATGCTGCGACCGAGCGTGCGATCGTCGACATTCTGCGAGACTTAAAGAAGCAGCAAAAAACCGCCGTGGTCATTCATCACGACTTGCAAACGGTGCCGGAGTACTTTGATTACGTCGTGCTGTTGAACATGCGGATCGTGGCCCACGGGCCGGTGGCGGAAACATTCACGTCAGAGAACTTGCAAAAGACGTACGGCGGTCGATTGACGCTGCTGGATGAGGTGACCGAAGCGATGCGGCGTCGGGAGCAGGCTTTATGACGCTGAAACGACTGGCCGTGCTTAGCTTTTGCTGGTTTGCCAACTCGCCGACCCTGCTGGCAGCACCATCGGGATCCAGTTCGCTTGCCGGCCGCTCCGCTGATTGGCCGTCCTGGGAACAATGGCGACGCGTGCTGTTGTTGGATGACTACAACACCCGAGTGGTGATGTTGGGAGTGGCCACGTTGGGCGGCGCGGCGGGATTGGTTGGCAGCTTTACGCTGCTACGCAAACGCGCGCTGATGGGTGACGCGCTCAGTCACGCCAGCCTGCCGGGAATCGCACTGGCTTTCATGGTCGGCACGGCACTGGGACTTGACGGCAAATCGATTCCACTGCTGCTGACCGGCGCGACGCTCAGCGGGTTGGTGGGTGTCGGAGTGATTCTTTGGATCCGCAATCAAGACCAGGTTCAAAGAAGACACTGCGCTCGGCATCGTGTTGAGCGTTTTTTTTGGTGCCGGTGTCGCGATTCTGGGAGTGATCCAGCAGATGGAAACGGGGCACGCAGCGGGGTTGGAAAGTTTCATTTATGGCAAAACCGCATCGATGCGGGAAAGCGATGTGCAATTGATTATGTTGGCGTCGGTGCTCGCAATTGCTGGGTGCTTGTTGCTGTACAAGGAACTGAAGCTGCTGTGCTTTGACGAAGCCTTTGCCGGTTCACGGGGCTTTCCAGTCGTGCTGTTGGATGTTGTGCTGATGTCGATGGTTGTGTTGATCACGATCGTCGGATTGCAGGCGGTCGGTCTGATTTTGATGATCGCGTTGTTGGTGACTCCGTCGGCGGCGGCTCGATTTTGGACCGAGCGCATGTGGCGGATGATGCTGTACGCGGCCGCGATCGGGACCATCGGAAGTGTTGTCGGGGCAATGATGAGTGCCGTGTTTCCCGAGGCTGCCCTCGGGTGCCATGATTGTGCTGGTGTGTTCGTTGTTTTTCTTCTTGAGCATGATTCTGGGCACGTCACGCGGTGTGCTGGTGCGCTATCTGCGTCGCCGCCGCCTGAATCGGCGTGTTGATCGTCAACATTTGTTGCGGGCGATGTATGAGGTAATCGAGCCGCAGCAGCGTGGCGAGTCGTACAACTCCAAGGCGACCGTATCGATCGATCAATTGTTGCCGATGCGAAGTTGGACTCATGGCCGACTTGCTGCGTGCGATTCGTTCGGCCGAAGATGACCAACTGGTCAGGCAACGCGGCAACGCGACCTATTTGACGCGAGCGGGTTATGTCGAAGCCGCTCGACTCACACGACAACATCGCATGTGGGAAATGTATTTGATTGCGTACGCCGAAGTCGCACCAGGTTTGGTCGATCGAGATGCGGATGATATCGAACATGTATTGGAACCGGAGGTGATCGACAAGTTGGAAGAATTGCTCGAAGAAAGCGAATTGACGATTCATGTTCCTGTGAGCCCGCACGAACTCGCTGCGGCCGCAACATGGGAGCGAGTTGATGATTGCCGCGTTGAACTGGAATTGGGCTCTTGACGGCTGGATCATCGTTGTCGGATCGCTGTGCGCCGTGGCTTCGGCGGTGCTCGGGAATTTCCTGGTGCTTCGTAA
The DNA here is from genome assembly GCA_963714715.1 of Pirellulaceae bacterium. Taxonomy (GTDB): domain Bacteria; phylum Planctomycetota; class Planctomycetia; order Pirellulales; family Pirellulaceae; genus JBFJVZ01. The sequence goes on along the minus strand of CAVQPV010000061.1, from coordinate 32,738 downwards.
GATGAGCATGCTGGGCGATGCAGTGACTCATGCCGTGCTGCCGGGGATCGCAGCGGCATTTCTGATTACCCACAGTCGCAGCAGTCTGCCGATGTTCCTGGGGGCCGTGATTGTCGGCGTGCTGACGGCCCTGTTTACCGAATGGATACGCGGGATCGGCAAAGTCGACGAGGGAGCGTCGATGGGAGTGGTGTTCACGTCCCTGTTCGCCCTTGGAATCGTGATGCTCGTGCAAGCAGCCGATCGGGTCGACCTTGATCCGGGCTGCGTTTTGTACGGTGCGATCGAATTGACACCCTTGGATACGGTTCAGGTATTTGGCCGTGACGTGCCACGTGCGGCCCTGATGCTGGCGTGTCGTTGCCCTGATCAACGTGCTGTTCTCGTGGTCTTCTTTTTCAAGGAACTGAAGATCAGTTCGTTCGATCCTTCCTTGTCGACGACGATGGGAATTTCCGCCAAACGATGCATTACGCCTTGATGGTCTTGGTTTCGGTCACGGCGGTGGCGAGCTTCGAGAGTGTCGGCAGCATTCTGGTGGTCGCGATGTTTGTTGTTCCCCCTGCGGCTGCGTACATGCTGACGGATCGATTGGGCGTGATGATTGTTTTCAGTGTGTTGATCGCGATTGCAGCGGCTGTCCTTGGTCACCTCGGTGCGCTGATCGTGCCGACATGGTTTGGATATCGCAGCACCACAACCGCCGGCATGATGGCGGTCGTCGCCGGACTGTTGTTCGCAGTGGCGGCCTTCTTTGCTCCCAGGCACGGCGTGATCGTCAAATTTGTTCGTCGCCGCATCTTGTCGTTGCGAATTCTGTGCGACGATATCGTGGCGCTGCTGTATCGACGCGAAGAACGTTCAGCACGGACAAGCGACGCAAAGCCAGCTGGCCGAGCAGCTGTTTGCGAATCGATCGTCACTGGCAATGGCGTTGGCGCTTCTGCGACGGAGCGGCGAGATCGATTTTGTGGACAATGTCTATCGATTGACCGGATCCGGGCGAGATCACGCCGCGGGCACTGATTCGTTCCCACCGGCTGTGGGAACAGTACCTGGTCGTGGAAACCAATGCCGAGACCGATCGCATTCATGATAAGGCTGAAAAATTCGAGCACTTTACGGGGCGTCATTTGAGAGACGAACTGGACCGCGTCACCGAGGCACCGGGGCTGGATCCCCATGGCCAGCCGATTCCGCTTGAAAAGGACGGTGCGCAGTAACAACGGATTGCTGCTTGCCAACGAGCGTTCTCAGCGGCTACCCGGTTAACTCCTCAAATACCTTTCGTTGCTCGATCAATGCAGCGACTTTGTCTTTCGGATCGGTACGCGCCTCGAGCAGAATCCAGCCCCGGTACTGCATCTTCGCAAACAGCTTCATCAACTGGCCGTAGGGGTAGTCGCCGATGTTCAACTCACGAACGTGGACGGTCGCGCCGAAACGATTCTTGACCAAATCGAAGTTGTGTTCTAATCCTTCACCTTCGAGATCCACATCGTTGCTGTTCCAGCAGACCGTGGCATTGGGATGATCGGCTACTTGAAAGATGTCGCGGATCACGGGCAGTTCGCTTGTGCCACGTCCGTGTACTTCGACTCGAATTTGTTGCCCGAATCCCTCGCCGTATTTAGCGACTTCGTTCAGTGCTTTACCGATCTGCTCAATCGTGTTCTCTCGCGGCACCCCTTTGGAGAAACCATTCGGTTTGACTTTGACGCCGGTTCCACCGCAATCGTGCATCAGATGGATGTACTGTTTTGTGAGTTCGATATTCTGTTTTAATTTGTCCGGATCGTTTTCATGAAATTGTGCGTTGGATCCATAACCGACGAGCTGAACGGGGCTATCAGCAAAGCGTTTGCGGACTTCGTCGCGTTGTTGTCTGGTCAGACTGGGCTCGACAGCGTGAGCGTGCTGGGTCCGCAATTCGACGCCCGCCACATCGGACTTTTCACAGGCATCGATCAGTGACGGCAAATCCATGTCTTTGCCCCACAGGTAAGTCACCAAACCGAAATTCATTGATCCCCCTGCGCCGCTATCAGCTGCGACGGCGGATGAACGTGTGGCCATCGCCATCGTCGTACCAAGGGCAACATTTCTGAGGAAAACGCGTCGATTTGGGAAAGCCATGTTGGTACCCTTGGTTGGTTGCATCAGGACTGGACTCACATCAGAACAGTATATGCCGGACAGTGGGACTCATTGGAGACGAGAAATGAATTCGAGCCATCTGTGTTTGCTCAGCGGTGCGTTGTTCATCAGTGTTTTGCCGCTTGGCGAGCTGGCCGCTGTGGCTGAGCAACCGTTGGTTTTTGACGCGGTGGAAATCCTCGAAGGACTCGGTGCCACGATCAAGTTGGACAACAAGCAGGGCCAGGACGCTGATGGCTCGCGCAATCTGGCGAGCATCATCCCCTACTGGTGGACGGGGGGCGACGAGGGAGTGGATTTGATCGAGCAAGTTTGCCGCGAATCTGGCACGTTGCCGTAGCTTTACATCCGCGGAACACCGAAGATCTAAGACACTTGCCTTACGAGGCGAGATCAAATCAACGGCCGGATTAGTTTCCCATGCGCAATCACAATACCAATCCGAGCGATCGTGGCGCCACGTTCTCGTTGCGTGCGTTGTTTTTCGTCACTGCGGCATTCGCCTTGATAATGTGGGCCGGGATGACTTTGCGTTCCGCTTGGCAGAAAAGAGAGATCGTGACGGCGATGCAGCCGAATCAGGTAGTCTCGGTGTTCGATGGTCATTTGGGTGCGATCGCCGCCGCCTGTCCATCGATTCAGAAGATTACCGTCGACCATCGTACGAATTCGGTGTTCATCGTCTGCCAATACCGTCATTCGGCCACCGCCAGGCAGGAGTTGATTCCCTATCTGTCGAACCCGCAACTGCTGGAGACGGCAGAGATCCTGAAATTGCCGTTGTCGGAAGTGCTGGCGATGTCAAAAGGTGATTGAATTATTTTCGATGTCGGAGATCGCGTCGTCGCCTACCAAGCTGAATCGCCGGCCGTCAGTCATCGGAAGGCACGAGAGTCAGCATCGCATCGGCGAACGATTGCCCAATGTGAAAGAAGGTGTCGGCGCGACCAAAGTAGTGGTAACCGCCGTCAAAGGTGTCGCCGTCCTTGACCACATACTTCGCCGTTTCTGCGAAACAAACCGTCCCGACAAACTCATCCAACTTCGCAACATCCGACTGGATTTTGCGAAACCGAAAGTGTTTTTCGGCGTAGCGTGCCTCCGGCTCGGAACCCTGCTGGCCAAGTTCACCGATAACAAAGGGCAGCTTTGGAGCATTGAGGTCTCTGCGAACATCGCGGATCAGGTTGGCAAGATTCTCCCCGTATTCATCGATCTTCTTGTCATCGATGATGTCATTGAATCCTTGAAAGAACACGAACCCCGACAATTCGTAACCGGAGCCGTCGTACGCGGGCATCACGCTCTTGATGTCGGACAACGTCTCTTTCACGATTCGCATGGTGTCACGGTACGCTTCGCCATACGTCTCGGTAGGCAGCGGTTTCAGTTCCTTCGTGTCTTTGTCACGCGTTGTGTAGTCGCCATTACCACTGCTGGGAGGACGAAATCGCACAGCCAATGCACGTCCACCCCAAGCGCATTTGATGATCAGCACAGGGTCATCGATGACGTCGCCAATCGCATGGCCAAACTGAAGTTCCGGTCCGAATCGATTTGTCGGAGTCGCGTAACCGACCGACAACGGCCCGTGACCGCGGTCATCGTTGTATTTGATGGTCACATCATCTCGCTTGGACCAACCGTCACCATCGCGAAGATGCCGGTAAGTCGGAGCCGTCGTCGGATCGGCCAGCAATTGCTCAAGATGTTTGATCGCTCCTTTGCCTTCCATATTCGATTGGCCGACAAGAATGAAAACGCGCACTTTCGCACAGCAGCACGGTGCCGAAAGAAACACCAAGGCGAAGAGGACGGCGAGTCGCAGGATAAGCATCATTGTTGTTGGCCTTGGATGCTGCGTTGGCTGTGAATTCGTGGACAATGTTCCCGTTCACGTATTGGTGACGAGAGGAGTTGGTCGGCACGTTGGTCATTCGCTGACTGTCGCAACGTTCGAAGAGTCTGGCAGACGAACCAAAATCACGTGCTCGGGGCGTCATGACTGATCGCGACGATGGCATCGGTGACCGTGAACCATTCATGGTCGACCGCTGCACGAATCGTGGCGTCATCTTGCTGCGTCAACTCAGCAATCTCATCGATCGACTTTGAATCTTCCGCTCGGTAGAGAAGATCCCAGATTGCGACGCGGAGTTCATCCATGGGCTGTACCTGTTGTTCAAACATGTCCTTCAGCCTCATGAACGTGACCATGGTCAATCTCTTCCGGCGTTGCTTCACGCACGTCGCGAATTTCCACATCGAAGTGAAGATTCACCCCGGCAAGTTCATGGTTGCCGTCAACGGTGACCTCGTCATCACGAATTTCGACGACACTGACGACGACCTGACCCCCGTCCTCCATAGGGACGCGGAAACGCATGCCAATTTCCAAATCATCGATCTCCCCGAACTGCTCACGCTCGACCACCTGTCTCAGCTCATCCCGCCGCTCGCCATATCCATCGGCCGGCGGAATCGACACGTTCAGTTGTTGACCGCTGGTCTTCCCTTCGAGCGCGGCCTCCAATCCTGGGATGATGTTCCCACCGCCATGGAGGTACGTCAGCGGTGCCGCGCCTTGCGATGAGTCAATCACTTGACCGTCGTCGTCGGTCAACGTGTAGTCAATCGAAACGACCCGATGTTTCTCGATTTGCATTTTTCTTTTCTACCACGTTGGAAGTCGGAGGTCGTGATCAGGTCGCAAGCTGAGAACGTGTTTCAAAAAGGGGGGGTGGACGACGTTCAGGAGGCAACCCGATGATGAGACCGGGTTGGCATCCGAGACGCCGAACGATGATCGTTACCAACGACCGCGACCACCACCGCCGCCGCCACTGCGTTGTTCACGCGGTCGAGCTTCGTTGACGGTCACAGGCCGACCGGCGATCTGCTGGTCATTCAAACCATCGATCGCTTTTTGGCCTGACTCTTTGTCGTGCATCTCGACGAAGCCAAAGCCGCGCGATCGGCCCGTATCGCGATCCTTGACAATGCTGACCGATTTCACTTCTCCAAACTCGCTGAATGCGTGCTCGATGTCCCCTTCGGTTGCATCAAAACTAAGGTTGCCTACGTAAATGTTCATACAAAAATCCTGATAAAGAAACTCATTTGGTTCTGGGATCCCAGAGGCACGTTGCCGCTGGGGAATCCACGTCTTCTGCCATCGCGCAAGCGATTGGACCTAGAGTGAACCACTATTGGGCGTAGAGACGCCGTCAAGAATCCAGCCGTAGGCACTGGTACAATTAGAAAGACACTTTGAAGATACCAATTATCGACGCGGTGTCGATGTGAATCTCGGCTTTCTTGAAAAAAGAGTTGATGCCAGGAAAGTGCTTGCACTCGAGGTCGGCCGCGGTAGCGACCGGGAAGGGCCCTCTCCGCTCCCTGACAGGGCGACTCTCCGGCAAGCGGCTTGTCGATTTAGTCGTTTCGCGAACTGTAATGATTAGCCGATGGGCGTTAGCCGCGTTAGCCCCGGTTTTGTGGCGGGGAAAACCGCGGCTAACGCCGTGCGGCTGATTAAATCGACACGCCGCAAGCGGGCGAGTTTGAAGAGCCGTCACGTGCTCCGCCGTTTTTGCCGGGCTTTTCGGCCTCAAACCATCGCCTGCTGGAAGCGCTCCGCAGCAAACCGATGGCTTGCATCCTGCTTGCCAGTTCCGGACAAGCTGCCCGAGGGCGCGAGACCTGGCGAGGACGCGGATAACCGTACGGCTCGCGCCGTGAAGCTAAAGAACGCCCAAAAGGGCCACCAACAGAGAATCAAGGCGGAGAATTTCTCGGCGGTTATCGACAGTCGTTGCAGTGCCCTCGCAACAGAATCTCCGTGACCTCGCCGACGCTGGCACTTTGCCGGCGGCTACCGGCAGTGAGTTGGACGTTTTCCAAGCAAGTGACGGTGCCGCAATCGACACACAAAAAGTGTGGATGACCTGCGTCTCCGGCACTTGAGGGATCGACCGACTCGAACCGCCAGACGTGGTCGCCAACCTCGGTGCGTCGCAGCAATCCGGCCTCCGTCAGATCGTTCAGATTGCGAAAGGCAGTCGCTTTGTCAACGCCGATGCAGGAGAGGTGTTCGGCAACCTCGGCATGAGTAATCGGGGCAGACGTCTGGCGCAGCAAGATCAAAGTCGCTGTGCGTGCCGGCGTGGCGCGCAATCCAGCATCACGAATAGCTGCCTGGGCAGTAGAGAATTCGCTGGCCTCGCTCGTTTCATTCTTCTTCATCAACCAACTCACTGGACGCTGTCAGCTTAGCAAATTGTATCCCGCCGTGGGACCTACTTGCAACCAAGTTGCAAAAACGTAGGATTTGCAACTTCGCTGGCACGCGGAGCGTGCCGGCAACGTTGGCTCCCAGTACCGTCGGCAATCCATGTCTCAATCACTGCTCGTGGTTTACTGCGTTTTTATCGTAACTGCGTCGATGTTGGGCGGCTGGCTGCCATCGGTGATGCGGATGACGCACCTGCGAACTCAGCTGCTGATGAGTTTCGTTGCCGGATTGATGCTTGGCATTGCCATGCTGCGCATGCTTCCGCATGCCACGGAACTACTGGCATCCGCATCGACGGCTGGCGGGGCAGCGTTGCTGGGAGTGATCGCGATGTTTCTGCTGATGCGGGCGTTTCATGTACATACGCATGATGAGTTTGATGAGCTGGCCCCGGAAAGTCACTCACATGACCACGATCACGACCATGCTGACCCCTGTGATCATGCACATGACCAAGACACCGAACTCGGATGGCTCGGAATGTTTTTTGGCCTCGGTCTCCACACGTTGATGGATGGCGTGGCCCTGGGCGCCAGCGTCGCTGCGGAGACGTACTACAGCCCGTTTCTTGGCCTTGCTGGTCTGGGCACGTTCTTGGCGGTCTTCTTGCACAAACCGCTGGATGCATTCGCGATCACTTCCGTGATGAAAAAAGGGGGCTGGACGACGAGACAACAAAGCTTTGTGAATTTTGCGTTTTCATTGGCCTGTCCGGCCGGTGCCTTGTTGTTTTATTTTGGCGCCACTCATCTGTCCGACGATGGTGCGCTGCTTGGCTGGGGACTGGCGTTGTCGGCGGGCTTCTTTATCTGCATTTCGCTGGCAGACTTATTGCCGGAAGTTGCGTTTCATCACCACGATCGGTTGAAGCTGACGGCGGCGTTGCTGATGGGTGTGGTGTTGGCCGTCACGATTGAGAATCTGCCGGGGCATCGTCACGATCACGAACATGCTGGCCAGGGACAAGAACTGCGTGGACCGTAGCGCTAGCGGTCAGCGTGCTCACGAAGCGACATCGCACTGGTCTGCGTGTCGTGCAGGCAAACAAAAGCGGCCGCAATCGCTACTGAACTGTCACTAACAAGCCATCTATTTCGGCAGCAGCTTCTTTGGCTTCGCCCAAAGCATCCAAAATCCGCAACTCGGTTGCAAACAGGGTTCGCTGTGACGTCAGCAACTGCAAATAGTTCGACTCACCGGCGTCGAATGCCGCTCGTGATAGCTCATACGTTTCCACCGCGTTCGGAAGGACTTGATCGCGCAGCCGTTGGTGACGCAGACGTGCGGCTTGGTATCTTCCCACCGCGTTGGCGAGGCGTGATTCAAGGTCCAGGCGTATTCTTTCGCTCGCCGCCGCCGCAGTCGCAACCTCGGCTCGGGCGGATCGGATGTTGCCTTGATTTCGGTTGCGAATTGGCAGCGGGACGCTGACGCCAAAGACCGCGAAGGCATCATCGCTAATCGTGTCGACCCCCACGCCGGCTTGCCCGGTAATATTTGGCCTCACCTGCGCACAAGCCAGCCGCAGCGCCCATCGTGCGCGCTCGAAATTGGAGCCGGCTGCCAGCAGCTCGGGGCTGTTCTTGGTGATCGTTTCGACCAGCACTTCCCAGGGTTTTTCCGACAGCACGCCAACGGCTTCGCCGACCAGTGGCGAGGGAGGCAGCATGTTCACGCCCACTGCGGCTGCTAATGCCCGTCGTTGGGCGGCAAGGATGGTCACCGCGTTGTCTGCCCCGATGCGGGCTTGCTGTGCTTCCACGCGAACTTGAAGCAGCGCGGCCTTGGAGACCTCTTGGGCTTCATAGAGCAGTTTTGCTGATTGCACCGATTGCTCGGCAAGCTCCACGATTTGCTTTGCCACTTCAGCACGCTGTTGCGCGATGAAAGCCTTGGCAAACGAGACGCGGACGCGCGTCAAGACGATCAGCTCCGCTCGTTGAAGTTCGGCGCTGCGGCGAGCGACCGTTTGCGCCTCCACTTGCTGTGCCAGTCCCAGTTTGTTTGCCGTGATGAACTGTTGGGATACGCGAAGGGTATGCAGCCCTGCCGATCCGACGTCTCCGACTTCTTCCGCCTGATACTGCAGCAACGGATTGAAGGGCAAGCCGGCTTGCACGTACTGGCCGCGCGAGGCGTCAACCAATCCGCGAGCCTCGATGATGGCAGGATGATTCTGTATCGCAATCGCTTCCAAGGCTTCAATCGAGTTCGGCGAATCGCCCTCGTCGGATACCTGGAGTTCGCTGGCAGCGATCATCCCCTCGATAGCGGCTTGTTCTTCTAAGACGCCGACATCAGCTGGCTTGGTCACCTCGGAGACGGCATCAAAGGCTACCTGGTTGATCGATGGCTTGGTCGGAGAACCGGAGTCAGAGTCGTCACTGCTTGACGATTCCGTCGGCTCGACCCGGTTTGTCAGTCGGAATGGTCGTCCGTCCGACTGGCAGCCCGCGCAAACGCCAAATGCCACAAGCCATGCCAGGTACTTGTGGCACGCGCGATTGTTGAACTTCATGCTCTTGTCGGTGCGCACTCCGGGACTCCCATTGATAAAGCTAGATAACTCGTTTCATCGGCAGTTGGCAGCGCCGATCTAAACGAAACCCATTTGATAGCTTTTCAGAAAACGCCTATCGGGCACCGCGGGTGGAAAGCATGTCGACAACTTGCTTCGGCCAGCAGACGTTTGGTCGGGTAGGTTGGGCGTCAGCGTCGGTCGGCTCTTTCGTAGCTTTCCCGTTCCGCCGTGGCTGACTTTACAAATCGGCTTGGCCCGGTTTGCCGCAAGACCGTCTCCCCAAGCGACTGATACTTTGCGGCTCGCTGATAATCGCCCAGCAGCGCGTTGATCGCGGCCAACGCTCGATAGTCCCAATAGGTTTTTGACTCGCGGGAGACAAACACGGCCTTGACATCGGCTTTCGCCTGCTCCACCTTCTCCGCGTCATTCTGACCGTTGGTTACCAACAAATAGGCACGATGGCTGCGTGGTTCGCTGAAGTCCGGATCCAACTCAATCGCTTTGTTCAAATGGATGAGTGCTTGATCGAGCTGACCGAGTTCCATTTGGGCCTGGCCAAGATTATTCCACAGGTACGCATTCTCGACCGTCTCCTCGGCCAATTCGATCGCATTGGCAAAGTCCTCGGCCGCTGCCTTCAGGTTCGTGCCAATGGCATGCCGCACCACGCCGCGGCCGGCCAAAGCTTCGATGTCGCTGGCGTCGATCTTCACCGCGATTCCAAACTCGCGCAACGACGCCTCGTAATCACCTTGATCAAAGAACAGCCGGCCACGTGCCTTGCGGGCAAACACATCGTAAGCATCAATCTTGACAGCAGCATCCAGATGCTCCTTGGCAAGTTCCAGCTTGCCGAGGTCGTGATAAAGCGCACCGAGATACTTGCGAGGAAAACCGTGATCGGGATTCTGCTCGATCGCTTTACTCAGATCGGCGATCGCGTTACGGTTTTGGCCCACCTGATAATACGCTAAGCCTCGTCCCATCAGCGCCGCAGCTGAATCCGGGTCATCTTGGAGCGCCTTGTTGAATGTCTCGATCGCGGCGGGTTGTAAATTGGCCGCAAGCTGTGCGTAGGCCAGCGACTCGAGGAAGTCGTCCGGCTCGCTGGCCAGTTCGATAGCCTTTTCGATATCGGCAAGGGCTTGCTGGCGTTTGCCGAGCGCGATGCGGATCGTGCCCCGGGCCAGATAGTCGCGTGCTCCGGGTTTCTTGGCGAATGGCTCATTGAAGAATGCCTCGGCCTGATCTAATTCGATCACATCTGCTTTCTGGACCCAGCCAGGTCGTCCGCGACTGACCCAAAGTCGTCCGCCGTCGATCCTCAAGACACGTAACACTTGTCCAGGTCCGATTTGGTCCGCCTTCTGACCCTCGACCGTCAGCGACACGTCCTGCCGAGCGACAACGAGGTCGCCTTGCTCGATCGCCAGCAAAGCCCCGGCCGCAGCGAGCAGCAAGCAGAAAACAGAAACCCGCAAACACATCCCAAAACCCCCGCACGACCTAATTTGACAGCCCTTCAGATGGTCGTTAGATTCTTGGCCAGTTCAAGTCACAGCTTCACAATTTTGCAGTTTGGTTTTTGGGGGGATGCATCATGTTGGTACGCAATGCGGCATTGTTGGTTTCGATTTTCGCTGGGCTCTTCGCAGTCAGCCAGGCGGACGCGGCTTGTTTTGGACAACGGAATTGTTGCCAGGCGACGCTCGTCGTCTGCAATCCATGTCCAGCACCGGCACCTGTCTGCGATCCATGCCCGGCACCTGATTGCCATCCGTGCCCAGCACCTGATTGCCATCCGTGCCCGGCACCTGTCTGCGATCCATGCCCGGCACCTGTCTGCGATCCATGCCCGCCACCTGATTGCCACCCATGTCCGGCACCTGTTTGCCATCCATGTCCGGCACCTGTTTGCCATCCATGTCCGGCACCTGTTTGCCATCCATGCACGGCACCTGTTTGGCATCCATGTCCGGCACCTGCGTCTTCTTGCTGCTACGGCGGGTGGTGATCAAGTTTCCCTGAGCAAGAACCTGCGCGTTATGGTGGTGGTTGGTTCTTGTTTCTCATTGCGACCGTGTTCGACAAATTCAGCGGTAGAAATGTCGACTACCGCTGAAAATACACGTTCACCACGACGGCAACTACTGTCGAACCTCTTTCCGCGATTTCTTCGCGTTGCCTAGTTGGACAGCGCCATTTTTGACCCGAAACACCGTGTTTCGCCGCATCATTAGCCGATGGGCGTTAGCCCCGGTTTTGTGGCGGGGAAAACCGCGGCTAACGCCGTGCGGCTGATTAAATCCGCACGCCGCTAACGCGTGGCGGCTGATAAAACTGGCGCTGCCCAACTAGGCGTTGTTGATGCGGCTTTCCATCATCACTTCCCTGGTCCGGTAGCGTTTCAGCCGCTCGAGTTTGGTCGACAGTTCTTGTCGCTTTTCATCACTCAACTGGAAATCGCCAATCGCCTGAAACTCGCTGGACAGTGTCTCTTGTCCAATGGATCCCATAATTTGCTGACGCCCGATGATCGCAAGGCATTTGAACTAAGATAACATTCCCAAAGCTCCAAACACCACGCGGGCGCACTTCGCGCGCTGACGTCTGGAGGCTAGGCGAACTCTCGACACGCGGATGTGACTTCGATGACTATCACTTGGAAACAATGGATCGGTGGCGTTGATCCGGCGACGGGGAGTCAGCCGGCAGCTGAGTGGCCGTTTGCTGCTTCCGCTCGAATGCTCGAGGGCATGCTGGGCGCTGATTGGGTCGGCGCGGATTTTGAGCCGACGCCTGCGGACAAACAAGCCGCCTCGGCGTTCTACATTCAGCTGCTGAGCCGGATCACCACACGGCGGCTCCACTATCTTGATGGCGATGAACGGTCGGCACTGACCAGCGTGTATCAGCTGTTCGGTTTTGCCCGGGACATCTGCGCCAAGCATGAACCCGATTGCCGGCGTTTTACCAAACTCGTGTGGACGCTGCTGAACGAGGTCGTGCGGCCTTTGACCGCCAAGTACCACAAGATTTTCGAGGATCAAGATGGGAAGCTGACCGAAGATCAACGTCACCAGTTCCGAGAAGAGCTGATCCCGCGGCAGGACCAACTCGCTTATTACCTGCAACTCTTCGAGGCGCTGTCACAGAGCGATGCGATCAAAGCGCCGCCCGCTCCGGTTCCCCCGACACCCGGTCCAACACCACCTGCGCCCGGACCAGCTCAAGATCTTCCCTTCAGCCGGATTTTGTTTTCGCCCAGTGTCGATGACGCCACGGCCGATGCGATTCACCTTGCCGAGCGAGACGAGATCAATCGTCGCCGCGGGCAGGCAGGAACCTCAGCCGATCCGGTCGACATCGCTGGCATCGCGCTCTCCGGCGGCGGTTTACGATCAGCCACCTTCGCACTCGGAGCATTACAAGGTTTGGCAAAGAACCGGGTGCTGACGAACTTCGACTACCTGTCGACCGTTTCCGGAGGCGGCTACGCCGGGTCGTTTCTGAGTTGCTTCTTAAATTCCGACGTGACCACGAACCCGCCGGTCGGGCTGAATCCGAATGAGCTTCCCTTCGCGCGATTCGACGCGCAGGAATCGGCCCCCATGCGACACTTGCGCCAGCAGCAAATCATTGCTCACCGGCGGCTTCTGGAGAAAACTGCAGATCCCGGTGCTCGCGCTGGCCGGCTGGCTGGCGAGTCTGTTTGTCGCGCTGCCGCCGATCATCGCCTTCACGCTGCTGATCTGTCTCACGAATTCCGGTGCGATCCAGCGCGCGATTCAATCCACTCAACCTCGACAGATCGTTGTCGGGCACGAAATCCAAACCGACCTGGTTCCCAAGATCTACGAGAGTGGGTGTTGGCAATTTCAGCTCGTTGGTTATCTGGGACTTGGCGTTCTGATCGGACTGGCCGTGTTGCTATGGCTCCAGCAATTTCGGCGAAAACGGGGTTGGACTGACCTGCCTGCGACGTCGATCGGGTTCGTTGCGGTCTTGTTGTTCTTTTGGATCGGCTTGCTCGCCTGGCTGGTCTTTCCGATTGCCATGACGCTCGGCCACAAAATGAGCAGCCTGAACGGCTATTCCCGCATTCCCAGCGAAGGGATCGCTGCGGCGCTGGCGGCGGTCGCCATGCCTTTCTTCTCGCGACTGGCCAGACAGACCAGCCAAGCCAGCTGGTTCAAACCACTTCTCAATGGCATCGCCTTCGCGCTCTCACCGATCGTGTTCATTGGTCTGGTCGCAATCATGATCGCCAAATATTGGTTGTTCGTGGGCGACAACTACAGCCTGGACCGCGGGCACCTGGTCATACTCGCCTTCGTCACGCTGTTGATTCTTGTGGTGACTCATTGGTTGTTGAACATCAACGCATGTTCGTTGCATCCGTTCTATCGCGATCGCCTGGCACGGGCTTATCACCTCAGGATGGCCGATTCCACAACGGTCCAGGAAAGCACGCCACAGAGGCTCAGCCAACTACGCGACCACAATTGCCACGGTCCCTACCACCTGATCAACGCCTCCTTGAACGCTCCGGCGGGGAACCATGACGTACTTCGCGGGCGGACGGCCGATTTCTTTATGTTTAGCAGTAACTACTGCGGCAGTGAGTCGACCGGTTATCAGTCGACGCCCGAATTTGAACGAGTCGACCCCAGCGTCGATCTTGCCACCGCGATCGCCATCTCCGGCGCCGCAGCGTCGCCGTTCATGGGCGTCAACAGCAGTCGCTTCAACTTCTGGGCGGCCTTGCTGAACATTCGACTCGATTACTGGTTGCGGATACCGGGAAGACGCAAGCGACTGCGTGACGGAAACCCCGGCCCTTACTATTGGCTCAAACAGTACGTCAACTATCTGACTGACAGAACGCCGTATGTCAATCTGTCCGACGGCGGTCACATTGAAAACATGGCGATCTACGAGTTGCTGCGTCGCCGCTGCCGTTACATCGTTCTGGTAGACGGCGAATGCGATCCGGGGATCACTTGCGGTAGTCTGCTTCAAGCCATGCGTTATGCGAAAATCGATTTCGGCATCGAAATCGACATCGACCTGTCGCGGTTGAAGCACGCCGATGTTCGTTCGCAAACGGCGTCGGGTTCATCTGCCGATCCCGTGCCCACGGGCGAAGCCGCCTCGCCTTTGGTCGACTTTCACTTTGCACTCGGCCAAATCCACTATCCCAAGACGGCGAAGGATCCGCAGCCACCACCGCCCGGGTTGTTGCTTTACATCAAGAGTTCGCTGAGTGGGAACGAAGCCAAGCCGATCAAGAGTTATCGCGAGCGTCATCCCGAGTTTCCGCACGAATCGACAGGGGACTTAGCTTACGACGAAGAGCAGTTCGAGGCCTATCGAGCACTCGGAGAGCACATTGTGGACGACGCGTTCCGCGAGGAACTGGTCGGGACCACGCCGCCGGCGGACATCGCCCAGTGGCTGCAATCGCTGCGGCAGCAGTTGATACGATAGCAGCAAGACGTCACATCTCGATTTTTGGGCTGCCGGTTTGGTGGCGTAAGCTTCCAGCTTGCGAATTCCTTACGAAAAAGCATGGCAAGCAGGATGCTTACCCCACTTCTTAGCTGAATCGGTACGTTCCCGGCATCGCCACGGGCGCAATGGGGTAGTCGCCCAGTTCGTATTGGTCGGGGCCGAGTCTCGTTTCAGACTTCATTGCCGTGTCCCATTCAACCGTCTGACCGCTGTAGACCGCTTCGCGTCCGATGATGCCCGTCATCGTCGCCTCGGCAATCGCTTGAGCTTCGTTGATCGGTTTGCCTTCGCGGATACTCTTGATCAAGTCATCGTGCTCTTGTTTGTACGCACTGATGTCCTTTTCGCGGTAACGCCATTTTTCACCGTTGTTCAACTCAATCCGATCATCGCAATTGCTTCGACCTGAGGTGCCGACGATTTCTTCGCCGACAATGTTTTTGCAGCCGTTGATCTGGCGACATTGACTGAACATCGAGATGCCGTTTGGATACTCGTATTCGACCGCGAAGTGATCATTGATATGGCCATGGCGTTCGCCGGTGCGGACTTGTCGGCCACCCAGGCCGCTGAAGGCTCGAATCGGATGCGATCCAACCACCCAGTTCATGATGTCAAGATTGTGAACGTGCTGTTCGACGATGTGGTCACCGGAGAGCCAGGTGAAATAGTTCCAGTTGCGCAACTGCCATTCCATGTCGCTCCAGCCCTCTTCGCGGTTGATGACCCAGATCTGACCTCCATTCCAGTAGCACTTTCCGTACACGAGGTCGCCGATGGCTCCATCGTGAATCCGCTGAATCGTTTCACGGTAACTGCGTTGGTGACGCCGCTGGGTACCGGCGGCGATGCCGAGACCTTTCTGTTTGGCCAGCTCGCCGGCCTTCATCACGGCCCGCACGCCGGGCACATCGACAGCCACAGGCTTTTCCATGAAAACGTGTTTGCCGGCTTCGATCGCTGCTTGCAAATGAGTGGGTCGGAAGTGAGGCGGCGTGGCCAGAATGACGTAGTTGACATCAGCTATGCCCAACAGTTGCTGGTAAGCATCGAAGCCGGTAAAGCAGGTCTCGGGACCGAGTTTGAAGCCAAGTCTCACCATTTGCACGCGGCATCGCTCCAATCGATCTGCAAACATGTCGGCGAGTGCAACGACGCGGATTCGTTTCCTTTCG
The DNA here is from genome assembly GCA_963714715.1 of Pirellulaceae bacterium. Lineage (GTDB taxonomy): Bacteria > Planctomycetota > Planctomycetia > Pirellulales > Pirellulaceae > JBFJVZ01. The sequence continues at coordinate 17,074 of CAVQPV010000061.1, read as the reverse complement.
ACTTTGGCTCCCTCGGCCACGTCTTCGGTGTGATACCCCGACTGGGGATAGATCACGCGTGCCGCGGCACCCAAGGCGTCCAAGATCGCTCCGGTCCCGCGTCCGCCGCAGCCGATCACGCCGATCCGGATTTCGTCTTCGTCTCCATTGGCGTGGACCAAGGGGACATTGGAGAGGGCTGCGGTCGTCGCCAATCCCAATGAGGTATTGCGGATGAAATTTCGTCGGGTCGATACCTTCGGCTGGTTGTTCGGTCGGCTCATTCTTCCTGCTGCAGTGCGAGTTTGTTGACGTGTCAGCTCGAGCGTGAACCGATCATGTTAATGCTTTTTCACAAAGCTTGCTGCTGGACGCGGAAGTCGGGAGACTTCCGGCACTCTTGCGAGTTCGGCTACATGCTGTGCGCGGGTCTCCCGACCTGTCCACGCTGTGCGCGGGTCTCCCGACCTGTCCACGCTGTGCGCGGGTCTCCCGACCCCGCACGCCTCTGACCGCACGCTGTGCGCGGGTCTCCCGACCTGTCCACGCTGTGACGGTCTCCCGACCGTCCACGCTGTGCGCGGGTCTCCCGACCCCGCACGACCGTCTGACCGTCACGCTGTGCGCGGGTCTCCCGACCTGTCCACGCTGTGCGCAGGTCTCCCGACCTGTCCCGCTGTGCGCGGGTCTCCCGACCCCGCACGACTCTGACCTCAGGTCTCCCACGCTGTGCGCGGGTCTCCCGACCCCGCACACCTCTGCCCCCGCTGTGCGCGGGTCTCCCGACCCCGCACGCCTCTGACCGCAGGTCTCACTGCGAGCGACTGAGCGAACTGGAGACCTGGCGGTCGGGTTGACGGCGAGGTCGCAAACCGACGCCGAGCGCGCGACCTGGCGGTCAGGTGATCCCGTTTGTGCGCTGTCGTTCATCGAGATGTGTACACTTCCGCACGCTATGTGCGTAAACGCACACGCCACTTCTGCTTGTCCGAAATCACTTGAGCAGTTTTTAGCTCCTGCGTCACTGTTGCGCATTGTGAGGCCATTGTGTGCGATTACGTGCTCGGTCTTTGCCAATGCCGGGCGTTGGATGAGCATCGCTCTTGAGACGGTATGTGTTTTGCTTACGTGGTTGCTCTTTAATCGGCCACTGGCGCGGGCGGAGGGGAGAGGGTCCTTGCGGTTCAGAATCTTTAACGAGGCGGCGAACCTCAAGATTCCATCCTTCTTCCCGCGGGTGGATTCATCGTCCCAGCGAATCAAATGGGACGAAGCGACCCTCAAGGCGACAGCTTCACCTCCCAGCAACGAAATGCTCCCGCCCAGGGAGCTGCGGAGCGGAAAGACAACTCGAACCAGCAGACCAACATTCGAACTCGCTCAGTAATGCGTCGCAATGACATCCCCTTCCGGCGTGTGACGTCGCGTCCGTGCCACCGCTGCATCCCCCCAATATCGTTTCTCCAAAGGAGATGAAGAGATGAGTCCGGTTGTTGAAATACCTGTGCAGCCCGCCCTCGGTGGCCGTTCGCCCCAGATTCGTGTCCGGGACGATTTGCTTGCGAGCTATTCGGATGTCTACACGGTGGAAGCTTTGGCTGCCTTGGAAGCCCTCGCCCACTTCAATCACGTCCAAAAGGAGTTGATGGCGAGCCGTATCCAGCGTCGAATTCGGCGTTTTCGTGATTGCGAACCAATTCAGTTCCTCGACCCGGATTCCTACATCCCGCGAACGCAGATCAAGGTCAGCGATGCCCGGGAAGGACGTTTTCAGGGGTCCGAGATCCCACCCGATCTTCAGCGGCAATGGATTCAAGGAACCGGGCCTGCCGCCAAACCCCACGCGGCGGTCGAATCGAGCATTCGAAACGTTGCCTACGCATTGCTGTCGGGAGCCGATGGCTGGATGTTTGATGGCGAGGACGCGCTCGGCCAGATCCAATCGATGTCGTTGGACAACCAAAGGAACCTGAAGCTCGCGATTGCAAAAGATCAGGTATTCATGGGTGCGGCCGCCCAGGTGGCGGACGAAATGAACGCTTGGGCACAGGGGTTCTTTGGGAAGAAAATTGTCGAGGACTGGCAGCAGCAATTACGGTTCACGACGAAGATCTTTCGCGCCCGCGGGCTTCATCTGGATGATCGTCATATCCGCCAAAGTGATGGAACGCCGTTTTCGGCATCGATTGTCGACATGACGCTGTACGTCGTGAACAACTTCCGGCAATTGCAACAAGAGAATTCATCGATTGTTCTCTACCTGCCCAAGATCCAAACCGCCGAAGAGGCCGCGTTGTGGAATGAAATGCTTTGCGCGTTGGAGGATCATTTGGGGATTCGCCAAGGGTCGATCAAGGTTTACGTACTGGTCGAGCAATTGGAAGCCACCTTCCAGTTGATGGAAATCCGTGCCGCTCTGGGACTCCATTTCGTCGGCTACAACACGGGGCGCTGGGACTACATCAACAGCGTTGCGGATGCCATGGCATGGGACCCCAGTTTCATCAATCCCAACATCGACGCCATTACGATGACGTATGGCTACATGCGGAACTACGAGGACCGCGTGCGGCGGGCGGTCAATACACCGGACCTGGACGGTCGTTGTGCTTTATGGCAGGGAGGCATGGAGCCGAATATCCCCGTCGGGTCCGAAGAGGGCGTGGCCAACAGCATGCGCAAGGCGGTCGCGGGCGGCGAGCGTGAGCAGCGCGAAGGCGCCAGCGGGAAATGGGTCGCCCATTGGAAGATGGTCCATATCGTGCGTCCGATTTGGGAACAGGCCGGCGAAGTGAATCAGCTCGGTCGCAAATTCCCACGGCTCACCTACACCCAGGCCGACGCTGACGGGCTGATGTTGTTGGAAGACGCACCACGGACGATCCGCGGCGCGCGAGATCTATTGAGCGTCGGTTTGCAGTACGGAAACGCCTTCGGCCAGGGTTTCCAGGCTGCCGCGCTCAAACCCGCGGACTTTTTCGGAAACGACGACATCCTGTACCTGATGGAAGACGCCGCGACCGGGGAGATTCGCCTCAGCATCCTCTGGGAATGGGTCCATAAACAGGCTCGGCTCACCGAGGACGATGCGGAAACGGGAGCCAAGGCTGGCGACGTTTTCTCGGCTGAGATGTTTCAGCGTTTGCTTGATGAGGAGTATGGAAAGCTGCTTCAGGCAAGCGACCGGGATGTGCACGCGGTTTCCAAGCAAACCACGTTGCCAATCACACGCGAGATCGTCCAACGCTACGTGCTCGATGACACGAAAGCGCCCTGGTACATCGACTTACTTAACATCAATCTCAATAACTATGACTTGCAATGCGCATGCGAAAGGATCGGTACTTACATGCAAACGTTCAAAACAGATGGCACTCGGATCACGGAAAACCTGGATACGGCTGCAGATGTCGGAAACGATGAACTCGGCCAGTTTCAGCAGCAGATCGCCGAACTGCAGCTCTGGATGAAAGGTCCGCGATTCCAAGAAATCACCCGGCTGTATAGCGCCCGGCAGGTCGCGGAGCAGCGGGGAACCATTTCTCAGGATTACACCGTTGCGGCCAACGCGGCCAGAGACATGTACGCCCGGCTGCGAGAACTGTTCCAAGCAAAGCAAGCGATCACAACGTTTGGGCCTTACTCACCCGGTCAGGCCGTTGTCATGAAACGAGTTGGCATCGAAGGCATCTACCTGGGTGGATGGGCGACGTCAGCCAAGGGATCAATCAACGAGGATCCGGGAGCCGACTTGGCCAGCTATCCGCTGAGCCAGGTTCCCGACGAAGCGGCTCCGATCGTCCGCGCTTTGTTGACCGCGGACAAAAATCAGCAATTCGCCCGATCGCGGATGACCGAGGCGCAGCGTGCTGCGACTCCGAAGGTCGATTTTCGCCCCTTCATCATCGCCGACGCCGATACCGGCCATGGAGGTGATGCACATGTTCGCAATCTGATCCGCCGGTTCGTCGAAGCCGGCGTCCCGGGATACCACATCGAAGATCAGAAACCGGGCTGCAAGAAGTGCGGCCATCAAGGCGGAAAGGTATTGGTTCCCATTGATGAACAGATCAAGCGATTGAACTCGGCGCGGTTCCAGTTGGATGTCATGAGGGTGCCCGGCATCATCGTGGCTCGTACCGATGCCGAAGCGGCCACCTTACTGGACGGTCGAGGCGATGAACGAGATCAGCCGTTCATCCTGGGCGTCACGAACCTCAAGGTCCCCAGTTGGAAGGTTGCCTACCTGGCGATCTTGAAGAAGTTCCATGAACTGGGTGTCGAAGAAATCAATGGACACCTGCTGTACAAGATTTCTGACGCCGCGTACGAAACGGCGAATGCCTGGCTGCAACGCGTCGGCGTGATCGCTGCTATCGAAACGGTGCTTTCCGAGTACCAAGCCGAGACGGTCCTGCCGATCGACGCCATGTTGAACAAGGTATCTGACCAGTTCGTTGAGTGCTGGGAAGCCGAAGCCGGGTTGATGACATTTGGTCAAGCCGTCGCGGAAGCCATGACTGCCCGATCGCAGGAAGGTCAGAAGTTCCCGATCCCGGTTGACGAGTGGCTCGCCTGGTCGAAGCAAGTCGGCTACCGCGAAGCACTTGACAAGGCCCGCGGCATGGGAGTCGATGTGACGTGGGACTGCGAACGCCCACGCACGCCCGAGGGCTACTATCCCGTTCGAGGTGGAATTGAATATGCCATCGCCAAGTCATTGGCGGTCGCCCCCTTTGCCGACATCATCTGGATGGAAACGAAAACGGCGAACTTGCCGTACGCGAAGCAATTCGCCGATGCGATCCACGCCAAATTCCCCAACCAGATGTTGGCCTACAACCTCTCGCCGTCATTCAATTGGGATACGACGGGGATGAGCGAGCAAGAGATGCGTGATTTCCCGGAAGAGATCGGCAAGCTGGGATACGTGTTTGACTTCATCACCTATGGAGGACACCAGGTCGACGGTTTGGCGTCCGAGGAATTTGCCACCGCTCTGAAGCAGGATGGCATGCTCGCTTTGGCGCGACTGCAGCGTAAGTTGCGGTTGGTCGAATCGCCCTACAAGACGCCCCAATCGCTGGTCGGTGGACCGCGTCTGGACAGCGCCTTGGTCGCTTGCTCGGGGCGCACCGCGACCACGAAGGCGATGGGCAAAGGTTCCACGCAGGTGCAGCACCTGGTGCAAACCGAAGTGCCCGTCAAGCTGTTGGAGGATTGGCTGGGGATTTGGAGCGAAGAGTACGGGATCGCCGGTCCGCTTCGTGTCGAACTGCGGCCCAATACTGCCGGTTCAGGTTTGCTGTCGTTGGTTCTCTACAATCCCGCGGGTGCCAGGGTCGCGCGTGTGATCTTCGAGGCGATCGAGGATCGACACCAGAAGAAGATTCTGTCGCTTCGATACGAGGAGACTTACGATCAGTCATTGCGGCGCAAGCGGCTGATGACGCTGATTCACCTGTTCCTGATTCATCGCTATGACTGCGAAGCTGTCCACTACGTTACACCGAACGAGGACAACGAAAGGCAGACGGCGCGGATGAAGGAACTGGGGCTCTTCGACCAGGTAAATGTGGAAGAAGGCTGCATCATTGTTGCGACGGTCAACGTCGATCGAGTGCAGGGCCTGTTGCAACCGGACTGCGTCGATCTGAAGAAACTGATCGGCAAGCGACTGGAAGTCGAGTAAGCCACAACTTTGGCAACGCCATGAATGGCTCTCCCCACACGGGGAGAGTCGGGCGGCTTTCAGTGGTTCATCGGCAAGCGTTTTCACTCACCCTCCGGACATGGGTCTCTACACAAAACTCCAGGTGTGGCCCACCAGAAACAGCGAGGATCCAGTAGCCGCGAAGCGGGTTTGAATCAGCGGTGCACCGGGGCTGCGATTGACTCGCTGGAGCTCGCCAAAAAGACCCCAGGCTATCTGCTGCCGCTGCTTCGCAGCTAAATCCTGTTCATTCAAAACCAACACAGCTGGGTAACAGCGTGGTACAGGGTTTGCATCGTATTACTTGTTCACGGTCATTTAGGCGGGAGGAAAGCCAGTGTGCGGAATCCGGATACTCGCGTCATTGCTCCTCGCACTTGGCCTATTCTCGTGTGGCACGGTAATCTCCGCGCAATTCGATGACCGTCACCTTCCCCCAAAAGAACAGACGTGGACGACATCGAGTGGCGTCACCTTCAACGCGGTTGTCGTCGATATCCGCGCTGATAATGTAACGCTGAAGAGAACCGAAGACGGCCGCGAAACTGTTGTGCCTCTTGAAAACCTGATCGACACTGACGAAGCGATTCTTCGCGTCGCCTATTTTGGAAGGCAGGACCAACGTCAATTGGAGCAGGTGAGTAGTCTTATCGGGCAAATCGAGTCCGATTCTGAAAAAGCTCTTGAGTTGATGAGCCAGGGTCACCTCTCGATACTGGAAAGCCCCTACTCGGGCCTTTGGGCGTCAGTCTGCATGAATGTCGGCAAAAACAGTGTCACGGAGGCGTCATCAGTTTTGAGGCAAGTAGTCGCACGAATCAAACGTCAACGTGAGTTCGATAGCAGTCGCCATCCGATGACGCTGACTTCAGCATTAAACAATCTTGCCATTTGCATGCTGAAGGAATACAAGTCGGATGCGGCAGCTGGTTTGCTGGTTCGTGCGTTGGGAACGATGCCTACCCCAACACAGGCCGTACTGCACAATGCACGACAGTTGGTTCAGCTCGGTGGCTCCGATACATCCCCACTCAAACTGAACTCATCGACTCGCGGCAAACTACAGAATTTACTTTCGGCCTATTCATCGCACCAAGACAGCCTGCCAGTCGGTTGGTTTTATTGTTTGAATGCTGACCTTCCGCGATTCGAACGGGGACCAAAGCAGATTGCAGGCATAGCTCCACCAACGCAAGGACGCTTCCCAATGCATGCCGCGACCGGTCTGGCTATCTCGCAAAATACCGTTCTCGCATCGGCGTCAATGTTAGGCATGAACACGCGAAACCAAACGCCGATCCTGACGGTTTCCACGATTTCCGGTGATTTCAAGCTGAAAACTTACGACGCGCGGGTAACAAAGATCGATAGCGCTGCAGATCTTGTCGCAGCGCGATCAGATAAAGCGGAACTCGCTCCTGTCGGTTCTTCATTCCCGTCAAAGCTGTCGAGTAATAGCGTCGCAGTCTTTTCTTTCCTGACACCTGATGGTCGCGGCGATGTGAATTTGATTCAGTCGACATTAGCCGAGTGTGAACGAGCCCGACGAGTTGTCCATGTTCCGAAGTCTCTCGCTACCGGTCCTACGAGATGGTCCTGTTGTTAATCGAGAGGCGAACGTTGTAGGTTTCGCACACAGCGACTTCGCGACCAAACAGACTCGAATGACGTCACCGAACGCTCTTCGGGGTTTTATAGCCGGTCTGAATCCAGGATCAACAAGAGCCGAAGGCTTGACCGGATTTCAAAGTGTCAAAAACGCTTGCGTATTGGTGGTTCGTTGGAGTGAACCGCCCAAGAACGAAAAACTCTACCTCAGTCAAACAATCAGCAACGGACTAAGCGATGTGCGTGATCCGTGGTGTCTCTCGTGCGGAGGAACCGGATTTCTTGACTGTCCGAATTGCCAAAAAGGAGTCGTAACGATCAAAAAGCGCGTATTACTTGACTACAACGAACTGCGGGGTCCCCTGTACGGAAACAAGACCTTCAACGAGCGTTGCTCAAAATGTAATGGACGTGGCGGATTCGACTGTCCGCATTGTCAGAACGGAAAGCTATCCGTCAGCAGCAATGGTTATTGAAAGTCTCGCACCGTAATGTAATTCGTTAGCGAATTGACACGTACACGCCGCGATTCTTCTCTGCGATCCGCTTGAGGGTGTGAATGTGCCGCTGCAAACCGATGCAGCTGATTGAAGTCTTATCGCCGGCTGCTTGATTGGCTTCGATAATTCCTGAAGCATCCGAATCACTGAATTCCCCATCGGACAAAAGTATGATCGCATCCGGACGAAGATAAATTGCAGTTGTCATGGCCTCGACAGGAAAGGTGCCTCCGGCTGCTACGATCCGTTCGAGTTCGCTCGTGATTTTAGTCTTCGTCTGGTTGGTCGCAGAAACCAATTTGCCATTCCCGATGGGCATCGGCTGCGAATCGAACAGGATCACGGCAAACTCTTGATCGTCGTTGAGAGCGTCAATTGCATCGTGGAGTGCCTGAGAAACCTTCTGAAACCGCTCTCCCGCCATGCTGCTAGATTTATCGATCACGTAAACAACTGATTCTATCTCGGCACCAACTCTTAGCGGATTTGCAGGACCCGCGGATAACGACACGAAACCGTCTCCGATGTTCAGAACGCGCGTTGGACTCGCTGGGTTTTCAACAACTCCATTACCAGAGCCAACATCAGCGGGCCCGCCGGCGATCAAATCCTCGATTGGCATGGAACCTTCTTTGGCGCCCCCGTCATTTTGACGTTCACGTGAATCGTTTTGCTCGTCGGTTTCAGACGACGTTCCATCTTCTCGAGTCACCAAGTCGAATTCAGATGATTCAGAATCGGAAACATTGCCTGCCCAATCCGGTTCGGTGGGCATGACCGCGTCCGCAACTGTCTGAACTCCCGCATCGGATCTTCCATCCTGTTTTTGCGAATCGCGGTTGCCGTCAGGGAATCCAGCGACACCGCCGGACTTAACTGCTTCAGCCTGAGACGCCGGCTGCGCAGATAAAAGCAGTGAGACGACTAACAGGACTATTGCGATTGCCGCGATCACCATGGCGATCCAAATCGCAAAAGTTGTCGTGTTGTCATCCGATGGACCAGATTCGCTTGATGGAAACGGAAGTGGAGGTGGTCCATTACGCATGGTAGCAGTTTGATTGAACGCGTTTGATCAGACTCAGGGGTTCAGCAGGACATCGTTCATTGCACGCTGCTTTGCCCGCTCCCGAAATACACCGTTAGGTCCTCGCCCGTCTGTTGAGGCCAAAGCTGATAAGGCACCTGGTTCTGAATCAGCATGCCTTTGATGACCTTAAAATCGCCAAACGATTCCGGCCATACCGCGATGGTGACAACGTGTCCCCTGCTGCGAACGTCCTCAATCATTTGAGCAAGTCGTGGGTCATTCGGATCCCAGCCCTTACCAACTCGCGGCTTGATTGTCGTACCTCCGCCCAACTTCGTTTGAGTCGTAACATACTGATCCTCAAATTGCCGAGACCGTGGAGACGAGGTTGCCAAATGGAATTGAGAATCCTTTAGCAAGAGTAACGCTGATGCTGCCGCGGAATCTCGAACGCGCGGTAGCCGTACCGTTGTTTGGCGTTTGCTCACGAGCGTTTGAAATTCTTCATTCTTCTCATCTAGCTTCGATTCAGCCTCCTGAATCCGCCTAGGCACCTCGGCAATTTCTTGCATCAACTTGGAATTCTCGGCGATCTGTGTTGCCAGAAGTTCCGTGTGTGTCGCCTGTTCATTGATGGATTCTGTCAGCCGCTTCTGAACAGATTCCCGTTGTTGCAATAACACTTTGAATTTGCTGTCATCCTCCGATAGCTCCACCGGCGGAAGGTTTTCAAGTGCCGCGGCAATGGCCGCGTACGCAGATTTCACCTCGTCAAGTCGACTGATCGCATCGTGCACCTCCTGCACGGACGGAGGTGACTCGTCACGCTGCTCGGGTGTTTTCACGATTGCTCGTGTTTGAATCAATATCGCCAACAAGATGGCGAGAAAGATGATCCCTCCGAACGTGTTGCAAATCGTGTCGAGGAACAGATCAAAACTATTGTTGTCCGTTGTTTGCCTTCTCATGGCCCGATTTCCCATTGGAAACCCAGCGTGACCTGAAAGTCTTCCGGCACAACGTCAAATCCATACACGCATCCACGTTTTTTCAACAGTTCTTTTACTCTCTCGAAGTCCTTCACCCCGGAAGGACGCAATAGCACCAGCACATGCCGCGAACGCAAATTGACCTGGTCAAACCAATCTGCAAAGTCCGAGAACCAACGATTCGAGTGAAAGTTATGGACTTGTCTTGATTCAGCGTCCTGAACCGTGATCCCAGTTGCGTCGAGAGTTGCCAAGCACAGCGAGCGTCCGTCGTCGGTCGAATCACGATAAATCAGACCATCAGCTTTCTGTAAGCGGGCAATTGCCTGATCTCGCTCAAGACTCTCTCGATTCAACTGCGATACTCGGTCTCGTTCCTCCTCCAGGTCCGACGATTCCGTAAGCAGCTTTGTTGCTCTCGCCCGCTCTTGCTGAATTCGCTGGTTCATTTCCTCCAACTGCTGCTCAAGCGTGGCGATCTGCTCCGACTCCGCCTGGATTCGACTGCTCAATTTTTCGATTTCATAGCTGCGGTTGAATTCGTTCAGATTCGTAAATTCGGACACGGCTTTGACACGTTCGCTGTATTCGTCTTGAAGACGACTTGTTTCCGACTTGAGCAAGTCGATCGTCGCCATGATCTCGTCGACATTGGCGGTTGCCGGTTTACTAGCAGCCTCGACACGCTGCGTAAGTTCCAGAATCAGAATGATCGTAATCAGAATAAATATCCCGACGACAGCGGTGATAATGTCCTGAAACGCAAAGAAGGAAACACTCGGTCCGATCGCACGTCGTCGTTTCATGTCATCAGCCGCATCTGGTAAGCGTAGGATTCATACAAACTCACAACTCGCGTGTCTGCTCGTAAGGCAGAATTCTTATTCGACTGACAACATTCTTCAGGCAATATTCGTGGCAGTCGTCAAGAAATACTTCCTCCGACTTCTTTTGAGCTGTCATCCACAACTGAATGACCAGGGCAATGACGAGCGCTAGCAGCGTTGTCTCAAACGCCGTACTCAGACCGCCCGTTACATCCTTGAGTGAACCGACAATTCCACTGACGTCAGCCTGTTTGTCGAGCAGTTCACTGAATTTGCCGATGGACTGAGCTAATCCAAGCACCGTGCCAATGAACCCGAGAACTGGGATCGCCCAAAGGAAACCGCCGAGAATTGCAAATGAGGTCTGCTGCGCCGATTCATCGCGTTCACCAATCGATCGCAAGATGTCATCAACGTCGGACACGCGTCCTAGATTCTTCAGGTTTGAAACGGCGATCAGGATGCGATTGAAGACGATGAAACGCTCCGGATCCTCCGCGATCGCGTGAATGTTGCGAATCAGGTGATCAGCCGTTTGCGATGAAAGGACAAAATCATGGTTTTCCGGGATCACCGGATAGTTCAACGCGCGACGCTGTAACTTCAGCTTCTTGCGTTTGACCACAAGAATCACGGCACACCACATTCCGAAGAAAACGGCGACGTACTGCGTCGGCCCGCGCTCGGTCAACGTCGCGCGAAGGGGATAATCCGGTAAAGCATAAACGATGGAGTAGATAATCGTCGTGAGCACCGCTGCAACAAGACCCGCAAACCAAGTATTGGTAGATGTCCCAGCGCCTGCCGTGAGCCCCAACCGTCTTTCCGGATCCGTCCTCAGGACGCTCAACGGACGAGGCAATGGCGGTTCTTTGTTCTCCTCATGATTCATGTTTTTTCAGCTCGAATCGAGGCGAGGCTTACGTCACCTGGTTGATTGCAATGAGTCCCATGGAAAAGAAAACAATGAAGATCGTGATCCAAGTAACGAGCCAAATGAGGCTTGCGATTCCAGCAAACGTCCAGAATAAGTGCAGGCTCTTAAGCGCCGAAAGCGCCAAGTTCTTGCCCGGACTAACCGAAAGCCTGCTGACACGGCCGCAATATTGCAAAAGTAGTACGCCTGCTGTCAGGACTGTCCCGGCGAAAGCGATGCCAAGGATCGCGAAAACCATCGGTACAACTGTGTTTGCTCCAGCCGCGCTGCCGGTGGCGGCCGTGAGAATGATCATCAAGCCACCAAGAATCGCCAAGCTGGACAAGACAACCAGGACAAGTGCAAAGAAGAAAGCCCAACCCCGCTGACGGTTGAACTCTCGAGCTAGCACCACGAAATCTGCCGATCCATGATACCCCTCACCCAACTCCAAATCGAACTGCGCAGACTGCGCCACCGACGCCTCCGGAAACGCGCGTTGCGATCGGAATAGCTCCGGAACGACTTCTGCTGCGGGCTGCCACGAATCAAGGCCGGACCGCCAGACAAGCGTTTTCGCATCGATCGTTCTTGAATTGACCCAGTGGCTCAACTGGTCAAAACTTAAAGGGCCCTGGTTCTCACCGTTCACGTGGGCGTACCACTCAACCGTTGGCTCAACGGCAGTGTGTGGGTTGACCGTGGAACCCCGGGGCGCCTCGATCGGAGCACTCGATTTTGTCTGGGATTCGCTCTCGGCACGCGTTTCCATCCGAGCAGCTGTTTCAACACCGTTGCCCGACGATCCCTGTTCACGTCGAACCGTGAAAAACTCACCAAATGCCTCCGCCTTCGTCCATGACAAACCGTCGCCCGATAATTCGTGCATCCGAGTGATTTGACCCCGTTGAATCAGATCGCGAACTTTCTGTGGCGTCAGTGGTCCTAGGGTTCGCCCTCGGAACCGCACGTATATTTTCTCGTCATCTGACATGATTCAATCTCGATGCTTATCGGTCACCGCGAGCGGAGACTACTTACTTGCCTATTCTGCCAAGAACATAAGTGGGCGCCCAGCAACAAGATCAACTAATGAGTTGCTAAGAACCGCCCGGTCATTTTGCCACTTACCAACCTCCGAGAATTCCACCTTGTTTGGATCTGCAACAGCTGCACGCACCACGTACAACTTCCCTTTTGCTTTGCCAGGGCGTTTGTGCAGCTGCGCGGTGATCTTTCCATTCGCATCTCGCAGCAAACATCCCACCCATTGATATACTCTCTGGCACGCCACGGTGACGTCGCGCCATTCTGCCGCACGATTCATAAACGTTCGCGACATATCGGGAACAACGAACTGCTCAACGGTCGGATCCAGCGAACTGTCCAAAGGCTTTGCAACGAACCACCGTTGTCTTTGCTCGTCCCGACGTTGGAGAAGCTTTATGGCTTGCGCCAGAGATTGGCTCGCGAAATCACTTCCTTCGCTGCAGCCTTGCAGCAATTGCAACAACAACATCTCCTTGATCGTGCCATCAACTTGGGGCCTTTTCCTGAGTTCGGCGGCGGCTTCAAGAAACGCACCGTTCCAATCAGATAGGAACTTGCGGCTGTAATCACTCTTTTGGCGAAGCAGCCATCGTACGGTATCACGAGGCTCGGGAATCACCTCGATGGGACCAACAAACGACTGATTTCTAACTGCCCCGCTCGCATCGACAACAACTTCGATTCCCACGTTGCCGCTGGAGCGGAATCGGTCGCGAAAGCGATCAAAGTGGCTGTAATAGATAAAATAGCGCAGTTTGCTGGCAGGATCGCCCGGTTTGGGCACCTCGATGGTCATCAGTTCTGCGACTGTCTGCAGCGAAAGCTCATTGAATACTTTTTCAAGAATTGCTTCACGATTCTCGATTTTCTCAAGCGTCGAATCGATGTTCTTGAAGGGTTCAAGAATAGGATTCGCGATCACGATTCCGGCTATTTTCTTGTGCTCCGTCAGTATTGACTTTGCTTCGTCAGGCGTAATTCCACCTGCCACTGCCAGTCGCAATGATTCAATCAAATCATTGGACTTGAGGCCTTGTTCCCACAATGTTCGTTCTTGAGCTGCCTTCGTAAACTCCTTTGCCATTGCCGAATCGGGAAGAGCCTTGGCAAATGCAGCCAGGGCATCTGAAAAAGCAGACAGTGTCACGGCATCCACAACCTTGCTGAGCGCGTCCGATTGCTTCTGCGTTTCCAGCCGCCGAGTTTGCATGGCGGTGCGCATCGCGATGGCTTTCGATTTCACCAGATTAGCCTGTGTGTCAACGCTGGCGGCGCGTTTGGGAAACAATGCTTCCAGCTTTTCCACTTCACTGATCAATATCGAGATCTCTTGAATTTGCTCAATGCTCGCTGACCCCGCTTCTATCGCTTCCAATTTCTTGCGATGCATGTCGAGCTTCTCGAATGCCTGTTTTGTGTGCTCAGCTTGGAGTTCCCGTTCCCACTGACTTCTTTGCCGGCGAACCGCGAAAACCTTCCCCTTTTCACTTTCCGTACTTGCTAGTGATTCCGCTTTGCCAAGCGCGGAATCATCGATCTTCGCAGGATCAGGATTGTCCGCTTGCTCCAAATAATTGGCAAATTGAGTTGCCCGGTTCTTCTCCTGCTCGATTCCTTCAGTCAACCGTGCCTGCAGACTGGTCATGGGGGCCGAACTGGCCACACTCGGCTGCGAAGCCCGGATTCGATTCCAGAATTGCTCAGCCTCATTCAGTTTGCCTTCATCAAGCAGTGTTTTCATTTGTGATGAAGCAGAGGTGACTTTTTTGTCTTGCTTTGCATTCCATTGCCAATAACCGAGTGAAACGGCGACCAGTAGCGTGGTTGCGACGATTGCAACCAGGATTGCCTGGGCCTTTCGTTTAGCGCGGAGCTCATGCTCGGCAACGACGACGCGGAATCGCTGTTCGAGTTCGATGGGAACGGGTTCATCGTATCGACTAGCGTTTGCGTACGCGCGTTGAAGGTCGGCAGCCGGCTTCTTGTGATCAAGTGCAGATTCCAACAGCCCGATGGCAGCCGCTCGCTGTCGACGCATCTCCGCTTCGCGGTCGAGTTCTTCCAGCCAAGCAAGCGCGGGCGCAACTTGCTCCTCCAGTTCCACTGGCGGGGGTGCGGTCATCTGGGCTTGCACCTCGCGCCAGTTTTCACGGCATTGCCTCGCCAGAGACTCATTAAGTTCACTGAATGCATCGTGGAGTGCCGGCGCGATGCCTCTCAACTGTTCGACATGCCGAGAATAAACGAATTGTTGTGCTGCCGCTGTCGCCTGGTCTACCAAGCTTGCCCCCGGCTCGACGCGCCAAGACTCCGTCGTTAACTCATCTTTTATTCTTTCGACGGTGCCTACATCACCTTCACTGATCGCTGTTGTCAGCTCCGCGGGGATCTGCTTCAAACGCACTTGTTCCCACGATTCCAAGTCTTCCTCCCAGACGTGATTCATCGGATCGACTTGGGCGATTCGGCGTAGGACTTTCAATCGCCAACGAAGCGGTGCTTTGGCGATCGCAAGCTTGCGGTGTCGGCGGAGCAATTCATTCAGCGGCTGAGTTTCAACAATCGCCTCATTCAGTTGTTGAGCCGCGTTCTGATCGACAAGTGCCGGGACAGGAACCCCCAAAAACTGCAAGATCTCGAGCCATTCACCGACTTCCGGGAAGTCCAACTCGGCGGCACGATCTAACACGTTAGGCTGCAAACTCGCACGTTGAATCGCCTCGCTTCGCAGACCTTTGCGAAGCAGATCCACCGCCTCGCTCAACCGCTGATTGACACGATCGACTTCATCGGCATAAGCACTCGCAAGCGGCAACATGACCTCCTCGGAGAGGCCATCCCGCTTCTCAAGTCGCCTTGCGAATCTGATCTACGATCGTCGGCATTTATTCAACGTGGCTTCGCAACAAACTCTAGTGGAACGATCAACATTGGGGTCCTATCAGTACGATATGCCTTGCCATCATCCTCAGCGTATAAACGAAGTTCCCAGCCTGTGTCGATGTCGTACTCACCATCGCGTTCTTTGGAAATCCGCTCGAGAAGGTCGCTAAGGGACGCGTGAATCGGGATCACCGCCGATTCAAGAATTTTTGTCTTGGACAGTATTACCTCCTTCTCCCGTTTTTGCTTGTCCGGAAATCCATTTGCCTTCTCCTCTAGCCTTCTGATATCTGACATGCATTTTTCACTACTGTTTTTTGCACTACTAACGCGTTCAAGTATCGTGGATTTGTCATTCTCGTTGACCAAAACGTTAATAGCATCAGTAAGGTGGGTTTCTGCAGTTTCAAGTAGCTTTGCCGCATCTGGGAAGCCATGTTGGCGCCAATCACCCAGGATTTTGTTTATCCATCTTTCTCGGGGTGTATTTTCGAACTTTCCTGCAACTCGGCAATATCGTTTTGAGCCCTCGAATACGACTCCAATTTCCGCAGATTTTGCCGCCAGATCTATTTTGGATTTGGGTTTGGTGCTCACATAAATTCGTAATTCGGTTTTGTCTCGGGATACGTCTGCACTAAATGTGAAGTTTTCTGTTTCTTGGGACGGGATCGAGTAAATCCTATCTTTCGGTCCATCCAATTTTGGTTTGACAGATTCGCCATTGGCAGTGTTAAGCCAAACAGCGAGGTTGACGTCTGTCCTGGCAATCGCTGAGTCACTCACAAGCAGAGTCACTTTCGGAGTGCCTTTGATCATTGTTTCGAGCGACAGTTCAATATTGCCCGGCTTTGTTTTACTCGGCTCACCCGTGTTTCCCCCTGGCTGATCGCCTTCTTCGTCGAGTGATTCAGTCTCACCATGTCGATTTTTGGAACGCTCAGCTTTCGTTGTTATCGCTTCGGTTGACTTAGCTTCGGTTGACTTAGCTTCGGTTGACTTAGCTTCGGTTGACTTAGCTTCGGTTGACTTAGCCCGTTCTTTTACATCCGGTTCCAACACGCCAGGGGCCTGTAATTGCTTATTCGATACTTCTTCATGCAAGTTGTCCGCAATATTTGAAACCGGGACTCGGTTCTGCCTACTGCGCCAAGTTCTCGCCCGATTCTTTGCGAAATGCAACATAAGCAATCAGCAACGCTCCTATCACTAAGCCTATAGTGATAGTGGCTAGTAGAAATGCGACAATTCTGTGATTCGCCTTTGTCCTTGGAACCTCGGGTATGGATTGGTTCAATGATGGAGCCGATTCGCCTGGAATTGACGGCACGAAAGGCGGGCGATTTGAATCGCTCAAGATTTCAGGCGGGGAAGTTTTTGTCGCCAGTTCAGTTCGAACTTGCGGAGTCGGTAATACCAGCGACTCACTTGATGGAACCGTAACTTGTATGGTCGCCGGTGTTGACAGCGATTCTCCTCTCGCCGCGATAACGAGATCGGTCGCCGGACCACTGAATGCAATTGGAGCTAACTGTATTACCTGACCACGTGCGGCGGCAAATCTTGCTTCTTCTGTTCC
>CAVQPV010000060.1:0-32353 GCA_963714715.1 Pirellulaceae bacterium | reverse complement strand
CGATATCTCCCCGTCCGCCGCGGCAAGGTAGCCATTATGTTAGCCCTCATCGCTCTCATTCTCCTGCCGCTTGCCGCCATTGGTATCCAACTCGCGCTGGACCTGGAACAACACTTGGGGGTGGTTGGCTATTCGTTTTACAAGATTTGTTTTCTCATTCCTCCGTTGATCTACTGTCGAATGCTTGGGATCAGCATCTTCGACGACATTCTCAAGCTGAGGAATTGGCGTGGCTGCCTTTGGCCGGCTGTCTGGCTGGGCGGACTGGCGGTGCTGATTTTTTGGGGCACGTATTACAGTCTTGGTGACTTGTTGCTTGATAAGGCGATGATCGCTGAGAAAATCGGCGACCAGTTCAGCGTGACAGCCAGCACCGTACTGCTGATTGCCCCGGTCACCATCTTCGTGAATTCTCTCCTGGAGGAGTTCTTCTATCGCGGGTTCGCCTTCGGACTGCTTGTCAAGAAACAACGTTGGTTGGGATACCTGCTGCCCGCGACTGTTTTCACCGTCCATCACATCCTGTTCATCTATCACTGGGTCACACCACTGCCGTTTTGCATGGCGGTGGTCGGGTTATTCGTCCTCTCCCTGGTGTTGGAAAAGTTGTACGAGAAGGCTGACTCGATCGTGGCCCCATGGCTGGTGCACGTGTTTGGCGACGCGGCCATGATGGGCATCGCAGTAGCAATGTTGTGGCGATGAACTGCTGTCTTGAACTGGACGTCCGGAGTTTGCAGGGGCTATCGGCAAGGGACGCGAAAAGAAAGAGGAACGCCAAAATGATTTCGATGGGGGCGTGGCGGGATGCGGGCAGCGACGCCGTTGCCAAGTCACTCAAGCTAACCATGAATAAAGACGGGCGGCCATCCATGAAAGCCTTGGTGAAGATCCCGAATCCGAAGGCACGCATCACGGTCCGCCATACGGTTGCCTCGGGAGGTTTCCTGAAGACGGAGATGAGATTCAAGGTTCTCAGCGATGGTTGGAAACCGGACCTCCCGCGGTTGCCGGTGCGCCCTTCATCAAACGATTCATCGTCGTTCCAACTAGCCACTTTTTTCCGCTGTTAAAGCATCAGCGAAACGTATTGAATCGTGCCGTCGAGGCAGAAACAGTTTCAATGCCCCGTATCGGACGACTTGTGAACCCTCGAAGGATTGACCGATCGATAGCTGAGGAATTTCAAACGGATAGACGGGACGTGCTTCATCGGGGACTCCATACGTGTGCAAGAGATACTCGCCGTTGACGCGAACGGAATAGCAAACACTGCCGTTTCCGACATCTCCGTCCAAGGCATCCATCTCCTGAGAATTCTTCAGGCCGGTGATCGCTTCGGAGATGTGTGGTGATTTTTCAACGGAGTATCCGTTCACAGGTCGCTCGCTCAACTTCCATCGACATCAGATCAGAAATGATGTCCGCGTTATTGTTGGCTTTTCATGGACGAACTGCCATCCAGCCGGCTTCCATCGTTTTTGCGCTTTGTGTCCATGTGACGTTCGACAGGTATCCGATTCGCAGATTCTCTCCGTCGCGTCTCAAAAAGCAGTCACCGATCCGGTGACCACCGATCATCGGTGGGTCTTCGATGAATCCGCGCAATCGGATGTACCCATCGGTCGGCAGAACTGGGCCGCTTTGATGGGCGGCGTCAATCTTGTCGACGACGGCCGAAAACGGATCGATTTCTGTAAAACCCGAGCCGTCATCGGTACGAGTGGCCCAGGCGTAGTCGCCCGACCATGATTCACCCTGAGTGCTGAAGACGACGCAACTGTGATCGGCGCGAAAGGAAATCCCAAACGCCGGCACACCGGATTCGCCACCACCAACCCAGTCACCCAAAATCTCATTGGGGCTCATCCCCATGTTGCGCCAGTAGGAATAGGCAGCACCGATCCCGGCGACCGCCAACAACACGCACAACGCGTTGATCATCAACCTCGGTCGCACGGCAGCAGGAAGATTCAAACGCAGGGACGGAAGTCGAAGACGCAGCCGCGGCAGCTTGCTTGTTTCGCTCCGGGTCTCCCGCTGTCCGATGCAGAGACCGTTTCCACTTCTTCTTCATCGATCTCCAAGCCTTCGTCGCCGATGATCAATGACTTGCGAATCTGCACCGGTGTCTTCATGACAGTGGAGCCGACGACGCGGTGATGTCAATCGAACTGGCCGATTCTTGTGGCGGTCGAGTTGCTGCAGGTTCCTGCGTCGAACCGGCGTTCGTACCACCGTCGCCCGACCGTGTCCGCCGGTGGACCTTGCCGCCTTCGCCAAGCACAACCAATTGGCCCGGCAGGCAAGAAACCAAAACAGGGATCCGCTGTAATGGAATCCATTCCGGCGACAGGTCGCTTTTCAACATCGCGTCGGACGGCAACATGCCTCGTGGCCGCGAACCCGATCAATTCCCGCAGCTTGAACGGACCGGTCAAGCCGATCCTTGCATTCCGCGGACCTGGTATCGAGGCACAGGTGTCCCGGGCGGATGCGGCAGCGGCAATTTTTTTTCGGAAAAAAGCCCTGCATCCGCCGCCTTCGTCCATGGCCCACTCGGTCCCGCACCGATCGGTGTATCGATACCGACAATCCCGGCCAACGCGGCTTCGCGAAGCTCAACGCCCGTGAAGGGGCCCGCCGAGGATTCTTCGGTTTTGACGAAAAACGCAGTCATCGCCCTGGGATTTTCTCGAAAAAAGGCGGACAGGGAAAGACCGGCTTGGCATATAACTATATTCGATGCGAAACGGAACGTTTCGTCGAATAAACATTCAGTTTGCGCTGTTGCCGATCGAACGCTTCAATCATAACTGCCGAGCACATTCCTGCAGCGATGATTGTCGACGGTGTTGACTGCTACGAACATCACACCGTGTTCTGTAGACGTTTGATTGCAGTGGATCGGGAATCGCTCGTCTTTCTCCAAGAGTCAACGAATGAGACATCGTGCCTCGTCCTACGGTTTTACGCTCATCGAACTGCTGGTTTCCTTGGCCATCATTTCGATTCTAGTCGGATTATTGCTGCCAGCGGTACAAGCGTCACGTGAGTCTGCGCGACAGACTCAATGTACGAACAATTTGAAACAGATTGGCTTGGCGATCCAGAATTTTCATGCCCAGCGGAAAGAGCTGCCGCCAAGCCGCAACTACGATCACTTCGCGACTTGGGCATTTTTGATTCTACCCTTTATGGAAGAGGGCAATCTGTTCGAGAATTGGGATGATTCGCTGAAGTATTACTACCAGAGCGAAGAAGCACGAACGACGCCGGTCGCGACACTATTACTGCCCGTCACGCCGAGGCGGCGAGAATCTGCTCAGCATCCAAGGCGACGATATTCTTTCGCCCTTTGAGACCAGCCCGCATGTTCCAGGTACGGTTTCCGACTACGCCTGCTCGGCCGGATATGGACCAGCGGGCGTCTGGAACTGGATCGAATCCAATGGTGCGATGATCATGGGCAAAGGACAGCACCGAACCACCGACGGTTCCAGAAGGCTATTTCGCCCCGCCCAACGCAAAGTTACTGTCGTGGCATAGTCGCACGAATTACGCGAGCATCACAGATGGAAATAGCCATACGATTCTTGTCGGCGAAAAACACGTGCGGCCGCAGCGCACAACAAATCAGCCCCGAAGACGGTGCCATCTACAACGGTGACCATCCCGCGAATTTTTCGCGATGTGGCGGCCCGGGCTATCCGATCGCTCGGTTTCCAGACGATCGTTATCAAACAAATTTTGGCAGCTGGCACCCGAACGTCTGCAATTTTGTTTTTGCTGATGGCAGCGTCCGAACTTTTGCGCCAAGCATCTCGACCGATCTGCTGGGTCGACTGACCCATCGTGCTGACCACGAATTCGTGGCTGATAACTAGGAACCAGGTGAGAACGTGTTTGCAAAAGCGGTCTGACCCTTCGTCGGCGAGAGGTTACTGCAAGCTGACACTTCGTGCTGAGGGGCAACAGGAAATACGTCACTAATTTCCGCCCGGTGCTAACCCGAGCCGCCTGCAGACCGCTTACCTTTGTCCCGTTCGTCATCGGACTTTGGCGCGTAATCGACTTCGATCACGATATTGTTGGTTTTCGCTTCGATGACGTATTCCAAGCCCGAGGTGCGAAATTGACTGTATTTCGGATCCAGCGGTGAATCGGGAATCATCCCCGGCCTCTCGGCTCCGTTGCCAATCATGTGATCGGAAATCACGACCGCCCGGTATTTGCCAGCGATGGCACCGTCGTCCAGCTGGTGGGTCCCGAGAACAAAACTGCCATCCGGCTGAATCTCCGCGCGTGCCATGTGCGACTCCTTCGCGTTGACGTACTCGAATTCAATGCTACCTTGCCGCAGCAATTTCCCGTCCGGGAATCGAACAACTCCTCGCACGGGATACTGTTTCGCTTCCGAATCGGTGCAGCCACTGGCGAAAGGGAATGAAATCGCGAGCAGCGTCGATGATTGATAAACGCGTCATGGAGGTTGACGATGCAAGGAGTGAGCGGTTGAACATGGACAGTGATCCCTGTCACGATCCATCATGACAAGACTGATTGTACGCGACGAGTCACCTCTTGGAATAAGTCTTTCGGCAGAGGGCCGGACTTTGCCGGCGGCCAGATTCTCGGCCAGGTGATCCTCGTTGCAGGTACCAACAATCGTCGTGTGACAATGCGGATGCGAAAGCGTGTAACGCAGGATCAACTCCGCGCGGCTGACTCCACTCGGCAGCATCTCGTCCAGCCCCGCTCGTGACCAAACATCGTTCAATGCCTGCACGCTGAATCTCCGCATCGGGTCCACCCTGGGCGATGCCTCCACGGATGATGATTCCCGCACCGGACTCGGCCAGCTCGCATGATCAACTCGTGGTGCTCGGGAGCCAAGCAGGAATAGGGAATCTGAAATGTGTCAAAAACGTCCAGCTCGATCAGGGCTGGCAACTCCGGCAACTTGCTGGAGACACCGATGAAGCGAATCAGACCCTGATCGCGAAAGCCGGCCAGCAATTCAATCAAGCCTTGTCGCTGAAGCGTCTGGGCATCGCCACCGTGGAATTGCAACAGATCGATCGTGTCGGTGCGCAATCGTTTCAGGCTCGTTTCCAAATTACGCTCAATCACGTCCTTGTCCCACTGGTGGTCGATTTCCAGGTGGTCATCGTGCTGGGTGTAGACGCACCCGCACTTGGTCGCCAAATAGAACTCGTCGCGGCGGGCACTGATGAACTGGCCGATCCTTTGTTCGCTGAGTCCGTAGTCAGGCGACGTATCGATGAAGTTAATGCCGGCATCCAGAACCGCGTTCAGGAATTGATCGGCCGCTTCATCGCTGACCACGCGAACGCCCCATGTTCTGGGGCCGCGGAATCCCATGCTCCCGTAGCCGAGCTGAGTCACTTCCATGCCGGTTCGACCAAGACGTTTTTTGATCATCGGGTTGACTCGTTCTCGGCCGGGATGAGGTCTGCTGCTGACACGGTTTTGGCATCCTTGAAGCCTGCACCCCAGACGCCGTCTGTTTCAATCGATCCTCGATAGTCACCGCTGCTCAACAGCGCCGTCGGATCGGTTGCCAGTTTTTGCCTGGCATCGAGGAAGATCTTGATCAGATCATCGACGTGCATCTTCAGCCCGCCGACGTGTGTGACTGGATCGACAGACGATGGTTTCCGAAAGGAACCGTCCGGCAATTTGCCGGGCACTTTTGACAGCAAGTGTATGCTGAATCATCGCTGCTTTGACCATTCAAGAGGTTTGTCAAACGGGGTCTTTTGCCGAATTTGTTAACACCATGGTAACATGGTGGCAGGAGCAGCTCGCCTCAGGCATTTGGGCGGGCGAAGCTCCTGCTGCTTGAAGCCCATTCGCGGCTCGGCGGGAGCCTCGCCCGCCTCGTCCACCCTTTTCAAAACAAAGCCTGGCCACAGCCAGCGGACGGCGCAGGCAGAACAAGGCGGCGGACACGACGCTCGTAACGATCATGCGCTCGCCCGATCGCGGGTTTTACCGAACAATCCGCATTGCTTCGCTGATCGCCAGGGCTTCATTTGACGCTCTTGCCAACGGCACTTAGATTGCTGTCGAAATGGTTTTCACCAAAAGAAAGTGCCCCGGAGTTTTTCAATGCCTGTTCGATCTGTCACGCTGCTGATTGCGGCAAGCTGTCTATTGATTTCCAGTTCCCTGGCGGTTGCCCAGCAACCAACCAGATCCTTTGTTTGGCCACTGTCGCGTTCGTCGACTCCGATCGCTCCCATCGCGACAACATTTGGCCCCCGCGTCGATTCTAATGGAGCGGATTCGTATTCTTTCCATCGCGGCATCGATATTCCCGCGTTGGACGGAACACCCGTGTACGCGATCGCTGACGGCGAGGTCCGTTTGGCAGGCACTTACGATAACTACAGCACTCCGGTCGTGCAGTTGCGGCACTACAAGAACGCGTCGCGATCATGCAAGAACGGCGGTTGTTATTACAGCAACTACATGCATCTTTCGCAGGTTAAGGTCACGGAGGGAAAGACGGTCAGGCAGGGCGAATTGCTTGGGTACACGGGAACAGACGTTGATGGTGGCCCTCATTTGCATTTCGAGATTCGCAACGGAGGACTCTATCAACAGAACTGCATTCATCCCTTGACGGTTTTGCCGTACCAAAATCGATTGGCACCCAAGGTCCGCATCGATTCGTTGCAGTCCGACGAAAATGGAAAGGGCACCTTGACCGTTACGCTGCAGACGGCACGGAACGAATGCGATCTAACGCGAGTGAACGTGGCTATCGTTGGTTCGGGACGTAAGAAAACCGAACGCACGTACGACATGATAGGGTTGAACTTCGCTTATTCGCCCAAGGAAGATCCCAA
Source organism: Pirellulaceae bacterium (assembly GCA_963714715.1). Taxonomy (GTDB): domain Bacteria; phylum Planctomycetota; class Planctomycetia; order Pirellulales; family Pirellulaceae; genus JBFJVZ01. Next base: position 25,475 of record CAVQPV010000060.1, on the reverse strand, counting down.
CCGGGATATTCACCGCCAGGACTTTCAGAATGTGATCGCGCGGCCGAAACCGCTGGACGACAAAGCGGATTATGAGCTGACGCTCGTCTTCTACGATCTCCCCATCACCCAAGACAGCACGTACCAAATCAAGGTGCAGGCGGTCGACGCTCGCGGGAAGTCCGCCGACATGTCAAGCCGATTGCGTGCGGAAAAGCCTGACGTGGAGGATAAGAAAGCGGAGGCAGTCGCCACCAAGCCGTTCGCGGCAAAGGCCTGACACGCTCGTAGCACGGGTCTCCCGACCTTGTCATTACCCACATTTGTCGTCGCGTTACTGCTTCGCCATCACGGCTTTGCCTTAGTGAGCGACCGCGAAGCGGTCCAAGATATTAGCCGTAGGTCGCGCAGCGCACCTACGGATCGTGTTCAGATCCACCTGAGTCGACCCCGAAGGGCGTCGCAGATCGGTGCGGAAGCGGAGGCCTGCGACCCGCTTCGGGGTCGAAAACACGGAAAAGACATTGACCGTAGGTGCGCTACGCGACCTACGGCTAATGTCTGTGATCCTTTCAGGATCAAGGAAATGTGGGTAATGACAAGGTCTCCCGACCGGTCTGCACAGCAACGTTGTGACGATGACCTACGAATCGTGGAACGTTGTGACGGGTCGGCAGGGGACGCGACAATTTGGCCTAGCTCGTCTGTTTGTGCAAAGATTCTATCTTCTCCAATCGGAATGATGCGCCAATCATCGCTGACATTCGACGCCGATTCAGGTGAGAAATCGCAATCCAGCGCCGAACTTATTCGATGGGGTCCATAGGCTCGTCGGGACTCCTGGCGAGACGAGAATTCAGCCAAGCAGGGGAGAGGCCAGGGAGGGCCGCCATGACGAAAAAAGTGCTAGCAGCTTGCATGCTATGGATCGTGTGTTCAACGCAGACCGCGATCATGCCTTCGACTGCGAAGGCCGAGAGGCGTGCCTCCTACCGATCAAAATCTGCGTCTGCCGTCCGACACAACACGGCATCGAGAACGAAAGCGAATCCGCGATTGGCGGCTAAGGTCCGACGTGTGCTGGACAGCTATCATCGGCGGCCCCTGGACACACGGCAAGAGTCACCCTGGTCGCTGCTGCACTGGGCGATCGCTTACGGGATCGATTCGCAGGTGACCGGCGGCTCGGTCAGCCATCCGATCACGGCCATCGACTGGCTGTGCCGTAACAACGAGTCCGACGGCAAGCGATTGATCCACATGCAGGGAGACCAGTTGAGCTTGCCGATCGCCCCGGGCTTGCAGGGGCATCACGGGCAATTCCTCTCGATGCTTGCTCAGGCGGGAGTCGATGAGAGTCACGAACTATGGGTGAACGATTTCGAGTACCAGGTTCGTGATTTGATTGCTCATGAAAAGCGCACCTGCGAGAGCGGGATGGAGTTGACGTTCAAATTGATCGGGATCTCCCAGTACACACCATCGGACGAGATCTGGAAAAACGCCCGCGGCGAATCGTGGAATGTGCGACGGCTCTTGGTAGAAGAGTTGAACCAGCCCATCGATCGGATGAGCTGCTGTTGTGGAGGCACGCATCGGTTGTTCGCCTGGAGCTACGCCGTTGATCGTCGACGAGCGGAAGGGAAACCAATCGATGGTCCTTGGGCGACAGCGGCAGCCCGCGTGCGATCCTACCAACGACGGGCATTCCAGTTTCAGAACCGTGATGGCAGCTTCAGCACGTTGTGGATGGAACGGCCTGAGAACTCGGCCGATCCGACGCGGAGCTTGCTGACGAGCGGTCATGTACTCGAGTGGATGGCCGCATCGCTACCCGAAAATCAATTGCGCGACCCGAACTTCGAGCGGGCTGTGAATTACGTTGCCGATGTACTGGAAAGAAATCAGCAGCAGCGTTGGCACCGAGGGGCACTTGGCCATTCGCTGCATGCGCTGTCGATCTACGAGCAACGTGTCCTGGGTGCCTCGTCCGGGGAACGTTTAGCCAGATCAAACCATCAACAGCGATAGGAGTGACACGCGTCAGAAAACTGCAACACGTTGGCAATTGACATCCTATCCTTGTCCTGGAACTGACCGTCCAACGTATGGGAAACCGTAATGGATCGATAGCAGCCACCGTGTGTCATGCAGAGCATGACCTGCGCATGCCGGCCATGATCGCCGGGCAACTTGTTATCGCATTAGCTGCACCGCGGTCGCCGCTTGCGCGCTGCGAGAATTTTCGAGTAGCGTCTCGCTGAAGTCGGAGTCGGTCAGCCCAACGTTTAATCGCAGATTAAGATACGTGTATTCCTCGTTCACCGGTGGCTGGTCGCCTTCGCGTTCCGGCCAGCCATGGACCACCAGTCGGGTCGGCACGTGCAACTCGTTGTCAACGTAGAGGCTGGTAATGTGGAATTCCATTCCCCCGCCCTGCTGCGGATGAACGATTTGAATATGCGTGCATGGCCTATCGTTGATCAGCGCGTTGCCGAAATGCGAAACTCGCGTGTTGGCAGCGGCCGGATCACGCTCCATATCGTCCTCGGCTTGTTGAATAAATCGATCCATCAGTTTGTCAAGACCAGCATCCATGATCAAGTATTTGCTTTCGCTCCGTGCGCGAGCGCTGAGGGGATCGACTTTTAGTTTCATATGTTTCATTAGCTTGCCCCCTTTGCGGACCAGCACCTTTCCGTCGTTCTGGTCTGCGATGTACAAGACCCGCCGATCGCTGATTGTTCGCGGTGCCACGAACTGCATGAATACAGCTAATGGCTGCACCGAACCGTCATCGTGACGCTGTTCACACCGTACGTGCAAATTTGCGAATTGCTGTTCTTGTAGTTTTCCATCGATCCGTTCACGTTTGATGATGCGGCAGGAGAAGTCGCGAACGTTCTCGCGGATATAGACAGCATGCGAGGTCGCGTAACGGATGATCGGCAAGAGCGGGTGTGCAGCCTGATTTGCCATCGTTGAAGCGGTCTCTTCGGCAACCGTTACGGCGCACGGCGCCGCGAACAAACCTGCCAACCACAACGCAATCCATGGACGCGCCAACTCGAATACATGACATTTCCTTTCCATCACCATCTAGAAAGTTCGCCCATTCGACGGGGTCGATCGACGAGAAAATTTACTGGCGTCCTTTTGAAACGATGACGCGTTGACGCGATGCTTGCCGGGAGGGGACGACACGAGAACTACTGGCAGATGCACAAGGGACAACTAGCAAATGTCAGATCCAGCAGTCAATCCGTGGTGTGTCTAACGTTGGCCCGATCAGAAAAAGTGTTCCACCGGCAATCAGACCTTCATGACACCGCGTCGCAGCAATTCGAGTCGCACTTGCCAGCACCCATGCCGTGAAACACGATCACCTCTGAGAACTGACGTGCGCACGGGTACGACCTAGCGCCTTGGGGTTGCGAAAGCCTGATCAGCGGAAATACTTTCCTTGTCGAAGTTGCAGTCATAAAGAAGCTCCTCCAGCAACCAAAGAACCCCCTGATGAATCTCGAACACGCCGATGCCCCAGCCGATTTTCCCGGTGAAGGTCGAATCGCCGCGATCGATTATGGCACCGTGCGAATCGGCATTGCCGTCTGTGACCCCGATCGGCGACTGGCGAGTCCGCTGGAGGTGCGGGCGGCCGCGAATTGGCAGGAGGATGGTGATTTCTATCGCGACCTGATCAAAGAGGAGCGACTGGTCGCTTTTGTCGTCGGTCTGCCCATTCACTTGGATGGCGGCGAGAGCCAGAAGAGTCGCGAGTGCCGCAATTTCGCGCGGTGGCTTGCTGAAGAAACCGGCATCCCGGTCAGGCTTTTTGACGAACGCTTCACCACCGCTGACGCACAACAACGCATTGCCGCGGGCGGACTAAGCCGTCAGCAGAAGAAGAAACGAATCGACGCAATCGCCGCGCTCGTGCTGTTGGAGTCTTTTATGGAAGCTTGCCGATATCACCGAAGAGCTGCCGGGGTATCGATCGACGCTAACGCCGAAGGCGGCGCCGGCTTGGATGAGTAAGATGCAAAAAACAGCGCGGCGGTCTCGTGAGCAGACCGCCAGCTTGTTTCAGGCAGCGTGGGAACCCATCAAGGTGTCGAGCAATTCCTCGAATCGGCGATCGGCTTCGTGACGACGGCGGACGCGTTCTGCAACACTCCACCCCGATCGAATTCGCAACACACGTCGCGAAACTTCGCGATCTGATACCGTTGTCTCATTCTGAGGCGTGACAGGAGTCTCAGTAACGTTTGCTTCGCAGGTTACAGTCAACATAGGTGAATCCCTCCGCTTTGATTAGTTTGCCGCTAGTTTCACGGCGGACATGATTTGATTAGCACCGTTGCCATCAGGTTCCTGAGAGCGATGTAAAGCAACCGGCGTGCCAATCAACAGATTCGACGAAGGCAATGCAAAGAAAGTTCGCAGAAAACACGCGAAATGCAATAATTTCGGCGTAAGCCATTTTTTTTACGGGGTTCGAGAGACTCGGATTCAGGTGACAAGTCTTCAAAGCTTTGCAAACTTTGCAACTGCCGCTTCGGCAGAACGGCGGCTGCCCTGCCAAACGTGGCGACGTTCACGCCGTCGACCCCCTGTTTGTTTCACGAGGTTGAATGTTGTTTCACCAGGGAACGCCCGTCGGTTTGCGTGAAACACGGTTGCCTGTTCACTCGTCTTTCGATTCGATCTTTCCTGATGGCGAAAGTCGGTTGACGGCTGCGCATCGATTTTCATACCGTTCGCTGAAACCTACCGGCATTCTGCACACGCCGGATCTCATCGGACGAGCGACTTTGTCTCACTCTCGTAACGTTCATCAAATGTGCCACGCGATTTCGCGACAGCGATTCCTGATCGGCGGTGCGCTTTTGTTGTGTCTGCTTTGGACAGCTACCGCGGCAGCACAACGCAACGCTGCGTCTGCCAATGAAGAATTCGTGGAACTCAATCTGACGGGATCCGTTGCGCTACCGCAACTTGTCGAAGCCGTTTCACGTCAGATCGATATCCGTTTTCTTTATAGTGCCGATCTCGCCAATCGAAATGTGACGATTTTCACGCCGGCCAAACTGCCCAAGAGTGCATTGCCCGTGCTGCTGGGCAGTCTGCTGAAAGGGGAAGATCTGGCCGTCGTCGACTCGGACGTTCCAGGTTGGAAACGCATTATCGATAATTCCAAGATGGTCCCCTACGCACAGCCTGGTGATGCCAAAGACGTTCTCCAGCGCGATGGACCGGCTGCTGCCGTGACGCAAGTGATCCCGGTCAAGAATGCGGACATCTCGAAACTTTCACAAACGCTACGGCCCTTCCTTTCTAAAACAGGTTCGAGCCTGATTCCGCTGCCTGAAGACAAACTAATCATCGTCACGGACTACGCACGCAATGTGCAACGAATCGTTGAATTGCTGAGACTGATCGATCAGCCCAAAGGCCAGGCGATCATCGAGTTTTACATGGCACGCAATCGCACTCCATCATCGCTGATCCAGCAAGCCGACGAATTGCTTTCGACGAGCGATCCGAAAGCGACAACGACCACTGAGGTCCGTCTCTTTAACGATGCGTCCGGCCGACGCGTGGTGGTTGCCGGTGACAAAGACCGCGTGATGCAGACACTGCGGTTGCTAGAACAGCTCGACACAGGCACTGACTTCACCACCAAGGTGTATCGACCGCAGAACATCGCTGCCGATCGCATCAGCAAACTGATTCGCGGCTTCGTCAGTAGCGATGACGAATCTCAAGCAGCCATCGAAACAACACTGGACCAAGAAGGCAACTTGCTGATCGTTCGCGCATCGGCTGACGTGCATCGGCAAATCGAGACCCTGCTTGCGGAACTTGACCAGCCAGTCGATTCGACGGAGAGTCCGATTCGGTTCTATAAACTAAGAAACGCGAATGCGGTCGAAGTCCTGTACTCGCTGCTCGCACTTCAACAGGTCTCCGGCTCGGGGGCGATCGCCCAGGCTGGCGGATTGTATCCGGGCGCCTTTGGCACCCTGGGCGGTCTGAACGTCGGTGGAGTCAATCCGGGGCTGGGTCTCGGCCTGCAGGCGGCGGGAATCCAGGGAATCGGCATGCAGGGATTGGGCATGGGGTTCGTCCCAGGCGCGGGTGCTTTCCCTGGAATGACGACCGGCAATCAAGTGATTCGTATGCCGTTTGATAGCGGCAACGCCGATGACGTGACACCACCATCAGCACTTCAGAATCAGAATAGCGAGCTCGGATCGCTGATCGGCGGCGGAATGGGCGGCGGTCTCGGTGGTTTTGGCGGGCTCGCTGGCGGACAAGTCGCGAACTTGCCAGGCGGCGCGCGGGTGTCAGCCGATGTCGCCACCAATAGTTTGATTGTCTACGCGCCTGCCAACGTCCAGCCGCTTTACGAGCGGCTGATCAAATCGCTGGATCAGAGACGGCCACAAGTCATGATCGAAGCCGACATTATTGCCGTCGACACCACTGACAACTTCAAGCTTGGCGTCGAGATTTCGATTGGGGACCGCCTGGGAACCAAGAAACTATTCGAGTTCACGTCGTTTGGTCTCAGCGAGGTCAACCCGACCAATGGCATGCTGACCCCGATCCCCAGCTTGGGGTTCAACGGCGTGCTACTCGACCCGGATGTCGCGGATGTCATTGTTCAAGCCCTGTCGACACACACGCGTGGTCGTGTGTTGGCGTCGCCCAAGATCCTGGTCAACGATAACCAGACCGGCACGCTGGAAAGTGTCGCCAGCGTCCCCTTCAACAGTGTCAACACCATCAACACCATCAGTACTCAAAGTTTGGGGGGAGACCAGCAAGCTGGTACAATCGTTACCGTCACGCCGCACATCAACGAGGACGATCACCTGCAACTGGAATTTGAGGTGGAGTTCAGCGCGTTTGTGGGTGAAGGCATTGTCAGCGATGACGGAGTCGTATTGCCTCCCCGACGCCAAATCGACCGCGTGGGGAGTGTGGTGACGATCCCCGATGGGAAGACCATTGTCGTTGGCGGACTGAAGCAGATCACCGATACCAATACATTCGCCGGCGTACCGTGGGTCGAGAAGATCCCGGTGCTCCGCGAGTTAACGAGCCTGACGACCGATGCACAAGCCACCACGTCCTTCTTCCTTTTCATTCGACCAAAGATTTTGCGGGACTCCAGGTTCCGCGATCTGCGATACTTATCCAATGTCGAGCTTCAAGACGCCGAACTTGCGGCCGACTATCCTGAAAGTCACCCGATCCTAATCCCATGTCCGACACCGCCGACGCCAAGACCGATGCACCACAACAACGTGCAGCATTAGGTCCGGTCGACGATTCATCGAGCGGTGGTGGGACCCATTCGTCCGGTTCCGAGAGCAGTTCACTCGACAAGCTCGCTGACGCGCTGCAGTGCCCGATTCACAACGACCTGTCATCGCTAGCACCTTCGTTCGATTTCTTACAGCAATTCTCCATCGCCTACGCACGATCGCATCACGTGCTGGGTTTCGAGGACAACGATCAAATGCTGGTCGCCATTTGTGACCGTGATGGCTACGAGCATTTGGACATCATCGGCCGCGCACTGCGGCGCGCCGTTGAGCCGATCGTTGCTCCGCCGCATCAGATCCAGGCAGCGATCAATGCTGCCTACTCGGACCGATCCAGCCAAGCGCAGGAAGTGATCGATGCGATCGATCGCGATACGGTGCTCGGTGAAGTCAAGGCATTGGCAGCCCGCGAGGACTTGTTGGATACCGAAGGACGTGCGCCGATCATCCGACTTGTCAATCATCTGCTGTTCGACGCCGTCAAAGCGGGCGCCTCCGATGTTCACATTCAACCTTACGAAGACCGCGTGATCGTTCGCCAAAGAATTGACGGCGTTTTGTTCGATACGTTCGAGATCCCCAAGGCGGTTCAAGAAGAGGTGCTGACTCGCGTCAAAGTGCTGGGCAAGATGAACATCGCCGAAAAGCGGCTTCCCCAAGACGGACGCGCAACGGTCCAGCTTGGCAATCGCACGGTTGACTTGCGTATCGCGTCACTGCCCACCAGTCACAACGAACGAATCGTGATTCGTCTGCTGGACAAGAGCGTTCGGCTGTATACGTTGGGCGAATTGATGCCACCGCACTACTTGGCTCTGTTTCGCAAGCTGATCACCCGTGACCACGGGATGATCTTGGTCACCGGTCCGACTGGCAGCGGTAAGAGCACCACCCTGTACGGTGCCTTACAAGAAATCAATTCGCACGACTTGAACGTACTCACCCTGGAAGACCCGATCGAATATCAATTGGACGGAATCAGCCAAACGCAAATCAATGAAAAGAAGGGGATGACGTTTGCCTCCGGGATGCGCAGTGTTCTGCGTCAGGACCCGGACATCATCATGGTCGGCGAGATTCGTGACAGTGAAACTGCGGTGATGGCGATCCAAGCGTCGCTGACCGGCCACCTGGTGTTCAGCACGCTGCACACCAACGATGCTGCCAGTGCCGTGACGCGCCTTCTGGATTTGGGCATCGAGCCATATCTGGTCAGCAGTTCGCTGGTCGCCGTGCTGGCTCAACGATTGGTCCGGCAACTTTGCAAGAGTTGCAAACAGCCCGATGATGCGAGCGATTTGCCGGCCCCTGCACCGGCGCTTCTGCAACACGAAGGAATCAGCCTGAACGATCTCGCGGGCGTCCATCGCGCGGTTGGTTGTGAGGAATGTCGCGGTACCGGGTACCGAGGTCGGATCGGTTTGTTCGAGTTGTTGATCGTCGATGATCGATGTCGCGAGTTGGTACAATCGCGGGGCAACGCTTCCCAGATTCGCGAAGCCGCTCTCGATGCAGGCATGCACCTATTGGCCACTGACGGCGTCTTGAAGGTATATCAAGGGATGACGACCTTGGATGAGGTTCTCCGAGTCACGACACTTGGGTCGGAGGATTGATGGCGGTTTTTTCTTACGTGGGTGTCGATCGGAATTCGACGATCGTCAAGGGCACAGTCGCCGCGGATACTCCGCGCCAGGCACGCGAAGAACTCCGCGACAAGGGAGTTCGGGTCCGCAAGCTTGACGAAAATACCACCAAGACCCGCCCACGTTTGTTTCCTGCGTTCAGCTTCGCAAGCCACAAGGCTCAGTGGGCCACGGCCGTTCATGAGCTGGCGATGTTGCTGCATGCAGGCATCCCCATGCTGGAGGCACTGGACACGTTAGCCGAGCAAAACTCCGGTTCGTTTCGCGCTGCGATCTTGGGAGTCCGTGATCACGTGGCGGCCGGATCGTCGTTGGCCGAATCGCTCCGTGAGCGCCCCGATCTGTTCGACGATGCCTCGGTGCAGATGGTCGAAGTCGGCGAGAACTCGGGCACGCTGGAGTCCGTGCTTTCACAATTGGCCGAATTCAAACAGAAACAAATGCGGCTTCGCGATGCGGTCACCACCGCACTGGTGTATCCAATTTTCCTGATCTGTTTTGGATTGGCTGCGGCACTGTTTCTGATGACGTCGGTGTTGCCACCGCTGCTGGAGAACTTGCAAGAGACGTTGGACACGCTCCCCTGGCCCACGCGGGTCGCCAAATCGGTCAGCGATACGCTCATTACCTATGGCTGGCTGCTCGCTGGGCTCGTCATCGCAACCATCTTCGCGGTCGTGCTGGCATTGCGGACTGAACGCGGCAAAGAATTCTCTCATCGTCTGTTGCTACGATTGCCCGTCATCGGACCGATGGCGATCAAACAAGGTGTTTCGCGAATCGCCATGATTATCGGCACACTTTCGCGAAGCGGCGTCGAGTTGACTCGGGCGGTCGAATTGGCCGAGCGTTCGACCGGCAACGTGATCTTCAAACGAGCCTTGCACCAATGCGGCGAGCGAATCGCGGCGGGTGAAGAGGTCGCGGACGCGCTGGAGCAAAGCGGCGCGTTCCCACCGCTGGCCATTCGCGTTTTTTCGGTCGGCCAAGAGTCAGGCAAGCTGGACGAGATGCTATTTCGCCTGGCGGAAGACTATGATGTTCAGGTGGCAACCTCTTCGGCACGGCTCACCTCGTTGCTCGAGCCCGTGCTGATCCTTGTCTTGGCTGCCCTGGTCGGCTTCCTGTTGTTGGCCACGATCCTTCCAATTTTGGAGGCCGGAAATGTTATGTAGTGCTCCATCACGCTGCTGGCCCCCTGATCCCCAGCCCGTCTCCCCCGCACAGCCGGGGCAGAAGGGAGCCAGTGTGAGATGTGTCGATACTAATGCCCTTGGGGAGAATCGGACTCTCAGGCCCGGAGAGAGCGGAAGAAGTGTGAAGGGTGAAGGACGAAGTGTGAAGGTTCAGAATCATTTTCAAACTTCAGGCTCGATCCGCCGCGCCTTCTCGCTGGTCGAATTGATCGTCGTGATGGTCATCCTGGGTATGCTCGCAGGTTTGGTGGCCGTCCGTACGCGTGGTTACTTGATCAACTCCAAACAAAACGCTGCCAAAACAGAAATCGCCAACATCGTCAAAGCGTTAGAAACTTTTTACGCGGGCGAGGGCCGTTACCCAACCACCGACGAAGGCCTTGAGCTGCTGACGCAAGACAACGATTCGTTCCCCGGAGGCATTCTGAATAAGGTCCCCAAAGATCCCTGGAAGCGCCCGTATGAATACGTCAGCCCCGGTAGCACGCAACCGTATGAGGTGATTAGCTTGGCGCAGACGGTCGCGAGGGCGGTGATGGAGAGAACCGAGATTTCTCTAGTGAAACTCTGGGCGACGATGCGTAAAGCTTTCACCCTGATCGAGTTGGTCGTGGTCATGGTCGTGCTGGCACTGCTGGCCTCGCTGACGGTCTATTCATTGGGTGGAACCATGGACCGCCATCGACTTAGTCGAGCGATTGAAACAATCGAGATGTTTGACGCTCGAGCCCGACGCACCGCGCGCACAACGCAGCACGCCGTCACGGCAACCATCGATCGTTCGCGTGGCCAACTATCGATCGATACTCATCGCAATCCCCAAGCAGTATCTTTTCGGCTTCCCAGCCGCGTTGCGATCGGTGATGTTCGATTCGGAACAACTCGCAGAGTTGAACGTGAATCGAAAATCGAGATCAACGGACAAGGCCGCTCGGTGACCTACGCGATTCAGTTACGGCGTGGCAAGTTGACGAGGTGGCTGGTCGTACTCGGGATCAGCGGCCAAGTCGTCGCCATGGAAAATGTGGGAGAAGTCAATGCGATACTCTCACTCTAGCAAAGTCGGCTTCACCTTGATCGAGGTCGTGGTCGGTCTCGCTTTGATGGCCAGCGTCCTGGTCGCTTCGCTTTTGTCTTTCTCGGCGCATCGCAGGCAACTTCGCACGGCCGACGCTCGCATTGCCGCTGTCGCCGTAGCCGACGAGTTGCTGGAATTTCTCAGCTCCGGGCCCGATGGTTTGCCAACATCGGGCCGTGGCCGCATCCCCGGACGAGCCAACTGGATCTGGCAAACCAATGTCGTCGGCATGACCACGCCAATGTTGGTGCCGATGCAAGTTGTCAGGTTCAGGATCATTGAATTCCGGGGCGACGGCAGCCCCCAGACACTCGTCTCGGTCCACGTCATGGAGACGGCGCAATGACGCGACCGCGACAGGCCTTCACCTTGATCGAGCTGGTTGCATCGGCCGTCTTGGCTGCGATGATGATGGTCGCACTGATGAATGTCGTTTGGTCAGCAACTCGTGATGCTCGGCAATTGCAGGACGCGGAACTCGCGCGATCATCGGTTACCTTGCTGGCAGATCGACTGCGTGCTGACTTTCAAAATGCACGCGGGATCACGACACAAGGCGGCGTCATCACGTTGCACGGATATCTTTCCGAGCACCCGAACACGTTGGATCCTACTCATCTGCCGGCAACGGTGCAGTATCTATCGGCGCAAGGGGGCACGCGTCGCTTGTTGATTCGGAGAGCGGTCAGTCCCAGCGGATCAAAGTCCGAACCGGTTTGGATCGGCTTCGGCTCGCTGCGAATTGAACCGCTGTCGGAGCCCGACCCCGACGACAAGCTGGCACCGGATCCAGCTGCCGGCGGTCTGCCGGCGATGCCCGCCAGTTTGCGTGTGACACTGTCGGGAAGTGATGGTCAGATTCTGTGGCGCGAGGTGTTGCATCATCATGAGGTCTAGATCACGACGAACACGTGGCGGCTACGTCCTGCTGGTCGTGATGGCCGCATCCGTCCTGGTCGTCACCGTGTTGGGAACGCTTGCAAAAATCAGTCTGCGACGGGCAATCGACGCCACCGATGCCCATCGTTCGCTCCAGCAACGGTGGGGCGCTTTGACATTGCAGCGAGCGTTGCTGGAACAAGCGCCGAAGATTTTTAATTTGCGAGAGGAGTTCCTTGCAGAGACGGCTCCCGATGCTCCGCCACCCCCACCTGTTATTCGCGAGGCGATTACGATCGGCGACGTGACGTTTGACGTGATGCTGGGGGACGAAGACGCCAAGCTGAACTTGAACGCGCTTTATCATCAAGTTGGCAACAGCCGTACCGAACGTGCCATCGGGTCGATCGTTGGCCACGACGTCGCCCAGGCCGCTCGCCTGTTGCCGACGGTACCCCCGCAATCGCGATCCCGTGAACAAACGAAACGGTCGCTTTCTTCCGAGGATGGAGATGAGGCGGAGGAAGGACAAGAGAAATCACGCGTCGACGCCTTCGGCAGTTGGGGCCAGATCTTTGATATCGCGAGGCTCAATGCGGTCGTTGGCAGCGATCTCGCCCTGCCAAACGTCACCACCGGCATCACCTGCTGGGGGAGTGGTCAGCTAAATTTTCGCCGAGCTTCCGATGAAGCGATCCTGGCGAGCTTTGGCTCCGTCGTTCAAGATGGAGGGGCTCGGCGGATCCTGCAGCGATATCGGCAGAGTCCGACAGCTACGCTGCAAGTCTTGCTGCACTTGGAAGTAAGTCGCGACGAACATCGTGAACGACTTTCGCGCCTGGTGACTGAATCGAGCAATAACTTTTCGATCTGGATTTCCGCGTCATCCAAGACAGGTCGCGGACTGACCGAATTCATTGTCGCTCGTCGGGATGAGGAAGGTGTCACTCGTTTTAGTAAGTTTGCCCATTGACTGCTGAATTGCCATGGATGTAACCACACAGCGACGATACCTGACCACGCTCGCGGGCGGATTGCTCTTGGGCGCCGTCGGTGCCATCGCGTGGTCCGTCTCTGGAATCGAACCCACGGCAATGACACCAACCGCTGGAGTGCCGCCGATCGCGAACCCGTTCGACGATTCATCCAGCCAGCGCACACTCAGCGATGCAGAGCTGAACATCGCTCTTCGGCATCCCCTGACAGACCCGCCGCCACCCAAGCCGCGTCCGGTTGCACCCCGCGTGGTCGCGCCGGTTCTGCAACCGCCTCCGACATTGCAGCTGACACTTGTCGGCACGATCATCGAGTCAGGAAAGAGTCTGGCGATCATTGCGGACTCGTCCGGTGATTTCGACGTCAAGGGAGTCGGCGAATCGTTGGAACTCTCGCCTGCCGGTGTTTCCGTCAAACGGATTGATTCCGAACAAGTTGAACTGCAGTACCGCGGCAAAACATCGACAGTCAAACTGGATCGCGATGCGAAAAAGGCCGACGGCGGTCGTCGCCCAGCCGGAAAAGTCAAGAGGCGCGACCGATGAGCTTCCCTGGCTGCCTGGTCATCGAAGGACGCCGAGAGTGGCAGATCGTTGTCGGTGACCAAACCGAGTGGTTGTCAATCGACGTCGATCCCGGCGAACTGCCGCTTTGTGCCAATCGGATGATCGGACTTTCCAAGTATAAGAAACCGACCACGGTGCTGGCCCCGGCGTCGGCATCGTGCTTTTTCTGTCTGTTGAAGCCGGCAGAGATTGTCGACGCTCGGGATCGCCAGGCGATGCTGTTCGAGCTGGAAAACCATTTACCGATCGACGCCGAGTCGACGGTCGCAGATTTCATTCCAGTCCCGTCGTCAGGTGCTCAGGCACCTGTCTCTGCCGTGGCGATTGCCGTTGCTCGCTGGCAGGCGATCGTGGAATCCTTCGAGTCAGCGGATCTGCCCGTTCGGTCGATTGTCCCGGCGTCGACGTTGGCCGCTCGCGCTGTCTGCAAAAAAATCGCCTTGGCCGAAACCACGGAGCTGTTTTTGGCGGACGATGATCATGTTGACGTAATCGACCTGAGAAACGACACGATCTTGGGGTGGAAGCACCTTGCCCTGGATGCCATGGCAATCAGGCGTCACCACGCGCTCAACCAAACGAACATTGACCAAACGGTCGTTGTCGGACTCGATCCCAGCGCCTACGCCGCGATCACCGGCGATTCCAACGCCGAGTTTGTCTCCGAAGCCCGCGACGACTTGATCGTCCAAGGGGCAGACCTGTTGCTGGAGGACCCTTCGTCGCGATCGTTCGAGTTGCGTCGCGGCGCGCTCGCACCCGGCGATCCGTTGCGTGCCATCGGTCGACAACTTCGCTGGGTCGCTGTGGCTGCTGCCGCATGTTTGCTGGCACTCGCTGTCGGCGGTTGGTGGAGAACGCAGCGGATCGAACAAGAAATTGAAAACGTTCGCGCTGCTCAGGCAGACTCCTTCCAAAATGCTTTTCCGGGCGCTCGGATGCCCGGTGCCGTCCTGCGTCGCGTTCGCAGCGAACACTCCAAAGTCCTGAATTCGCGCGGCGAAAACACCGATATCGAAGTCCCGCGATCGGCACCGGATATCCTCCGCCGGGTCCTGGCAGCCATCCCGACGGACATTCGCTATCGGATCACGCGGATCGAGATCCTGAACGGCGAAGTCGAACTGCTCTTGCAAGTCAAGAACACAGTCGACGCCGGAAAGATTGCCACGTCGATCTCCGAGTCCGGCTTCCAGGTCGATCCACCCGGAACGCGCCGCGTCGATCCGCAAACATTCGAGTCTGATTTGAAGGCAACCTGGATCGGGCCAAAAGACGACAGCACCAAGGCCGCCGGATGAACAAGACTTCGACTGTTGCTCGTCAACGATGGCTGATCGCGTTTGCTTTGGGCGTGCTGGGGATTTACGCCCTGCTGAGCGTTCGAGAGGCACGATCGGCCTACCAGCGGTTGGAACAAACACGCGGAGACTTTGCCGAAATCCGCCAGAAACTGGGACAGATCGAGCGACTGAAACAAGCGCCGCGCGTTGCCGCCCTTGATTTGGAGACCCCCGACAAAATTGTCAATCGAGTCGCCGCGGCGATCCAGTCTGCCGGCCTTCCGCAGTCAGCCCTCAGCGACCAAACATCTTCCGAGCCGCAACGAGTGCAGCAGAGCGACTTTAAACTGCGGTCGATCACGATCAAATTAGCTCCGGCCACGCTGGTGCAGATCATTCGCTTCTGTGACGCCCTGCGCGATGAAGACACGGGCACGACCGTCCGCGATTTGACGCTGACCGAACCGAGAGGCAACGCAAGCCGCGGAGGCCAGGAAAAATGGGAAGCTGAGCTGATCTTGACCCAAATGATCTTTTCTCCGACAAGCGGTTGAAACTGCGCTCCTCCGCGCGCGGGGAAATTGCTAGCACATTGGCCATGCCGGCCACCAACGGGATTCGCATCACGGATGAAGCGAGACCAAATCGTTCTACTACCTGGCTTCGACATCAGCATCGTGCCGGGCGATGTCGCCGACCGGACCCGGCCACAGCCATGATTCACGGCGATCGAGGCGAAGCTCGGCCCGATCGACATCCT
Organism: Pirellulaceae bacterium; assembly: GCA_963714715.1. GTDB lineage: Bacteria > Planctomycetota > Planctomycetia > Pirellulales > Pirellulaceae > JBFJVZ01. Next base: position 9,755 of record CAVQPV010000060.1, on the reverse strand, counting down.
GGTCAACAACGCCGGCATCACCCGCGATGCACCTTCCACAAGATGAGCGCCCTGCAGTGGCAGGAGGTGATCAACACCAACCTGAACTCCTGCTTCAACGTCACCCGTCCGGTGATCGAAGGCATGCGCACGCGCAAGTGGGGACGAATCGTGCAGATCAGCTCGATCAACGGCCAGAAAGGCCAGTACGGCCAGGCCAACTACGCCGCCGCCAAGGCCGGCATGCACGGCTTCACCATCTCGCTGGCGCAGGAGAACGCCAAGTTCGGCATCACCGTCAACACCGTCTCGCCCGGCTACGTCGCCACCGACATGGTGATGGCCGTGCCGGAAGAAGTCCGCGCCAAAATCGTCGCGCAGATCCCGACCGGTCGACTCGGCAAGCCGGAGGAAATCGCCTACGCGGTCGGCCTTCCTCGTCACCGCGACGAAGCCGCCTGGATTACCGGCGCCAACCTCGCGATCAACGGTGGCCACTACATGGGCTGGTAGCGGTTGCGTCGAAACCGCTCCGCTGCACGCACCGGCCGACTTGCACAGCCTGCCGGCTGCGCCATGCTGCACCCATTCCGGGCGCCTCGACAGTGCTGCGCCGCAAGACACGACACCACTGCCCATGGCCCGCATCATCAAGAAGTACCCGAATCGTCGTCTCTACGACACCGAGATCTCCAGCTACATCACGCTGGAGGACGTGCGCCAGCTGGTCGTCGACAACGAAGAGTTCGAAGTCCGCGACGCCAAGACCGGCGACGACCTGACCCGTTCGGTGCTGCTGCAGATCATCTCCGAGCACGAGGACAAGGGCCAGCCGATGTTCTCGCACCAGCTGCTGACCCAGATCATCCGCTTCTACGGCGATTCGCTGCAGGGCTTTCATGGGCAGCTATCTGGAGCGCAGCATGCAGGTGTTCCTCGACCAGCAGCACCAGTTCCGCAGCCAGCTCAACAGCCTGATGGGGCAAACCCCGTGGACCATGCTGAACGACCTGACCGAGCGCAACCTGGACACTGTGGAACTCCAGATGCAGCCGAAGGTGCGTCGGCGATGCCGCCGACCCAAGCGCGCGTCCGCCAAAGCCGAGGCGAAACGGAAACGCTCGATCTTAGCGTTGCCGACGGCGCCCCTGGACCGTGTAGCCGTATGGCCTCTGTCTGCGGCCGCAGCAATCGATCGCCACTCGCTGGCCCCATTCGACGATCCGAGGAACTTCAAACCTCATGACGCAGCGCGTCGCCCTCGTCACCGGCGGCATCGGTGGTCTGGGCACGGAGATCTGCCGCCGCCTGGCCGCAGTCGGGCCGCACGGTCATCGCCGCCGACCTCGCGCCGCCGGACGCGCGATCGCACGCGATTCCGCCGCGAACTGGCCGATCTCGGCGAGCGCGTGCGCCTTCGAGCCGCTCGACGTCAGCGATCGAGCAGTCCTGCACGACCTGCGCTGCGCGCGTCGATCGACGAAGCACGGCCGGTCGACATCCTGGTCAACGCCGCCGGCATCACCCGCGACGCCACCCTGCGCAAGATGACCACCGCAGCAATGGCGACGTGATGCGCGTCAACCTCGACGGCGTGTTCAACCTGTGCCGCACGGTCGTCGACGGCATGTCGCGCGCGGCTTCGGCCGCATCGTCAACATCAGCTCGGTCAACGGCCAGACCGGCCAGTTCGGGCAGACCAACTACTCGCCGCCAAGGCCGGCATGCACGGCTTCACGATGGCGCTGGCGCGCGAGGTCGCGCGCAAGGGCGTCACCGTCGAACTCGGTGTCGCCGGGCTACTGCGACACCGCGATGGTGATGGCGATCCCCGAGACCGTGCGCAACAGATCATCGCCAGATCCCGGTCGGCCGCCTCGGCGAGCCCGCGGACATCGCCCGCGTGGTCGACTTCCTCGCGCGCCGACGACGCCGGCTTCATCACCGGCGCCAACCTGCCGGTGAACGGCGGCTGTTCATGAGCTTCTGAGCAGGTTGCTGCACGAAATCCGCGGATCGTCGCTATTGCGCTGTGCCGGCTGCGAAGCACCCGTCTTGGTCGAGCGTCTCGCGCATCGACTGCGGCGATGCTCCGGATACTGGGTGATCGCCGAGGATGCGTTGCCCAACCGTGAGTGCCATCGTTGATGGCGATGAACGCTGCCGGCGTGCACGCGCAGCCGACGCGTTCCTGAAGCCTCCGCGCGTGTTCGATGGCGGTCTGCGATCACCTCGATCAGCGCGATCAACAGAGGATCCGGTCCGCTCGTACCGGTCACACGGCGACACCCGCTTGAGTTGATCGTACTCGGTCTACGGATTGCCGAAGATCTCCTCCGTCTTCGTCAGCGCTGCCGGCCGCGAAGACGCGTTGGGCAGAGAGACTCGCAACGCCGAATCGACAGCTCCTGCGATCGCAACCGATACCTTGCGCGGCAATCGGCTTCAGAATGCCGGCATCGCCGCCGAGTGGCCACATAGCGCTGCCGAGCACGGCGATCCGCTCCCGATCAATGCCTGGCCGATACAGCGCTGAATCCGCAGCCGGGTCGATATCCTGCTCGACGGCCTGTCCCGACTGCGCGATAACCCAGTTCACGGACCGACTTGCCGCGCGCCCGGAACCGCGATAGTTCGCCTGCAGCACGGCATAGCCGACTTGCCCGAGAACTGCACTTCCGGGTCGAAGAAGGCGCTGACGAACACACCCATCGGTCCGCCTGCCGGAATGATCACGCAGGGCTTCCCGGTAGGCGTTGCCACCCGACTCGTGAGCGAGGCCTCAGTCTCGAAGCCGTCATCCGAGACCGCCGTGAACGCCTCGCTATCTGCAAGCGTGCGGTCCATGAACTGGGGCATGCGGTACTCGAAGCAACGACATCTCGCGGTTGCGCTCGTCATAGACGTTGTAGGTGCCGGAGTCTGCAGCTCCGTCCTGTGAGTACGTGCGGTTGACGTTGCGGGCAGCGGGCCGGTTACCACGCCGCGACCCGGCATCACCTGCGCGATGCGCGCGACAGCACCCCGATCGGGACCGGTCAGCATCTCGTGCGCGGCTGTGCCCTCGCCTACTCGCACCGACGCGAGTTCGCTGCCGCGTCCGAGATGCCTTTCCCGAGCGGTCGCGACCAAGTCTCGTCGCTCCAAGTCGACTTGATCGAACCCGATGCAGGGTCGATCTCGACCAACTCGGTCTGCATCACGCCCCGCGTCGGACAGCGCACAAGATGCGGCCTGGCGTGCTTGTCCTTGATCTCCGTGTACGATCTCGCGAATGGAATCTCGAACTCGAGCAGCTGCGTCCTCGGGAAGTAGCGGTAGGGGTTTGGCGCTCCTTGAATTCCGGACCAGCAACGGCCGGGCGGCCATGCCTGGCATGCAGCGCCACCAGAACGCGTCGTCCTTCGCCTTGCGATTCAACTCCTCGACGTCCTGGAGCACCGACTTCAACGCGTGCCACAGCGTCAGGCGAAACCAGGCGCAACGCCATAGCATCGTTCGGAGCTCGACGATCGCCTCGTCGCTACGCTCCCGAAGAGCACTTCGACGACGCTTCCGCCAAAGCTGATTCAACGGATTCAGCTGATCCGGATTCGGCGGTAGACAGCCCCACGGATCGCGTCGTCCCTCGATCGTCCGCCGATTGACACGACGCGCAAGGACCCCACGAACTCGGATCGGCGAGAGACTCTGGCCCGGATGAGCGCGCGGCGAAGCGAAGTCTCCAGATCCGTCATCTTGAGGGACAGCGTCCCATCGACGGTGCGTGCCTCAAACCGTAGCGTCCGCTGGCGATCGATTTCGGCCAATTCGTCTTCAGCGGCTTGAAACAGGCGCTCGGACCAGTCCCTGGCTTCCATTGCCGGCTCCGGCAACTCTGGCTCCGGGCCCCGTTTCTGCGTCACCAGCTTTCGTTGTTGGTTCCGAAATCCCGCAAATTAGTCAGAGATACTCGGCGAGATACGGCCGCTCGAATCGAGCGTGCGGCCCGCGAAATCCCGGTGCACTGGTTCCACCGCAGCGGCCCGGAATTCCGATGCCGATCTGTCGAGGTCCGGCCTGGCCACGTGCCGCCAAGTCACCGACGTAGATCCAGCCGATCCCGAGTCACCCTGAATCGGCTGTTGGGCAAGTGCACGCAACTTGTCATGGGTCGATTCGTAGTAGACGTGCGCCAAGCTTCAATCGATTGAAGGAGTACTCGCCGGCGTTGAGCGTCATCAGGCGCAGGTAGCGGCCCGCCTTTTCCCGGCATTGCGGAGCGCTGAACGACACCCGGAGGACGGTCCAGAGTGATCGCTTGGACTTCGCCCTCCGAGTCGATCACGAAGCAACCGAGCCTATCGTGCGGGCGCGCAGTTCGACCTACATCACCGCAGCGTCGTTTCCGATCGGCAACATTCACGAGCCCGCACAACACGATACCCGAGAAAGCAGAGGCCCGCGATTTCAAGCTTCCGGGCGTGACGGCCGGATCATCGTTGTCCTCTTGGTGCGGCCCGCGTCACGCGACCCGCGCGTGCCGGCGTCACCCGCGTTTGCTCAGCCAGTCGTCGATCGTCGGCGGCACTTCGCGCTGGGCGCGACCGGACACGTAGATGCCGATGTGGCCGCCCTTGAACGCCAGTTCGGTGTAGTCGCGGGTCGACGCGTCCTTCAGCGCGAGCGAGGCGCCGGTGGCACCAGGTGGTCCTGCTCGGCGTAGATGTTCAGGATCGGCATCGTCACCCGCTTTCAGATCGACACTTTCGCCGATCTTCAGGCCGCCGCTCATCAGCTTGTTGCCCTGGTAGAAATCCCTGATGAACTGGCGGAAGGCTTCGCCAGCCTGGTCCGGCGAATCGAAGATCCACTTCTCCATGCGCAAGAAGTTCTCGAGTTCGGCCTGGTCGTCGAGGATGTCGACCAGACCGACGTACTTCTGATGGAACAGGCGGTAAGGCTTGAGCGTCAGGTAGCACTAATTCATCAGATCGGCCGGCACATTGCCCAGGGTGTCGACGAACAGATCGACATCCATGCCGCGGGTCCAGTGGCCAACATGTTGTCCGCCGTGTGGAAGTCGACCGGTGTCACCATGGTGATCAGGTTCTGCACCGTTCTCCGGGTAGATGCGGCAAAACACAGCGAGAAGGCGCCACCCTGGCAGACGCCGAGCAGGTTGATCGCCTCGAAGCCGTGGCTTGCGGCACCGCCTCCACGGAACGGCGCAGGTAGCCGTTGATGTAGTCGTCGAGCGTGAACGTAACGGTCGGACGCGTCCGGATAGCCCCAGTCGATCAGGTAGACGTCTTGACCGCGCGCAAGAGATTCCGCACCAGCGAACGGTCGTCCTGCAGATCGACCATGTACGGGCGGTTGACCAGCGCGTAGACGATCAGCATCGGCGTCTTCGCGCGTGCTGGACTCGCCTGAAGCGATACACCACCACCTTGTCCTCGCGGTAGATCTCCTCCTTGGTCGCTGGCGCCGTAATGGACGTCCGGAACATTCTTTCAGGACTTCATGCCTTTGGCGAGCTTTTCTCCAAAGCGCGAGAGCTCGGCGGCGACCTTGTTCGGTTCGAGTTCGATCGGACCCATGATGATCTAGCTCCCTGAATCAGCGCGAACGGCGGGCAGCGGCTTTCTTGGCCGGTGCTTGCTCGGAGTGGACTTGCGTGCGACCGTCTTGCTGGCTGCTGGTCACCGGCTTCGCGGTCTGGCTCACGGCCGGTTACGGCGTCTTGCCGCTTCCAGCGCGTCGAGGCGTCCTGCAGCGCGCGCATTTCGCGGCGCAGTTCCTGCATGCGCCGCGCGGTCGAATCACTTCGGTGCGCGTCGGCATGCCGAACTGGCCGGTCGAAGCGCTCGACCTCGCCCTGCACCAACTTGCGCACCGCCATCTGCTTGTTGACCAGATCGCCGTAGACGGCGCGGAACTCCGGGCTCAACGAGACCTCGGCGTAGCCGTCTCGGCAGCGTCGATCCAGAGGTCGTAGACCTGCGCAGAGCTTCCAGCTTGCCGCCCCGGTTCCTCGCGCCGGCGAGCAGCGACTCGAACTTGCCGACCGCCTCTGGCTCGCCTCGAGCATAAGGCGGTTGTAGGCCGCCTATCGCGTCCTGGTGCTGCAGCATCGCGACCGCCAGTTGCTGCTGGCGTTCCTGCGTCTCGCGCGTTGTAGCCGAACGCCGGCAGGCCCGAGCAGGCCCTGCATCTCGCCTTTGGCCCAGTCGGCCGGATTCGGCCAACCGGTGAAGAACTGCTCGAAGCCACGCGCGCCGTCGCCGGTCATCGCGGTGAACAGGTCACGCAGCGGGTTGTGGGTTTCGCCCATCGGACCGAGCGCGCCCTGCGAACAGCCTTGGCCCAGGCGCTCGCGTCCTTCGGCAAGCTGGCGCCATTGGCGAGCTGGCCGGAGAACTTCTCGACCCAGTCCAGATACTGCTTGGTGCCGCTGACGAAGCGTTCGGTCGCGGCATCGGTACCGTCGCCGAGCTTTCCGCCAACAGGTCACCGAACGCCTTCGCGCCCTCGCGCCAGTCGCCGTGCACGAACCGGCCCGCACCCTCCGAGACTGCATTCCACCACTGCTGGTGCAACGCTTCCCAGTCCTTGAATTCGCCTGAACCGGCTTTGGCCATGACCTGCACCCTCCCGAATGAGGCGGGCATGCTAGTCCTGAGCATGCTGCAGTGCAACAACAGAGCGCCCGCGGCACCGCGCGAATGTCGTATCCCGCTTGACGACGGGCCTTGGGCTACCTCACCGCCAGCGCGTCGGGCTGGGTTGCGACTTCGTACGGGTTGACGTACGCTTTCGGCATCACTTTGGAGCACACCAATGACCACTCTCTCCGCCAGCGAAGCTCGTGCCAACCTCTACCGCCTCATGGATCAGGCGGCCGAATCGCACAAGCCCATTGTTATTTCTGGCAAGCGCAGCAACTCCGTTCTCATCGCCGGAGGACTCAGCTGGTTGCGAAGAGACTCTGTTCTTGCTTTCGGTACCCGGCATGCGTGAGTCGCTCAAGACCGGAATGTCTGAACCCGCTGATGCCTGCTCGGCGGAACTCGACTGGTGACTTGGCAGGTTGTCTTCACCAAACAGGCGCAAAAGGACGCACGCATCCTCGCTGCTTCAGGCCTCAAGGAAAAAGCCCAGATGCTGCTGACAGTCCTTGCGGAGAATCCCTTTCAAACACCCCCGCCCTACGAAAAATTGGTCGGAGATTTGGCCGGCGCCTATTCCAGGCGTATCAATATCCAACACCAACTGGTGTACCAGGTGCTGCAAGTCGACCACACCGTGAAAGTGCTGCGCATGTGGACACACTACGAGTAGCTTCCCACGAAGAAGAATCTCTCGCGGAGGCCATCGGTTTTGCGGAGTCGCTCACCGGCGAGTTTGCTGGCCAATCCAAGTGGTCGGGTTCTGGCTATGTGTTCAAGCCGACCGCCGAGGAAGTTGCTCGTATCATCCACGCTCCACCGCAGAGCCACCCCATGTCGCGTACCTCGCCTCCCTTTCAGCTATTTCTGCTCCTCGCAGGCGGCATGGCGATGGGAATGTTCAGCTGGCTGGCCGCACTCGCCGTCTCTGGCCAGTTCGAGCCATTCGATTCAGGCGTGGGCCTCCTGGCGAATCAGTTCGTCCTTTCCCCGCGCTGGCCGTCTTCCTTGCCACACGCTACCGACCATCAGCACCATTCCCTCTTTCTCTGTGGTGCATACGTCGGGATGAACGCTCACAGCTATGGCTTCGGTGGCTCCGAGAAGAAAGCTTGGGCGGCTCTCGGCGCGGTAGTCCGTCTGTCTCTGCTGCTCGTGCCCGCGGTGCTCGTCACCGTCATCACCGTCATTCGCCGCGTACGTCGGGGGCCGCCACAGCGCACCGAAGGCGGTTCACGTTCTGGTCAACCGTAACCGCCGCTTTGCGGGTACACCCCAATCACACCGCTCGGCCTAACCCCGGCATGCAGCGGACTCACTGTGCTCGCCGCTGGTGCCAGACGCTACCACGCAATCCGACAGAGTTTGGAGAACACCATGACCTTGACGAAACCCCTGCTCGCTTTGGCCCTGCTGACAGGCATCCCGATGACTACGCACGCAGCGGACGCGGATCCGTATCTTTGGCTGGAGGAGGTCGAGGGCACGAAGTCGCTCGACTGGGTCAAGGCGCGCAACGCCGAGAGCCAGAAGTCGCTGGAGTCCGACCCCTCGTTCAAGCCGTTGTACGAGCGCCTGCTCGCGATCAACAACGCCAGTGACCGCATTCCCTACCTGCGCAAGCTGCAGGCGCACTACTACAACTTCTGGAAGGACGAGCACCACGTGCGCGGCATCTGGCGCCGCACCACCTTGGCCGAATACCGCAAGGCCGAGCCGCCGTGGGAAACCGTGCTCGACCTCGATGCGCTGAACAAGACCGAGAACGCGAACTGGGTGTGGAAAGGCGCCGACTGCATCGAGCCGGCGCAGGACCGTTGCCTGATCTCGCTGTCGCGCGGCGGCGGCGATGCCGTCGAAGTGCGCGAGTTCGACCTGACCACGCAGCGCTTCGTCAAGGACGGCTTCGTGCTGCCGGAGGCGAAGTCGGCGCTGGGCTGGAAGGACCGCGACACGCTGTATCTGGGCACCGATTTCGGCGCGGGCTCGATGACCGAATCCGGCTACCCGCGAACCGTGCACGAATGGAAACGCGGCACCCCGTGGAAGGACGCGAAGCAAGATCTTCGAAGCAAGTCGGACGATGTCTACGCGTTACGGCTTCAGCGACTACGCCCAAGGCGCACGCCGCGACGGTGTGGTGCGGGTGCCGGCCTTCTTCCAGAACGAAACCCATCTGTTCCGCGACGGCATGCTGGTGAAGGTGCCGAAGCCCGATGATGCCGAAATCGGCCTACCTCCAGGATTTCGCCCTGCTCACCCTGCGCAGTGACTGGAAGCCCGGCAAGCAGTCCTTCGCTGCCGGCAGTCTGGTGGCGATCAAAGTCGACGACCTCTACGCCGGCAAGGATGCGTTCACCGTGCTGTTCGCACCCGACCGCGAAACGCTCGCTCGCCGGCCACTCGACCACGCGCAATGCGGTGCTGCTGAACATCCTCGACAACGTGCGCGGCAACCTGAAGCCATGCGCTTGCGGGGCGCAAGGTGGAAGCGCCAGTCGATCACGGTGCCAGCCAATGCCGAGGTCAGCCTGGGTGGCATCAGACGCCGACCGCAGCGACGACTATTTCATGACCGTGACCGACTTTCTGACGCCGACCTCGCTGTCGCTGGGAACGGTCGGCAAGCGCGAGCACGAGTGTGCTGAAGCGCCAGAAAGAACATTTCCGTTCGGCCGGACTGGTCGTCGAGCAGCACGAAGCTGCCTGCCAAGGACGGCACCCGCGTGCCCTACTTCCTGGTGCTGCCGAAGGCTCGTGCGCGCGATGGCAGCATCCCGACCCTGCTCTACGGCTATGGCGGCTTCGAGGTTTCGCAGACGCCCGGTTACTACGCCGCCGCCGGCGCCGCATGGCTGGACGCGGCGGCGCCTTCGTGCTCGCGAACATTCGCGGTGGTGGTGAATTCGGTCCACGCTGGCACCAGGCGGCGTTGAAGGCGAACCGGCAGCGCGCCTATGACGACTTCATCGCCATCGGCGAAGACCTGATCGCGCGCAAGATCACTTCGAGCAAACACCTCGGCATCCAGGGCGGCAGCAATGGCGGCCTGCTGATGGGGGTGATGTACACGCAGCGCCCGGACCTGTGGGGCGCGGTGCTGTGCGAAGTGCCGCTGCTCGACAT
>CAVQPV010000059.1:0-20571 GCA_963714715.1 Pirellulaceae bacterium | reverse complement strand
GGGGCATTCGATTCGCGGGAGCGGCGGACGGTGGAACGGTTTTGCGGCACCCAGCACAGTTGTACGAGATCGTTTTTCACGTCAGTTTCGCGTTGATTGCTTGGGCGGCCCTCTCGAGCCAGCGGGGGCATGTCGATGCTGAAAGGAAACTGGATGCCGATCTACATGATCGCCTACGCAGCGTTTCGTTTCGTCAGTGAGTACTGGTGCCTGGAGACTCGATTCGCAGCTGGTCTGACGTTCTATCAATGGAGCGCCGCGACGATCGCCATCGCTTTTGGTTTTTTGCTGACGTACCGTATTCAACTTTGGCCCGATTCGTCCGTGAACCTCCAAGATGACCGGGTGTCCTTTTTCTCGGTGTCCGTGGACGACACGCTGGAGTACAGGCTTCAGCCTGGCTAAGTATGCAAGCAGCCTGAAGGCTGTAGTCCAACACACGTTCGCGGCGTCACAGACAACTTGACCATTCGACCGCAAGCGGTGTTTGGTTGAGACGGTTCTCCCGTACCCAATAGCATAGGCTTACAAACAATTCCACTGTAGACGGATCCTGATCAGGTCGGCCGCGTCATCGACTTCATCCACGGTCGCAAGACAACGCGGAAGGTCGCCGTGACGGCCAAGGCTGCTCGCCGAACGTGCTGGGTTAAGGAAGACCCCTGTCTGCAAAGGGACGGACAGGGATCTTCGGAAATCGGAATCCTTCCGATTCTGCGGCGTTGAGAGCAAAGCTTGTTTTGCAGGTTTGCCTTACTTAATAAACAACATCTCCTGATAAGTCGGTAGCGGCCACAAGTCGTCCGCAACGAAGCTTTCGAGTTGGTCGACAAACTGACGGACCGTCAGCCATCGACGGCAACACAACCTCACAGCGATGGCGGGCCTCGTCGATCGGCGAGCGCAGCACCCTCGTTCGATCGTGTGTTCGAGCAGCACTGCTGTCCTGCAGCCCCTTCACGAGTCCGGTCACCGTATCGAACGTGTCGGTGTCAAATTCGTAACCGACCATCTTCAGGTTGGCACACGTCGACGCCAGTTCGTTCTGATAGCGAATCGCCGCTGGAAAGATCAACGTCTTGGCCATATCGATCGTCAAATTGGCTTCGACGTCAACCGTCAAGCAGTACTGTTCCAAGTAGGTCTCCAATCGGCTGTGTCAGTTCCCGTTCGACAGCACTCCATACTTCTCGAACAGTTCGCTCAACTTCCGGGACTCCAGGTACGGCAAGGCCTCGGCGGTCGTCTTCAGGTTCAGCAGGCCGCGTTTCTGCGCTTCCTGGTGCCATTGCTCGGAGTAGCCGTCGCCGTTAAAAATGATTGGCGAACATTCGTTGATGATTTCGGTCAACAGTGTCTGGACGGCTCGTCAGGCGAATCCGGATCAACTTCCAGTCGCTGCTTCCAGTCTGGTCGCACAGTAGTCAATGGACTCAGCAATGATCGTATTCATCGCGACCAGCGGACCGGCGATCGATTGATTGGATCCGACCGCGCGGAATTCGAATCGATTGCCCGGTGAACGCGAAAGGACTTGTTCGATTTCGATCACCGGCATCCTTGGGAAACGGCGGCAATACATCGACTCCTACGGTCAATGTTCCCGAATCCAGTGACGAATTTGCGCCACCGGCTTTGATCTGCTCGAAGATATCGGTCAATTGATCGCCCAGAGAAGATCGAGATGATCGCTGGAGGTGCTTCATTGGCTCCCAGCCGATGATCGTTGCCCGCCGAGGCAACGACGGCCCGCAACAGCCCTTGGTACCGGTAGACCGCTCGAATCACGGCCGCGCAAAAGACCAGAAACTGTGCGTTATCGTGAGGTGTATCGCCGGGATCGAGCAGATTGCCCTGCGAACTGCTGCCCAGCGACCAGTTGACGTGTTTGCCCGATCCGTTGACGCCCGCGAACGGCTTTTCATGCATCAAGCAAGCCATGCCATACTTCTCGGCGACCTTCCGCAGCGTAAGCATCATCAGCTGTTGGTGATCGGCAGCCAGGTTCGCAGACTCGAAAACGGGCGCGATTTCGAACTGACCGGGGGCAACTTCGTTGTGCCGAGTCTTGACCGGAATACCAAGTTTGAATAGCTCACGTTCCGCTTCCAGCATGAATGCGAGCACGCGTTCTGGAATGGCGCCAAAGTAGTGATCGTCGAACTCCTGACCCTTGGGCGGCTTCGTCCCGAACAGTGTCCGTCCAGCGTTGACCAAATCAGGCCGAGCGAAATAGAAGTGTTGATCGATCAGAAAGTACTCTTGTTCCGGACCGGCGGTCGACGCCACAAACGCGCCGTCCTGATGTCCGAACAGTTTCAATATCCGCTGTGCCTGAGTGTTCAGTACCTGCATTGAACGGAGCACTGGCGTTTTCTTATCCAGAGCCTCACCGGTCCAGGAAACAAACGCCGTTGGAATACACAGCGTTGTTCCATTGGGGTTCTCAAGAATGTAGGCCGGACTGGTCACATCCCAAATCGTGTAGCCGCGAGCCTGCGACGTAACACGAATACCACCGGTGGGAAAGCTCGACCCATCCGGTTCGCCTTGAATCAGTTGCTTGCCACTAAATTCGGACAGCGTGCTGCCATCGGCATTTGGCGACAGAAAACTATCGTGCTTTTCGGCCGTCGCTCCTGTCAGCGGATAGAAAACATGCGCGTAGTGTGTGGCGCCTTTTTCCATCGCCCAGTCTTTCATGGCCGATGCGACAACATCGGCAACCGCCGGATCAAGCTTTTCACCGGATTCGATCGTTTTCATGACCGACTTGTAGACCGACTTCGGGAGCCGATCTTTCATGACCTGCTTACTAAAAACGTTGGCCGAGTAGTACTCCTGCGCAGGTACATTTGCGAACTCGATCGGCGGTGTTGCCGAATAGTTCATGACCCCAGAGATGGCCGCTTGACGAGCCGATACCGCGGACTTGGCGTGGCCAGTCGAGGAAGCAGGACCGGATTGGGAGGAAGATTTTGAGGATGCGAGCGTTGTGCTCATCACGGCTCCTGGGAAAGGTTTTGATTGGGGGAGGAATAAAATTGAAATCTCTGGATGAGTCCTGCTGGTCCGCTGAAAACGGACACCAAGCTCAATGATCAAGCTTGGATTCAGTGGCGGAATCCCATTTCAGCTCCGATCGCACCACATTTGTCGGTGCGAAATTGAGGAAACAAATCTCGTGCTTGCAGAACACTGACGACGAAGTCTGCGGCAAAGCATGTACCGTCCAACAGAAGAAGCCGCGTTATCTCACTCAACGGCTATCACCGACCGACTCGCGGTTCCCGTGTGGCAGCTTGATCCCCTTTGCGGACTAACGAGACGGCCTGTTCAGTACAGCATCCCTCTGGAATCTCACCCCAGCTTGCCCATTGTCGACTCAAGCAACGGTTCAAATGCCCGTTTTGAATGCAGCTCGCTCTCCGTTTGGGCAGCAAACAGCACGACCCCCGTTGGTTCAAGGGGGACCCGACGTCCGAACCAGGTCTCGCGAATTCGCGTCGATTCATGGCAGAACGAACTTTCAAGTTTCGTCCGGTTATCGCGTTCCTCTCGGGACGCACACCGTAAAACTGCACGACGTCCGCATGGGTGGACAAGGCCAGTGCCAAAATCACGTGTATCCCAATTGCTACAGCTTTTCACGACAGCGGAACAGGAATTCTTGAATCGAGAGTTCTTGGCGTCAACGTTGCGCGGTGGCGTCGTGCGCGTGCGGATCGATGGTGTTATCTTGCAGCTGAAGATCGAGCCAGCTGATTTCCAGGGCTGGGGCCGCGGTCGCTGTCGGAGCAGAAGGAATTTCCGAGCAAGAATACTGGGCGATTCATCCACGCGGCGAGTGAGTGCGTCGTCCGAAGTCGTCCGTAGGATGGGTCAAGCGGCTTTCACGCCGCGCCGACCCACCGTTGTCGGTACCCGTTGGTGGATCGGCGTCGCTTCGGGTTCCGTGACCCACCCTACGCACCATTTGGAGTCAACATGGCAGGCAAGTCTCATCACGAACAGCTTTACCGCGGCCGCGAAAGTATGGCGTTGCTTGCCGAGGTTTCGGTCACGTTGTGTGGTGCTGGTGCATTGGGATCAAACTTGGCGGACAACTTGGTTCGTCAAGGTTTCCGCCATTTGTGCGCGATCGATCGCGATCGCGTCGAAGAGCACAACATCAACACGCAGATTTACGGCGAAGAAGACGTTGGCATGTGGAAGACCGATGTGCTGGCAAACCGGCTATTTTGCAGCGTCGGCGTCGAGATCGAACCGTTTCGCAAAGAGTTGACCGATCGCAATGTACGAAAACTATTGTCGGGTAGCGATATTGTCATCGATACGTTTGACAATTCAGATTCGCGAGCGTTGGTGCAGCGTCACTGCCGCGCGACGGGTCTACAGTGTCTGCACGTTGGGCTGTTCGAGAACTACGGAGAAGTCGTCTGGGATTCGCAGTACCGTGTTCCTGAGGATGTCGACGAAGCTGATGCTTGTGACTATCCGTTGGCGCGAAACCTGGTTCTGATCACCGTTTCCGTTGCCGCGGAGAGCTTGATTCGATTCGCGTTGGACGCCCGCGAAGAAAGCTGGTCGGTCACACTGGGTGACTTCGCCGTCCGCCCGCTCGATGCGCCGGCAGTCGCGCAATAGGAAAGCTGGCAATTTCGCAGGTTGATCGAAAGGGGGCTCGGACAAATGGCAGGCGAGTAGCTATTTTGGTGTCCTGGATTCTCAAGGATCCAATCTCCACACTGTCCTGCGCTGGTTTGCCAAGTCATGCACCGAGCATCTGTTGTTTGTTTCCTACTTGCGTTGTTTTCCATGGCCGTTCTTGGCCACGACGCTGCTGAGTCCGAACCGGCGGCCAACCAGGAGGAAACCAATCTGAAATCGTGCTGGATGAGACAGACGATCCAGCTCGTGACCTGCAATCCAATGCGGTCAAACAGCAGAAGGCTGAATTTGGACATTGGGGGCACATCCCCGACCGTTACAGCACGTGGGTGAATCACAGTAATCGGCTGATCCCGGTTTACACATTTGGAATGACGCTCGGCACACTGCGCGACGAGGGCAGTGCGTACGCCGACCCCAAGCGATTACAGTCCTTGTACGGTCGCGTGCCCGAAGGCACGATCAATCCGACTGCGATGTACTTTGACCAGACTGATCTTTACCGGTTGCAAATGGCGGCCGTCGACGCCGGTCGCCGCAATATTATCTTGATGGTTTTTGATGGCATGGACTGGCAGACAACACGAGCCGCCGCGTTGTACAAAACAGGTCGGGTCGCATATCAGCGTGGTCGCGGAACCGGGTTGTCGTTTCAGGACGATCGCCGCACGCAGACCGACTTTGGGTTGGTTTGCACCAGTCCGTTACTGAGCGGAGCAAAAACGGACGTCAACGCACAGACCGTCATTAGTGCGGAGAGTCAGTCGACCGGCGGTTATGACGTGGTCCGGGGTGGCCGGGAACCGTGGAACGAGCAGAGTGGCCGCGACTATCTGTTGGGACTTGATCGTGAGCGTCAGCATAGCGTGACGGACTCGGCAGCCTCGGCAACCAGCATGACTTGCGGCGTGAAAACGTATAACGAGGCCATCTGTGTCACTCGCGATGGAGAGCAACTGATGCCCATCGGTCGGCGGCTTCAGGAGGAGCGGGAGTTCTTGGTCGGCGTCGTCACGAACGTCCCCGTCAGTCACGCGTCCGTTGCCGCTGCGTATGCCAACAATGTGACGCGGAAAGATTATCAGGACATCTGCCGAGATCTGCTTGGGTTGCCGTCTTCGGCGCACCGTAACGCACCTTTGCCGGGGGTGGATGTTTTGATTGGGGGCGGCTGGGGAGAAGGAAAAGAAAGCGACAAAGTCCAGGGTGATAACTTCACGTCCGGCAACCCCTATCTGCATCAAGACGATTTGCAGCGAGTCGACATCAACAATGGCGGACGTTACGTCGTCGCTCAGCGGACAAAAGGCAACTCGGGGCGCAGAGTCGTTGCTGAGAGCTGCCCGCCAAGCGGCGGACGAAGGTCGACGTCTGATCGGATTCTATGGCGTCAGTACCGGTCACCTGCCGTTTCAGACAGCCGATGGCAAATACAATCCGACGTTCGATGCCAAAGGCACTGAGAAATACAGTCGGGAAGACCTGTTTGAGAACCCGACGCTCGCTGACATGACGGAAGCCGCTTTGCTGAAATTGGAGCGAGCAGACGACGGGTTTTGGTTATTGCTGGAAGCGGGGGACGTTGACTGGGCGAACCATGCCAACAATATCGATAACAGCATTGGTGCTGTACTCAGCGGCGAAGCGGCGTTTGACGTCGTCATGGACTGGATCGACAAGAACAAGGCGTGGAATCACACGGCAGTGATTGTGACATCCGATCATGGTCACTACTTAGTCATTGACGACGTCAGCCGAATTGCTGACGCGGGCAAGAAAGCCAAAAAATGATCTTTTGCAGCTGGCCCAGTTTCGGTCGCCGGTGAGGGTCGCGGCGTCTCGAATCTGTGGGCGAGTCGCATTCGCGGGCAATTTTAGCGTGATCGATCGCCTGTTTGCACTGAAAATCCCACGCCTAACAAGTTCATCTGTGCATCAAGCGGTTTTGGATGTTACACTCAATGGTGTCGTCGCATACCGGCGGGCGGGTAGTGATCACTGACCCGTTCGCCGGCGTGTGACATGCTGATAGTCTTACTGTCTACGTGTCACCTCTCAATCCGTGAACCAACGGGTAGAGTTGAAGTGCTTGCATCTTGGCTTGCCTTCAATTCACCTTGCTGAGGGTTCATTACTTTTGATGTGGCTCGACAAACAATGTTGTCACATCGTGAATTATTCCGAATCTTCGCAGCTCGGTCGGGTCAAAATCAACTTGATTGATGAGGCCGATGGAGTTGGCGAATCTGATCAAGCGTCCAAGTTGGCGCGATGCCAGGAGTTGATTGACTATCGATTCAAGGACGAATCGTTGCTGCTTTCAGCCCTCACGCACGCTTCAGGTGCATCCAATCGTTTAGCCAGCAATGAGCGACTGGAGTTTTTGGGAGATGCAGTTCTTGGTTTGACAGTGTGTCATTGGCTGTACGAGATGTATCCGGAGTACAGCGAAGGTGATCTGACCAAGATCAAGTCCGCCGTTGTAAGCCGGCAGTCGTGTGGCAAAATCGCTTGTCAACTCAGTTTGGACTCCTGCCTGATTGTCGGCCGCGGCGTTACTCGCAACCGGAGCTATCCACGATCGCTGGTAAGTGATGTGTTCGAGGCAGTGATTGCCGCCGTCTATTTGGATGGCGGCGTGGAGGTGGTCCGCGACAAGCTAAGAACGTGGTTGGCGGAGGACGTTCAGGCCGCTGTGGACAGTCAGGGCGCCAATAACTTCAAGTCGTCACTGCAACAACGCGCCCAACGAGAATTGGGGAACACGCCAATTTATCGGCTCAAACGTGAGACGGGCCCCGATCACCGCAAGACATTTTTGATCTGTGCGGTGATTGCCGACCGAGAATTCACCGCGGCTTGGGGCAGCAACAAGAAAGACGCGGAGCAGCGGGCCGCCGCAAACGCATTGGCGGAGCTTAACGAAGAAGACCTGCCGCATCACTACGAGACAGACCCGCTGAACGAAGGTTGATAACGCGGTTTCGTTGGTGCCTATTTGAAAAAGCTAGGTGGCAGCGCAAATGGTTCCGCGGGCGATCGTGAAGCTTGGGCTTTCGGCGCTGCTTCCGGTTCCGGGGCCGCTTTAGCTTCCGGGGCTGCTTCCGCTCCCGGGGCCACAGTAACGTCGGTTTTCGGAGTCGCCTTGACTTCCGTTTGTGGCCCTGGAACTTTGGTAGCCGGCGGGATCGAGGACTTAGGCGTGGTCACTTGCTCGACTCCAACGCTGGGCTTGATCATCGCGGCCGAAGGGGTCGCGGTTGGGCCGGCAGCTGGTGTCACGGCTGGTGCTGCATCGCTTGCCGAAGACTGACTTGTTTGGCGAATTCCACTCGCAGGTACAGTCGCCTGCGGACGCGCTGGCGGTGCTTGAGCGATCGTCGCCTGTGGACCAGCGAGTTGTGCGAGCAGCTCACGTGAACGGTCGACCGCTTGTTTGACCGACGCATCCTCGCCGGACTGCGGAGCAGACTGCATCACCTGGGTCAGATGCGTTTGCGCATCTTGCATCTCACCGCTCTTGTAGTGCAGGTATGCCATGTTGAAACTGGCGACCGCCGGCTTGTTGTTTGCCTGCAAGACCTTGAGGGCCCCTGCTTTGTCACCGGACTCGAATTTGACACTGGCCAGGTTGTTGGCGTACCGCGACGTTCCGGGTGCCAATTCGAGTGCACGGGCTAACGTTTGTTCTGCAGCGGCGTGGTTACCCAATTTGCTGAGCGTCAGGCCCAAGTCGTTGTACAAACCGGCGTCTTTGGGGTTTTGCTTGATGGCACGTCCAAAGAAATCAGCGGCTTGCGTGTGATTCTCCTGACGAAAATGCAGACGGGCGATGTTGGTCAGCGCGTCGGAATAATCCGGCTCATGCTCCAGTGCCATGGTGTAGTTCTCCATCGCTTTCTGGAGATTGCCCGTTGATTCCCATAGCCGTCCATTGGCAACCAGCACTTCGGGACTGAGTTCGGATTTATGGTCTAATCGCAAAGGATCAACGTCCGACTTGGAGTCGCCTTCTTTGTCCGTCGTTTTGTCGCCGGCGAACATTCCCGACACCGCCTCGCCCGATCGCTTCCACATCGTCTTGGTGCCTTGAGCGATCGACTCAGTAACACCCGGTTTTGGTTGGCTGAGCGTTGGCTTCGGCTTGGAGAACGGGTTCATCGATGCGAATCGCGATCCCGATGAATTGGTGCAACCGGTCGCGGTTAGCACCATCGACCCCATAAGGAATGTTGCTAGCAGAGCGCGGCGATTGTTTCTCGAACGATTCACGATCATTTCTCCCAAGCGATCGACTTCACGACTTTAATTCGATTGAAACCGTCCATGACTGCGGGATGTTTGGATAGTTCCGATTGTTTCAATCGGCGCGACCACTTTGACAACTTCAACTTCGATCGCTCCGATTGGGGGTAATCACGAAAAAAGGCGATCTCGTGTCCGAGATCGCCTGGAGCTTGCTATCGCCAGCTTGCTAGCGTTTGATCATCACCGAGTCGACGCGGCGGTGCCAGAGGCGCTTGTGCTAGGCAGTTTAGGTGCGGGCAGTTGTTCCATCCAAGAGCGGGCGATTTGTGTTGCCCAAGCCCCTGATGCCGTGGACGGTTCGATGTCCGTGATGAAGACAGACGGTTCGCGACCGTTCGTGTTCAGACGCGAAAGTGCTTGGCGAACGGATGCCACACGTGACTCGGTTTCTACGTCGGAACGTCCGCGAAGCACAAAGATTTCGCGGCGAGCTTCCGGGGATTGCGTCGCGATCCAGTGAACGCGACGGTGCCCGGAGGCAAGCAGTTCGCCATCACTATCGCGGAAAAGTTCGTGACCGATTGTGTTGTGCAATCGCCAGCCATTTCGCTTCATGGTCTCGAACGGGGCGATTACTTGCAGTGCGTCCGCTTCGACGAAAGGATCCGGCCAGGCGTTATTGCGATGGTGGCCAACCCACATGTTGTGCCAATGCCGCTTCGCGCTTTGATACCAATCCGCCGACACGGTGCTTGCGCCCGTGAAGGTGAGGACGATTGCAAAAAAGGCCCGTTGAAAGATTGAATTGCGTGGCATGGCAGTTCCTTCCGCCTTCGTCCATCCTCAAAGGATGATTGCGTCAACGAATAGTGTGAGCTGTTGATGTAAACGACAGCACGATCCATGTGCAGTCACTGTGGATGTTCATCGGTTGCTCACCTGCCTGCACTTCCGATACGACTGCGACCACCTCCAATCCGGCATAACCGTTAAAGTCGACGCTGCGAAGTTCCCTGGGCCTGGAGTCGCAAGCATTCGTTCAGCGTCCCGCTGATGCGGGGACTCGCCGCCCAGTCGCTAAAATCCGCAGCAGCTTGCCTACTCGAAGCAGTCCTCCGTGACTGCCAACGTTTCGCCCACCGCCTCCACCACATCACCAATCGACAGTTGCTTGCGTCGGCGTGTCTCCACCTGACCGTTGACGAGGACCTCGCCCGATTGAATCCGCAACTTGGCCTCGCCGCCTGTCCCCACCAGTCCGCTGCGTTTCAAAAAATCGGCCAGTCGGATGATCGACCTGTCGTCGTTCGCGCTCTCACTCATTGGACTTGAAAGGTTGCCTGAACAGGAAAGTGGTCACTCAGGTCGCGCTGGTCGGCGGGTAACTTCCAGTATCGCTCCCAGTGCTCTTGGGGAACATCCGCCTCTGCTTGGATTGCCAGTTGCGGGAGTACTTCGATCGATTCAAACACCAAGTCGGGACGCGAGGGATCGTCGTCCAACAGCGATTTGCTAACCATGATCCGGTCAAATTGTCGGTCTGCAAGCAAATGTGTTTGCCGCTGTTGGCGAGTCAGCCTGAGATGCAAATCGTAAAGATCATCGTCCGCTGTCTCGGTTTCGTGTCCGCACAGCACGGCCAAGTCACTGCCCAGACGAGTGCTGTCACCACGTTCTTCGGTATTGGTGTCTCCCAAGACGATCACGTTCTCGCCGCGAACGATCGCGTCTCGCATCCAGTGATGGACCAACCTTGCCTGTCTGGTTCGCAACTCTTCGTTTTCGGGGCCTGATCGCAGGTGAAGATTCATCATGATGATCTGTTCGAACTCGTCGCCGACCGGGAACTGAAAGACCCCCATCAAGTGTTTCGAGACATCGAAATATCGCTTGGTGTTGGTCATTGCCCGCGTTTGCATCGATCGCGTCGTCGATAAGATATCGGCCGGTGCACGAAACAGCATGCCGACGTCTTGTTCGGTGAAGTGGTCATCGCTTTCACTGCCCAACTCTTGGTACTCCAGCGAATGCTCACGCTCCAAGGCCCGGGTCAGGTACCATAGAATGCGGCGACTCTCGACTTCTTGCAGTGCCAGGACCGTTGGCTGGGCCTTGCTGATGCTGTTGGCAACCGCGTCACGACGCCACGCCCAGGCGGGGCGATTGGGAGCCGCCTTTTCCCGAGCTAGCTTACTGTAATTGTCCGTGACGAGATCGTCGTAGAACCACTCCAGGTTCCACGTCATGACTTTTAGTTTCTCGTGCTTTCCCCGTCGGACGGCAGATTCCTGAGCCAGTGTCGTCGACGCATCCAGCATTGCAGCCAGCAAGAAACTGCAGGCCAGCAAACGGTTGAAATCAGCGGAAGGGGACACGCGGGCTCCGTGTTTTCTGGTCAACATTCGCTGCGAATGATGATTCGCAGAATTGGGGGAAGCGTCAGTCTAGTCGTAAATCACCCCTCAGATCACCAGCGGTGGCAATCGTCGTTTGGGTCGCGAGAGGACTTCTTCGCTTACAATGGCGCGATTATGTACCGATCGTTCCGTTGGATCCATTCGCATGCTTCAGGCCTCCTTCAAACCCACGCGACTTGCCCTGGCTGAATTGAAGCCGACGGATGCGGATTTCTCCATCGCTGCCGTCAACCTGTTACTCTCGGCAGCCGTTCAGGTTGGCGCCAGCGATCTTCACCTGCATCCACGCGAGGAGGGCTGGGAGATTCTCTTGCGCGTCGACGGTGTATTGTCGGAAGTTGGCGCTCTGCCACGTGGCGGTTCGAACGATCCCGTGACCCGTTTGATGGTGATGGCAATGCTGCCGACTTATCGCAGCAGCCAACCAATGGAAGGCAGGTTGCGCTGGGAGCAGGCGCCCGGTGAAATTTCGATTCGTCTGGGAGTGTTTCCCAGCGTGCATGGTCCGCGTGCGGTTGTGCGGCTGCTACGCCGCGATACACAGCTGGATCAGCTTGAGTCATTGGGTTTGCCGGATGACGTGACCGATACGCTGATCGAATGCAGCGATCAGACCGATGGCACGATCTTGCTTTCGGGGCCGTCGGGAAGCGGAAAGACGACCACGCTTTATGCCGTGCTTCGCAAGATCGCAGCTGCCGTGCCTCGCCGCAGTGTGATCACGATCGAAGACCCCGTTGAATCCTTGATTGATTCGATCAGCCAAAGTGAATTGGACGAAAGCGGCGGGATGACATTGGCGTCGGCACTTCGCAGTGCGGTTCGCCAAGACAGCGAAGTACTGCTGGTCAGCGAGATCCGTGACCCGGAGACAGCCGAAGCGGCGGTGCAAGCTTCGCTCACGGGGCATCTGGTGTTTTCGTCGCTGCACGCAACCGATGTTGCCGCGGCGCTAAGACGCCTGACTCAGCTGGGTGTTCCGGTCCATGCGATTCGCAGCGGGGTCCGTGCAATTGTCAGTCAACGATTGCTTCGTCGAACCTGCCCAAGCTGCCAGGGGGAAGCGAGCGACGGTGTGGAGAATTCGTGTCAGGATTGCCTGGGCACCCGATACAAGGGTCGGATTCCCCTTGCCCAAGCCGTCCGCTTGGACGGTAGCGATCCGGTGGGGGAATCACTGGTCGACGCTTTGGAGGCAGGTCAGGCGGTGGATTTCATGCGGCGAGCTGCCCGACAAGCCGGGGGAGTCGACTTGGCCAGCCGCGCGAAGCAGTACGTCGATTCCGGCTGGACGACGGACGTGGAGGTCTACCGCGTCCTGGGGCAAATGGTCTCCGATCGCTAGACGGAAGATCGCATCGACGCTCCGTTGGTTGCATTCGCGTCACGGCGGCTCTACCCTAACCATTAGTCTTTTCAGCATTCAATCTTGTGCACCTTCGGCATGGCCAAACTTTCTGATCTCCAACTCGCGGGACTGTTAGACGAGATTGCCGCGGCGATGCGAGTCGATATGCCGATCGTTGACGCGATGCAGCGATTGCGTGATCGACGTTTGGGCGCGGTTGCGACAGCAGCGGGCGATTTTGCGGACGCATTGAAACGTGGCCAAACAGCCCCCGAAGCGATTCGCTCATGCGATTCTCCGATCATCGACCAGGCGTCTGCTGCGATCCAGGCGAGCCAGCGGACGGAAAACCCGGGCCTTCTGACTCGATTGTCGGCGTTGTTGCGTTGGCGGGCGGAATACTTTCGAGCATCACGGCTGTCGTGGTTGTATCCACTGATTCTGCTGATCATTGCCTATGCAACCGCCGCGGCTGCGATGGCGCCGATGTTACGCAAATATAACGGTCGTGATTTCACCTGGTCTGAACCGGTTTTGAAATTGAGTCGTTGGCTGGAAACGAATTGGTTCGTGCCGCCGGTCGTGTTCGCATTCATCGTGATCGCCTGGCTGGTTTGGCAGAGCCGTCGTCGTTCGCTGCCGCATGCCGCACGTATCCGTTTGTTCTGTCAGGCGCTAGCGGACCAAGTCACGGCGCATGTGCCCGAAAGTGAAGCGATTCGAAATGCAGCAGCGCTGGCGGGCGAGCAGTCGTTGCTATTGGAGGCAAACCCAACCTTCAAGTCACCGGAGCTGGTTGCCTTGCTGACGAGTGTGCAGTCGCCACTCGTTGGAAGTACCGGGAACAAGCGAAGAAGAAGTACTGGTTGCGCGGCTTAAATATCTGACAGCAATCTATGACGAACGCGCGCGACGGCACGAGTTCATGTGGTCCAGGCTGTTTCCACGCATGGCGATGGTGATCGTAGGCGGCGGCTGCACCTTGGCTTACGTGTGGTGGGTAATCGCACCCGTCTATCTGCAGGTGGCGCAATGGTGACACGACTTGATCCAGTCGCCAGCCGATTGGCTTCAGCTGAGAACGTCGAGCCAACTCTGGTCCTGGATTGGTTGGAAGGCCGTCAGCAGCGCAATGCCTTGCACCGCCGGACGTTTTGGTGCAGCCTGGGTGCTTGGATGCTGGTCACGGCGGCCGCCGTCATTGGCAGTGCGGTCGCGATCAAGTTCGCGCACGATACTCGTGAGGCGTTCGCCGACGTCACCATCTGGAGCAGCGGTTGGAACTATGATTACAAAATCGTCCACCCGCCAATCGCGATCCAGGTCGTTCCGCCACTGCTGGCATTGGTCGCCGCAATCTTGCTGATCGGTGGATTGGTCGCCTGGTGCCTGGGGCGTTTCCCGGGACATAGTTGGACGTCTTCGGCGATCGATTGGTCAAATGTCAGTGATGCCGTTTGGCGATTGTTGTCGGTTGGTTGCACGTATCCGGAATCGTTCGAGACGGCTGCCAAAGTATCCCGCTGCGGCAGCAATCGGCTGTGGCTCAGGCAATCCGCTGAACAGGTCCAGAGAGGTGCCAGCGAATTCCCCTCTGGCAAAGCGAGCAACGGTGATGTGGCGATGTTGCAGACATTGGTGCAGACCAGTGATGCTCAGCCGAGTGCGCGATGGCGACTGGCGCAAGAGTACTTTGGTGAAGTCGCCCAGCGGCGGGTTGCCTTGTTACAGGCGACCGTACCGATCGTCTCGACGCTTGTTGCCGGGCTGCTGATTTGGCTGTCGATTTCAGCTACGTTGGGATGGATGTGGGCCACCGTGGGGCGAATGATGACCGGTTTCGATCTATGAATATTCCGCTGAAAATCGCGATCGGCGCCATTCTGGTCATCGTTTTGACGGGGATTTTTGTTGTCGCGCTGCCGTCGTTGATTGGCTTGTTGCTGACCATCTTGATCTTGCTGGCGATCTATGATTTCTTCCAGAAGCGTCGGCGCAATACCGCGCCACGTTCAACTCAGCGCTGCGATCGGTCTGTCATCGACAAGGCGCTGATTGCCAAGATCGTTGCGGCGTTCGCCCAACAGGGGCCACTTCGCGGGCCGTGCTATGAATACGCCCGACGTTTGATGGCTGGCCAAGATCCAGTCAGAGCAGCAGCCGATTCACGGGTGCCGCTTCAATTAGGCACGGCCGTTGCCATGAGAACGGTGGAGGCAGATAGGGAGCGTGAGTCCGTGTTGTGGCGTCCCGATCTGATCTGGACCAGAGGAGAAAACGGCTTCTTGCCTGCCTACACTCAAATCTTGTATTTGACACTGACCGCATTGATCACCTGCGTGGTTCTCTCGTTCGTGACCGTGTTTGTTTTGCCAACGATCCAACAGATGTTCGAAGAGTTTGGCATGCAAAGCCCGTACGAATGGTTGGTCGTCGGCACGACACCGACATGGATCTTGCTGTCGATATTGGCGGTGATGCTGTTGCTGATGGTACCGATTCTTGCCCGAACCGATCGCTTTACGATCCCAATTCTGAATTGGTTGCCCGTTTCTCCGCACGCTGCCGAGTCGAGGGCTGATATGCTTGGCGGTCTTGCCGATGCGATCGAATCTGGAATGCCTTTTTCGCGCGCGATCGATTTGGCACGCGAGATCTCGATCAATCCCAATGAGCGGTTGTCGCTTCAAAAAGCGGCCGCGTCGATTCAGCAAGGTGCGACGGCGGCTGACACGCTTTACCAAAATGGGTGGATTGACGGGGAAGAGTTCAGTTGGCTTCGTGACGCGCCGCCAAAACGTTTTGCGGAGTTGCTGCGACATTTCGGCCAGCAAGGAGTTCGCGACGCGAGGGCGAATCTGCAATGGCTGATGGGGATTCTGTTTCCCGTGTTCGTGGTCCTGTTGGGAGCCGCGGTGCTGTCCTATGCCTATGGATTCCTCGGCACGATCATGCAACTGATATGGGGACTGGCGTAGTGAATCGATTCTTGGTCTACCGGTCGAGATGTTTTCGGCCTCGTCGCGGAAGCTTGATAATCGAGTCGGTGGTCGCGATCGCGCTTTTGGCGACGGCTTTCATCGCGTTGGGCAACTTGGCTGCTTCCTCGGCGGCGATCAGCCGGAATGCGGATCAGCGTTTGGCCGCGACACTTGCCGCCGAGAACGTTCTGGAACAATTGCGAGATGTCCCCTTCGACGCCTTGGCGCAGAAGGCCTCGGAGCTTGGCAAAGCGATCGAGGACTCATACGGTTACAAAAGTCAGATCGAAACGAACGATTTTCGCGTCGGCGGTCGTGATGCCGTTCATCTTGCCGTGACAATTCGACCGAGCGAAAACGTCTCAGTCACACTTCATGATTGGCGAATCGACCAGTCGTCATCGTCTGAAGAAGGGGACGGCGATGAATAAAGCCAGTGACAAACGTTACCAATCAAGACGAATCGGCTTCACGTTGATCGAAGTGATGGGAACGCTTTCGGTGCTGCTGGCGATCGCTCTGGCCGGCGCGGGCATGCTGGGCAGGGTGACACGCATTGGCTTGGAACGTAAAAAAGCCGATCAGGCGAGAGTCGACATCGCGAGGTTGGCTGCCGAGTTTCGCGCTGATGTTCATGCGACGGATGAAATCGACTTGGGCGACCGCGCCAGTGGATCGACCTGACGATCGGCGATCAGGTGGTTCGCTATCAGTTCCATTCAGACTCCCAAGTCATCGTCCGCAAGCGAATCGATTTGGGCGAACAATCGCCGATCGACTCGTTTGGAATGACCGAGCGCCGTCAACCAAAGTTCGACGTCCAGGATCGACAAGTCAGCTTGCGACTGACTGCAGAAGACGCTCGCAATCCTTGGATCATCCAGGCGGTGACCCGATGAGCAATCGATCCCGACGATCAGCAAAATCAGCGGCCTCAACGCGGCCGGGTGCGGCGTTCTTGCTGTTAGTGATGATGTTGCTGATCGTCATTGTTTCTGCGACCCAGTGGTTGGTAACCGGTTCGGTGGCCAATCGAAAAGGTGAAGTCAATCGACTTCGGGCAAGGTCAATGATTGCCGCGATGCACCAGGCACAAGCTTTAGCGACGGACTGGCAAACGCCGTTGCGGCTGCCGATTGATGGAACACGCGACGAGCGGATCGAAGTTGTGGCCAGCGATGATGGCTCGTCATTGACCGCAATTTGGCGACGCGGGGAGATGGAAATCGCTCGGCTTATGCGACCCCTCAATGCACACTCGGATCAGACTGGCTCCGCAGAAAAACTAGATCAGGACGCAGGCAAGCAATGACTCGCTACAGAAACATGAAATCTTTTCATCAATCCAAGGATACTCGCGGTTTTACGCTCGTCGAGTTGCTCGTGGTGATTGCCATCATCGGCATTCTGATTGGTATGTTGGTCCCCGCAATGCAGAACATGCGTGAATTGTCGCGGCGGAGTTTGTGCGAGCAGAATCTCGTCAACCTGTCGCTCGCACTGTCCGCCTATTCAACTCAGTTCGGCCACTATCCAATTGGCTCGGTGAACGAGAGCGGGCCGATCAGGAGTGAAGCCGCGGGCTTTCATCACAACTGGATCTCTGGTTTGTTGCCGATGCTGGAGGCGCAGCCGGTGTTTGATGCCATCGACCAGAGCGCCAGCGTCTATGCAGATGACAACAGCCAGGTCCGCATGCTGAATTTGCCGATGCTGCATTGTCCGACGGCGACGGACACCCGCGAAAACACGACTTGCTATGCCGGAATCAGCTCGTCGATCGAAACGCCGATCGACGAAGACAATGACGGAGCGTTTCGTTTGAACCTTCCGGTCGCGGAATCCGATATCACCGACGGGTTATCACACACGCTGATTGTGGGTGAGAAACTGTCGGCATTTGATGAAGATTTGGGATGGTTCAGCGGAACGCGATCAAGCCTTCGCACGACGGGACACCCCATCAACGCAGAACGCAACCGCATACGTGGCCCAGCGGATCCGGCCAAAAAAGTTGACGTCTTGTACGTCGGCGGATTGGCCAGTGACCATCTAGACGGCAGCTACTTGCTGATGGGTAGCGGCCAATACCAATTCCGCAGTTCGTCGACAGATCTTCGCGTGCTGCAGCAGATGGCTGCGCGTGCCGATGGCACCATTCCCATCGAGTGGGAAGGAACCGTTGGCGGACCGCCAACCGAAATCGACAGCAAAACGCCGGCCGATCTGACCTTATGAATCCGCGTTGACTTCCGTGGCCGACTCCGTGGCTTTGGAAAACGCTTTGGGCCGCACCACGTCTTTGGCAAATCCGATCAACTCCATGAATTGAATCACCCGCCAAGACATATCAAATTCCCACCAGTGATGGCCATGTGCCGCAGCTCTCGGCTCGGCGTGGTGATTGTTGTGCCAACCTTCGCCGTGACTCCACAACGCGACCAGCCAATTATTCCGGCTCCATTCGCGCGTCTCGTAAGTGCGGTACCCAAACACGTGCGACAGCGAATTGACAGCCCAGGTGCCGTGTAGAACAAACACGGTTCGCACGGCAACGCCCCACACTGTCCAGCTTGCCGCATAGCGTGCGACCTCCATCAGCTCGCCGCCACCGACGAAAAAGCCGACTGTCGCTCCCGCCACCGCGAACAGCAGCGCGTGAATGATGAAGACCAAGAACCAGCCGCCGTGGCGTTCCAGCCGGAGATAGAACGGGTCACGAAGCAAGTCGCGTACGTAGCTTTCATAGTGACTGGTTCGATCCAGCTTCCTGTGGCGACAGACCACCCAGCCAACATGTCCCCAAAACAGGTTGACCAGCGGCGAATGCGGATCGGGTTGCTTGTCACTGTGTTGGTGGTGCATGCGGTGAATGGCAACCCAGCGAGCAGGACTGTCCTGCAGATTGCACATGCCGAGCGTGGCCAGCGTATGTTCAAACCATTTTGGGCAGCTGAATCCCCGGTGGGTCAGCAAGCGGTGATATCCGATCGTGACACCCATCATTCCGAACACAAAATGTCCCAGGATCGCCAGCACAAGGCCGGACCACGTGAACAACCAAGTGAACGTCCATGGCAGAAACGCCAGCAGCGCGACGAGGTGAATGGCAGACAGGACGCCGACGTACTCCCACAGGATACGTATCGGCTCCGTTTCCTCGGGGCGTGGTATCCGCTGGGGATCAATCCCCTGCTGCGGTGATGGCGAATCTGTTTCGCTGGGGCGTCAGGCTGCTGGAGTGTGGTTGTGTTCATTGGAGCGGTCCGCACTTTGATTTGGGATCTCGCTATCCTGCGAGAGGCCTTCATTCAATCCATGAAAAAAAAACCGATCATGCGCAGGGGCATTGGATCGGCTTTTGATGAGCAATCAGTTGCGACTTCAAATCAATGCCGGGAAACGAACCGATCATTTCTTTTCTTCGTCGACCTTCTTGACCTTCTTCTTCTTCTTCAAGGATACCTTCATCACTCGGACTTTCGGCATGCCGATGACATCGGCTTCCTCGTTGAACTTGTCCAATTCCCTCAGCCGGGCAATTCGCTCGGCCCTGGTCAAAACGTTTCTTGTCTTAATCGCCCCGGCTTTCACCTTGAGGCTCTGGTCCATCGTCATAACTTTTCTCGGCTATCGCTCAGTTTGAGGTGCAAATCGGGGGCAATTTGAACTGGGAAAGATATCGAATCGGGGCCTTTCTGACAAGATTGTCCGGCGATTTCTGCCGCGTAATTCAACTTCACCCATCGCCTGGGCACGGCAGAATTTCCCGAAAGTGAACGGTTTCCGCACTTGGAGGGGATTCCGGCATTGGAAGGCTTGGATCAGCCCCTCCGCGGATCTATCCTCCGCCCATGATATCGAACCACAAAACGACCCTTCTGATGGTCGCGAAATTCGCAATCCCGATTGCCGTGATCGCTTTTTTGCTGACCAAAATCGAGAAGCCTCAGTGGGACGAACTGGCCGCCCACCCCAAGAATTACTGGTTGCTGACCGGCCGCCTTGTTGGTCGCCATCTCCGGCGTCAGTCTATCGTTCATCCGCTGGTGCATGCTGGTCCGTTGTCAAGGAATCGACTTGACGATGATGGAGGCCTTTCGGCTCGGATCGATTTGTTTTTTGCTTAGCTTTGTGTCCGCCGGCAGTGTCGGCGGTGACCTCTTCAAAGCAGTTTTTCTGGCTCGCCGGCGACCAGGCAAGCGAGTCGAAGCGGTCGCATCGGTCTTGGTCGATCGAGGAGTCGGCCTGTATGGGCTGTTGTTGGTCGTTGCCGCTGCCTGCTGATTCGTGACCCCACGCGAGCTTTTGCTGTGGCGGGTCAAGACGCCCCAGACCGCAAACTTGGATCTTGGCAAAATCAAGCTCGTGACCGCCGTCTTGGCGACCACGGCAACGGCCTTCTTGGCACTGCTGGTGTTTGGTGGTCGGGCCGTCGATCGGTTGATTCGCTGGGGCAGCACACTGCCGTTGGTCGGCGGACTGGTGCACCATATTGGACCACCACTAAGGATGTTTCACCATCACCCGATTGCCTTCGGGGTGTCGATCGTGATGAGTGTCGTTGTGCACCTGATGCTGGCGGCCAGCATGTACTTGATCGCTAGAGGTCTCTATCCGTGCGCCCCCGACGTTTGCCGATCACTTGGTCATTGTTCCGATCGGCATGTTGGTTTCCGCCTTGCCGCTGACACCGGCGGGAGTCGGTTTGTTGGAAGCAACGATTGACTATCTGTACCGTGATCATTCCGGCGGTCAAGACGTCGGCGTCCGGGACACTTGGTGGCGTTGGTGTTCGAGATCGTGAAAATGGTGATGGGCATTCTGGGCACATTCTACTGGACGGCCAACGAAGAAGTCCGTCACAGCTTGGAGGTCGCCGAGGAGGAAGCCGCTCATCATCACG
>CAVQPV010000058.1:0-88143 GCA_963714715.1 Pirellulaceae bacterium | reverse complement strand
TGTTGGCGCCGTTCGTCCCGTATTGCTGAACGAACCATCCGGGCCAACCGAACCCATCGCAGCAGTCGAACCCATCGAACCGCCCATCGAGCCGGCTTTGATCTTGACCTTGAAGGTGCTGGCCATCGAACCGAGTTTGACGTCGATCTTGTCGTCGGCCATCGATCCCCGCACCACCAGGGCCAGTGTACCATCGTCACAGGGGGCGTCGATCACATGCACCGAGTTGTCGCTGGCGCCGGTGACGGTCACCGTCACCGCCGCCGTGGCCACGCCGCCGTCGTCATCGGTAATCTCATAGTTGAACGAATCATCCAGCTCCACTCCCTCCGCTAAACTGAGCAGCGGGCCAGACGTGGTGGCGTCGTAGGTGAAAGTGCCATCGGCATACATCATCACCGTTGCGCCTGCGGTGGTCGTGATCGTACCAGTGGTGGTCACGATCAACGGATCGTTGATTGGGCCAGCCGGATCAGAGTCGTTGACCAGCACACCATCGTTCAACGTATCACTTGGTGTGAGCGAGCCGTCGGCATCGTCCACAACCAACAAGGCAAACACGTCTGTGCTGTAGCTATCTTGATTGGCCGTCGGGTCGACGTTGTCAACCGTCAGGCTGAAGGTGATGGAGGTTGTCGCGCCGTTACTGTCAACCGCGATAATTGTAACGGTCTGTGACTCATCCGGGCCGTCACTGGTCCCGAATGCCCAAGTCCAACTACCACTGTTACCAAGGTCGTGTGTCAGGGTGCCGACCGACGCACTGATTGAGGCATTATCCGAAAGGTCAAGATCGTTGAAGGAGCCGCTGTTCTCAGCGATCTGACCTTCGTCCACCGTAACCGCGTCATTGTCGACCGTGAGCGAGGGATGGTTGTTGACCACGAACACGTAGGCCGATCCCGCGTCAGTAAGGACTTGCCCTTCGTCGACAACGTCGTCATTGGTACTACCTACCACCACGGTGTCTCCAGAGACCGACACAAATCGGCCAAAGCCACTGCGAGGAGCCGCGTCGGCGGCGGTCAGCTTGGCTTGTTCGCTCCAAGCACTGCCACTACGGGTGAAGACGTAAGCGGAACCAGAGTTGATTCCGGCGTCGTCATCGAGGTAACTGCCCACGATGATGGTGTCGTCAGAGACTGACACGTCGATCCCAAACTGATCACCCGCAGCCGCGTCGGCGGCGGTCAGCTTGGCCTGTTGGCTCCATACGTTACCATCACGGTTGAAAACGTAAGCCGAACCAGAGTCATTGCCATTATCGTCATCAAGGAAACTTCCCGCTATCACAGTATCGCCGAAGACTGACACGTCGACTCCGAGCCGATTACCCGCGGCCGCGTCAGAGGCAGTCAGCTTGGCCTGCTGACTCCACGCGCCCCCGGTGCGAGTGAACACATAGGCTGCACCAGCGTCGGTGTCGATTTCGTCGTTATATTGGCTACCAACCACCATCGTATCTCCAGAGATCGACACCGAGAGACCAAACCGATCACCGGCGGCCGCGTCAGAGGCAGTCAGCTTGGCCTGTTGGCTCCAAGCACTGCCACTACGGGTGAAGACGTAAGCGGAACCAGAGTTGATCCCGGCGTCGTCGTCATGGAAGCTACCTGCCACTACGGTGTCACCAAAGACTGATACCGAGTAGCCAAATAAATCACCCGCAGCTGCATCGGAGGCGGTTAGTTTAGTCTGCTCGATCCACGTGCTACCGCTACGGGTGAAGATGTAAGCCGAACCTGAGTTATTGCCCTTTTCGTCGTCACCATTGCTACCCACCACGACGGTGTCGCCGGAGACTGACACTTCGCCCCCGAACTGATTACCCGCGGCTGCGTCGGAGGCGGTCAGCTTGGCTTGCTGTTGCCAGAAATCGTCCAGCTTATTACCTGGGGTTCCGTTATCATCGCGCCTGTAGACATACGCGGCGCCGGCGTCTTCCAGACCGCCCTGCAAATCCTCATATCGCGCACCAACAACCATCGTGTCGCCGTCGACTGCGGCGGCGAAGCCGAACGTGGCATATGCTTGCGGCTTCGCCTCCTGGAAGGCGAACACCTGATCCTGCTGAATCCATGTGTTGCTATCGAAAGAAAACACGATTGCGGATCCGGCGTTATTTGTCGGTTGCCCTTCGTCGACAGGGTCGTCGTAGATACTCCCCACCACCACACTTCCGCCAGAAACGGCCACGGACCAGCCAAATCGATCGTCCAGGGTTCCGTATGCAGGAGTAAGCTTGGCCTGTTGGGCCCACGCGTCGCCGCTACGGGTGAAAACGAAAGCTTTCCCTGAAGTCGTCCGATCGTCACTGCCCACGACCACTGTGTCACCGGAGATCGAAACCGACCAGCCAAATCGGTCGTCAAAATTTGGATCTGCAGCGGTCAGTTTCGCCTCTTGGTTCCATTCATCACCTGTTCGCGAGAAAATATAAGCCGAACCCGTTGTGTTGCCGTTATCGCCTTCGAAAGGAATGCCCACAACAATGGTGTTAGCAGAGAGCGCAACCGACCAGCCAAACCTATCGAGCGGGGTTGCATCTGCAGCATTCAACTTCGCCTCTTGGCTCCAAACACCACCGCTATGTGAGAAAACATAAGCCGAACCGGTCCCGTTGCCGCCGTCGTCATCGAGGCGGCTACCGACAACCAGAATGTCGCCGTCGACCGCGACCGAGTTGCCAAACAGATCTTGCTCGGCCGCGTCGTCGGCAGTTAGCTTGCCCTGTTGTGTCCAGTCGACACCAACACGGTGGAAGATGTAGGCGGCTCCTGAATTTTCACCGTCGTCGTCGTGCAAAGGGCTCCCGACCGCTACCGTGTCGCCTGAAACCGAAACCGAGAAGCCGAACTGGTCATCTGCAGCCGCATCGCTACCGGTCAACTTGTCTTGTTGTATCCACGCGCCACCGACGCGGCTGAAGATATATGCCGAGCCGGAGTCAACGCCGCGGTCGTCGTCCAGATAACTACCTACTACGATCGTGTCGCCGGATACGGAGACTGAGTAGCCGAATTGGTCATCTGCGGCCGCATCGGCGGCGGTCAACTTGGATTCATGTCGCCAGAAGTCATCACCCTCATCGAGCGGGGTCCCGTTGTTGTCGCGCTGGTAGACGTACACCGCGCCAGCATCAAGGAGACTGCCCGATAAGTCCTCCCTTCGTGAGCCAACGACCATCGTGTCCCCATCAATTGCGACTGACCAACCCAGCCACGCAAATCTCTCGGGATTGGCCTCGTCGAAGGCAAATAGTTGGTCCTGTTGAGTCCAAGTGATGCCATTCAGCGAGAACACGTAGGCCGATCCCGCGTCAGTCAAGATTTGTCCTTCGTCGACAACGTCGTCCCAAAGACTGCTTGCTGCCAGCGTGTCACCAGAGATCGACACATCTCGGCCAAAGAAATCACCCGCCGCTGCATCGGAGGCCGTCAATTTGACCTGCTCGCTCCACGTGTTGCCATCACGGACGAAGATGTATGCCGAACCAGAATTGTTGCCGCCATCATCGTCGTCGTCCAAATGGCTTCCCACCACGGCAGTGTCGCCAGAAATCGATACGGAAACGCCGAAATTGTCGCCGGCATCCGCGTCGGAAGCTTTCAGCTTTCCTTGTTGGCTCCACGCGGCGCCGTCGCGAGAGAACACGTAAACAGACCCTGAGTATTGTCCACCACCGTCGTCCGAACGGCTCCCTACCAGCATGGTGTCGCCTGAGGTCGCCACTGAGGATCCAAACCGATCGCCCGCCTCCAAGTCGTCAACAGTCAGATGGGCTTGCTGTGACCACACACTTTCGTGGAAAAAGAAGACGTAGACAGAGCCTGCGTCGGTAACGACCTGCCCTTCGTCAGTAACATCGTCATCCCGGCTGCTGACGACTAAGGTGTTGCCGGAAATTGAGACCCGGAAACCAAACAAATCGCCGTCGGCGGGATCGGACGCGGTGAGCTTCGTCTGTTCGGCCCAATTTCCATTACTTCGGGTGAAGACATAAGCCGAACCGGACGAACCATTGTCAAACCAGCTACTTACCACGACCGTGTCACCTGACACTGCAACTTCGGAGCCGAGCCGATCTCCCGCATCAGCATCTGCGGCCGTGAGCTTGGCCTCTTGTGTCCACACACCACCAGTGCGTCTGAAGACGTAGGCCGCCCCAGAAGCGGAGCCATCGTCATCGTCCAGATAACTGCCAACCACAACTGTGTCGCCCGAGATCGACACCGAGTTGCCAAACCGATCATCCGCGGCCGCATCATCGGCGGTCAACTTAGCTTGCTCTTCCCAGAAGTCGTCCGTCTCGTCCAGTGGCGTCCCGTTATTATTGCGCCCATAGATATACGCGGGCGCCGGCGTCTTCAAGACCATCCCCCAAGTCCTCCATCCAGGAGCCAACGACCATCGTGTCTCCGTCGATCTCAACGCCAACGCCGAAACTGGCGAGAGCTTCCGGGGTATCCTCGTCGAAGGCAAATACCTGATCCTGCTGCAACCAGTCCGCCGCCAAAAGGAGGCGTTTTTCGAACGACTCAAAGCCCAAGGTGCGGCGGGTTGAACGACGTTCGGAAAATTTCTTCGCGCCGAAAGTAGATTTGGCCTGTCTTCGATGATGCATTTTGTCTTCTCCGCGCTTTTATCGAGGGGCACTTGAGCGAGGTCTGGGAATGTATTCCGAGCAAAGATCGGCTGCATAGACAAAAAAACGTCGCATCCAGGGCTAAACTTTGAAGCGGACGGCTATTGATGCCTGAGCGATGAGCGGAAGTCCTGTCTCGTAGTCAAAGCCACGAGAACCCCTGAACAATTGGTGACAAGGGATGTGGTCCGCAGGTCCTCTCAGGCTTTCGTCGGGCACATCAAAGCGAGCTAGTTCGAAGGCGAATCAACGCAGGTCATCGGCGTGAGCTTGGCCCTAAAGAACCTTCACTCGGTCGCTCTCAACTCGCTTCGGTTGGACCACCCTCTGCACCAAACGACTCGGCGAACTGCATTCGGTCTCAGACACCGACGCGCTTTCCATGTTCTTCGCAGCGAGCTCCGGGGGCCGGCCCGGAGCAACTCAGCATAATCGTCTGGAGACACCGGTCCGACACTGGATGCAGTTGCGTGAATCGTTGAATCCAGGTTCGCAGTTTCAGAAACCCGTCAGATCTGCCACATTTCTGAACGCCCCACCAAACCACCGTATTCCGGTTGGCCATACGTTTGCTGGTGAGCCCGCAGGGCGTTCATAGTCGTCGGAATCGAGTTCTTGGTCAAGCGAATCGGCTGGTCCTGGCCAGCGTCGCGACTGCCGCATCAGACCAAGCAATGGCGTATCAAGGCGGCGAGGTCATTGGGCCGATGTAATTGTTCGCGATCACCACGTTGTCGATAAACACGTGCTGGTCATGGGGCGAAGGGATCGTCCCACCGTGGTAAACATTCATCCAAACCTGCTCGATTCTGACTTCGTCGGTAAGACGAAAGCGTACATCCGACTTCTCGAATGCCGGGCGACCATCAATCCAGGCACACAAGACTCCGTTTGTTTCGCCGGGCGTGTTTAACCGACAGTATTGTTCGATCGCGTACCACCGATTCGTTTCCAGGTATCCGCGATAGTCTTTGCTCCAAACCCAATTCGTTCCGTACGAACCTCTCATGTCGGCGTGATAGCAGTAAAACCCAATGGGCGTTTTTCCCGCCAATGGGTTTCCCGCGGGAACAGTCATCTTGAACAGGCCGCGCGCCGACCAGCCGTTCTTACCGTTGCTTTTCCGTCCACCCCAGCCTGCTCGGCCATACGTTCCACTGATCCCAGGTAGCTTGCCACCTTGGATGGTTTGATTCCAGTCATCCGCCAAACGCAAATAGTAGCGAAAGTAAATCTCTTCGGGCTCATACCCGATTTGCTCATCGAACTTAAAAAGCGTGTTCAGTGCAGTCGTCGAACCTTTGGCGATTCGAGCACGCAGTGCCTTGCCTTGCAGCGGCTGGAACTTCTCGAATCGCCGGTCGATATCGATCGTGTCGACCCTGTCCTTGGGCTCGGCCTGCGTCCATTCGCTCTGCCAGTTCGCTCGCTCGAAACCAGTGGCGAAAATCACATCAGGGTCGTCGCCAATTCCGCGATCGTTCTCATACCGTGTCGCGATACCTAAAGCTGGGGACGACGGCGGCTCGTCATGACCCTGTCGGCAGCGAAAAACACCAATACTGGATGAACCAAATTGTTTCGTCGTTTGAAGAACCAGCGTGGCTTTCGATATCGCCCCAACTTCCGCGGCTTGTTTCAGGTCGAATCGAAGCAAAAGATGATCCGGCGCGGCGGAGACACGTAGCTCGTCAGCCTGGCCCTGACTGCGGTAAGTCCACTTGGTGAGATAGGTATCTGCGACAGGATCAAGGCCGACCGTCCCTGCTTTGCCAGTCAGCTTCAGTTTGGGACGGAGTGTGGCGTCCGAACTTTCGCGACTTCCGAACATGATCGGGCCACGGCCATCGGTGATCCGCAGAAACATGCCCTGATTCGGATGCTTTCCATCGGCCCACTCTTTCAGCAAGGTTGTGACATCCCAGCTAACCGGTTTGCGCGTATCGTTATCCACGACTTTGGTAACCGCATAGGCTGCATCACCTTGCTCGATATCGTTCGCGTCGCGCCAGTCACCCATGAAGTGCTTCCAGGGCAAAATCGCACCGCAGTTGTAATATTCGCGATTGGCGCCATCGTTGTGCTGCGAGGAACCTTCCGCCCAATCCGAATGCTCGGCCGGCACGGGAGTAACCATCGTGACGACAAAGAAAAGCGAGACGAGTGTGGTGTACTTCATTGGCTCAAGCACGCTCATGAAGATGCGATGAAAACAAACCGATAGTGTAGCTCACCTGGTTATCCGTACGATGCACTGCCAATCAAACCGCGGATTACTACAATGCTTCAGATGGGAAGGCGGAAGGCTTGCCGTTCAGCTTTCCAGCCAGCCAATCAACGTCCGCCTAGAAACTGACGCGAAGTGGTAGCAATGGAAGACGCCCGCGGGCAATGCATTGAAGAGA
Source organism: Pirellulaceae bacterium (assembly GCA_963714715.1). GTDB lineage: Bacteria > Planctomycetota > Planctomycetia > Pirellulales > Pirellulaceae > JBFJVZ01. The sequence goes on along the minus strand of CAVQPV010000058.1, from coordinate 81,093 downwards.
ACCCCGGCGACAAGATCCTGCTCAAGGCCGGCTCACGCCTCGCCAGATGCGAAGGAAACGGCGTCAATGCCGGCGGCTACACTCGACGCAGCGACTGGTATCCGAGTCAAAACGTGGTGATTCGCCACAACCTCCTGGAGCAGATCCCTGGGGATGGGATCGTGACGATCGGCTGCGACGGGGCCTTGGTTGAACACAACATCGTGCGTGACTGCCCTCGCCTCCTGCCCCAAGGAGAAGCCGCGGCCGGAATTTGGCCTTGGAGTTCGGACAACACCGTCATCCAGTACAACTAAACGATAGTCTCTCCCACAACGATGAAGCATGACGCTCAGGAGCCCAAGATGAAGTACTTATGCTTTAGCGATTTGCACTGCGACCGAGACGCCGCACGTCAGTTGGTGCAATTAGCGAACGATGTCGACTGCGTGATCGGTGCCGGCGACTTCGCCAATCAACACCGGGGCCTTGCCGACACGCTCGACATTCTGTCAGCAATCAAAAAACCGGCGGTCTTGGTGCCCGGCAACGGCGAAACGATCGACGAGCTTCGGGAAGCCGCCAGTGGCTGGCAGTGTGCGCGCGTTTTGCATGGCGAAGGGTGCGAAATCGAGGGCATCGAATTCTGGGGAGTCGGGGGCGGTATTCCAGTCACCCCATTTGGCGACTGGAGCTACGATTTTGACGAGCGGCAAGCAACGCAGCTGCTAAAGGGATGCCCGCAACACGCCGTCTTGGTTGTGCACTCACCGCCGCTCGATACGGTTGATCACGACAGCAGCGGTCGAATACGAGGCAGCCAAGCGATCCGTGAGGCGATTGAATCGAAACTTCCCGTGCTGGTGGTCTGCGGACACATCCACAGCGATTGGGGCAAAGAAACTCAATTGGGATCAACCCGTATCCTCAATGCAGGACCAGCCGGCGTGGTCGTGGAAACCGGATGATCCTGGTCGGGAACTTCAATTGATCTCGTCGTAGACGATTGCCTCATCAACCCACACTTGGAATCGACGAATCGACAACCCTCGCGTGAATCCGATTTCGACACGTACGTGCGGCTGGGCCGAGTGAACCTCCGCCGGCACTTTGAACTCAGCGTTTCTGAAAATCGTCAGCCAACTAATCCGAAACCAAGCTCGCACACCATTGATCGTGATCTGCTGACGAAACCACCAACCGTCGTAAACGAACGTCCCCTTCAGGGCTCCATCGAATTCGATCACGCGGTACAAGAAACTGCCGCGAAGAAGTCGAGCCTGATCTGCAAAAATCCCACGATCATCGGGAATTGTCGCGGGAACAGCATAGGGATTGGTCATGGAGGATCTCAGTCGGGTCTGCTCCTGATTGAACTTTAGCAGATCGCCCACCGAGTTGATTGCGAAGCGCGTCCTTTCAACACCAGACCTTCATTCGCTGCGATTCACGGACGAGAACAAAACACAGTGACATTATGTGCACTAAGGAGCAGATTTTACGCTCATTTCCGGCCTACCGCGCGATCATCGGTTCGATCATATCACTGACATCAAAGCGGCGTTGGCTGCCAGCCAACCATGCCGCTAGAACCGGTCGTGCATGCGCATCCCCCCGGATGGGCCCGAATTCTTGAAACTTTGTGTCGCTATAACATTGAAAACCGATGCACCTTTACTTATTATCTCCAATGACTCGGTTTACCCAGCTTCACAGGCGAAAATCACATTGTGAACGCTGTATTTCACAAAAGGTCACCCTCGATGACGCGCTTCCTGACGACCCTCTGCATTTCCCTTTTTACCTTCAGTGTCGCCTCTGCGCAGGTAGATACTGACCCCTTGACGGCCAACCAGTGGGTTCAGCCGACCGTGGCGGGCACGCTTTCCGGACGCATCATCGTACCGAGTATGGATGGGATGTCGCGTGCGGTGGGAGGCGCCAGCGTCAGCATCATCAGTGTGGATGGTGGCGGAGTAAGCGGGCAAGCGGTCACCGACGGAATGGGAGAGTTCACCATCTCAGGTGTGGCTCCCGGTGTTTACTCGCTGACATCTCGAGCGGCGAATGCGTATTCCCAATTGGCACTTCAGGTGATCGACAGCAACGTTGATTTGGGCGGTCGCTATCCGAGTGTTGCAGAGATTTCTGCGTCAAACATAAGTTACGAAGCGGTCCTCGGTCTGATCATGCAATACAGGCCGCCAAGTAACAACCGAGTCATTTCCATGGCCACCGCGGACTTGAACGCTTTGGCTAATCGAGTCGTCAATAGCGAAACCTATCGCGTTGCCCAGTCCGATGGCGGCATCAGCGGTCGGCTTTACGCGGCAGGTGCCGAGGGTCCCATCTTGATTCCAGCGCCCTGGCGAACGTCTTCTTGATGCGGAATGGTGCGGAAGTTGGTCGCGCCGTCACGAATGAGTCAGGTGACTTTCGAATCGACAATCTCCCCGTTGGCAGCTACTCGCTGCTCGCGATTGGCCGTGATGGTGTCGTTGCGATTGGTTTCGAACTGGTTGGCGAAGGAACGGTCAGTGGCAAGCAGTTGTTTTCTACCCTTGGCTGCCAACTTGCCCCCTGGTTTGAAGAGTTCATTGAGGAAGTCCCGCTCGATGGTCTTGTGCTGGACATGCCACTCGATTGCTTCGAGGGTTGTGGTGGTGGCTGTGCCCAAGGTGGCTACTATGGCGGGGGTGGTGGAGGCGGAGGCGGATTTGGCGGAGGCGGCCTCGCAGGATTGGCCGGCCTCGCTGGTTTGGCCGGTGCTTTCTCTGACGACGGCGATAAGAAGCGCAAGCCACCAACGGCGAGCGAATATCTGCCCAAAACCAAAACCGCAACTGGAACCGGAACGGGAACTGGAACTGGAACCGGAACGGGAGGGGGGGCCTAACAGGCTGTTGATTTAAACGAAATGTGAATTGCAAGGGTGAGGGCAATGACGTATGCCCGGCCGCTTACGCGTCGCGGCTCACTAAATCAGCAATCCGCTAATCTTTGGCTTGAGTCAGAGATCCTTCGGTAGGTCACTCGCGAATTTCAAAACATTGATGGCCGGGACAAGTTGTCTCGGCCATTTTTGCTGCGCTCTGAACCGATCCGCCCCAGCGGTTCCCTTGCTGAGATAATGAATTGGCGGGGTCGCCATCGGGGGCTAATTTCGGCCGGCTTCGTTCGTGATATCATGTCGTGCTCGAAACGACTCGATCTCCCAGTCCAACCATCAGAAATACCTCATGAGTTCTGTCGAAAACGCGATCAGCACCGAAGTATCACAGGCCGCCAACGAGGCTCGCGAGCAGCTGAATGAACACACGCTGAAGACGGTTCATTGGCACTTCAGCGATGAGACCGGCAGTCCGTTTTGGCTGGAAAAGAAAAGCGAACTGGATTTCGATCCGCTGACGGATGTCAAGTGCTTTGACGATCTGAAGAAGTTTCCGCTGTTCGAGGACGAATGGCTTCGTGGCGGCCCGGTTCGACGCTGGGTTCCCGAAAGGCCATGACGGCAAGCCGGTCTATGTCTTCGAGACCGGGCGGCACGACTGGCATTCCGAAGAGCCGCGTTGTGATCGAGGACCATTGGAAGGACTACGAACTGTTCAGCGACACGCTGCCGGACAAATATTTTCCTCGGGGTGCGAACTGGTTGATGCTTGGTCCCAGTGGCCCGCGTCGATTGAGGCTCGCGGTCGAGCATCTTGCCCAACACCGGGGAGGCATTTGTTTCTGCATCGACCTGGATCCTCGTTGGGTCGTCAAGCTGATCAAGAAAGGATGGATGGAACATCTGGAAGAGTACAAAAAGCACTGCGTTGATCAGGCGGTGACCGTGCTGACGGCCGGTCACGACGTGAAGTGCATGTTTGCCACCCCCAAGTTGCTCGAATCCCTGGGCGAAGCCCTGGAAGAAAAGGGCACTTCGCTGCAAGAAGTCGGCATCACCGGCATCTTTTCCGGCGGCACGGAGTTCACGCCACAGTGGACACGTTTCTGTGTCGAGGAAATGCTTGGTGGTCCTGTTGAAGAAGGCGGCATCTACATGACGCCGACCTACGGAAACACGCTGATGGGTCTGGCCTGCAGCAAGCCGATCTACGGCCGACCGATGGTTACAAGATCAGCTACTACGCCCCGCAACCACGGGCGGTCACCGAGGTCGTGCAGTTTGACGACTACAACCAAGTCGTTGGCTACGGCGAAACCGGCCGCGTCAAACTTTACACGCTGACCGACGAGTTCTTTGTCCCGGGATTCATGGAACGTGACGAAGGGGAACGCGAGGCACCGTTTGACATGTATCCGTGGGACGGCGTCAGTGGAGTTCGTCCATTCCACGAATTAGCAAGTGCCACCACCGTCGGTGTCTACTAAGTCGCTGCCAATCAAATCGTTTGATCACTTAACCTTCCGCCAAAGTCATTCCATACCAGCCGATGATCACTCTGAACCCTCTGCGTTGGGGCAAGCCCTACGAATCTTTGGACTTTACCGACGTTGTTCACTTCGATACCGGCCAACCGATTGCCAAGGTGGGATTGGTGGGTGGCGGAATCGTCGGACGCGACCTTCGCAAAGCCAACCAAGCACGCGAAGCGCTGCTGCAAATATCCCCCGCTGAGTTGATTGAGCGATGCAAACGAGCGGCTGTATTGTTCGAGACCACTGACTTGGAGGTCGGCGATTCGACTGCAAAGCGTCGATGACTTTGTGCATCAACAATCGGCCAGCACGGGATTGCCCGAGCATATGTGCCGATCCAACATGGCCAAGAATAGTTTTGTGCTCAGCAACATCGATCAAATTCTTGATTGCCTGACTCGCGGATTGGACCTTTCGATTTTGTCCAAGGGCTACGGCGAGGAAGGCCGCGGCGTGATCGTCAGCTTTCAAGCACAAACGCCGATCCTGGGTGCCGTGCTGCCCAACAACTCGCCCGGTGTGCACACGCTGTGGTTGCCCGCGATTCCGCTGCAAGTCGGCTTGGCGTTGAAGCCTGGATCACAGGAACCTTGGACACCCTATCGAATGGTGTCCGCATTCATCGCAGCGGGGATTCCTGCCGGAAGCGTTCGGTTTGTATCCCGGCGGTCATGATGCCGGCGGTGCCATCATGACCAAGTCGCCACGCAGCATGATCTTTGGCAGTGCCGAAACGGTCGCCCAGCATGAGGGCAACCCGAAGGTCCAAGCCCACGGGCCAGGCTTCTCGAAAATCTTGATCGGCGATGATGTTGTCGACGACTGGGAGTTGTATCTGGACCTCATGGTCGAGAGTGTGCTGAGCAATTCTGGCCGCAGCTGCATCAACTGCTCCGGGATTTGGGCCAGCCGACATACACGTGAAATCGCTCAAGCGATCGCAGCAAAGATTGGTCCCGTCGACGTGCGACCGCCCAATGATCCGGAAGCTGAACTTGCCGCGTTCACGGTTCCGGCGATGGCCACGGGAACGCACGCCATGGTCAAGCAAGACTTGGCGGAATCAGGTGTAACGGACATGACCGCGGACTTCGGTGAAAAGTTGATCGAGCGCGAACACTGTGCCTACTTGCGACCGATGGTTGTTCACGCCGATTCGCCCGACCGTCAAGTCGCAGCGAAGGAGTACATGTTCCCGTTTGTGAGTGTCGTCCAGTGTCCGCAAAATGAAATGCTGCGGCGGATCGGACCGACGCTGGTCGGGACCGTGCTCACGCAGGATCCATCGTTGATCGCCGGCGCGGGTGCCTGCACCGATATCGATCGTCTGAATGTTGGCCCGATTCCGACCAACCGATTGAACTGGCTGCAGCCCCATGAAGGGCAACATCATCGATTTCCTTTATCGCTCGCGAGCCTATCAAGTGGCCGATATGCCCGTGGCAGCGGCGACGGCGTAGCGGATTGCCGGGCCGCCTCCGGATGCATCCGATTTTGCGACAGCCTGCCCGACAACGCGAATTTCGACGATCTGCTTACGCGCGAGCTATAGTCGAGGGGTGAGGTACCTCTCTTTTGGCTAGCGAATCCGATATGACCGGCACGATCGTCTCGAGCGCCACTGTGGGCGACAATAACGCTCCGCCGCTGCCTCCGCCGCGTGAGATCGACTGCGACTTCCGGTTGGCCGAACCCTCAGAATCCGTCTCAACGGACTTCGCCAGGCAGCGACGGTGGGTTGATGATCCACGAATTCCCGCCTGTTTGCTCAGCACCATCCTGCACACGATCGCACTGGTGATTCTGGCTCTGCTGACCTACAGCGAGAGCCGAAAGAACCAGCTGATCACGATCGAGGCACGGCGTGGACTCCCATCACCCACCGTCTCCTTTCAAGTTGCTCAAAGCCCGACCCGGAACTTTGATCCGAAAACGACAACCGCGGACCAAGCTGTCAACATCGCGGTGAAGCTTAACCAGAGGCTGACGCACGTGCCGTCACCGGCGCCCGAACGAATTGCTTCGCCGACGCTGACCGAAGCTCAAATCGCGTTGATCGCAATGAGCGAAAGAGGTGCCGCGAAGTTACGGCCGTTGCCAGGCGGCGGTCTCTCGGGACGAACTCCCGAGGGACGCAGCAAGTACGGCGATTTGTACGGCGCGACAGGTCCCAGCGAGGGATCTGTCGAAATTGCGTTGAAGTGGCTTGCCGAGCACCAGCGGGGCGATGGATCGTGGTCGTTTGATTTGGAACTCGATCCTTGTGAAGGACGATGCCAGAACAGTAAGGACGCGGGTGACACGCCCACACCGGCTAGCGGGGCAACCGGCCTGGCCTTGCTGGCTTTCCTGGGCGCTGGTTACACGCATCATGCCGGTCCCTACACCGACAATGTCCGCCGCGGGATCTACTACTTACGCGGTGTCGCGAGCGAATCTCAATTCGGCTTTGATTGGCAACAAGGCAGCATGTACGGACATGGCATCGCCCTGATGGCACTGAGCGAAGCTTTGTCGATGACGAGAACCGAGGACGGGATGTATGACTCGGACCTGCATCAACTCGTTCTCCGCGGCGCGGACTTCACGGACACCGCACAACATGCCAATGGTTCGTGGGGATACATTCCCGGCAGCCCTGGTGATACGACCTTGACCGGCTGGCAAGTGCTTTCGTTGGTTGCGGCCAAACGTAACGGCGCCATTCTCCGCACCGACACATTGTCTCGCGCAAAGACTTCATCCGCGATGTGGCCGGCAACGACAAGTTTGAGTTCGGCTACAAAGGCCCGCCGGGCGAACCGACCACCACGGCCATTGGACTGACATTGCTGTTGTACCTGGGAGAGCCGCCAGGATCTGCGCCGTTTGATCGGTCGATCGACCGACTAGCCGCCCGTGGTCCGGCATTGACGAACGTCTATCACGACTATTACGCATCACTTGCGCTGCATCACACACGTCACCGCGATTGGGATCACTGGTACGCCAAGCTTCGTGACCATTTGGTTGCCACGCAGTCCAAGCAGGGACACCAACGCGGCAGCTGGCATTTCAAAGACAAGTGGGGCGACATCGGTGGCCGGCTCTACACGACGTGCATGTGCACGATGATGTTGGAAGTCTCCTATCGATTCCTGCCCCTCTACGGTGACATTGAGGAGTTTCCGCTCTAGAGATTGCATGTAGGGTGGGCTCAGATTCGCTTAAGTCCTTGGTCCGGGTGGGTCAGCGCAAACGGATCCGAACTGTGATCTCACATTCTGTTCCTACCGGGAGTGGTATGAGCGAATGTCGACCCACCTTGCTTCGATGTTCGCTCGACGCCGCCCTACGCGGGTGCAATATCCGCTCGACGTTGGATCTTCTCGTTAGCCGATTTGCCCTCGATCGCCGGTGATACCGGCTGCGATATCCGTTGCATAGCATTCGATCAGCGTTGATTGATTGGCACTGCGGTCGACTTCGCGAATCGCTCGAATCGAACGATCCAGACGCGAAAGTGTATTTGGTGCCACGATCGAATCCGCCGCATCCCCTCGTAATTGCCGGCGATAGTGCTGGATGGCGATTGAAAACACGTCGCGCATCGCATCACGTCGCTTGCTGGCATCCTTGCCCACTTGGTCGACGTGCTCGGCGATGATTCGCTTGATCGCCATCGGGATCGGGGCACTGGGGACGAGAGCTGCGAATGAAGTGCTTGCCGAAGCGAGTCCGATTCGCCGCTCAGTTGCCGCACTGCCGCGTGAATATCGCCACCGGTTGCGTCCACTGCTTCCGCAATCGCCTGCTCACCGGCATCGACTTCGTGAATCTTCCGGATCAAGGCCACCGCGTCTGGCGACGACAGCGGTCTGAAGCGAATGATCTGACACCGCGATCGGATCGTGGGTAGTTGTCGCTGTTCACTCGTCCCGATCAGAATGATGACGGCGTCGGCAGGCGGCTCCTCCAAAGTTTTCAGCAAGCAATTGGCTCCTTCTTCGTTCAAGTAATCCGCGTCGTGCAGGATCGCCACTTTGCGGGAGCCGTGGAACGGTTTGAGCCGCACGTCTCGGCAAAATCCTTCCTGCATCCGCACCTCCGGTCGTCCAATCAGAAGGTCCAACGGGATGAATGTCTTGTCCGCCGGCTTGGCGACGCGAATCACGTCCGGGTGCGTGCCGGCGATGACTTGGACGCAAGGTCCGCAGTGACCGCAGGGACTCATTTCTGACGGCGGGCTTGTCTCGCACATCAACGTCAGCGACAACAGATCGGCAACCGTTTGTTTTCCGATCCCGGGAGCCCCGACAAACAGAAAGCTACCACCGAGTCGACCTTGGCGGATGGAGCAAGCAAACCAGTCGTACAATTGACGATTGCCGATCAAACCTGACCACTGCCCGGTCATGTCTGCGAATCTGGGTCGGCGTTGCGTTCTTTTTCGATCTCGTCGATCTTCTGCACTCGGCTTGCGTGTCGTCCTCCGTCAAAGTCCGTTTGCAGCCACATCAGCACAAGTTCATCAACGGGACGTTCACCAATCAGATCACCTGGCAAACATAAGACGTTGACATCGTTGTGCCGACGGCTCATTTCGACCATCACTTCGTCATAACAGGGAGCGGCGCGGACACCCTTGAACTTATTGGCGGCGATTGCCATGCCGATGCCGGTTCCACAGATCAAAATGCCGCGTTGAGCTTCCCCCCGACTAACTTTTTCGGCCACATGCCGAGCGAAGTCCGGATAGTCCACCGAAGATTCCGAATGAGTGCCTGCATCGATCACGTGAAAGCCGGCAGCCGTCAACGCTTGAATCAATCGCGCCTTGATCTGAACGCCCCGGTGATCGCTTCCCAAGCAAATCGTCAACATCACTCAGAACCTTCGCTACTCGGTTGGGAACAGGGGAAAAAATCATCCCCAAGATTGTCCACCCACTTTGCCAGTTCTTGATCAATCTGTGCAGCGCACCGCTCGTAAACCTCGAGGGGCATGCCGACCGGGTCCGTGACATCACCACCATCGCGGCGAAGCAGAAAGACACGATCCTGCATTTCCGGCCAGGCAGCCAGGATTGCCGCACGATGCCCTTCTGTCATCGTCAAAACCAGATCAGCAACGCGAATCACGGACTCGTCCAGCGGCCGGCTGCTATGTCCGGTCAAGTCCAACCCGCGGTCACCCATGACTTCGATCGCCTGCGGGCTGGCGCCCATCCCGACGCCCGCGGCGACACCGGCTGAGATCACTCGAACGGCGTCTTCGGAACCGAGTTTCTTGCTGAGGTGTTCGCGCAGCAGCGCTTCGGCCATCGGACTACGACAAGTATTGCCGGTGCAGACCACCGTGATGACAGGTTTGACGAATTGATTCATGGCCGCTCGCTCTATCACTCCCTCACGAAGCAGTTCCCAACGATTGCCGCGAACACGGACGACCGTCGACGCTCCACCATAACGGGTCGGACCGTCATCAAGCAGCAGTGGAAGCGAATCACCAAGCTGTTCGGCGACCGCGTCAGCCGTCGTCGCTGGCGGATTCCCCGAGATATTCGCACTGGTCAGCACCAGCGGTGCCGCCATGAACCGATGAATATAAGACAGAATTCGATGGTCAACGACTCGAAAACCAACACAATTGTGCTCGCTGGTGATGAGTTGGCGGATCGAAGCGGGCAGTTGGCTGATCGCAGATTCAGCGGGGTCACAAGGAACCACCAAGGTGAGCGGGCCCGGCCAACATCGATAACTGAGTCGTCCTGGCCACGCCGGACGGCTGACAAAAGAAATCTCCCGCCGCCTCCCGGCTGCGGACCGAAATCGCCAACGGAGCATTGTCCCCGCGGCCTTTGATCTCGCACAGGCGGCGAACCGCGTCCTCGCACAACGCATGTGCGGCGAGCCCATAAACGGTATCCGTGGGAACGCCGACCACCTGGCCTTCGGCGAGCGCCTGCACGGTGAGATGAACAAAGTCCCGCGGATCGTCGGTTGTCTGTAAGTCTAAAATCTTTGGCATCGAGAAGAACAGCGACCGCAGTGAGGAACGTTCCTGTCTTAAAATTGGAATTGCCTATTGTAGGAACCAAAGAGAAGCCTTCACAAGCCAACGAGTCATGACCAGATCAGCGCCAAATTGCCCATCCTTTGACGACGCGGCGGCGATGGCTCCGCGAGTCCTGCGGATTGACGCGCCGGGCTATCCTGCTGGCCTCGAGCGGTTGCGTACCAACGGGCAAGAACTCGCAACCGCAGCTGGTCTGGGGGCGACGAGGATTCGGCAGCGGGCGTTTTCTCAAGCCACGCGCCATCACGATCGATGCGGAGGATCACCTGTATATCGTCGACACCACTGGACGAATCCAAGTCTTCGACGACGATGGCCACTGGTGCGACTGTGGACCACGCCGGAAACAAAAAACGGTCGCCCAACCGGCTTGGCAATTCAACCACCCTCTGCGACGAACGAGCAGGCAAGACTGCTGGTCGCTGACACGCATTACTACCGCATGCTGGTCTATGACTTGAACGGGCACTTTGATCGACGAGGCAGAAATCGGCGGAACCCCCGGTCACTCGCCCGGTGAGTTCGCGTTTGTCACCGATGCCGTCTGCTGATTCCGACGGCTGCTTCTACATCGGCGAGTACGGTGATTCGGATCGAATCCAGAAGTTTGACCCGACGGCAAGTTCATGACGCAGTGGGGTGGCACTGGGCGTGAGCCTGCACAATTCGTACGCCCACAAAGCCTGGTCGTTGACCGAAAGACGCTGTGGGTGGTCGATGCGTGCAACCACCGTATCCAACGATTTGACATTGGACCGAAGACACCCGAACTGATCGATATCTGGGGCAGCGAGGGAACTGGCAGCGGACAGTTCTACTACCCCTACGACTTGGCACTGGCCAGCGATGGTTCTGTCATCGTCTGCGAGTACGGCAATAACCGACTCCAGCGATTCGATGCTGGGGGAACCCCGCTGGCGATCTGGGGTGGACCGGGGTTTGAGGCCGGCCAGCTTTATCAGCCGTGGGGGATCGTGGTCGATTCCGAGATCGGATCCACGTCTTGGACAGCCTCAACCATCGCGTCCAGCGACTCGGCTTGCCGAGCGTAATCGGCTGCTTCTTCGGTGGCTGATCGAGTCGAGGTGACCGCACGTGTCACGTCATCCGCCAATAACTGAAGTGGACAAACCAGAACCTCAATTCGCGAGCCACCCCAATGAAATCCATTCTTCGACGTGCGATGCAAGATAGCGACAATTATCTGATCGAACTGGACTATGCAGACGCCAAGGGAAATCGCACGCATCGCGTCGTCAGCCCGATTCGATTCGTTGGGAACCAGCGGTTTCTCGGGCTCTGCCTGTGCCGCGAAGCACCCCGCCAATTTCAACTTTCTCGATGTGAAAATGTTCGCCTGCTGCCCGCCGCCGAAGTGCTGATGCCGGTACCGATTCAGAGTGATTGTGCGGAAGCTTGCCTGGTGTAAAGACCCGTTCATCACTCGCTGAATTTGGGAACCGCCCGGACGGCCCACTGACGGGCCATCTTCAACCGCTCCTCCAGCGGACCGTGCAGCATCAGCAACGCATCTGCGCCGCCAACAATGTCGAACGCGGCTTCGACTTCCTCAGCAGTAATCAATTCTTGCGATTGATACAGCCGAACTTCTGCCAGTGTACGTAAGCTCTTACTACCCGCACCGGACAACAGCGTTCCGATCCTCCGTTTTGCAACCTCGGGGGTCAGCGTGGGCATTTCCATCGTTTTCACAGATCGGTCGAGAATGCCGAATAAATTCTCAAGCTGAGCTGTCACGTAATCGCGTTCTGAACTGCGTCCTGACTGTGCCATCCTGATCGCCTCAAAATTATCCATCCCTTTGGAGATACCGAGAGACTTGCCCGAGGCAACGTGAAAGAGTCGACAACGCGAAACGTTTTGCACGTATTTTTCTTGTCGCTGCGTCTTTAACGAGATATCGAAGTGCAACAGGAGATCGATGTTCTCGCGATTCGCCTGCTTGAGAACGTCCGCTGAATCGCCTTCGCCGTAGTAGATGATGCCAGGTCGCCACAAGGGACGTGGCTCGGGACTGTCGCTCAGCGCGTCCATGACTTCCTGACTGATGGGTCTCAATGAAATCGCGACTTCCTGGTCAGCCGCACGTCGTGCTCTTTTATCCACGGGTTCGGGGGCCATCACGGTAATCAGGGCTGTGCCAAAGTCACCTTGCCGATATCGCGTCTCGAATTGTTCGGCAACCACTTTGGCGACGAGTCCAAGGTACTTTTCGAGTTCCTCATTTGCCGCTGCAGACAACATCTCAGGCCTGGGTGGGGCTTTCGGTTGACCAGCAGCCTGGGGACTACCGTAACCCTCTTCCGTCATCTCTGACATCTGCGACTCCATTCCCATCTCCTCCTGCTGTTGCATCTCGGCCGAGTAGTCAGAGCCATCGGAACCATCTCCACCGTTAGCCATACGATTCATTGGCGTCTTGCCTTCTTTGATCGGCTGTGGGTCGGCGTCCAAATCGCCGCGGACGGCAAACGAGACACCAAATCGGATCTGCCACACGGGTTGTCGAAGCAGCTTGCTGTAACTGACGGTTTGCAGGTGTGTGCGAGCTTGCTCGTATTCGGTCGCCATGTGGCCGTAGAAAAGCTCCAAGGCAAGCGGATAATTGCCGCTCTGATAAGCGTGTTCAGCATCCGCACTCAACACGGGGCCAGCAGCCACTGCCGGAATCTCGCTGGAGGGAGCGAACAGAGCGTTCAAGTCGACGTTTCGAAGTACTGAAGACATGGCCGAGCCATAAGATTGCATCATCGCGTCGCTGGCGCTGCCTCGTCCGCGCGATCTGCCACCGTAGCCTGACCCCTCCGATCCGTCGTATTCGTCGTAGCTCATCTCCTCGGAGTACTCGTCCGAGTTCATTTCCTCATCGTAGTTCTCTTCGTATTCGGATTCGGACGATTCACCGCTTGGCGGCTGCCCAAACGTCGCAGCTGGAGCAAGGAGAACCAAGAGAATTCCCAGCACGCCAGCCAGCGGCCAGCGGGGGGTCGCGACGGACATGTGGCAATCATGGATGAAGATTCGCATGATGGATCCTTCTTGGGGAGCGATTGACGGGCGGTCAAAGGACGCACTCCACGGGAAAATCGCTGAAATTGACCGTATTGGGCCGGAATCGAATCACAGATAACGATTTTTCTGGGAGAACAAAACCTTCCCATTGCGTATGATAGACGGTCGGATTCCCGACGTGGGAGACATTTTTGTGTATCCCACCCAAACTGGTTCGTTCTTCTACGGACGAGACGTTCCTTTGACGCGTTATTTTCAGGGAATTCCCACCCCGACGAGGGGAACTTTCTCAGCCACCGCGTTTCCAAGTCGGGAACGGATACACCGCAGGCTGCGGGATCGCAAAAACCTGGATCACACCACTGAGTTAATGATTCGACTTCCAAAATGGGCGTAGGAAAGAACTCGAAAAAAGCGGAAAAAGCGAAAAGGCGAATGGGCCTTCGCCGCCGCCTGCGCGTGGAACGCTTGACCGAACGTCGCGTTTTAGCAGCGATCACGGGAATGGTATTCGAGGATGCGAATCTGTCATTCCGCCAAGACGCCGACGAATCGACGCTTGGTAGCCGCCTGTTGTACTTGGACATCAACGACAATGCCGCCATTGATGCCGGGGAGCCGTTCGCGGTTGGCGGCGATGATGGCAGCTTTGCGTTTGAGAACCTTGTTGACGGCACCTACCAGTTAAGGCTCTACAACGGCACCAACTCTCAACAACAGTCCTTCCCCGTTCAGCCGATCGCGAACGGGAAAGTCGTGGCGATCGAAGATGGCCTCGGGCTTTCGGTCAGTGGCGACGCGAGCGGTCGCCTTGACCGACCAAACGCTTGAGATTGCCGATTTCGAGAAGGGCACCAGTCAGAGCATCAGCGTCGGCACCGACTTGACAGGCATGCAGGCCTTGCCCGATGGCACCCTGATCGTATTCGGCCGCGAAGCGGATTCCCAAACCGCGTGGTTGGTCGATCCCTCAGCTGGTTCGGTGGCGCCGATTGACTTATCGGGTGGCAGTGACGAGCCGGTGCTTTGGTCACAAGTCGCCATCGATGGCAATGGATATGGGGTCGCAGTGGAACAAGCCAGCAGCGGCTCGGTCGAAATCCGCGTGATCGATGCGTCCGATCCCAGTAACGGCGTACAATCCAGTTCGGGTTATGAATTGGTGCCGGCCGACACCCAAGTGATCACTTCGACAACGGGAGGACGTTCTGTTTTGGCTTGGAGCGGCCCTGATGGGCTGGAGCTTTCGCTGTGGAGCAACTCGACTGGGACTTTGATCAGCGGCGGCCGGTCAGTGTTGACGCCAGCGGCTTGGTCGCTTTCGACGACGCCTCGGGTCTACTTGTTGTGCGAAGCGACGCTGGAGGTGTCAGCGTGCATGATGCCGACGCGAACTTTGCCACAATCATGTCACTTCCCGATGTGAATGGTCCCATTGCACTGGACGCCGAGAAAGATTTGTTGCTGACGGTATCCAAGAAATCATCGCTGCAACTTTACGACGTCCGTGATGGAGAAATGATCGCGGATCTTGCCGTTGATCTATCCGACATCGGTACGGCCACTGATCTTCTTTACGACAGCGGCCCGCGATCTTTGGTGGTTCTTGGCGACGAAGGAATGACTTCGATGTTGCTCACACCTGGAGCGCATCAGAATCACCATCACCGATGGCCAAGACCCCGATCCGGTCTCGATTGGCCTCACGCTGCACGGTGACAACGTCGCGCCGGCGTACCAAAGCGAACCGACACGGGAAACCCTTGAGGACACGCAGTTGATCGATGCGGCCCCCGGCCTCCAAACAGGGGCGATCGATGAAGATGGTGATTCGTTCGTCATCCTGGGGACCGCACCCCCAAGCAACGGAACAGCGACCGTCCATCCCAATGGATCGCTGATCTACCAACCCGATCCTGACTTCTTTGGCACCGACGTGTTTACGGTGCTGGCCCATGATGGACGAGACCACTCGGGAACGGTATCTGTTCGCGTGGAAGTCCTTCCTGTCCCGGATGCACCCACCGGAATCTCGGTCAACCTGAACCCGATCCCGGAAAACGCTCTCCCCGGTCATATCCTCGGCCCGATCGACATCATTGACGTTGATCTGAACGACAACAACCAAATCGAACTCGGCGACCCGCGGTTCATCATCAACAACGGACAAATCATTTTTGTCGAAGGCAGTTTGAACTTCGAGGATGAGCCGATCGTTGGCATCCAAGTCAACGTCAGCTTTCCAGAATATCCGGGGTACCTTTACGAGAACATCTTTGTTGAGGTCCTCAACGCGAACGATCCGATCACTGACATCGGGCCTCACAGGGCTGATGTCTACGAGAACGAGCCAGGTGCGTCGGTGACGCAGCTGCACGTCGAGGATGAAGACCTGGATGCCGATGCGACGTTGACCGTCGACGACGACCGCTTTGTCATCGTTAACAACAACGAGCTTCGTTTGGCGGAGGGCGTCGCTTTGGACTACGAGGCGACACCAGTGGTCTCCGTCAACGTCACAGCGACGGACGGCGATTCTTTCACTCAAGAAATCGAGATCGACGTCCGGAATCAAGCGGAACCAACAATATCGATCGGACTTTCTAACCAGTCCGTACTCGAGTATTCACCTGGAAACGAAGTTGGCATCATCTCGATCAACGGGCAACAGGCCCTGGATAGCTACACGATGTTCGTCAATGATCCGCGGTTTGAGATCGTCGACTCCGAGCTGAAGCTGATCGACGATCAATATGTCGAACGTGCGACGCAAGAAGAAATCCAACTGACGATCACGGCACAAGATACCGACAAGGCTTTCGAGGCGAAATCACAAACATTTGTCATCGAGGTGGTCGCGAACCCCACGCCTTATCACAACGACGAATCGCCTTTTGATGTTGATGGCAATGACTTTGTCTCGGCAGCCGACGCGTTGGTCATCATCAACTACCTGAACATCTACTCACCCGGCCCGGTTGGCTTTGGAGACCCCATGTACGGATACGACGTCAACGGCGATGGATTCGTCACAGCGTTGGACGCGTTATTGATATTGAACGAACTGAGCGTTCAATCGGTCAGCAGTACGGTCGGTGGCGAAAAAGAAAAAGACGGCCCCGAGGGCGAGCAAGTACAACCGGAGCAGATCGCGCCACTGCAGCCCGAGAACTTGATTCTCCCGCAACGAATCGCCGTCGAAGCGGAACTGCAAGACGACAATTATCAGGATTACTACGCAGCAACCGATATCAGTCAAACCGAGAAACGGGCGTCGGCAAGTGCTGCCAAGTCAGCGGTCATCGCTTCTGATTATGAACGCGATTACGAAGTTCCCAGTGCGTACGCGTCTGACACCACCAGCGACGAAGCCTCCCAACGTATTGACGAAGCGCTGCAGTCGGTGATTCGCAACGACTACCAGGGTTAACTCTCCTCAGCCGGAGCATCGTGTCTCCCTTCTCTGGGCTCAATCATTTGGCTAACTGAGCCTGACCGCTGTTGGTCGACGACGCAGCGGTTTTCTTTGACAATCAACACGCGGACGTGATGGTTGCCGACCGGACGGGGAATCATGCCGTGGCTGCGACCGTTGGTTGCGCGACATCTGCTACGCCGACAGAAAACGCGCTCGCAACTATGCCGCTTGCTGCATTGCGTCTGCCTCTTGCCGTGCCAGCAGTTTCTTCTGGTACCGCGATTGCACAACATCAACAATAACCAGCACGGCAAGCACGAAGTAAAAGGTACTCTTGGCCATCGCCGTGACATGATGCCCAAATAGCTCCACCGCTGCCTTGTGGCCTCCTTCACTAACAAGCATCACCCCGACAATGAATAAGATGAACAGCCCGAGTACTTCATACATGCGATTTCGCTTTAAGAATTCGGCGACGTGATCGGCCAGCCACATCATCATGATTCCGCTGATCACAATGGCCGTCGCCATGATTTCGAGACTCTCGGTCAAGGCCATCGCGCTAAGAATCGAATCGAAGGAAAAAACAAGATTCATGATGACAATCAAGGTAACCGCTTTGCCCACCGACTTGCGAGCATCATGGTCACGCTCGTGCTCAAGGTCGGGTACTGCCAACAAATGATAGATCTCCTTGATCGCAGTCCACAGAATAAACGCGCCGCCGGCCAAAATAATCAGACTGTGGCCGGAGATCTTGGCCGAAAAAACATGAGACTTGACCTCAAAAAACGGCTGCTCCAACGCCTTGACGAGATTGACAACAACGAACAACAACCCGATGCGGAAGACAATGGCCAGTGCGATGCCAAGTTTTCGTACCATCGATTGCTTGCTTTCCTCCACGCGTTTGCTCTCGATGGAGATATACAGCAAGTTGTCGAAACCCAACACGGCCTGCAGCAACACCAACATACCGAGAGTAAACAGGCCCTGAATCGAAAACAGCTTCTCCGTCGCAGTATCGGCAACCGTCTCCACCGCTGCGGGCACAGCCGCGACGTCCGCAAGCATCCCCGGGACCCAAAACATTTGCTGCACAACTTCGATCATCACTCGCATCCATCCTGTAAACAAAAACGACTCAAGGGATCATTTCCCCACCATGGATTCCCACGACGGAGGGAGATTATGATGTCGGCGGGCAAAACTCACCAGCTCAGACATTCAAGCGTTCACCCCCCTTCTCACTTCAACAAACCCCGCGAGGCTATTGATGATTCGTGTCATTCACAACGCTGTGTTTTGCGTATTTTTCACGGTTATCGCCCTGTCAGGTATCTCACCGGCAGCGGCGACTGATCACCAGTACTATGAAGTCCGCAGCTACATTCTTGGCGAAACCGGGAACAGCGACGCGATCGACCAATATCTCAGCGAGGCATTGCTGCCCGCGCTTGCTCGTCAAAAGGTTGGCCCGGTGGGTGTCTTTTCCAATTCAGAAAACGATGCATCGGGCAGCTCACGTGTGATCGTTGTGATTCCATACAGCGATGCCTCGCAGCTGCAATCAGGTCAGAGAATCGGTCGAGGCTGACACCCAATACCAGGCGGCTGCAAAAAGCTATTTGGACGGCGGCTCAAGGAACCACCCTTCCAAAGAATCACCAGCGAGTTGCTGGTGGCAATGGACTGCATGCCGAAACTGAGTGTCCCGGATGGTACCCTGGATAATTCGGATCGCGTGTACGAGTTGCGTTTGTACGAAAGTTCCAATGAGCGACTCGGCAATCTGAAAGTCGACATGTTCAACAACGGCGAGGTACCGATTTTCTTGGACTGCGACATCCAACCGATCTTCATTGGCCAGTGCATTCTCGGTCCACAAATGCCAAGCCTGACCTACCTAACGCTCTATGCGAACGAAGACGCCCGAATCAAAGCCTGGCAAGCGTTCCGCAAACACCCCGACTGGCAAGTGCTGAAAGAAGTCGCCAAGTACAAAGGCACGGTCAGCCACATTGACAAATACGTGTTGGTGCCCAAATCGTACTCAAAGATGTAAGCCAAATAATTGTCTCGTAAGGCGATTTGTCTGAGCACGTGTTTTAAAAAGGGGGCTGACCCTCTCTTGGCCTCTCTTGCATCGATCTCGATAAACGAAAAAAGCGTCCGGTACCGAGTTCAGTTAGCTTGCAATCACCGCTCGCCCACAAAGGATCAGACCCCTGTTGAAAACACGTTCTCAAATCGCCTGTTGATCCAGTTGAGACAAGTCGACCCAGCAAATCGTCATATTCGACACAACAATCACCCCGACATCGGTTCTCTTCTAAATCGCGGATCGACCGCGCGAGAATCGTCCGGCGCTCACATAAACTTCGAATCTAGCCACCTCGAATGCTGGTCGTAAAGAGAGCAGGTTTGTTATGCGAAAATTCGTCGGCTTGATCGCCGTTTGTTTGACGCTGGGTGGGCAGACGAACCACTGCCTTGCACAGGTGCGAGTTCGCGCAGTCACTCTGGAGGGAGACCCCATTCCCGGCGTCGACGTACGATTCAAGGACAGCAATCCCAAAGGCGATCTCTATCCATCAGAGGAGAATCTTACCAACTGGAACGGTGTCGCGGAGGTGCCCGTGCAACCGAAGGGTGAAACGGGCCTCGCGGAGATACGCATCAATATGAATGGCGAGACTCACCGCGAAATCGACTTCATCGGACGAGTTAAGAAAGTTGAGTGGTCAAACAAAGATCAGTTCGTGGATGGCTTTGCCGTTCCGCTCTGGCAACCAGGTGATGTCAAGTCGCTTGCTGACGTCGTGGTCAGGAACCCATCTCACATCGTGGTGGCAATTCGACTGGGCGACAACTACGGGACTGAGTCGCGTGTGATCGCCGAATTCGACCAAGATGTCGATTGGTGGCTAGCAAACATCCTTCCCGATTTGCCGACGGTTGTTGACCCACCGCTGGCCCGGGCGTTGTTCGCACAAACGGAACCAGGCGAGATCATTCCTCCACACTTCGATTCAGCGATGCGAAATGTCTTTGCTGAAGTCCAGAGGCAGAGAGAAGCTGCGCGTGTTTGTCGGATGTTCCCCCAGGGGGTCCCGCCGCAGCAACCACCGCCGCAGCAACCACCGCCAGCAGCAGACCACCGCCGCAGCAGCCACCACCAGTCATCCCACCCGAACGTTTGCCGGAGTACCTGCCCGTGTCCCCGCCGCAGTCTCTGCCCGTGTCCCCGCCGCAGTCTCTGCCCGTGTCCCCGCCACCCGCAATCGTGCTGCCGTGTCCACCAATTCTCCCTCCTCAATATCCGCCGCCAAAACACTCATGCCTTTTTGATCTTTTTCACAAACAGCCGTACGCCGCACGACGACCGCCGATGCCGGTGATTGTGAATCCCGGCACCGCGATTCTGATTCCCGTACAACACCCATCGGAAATCTCGTTTGGGATTGGATGCCAGCCGATTCAAGTGCAGCGTTTCTCGATCCAGCCCTACGCGGCCCAGAAAGCTCTTCCACAACCATTGTTAACCGCTGGATATGGCGATTAACGGTCACCGTCTGACCCAATCACGAATCGAATTCCCTGATGCTCCCCAGCGTCAATGATTTGATTCCATGTGCTGCTCTTGCCGGCGCCATTCTCGCCGACAGCCGCTAACGTCTCACCTGGCATGACATGCATCGAGACTTCGCTCAGTGCCAACACACCAGGAAAGCGTTGGTCACGCCGTCAATTTCTCGACGCGGTCGATCGGACGTGGGACCGCCGGGATCGGCGGCAGCAGGAATGTGGCCGGCTTGATTCATGATGGGATGATTTCGACGGCTGGATTTGCCGCGTGAAGCTAGGAGGGATCAGCGGATGGTGTGGACAGTGAGGCGGGTGCGTACTTTGTCGAACCTGAGACCAGTGTCAGTCTAACCTGAGGCAACAACTGATGCGGTCCGCAGGCAGGTAGGGATTCGCGGACCCGCAACGCCCCTCCCCGGCCGCTACCACGTCGGAGCCTCCCGCGCCGGGAGAAGGATGATGGTCCGTTACTTCGGAACGCACAATCTCAACATTTTCATCAGCCGATGGAACTTTATCCCCCCTCGGCCGGCGCCGAATGATCGACATAGTTGTCAAGACGATCGCTGCAAGCGTGAACAACCCGCTTGACGATCAGTTTCGCGTCAAACGCCGTCGCCGGCCGGTCGATCAAGACACTGGATAATTCTGCTGGCTCTGCTCCGCCGATTCTGCGCAATGCAAGGACGCTCGCTCTCCCGGAGACAACCACGTGACGATCTCAACTCACAAGTCACCCATACCGTTCGCCCGATGGCAAAACAGCGTCCAGCGACGGAAAGCTCGCAACCGAGGCGGCCTTTCGCTGATGAGCGAGACGGCTCACGACATTCGGTCACCGCTCACGACCATTCGCGAGTCGGTTCGATTGGTACACGATGGTGATCTGGGTGCGGTCAATGATGATCAAAAATCGTGCCTCGCCGCCGCCATCGACCAATGCAATTGCTTGGATCAAATGGTTGGCGAAATGGTCCAAGTGGAACGACTGAGAACCGGGCTGCCTCGTGCGAGACGAAGTTGGGTGAGCCTGACAGTCGATTCGAGCGGCGATCAGTGACACGTTACGTCCGTGGACGCTGCCTCGCGCAATCCGAGTCTTGTGGGATGGCGTTGACGATCCGAAGCTCAGCGTATTTGCGGATCCATCCATGATTCGCCGACTGGTCGTCAATCTTGGTGGCCAATGCGATTCGGGTCACCGCAGACGGTGAATCCGTTTTGATCCGCATGCAGTTGGTCCGCGACGGCGAAGCATTGCGATGGACGGTGGTGGACCAGGGTCCCGGCATCAGCGAATCGGACCTACAAGAGATCTCGAAACGCCAAGTCTCGCTCGGTGGTGGCGAGGGGCTTGGGTTGACGATCTGTCGCCAACTGTCGGCACTCCATTTCTCGACGTTACGAATTGAATCGCGAGTCGGCACGGGAACCGCCGTCAGCTTTGAAACGGCCGCAGGAGGCCCTAGCAGCGTCGCCGAATGTTGGTCGCGGTGGCGAGTGGGAAGGCGTGATCCGCTTCGCAGCAGCCCCTGCCGCGAGACGCGACGGCAGAGGGCGAAAAAGTCCGCCTCCCGCGTCAAATCCGCATTGACAATCCCACGTCGATTGTCGAACTCGCTTGCGAGGGTACTCAACCACGATTCGTCGATCGAATCTCTGCGGGTTGCGTCAGCTTGGGTGCAGCCATGCCTCGTCAGGCCGCCGAATCGTTTGATCTGTTGTTGCAAATGCAGATGCGGATGTTTGATCTGGTGTACCGCATTGATACCCGCCATTGGATCTGGGTCTTCGACGCCAACATTGGCGAGGCTCGAGCAGCGGACAAACGAGATCGACGCGGCTGCACAACAGCAGATCGACAACATTCGCGTTTCCTGGACTGCTCCGCAAATGATTCGACTGGATGGGCGTCGCACTGCCAGCAGACTGAGCGACTTGTTGGTTCGCGAATCACTCGCCTCGGCCAAGACGCGTGCTGGCGACGCAAACCAAGTGCGTTTGGGCACGGCGCCAATCCCCAATTCGCCCGTGGCTGCCCAACGGCTGGACGAGGAGTTGCGCCGGCTGACAACCAGGCTGGGAATTCAGTCAACGCATTTTCAGCAGCAAGCAGCCAGAATGCGGCCGACGAAATCGTAGACCGCTAGCAGCCTGTTGATTTAGTGAGCCGCGACGCGTAAGCGGCCGGGCATACGTCATTGCCCGGTGCCTTACGGCGCTACGGCCCGCGGCTCACCCTTGCAATTCACATTTCGTTTGAATCAACAGCCTGCTAGGCGAAAGGGGGCCGATCAGGGCCTCAGGATTTCGTTGCCCTTCTGCATGCCCTCTGTTTGACGGCGATAGAGTTCCGGCAAGTCGGTTGGTAGCCGCGAGCTGGTTCCCGGGATCTTCTCCGGTGGAAAATCTTCCCCGCGGACGGCCGAACCCAGTGGCGTCGTCAACGAGTCGTTGATCGTCTTCAGATAAGCCTCAAGCTTCCAGGCGGGGATGATCGTCAATCCCAACTCGGTGGCCTTGGCGCGAACATTCCCCATGGCCTCAATGGTTGCGGCAGCAGCATCGTCCGCGGCTTCATTACCGCTAATTTCGGGGGTCTCGCCGATCACCAGAAAACGAATCGTGGCATCCAGTTTTCCTTCAATCGCACCGTTGGCGGAAATCCGTGCTGTGACTTCGGCACCGGCAGCTTTGATCAGCCCAGCCAACGCATCGTTATCAGGTCGCTTGTCACCGTCGATGTCGATATCACCAGCCAACGCGATTTTGACACGGCGACCGGGTGCCCAGAATGGCGAGTAGATGTAATCGCCTTCGATGATCGGCGTTTCCAAGGCGGGCAGTGCCACGACGCGTGCTTCGGCCAAGTGCTGGCCGCGGATCTTCGTAACCTGGATCGTCGCTTTGACCTTGGCGTCTTGTAATCGCGTCTCGTCACGGTCGATGACACCAAAAGTCACACCGGGACGCAGTGCGTCGGCTGAGCCAAGATTGATGGTGACGACTTCGCCACCACGCATGACATAGCGAATTTCACCTTGGGTCGACTCAAACTTGGGGTTACGAAGAACATTCAATTGCTGACGTTGAGTCTCGATCGTGTTTTTAAATTGCTCGGACTTCTGCTCCAACTGCTTTTTCTCAACGATCGACTTCTTTTGATAGCCCGTGTACTCGCGCGACATTTTTGTCAAGCTGTCACGCGTCTTCTCTTGCTGCTGATTGATATTGTCACGGTCTTGGGTGAACTTCTGTTGTTCGCTTTCCAGTGTCTTTTGCATTTCATCGCGACGTTGTTTCGCCATGTCCTCTGCCTGGCGTGCATTGGCAACATCGGCGTCGGCTTGGGTGCGAATCTGAGTCGCTTCATCGCGAGCTTGGCTGTACCGATCGTTCAACGATCGAATCGCACCGATCAGAACTTCGGGAAGCTTCGGATAGTTTCGTTCGGTGACGTTGTACTCAGGTCCAAAGTAGGCCATGTCCCTAACGAACTTCGCCGAGATCGCATCCAGGACCGCGTCCCCACTGCTGCTGGTCGCGAGGCCATTGTATTGGTCCTCGGACAACTGCCCCTCACCGAGCATCGCTTTCAGAGTCGTCCTCCCGCTCCTGGAAGTTTCGAATCTCATCCTTGGCGCCATTCAACGATTCTTTCGCCTGGGTCGCCACTCGGGACTGTTCGTTACCCCAGCGCCAAAAGAAGAAGTTCAGCGCCAGTGAGAGCACCAGAAAGATAAGACAAGCAATCAAGCTGCCGCGAATGACTGAATCGTCACGTGCCGCCATGGTTTCGCTCGGGGGTGGAAGTTCGAAAGAGGAAGCTGGGAAAAGTCAACTTGAACCCTGAGCAGCAGTCTGAACCAAGGAAAGTGTCAAACAAGCCGCTTTTTCGAGGTCTTTCCAGGTTATTCACGAATCCACACTAATTCTACCGCCCAGCCCACAGATTCGGTCGTTCTGACAGCCAATTCTCGGACTTTTTCAGGTTGTTCGTATCCTGCGGGTAATTCCCACGTCCCCCCGAACCGAATTCCGGGCCAAATCGGACGTGGAGGCAAGTTGAGGCATTCACGTGGCCGCTCTTGAACATGGCGTCAGCCGAGCGACACCCTGAACACTGATTCCGAAAAACGAACCGGTTGCTCCGCCGCCTTTGGCTCGGTTGCGGCGAAAACCAACGCGACATGGCGATCCAGCCGTCCACGAATCCGAAACTTTTTTTTGACTCGATGGTTAGAATAGGTGGGAGGCTGCGACGCATCGCCGCCATTCCGCACTTGTCGCGACGGGATCGAATCCGAGTGATTCAGCCGGTCGAGAGCATGCCAAGCACCCACCCATCATTATTCCCATTGAAAGTTTGAAGCCATGCGTTACCAACGTTCAAAAACCTCCGTCGCTCCCGTTCGTCCAGGTCTCGAAGGGCTTCACGCTGCTGGAATTGCTGCTCGTGCTCGCGATTCTGGTCGTGCTGGGTGGAATCGTTGTCGTGAATGTCGCCGGTACGTCAGCGGCTGCCAATGCCGATGCCACTCAGGCTCAGCTGAGGATGCTGAAAAGTAACATTGCGATGTTCCAAATCCGCATGAACAGCTTGCCCGAAACATTGGAGGCACTGCGCGACGGGCCAAGTGATGCGGCCAAGAAGTCGAAATGGGTTGCCCCGATCATCACTGAAATTCCCACCGACGCGTGGGGGAACGATTTGGTCTACACGGTCAACGGGAACACCTTCGAGATTCGCAGTGCCGGAATCGACGGTCAGATGAATACGGAAGACGACATCATCGTCGAAGGTTGATCTGGGTTGCCTTCCCATTTTGCGACGCTGCCGGATTTGCGAGCCAGCGTGTTTGACGGAGGAGCGGGAGTCTTCGCTTGACGCAACTCGGAGAGCGGGGTTTGATGATATCCCCTACCGCTCGGGATGGCAATTTCCAGACCGCAACTACCCTGACATGAGTGACCCGTTGAAATCCTCAACCGACGCATCCTGCCCATCGATTGTCCCTGCGTACTGGCGGGAGCATCGCCGGTGGTTTCACTCTGTTGGAGTTGCTGCTCGCGATCGCGATTCTGTCGGCGCTGGCATCGGTCGTCATCCCTCAGATTGGTTGGGTCTTGGGTG
Source organism: Pirellulaceae bacterium (assembly GCA_963714715.1). Lineage (GTDB taxonomy): Bacteria > Planctomycetota > Planctomycetia > Pirellulales > Pirellulaceae > JBFJVZ01. The sequence goes on along the minus strand of CAVQPV010000058.1, from coordinate 55,459 downwards.
ATCGGCGGTTGGTGGGCGCGGCGGATCAACTGCGAGTCGAAATGACCCGCTTGCATGTGGACGCCATGCGCGAGAGCCGTGTGATGATGATGGAAGGGATGGTCGAAGGCGGCAACTTGCGAATTCGACCGTTCTATTCCATGACCGATTCGATGGAAGCGTTGGACCAAACAGGCAGTCAATCGGCATTGCTTTCAGGTGCTCAGCAAGCGAACGTTGCCGTGATAACCGTGGACGAAACGGCCGAACAAACGATTGAGTTACCGGAAAACATTATCGTCGAATCAGTCGGAGTCGTTTCGTCAGCTCGATCCGCGGAGATCGAACAGGTGAATCTGAGCAACCAAGTCGAAGGTTGGAGCCAGCCGATCCTGTTTTATCCTGATGGCACGACCAGCACCGCGATCGTCGTTTTGAAACATCGAGACACACGGTCGCGTTGCTGTCAAGCTGCGTGGGATCACGGGTGACGTGACGATCGACGAACTGGAGAGACGCGCAATGAGCAACGCACGACAGACCGACGCTCACGATCTGCGGTTTTCGCTGTTGGAGATCCTGCTGGCACTGGCGATCCTGGGTGGATCGCTTGCCGTGCTGGGCCAAATCGCCGAAACCGGCACCGGATGCGGCCCGCGAAGCCCGGGCGATGTCGATGGCCAGAATCTCTGTGCCAGGCAAAACTCTCTGAAGTGCTGCTGAACGCCACTCTGGGACAAACGCCAACGACCATCATCGATGCGGAGCAGACCCTTTCGATTCTCAAGCGACCGCGGAGTTTCTCTATTCGATTGAAATCGTGCCGGCTCCCTTAGATGGTCTGCTTGCGATTCGCGTGTCGGTTCGGGTCGCCGATCCCGACGGAGGCACCCCGTTGGCAACGTACCAATTGACGCGTTGGATGATTGATCCCGCTTTGGGTCTGGAGCAACTTGAGGCAGAAGAGGAAGCGATGCAAGAGGAAATGGCCGCACGGGAGAGGCAGCATGAGACAGCTTCGCAAGCGAAGACGATCCTCACGTGCGCGTGCCGCCTTCACGCTGCTGGAGATTTTTCTGACCGTTTCGATGTCGGTCGTGTTGATGGGTTTGGTCGGCGCGGCGATCCAGTTCTACGCTCGTGACATGGATGTCAATGACATGGACATTCGGCAAACGCAGCTTGCTTCAGCCATCATTCAGATGATCGAAGATGATTTAAGGGCGACCGTTCACAACGATCCGGTCGACATGTCAGGCTTGGCCACACTGCTGAGCACGGTCGCGGCCAACACCACCGGTGGCCTCGCGGGAGGTGCCAGCCCCGGCAGCGAAGATGGACTTGTCAGCAGCCGGCGTCGGCGAAGAGATGGATGCCGGGTTTGCCGACGCGGAAACCATTGAGCCGCCCGATTTAACCAGCGGCGTGGCGATTTTGCAAAGTCCCGGATTGATTGGCAATCAATTTCAAATCCAAATCGACGTCAGCCGCTCTGCCGCGGTTGGAAGAATACATCGTCGATGATGGACGAAGACGGTGACGGACATTCAGGACATTCCCAGCGACATGAAAACCGTCACCTATTTCGTTCAGCCGGCAGGATCGATCGGTGTCGAATGACAACTCGCTACCGCCGAGACCCGTGGCGACTTCGCGGCGGCCTTGTGCGGCGATCCCTTGATCGTGCCGCGACCAACTTCGCTGCCAACACCGGCAGCCTGGCGGCGCTGACCAAACGGGTGACATTCTGGCACCGGAAGTCCTTGCGTATCGAATTTTCGATATTGGGACGGAATCACCTGGCAACTGCAATGGAGCAGCGACGATTACGAAGAGTTGCCGCTGGCCGTGCAGGTGCAAATAACGATGAGCAATCCGATTGCGATTGCCGCCGGGCTTGAGGCCGATGATGAAAATGCGGTCCGCGTGTTCACTCACATTGTCCGGCTGCCAATGGCGAAACCGCTTGATCAAGAGAGCCGAGAGCGACGAACTTGTCGGAGGCCGGCATATGAGCCAACGACTCCGAGATCAAGGCGACACGTCGAGGCGGGTTCTTTCTCGTCTTGGTGCTGATCGTCATTGTGATCGCATCGCTGTCGGTCTACTCGTTCACCGGCTTGATGGTCGCCTACGACGATGCAGCTTATTTGACGGGTGATATCGTCCAAGCACGTGTGGCGGTCGAATCGGGTGCCGAAGCGGTGCGTTTGATTCTGTCACAGCCGCCGGACTCGCGAGTCGACTTGGGCGGCATGTACAACAATCCGGGCTTGTTCCAAGCGAGTCACGGTGTCCACCGGCCTTGACGGTGCGACGCCCTGCAACTTCTCGATCGTCGCGCCCGATCTGGACGACACAAGGCATGTACGGCGGGCTTCGGTTTGGACTGCAGGACGAATCGGCCAGGCTGAACATCAATGCCTTGACGGTGATCGAGGAAAACTGGTCGGGCCTGTCACCGCTGGTCGCGTCTGCCGGTGCCGACGCCCGAGGAAGCGACCTCCGACAACATCGCCGTGTTGCTGCTGCTGGGTTTGCCGGGCATGACCGAGGACGTCGCCAACGCGATCATGGACTGGCTGGACGCAGACGATGAAGTCCGCGAGCCCAATAGCGCCGAATCGAGTACTACAGCAGCATTGCCGACTCCCTATGAACCAACCAACGGTCCGATTCAAAGTGTGGAAGAACTGTTGTTGGTCCAAGGCGTGACCCCAACGCTGTTGTTCGGCGCCGACACGAATCGTAATGGACTGTTGGACGCCGATGAGCAACAACGATTCAACGTTTCGATCGACACCGCCGGTTCCGCTTGGCTGGGCGGCCTACCTGACGGTTCACAGCGCCGAAGCCAACAAGACGCAACGATGGCACATTGCGAATCAACGTCAACCAAGATGACTTGGAATTGCTGGCCGAGGAACTCGCGGAACTGGGTAATGATGACTACTCCAGCTTTATCCTTGCGTATCGCATCGCCGGTCAATCAACACCGCGGCTGTAGCTGATGCTTTATCCACCGAACCATCCGGCAACACCAACAACAACAGCAACCCGCAGTATCCGGCGTCTGGACAGCCGATCTGTTAGAGCAATTCGACCTCAGCGGCGGCGGCGGTACGAAGCTGAATCAGGTTTTGGATCTGATCGACGCCACGGTGACCGTGGGCCAAGGCGATCAGTGCCCAAACCTACGCGTCACCGTTTACGAGCGATCCGATCTCGATGGCGATCTACTTGCCGCTCGTTGATGGATTTGCTGACAACGCAAGAGGTGACCATGATGCCCGGGCGGATCAACTTGAATCAATGCCCGGCCGAGCTGCTGTACGGAATGGGGCTTGTTGACCGAAGAACAGGTCGAGGCGATTCTGGAAGACCGTGAAACGGAATCGGACGACCCGAACCGTCAATTTGAGACCTGGCCGATGGTCGAAGGCATCGTGACCTCGATCAAATGCGACAGCTGATGCCGCTGCTGACCTGCGGGGGCGAGACATCTTTCGTGCTCAAATTGTCGGCTACTTCGAAAGCTCCAATGCCTCGCACCGCAGCGAAGTCATCATCGACGCGACGACGGTCAACCCAAAGATCGTCTCTTGGCGAGATCTGAGTCACCTGGGCCGCGGTTTTGAACTTTCCGTACTCGGGATTCGCTCTTCCATGGACATGGCCCCTAGCCCTAAGGAATGGTAACCTGACCGATTTTTCGGCAGAACCGCATCATCAACCAATTGCTTGACTAAGATGTAAACATGGTAAAAAAAATAGCGATCGACTGGGACGATTCCGAGCTACGGCTCGTCGCAGCCCAATGTTCCGGCAGCACGTCAAAGTCACCGAAGCAGCGTTAATCGACATCGAAAACGGCGACGTGATGGAAACGTTGCGCCGCGCGATTTCCCAGCGCGGCTTGGAACGAACCGACACGCTGGTCGCGATCGGCCGCGGCAAAGCGGAACTGCGCGAGTTGCAACTGCCACCTGTCCCCAGTGACGAACTACCCGACATGGTGCGCTTTCAAGCGATCCGCAGCTTCGCGTCCGCGGGCGAGAGCGCCACGGTTGACTTATCTGGTGACCGGTCAAAGCGACGCCGGCACATCGATGATCGCCGCCGCAGTCGGCCCGGCGAAAGCTGAGTGAGATTCACGAGATCTGCGAAGCCTCTGATCTGCAAGTCAAGCGGATTTCGCTTCGACCCTGGCCGCCGCCGCCTGTTTCTGTCGCAAAAGAAAGTTCCCGCCCACCAGCGGTGAAACCGTCCTGATCGACCTGTTGTCCGATGACGCCGAAATTGTTGTGGCGCGAAACGGCAAAGTCGTCTTTGTCCGTACGGTTCGCATGCCCAGCAGTTCCGCTGGTCGACCAGCCGCTTTGGCGGGCGAATTGCGGCGTAGTCTCGTCGCTTGTGGCGCCGCCGGGTCGCCCGATCGAGTCGTTTTGTGGGGGCTGGAGTCGACTCCACAAAGATGACGTGGAAAAGATCGGCGAAGCTTCCGGATGCCGCGTTGACGTGGTCAATCCATTTGACCTGGTGGAGATCGATCGTAGTGCAAAGGAATCGCTTCCCGCAACACGTTGGCCGCCTGGCGCCGCTGGTCGGTCTGTTGGCCAGCGACGAGTTCGGCGGCGACCGACTGATCGACTTCTTGAATCCACGCAAACGCGTCGAAGAAAAGCCGAACCCGCTGAAAAAGCGCATTGTTGATCGGCGTTCCGATCGCCGCCGTTTTGGTGTTGTCATTCCTCGGTTACCGACAATTGAGCGGTCTGGACAAACAAATCGCTGAACTGGAGAAAGCGAATCAAGCGATGGAAAAGCCAGTCAAGCTGGCCGATATCAGCCGTAGCCGCACCGAACGGGTGGACCAGTTTCTTGATGGTGGCGTGAACTGGCTGCAGCGAGCTTCGTAGACTGGCCGAATCGATGCCGCCAGCGGAAAACATGATTGTCGAGTCAGTAAGTGCTACGATCGAACAACGAGTCGGCGGGAGGTTCTTTACAAATTTCCGGCGCCGTCACCGATCCATCAGTGATCGACGATTTTGAGGAATCGCTTCGCGACGGAAACTCACCGTGTCGATGGTGACGGTGCCAAACAAGCCACCAGGTCAAACGATGCGTATCGTTGGAGATTCAACGAAAAGATCACCGTCGATGCTGCCACGGTTCGCGATCTGCGCTATGCAGCATTATCGGAATCGGCCAAGCTCGTGTCGCTCGGCGAGTCCGATGACGAAACCATGATCCTTCCTGAAACAGAAGCCTCCGATGCCGCTCCGTTAGACACCGTCGAACCCGCTGCCGGAAACGGTCGCATCGACCTCTCCACCCCGAGATCGCCGAATCAGCCGACGGATGCATCCGCTTTCAATCGAGCCAAGGGATGAAGAAGTCCAATCGCCTGATCAACCCGGATCCAGCGAGCAAGCAGAAGCACAGCCAGCTGAGGAATCGGAAGCACAGCCAGCTGGACGCCCGAGACAGAAGCACAGCCAACTGAAGAATCACGAAGCACATCCAGCTGAAGAACAGACGCACAGCCCAGCGAGGAAACAGACCCCCAGCCCGCCACAGCAACCGAAGAGGTGGCATCATGACTCAGCGTGAACGAATCTTGGGACTCGCTGTGGCTGGCCTGTTCATCGCGATCGGACTGAACTGGGGATTCAACAAGTATCGCACCGCCCTGCAGCTTCGACGAAACAAGGTCACCGCTCTGACGACCACGCAGCAACAATTGGTTGAATCCCAACTGCAGGGAGAATATGCCAATCGCCAGATGGGCGAGTATCTCCAGCGTTCGCTTCCCGGCAACGTCGAGCGTGCTCAAAGCGACTATCAACAATGGTTGCTGGACCTGGTCAAGTCCAACGAAGTCCAAAGTGCGAACGTCGACCGGACGGGCCCGGTACCGGTCGGCGACTTATATCATCGATTGAGTTTTCGCTTGTCGGGCATCACCGATGTCCCTCATTTCTTGAATCTTCTGCATGCGTTTTACGCGAAAGACTACCTGCACCGAATTCGCTCGCTGGAATTCAATCCCAAGAAAGACAGCGGTTTTCGATCGAGATGATGGTCGAGGCGATCGCTTTGTCGGCGGCGGCGGCGGATGCCGCCGAACCGGGCAACGATTCGTGGCGTGTTCATTCGGATGTGGCAACCTACCATGAACCGATCATGAATCGCAACTTTTTCCGCCCCCCGAACCAGGCGCCGCAACTACACCGGCAGCCCGACGGTCGAGGCGATTCGTGGGACGTGATACGCCCATCCCGCTGACCTTCAAAGATGCGGAAGGCCACGCTTTGGAGTACAAATTGGTTGGCGACACACCCGAGTTCGTCACCTTGGACGCCGCTTTCGGGAACGCTACGTGTCAACAGTAGCGAAACACGCGAACTGCAAGTCCTGGTGAGCGTCACGGACAAGGGCTATCCACCGCGGACATCCGAACAAGACTTGTTGGTCAAGGTCGTTGATCCACCGCCGCCACCACAAGGACCGCCCCCCAAACCGGACTTCGACGATGCGTCTCAAACCGTGCTCACGGCGCTGGTTCAAGGCGGCGATGACTGGACAGCCTGGATGAACGTGCGGACGCGCGGCAAGACACTTGAAACTGCGTGTCGGTGACGAGTTCGAGATCGGCAGCGTGAAAGGAAAAGTCGTGGGCGTCACACCACGGTTTGTCGAATTGGAAATCGAAGAGGATCGCCGTTTCATGCTCAAACCCGCCGGGGTCTTGCGCGAAGCCGCCAACCGGGCGCTGGAAGATTAGAAGACCCCGCCGGTGATTGTGACCGCTGCTAACGCATCCACCATTGACTGCGAATCGCTCTCGATCAGCTTCGCAGGTGACGTGACGGCGGTCGACGATGTCAACCTGACGATTCCTGCCGGTCAAATTGTTTCCCTGATTGGTCCCAGCGGTTGCGGAAAGACGACACTGCTGCGATTGATGTCGGGATTGGAGCAGGCCACTGGCGGGACCGTCGGACTCGATCCGCCAGCCAATAGCCGCCGTGGGGAAATCGCGTTTGTCTTCCAGCAACCGAGTCTGTTGCCGTGGCGGTCCGCGCTCGAGAACGTCCTACTGCCGCTGGAATTGATTCAGTGGGGCAAGCCATCGACACGGAACGCAGCTGCCAAAGAAATCCTTGACATCGTCCAGCTGTCAGACGCACTGGATCGGATGCCCCATCAATTGTCCGGGGGCATGAAGATGCGAGTCTCGATCGCTCGCGCGTTGGTCACCGACCCCAAGGTACTGCTGCTGGACGAGCCGTTTGCGGCATTGGATGACATGCTGCGAAACCAGCTTGGACAGTTGATTCTGGAGCTTTGGGAGCAACGCAAGTTCACCGGCGTGATGGTGACGCACAACATCGCTGAATCGATCATGTTGTCTCACCAGATTGTCGTGATGCGCAACGGACGCGTTGGCTCACCGATCATGAATCCGTTGCCGCGACCGCGCGATGAATCGCTGCGACGGTCACCGGAATTCGGCCAGTTCTACGGAACAGTCAGTGACGCGCTGAGGAACGGCCAGTGATAGCCCACGAACGTCGAAGCGGAACTCGCGAACTGGTCACCAGCCTCAGCCTGGTCATGGGTGTCGCCGTCTGCGGCATCTTGATTTGGGAACTGCTTGTCTGGGCGTTTCAACTACCCAAAGCCTTATTACCGACCCCGCGCCAAGTGCTGGCGGCGGCCGTCGAAGAGCGGGAAGCGATCCTGCGAGGCACGGCGATGACTGGGATTGCGGCCACCGTCGGTTTGCTGGCTGCGATCGCAGTCGGCTCAATCATCTCGGTGGCATTCAGTCAATCACGCAAAGTCCGACTCGCCTTTTTTCCTTACGTTGTGTTTCTGCAAACCGTGCCGATCGTCGCCATCGCTCCGCTCTTGATCATCTGGAGCGGTTATCAGTTTCGCACGGTCGTCATCGTCACGGTCATCGTTTGCCTTTTTCCGATCGTCAACAACGTGACCGCCGGACTGTTGTCGGTAAGCCAAGACCTATCCGATTTATTCACGCTCTACGGGGGCGGAAAGGCCAAGCGATTGATTCGACTTCAGATCCCCACGTCGATTCCGTATTTAGTGCTCGGAGCAAAAATCAGTAGCGGCTTGGCGGTCATCGGTGCGATCGTCGCCGAATTCTTCGTCGGTAACGGCAGCAGCTATGACGGACTAGGCACGTTGATGACGGGTTGGCAAGCAAGAATCAAGACGGACGCGTTGATTGCCGCGCTGGCGGCTTCCACCTTGCTCGGGCTGATGCTGTTTGGCGCTGTCCAACTGGCGTCAGCAACTGTCTTGCGACGCTGGACGCAGAACTAAAGCTCTGTCACTGAAAAGTGGGGTAAGCATCCTGCTTGCCATACGTGTTCGCATGGAATTCGCAAGCGGGCAGCTGAGAACGCGTTTTAAAAAGGGGTCTGACCCTCTCTTGAACCGATCTCGCTAAACGAAAAAGCGTCCGGTACCGAGTTTAGCTTGCCGTAAGCTCTCGCCCACAAAGGGTCAGACCCCTTTTTAAAACATGTTCTGAGGCCACCAAAACGGGGCACGGCACGATGCCGCGCCTACGGGTATGATGGCGACGAGCTTCGTTTCACACTGCATTCGTCACGGATGTTTTCAGATGTTTCATCAACTCACTTGCCTACTGATTCCAGTCACTTTCTTCCTGATCGGTTGTGATTCGGGCAAGAAACCCAACCAAACGAAAGCGAATACCACGGAGCAAAAAACCTCGGTGGCGGTGCAATTGAATTGGTATCCGGAATCGGAACATGGGGGACTTTATCAGGCCGCGGCCGATGGCACATTTGCGGACGCCGGCATGAATGTCGAAATCCGGCCCGGAGGACGTGCGGCGCCGGTGGGGGCCGAATTGGAACTGGGACGCTGTCTGTTTGCGATGGCAAACGCAGACGATGTCGTTCTGTTTCGCCAGGAGGGATTGGACGTGGTGGCTGTCTTGGCAGCGATGCAAAACCACCCCAGATGCATCCTGGTTCAAGAGGCGAGTGGAGTGACTTCGTTCGAGGATCTTGCCGGTAAAAAACTGCAACGACAGGAAGGCCGCGCATTCGTCGAATTCATGCGTGCAAAAGGTCTGCTGGAACGAGTTCAAGAAGTTCCCTACCACGGGAGTGTCGCATCCCTGGTCGCCGATCCGAACATTGCTATTCAGGCATACTGCTTTGCCGAGCCGTTATTGGCCGAACAACAAGGTGTGAAAGTACGCAAATTGATGGTCAGCGATCTTGGCTTCAACCCTTACTCGAGCGTCCTCGTGACCTCGGGAAAGCTGATCAAAGAAGACCCGATCCTCGTGCGTCAGTTCGTGCGAGCGGTCCGCAAAGGTTGGCAGAACTATCTGACCGACCCATCCAAAGGCAACGCAGCCATTCTCGAGGCCAACGAGCACGGGATGACCGCCGAAGCACTAGAGTTTGGCAGCAGCGAATTACGATTACTGGCCCAGCCAAACGAGATGGAACTGGACGCTGTCGGCATGATGAGCAGCGAGAGGTGGCAACGGTTGGTGAGCCAGATGGTCGACTTGAAGCTGGTCGACCCATCCAAAGTCAAGGCCAAGGATTGCTTTACAACCGAGTTCTTAGATTAGCAGCAGCACGCTTGGCAGAGCGATCTCCCCCACTCCGCGGCCTTTGCTCCCCGCTCCCCGGCCTTTGCTCCCCGCTCCCCGCTGTCTACGCGGCCTTTCGGCTTGTCACTGGATCGAAATGCTGTCCGAGCGTATTGATTTCTAGTCGCAGCAATTGCCGAGTCACCGCATCAGCCACCGGTCGCTCACCGGGATCGTTCGTCACCAGACGTTCAACGAGTTCGGCCACCGGCTCCAAGCTCTTTTCCTTGTCCGTTTGCACCTGTGTTAGCCAATGCCAAAGCATTCTCCCCAGCGAGAACATATCAGCGGCTGGCAACGCGGCCATGTTTCCGCTGAGAAGTTCGGGAGCCGCATAGTCGGGAGTTCCACGAAACTGACTGCCGTTGACGGTATGAATCTGTGCTGCAAACCCTAAGTCGATCAAGGTCACATGCCCGCCAGAGCCAACGATCACGTTCTCCGGCTTCACATCACCATGAATCCAACCGGCTGCGTGAACGGCCGACAGCGCTTGGGCAACCTGACGAACCAACCACAAAGCCACTGGCAGCGGCTTACGCTCCATCGCTTTCCAAGTGAGTTTGCATCGTGGAGCCTTCGATTCGCGGCATCACGATGTAAGGCGACGCGCCCGACGCAGAAGCATCCAACAGGGGCACCAGATTCGGGTGCGAAACGCGACTAGCCGCCGCCGCAAACTGAACGATTTGCCGCAAACTTTCCGGATTTGTTTGAGCCCCCAGCGACCGCTTCAAAACGTAATCCCAGCGGGGACTGTCTTCCGCGTCGGCTGGCTGAGCCAGCGTCAACTCAGCGAACCTGCTTGAATGAATGACTTGGCCAAGTCGCCAAATCCCGAGAATCGACGGACGTGGCGTCGTTGCCTGAACTCCCGACGAAACATGTGTCACGGCTGTATCCTGGGGTGAAGACTTCGGCCCACCGGACGTCAAAAACTACAGCGGGCATACCGTTTCAGCATCGACGCTCCGGCACGCAGGGTAGAACCTGTTCTCCGGGGACCGGCAAATACCCAGGTACCGGCAAAGTCGCCCATGCTTTCCTGATCCGGGCATACGTGTCGCTTCAACACTTGGGCTAGCAAGTTGGATAGGATATCGGCCAAATCACGCTAACAATCGCGGTGTCCCTCGTGTCTGACGACCCGAACTCGTTGAACCCTTATCAGCCATCCAGCAACCCGTACGCGTCCGATGAAACTCCGGTCGATCACAGATTTGTCTCGGGATACGTCCGCGAGCTTGCTCGTTGGCAAATGTTTTTTGCCGTACTGGCATCGGCGGGTGCATTGATCTTTTTGGGGATGACGGTCTTTCAAGTCATCGTGGAGGCTGATCCAGCGACCTTGTTGACTGGATTGATCTGCCCGTTCGCGTTCGTTTTGCTGTTTTTCGTCACGCCCGCCATTCAACTTGGCAAAGCTGTCGCTGCAGCCAACCGCTACGCAAACTCGGGGTCGTCAGCACAGCTCAGCGAGTTTGCCTCCAGCCAACTGGCCTTTTGGCGAACGACGGGGATCCTTTCCGCCATCATGCTGGTGCTGTTCACACTGATCATGATCGTGGCGCTCTTCAGCACCGCAGTGAGCGTCGGCCTTGGGAATTAAATCTGAACTGCGAGATCCGAGTCTGTCAATCATCCGAAAATGGTGAATCAAACCAATGTCCTGGGAACGGAACGCTTTGAGCATTCCAGTCAGAGTCCGACAATTCCAGGCGACGAACGTCCTCCAAGAGACGGTCGGGGGAGACAGGCCCGCGATAAAGGACTGACAGCCTTCCGTCTGCATCCAACAAGAAACTTGTCGGCAGGACGAGCGGTCGATCTATCTGAGTTACATTGTCCTGCGCCTTGGTTAGCTGCGTCATCGTGGCGTCCGTTGCCGCTGCCATTTCAAACGGAAGCTTCAGTTTTTCACGATACGATTTCAGCTGTTCGACGGATGACGCTTCGTCTTCTCGTGGATTCGGTGATCGCAGCGCAATGATACGCAATCCGGCCTGAGTCAATTGTTCCTTTGCGTGGGCAAACTCCGTCAATTCTTGGAGGCAAGGAGCGCAGGTCTCCGACCATAGATTGACAAGCGTTGGCCCCGTCATGTTCTTATGCAAATCGATCGTCTCGCCGTCGATCGTCACGAGGCTCAATGCGGCTGCCTTTTCCCTCGGCGCGACTGCGGTGCGAGTGACCTCAGGCGAAGAGGGATGCAAAACCGCAGGAGCAAGTCTTCTCACATCTTTGTTGTCAAAGTTCACCAACTGCATATCTGCGGCTCCCTGCACGACTCGATAGAACTGGTTGGACGGTATGTCGGCAAACTCATCCGTCGTACCATCCGGCCACTGGATGTGGACGTGCTCGATGCGGCGCTGGCCTCCGACACCAAAATGCATCCACTTTGATGATTGTGAGAGAAAGCCCTCGCCGGCGCGAAGCGTTTTGATGTGGGCCTTGGAATCGCCGGCAAGTGTCAGCGAGACCCTGGCACCAATGGCATCGCGATTCGAGTTCGTGCCAACGAGCCGCAGAGCAAGAAAATTGCCTTTCACGGGAACATCATTGCGAAGATAGCGGGCTTGCGGGGCCGTCCGATTGCTGACCCACACGTCCAAGTCTCCGTCCTTGTCCCAATCGACGGTCGCACATCCGCGAGCGTCGTCGATGAAATCGAGACCGCTGACGGTTGAGATATTTGCAAAGCGAGTCTGTCCCGTATTGAGAAAACAGCAATTCGCTTCTCGACCACTGAGTGACAAACCATGCTCACGAATGAGCGTCAGGACCAATGCCCATCCCTTCAGGTAATCTTTGCGGGGGAGGGAAAATTTTGAAGGCGATTGCGACACGACCTGCCGCCAAAGGACCGGTCACAAATCACGAGTGTCTTCGTTGGTCACGTATCCATTACAGACGAATAGATCGTGCCATCCATCGTTGTTCATGTCGATGAAATTCGAACTCCAGGCCCACCGTCCCAACGTCACGGCGGCAGGCTGGCTGACGTCCAGGAACGTCCCGTCTTGGGCATTTTGAAACAGCGAATTCCCTCTCGCGTGTCGCTTGAATGCGTTTCTGACTTCATCGCTTGACTTCGTTTTGAAACTTGGATGACTGGTGGTGCGATTCCCAGCGGCCGAGAACATGTTGCTGACGTAGATGTCCATCCATCCGTCTTTGTTGAAGTCCTCGACAGCAATTCCCATGCTGGCTGCCATATCTTCGGTACCGCTGGCTGCTGCGATGTCTGCAAACTTGCCAGCCTGATTTTGATAAAGATTGTTTCGTCCAAAATCATTCGCGACGTACAAGTCCAGATCGCCGTCGTTATCAAAATCTTCCCAAACGGCGGCATGACTAAACCGATTGTTGTTGTGACCTAAGCCACTTTCCTCGGTCACATCCGTGAATTGAAAATCACCTTCATTACGCAGAAATGTATTGGGACCGCCGTTCTGAGCATCGTGATAGGGCGTCGGGATCGACAGCATCGAGATCAACGGGTTGGTCAAGAAGTTCTCGTGCCGGACGTATCCACAGGCATAGATATCCAGATCACCGTCCTGGTCATAGTCCGCCGCGCAAATCGAATAGCCCCGCGTGGGTCCCGCCGGGCTCGAACGCAGGCGAAACCTGCCCTGCCCATCATTCTCCATGATCAAAATGGTCTGAGGAATCGCGCACACCAGATCTTGGTCACCGTCGTTGTCCAGATCGAGCAGAAGTGCGCTGCGAGTGGTATCGAGCCAGTCGACGCCAGCCCGAGCCGAGACATCCTCAAGCGTGCCATCGGAGCGTTGGAGATAGAGACGGTTGGGCAACCCGTTTGGCTGACAGAGAAATACGTCTTCGCGTTGATCGCCGTTAACGTCACCCACCGCCACGCCGATCTGGCCGATGAAATCGACCTCCACCTTCGAGGTCAGCTCGCCTCGCCAATCATTCGTGCTTTTCAGTATTTGCTTTGTAAATGAATCGACGCCGGAAAACACCGACTCGGTGCAGTCGACAAACCATGGGCCTTGCCCCGGATGGGTTTGCACCTCTTCAAAGTCATTGACCTTGATCGTCAGCAACTTGGGCGCGTCGGCGTCTGCAAACGACCAACTCATGGACCAATCCGCTGACTGCTCCACGACGTGATCGCTGCTTGTCCCGGTGTAATGCACAAGAGCCTGGCAACTCACCTGATCGCCATCGGTAGCAACGCGAATCGTCTTGAACTTGACCTTCACCTTGTCGGCGCTCACGTATGGCTTTTTCAGTTCGTTCAGCGCACGTGCCAGGCCTTCATGTCCGCGATAGGTTGTTGCCGATTGAAAAGGCGGGGAGGCTCGCATCACGCGCAGCTGATCGTTCCGATAGACTTCCTTGGCATCGGGTGGACGAAGCGAATCACACTGAAAAGACGAAGCGGCGATCGAATCAAGATCGGCGGCAACAATTTCGTCGTGCGACTTCATCAAACTCGAAATGCCGGCCAATTCATCGCCAACCTGATTGTTCAGCGCATCCATGTCCGAGATAGACTCGTTGGCGAGCACCGATTTTTCAGCTGCGCGAATGCCACCACCAAACAAGAATAAACTTAGTATCGCGACACAATGAAAGTGAGTGCGATTCAGGGCGTTTCGTTGCATACAAAGTAATCCACCATATCTGGGACTGACGCAAACCATGGCGATTTTCGACACGGGCATCGCAGTATGCATCAGGCCACCCCCCGTTGCAACAAAAACGGTGGGCCATGCCGGCCGTTGGTACAATCTGACCCGTAGTGCGGCGTCTCGGGCTCTTGCCAGGACGTCGGCTCCGCAGCAATTGAATTCGTCAACCATCCGTAATACCAATCAGGATCCCCATGAGTCACCACGTCAAAATCCTCATCGCTCTCGCCAGCCTGCTCGCGGTACCGAGTTTGGGAAACGCTCAGGACGGTTCACAGCAGGCGGCGCCGCTGAAAGTGCTACTCGTCGCAGGTGGCTGTTGCCATGATTACGCAACACAAACAAAACTGCTCAAGGCCGGAATTGAACAACGAATCAACGCGGTGGTAACCGTTGTCTATAACCCGAGCAAGGGAACGGACACGAAATTTGAGATCTACGAATCCGACGATTGGGCAGAGGGATATGACGTCGTTGTGCATGACGAATGCTCTGCAGCGGTGACGGAAAAACCGTACGTCAGTCGCATTCTTGCTGCGCACAAAAATGGTGTGCCTGCTGTGAATCTGCACTGCGCGATGCATAGCTACCGCTGGGGCGACTTCCACCAACCGGTCGAATTGGGAGCCGACAATGCGGGCTGGTACGAAATGTTGGGCGTACAGTCCACCGGCCATGGTCCCCAGGCGCCGATCGACGTCGACTATACCGACGAAGAACATGCCATTATTAAGGGCCTGGAGAACTGGACCACGATCAATGAGGAGTTGTACAACAACGTCCGTGTGTTCGGCGGCACCGTGGCCCTGGCCAGCGGCAATCAATTACAACAGCCACGCAAAAGGGACTTGAAGCAAAATCCAAACGCACAACCGCGAGAAGCGAATGCTGTTGTCGCCTGGACCAACGAGTACGGACCAAAGAAAACCAAGATATTCAGTACGACGCTGGGCCACAACAATGAAACAGTCGGCGACGGGCGCTATCTGGAACTGGTGATTCGTGGCCTGCTTTGGACAACTGGAAATCTAACCAAGAACGGCAAGCCGACAGTCGCCTACGCGAAGTGAGTGGCATTCGGCCGGTGACTACGCCGTGAAGCATTTTTTGCCCCCTGAACTCCCGTACGTGAAGGCGGGGAAAACCGCGGCTAACGCGGCTAACGCCGTGCGGCTGATTTAATCGACACGCCGTCAGCGAGTGCCGGTGCCCAGGTAGGATGACCGCCAACCATTCTTCGCGGCTCCGCAATTAAATTTCCTTCATACAAGAACAACACAGATGTCTAGATTCATGAACAAATGAAATCCGGGAAGTCGGTTTCGGGGGAGTCGGGCGACAAGGAACGAAGTTATTTCCGCAAGATTTTGGTGAGTGCTTCGCGGCGCAGGAGCGCCCATCGACTGATGAAAGGCGAGAAGTCCAGATATCACGCACTTTGAGTAATTGCCACAATCTGGACATTTGGCATTGGCGTTCTACCTCAGCGCATGTAGGGTTAGCTGGACGAATGAGCCGAACTGGCGTGCCCATTCAGTCGATTTGGTCGGAAATAAACGAGAAACGCAGCTTTAAACAGCACGCACATTCCGACCAACGAGATCAATTGCTGAGCTGGATTCTCAGCATCTCGCCCCGGCGAAGAGATGTTTTTCGCCGTCTGCTGCCATCTATCGGTCGTGTTGACCGCTCTGGAAGGCCGCTCGCGTCGTCAAGACGCATCCATTCCGTGACTTTCTTGTTGGTCCGGAATCAGGGAAGCGGCGTTCGCTTGTACCAAAATCAATCGTCCGTCCACGCTTCGCCCAAGAAACACCAACACAACCGCTTTACCCGTGCGATTCGGACCCGGCAACTTGACTCTTGCCGTCCCGACCGCGACCTAGCGACAGAGAATCGCTGTCCGTCCGACGATCAGTCGAGACCCGCACGGCTGAAAAAGCATTCGCCCTAAAATGGGGCTCAACAAACTCAAAACGCAAAAGAAAACACTTGAAGAACTTTGAATCCATGGACTTGTTCGCCCCGCTTGGGCGAGCTCTGGCTGAACAAAACTACCAAACCCCCACACCCATCCAATCCCAAACCATACCACCGGCCATCGAAGGTCACGACATCCTGGGCTGCGCCCAAACCGGAACGGGCAAGACCGCCGCATTCGCACTGCCAATCCTCGATTACCTGGGGCATGAGCAGCCGCCGACCGTAGCGAATCGTCCCTCGGCACTGGTCTTGGCACCAACCCGCGAACTGGCCATCCAAATCAGCGAGAGCTTTCGTGTATACGGCAAACACATGCAATTTCGCCAAGCACTCGTGTACGGCGGCGTCTCTCAAGGGGAGCAGGTCAGAGCCGTTCGCCGAGGAGTCGACGTTCTGATCGCAACGCCCGGTCGCTTGCTGGATCTGATGGAGCAAGGGCACATTGACCTCCGTGACGTCGAGATCTTCGTGCTTGACGAGGCCGACCGAATGCTGGACATGGGGTTCCTGCCCGCCTTGAAGAAGATCATCGCCGCTCTTCCCGAAGAACGACAATCGCTGTTTTTCTCCGCGACCCTGCCGCCGAAGATCCGTGAACTCTCCAGGCAACTTTTGTTCAATCCGATCTCAGTCGACGTGACTCCCAAGTCGACCAGCGTCAAACAGATCGAGCAGAAGGTCAGGATGGTCGAGCGTGCCAACAAATTAACATCACTCCGTACAGTCCTGACCGGCGAGAACGTCGATCGTGCCATTGTCTTTACCCGCACCAAGCACGGTGCCAACGCATTGGCAAAAAAGCTTGAACGTGGCGGAATTCGCACGGCGGCGATCCACGGCAATAAAACGCAAAACGCCCGACAACAGGCACTCGAGGCCTTCCGCCAAAAGCAGGTCACCGTTTTGGTGGCGACGGATGTGGCCGCCCGGGGAATCGACATCGACGGAGTCACTCACGTGATCAACTACGACATGCCGGTCGAACCGGAAAGCTATGTCCATCGGATTGGGCGAACGGGCCGAGCCGGAGCGGAAGGGATTGCGATTTCGTTCTGCACGACGGATGAGCATGGCGAATTGCGAGCGATCGAGAGGTTGATTGGCCAGCGTCTGCGAATCGAAAACCCCGACGATGGCTTCGATGCAAACGAGCCATCCGCAGCGACGCGCGGCGGCGCTGGCAAGTCGACACGTCGCGGCCAGGCGAAACGCGTCCCCACCATTCAACCTCAGGTTCGGCGAGCCAACAGTTCGCACTCAAGAACCAAAACATCTGCGCGTCGCCCAGCGAATGTTGCCTAGTGCGAAGCCGGAAAACCTTTACCAGTCACTTGGGAGTGTCATCATCGCTAAGAATCAAAACACGTTTGCCAAACGACAGCGCGAGATGGAAAAGAAACGAAAGGCGGAAGAGAAACGAAGCCGCCGCAACGAGCGGAAGGCGGAACAAGCCTTGCCGCCCGCGGTCGCCGAACCCGAAGACGCGGAAGTTGATCAAGACGTCCAGACGTCCGCTGATGACCCGGCGATCGACAGTGTTTAAGACCGGCAAGAAAACAAACAACAACATCACTGCCTGGCCAATTGCAAACCGACTGGCAGTGTAATTACGACCACCGTGTCTGACTGATCGCGTGAACGTTTCACGCGGGACAGGCTGACACAACTATTTTGAAGAGTATGAGATTAGAAAATGGAACAAGGTACAATCAAACGCATCACCGACAAGGGATTCGGCTTCATTGCGACCAAGGACAGCGGCGACGACATGTTCTTTCACAGTTCGGCGTTGGATGGCGTTCACTTCAACGACCTTCGTGAAGGCCAGGCTGTCACGTTCACCGTCGGCCAAGGTCCTAAGGGCCCCCGCGCAGAAAACGTCCAATTGAGCGGCCAGTAGCAACGGCTGGAGCGGGGCTTTCGCATCCGCAAGCATCCCGCTCGTCACTTGAGATCGGCCGTTCGGTTTGAAAGATCCGATCGTACCCATATCCGAAACGCCGGTAGCCCCTGTGGCTGCCGGCGTTTTTTTTTGCGCTCAGCTGCCGGCGAGACCGTGACGGCGGGCCAGCAGTTTGCATAGAAAAGGGCAAGACAACACGAGCCCCGCGAGCGTTGGCGCCGCCCTGGGAAGGATTCCGATCAGATTTCCGCGGTGTTCGCAGGGCGGCAACGCCGCCCTGCGACCACCGCGGAACGTGTTTGCTTACCCACTACCCAGGCCGTCATTCCGCGCAAGCTCGCTGCACTTGGCCTGGGCTATGCAAATGGACGCACCTGTGGTGCTAAAACGTCGATGCGCATCCCCGGGCTTACAGCCCGACCGTCGCGCTGCAGAGCAGGGTGACGCACCGTCTCACGGCGACCGCCCGCTCGCGCCCATCCGCTAACATATTCGAGTTCGTGGCACAAAAATGCTTGGCAGCGTGGCCCGTCAGCGCTGTCGGAGATTCAGGTAACCAACAACTATTGAGAGTACGTCATGCGTCTCATCCCGTCTCTGTTTGCTGTTTTCGCTCTGTTTTTGAGTTGTGGTCCGTGCCCTGGCGAACGGCTGACGCCGGAAAAGCTTTGGGACCTGGCTCGTGTTGGTGATGCTGCTGTCTCTCCCGATGGGACGCTGCTGGCGTACCTGGTGACTCGGTATGACCTGGAAGCCAACGAAGGCACGACGAGCCTGATGCTGCAGCCGCTGGGCAGTGAATCGCCAGCAGGCGGCAAGACATCGACTGCGTTTGAGACTCCGCTGGCCGCTCCGCAAGCAAAGACGCTATTGAAGGATGTTAAAGGCCTTGGTTCACTCGGCTGGCTTCATCACTCGTCGGGTTCGAAGCTGGTTTACATCGCACCGGCCGCTAGCGAAGCAGAGGAAAATGGAGATAGAAAGGAGGATGCCGAGAAAGATGGCGACGAGGAGGACGAAAAAAAACCGCAGGCATGGATGCTTGATCCCTCTGGCGGCGAGCCGACGCAGTTGACCCGAGTCAAGGAAGGCGTTGGCAACTTGATTCCATCGCCTGCCGGGGACGCGATTGCGTTTACCGTCGATGTCAAGATGGATCCGAGAAGTCGACGAGCTTTACTCCGACCTTCCCAAGGCGGACGCGCGGATCATTGACTCGCTGATGTACCGGCATTGGAACGCGTGGCACGATTACGCCTACAGCCACGTGCATGTGGTGAAGGTCGATCAGCAGGGCGAAGCGTCAGAGCCCGTCGACTTGATGGCGTCGTTGAAAGCGGACTGTCCGCTGCCTCCCTTTGGTGGCACTGAGCAATTTTCGTTTTCGCCCGATGGTCAAGAGATCGCACTGACGCTGAAGCTGGTCAACAATCCGGCCGAGAGTACGGACAGCGGAATCTATTTGGTCAGCATCGCCGGCGGGCAACTGAAGAACGTCACCCCCGGCATGCCGGGCTATGACATGGACCCGGTATACTCGCCCGATGGACGCTCCATCGCGTTTCACTCGATGCTGCGACCCGGATTCGAGTCGGATCGCAACCGCATCATGGTTTACGACCGCAGCAGCGGATTGCTTCGAGACGTCACCGAAGGTCTGGACCAAACGACACATCACGCCACATGGAGCGGGGACAGCAAGAGCCTGTACTTCGACAGCGAGACGCGCGGTACGGATCAGGTCTACGCAATCGATGCCGAAAACGAGCGATCTGCAACAGGTCTCCTGCGGCCGATTCAACTTTTCTGTGGTCGCCGCGATCCCGAACTCCAACCGCATTCTTGCGAAACAACAAAGCATGCTGCGGCCGTACGAATTGGCGGTGATCGACACCGGACACCAAACAAGTGACGACGATCACCGACGTCAACGGAAAGATTTTCGAGGGGCTTGAATTACCCAAGATCGAAGCAGCGATTCTTTACCGCCACCGACGGCAAGGCGATCCACAACTGGGTCATTCTACCTCCCGACTACGATCCCGCTGCCAAGCGACAGTGGCCGATGCTGACATATTGCCAAGGTGGGCCGCAGGGGCAAATCGGGCAATGGTTTTCCTACCGCTGGAATTTCCACATGATGGCGTCGCACGGATATGTCGTGCTGGCAGTCAATCGCCGCGGCATGCCTGGATTTGGTCGCCAGTGGAACGATCAGATCAGCGGCGACTGGGGTGGACAAGCAATGCAAGACATCCTGGCCTCAACCGACGCGATGATGGCCGATCCGACGATCGATCGCGAACGCGTGGCTGCGATCGGTGCCAGCTTTGGCGGATACACGGTCTATTGGTTGATGGGAAACGATGCGAGTCGCTTTTGTGCGATGGTCGCCCATTGTGGTGTCTTTAACTTGGAATCGATGTACGGTTCGACCGAAGAGCTGTTTCTTTGTCAACTGGGATATGGGTGGGCCCTACTGGAAAAGCGCAGGCGATCGCCGAGAAGTACGCCGAGTTTTCGCCTCACAAGTTTGCGGGCAATTGGAAGACGCCGCTGCTGATCATTCACGGCGAGAAAGATTTCCGAGTCCCGGTCACACAGGGGATGGAAGCGTTTACGGCAAGTCAGGTGCAAGGCGTGCCGAGTCGCTTTCTGTACTTCCCCGCGGAAGGCCACTGGGTACTGAAACCACAAAATGGCGTGCTGTGGGGAAGAGTGTTCTTCGATTGGCTCGACCGCTATTGCCGGGGCGAACAGTGAGCTCGATTGGCAGGTAGGACGGGTCTCCCGACCCGTCAGGAGCCTTGTTTGGGGAGTCGGGTCAGGAAACCCGACCTCCCAAAAAACCTACGGCCCGATGTTAGCGAGTTTGGCTTTCGCCGCTTCGTCGGCTCACCCGTTCGCTTCGCGGGCTCATGTAGTGAGTCGCTTCTTCGGCAACCAAGACCGTATCGCCCGAGCGAACTTCGCTGCGGAAGCGATGATGTCCTGCTCGTTCGGCTTCGGCGATCACTTTCAAGCGGACTTCATCGCCAGCTCCGATTCGCGGAATGACGTCGAACAAAACTTGTCCGGTCAACAGTTCACCGCTGTGGCCTTCGACTCGTCGGGGCTCGATGCCGTTGCTGAATTGTGCGATCGCTCGAACATCCGTTGCCTCTTTGCTACCGCGGTTACGAATGATAATTTCGTACACCACTTCGCCACCGACGGGTGCGGGGGCCGGCGGATCGTTGATCGTCAGCACAAGGTCCGAAATCGACTCCACCCGGGTTGTAATCGCGACATCAGCAATCCCTGCCGCAGTGCCCTTGCAGTCGAACATGAACATCTGGTCGCCAGGTGACGACAACTGGCAGCGGAATTGGTAGTCGCGAACCGCACCCGGCGTCAACGCATCCAATTGCCAGGTCAAGATCGAACCTCGTTGGGTGACGCCCTCAAGACCACCAAGGTACTTCGCACCGGCGGGCATTCGAAGCGTTGCCACGATCTGTGCACTGGTCGCGACGCCACTGTTTTGCAATTGCAAGTGATAGAGCGCTTCGGTGTCCTGGTATTTGATTTCCGGCCCGGTCAAAACAGCTTCCAGTTTGGCAGCGGCAACGCGAATGGTCTTGCTTGCTTCGGCGCGAAGCTCCAGGTCGCCGGAGGCAAGACCGTGAATCTTCAGATCGCCCAAGTCTTGAGCGGTCAGTTCAACTTCAAACTGCGCTTCCTTGCCCGAGGGGATATCGCCAATGCGTTGAGTTTGCGGAGTTGCCGAGTTCGGTGACAACGTGAACACCACGTTCGGTGCGACGCCGTCGCCTGGGTTCAAGACACGTACTTTGTAGGTCTGTGACTCGCCGTACACAACTTCGTTGGGTCCTTCGATCGCCAGCTCCAATTCGGGTTGATGAACATGAACTTGCGCCACGCTCTTTTTCGGAACCAGGGTCCAGTCAACGTCCAATCCATGCGTACCACTTCGCTCCGCCTTCAACCGAACAATCATGTGCTCGGTTGCTCCGGCGGGTAAATGATCAATGGTCCAAACCAGTCGTTCTTCGGAACCAGTCTTTTGGGGCTCGATCTCGCCGCGTGAAGCGTTCTGACCGCGCACTTCGGCCCAATCCGGAATCGAAGCACGAACCATCACACCGTCGGCGTCAATCGAACCGCGATTCTCGACGCGGATTTCAAACTGATGCGTCTGACGAATCATGATCGACGACGGACCGTGAGTGACCACGCGAATCCCGGGCAATTCCGAGGCAACCGCCGTTTCGCCGGGGCGTAGTGTTCTTGCGTCATTCGCTGGAGCCGGTTGCAGTGACGACGTGCCTGACGATCTTTCCCCGTAGCGAGGTGCAGCCGGCGCCGCGGCGATGTGATCGGCAATCGGATGCATCGGAATGCTCGGATTGGTCGTCGCCGGCGAGGCGATGGGCTGTGACTGAATCGGATTTGCTGGAGCAATGCTGTTTACTGCATAAGGATCCGCGGGATACGATCGCGTCTGACTCGGCAATGGTTGATGCGGCGAAACCGCTCGCGGCGTCCGGGCAACATACGCCGGCTCGTTGCCGATGGGCTGAACCAAGTCAGGTTTTCGGAACGCGCCGATCTGAACCTGAGAAGCGACGCCCGAACCGATCGGTGAGGATGCGGTGTTGACTGGCGGTGCAACCGCTGCGGGCTCTGGAAGCACACTCTGACGAGGCTCGAATGCCGACGTCGGCGGACCGGCACGGTGAGCCGCCGGCTCCGAGGGAATCGCTGCGAATTTACGCGCCGGCACGCCTGCCATCGGTACCGGTGCGGCGGGAAGCTGCTCTGAAGTCGCGTCTTCCGTGGACGGGACCGGCAAAGGTGGCGACAACGTCGACGACGCTGGCGCATCGGGCTGCACCGGGCTTGGTCGCGTCACGACTTCGGCAGAGGGAACCGGTTGCTTGGCGATCGTTTCAATCGCGGTCAACTTCGGTTCGGGTAATGGTTTCAGTTCCTCTTCTGGCTCTTGCTCGGGCAACGGCTTCAGTTTCTCTTCTGGTTCTTGCTCGGGATTCGCTTGGGCGACTTCGGTTGTTTCCGGCTTGACTTCACTGGTCGTTGGCTTGGGTTCATCTACCGTATTCTCGGGCAAAGCACGACGAGCAATCTTGGGCTCCGCGTCCTGTTCACTTTCAGTCGTTTCTAATGGCTCGGCGTTGATCTCCGAAACGTCCAGCGGCCCAACTTGGCGCCGGTTTTGGCGTCGACTACTGCTGCTGTCCGAAAGTGGACTCGTCGACTGCGCCGTGGACGTTGCCTCCGGCAGAACCGGTTCGAGCACCGAAGGGGGTGTTGGAACGGGCGCAGGCAACACGCGGGGTTCACTGTCAACCAGGATGCTTGGCGGAGAATCCAGCGGCGTGAGACTTTGCTGACGCGATGAAGCTGGCATCGCATGAATGGTTCGCGGCCTGCTGCGGATGATCGGTGCAGAATTGCCGGCACGGGGATCGCGCACCGGACCATGGGAAATATGGTTCTTGGTCGAACGAGGCTGGTGATAGGGAATGCCATCCCAATTCGCTGACGGCCGTTTCTGGGCCGCTTGGTGTGGCTTGGCATGTGAGCTGTCAGGTCGAAGTGCATCGACCAACTCGCCGAGAACGCCGGTCGAACTCGGTTGTCGCGTCTTCGCTCCCCTCGAATCGCCGACAAGGTTCTGCAAAAGCCCACCAGGTCGGGAACTCCTGCTCTCAGGCAGCTTACCAATCGTCGGAGGAGCTCCGCCACATTGCGATCCAATCATCAAGGCTATTGGGATCGCCAGGAGGGTTGAAGCCACAAGGCTTCTGCGGTTGCCGCGGTCCATGCGTACATCTCGCCAGTTTGCGTAATGGGAGTCAATCAGTCCCGATATCGTCCTTTAGTAAGACTGGAGATGAATCGAATTTGACGATTATACGGATTCTGCCTGGCTTGATGCTCACGGAAGGCATCATCGGATCAAGCATGCCGGTGTTTCACGCAAGCACTCGGGCTCTTTCACGACGCATGTTCACGCGGCCGCGAGTGATCGATAATGGTGTCTCCATTCGCCCCCAACCAAGGCCGCCCATTTGATGTCTCGCCGCGAAAAAATCGAAGCCATGTTGGCGGAGGACCCCAACGACACGTTTCTGCGCTACAGTTTGGCGATGGAGCTGCGAAGCGAGCGAGATCACGCCGCAAGCCTCCAGCGATTGGGCGAACTGACCAATGACGATCCCCCTTACGTGCCCGCCTTCTTCATGGCGGCTCAGCAGTTGGTCGAATTGGACCGTATCGATGAAGCTCGATCACTGCTCGATCAAGGAATCAAGCAGGCCGAAGCTCAGGGGGACGGGCATGCGGCAGCCGAAATGAGCGATTTTCTTCTCTCTCTTGGCGACGGTCCGTTGTGAAACACGGCCCAGGAAACTGAACCGGGATTCGTCGCCACGCCCACTCTTGATTGCGAGCATTGCATTGGCCGCTGATCAAACGACCGCTCTCGTCTTGCGGACAATCGAATTTAGCGAGACCAGCTTGGTCGTCACCTTGCTGACCAAGGACTTTGGACGTGTTTCGGCGCTGGCCAAAGGGGCACGGCGCGTGAAAGGTCCGTTCGAAGGTTCGCTTGACCTGCTAAGCGTTTGTCGTGTAGTCGTAATTCGTAAGAACTCCGAATCGCTCGACCTGTTAACCGAGGCAAAGCTTTTGCGTCGCTTCCGCGGGGCTGAGCGATCGCTACAGCGCGTTTATGCAGGCTATTATTTGGCCGAAATGCTACGACTGCTGCTGACCGATGACAACGATCCCCACCCGGACGTTTACGACTTGGCACTTCAAACACTTGATCAAATCGACGGAAACGGCCAGCTTGCAACATCGCTGGTGTTTTTTGACATTCAGTCGTTGCGAATGCTCGGTCATGCGCCGGCAACAACCCATTGCACCGAGTGTGGAAACGAAGTTCAGCGAACTCCACGCATAACCTTTGCCATGATCGGTGGCGGAGTGGTATGCAACGGGTGTCGTCGCCGACAGCATCAAACCGTGTCAGTACGCCGTGAAGTCATTGATGAGTTGGGCCGACTGCTGTCCACACAAACACAACGACCCAGCACAGTGGCACCCCACCTTTATGGAGAGTTGCGGGCTGTCATGAACCGATACATCCAAACAATGTTGGGCACCACGCCTCGCATGCAGTCCTTTTTGCCAACTGTGATTCAGACGGAATCGAGCACATGATGCACGACGACCATAATCCATCGAACAACCCGTGCCTCCGTCGCTATCCAGAGCTGTCCATGGCGTTGGTCGCTTGTTTACTGAGCTGTCTATTGCCGGTTTCCATCGGCTGTCAGGGATTCAGGGGGTGGAAGGACAGTGAACCGATCTCCGATTCCAATCCCTGGCTGACTTCCAAACCAAGCAGCAGCGACGTTACCTTGGCCGGTGGTGAGCAACCGGACGCAAAGCAGCAAGATGCCGGGACTCGGTTGGTGAACTTTGTCACTGGAAAAAAATCCGATCCGGTTAAGGGCAAAGAGCTTTACCAGCAAGCCGACGCGATTTTCCGCAGTGCAGTGCCAAAGGCCAAAACCGAGGCGGTCGACGACTACTTCCAGGCATCCAAACTGTTTCGCAAAGCAGGCAACGCGGCACCCGGTTCCGCACTTCAACAAGATGCGCTGTTCATGCAGGCTGAAAGCTTGTTTTTTGCCAATCGGCTGACCGATGCCAGCAAAGTCTATGAAAAACTGCAAAAAGATTTCCCCCGCAACCGGCACAATGACCGTGTTGCCGCGCGGCTGTTTTCCATCAGCCGCTATTGGATCGATGCGGCGCGGGCAGGCGACGACAGCTGGTTCAAGTTGAATCTGACCGATTCCAAACGGCCGACTTATGACGCCAAGGGTCATGCCATTCGCGTCCTGGATCAAATTCGTTACGACGATCCCACCGGCCGGTTGGCCGATGATGCGACGATGGCAGCGGCAGCTGAATACATTCGTCAAAAGGACTTTGAAAAGGCCGACGAGTTCTTGACGGACCTGCGTGAAACGTTCAGCGACAGCGACCACATGTTCTTGGCTCACTTGCTGGGAATTCGCTGCAAAATGGAGGTCTACGCCGGCCCAAAATATAGCGGGCTGGTACTGGAAGAAGCTCAGGACCTGGTGCAAAAAACGCGCACGCGATTCCCCGACAAGCTGCGCGACAAGAAGTACAGCGAGATGCTGGCACGGGCAGCAGCTGAAATCGCCTTTCACCGCGCCGAACGACTTGCCAACCGCGCCCAGTACCGTGAAAACAGGAAAGAATACGGCGCCGCCCGGGAATATCACCGCCGCCTGCTAGCCGAGTTTCCGGACACTCCCCAGGCAGGCGAGTCCCGGAAACGTCTCGCTCAGATCGAAAACCTACCAAGTGCCCCCACTCAGCGTCTTGCCTGGCTGACCGAGATCCTTCCCGACACGACCAAGTCAACGCCCTTGGAGACGATCGAAGCGAAGCGTGGCCAAGGAGCATCCGAAAACGGAACGATGCTGCGATGACGACTCAATCAGACACTGGCATCGCGTCGGCGAGCGGTCGCAGCAACCTTCGGCGTGCGCCGTGGTTGTCGCTGCCAATCCTGATCTGCCTGGTATGCTTGCCGGGCTGCAGGCTGTACCAGTTTGGTGCGGATGGCCTGTTTCCGTCGAACATCCACACAGTCTATCTGCCAATCGCTCGGAACGACACGTTTCGGCATGACTTGGGAGTGCGGTTGACCGAAGCGTTGGTCAAAGAGATTGAGCGACGGACACCTTACAAAGTTACCGGCGACCCCAATGCCGACAGCACTTTGATCTGCCAAATCATGACGGAACGGAAGCAGGTGTTGACCGAAACCGATACCGATGACCCACGAGCTTTGAACTCGATCATTTCCGTCAAAGCACTGTGGACGAATCGGCGCGGTCAACTGTTGATGAACAATCGAGTCGTCCCGGCCGATGATCCCGCCATCTCTTTTGGACAAGAGGTTCGATTCGTACCGGAAGCCGGACAATCGGTTGACACCGCCAATCAGCGTTTGATCGAAAATCTGGCGGAACGTATCGTGTCGCAAATGGAAATTCGTTGGTGATCCAAAGCTGGAATCTCGGTCGTCGCCAGCTACCATTTCGACGACGACCGCTGGTGATGGGAATCTTGAACGTCACCCCCGACAGTTTCTCTGACGGCGGAAAACACGTTTCTCCGGATACCGCCGTCGAAGTCGCGCTGCGGATGATCGCCGCTGGCGTCGACATCATCGACATCGGTGGCGAAAGCACGCGACCGTATAGTGATCCCGTTGGCACGGAGGAAGAACTGGGACGCGTCCTACCGGTGATTCAGCGCCTGGTGGATCAGATCTCGGTCCCCATCAGCATCGATACGAGCAAAGCGAGCGTGGCGTTGGCCGCCATCGAGGCGGGCGCCGAGATTATCAACGACGTCACCGGCCTGGAGGGCGATCCGCAAATGCCCAGGGTGGCCCGCGAGAGCGAAGCGGGTATTTGTGTGATGCACATGCGGGGCACACCGCAAACGATGCAGCAAGATCCGCAATACCGTGATGTCGTCGAAGAAATTTGCGACTACCTGGTTGCGCGACGGCAGGCGTGTTTGGACTGGGGAATCGACTACGATCGAATCTGCCTGGACCCTGGAATTGGCTTTGGCAAGACTCACGAGCATAATCTGACGCTCCTGCGTGCAACATCGCGGTTCGTCCAGCTCGGCTCGCCCATTTTGATCGGGCATTCCAGGAAAGGATTCATCGGTAAAGTCCTCGGTGACAGCGAAGCGGATCGCACAGCCGGAACGCTTGGCGTCTCGCTGGCCGTGGCGGCTGCGGGCGCATCTGTCGTTCGAGTGCATGATGTGAAAGCAACCGTGGACGCCCTGAAGCTGTTCGAGGCGGCTGGGGGACTGGACGACTGAGCCGACCCGAACTCGTGAAACTTGATTTCACGCACGCGCTGTCCGGAGATCCGTCTTATTCGTTAGCTGGATCAGTTTGTCGTCGGGTCCAGACGACAACATGAAGTAGCGACGGCCCGACTGGGCTATCTTGTTTCACATGTTGATTTCACGGACGACGAACTCATGTCCCGGTTGCTTTGGTGCGTTCTTTTGACTTGCGCGGCGTCAACGAGCTTTGCGCACTTTCCCGATCGGGCATCCAAACCGGTCTACCCGCGTATTGACTGCATTGGACCGATCGGAAATCGCTTGCCGATGTCCTATCGTCGCAGATACAACCGTCCCAGCAAGATTGGCGGATGGTTGGCGTATCTGACCGCACCCACTAGCCAAGAAGCGATGGCTTGGCACAACGCGATCCATCGTGGCAACTACAAAAAGAAGATGCCACGAACCGAGATGCAGTACTTTTATCCCAAACCCTGGGAAGCACTGAAGATCGGGCCTCGAGTAGCCAAGGAAGAACCCGACGCGGAACCAATGCAGACCGAGACAACGCTGGAATCGAAATACGGCGATGATTTACCGGCATCGGTGATCGAAGTTCTGCAAATGAACGAGCAGCCGGCTGAATAGTTGACGCCGGCATCAGAGGTGAGTGCAAGGCCTGCGTTGCTGTGAGTCACGTCAGTGGTAGGTGCGAACGTGTTTAGTCGTCACAACAATACGCCAACTGCGTAGCAGTGGTAGCAGATAGCCTGGGGTCAGGATTGCTCGTCTCAGCGAGCATTCCGCAGCCCCAGGACACATCACCGCCAACTCGATTCTCCCCCGCGGCGATTTGGCGGCTTCGCCGCCAAATCGCCGCGGGGGAGAGGATTCTATGAGGCCGGAATACCTGGGGTGACTCCGACACTCGCTGTAGGCTCGGTCGGTTCACTCCAGGCTATCACCTTGCCGCCGCTCCGCGGCTAAGAATACTCCACACCATCAATGCTCTAAGCCAGAGACTCTGAAACTGCTGGCCCACCGGAAAATGAATCGATTGCTTGGCGTCGAGATCAATGCTCGGTCAATGGCGGCCGTTTTTCCGCGACACAACAAAATTCTGCCCTCATTTTTTCAATAACCGTCAAAGTTTACCCAGACGGTCTCCGATAACCTACCTTGGGCGAGGTCTTCTGTGCGTCGCGTGACGTCCACAGAAGATCTCGATGGGGGGCTTTCCAAGTAGGGCCAGCAACGGGAAACACTTTTCGCTGATGCGAAAATCAACGGTGTTTCACGGGCGGCAGAACCAGGGAAGCCTAGAGCATGAATCGCTCGCTGTTTCGCATCACCGCTTATCTGCAACTCGGGATCATGATCCTGTTGTCGACCGGATGCGCGCCCACTCAGCCCTTCTTCTTGAAGGAGTCGCCTGACCTTCAGTACTATCTGAATTCGGCGACATCCGTCGAATATCCCGACGTCTGCGTCGACAGTCTGCCGGAGACCACCGAGTCGTTGCCACCCCTGACGATTGGCAACCACAATTACCAGTTTTGGGATCTGACTCTGGAAGAGTGCGTTTCGATCGCACTGAACAATGCGAAATTCTTTGTCACGACCAGTGGCATCGCCGAAACTCGACAAAACGTGGCCGCGCAGTTCATCAGCGGCACTGCCGATCAATTAGGCAGCGTTTATGACGTGGCGATCGAGCAGTCGACGACGCAATCAATCCCGCTGACGGTTGACAGCAACGGCAATCGGTTGCTACCGCGTGGCGTCTTACGTGCCAACCAAATCGGTGGCGTGGAAGATGCGTTGGCCGAGTTCGACGCTCAGGCGAGCGGATTCGTCAGCTATGAAACGACGGATCGACCACAGAACAGTGGCGTTCTGCAAATCGAATCCGCTTTCAAACGCCTCGAAAAGTGCGACGCAGCAGTCTGCCATCAGTAAACGACTGGCGACCGGCGGTGTCGCCACCTTGCGACAACAGACCCAGTATTCACGCAACGATAACACTTTCAGCCACCGGCAGGCTACGCGGTCCCCAGTGACTGGACCGCACTAGTCGAAGCCCAAGTACAGCATCCGCTGATGCGAAATCGGGGCACGTTGGTCAATCGCATCCCCGTGGTGCTGGCGAGCCTGAACGAAGACATTTCGATCGCCGACTTTGAAGTCCAAGTCCGCAACTTGGTTCGCGATGTCGAGGTTGCTTACTGGGACCTGTACGTCGCCTACCGAAATGTGTCGACATCGGTCATCGGCCGCAACAGTGCTATCGCAACCGCTCAGTTCGCTCGATTGAACTTGAAGAACGGCACAGGAACGCGACAAGAAGTCGCCCAAGCGGTCGAGCAGTACTACCAATTCCGCGGCCGCATGGAAGGTGCTTTGGCCGGATCGAACTTACCTGGTGACGATCGATTCGGTGTCTATGGTCGCGAGCGAGCCCTTCGCGAACTGATGGGACAAGCGGCGACCGATGGCCTGCTGATTCGACCGATTGACGAGCCGATGTTGGCACGTGTCGAATTTGACTGGAACGAATCGATCGCACAAATGCTGTACCTGAGTCCCGAACTTCGCCGCGACAAGGTTCGCATCAAACAAAGTGAACTGGAACTAATTTCGGCGAAAAACCAGATCTTGCCCGATGTCAACTTGTCGCTCTTGTATCGATTGGTTGGTGTCGGCGACTCGCTTGGTGCGAAAAACCAGACACCCACGCCGCCCAATTTCCCCGACAGCGCCTTGGACACGTTGACCGACGGTAATTTCCAAGAAGGAGTGGTACGCTTGGAGATCACACCGCCCGCGATTGGTGCTCGTCGTGAACTGACGCGAATTCGCGGTTCCCAACTACGACTCGCTCGCGAGAAGGCCTTCTTGCAAGAATCCGAACGATTGCTGGTCAGCCGGCTGAGTGATGCCGTTGGCAAAGCTGCAACTCACTTTCAGTTGGTCCAAACCAACGCCCAACGATGGCAGGCCGCCGAACAAGAAGTCGCCGCTCGCTTGGCCGAATTCAAGAGTGGGCAAAGCCCCGTCAACGTTGTCCTGCAAAGTCAACAACGCCGAGCGGAAGCACAGATCACTTACTACCGAGCCTTGGGTGAATACAACAAATCGCTCAACTATATCGACTACCTGAAAGGCACCTTGCTGGCCAACAACAACATCACGCTCGCCGAAGGTCCCTGGAACCAGAAAGCTTACTGGGACGCGTTGGAACGAGCTCGTGAACGATCTGCCGGTCGCAAGTACAAATGGGGTGTGACTCGACCCAGCGTCGTCCGGCAGGGACCGGTGGGTGATGCAGAGCACGCCGCGCACGCCATCGGCAGCGGTACAGTCAACCACGACGGCACGTTACCACCCGGCGATGAGATGACGGGCGACGGATTCGATCTGAACCTGGAACCGCACCGTCAGCCAGTGGACGTCAACGATTTGCCGCTCAGCGAGTTAGGCTCGCCAGCCGAAATGTTGTCTCCCGGACCCGATGCTCGAGAAATCGAACAGTTGGTTCCCGAATTGGGCACGCCGAATCAAAGTCCCGGACAAATCAAGATCAACGGACCAAGCATCTTGGTGCCCAGCGAACGATCAACTCCGCCCACGGCGGGCGAGAACGTGACGGCGGCCGGTTACCAAGCCGGCGATATCGAAGTCAGCTTCGCTCCTGAGCCCGTGCGACGAACCCTAGTACCGGCAGAAACACAATAAACAAGATCCAACCACGAAATTCCGAAGGGCGGAGGCTCTGCGAGGGTTGCCCACACGCGTCGGGCATTCGACAACCCTCGTACACGATTAGCTCGAGTTGCGTCATTGGCGCCTCGAGCTCTTCGTCGTTGAGTGTCGCCGAGTTCTCCGAACTCGGTAATTTGTCGCCAAGTTCTCCGAACTCGGTAATTTGTCGCCGAGTTCTCCGAACTCGGTAACAGCATTGACATCGCAGCCGTCACGCTCGCCATGACGAAGCTCGACCGGATAACATTCAAGGCAAAGAATTTAATCCCAAGTGCCGTGCTTGCTACCACCAGCTACGACCACGATCGGCTGTGTAGTTCTCCGTTGTGGTCGCCCTGCATCTCGACGGAGCGAGATGGCTACTTTTAATCATCTCCTTTGATTGTCATCAGCTGCTTCTTCAACCGCTCAAACACCGATGAGTTCTCATCGGCCACGTTCGTCTTCTCGCCTGGATCGTTGTCCAGATCGACCAGTATCCAAGGTTCGGCAAACGGTTTGCCTTTTGGATTTTGCCGACCGCCGCTTCCGTTGCCGGCAATCAACTTCCAGTTGCCATCGCGAATTGCAAACATGCCGTTGGCCGAATGACAGATCAACGGGGGCCGATGAAACTGAGCGTCTGGATCCCTCAGTAGCGGTGCGAAGCTGACCGAATCAGGACCTGCGCCGGCGGGCAACTTTTCCCCAATCATCTCCGTCAATGTGGCCATCAAGTCGACCAGCCCGACCACGTGGTCCAAACGTTTGCCGGCGTGAGCCTGCTTGGGAAGCCGGACAAAAAAGGGAACACGATGACCGGCTTCCCAGATGTCAGCCTTGGTTCCACGCCAATCAGCGTTGGCGGTGTGATGCTCCGGCCGGTAACCTTGGACCGCCGGATCATCGACGTGGTCCTGAGCATCCTCGTCAAGCCGGTACATGTAGGAGCCGTTGTCGCTGGTCACCACCAAGATCGTGTTTTCAATCACGCCGCTGGACTCCAGTGCATCGATCACGCGTCCAACCGTCGCGTCGACTTGTCTGATAAAGTCACCATAGGGTCCTAGCTTGGTCGTGCCTGCGAACTGTTTGGTGGGCAAAACAGGTTTGTGCGGTGCGGTCAGCGGAAAGTATAGAAACGTCGGCCGATCGGCACTCTTCATCGATTCGATGATGGCGACCGCTTCATCCGTCAACCGATCCAAACAACCTCTGCATGTCAAAGTCAACGGCCCGCGGGCCGGCACGCATGAAGGGCGGAAACGAGTCTTTGGTCCTGCGCGACCGTGTCCGTCGTCGTCGCCATTGCGTCGCGAAAATAGACGTACGGCGGAAAGTCCAACGACGCCGGAATGACAAACGATTTTTCAAACCCGACGCTGCCGGGGTGATGTGAAAGCGGCTGCGTCAGATCGAGATCCTTTTCACCGCCGTGCAAACCAAGTCCCAGATGCCACTTGCCGACAACCGCGGTGCGGTATCCGGCGGCGCCAAACACCGAACCCAGTGTCGGCCGATCTTCTTCGATCAACGGTGTCCCGTATCCATTCAGCACGCCACGTTTCAGCCGTGAACGCCAACAATAACGGCCCGTGACCAAGCCGTAGCGTGTCGGGCGTGCAAACCGCCGATGGTGTGTGGGCGTCGGCAAACGTCATTCCCTCAGCAGCCAGACCGCGTGAAGGCCGGTGTCGGTATCGTCGATTTCGGATTCAGCGGCTGCACATCGCCGTAACCAAGATCGTCCGCCATGACCACCACGACGTGGGGCCTCTCGTCCGCCCAGCCGGCGGCAGACCAAACAATCAGAGTGAATACAACAGCGAAGGAATCCGAGGTTGCGCATCGAGCTATCCAGAGAGATGTGGCCGATCAAGAAGAGTCCTTACTCTTCTGCTTGGCTCACTAGCATAACGTGCGCGAAGGTCCCTGACAGCATCCTCATGATCGCTGGTCCAGTGCGTACCGACCAGCGCACTGGAATCACCGTACCACTGCCTCGTACGGGGACTAAAAATGTTGGACCACAAAAGCCGGCGCTGCGTATCTCCCTCCGAATCGGCCGCCGGCAATCCGCGTTCAAGTTGATCCCAGGTCAAACGAGTCGCCTCGTCCACGAACCGATCCGATCTTCGTTCGCTCGAACGCCAAAAACCCCAGATTTTCTAGTGACGACGTAGTTCATGAATTGTTTTCGATAGTAGACATGTCCATCGTATTCGTGCCTCCAATCTTCAAGTTGGTATCGGCGCCACTCGCGCAGCAGGCGCTCGCTTGCGTGACTGAAAGCGAAGTTGATCGCGCTGGAATGGCTGCGACCAACTCTGCAATTTGCTCGCGGCTCCCCAATTCATCCGCGCGATCGCGAAGCAGCGTGACGGCAAACGTCTCGGCAGGTTCCGCGACATGTTCCAGGAAATGCAAATTCAATTCGCCGTTGACCACTCTTTCGCGAATGATCCGCGCCCATTTGAGCAACACCCTGATTGCATCGCGTTTCAATTCAGCGAGTTCATCACGAGTGAGTTCACCGCTTGAGATAGTTCGACTGAAACACAATGCGCAGATCGAAGACACTAATTTCATCACCCATGGTCTCACTCTGAAATTCTTCTTTCAGGGCTTGGGCGATCTGTTGCTGATTCGTCTGGTCGTAAATCGCAAACTCATGCTGGACGCGAGCAAAGTCGTATGGAAAAAAGACGCCTGTTGATATTCCGTCGGCGGTAAGCCCAAGGCCATCGTTTGGTGGCAGCTTTCCCGGATAAAACTCATTGCTTACTGTCATTGCCTGCGCCCGCCAAGCGGGCCGCAACGACGGAGTGGTTGCCGTACGGTCGACAAAAATGAGCAGCAACGGAATGGAGACCGCCAGTGCGGTGTAAGCCACCACGCGCAGGTGGAACCCGAATCCGCCCCTTCCCTCCAACCACCGACCACACATTCGCCACGTGGCGAACAACAAGACAGGCGCGATCAGCAGGAAAGTCCACTCGTAACCGGGATAAAACGCGTAGACGATGAACAACAGCACCCCATGCACCATCATATAAGCGGGGCCGGCAAAGAATGCCAGAACTGGACGCGAGACCCACTGGGCGACAAGCTGGCCGAACGCGAAGGCAACCAAAATCAAGATCCACAACACTCCTAAAGACGACATCTGCTGGGAATAACTCGGCAGTCCAAACGCAATCGCCGCAAGCAACAAAGCAAGCAAAGCTGGCAGCAACAACCGCGTCCACCAGACTTGCGTTGGGGAAATACCACGATCGGCAAAGAAGTTGCAGCGGCGCCGCACGTTGTCGCCATAAAAAGCCAGACTTCCCAGCCACAAGACGGCCAGCATGACCATGGGAGCGCGAAGCCGGCGGCAGCTTCACGGTCGCGGTGACCCCAATCGTCAGCGAGATAAAGCACGGCAAGACAAACGGCTGCGATCACCGTTAGCGAAAAGGCCGGCAACGCAACTTGCCTCGATTGCTGCCACAACAAGGCGACGATTTTTCCGGGTCTTCTGCAGTCCCACGGCTCGCGGCGGACGGTAGGCAGCGGCGGAAGCGTCTACGTCAGCCAGCAGCGACCGTGTTTTGGCTGTCGCTAACATACGCCGCCGTCCCAGAAATCGCTGGAGCAACCACAGCGAGACCAAGAACGCGACGGTGACGATGACAATCAGCACCCTGCGCCAATTGCCTTCGTCCGGGGCCGTCACGACCGTCGTGAATCTGCCTGTCAGAATCCACCCACAGACCAGGTAGAGACCTTGGTGTACGATCGTGATCAATGGCGCGAGAGCGATTAACGCGCCGATCGGCGACCGGATACTGTAGGCGGTCACGAACCCGAGCAGCAACAAGCGTACTGCTGAACAACAATGACTTGGCGACTCCCAAGGGTCGAAGCAGATCGTCGCCAAGAGCCGTCTGCGTTTCGTTGGAGGAAAGACGAGCGATCAGCACGAACAGCGACGCGAACAAGAAGGTTGCCAAGACAGCCGCCAGCGCGGCGACAAACTTAGAATCGATCACCTTTTGCCAGGCGACCGGTAACGTTCGCAGCCAATCCAAGGTTCCGCTCTCTTCTTCGGTTCCAACCAGCATGGCCGGTGCACCGAGAGCCACCAGGTTTGGCATCAACAGCCACACGCTGATGTAGCCGCCGAGCGTCGGTCCATCGGCCCAGACGCCGATGACAAACACGATCAAGTTGAATAGCAGTATCCCGATCCAAATCGCCAGGACCAGCGACTGCAACGATTTGCCGTCTTTCCACAGCAGACTCTTGGTGATGGGCGGTTTGGGCATCGCACGTTTATCCATCGTTGGGGCCTACAGTTGCAACTGAACGTTCGCCACGGGTATCGTCTTGCTCGACTCGCGGTCGTGACGCGCGCTGGTCACAGACCGAAACAAAGATCTCTTCGAGGGAAGCTTGCTCGGCAGACACCTCGGTGACGCCACTGCTGTTCGCCGTAACTTGATCGCCAATCGTCCGGCAGATCCCGGACAACCCAGCGCATTTGACGGCCGCTATGAGTTTCCGTCAAAACATCCCCCGGGGGCAGCACAACGGTCGCGGCCGGATCGTCCATGGTTGCCGTCACGATCGATGTGGACTGCTTCAGCACGTCCAATGGCTGAACCAATTTCAGTTCGCCTTGGTGCAAGATCGCGATCCAATCGGCAACGCGTTCGACTTCGTTGATTTGATGACTGCTCAGCAGGACCGTACGGCCCAGCGCGGCGCGGTCGACCATCGATTCCAAGAACTGGCGGCGAACCATCGGATCCAAGCCGCTCGTCGGCTCGTCCAAGATCAACAACTGTGGGTCGTGCGCGGTGGCCAATGCGAGGGCAACTTTCGCTCGTTGCCCGCGACTTAGACTCTTGATCCGAATCGTCGAGGGCACATCAAACTCAGCCAGCAACTCGAGGTACCGATTCGGAAACGCGTCATCATAGAATGCCGACGTAAACCAACCGATCTCGCCAGCAGTCATCCACTCGTACAGCGCCGGCGAGTCGGACACATAGCCAATCGCGCGGCGAATCTCCAAACCTGCCTTGCTCGCAGGAATGTCCCAAGTACCGTGGCATTGCCCGAGTCAGGTTTCAAAAAACCGGTCAAGATGCGAATCATCGTCGTCTTGCCCGCGCCGTTCTCACCGAGCAAAGCGAAGACAACTCCTGAGGGGATGTCCAGGCTGACATCGTTCAAAGCGACGGTCTTCACGAACCGTTTGGAGACGCCCTGCAGTGAAATCACCGATTGCGAATTTGGACTAGGATTCGTCATTGCCGGCACCGTTCCGTTTTGCGTATTCAGCCTGCTTGGCCAATTCTGACTCGAAAAGATCACGCAATTCCGCCGGCTCCATGCCACCGGAAAGCGCATTGGAAAGCGCGCGACGAACGCCGTCGGCGACCAACGTATTGCGCGCCTTGGTGCATCGCGCGATCGCATCGCGCCGGACCACCATGCCGCGGCCGCGTAGCGGCTCCAGAACGAGATCGGCTTGAAGCTGCTGGTAGGCTCGCGCGATCGTGTTGGGATTGATCGCCAAATCGCCGGCAAGCTGCCGGACGCTGGGGACCATTTGTCCGCCAACCAACACACCATCCGCCACAGCCAGCTTCACTTGGCGGACAATCTGCTCGTAAATCGGCACATCGCCCGTCGGTTTCGATGGAAAAAAACATGACGTCCTCACGTGTGTACTAGCGTCATGGTACAGCGGTGCAGGATAGCCGGTCAAGTGGCTGGCGGTGCTAAGATCAAAAAATCATGAACGCCACGCCGAACCCCTTCCAGCCACCGGCCGAGCCATCCTCGCCAACGATCCTTGCCCAAACCGATTGGGCCCGGCACGTTGACGACCGGGTCTCGTTCGCGGTGACGTTGAGTGAGCGTGATGTCAAACGCTACTTTCCAGGTCCGCTGCCCAGCAGCCTCTTTGCGCTCGCGATTGTTCTCCTGCTCTTGTTGTTCGCCCTCCAAGCAATCGCGTGGTCATTACTGTTCTTCGTCGTTGTTTTCCTGATGTTCCTGTTTTGGGTGCGATCACGATCGAACTGGAGAATGGCGTTACGCCAGAGTCCGCACTTGCTGGAACCGATCTCCGGTTACATTGCCGAGCAGGGCATCTTTACATCCAGCGGTGGGTGTCGAGGGTTTCGCCCGCTGGGAAGATCTTCACTCCATCAGAACGACCAGCGATTGCGTTCTGCTGTCTGGCGAGAACTGGCGTCTGATCAGCAAGCTCATCCCCTGGGCGTCGTTCAGTGATCCCGTTGCGGCGCAACAGGCGATCGATAGTGTGATCGAGCAAAGAAAAGCTTGGCGACCGATGGTACTTGGTGACAAGCGCATGCGCCAGCACGCCGACGGATGCTCCGTTGTTCCAGCCGGTCGGTCCACACGTTTCTTTTGATGGCGAGGTCAATTTCCGAGACATCGCCACGTCGGCTCCCGGAAAGAAACTCAGGCGTGCCGTTC
Organism: Pirellulaceae bacterium; assembly: GCA_963714715.1. Taxonomy (GTDB): domain Bacteria; phylum Planctomycetota; class Planctomycetia; order Pirellulales; family Pirellulaceae; genus JBFJVZ01. The sequence goes on along the minus strand of CAVQPV010000058.1, from coordinate 17,058 downwards.
GCCGCTGGCTGCTGCTGACCGCCGTCTATGTTGATCGTCGCCGTGCTTTCACCGTTGGCTGGATTGATGTTTGCGCTGCTGATCGGTGTTCCCATGGCGATCTTTTCGATCACCATGATCGCTCAATTGTGGCGACACCCGCTGATACGTGGCCAGCGAGACATGGTGGCGTATCGATCACGAGGTTGGTTTTGCGAATCCGGTTTTTTTCTGCAATCGGTAACCGGACAATCATTGCGGCAATGGCACAGCGTCGACCATCAATGGCACAACGATGCGATGCTATGCATCTGCTTGCCAGGAGTGAGCGAAGGCTGGTTTTTCTTTTCTCGCCGCCAATTTGCCAGCGACGCTGACTATCAGCAAGCCTGCCAATGGACGGCAGCAGGATTGGACGGCCCAACCAATCGATAAAACCGGAATCGTCGGAACAGCCGCGAGCGGACCGAAAGATTTGTTCACCGCGGCGTTGAATTTGAAGCGAACGAAGCCTCGCGGAAGGCACGATTCATCGAATTCTTCTCATTCGATATAGCCTGCTGTGTCCGACGCCAACCACCACGAAACGAAGCCGAAAAAAGCGAGCTTGACTGCGGACTCGCTGGCCCTTGGCATCGCCATCATGTTGGCAATGACGATCGTCCAGCGGGGGATTGGGTTCTTTCGAGGCATCTGGTTTTGCCGATTGCTGGATGACCATGTCGTTGGACAGTGGGCGATGGCATTCGGCTTTATCTCGATGGTCACGCCGATCATGCTCCTGGGCATGCCAGGCTCGCTTTCCCGATATGCCGAACACTATCGGATGCGTGGGCACCTCAGCGATCTGGTTCGACGACTGCTGCGCGTCACGATCGGATGCGGGGCAGCATTTTTCGCCTTGCTGCTGATCGTACCCCAATGGTTTGGCTGGCTGATTTTCCTTGAGCCACAGAACACATCGCTGGTTCACTGCGTCGGCATCGCGGTACTGGCGATCGTCGCTTTTTACTTCGTTCAAGAGCTGGTTTCGTCGCTTCGACAGATCCGTGTCGTTTCGCTCATGCAGTTCATCCAAAGTGTGGGATTCACTGTGATCGGCGTCTCCTGGCTGATGACTGGGGGCGGACTCAATGGCCTCGTACTCTCGTTCGCATTGTCAACAACGTTGGCGATTATCCCGGGTGCTTACGTGCTGGCTGTAGGGTGGAGCGGTATCGAAAAGAGTGGCCAGGCGTTCGATTCTTCCTCGATGTGGAGACGACTGTTACCGTACGCCGCCGCACTTTGGGCGATGAACCTGTTGGCGAACGTGTTCGAGCTGTCTGATCGCTACATGATCCTGCACTTTTGTCCTGGTGGAGAAGTTGCCGGACAAGCAGCGGTGGGCCAATATCACAGCGGGCGAATCATTCCCGTGCTGTTGATGAGTTTGGCAACGATGATCGGCGGCGTTTTGATGCCATACATGTCGGCTGACTGGGAGGCTGGCCGACGGCAAATGGTCAGGAATCTGCTGCGCCGGATGCTGCTGGCGGTTGCGACATCGTTTACGGTCGGCGCCGCGATTGCACTGTTGATCGCGCCTTGGTTGTTTTCGACGTTTCTGGAGGATCGTTATGCCGAAGGCCTAGCGCTGATGCCGATGGCATTTGTTTTCTCCATTTGGGCAGCCCTGGTCACGATCGGTGAAACCTATTTGTTCGTTCGCGAACGAGGCAAACTCGTGGCCGCCGCCATCGCAACCGGTTTGGTTGTGAACCTGGCGCTGAATGCATGGCTGCTGCCGATCTGGGGATTGTATGGCGCAGTCGTTGCCACGCTATGTTCCCACGGCGTCGTCATGCTAGGCATTTGGTGCTCTTTGGCGTGCTCCGAGTACGGATTGGACTCGACGACTTTCTACATCAGTTTTTTGCCGGCGACACTGCTGGCAGGACCTTGGGTCGCGATCGCTTGCGTCGCAATCTCGCTGCTTGCCAACCCACACGCACGAGCCTGGCTTGCCGAAGCAATCGAAATGGCAGGGTATCGGCAACGCGCCGCACTGAATCGCTGACCGGCAATGCATTCTTGCCCCGCGAACTCCGATATCTTAGCGGACGCGTGCGAGCCCACCGGTCACCGCGAGAGCGTACAGGTTGCGCCGTTACGCTCAATAGCTGCTTCCCAACTTTGCGGCACCACGGCTACGGAAACAAACGACGGCGTGATAGGCTTTTGCCATGAATTTTCTGTGCCACGCCATGCCGTATTTCGAGACGCCGTTGGTCGCAGCGGGGACGGCGGTGCCCGACTGGCTAAGCGTGGTCGATCGCAAAATACGCGCACGCGGTAAATTGGCTCGACAAGTCCTTGACAGTGACGACGACGAACTTCGCTGCGTCGCCTCCGGGGTGATCCGTCACATCGAAGACGACCGTTGGTTTCACGGCACCCAGGCTTTTGTCGAAACCAACATGCAATTGGCGGTGGAACTTCGCGAATACCTGCCCGACGACGAAGGATTCCGGCCGACTTTTGTTGGCCACATTCTTTTGGAAATGCTGCTGGATGCCTTTTGGATTCGTGACGATCGGGCGATCGCCGATCGCTACTACTTGATGCTTGATTCGGTGTCGGCCCAGACGATTGAACGCTGCGTCAACACGATTACCGGTAAGCCAACCGACGGACTGGTCAGCGCGATCGAGCGATTCATTGAAATCCGGTTCTTGTACGACTACCTCGATCTAGACAAACTCTTGGAGCGAGTGAACCAGGTGCTGCGGCGAGTCCGACTGCGCCCGCTGCCTGATTCTGTCGCCGACTGGCTTCCCGAGGCGAGCAAGTTGGTAGAATCTCGACGTCAGCGACTCTTGACGCCTCCGGACGGGACGACTCCCTTTCCTGATCTTCCCAACAAATCATTCCGATACCTCCGACGAAACGAGTTCCTAATGAAATACGGCATGAACCTGCTGCTTTGGTCCGGCGAAGTCACCGACGAAATGATGCCAGTTTGCGAACAACTGAAGAACGTCGGATACGATGGCGTCGAATTGCCCATGTTCAATCTGGACTTAGACTACGCCGCGATCGGCAGCCAACTTGACGGCTCTGGGGCTGGCACGAACGGCCGTCACGATTCGCGGCGAAGAAGACAATCCGATCTCGCCAGATGCCGGCGTGCGTGCCAAGGGGATCGAACTGAACAAAAAGACGCTTGATTGCTGTGCAGCCGCCGGCGTGGAAACACTCGTCGGCCCCTATCATTCGGCACTCGGCTTCTTCAGCGGTGCCGGCCCCACCGACGACGAATGGAAATGGGGCGTCGAAAGCATGCGGGCCGTTGCCGAATACGCCGGCAGCGTTGGCGTGACGTTGGGCATCGAAGCGCTGAACCGATTCGAGTGTTATTTGCTGAATACCCATGCCGATTCGACTCGTTTTGTTCGCGAGGTCGACCATCCGGCTTGTGGGATCATGTACGACACGTTCCACGCCAACATCGAAGAAAAGAATGTCACCGAAGCGGTGAAAGCGGGCGGCGACAAACTCGTTCACATCCACATCAGCGAAAACGACCGCAGTACGCCCGGCGCGGGTGCCGTTCGTTGGGACGAAAACTTTGATGCGATCGTCGCCAGTGGTTACGACAGTTGGCTCGTGATCGAAGCCTTTGGCTTGGCCCTGCCCGAAATCGCGGCGGCCACCAAGATTTGGCGACGGATGTTCAAGGACGAGATGACGTTGGCCACCGAAGGCCTGAACTTCATGAAGGGCGAGATCGAAAAACGATCGTGAGCAAGCCACAGAACCCAGGTTCGGTCGTCTTCCTTTCGGGCGACCTGATGTTTGCATCCCGAGTCAAAGCGGCCGCCGAAACCGCCGGACTGGAGTTCCGTTTCGGTGGGTCGCTGCCGACTGAGAACACCGAATCGATTCGGTTCGTTGTTTTGGATCTGTCCACGCGAAGCGGGCTGACGCCGGAAATCGTCGATCAGTGCGCCGACCACTGCCCCGCTGCGAGCTTGATTGCCTACGGTCCGCACGTGCAAACAGCAAAGCTTGCCGGCGCCAAAGCAGCGGGCATCCCCACGGTGCTCACGCGAGGCCAATTCGACAGCAAACTGTCGACACTGTTCGGTTAAGTGATTGGGATCAATGAGACCGCCCTGAAATGCCCACGCTTCGACAGCACCATCACAAATTGAAAATCTCTTGACCGGGCTACATCATGCGGAGCGTGATGGATACTTTATCGATCGCGTCTGAGGTCGCCTTCATAGGTGGTTAACTGAGCGGCAAAGTGCTCACGCCAAGCCTGTTGGTCAAAACCATAATCGACTCCCGGTTCAACCATCTTCAGCAAAGTCAGTGCACCTGAATTGCGAAGCGACTCAACCACGACCTTCTTCTTGCCGCCCATTGCCAAGCCGCCGACGCCATTGTTGCCGATACCGGCGTTGATACCGGCCCCAGGTGCTTCCTCTCGCTTATGGCTCGTGACGAGCGCATCAATGTAGGTCATCGCAAGCTCACGATCGGGAAAGTAACTCAGTGCCCGCAACGCTTTCCTGACAGTTTTGTTGCTGTGCTTGTCCGGGGTCGAGCATCCTCATGTAAGTGGCGACCGCCGACGACGCACCATATTGCTGCAATTCTTCCAACGCCGCCTCGCGGATCACGTTGTCTGGTTCCTCGACGCCGGCGAGTGTTAACGCGCGAATCGAAGGCAAATTGCGGAAGCGTCCCAGCAACTTGACCCAGGTTAGACGCATGTCCGAGCTCTGCGTTGTCTTGCCTCGCGAGTCGTTCAACTCTTTCGCCACCGCATCCGCCGCCAGCGGGTCGTTGATTGCCTTGATAGCCTCAATCGCCTCAGCGGATTTCGTCCCACCGCGCAGCGCGGCACTGCGCAGCCTCGCGATCTCCTTGATCCACTTCTTCGCTTTGACGTCAGCTTCTTCCTGCATGCGATCCCGCGCGACCGCTTCGGGAAGCACCCAACGTCCGGCCACAGAGATCAAACCGCGATCACGTTGCTGCTGCGAATACAAAATCCACTTGTTCTTGCCATCACGCACGTACCCCAGCGACGCGCGGGCCTTGCTATGGTCGGGGTCAATCGCCACCGTGCGACGCATGTGATAACGGCGTTGATGCGACAGATTGTTTTTCTCGCACCAGATCGCAAGCTGATAGTGCTTCTCCGGATCATTGCCGGCTTTGCCAACGTTCGCTCGATATTCCGCCAGTTCGTCAGCCGTGGTCACGCGTTGGACCCGACTCTTGGGAATCGCGATTTTCAGTTGCTCGTCCAACTGCAACAGCACGAACGGCGGTTTGGCATCCGGCTCATCCTTCAAGACCTTGCCGGCAACCTGGCCACTGCCGTAAAGCTCGACCGTGTCGGCATCGACAGTGCTCATTTCGGCGAGCAACAACCAAAGATCCGCAACAAATTGCCAGTGCGACGATTCGCCAGGACATACGCTCAGCCCGATGGGAAAAAGGGAACAGATACGGCGTTTTCTCCCAATGTAGCCCCGATTCGCCGAAAACACCGCCACGATTCACTCAACTTGAGGGCAATGGCGGACGATACAGATACTTGACTATCTTGATCATGTTTATAATCTATGGTTGATTTCACTGATATCTGAAGGCCGATTCGATGTCTGCCGCCCGCTCGACCACGCCGAAAATCGCCGTCAAACACGCGATGAATCCACCAAACACCGATATTCCCGCGACCGGCGATTCCACCCGGCGAACTTCCGACGCTGCAGGTCATTTCGGATGACGAGCCACGGGGGGCGTTGGCGGCTGACCCGCCACTGATACCGACCGACGAGTTCCTGGCGGAACTTGCCAGCGAGAGCGAGCAGTTGGAAACGGCGACACCGCAGGAGATCCTGCAATGGGCGGTCGACCGGTACGCACCCAAGTTCACGATGGCAACAGCGTTCGGGCCCGAAGGAATGACGATCATTCACATGCTGGCCAAGATCGCACCGGAAACACCCATCTTTAATCTCGAAACTGGCTACCAATTCGCCGAGACGTTGGAACTGCGCGAAACAATCAAACAGCGTTACGGGATCGAGGTCGAATTGAAGTACCCCAAACAAACGGTGGCAGAATACGAAGCTGCCAACGGTGGTCCGCTGTACAAGACCAATCCGAATCAATGCTGCTTCGATCGAAAAATTCGTGTGCTTCACGATGCGGCAAAGGGCCAGCATGCTTGGGCCAGCGCGATTCGCCGCGATCAAAGTGATGACCGAGCCAAGGCACCAATCGTCGGTTGGGATCGCAAGTTTCAACTTGTCAAAGTCAGTCCGTTGGCGAATTGGACCCACAAGGATGTTTGGGCGTTGATCATGGCGGAGAACGATTCCGTACAACCCGCTGCATGATCGTGGTTACCCGAGCATCGGATGCCAACCGTGCACGCGATCCATCTTGCCCGGCGAAGACGAGAGGGCAGGGCGGTGGAGCGGATTCAAAAAGACCGAATGCGGTTTACACGACTGAGAACGACATCATGGTGATCTCGGCGCGTGTTCATTACGCTTGTCTGGCGATGTTGGAATTGGCGATTCGCAATGGCGATACGCCCGTGACCGTCCGCGAGATGACCGATCGTCACGGAATCCCGGGACCATTCCTGGTTCAAATTCTTCGAACGCTGCGCGCCGCGGGTTGGGTGCAGAGTATCCGAGGTGCCCAAGGCGGTTATCGGCTTGCTGTTGACCCGGCCACACTGACGTTACTGGAAATCGCCGAAGCAGTCGGCTGCCAAGAATCTGGTTGTCAAACCGAAACGAAAGGAACACCGGCCGACGATCTGCTGCAACAAGTCTGGGACGGCGCCTCCGCAGCCGCCCGCCGGGTGCTGAGTCAGGCACGGCTGAGCGATCTCGTCGAAGGCTGCCGCCACGGCGACGCAATGATGTTCTACATCTAGGACAGCTTCAAGTAGATTCCGTGCGTGATATTCAGCTCTTCAGCAACTCGGCATTGCGGTACTCTTCGTTATTGAACGCGTCGCGGGTGCCGAAGGCGAATAGCAGTGCTAAGGCACAGAAGGACCGCGTCTGCTTGAGGTCGTTGTAGTATTCCGGCGCGATCTTGCGGAGTTTGCCCAGGCGGAACCAGGGGATGTAGTGGAAGTCGTGATGCTCGGTGTGCATGCCGAAATTGAACGTGATCCAATTGACCGGACCGTAATTCGAGGAACTCGGCTGGTAGCACTGGTGCCCATGAAAATGAGAATTGCTGAGCATCAATCCGAACGCCAGCGGCTGTAAGAAACCGGTCGTAAACAATGCGCTCAGAAACAGATAAGCCAACGGCACCCAACCAAAGAACCAATACAGCGCACCGATCATCGTCAAGGCGACCAGGGGATACGTCACGGCCCACATTTCAATCTTGTAACGTTTGTAACCCGAAACCAAATGCTGGTCCGCCAGGATCGCCAAGGCAAAATCGGTGGGCTTGAGTTGCCGATGATAAATGGCGGTCACCGCATACACGATCAATCCAACGATCGCCCGCAAGATTTGCGTGAGCAGCATGAAGGCCGCAATGGGCCAGAAAAGTGGTGTCGTGAGCCAGGACGTCATCCGCCGCACGCGAGGACCCGGCACGTGATTGAAAATCCGATCTTTGAATGCCAACAAGATGCCGCGGCGGCGTTTGACAAAATCTTTGTCGCTACCCAAATGATTGTGGTGGACGTGATGCTCGATCCACCACGTGTGATGCCCCGGAAACAGCATCGGTAACGATGTGAGCGTGAACAGCCAACGGCTAGCGGTTTTGTTCCTGAAGATCAAAGCGTGATTGCACTCATGCGCCAAATTGAAGAGCGCAATGTTCAGGATGGCGCCAACACACCAGGCGGTTAAGAGGATGACCCACCACGGCTGGCCCAGCAAAGCAATGGCGATGCCGATTTGCAGTGCAGTCGCTAGCAGACAAAAAACCACCGAGATCGGTGCCGGTCCAAACAGCTTCTTGACCTCTGGATGATCTCGCAAGATGCTCTTGGCTCGGGTGCGGTGCCAGACGGCATCCGGCTCGCCGTCCTTGCCGACGGGATCACAAATATCGATTTCAAAACCTGGAAATACCGGCGCAGGCGTGCCCAATACACGCCAATGGAATCGAGGGGTGAAGCCACCAGGAATCATCTCCGGCGGATCTGAAATCGTCGTCATCGTTTGCTCCGAAAGGCCTAAACTATAACGCATCACTCTTCCGACTCCCCCCTCAGGGTTACTGGCGGTTCCGATTTTCAGGGAAATGCTTGAATCGGGTTGATGACGAGCAAAGTCCCCAGTTCGGCGATAGCGACCTGTCCGAGCAGGCGTTTTGATGCCAGTGAGCTGCGGCAATCCGTCGCGGCTGCAGACGCGTGTTGCACCGCCGATCTGTTAAGTTGGCCTGCTATCGGTCAAAGAAAATTAATTGGAATCCGTTGTTACTGCGAGGGATGGCAGCGAGTTATGCACAAGTACGTGATCATGGGCGTCCAGGGTTCTGGCAAAGGAACCCAGGCTGCGATGCTGGTCGAGGCGTTTGATTTGGTTCACATCAGCGTCGGCGACATTTTCCGCTGGCACATCAAGAATCACACCAAGTTGGGCGCGCAAGTCAAACGGATCGTTGCCGACGGAAGATTGGTGGGCGATGACGTGGTGGCAAAAATTGTGCTTCGGCGGCTCGAAGAGCACGATTGGAATTACGGATTCATTCTGGATGGTTTCCCGCGGAGCGCTCCGCAAGCGAGATTCTTTCTTGAGAGTTATGACATCGACGCAGTGATTCACATCCAAGTTCCTGACGAGGTCGTCCGCCAACGAGTCTTGTCTCGTCGGCTTTGCGACCAATGTGGTTTGGACTACAACCTGATCTCACATCGACCGGAAGTCGAAAACGTCTGCGATGTGTGCGGCGGCCAACTCGTTTCCAGACCTGATGACACGCCCGAAGCGTTGGCAGACCGCCTGCGGGACTACCACGAGAAGACCGAACCGGTGTTGGACCTTTTCCGTCGCAAGGAATTGGTGCTGGATATCGACGGCACGCGAGGCCCGGAAAAGATTCAACTGGAGATACAGTCACGCCTGAACGCCTGCCGGACCTGAATCATACGACTCTCTGGATGACCACGAGACACATGTCGTCAAACGCTGGAACTGGCCCCATGTGCTCCAGCACCGCATTGGCAATCCGATCTCTTATCTGATCGGCATCTCCCCCTTGTGCGACGAGCCCTCGAAGACGTTGCCCCCCGAATGCTTCATCTTTGTCGTTCATCGCTTCGTTGATTCCGTCGGTGAACATGACAGCGATGTCGCCGCAATTCATTTCAAATTCGACTGCCTCGTACTCCATTGCTGAATCGATGGCGATCGGTAGACCGGATTCTTGTTTGCCAGGTTCGCTGAGCGATCCGTCCGTTGCCATTCTCACAATCGGCGGCATGTGTCCCGCGTTGACCATGGTCACGTTGGAACTGTTCGGATCGACCACCAGCATCAGAAACGTTACGAATCGATCGACACGCAAATCGCTCAATCGTTCATTCAATCGCTCAATCGCCCCGGCGAGATTCGGCTCGCTGGCCAGGCAAAATCGAGTCTCCGCGGAAAGTTTTGCCATAAACATGGCGGCAGCGACACCACGACCAACAATATCGGCGACGACGCTCGCTGTGCGTCCGTCCGGCAGACTGATATAGTCAAAGTAGTCGCCACCGATGTGAAGGGTCGCTTTGTGAAAGCTGCTGAATTGATACCCGTCGACGGTGGGTGACCGCTGGGGTAAAAATGCCCGCTGAACATCGGTCGCCAACTTCAGATCTTGTTCTACTTCTCGCCGCATGAGCGTCTGTTCTTGCATGCGTGCGTTGTCGATCACGATTCCCGCCTGAGCCGCGACACCTGCCAACAGGTCAACATCGTCTTGTTTGAATTGGCCACGCCCTTGCGCGGAATCGATTTGCAGTGCGCCGAATGCGTTGCCCTCGCCGTCGCAGAGGGGAGCACAAATCATGGATCGAACTGAACAGTCCGCGATCGATGGCCGGCTACCAAAGCGACTATCCTCCTGAACATCCAGCGACAGAATCGCTTCGCGGCTATCCATCACCATGCGGATGGCAGCGCAGTTGATTCCGACCGTTTCTGTGTGATCTGTCTTGCGACGTGTTTTCACCCAGCGGGGAAAAAGCTCGCCGCAATCGTTTTGAATGACGACGAAACCGCGATCAGCTGACGGAAAGATATCAAACAAACTCTCCAGCACTCGCGGCAGGACTTCATCCAGTGCGTTACCTAGGTTGGCGTTGATCCGCATCAACGCCTCGAGCTTGGCCTCGGATGTCGCCAACAGATTCAAGCCATCGACGCTGCTCCCGTCCTCCGCACGCGCCGCGCGATGTTGAAAAACGAATTCAACTTTACTGAGGCGGATTCGGTCTCCTTCTCGCAGCAACTCCGGCCCCCGAAGCAATTCGCCATTGAGATAGGTGCCGTTTCGACTATTGCAATCTGCCAACAAGAACTGCTCGCCCTGGCGAATGATTTTGGCATGAACACGACTCACCGTCTTGACGTCGACAACGACATCACACCTGTGATGACGGCCAATCGACGTTTCTTCGCCCAGCAGTTCAAATCGTGCGCGGCGTTCCCGTGACCGTCCGTGGGGTGTGCGTGCCGTTAAAAACGGGGTGCCGAGCCCTCCGCCAGGATCTTGAGAGTCAATCGGGAAACTCGGTTTCAGAGCGTCGGCAGCGTCCCGCTGTGCGTCCGCGGAGGCAATCTCGCAGGCCGCCTGCAATTTCCCGATTTGCTCCTCGGCATCATCCAGCAACCGGGATATCAAGGCGTTTTTCTCGCCGCAGGAAGCCTTTGCCAACTGCACTTGTAAGAACGCATACTTGTCTTGCCAGCGGGCCAAGGCTCGATCGAGAAGCTGCTCCCGTGGCAGACTGCCGAGCCCGTTCAGCATCCAGCGTGACCGTATCGTCGGGAGAGATCGCGAGTTCCGGCGTCTTCCTGCGATCGATGCGAACACTGTTCAATAGCCGCCGCCGGCACTCGGTCGCGTCCGCACCAACAAAGTCGACATAATCCAACGGGCCCAGAATTGCGGGAAGTTCGCGCTGCCTGAACGCGCACGGGGATCAACAGCCCTTTCTCGCCTCGTGGATCCTGTTGGAAGGCAAAGGCCCAATCAGCGCGAGTTAGGGTGGATGCCAGGTAGTTGGATGAGAGAACCGCAATGATGCGATCCGCCCGCGACGCGGCCTGACGCATATCTGACACAAACTTCGAGCCTGCCGCCAAGTCCCAAGCCTGGACCCTGACCGTGTAGCCCGCTTTATTCAGCCGCCAGGCAATCCACTCGGCCCAGGGTTCGTCGCGATGATGGTAGCTGACGAAGAAATCGCATTTCGCAGTTTCATGATTCGAGTCGCTCATCGAGTTCCCTGGCCGTTAATCGGCTGCAGTTTCTCCGTCGCTGCCGCGGCATGATCAGCCATGCCGCGGACGAAAACTCCCGAGACATTTTAAGCGGCAGACGCTGGCGATTTCACCCTGCTGGTTCGTCACAGCCAAGAATTAGAGTCGCTACCCATCGTTGGAGTACTGCCTTTACGCCTCAAAAAAGACACGCGAGAGCGTGGACTCCAACAAACGCCGCCAACTGAACACTTGGATGTGACCAACAACTATCCCACGAAGATCAGATCAGACACGGGCCGCGATTGCTACCGCGTGATGCGGGCCTGGTACTCGGCCAAGCCGTGGAGGGCGTGGTAGAGGACTCCGCATTCCAGATCGATTCCTTGGCATTGATCGAGGATCTGACAGACCCGCCGCACCGTCCGCTCCACCCAGGGCGTGCGGAGCGTTTCGTCGGAAGCCGCGAACGCGAGGAACTCCAGCACGTGGCCGGTCGTTCCCAACACCTCGCCCAAGTCGCGCGCCCAACCGGGGCGATGGAGATAGGCAACCGAATAAGAACCATCCGGATTCTGGTTTTGCTTTGCCAAGGCGATCGTTGTCATCAACAACTTGCTGCGCCTCTAGCCAAACGCCGGTGATCGGAGCACCTTCGTCTTTTCGTTTCTGCAATGCCATGGCGATCCCGATCAAGCGATGCGTTCCACCGCAAGCACTGTCCTGAAGATCTTGAGCCAATTCAGATTTCAGTAACGACTCGGTGCTAAGCGTTTCACCGTCCCTCGTTGTCCACGCGTGATCGGTATCATCGAATGCGGTCAGTGCGATCAGCGTCCAACTGTACTCCTTCTCCAGGTTCAGCGGGACATCGTATTGAACTTGATTGACCCAGTCGCGCATCGAAAACGACTGGTCGCCGACTTGCAGCTCTGCATCCGCATCAAGCCCTGACTGGGCCAACACGGCCAACCATTGATCGCGATGTCCCTGGCCGATTTTCGTGACCGGCTGGACGTCCAAGCGAAGTCCGTGACGCGGCGGCTGGCCCAACAGATCACCGCGTGTGGGATCGAATCCCATGATCGATCCACCAGCTCGCAAGTATTCGATGGCCCCTTGTCGGCCGGCGGGCGTGTCAACTTGGAACTGATCGCCGTAGGCAAGCACACCGTGAAGGATCTGCCATGCGCCGTGCAAGTCCGTGGAAAGACCACGTTGTTCTTGATTCTCGCGAAGCGTCCGGGAAACAAGTTTTTCCAACGGAAACGGAATCGTCCACCGCGGAGACCGGTGGCTCCGTTGGTGGCTGTGAAAGCGGACACCCCGAAAGGAGAATCGCCAACGCCGATAAAAAGGTCAAATGGAATCGCATGATGCGATTCAGAGTTTGGTCAACGCCCCACCGATGTCAACTGACCGCGGGGCGATCTTGATCAGAAAGATGCTCCGGTCAACAGACTCGGTGGATCTGCTGCTGCCTCGGAAGTCGATGAATCCACGGAGTCCTGCCGCTCCTCATCGTCGCGGTAGTAGGTCCGCTGCCCCTTAGGCAAGGGGTCGATCGCCAGCTGATCGGCCAGAAAGCCACTGTCTTTGGCCGACCGCAGCACGGTGATGGCGTCTCCGTAGCCACCGCCAACCGCTGCGATTCCACGGATCACCGCGTCAATCGATATCCCAACGACAGCACGCTGGTCTTCTTTGCCGGGCCGGAACCTGCTGATCCGCAGCTTGCCCGGCTGACTTGGATCCGCTTTTAAGATCAAACCGCCAGGACCAAACAGGAACTTGGGAATTGCAAGCGCCGAAACGTCGCCGAACAACACGATCTCCGGTGTTTCTCGCAGCGAGACGACCACCGCGGGCGGCGCGCTCGATTCCACACGATAAACACGGAACGAATCACCGACCACCTCTCCACCCAGTGTCTTGATGCCGTCGTCACGGCGGCGGATCGAGACAAACGCACCGTAACGCGTTTCCAAACTCGATTCATTGAATAGACCTCTCAGCCCTTCGACAGCCGAGTGATGTGGGATTCCTTGAACTGCCAACAGTGCCGGCTGGCGAAAGGCGGGCACCGATCGCACGGCCTCGACAAGTGGCTCAACCGCTTCGACGCGATCGAGATAGGCAAGTGCCTCAGCAGCATAAAAGCGAAGCTCTGGATTGGATGCCTTGATTCCCTCTAGCAAGGTTGGAATCGCGGACTCTCCCATCGCCTCCAACTGCAACGCGGCATCGGCGGCCGTGGCGGGATCATTCAACTTGCCGGCCAAATCAACAAGACGCTCTTGCGTGTCGGACGACTCGGGTTTGACGCTGATGGCGCGAATGACAGCGATCATGCGGTGGACATTGTCACGATATCGCGGATGCAATTCGACTTCGATGAAATCGTCTTCGACCGCCTTGGCAATTCCCCGCCGTGTCGTGCCGTCAAAGAAAAAGAAGCGGCGATTGATGGCCGCGGCAAGCGCCGCCGACATCTTCACGTGTTGGTATTCCGGTCGCAGAATCAGGCCGAGCTTTCGCTCGATTTGAACACGCCCACCGCCAAGAACTCGACCTTCGATTTTCAGTGCATCGTCTTCGCCCGGCGAATAGTTCGCTCGCGTCAGCACCGGACCGGTCGCCATCGTCATGACTTCACTCTTGCGAACCGCGCTGTTCAATAAACGCTGATGACGCAAACGCGTATCCAACAACCATCCGCCATGCAGATCTGTGACTCGACTCTTCGGTGGTGACGTGATCTTCACATCCAGCGGATCGCCGCGACGTGCTCCGGGAGGCACAAAAGCCCTGACCAGCACGAGTGCCGTATCATCCCGCTCCAGGAATTTGTTGGGATTGTTGACCCCATTGCGTTTCATTTCCTCGAGCAACTGTTCCCGATAAAACGATGGATCGCTTGGTCCACCGGTACCTTGAAGCGAGTTGACTGCGGCAACGCCGTCGACTTGCACCACATTCAGGCCCCGCGGCACCACCGCTTCTCGAAGCAAATCGGGAGGTTCAGGGACTTTCATCAGATCGCGGAGCCGCGATTCCCGCCCCACCTCATCTGACTTGCCACGCCAGAGCGAGCAGCCAGACGCAAGCGTGATCAGCATGACCGCAAAACAGCAAACGGGTACGATCGCAGGCTTTGCGAGCGATGAGGGCATCCTGCCACGCATGTCACAGTCTCTTGTTCTAGCAATTTGGACACTTCCAGCGTTTGGTCATACCGCACAGCTTCGCCGCAGGGCAAGAGAAAACGCGAGTTGGCTGCGGAGGAGTGCCAACTCGGGGCGGAGTCGCAGAGCGACTCCTCCCCGATTCCCGACTACCCCTCCTTCAGCTTCTCGTTATCCAGATGCCGGGTCTTGTCTCGCTTGGTCTTTTTCTCCAAGTTACGCCGCAAGGCATCCGTTAAATCGATGCCGCTCTGGTTGGCCAAACAGACCGTGACAAACAACACGTCTGCTAATTCATCGGCCAAGTCCCCCTGTGTTTCCCCCGCTTTGAAGGATTGCTCGCCGCAGGTCCGGGAGAGAATTCGGGCAACTTCGCCGACTTCCTCGACCAACTGTGCCAGGTTGGTCATTTCGTCAAAGTAGCGAACGCCAATGGTCTCGATCCACCTGTCGACTGCATCCTGGGCCTCGCGAATCGTCAGCCGCTGCGCTTGGTCGCCATTCATTTCGCTAGCAACAGATAGGTCCCACTTTTGCCTGAAACGGCGATGTCGACCTTTTCGTCACCATCAATGTCTTCGACCACCAGTTGCAGACCACAGCCGACGTGGCCCTCATCGATCGTGCGACGCGTGAATTCACCGGTCTTGTCGTTCCACTTGTAGTAGTACAAGCACGGCATCTCCATGCCACCGGGGTCTTTTCCGTTGTGAGCATAGTAGCGTTTGCCGGTAATCAACTCGGCTGATCCATCGCCATCCAAGTCAGCCCACGCCAAGGTATGGGGTTGGCTGTAACTGTCGTCGATCTTGTGTTCGGTGAACTCGATGTTGCCGTCATCGCCGGCGCCCGTGTTCTCCCACCACAGCAATCCGTAGTCGTGCCCGTTACCAAAGATCAGATCACTGTCGCCGTCCTTGTCTAAGTCGACGACGATCATCGGAATGCTGGAATGCAGTTCCCAGTTTGCATGAAACTTCCAAGGCCCAGACCATGGTCCTTCTTTCGGTTGCTCGTACCAACCGAGCCCAACCAGGACGTCTTTGAGCCCGTCACCGTTTAAGTCGCCGACCGCCATGCCGTGACCATTGATGTCAGCACCAAGCTCATGGGCTTTCAAGTCGTAGACGGCACCACCAGCGACCGGTTTGGCATCCTTACCTTTGCCGACTGGTGTCGCGGCGGCCGACGGTTCCTTTTCCACGAGCCTCCAAAGCACGGTTGGATTCTTTTTGTTCCAACTATTGACGACCCATTCGGGTCGCCCATCGCCGTCGATGTCTTCCATCATCTGGCCCTCATTCTGCGAAAGCTTCGTGTCAACCAGCAGATGTTGCGGCCAGAGCTTGCCAAGTCTCAGTCCCTCGGAGCCCGGATTCTCGTACCAATGAACTTCGCTGGGGACGAAGGATCCGGCGATCACATCCAAGCGACCGTCGCCATTGACATCCCACAGGTAGTCGCCGTTACTTTGGATGTAGCCATTCCAATCTTCGATCACACGCAGCGGTCGCGGCGCCCAATCGCCGCCGCGATACCAATTGCGGCCGGCGACCAAGTCCTTCTTGCCATCACCATCGATGTCGCCACATGCGATTCCTTCATTGGCATCAATCATCAACAAATGTGGCTCGAACTTCGGCGCTGGTTCGGCAGCAGACGAGTAACCAGCATTCAGAAGCGTCAAGATGATGATGGGCAAAATTCGACAGTTCATCCGTTGTTTCCGTTATGAAGGGAGATTCTGGTGAGAGTGTGTGAGCAAACTATGCTAGCCACTTCGGCCGGCGACGTCTCGTTGGCTCCGTCGTTGATTGTCCAGGAATTGGTCGGTCTTTTCGAGTCGGGGCAGTCCGCATACCGCTCGGCAAGGCTGTCGCAATCGGAACAAGCAGCACAGCAAAGAAAACTTTCCGACGTCTCCCCCCACTGAGGGCTGTTTTTGTTCTAAAAAAGAGGGATCTTTAGGCATTCAGGCTTCGTGCCGCCACGTCAAAGAGATGAGCGTCGATGGATCAAACAACCGCAAAACAGCTGCTTTACTGCGAGGATCTCAGCGTCGGTGACGCTTGGGTCAGCGAGTGGCGCGAGATCAGCGGTAACGACGTGGCCGACTTCGCTCAGCTGACCGGTGACCACGATCCACTTCACACCGACACCTCCGGAGCGTCCTCGCCTTATGGTGAACCGATCGCTCATGGACTGCTGGGGCTCAGTGTGATGGCTGGCTTAAGCACCCATTTCCCGCGAGTCGCCACGCTCGCGTTCGCCGCGATCACGGACTGGGAATTCAAAGCGCCGATTTTCTTTGGCAACAAAGTCCAGGTGGTCACCGAAGTCGAATCGATGGAGCCGCACGGCCGACGTGCCAGTCGCGTTGTCTGGTTCCGAAAACTGCTGAATGAGGACGGCAAGATCTTGCAGGT
>CAVQPV010000057.1:0-69460 GCA_963714715.1 Pirellulaceae bacterium | reverse complement strand
GTTGAACACGCTGTGGGTCAGGCCATGTTTATCGCTGATCGCCAGTTTGCGAATGGTGAACGTGCCGTCGGCCTGTGCCCGGCCGGTGAGGTAGCACTTGATGGACTCCACCGCCTCGCCGGAAAGTTCGAGCCCGTTGAGGCGCGACGATTGTGCTGCGCGCGGTCGATGAATGAGATCGCATCCAGGTGAACGCTACCGGAATGCGTATCCTCTGCAAGGGGCAGGTCGGCCTGGAAGTCCCCGACCAGGATCTGGCCCGGCATGGCGCGCTCGATCATGCGGGCCAGTTCAATGGTGACATCACCGACAATCTGGGTGGACAGCGTCGGGGTCCGAGGCCCTCGGCGTGGTGAAACTCGTCAGCATCCACCCAGGTGGAATGCGGCTCGCAGGTGCGGCACCGTGCGCCCCAGCGCCTTGCGGCGCGCGATGGCGCTGTCTGCCAGCACCAGGTGCATCAGGTGATAGAGATTGGTGTTGGCCTCCACGCCCAGGTCCCGGTTCCAGATGTAGAAACCATCGCCCGTGCCCGAGTGGGCGAAATCGACGTTCAGGCGCTTGCCCAGCATCTTGCTATGAGCCGAATTCAGCGAATGCGCCAGGCTGTTCAGCTGGGTCATCTGCTCGAATGGATGCAGCAGGCTGAAGCCGACGATATCGAACAACGCTACCGCCCGGCTCGGCACGTAGCTCACACCATAGCGCCTGATGATGCGCTCAATCAGGCGAGCCTCGCCGGCTGAGCCGGTCAGGGGCTGGCGCAGCGCAAGGACTGCCGGCTCGGTATTCAGAAGCCGCGCGGCGCTGCTGATCTGTCGGGCCGAAACTGCCGCGACCCGGCCAGAAGGCGCGCAATGAATTCATGATTGTCCGGTCTGGTGGGGGCCGACTCCGCTTCACCGGTGACGGCATACTCCGCTATCGCGTAGTGAGGCACGACCAGCAGCAGCATGCCGGCCTGGCAGGGGCACCAGGCCAGCACCAGGTTGCGTCCGAGATCCCAGTGCTTGTGAAGCTGGCGATCCAGGTCCAGCAGGTTACCCCGCTGGCGTAAATCGAGGTCGGCGCCGGCGAGAATGGGATCATCGCTGCCGTGCATGTTCTCAAGAGGCGGGTGGTCGCCAACTGCCTGATCCATCAC
This sequence comes from Pirellulaceae bacterium, assembly GCA_963714715.1. Lineage (GTDB taxonomy): Bacteria > Planctomycetota > Planctomycetia > Pirellulales > Pirellulaceae > JBFJVZ01. The sequence continues at coordinate 68,316 of CAVQPV010000057.1, read as the reverse complement.
GTCGCCCACGGGCCGATGAAAACCATGCTTTGCTCCCCGACCCCTGGGGAACTAACATTGCGAAGGCTAGAACGTACTGCATCCGCAATCACGCGCGCAAGCTGCGCGCTCACCGCCTGGCTGGGCCGGTCTTACAAAATATGGCGCCGTCTCTCGATTTGCCGATCACCCGTGAGTTGAGAGATATCGTCGGACCGGCCGGGTATCTGGAGACGGTCGAGGAGCGGGCGCCATTCCTCGTGGAGTGGCGCGGGTTTTTCCGCAGCGAGGCCCCCCTGGTGCTGCTGCCCGGGGCCACGGATGAGGTGGCAGCCATATTGGCGCTGTGCTCCCGCCACGGCATTGGCGTGGTCCCGCAAGGCGGGAATACCGGACTGGTGGGCGGTGCAGTCGCCCGGTCCACTCCGGAAGAGCCCCAGATCATCGTCTCGGCACGCCGCATGGCAGCCATCCGGGACCTGGACCCGGATAATTACACCATTACCGCGGAGTCAGGCTGCGTCCTGGCATCGTTGCAGGCTGCCGCCACTGAGGCAGACCGGTTTTTTCCGCTGAGTCTCGCGGCAGAAGGCAGCTGCCCAGCTCGGGCGGCAACCTCTCGACCAATGCCGGGGGCACCAATGTGCTTCGCTACGGCACCGCCCGGGAACTGGTGCTGGGACTCGAGGTGGTCCTGCCTGACGGTCGGGTTTTCGACGGGCTGCGGGCCTTGCGCAAGGACAACACCGGTTACGATCTGAAGCAGGCTGTTCATTGGCGCCGAGGGCACCCTCGGCTTCATAACGGCGGCGACCTGCAAGCTGTACCCGCGACCGCGGGGCGTGGCGACGGCCCTGGTCGCTGTTGCTGATCCCCAGGCTGCCATCGCGCTGCACAGTCGTGCCCGGCTGGGCCTGGGCGATGAGCTGATCGCTTTTGAACTGATCAGTCGCCAGGCCATGGCGTTCGTGCTGCGGTTCCTGCCAGCGGCGCGCGAGCCCCTGCCGGACCCGTTCCCCTGGTATGTGCTGCTGGAAATAGCTACGGCACGGGACCAGCCCGTGGCCGAGGAGGAGCTGGAAACATTTCTCGCTGAATGCCTGGAGTCACGCCTGGTGGAGAACGGCGTGGCCGCGCGCAACGGCGCGCAGCGCGATGCTTTCTGGGCGCTGCGCCACAATATCTCAGATGCCCAGAAAATTGGCGGCGCCAGCATCAAGAACGACATCTCCGTGCCGGTTTCCCGCATGGGTGATTTTCTGGGCGAGGCGGAAGGAATCGTGATGCGGCTGATGCCGGGTACGCGCGTGGTAGCGTTCGGCCACGTGGGTGACGGCAATGTGCACTTCAACCTCACGCAACCTGAGGGCATGGCTCCGCAGGCATTTCTCGACATGTGGGCGCTGATGACGGGCGAGATCAACGCGGTGGCCATGCGGCTGGACGGGAGTTTCAGCGCAGAGCACGGCATCGGGCTGCTCAAGGTGCCGGAACTGAGGCGGTTTCGCAGCGGGGTCGAACTGGACCTCATGCGCACCGTCAAGCAGGCGCTGGATCCCGCAGGGATCATGAATCCGGGCAAGATACTCGGTGACTGAACGGCTCATTCCGCGCTGGTGATAAACTTGTATTTTCGAATCGGCGGCCAGAAGAAGAGTAAGCCGCTTTCCGACTGTTAATGCCGACAGGAACAGCACATGACTGACGATGGGTCCAGGCCAGGCGGCGGCGAACGCCGGTATTCAAGCATTGTCGTGGATGGCGTCAGCCAGGCGCCCAGCCGGGCTATGTTGCGGGCGGTGGGCTTCACCGAGGCGGATTTTCGCAAAAGCCAGATTGGCGTGGCCTCCACGTGGAGCATGGTCACGCCCTGCAATATGCATATCGACACGCTGGCGAAGGAGGCGGCGGCCGGGGTGGACAGGGCGGGTGGCAAGGCCGTGATATTCAACACCATAACAGTGTCCGATGGCATTTCCATGGGTACCCCCGGGATGCGCTATTCACTGGTGTCACGCGAGGTTATCGCCGATTCAATCGAGACTGTTGTCGGTGCCGAGGGCTTCGACGGCTTCGTGGCCATTGGCGGTTGCGACAAGAACATGCCGGCCTGTGTCATGGCGATGGCGCGGCTCAATCGGCCGTCCGTGTTCGTCTACGGGGGCACGATCAAGCCGGGTGCCGGGCGCCGCGATATCGTGTCGGTGTTCGAGGCGGTTGGTGCGGTTGCCGGTGGCCGCATGACTGCTGCGCAGTTGCTGGAGGTGGAGCGGACGGCTATCCCTGGTGCGGGTTCCTGTGGCGGCATGTACACGGCCAACACCATGGCTTCGGCGATCGAAGCCCTCGGCCTGTCGCTGCCGGACAGTTCGGCACAGGAAGCTGTCTCGAGCCAGAAGCATGAGGACTGCCGGCGGGCCGGCGCCGCAGTAGTGGAACTCATTCGGCGGGGAATCTGCCCGTCCGACATCCTGAGCCGGGAAGCGTTTGAGAATGCCATCACCATGGTGATTTCCGTGGGCGGTTCCACTAACGCGGTACTGCACCTGATAGCGATGGCGTACGAAGCCGGGATAGCCCTGTCGCTTGATGATTTCACCCGCATCGGCGCGCGGGTGCCGGTGCTGGCTGATCTCCGGCCGAGTGGCAAGTATTCGATGTCCGAACTGGTTGCAAATGGTGGCATTCAGCCCCTCATGAAAATGTTGCTGGACGCGGGTCTGCTGCATGGCCAGTGCCTGACGGTCACCGGGCAGACGCTGGCGGAAAATCTGGCGCAGGTGCGGCCTTATGCTCCCGACCAGCAGATCGTGCACGGCTTTGACAACCCCATCAAAAAGGACAGCCACCTGGTCATTCTCTACGGCAACCTGGCGCCGGATGGCGCAGTTGCCAAGATCACTGGCAAGGAGGGATTGGCATTCAGTGGCCGGGCCAGGGTGTTTGGTTCCGAGGAAAAAGCGCTGGCAGCGATTTTGGGTGGCGGCGTTGTGGCGGGTGATGTCGTGGTGATCCGCTACGAAGGCCCCAGGGGCGGGCCGGGTATGCGCGAAATGCTGAGCCCGACCTCGGCGATCATGGGCCGTGGGCTGGGCGGGCAGGTCGCGTTGATAACGGACGGGCGCTTCTCCGGGGGCAGCCACGGATTCGTGGTGGGTCACGTCACGCCGGAAGCGGCCGTCGGCGGCCCGATCGCGCTGGTGGAAGACGGTGATGCCATCACGATAGATGCGGTGGTGCGCACGATTACCCTGGATGTGCCCGCTGCGGTGCTGGCGGTCCGGCGACAAGGCTGGTCGCAGCCGCCGCCGTCGGCCAATCCGGGGGTCCTCTCCAAGTACGCCAGACTGGTGAGCTCAGCGTCGCTTGGCGCAGTGACCACGCGCGAGCAGGGGACTTGACCCGCGGCGGCGCTTCGGCTCTACTTGCGCACCATGTTCGGCGCCGCAGGTAAGCAGGGACTCAAGCGCAAGGCCATCCGGGCCTGCGCGTCGTATTGCGGGGTGTAAGCCAGGCACGACCCGGACAAGATTCACGGACTTGAGATCAGCCCGCAACGGTTTACCGGAGCGGGCTTTTTTACATGTTGGCCGGGCATGTGCGGCGGAATCAGGAATAGCACGATGCAGACACTTGACGCAGACAGTTTTCCAGCTGTGCCGGCGGGCAGATCTCCGGAGACCTCCCCCTGGCTGGTGCTGAAATTTGGCGGTACCAGCGTTTCATCCTCCCGGAGTTGGGCGGTCATTCACGACCTGCTGACGGAGAGGGTGACCGCCGGCTACCGCCTGCTGGTCGTCCACTCGGCCCTGGCCGGAGTCTCCAATCGCATCCAGGATGCCCTGCAGCGAGCCCTGGATGGCGAGGTTGGGCGGCATATGAGCGCCATTGAAAAGGCCCACCTGGACCTGGCTCGCGACCTCGGGCTGGATGGCGCCGCGCTGCTCGGTGCCTACCTGACGGAAATGGCGCAATTGTTCGCCGGCATCCATCTGATTCGTGAAGTGACCCCGCGCGCGCATGCCAAGGCCATGGCCTTGGGCGAACTGATGGCAACAACGCTGGGCGCGGCATACCTGCGGCAGCGCGGCCTCGACACGACCTGGCTCGATGCCCGCCGGGTGCTGCGCAGCGTAGATCTGCCCAACACCAGCGAGCGAACCCGCTACATCAACGCCAGTTGCGACTATGACGCAGATCCACAGCTGCAGGCTCACTGCCGGGCCTTGCCGGGAATCGTGCTGACCCAGGGCTTCATTGCGAGCAACGCCCACGATGAGACAGTCATTCTGGGGCGTGGCGGCTCCGACACATCCGGTGCCTACTTCGCAGCCCGGCTGCAGGCGGCCGGTCTTGAGATCTGGACCGACGTGCCCGGCATGTTCAGCGCCAATCCCAGGGTGGTGCAGGGGGCGCGCCTGTTGCGGGTGCTGAGCTATGCAGAGGCCCAGGAGATCGCCTCCACGGGCGGCTCCGTGCTGCATCCGCGCTGCCTTGCCCCGGTGCGGCGCCACTCGATTCCGCTGCGGGTGAAGGACACCACGCAGCCGCACTTGCCCGGCACGCTGGTGACGACCGATGCCGGCAGCGATGCGCCCCGCGTCAAGGCCATATCCGGCCGCATGGGTGTGACCCTGGTGTCGATGGAGACGCTCGGCATGTGGCAGGCGGTGGGGTTTCTCGCCGACGCCTTTCGCTGCTTCAGTGACCTGGGCCTGTCGATCGACCTGGTTTCGACGTCGGAGAGCAACGTCACGGTGACGCTCGATCCGGGCGCCAACTCCATCGATGCCGGGGTGCTCGGGGCGCTGCGCAGCGCACTGGAAAAGCTATGCCGCGTGCAGATCATCGAGGGGGTGGAGGTTGTCAGCCTGGTGGGACAGAAAATCCGCTCGGTGTTGCACGAGATCGGGCCGGCCTTTGATGTATTCGAGGAACTGCCAGTCCATCTGGTGAGCCAGGCCGCCAGCGACCTCAACCTCAGCCTGGTGGTGGAGGAGGGCCAGTCACGGCGCATCATTCAGGCGCTGCACGGGCTGCTGGTGCAGCCCGTTCGCCAGGATGCCGTGTTCGGTCCCACCTGGGAGGAATTGCAGGAAGCGGCACCGCAGCCGGTGGTCTTGCCGCCACCGTGGTGGGCGCGCAGGCGCAGTGAACTCATCGGGCTGGCGCGACAGCACTCGTCCGCATACGTCTACGACCTGGAGTCCGTGCGGGCCGCCATCGGCAGGCTCAAGGGGATACGCGGCGTCGATCGCATCCTGTTTGCCATGAAGGCCAACAGCAATCCGGAGGTGCTGCGCGCGGTATATGAGGCGGGGCTGGGCTTTGAATGCGTATCACCCGGCGAGATTCGCCGCGTCCTCGGGCTGTTTCCCGCCATCGACCGCGACCGGATTCTCTTTACGCCGAATTTCGCGCCGCGCGCCGAATACGCATTCGGCCTGGAGCAGGGTGTGTGGCTGACCCTGGATAATATCTTTCCACTGCGCGAGTGGGCCACGCTGTTTGCGAGCCGTGATATTTTCCTGCGTGTTGACACGGGTCATGGACACGGGCATCACGAGCACGTGCGTACGGCGGGCGTGCATTCGAAGTTCGGCATTCCGCTGTTTGAACTGGCGGAAGCGCGCGACCTCGTCGGCAAAGCGGGTGCCCGGGTGGTGGGTCTGCACGCCCATACCGGCAGCGGCATTCTCAGCCCTGATAATTGGCAGAACGTGGCGCGCATCCTCGGCAGCGCCGCCACGGACTTTCCGCATCTGCGGATTCTTGACCTGGGCGGTGGCCTGGGTGTGCCTGAGAAACGCGATGGCCGTACACTTGACCTGGCGGCGGTGGGCGCAAGCCTTGAGGAAATCCGCCAGGCCTGGCCCCAGTACCAGATCTGGCTGGAACCCGGGCGTTATCTCATCGCCGAGTCCGGTGTGCTGGTGACCACCGTCACCCAGACCAAGGGCAAAGGCGAGGTGCAGTATGTCGGCGTCAGTACCGGGATGAATTCCCTGATCCGGCCGGCCCTCTACGGGGCATACCACGAAATCGCCAACATCTCGCGCTGGGGCGAACCTGCCACTGAACTGGTGAACATTGTCGGCCCCAATTGCGAGTCGGGCGATCGCCTGGGGACAGATCGCCTGCTGCCACCCTGCCAGGAAGGCGACGTGCTCGCCATTGCCAACGCGGGCGCCTACGGTTACGTCATGGGTTCGCGGTACAACCTCCGGGAGCCGGCCACCGAGGTGGCCATCTGAGCAACCGCAGGTTGCTCCACCTGCTCGCGGGCCAGCAGGGCCATCTTGCGGGCCACGCCCCAGCGATAGCCGGCGACATTGCCGTTGCTGGCAATGACCCGGTGGCAGGGTATCAACAGGGCAACCCGGTTGGCCGCACATGCGGCCGCGACGGCTCTGGCCGCCGCGGGTAGCCCGATGGTCCGGGCCAGCTGGCCATAACTGCGGGTCTCGCCCAGCGGAATGCGGCTCAGGGCCCGCCAGACCCGCGCCTGGAAGGCGGTGCCCTGGATGTCCACCGGCAGTGTCAGCGCCGACTTGGGCAACAGGATGTGGTCGCGCACGCGCTCGAACCAGTCGTGGAGACGCTGCCCGTCCGCCCTCCAGACCGCATTGGGGAACGCGTGCTGCATGTCGTGCAGCAGCTGCTGCGGTTTATCGCCGAAGGACAGCCAGCATATGCCGCTGCTGGTGGCCCCCATGAGCATCCAGCCGAGGTCCGAGAGTCCGATCCAGTAACCAATGCCGAGCTTGCTCCTGAGCCGGCCGGGTGGCGCTCCAAGGGCGGCGCGGGCTGCAGCGTAACCCCGCCCGGCTGACTCGAAGCCTGCACCCAGCGTTGCCGCCAGGGCTGATGATTCCCGGGAAGCGCCGCGCGCCAGGCGGGTGAGCCGCAACGCTTGCGTGTACCCCTTGGGGGTCGTGCCGAGGCGATCCCTGAACTGTCGCTGCAGTTCGGCACGACTGACGCCGAGAGCGCCGAGGAGCCCGGTCAGCGCGGTGCCCGGCTCAGCGGTCTCGATCCGGCGGCAGGTCTGCAGCAGCACCTGCGGCCAGTCGATGCGGGTCCTGCCATCCGCGGCGTTGCCACTGCGGGTTCCGGGAAGATCGTGGTGTTTCATGGGACCAACTGTAGCTGGCGCCTGGCGCCGGCGTCTTCCCGTTTTCTGCGCCCTGGTCGAGCCGCCCACCGCAGCCAGGCGGCGCTTCAACGCCGGCGCTGGCTCAGTTCGCGGGCTACGTCAGCCAGGGTCAGGTCATGGAAGCGCAGCAGAACCAACAGGTGGTACACCAGGTCCGCCGCCTCGGACACGATCCGCTTGCGGTCATCCTGCACGCTGGCGAGGGCGAGTTCGACAGCTTCTTCGCCCAATTTCTGCGCGATCCGCGATGGTCCCGAGGCGTAGAGCCTGGCCGTGTAGCTCTGGTCCGTCGCGGCCGCCTTGCGCCCCTCAATGAGCTTTTCGAGTTCCGCCAGGTACTCGATTCCGGAATCCGTCATATTCGTACCTCTACCGCCCGGGATTGCAGAAATTTCTTGAGATCGCTGATGTTGATCTGTGCCGAGTGGAACACGGAGGCGGCCAGCGCGCCGTCTACCCGCGCCTGCTGGAATACCTCGGCGAAATGCTCCGGGCTGCCAGCGCCGCCCGAAGCGATGAGCGGCACGGCGCAACTGTCGCGCACGCTGCGCAACTGGGGGATATCGTAGCCTTGGCGCACCCCGTCCTGATTCATGCAGTTGAGTACGATCTCGCCGGCGCCGCGCTCCTGCACTTCGCGGAGCCACGGACCGGTTTCGCGGCCGCAATGCCGTGTCTGGTCGGGGTCTCCGGTGTTCTGATAGACGCGATAGCTGCCGCCTTCCTCACGACTGTCGATGCCCACTACGACGCATTGGGAGCCAAAGCGCCGCGCCAGCTCCGGTGATGAGCCCGGGGTTGGCCAGGGCAGGGGTATTGATCGAAATCTTGTCAGCGCCGAAGTTCAGCACTTCCTCGGCGTCGCGGACGCTGCGTATGCCGCCCGCCACGCAGAACGGTATGTCCAGAATGGCGGCAACCCGGTTGATCCAGGCCCGGTCCACCGAGCGGCCTTCCGGACTGGCAGTGATATCGTAGAAGACCAGTTCATCGGCGCCCTCGTCGCGATAGCGGCGGGCCAGTTCCAGGATGTCACCCATGACGCGGTGATTGCGGAACTGCACGCCCTTGACCACCTGGCCAGCACGCACGTCGAGGCAGGGAATTATCCGGCGCGCGAGAATTGCCGTATCTCCTCAAGTGTCAGCCGGCCGTCCAGGAGCGCCTTGCCCGTGACCACGCTGGCCACACCCGTGGCTGCCAGAGCCGGCAGATCCGCGGCCGAGCCCAGGCCGCCGGAGGCGATGACGCGCGCCGCCGGAAAACGCCGGACGCATTGCGCATACAGGGCGATGTTCGGGCCCGCGAGCGTCCCGTCGCGGTCAATGTCGGTGCAAAGGAAATGACGGGCGTCAGCCGCAAGGAACTCGTCCATCAGGTCCCACAGCAGCCGTCCGCTGGATTCCCGCCAGCCGTGGGTGACGGCCATGGGCTCCCCGCTGTCGGGCCTGAGCCTGACGTCAAATGCCAGCACAAACCGGTCGGCGCCCAGGGACCGCATCCAGCCGATGACCGTAGCCGGGTCGTTGATGGCGACCGAACCGATGACGACCCGTGCGGCGCCGGCTGCCAGCAGGGCCTCTGCGGTCGCGGCGTTGCGGATGCCCCCGCCCACCTGCACGGCCATGCCTGACGCACTGGCCAGTTGAGCGACGATAGCGCGATTGCCGGGCGTGCCGGTCCTGGCGCCGTCCAGGTCCACCACATGCAGGCGCGTGGCCCCGGCGATGCGGTATGCATGGGCCAATTCCATGGGGTCATGTGCGTATTCCGTGACCTTGCCGAAGTCGCCCTGATAGAGCCGTACGCAACGGCTACCCAGCAGGTCGATGGCGGGAATGACATCCATGGGCGGCTCAGTACCGGGTCACGAAGTTGCGCAGCAGGGTCGCGCCGGCGGCGCCCGAGCGTTCGGGGTGAAACTGGGCGGCCAGGAAATTACGCTGCGCGGCGATCGCCGCGAAGTCCCAGCCGTAATGGGCCGTAGCCAGGGTGGCTGCGGTGACTGGCAGCGCGTAGCTGTGCACGAAATAGCAGTAGGCGTCCTCGGCAATACCCTCCAGGAGCGGGGCGTCGGCCAGCTTGTGCAACTGGTTCCAGCCCATGTGAGGCACCGGGCGATCCGGTGCCGGCACAAATCGTCGGGCGCTGCCCGCCATCACGCTAAGGCAGCGCGTGTCGTCTTCCGCGGAGGCATCGAACAGCAGTTGCATCCCCAGGCAGATCCCCAGCACCGGCTGGGTCAGCGTGGGAATCAGCCGGTCCAGGCCGGTGGTCATCAACCGGTCCATGGCTGCGCGGGCGGCACCCACGCCGGGCAGGATCACATGGCTGGCGGCCCTGATGATCTGGGCATCAGTAGTCAGGACGGACTCCCGGCCGAGACGCTCCAGGGCGAACCGCAACGAGGCGATGTTGGCGCCTCCGCCATCGATGATCGCCACGGCCTGGCGCATTACAGAATGCCCTTGGTCGTGGGCAGCGCGGTGCCCTGGCGGGCCAGGGCCTGGCGCAGTGCGCGGCCGGTACCCTTGAAACAGGCCTCGATCATGTGGTGCGTGTTGTTGCCGCTGACGGCGATCTGAATAACAGCTCCCAGGCTGTCACCCAGTGAGCGGAAGAAGTGCGGGACCAGTTCCGTCGGCAGGCTGCCGACCTCGCTCCGGGGGAAAACGCCCTCGAAGGTAAAACTGGCCCGGCCCGACAGGTCGATGGCCACGCGCGCCTGCGCCTCGTCCATGGGCAGCAGGAAGCCGTAGCGGCCGATGCCGCGCTTGTCGCCCAGCGCCCGGCGCAGCGCCTCGCCGATCGCCAGGGCAGTATCCTCGACCGTGTGGTGTTCGTCGACGTCGAGATCCCCTGCGCAGTCCAGGGCGAGGGAGAAGCCGCCGTGTTTGGCCAGTTGCTCCAGCATATGGTCAAAAAAGCCGATACCCGTACGGATTCTGACAGGGCTGTCGTCGTCCAGATCGACGCTGCAGGAAATGCTGGTTTCCCGAGTGGTGCGCTGCACGGTGGCCGTGCGTGGCAGGTCCACCAGCTGGTGGACGATGGCGGCCCAGGCCATGCGATCAGTCGGGTCTATGCGCATGCCCCGCAGGCCGATGTTGGCTGCCAGCTCCAGGTCCGTGGCCCGATCGCCAATCACCACGCTGGCGCTGCGGTCCAGTGGCGTGGCGCTGAGAAACGTGGTCAGCAGTCCGGTCCGCGGCTTGCGGCAGGCGCAGCCCTCGGCCGGCAGGTGCGGACAGATGAAGATCTCGCGAAAAGTAATGCCCTGCGAGCCGAACAGGCCCAGCACGAAATCCTGGACTTGTTGGAAACTGGCTTCCGGGAACGCTGGCGTGCCGCGACCATCCTGGTTGCTCACCATGACGAATTCGTAACCTGCATCCCGCATGCGCAGGAGAGCCGGGATCACACCAGGTACCAGGGCCACCTTGTCCAGGCGATCCACCTGCTGGTCGGGCGGCTCCTGGATAAGTGTCCCATCACGATCGAGCAGGGCGATTTTCAGGTTGCTCATAAGGGTCAGGCCAGGGCTTTTAGCAATTGGTCGTTCTGGGCCGGATCGCCGACGGTAATCCGAATGCAATCGGGCAGATTAGGGTCCCAGGTGAAATCCCGCACCAGGACGCCGCCGGCTTTCGCCGCGCGGATCAGGTTCTTCGGGTCCTGCGCTTCCACCAGGAGGAAGTTCGCTTCGCTTGGCCACACCCGGCGGATGCGCGGGCATCGCGCCAGTTCGGCGAAAAGCCGCTCGCGCTCGGACTTGAGCAGGCTGATGCGCCGTCTGCTTCGCCGATCGGCGAGCTGACTTCGGAGGATCCTGAGTTTCCGATTGAGTCAGCATTACTGCCAAGGAACGAATCTAGCTGGCGGGCCGCTGCGCCTGGTGAGCAAACGATCCGGCTGATTTTTAACAGCCCGCAACGGATCCAGCGAATCAGGTTAGAAGTGATCGAACCGTCGGTAGAACGCACCCAGGAGTTTGTGCTCCGCTGGTCTGCGGATGGCGGAAAGTCGTTTCGAGAGATTGTTCGACAGCAGTGGAACTTCAATCCGGCCGGCGCGACGCACCAGGTTGAAGACTATCGCGTTGACCTCCCGGCAGCTGCGGTGATCGAGCTGACCATCATTCCGGATACGAGTGGAGGCGATGCGCGGGCCTCGCTCGCTCGGTTGCTGTTGGCCTAATCGCTTGTCACAAACCGATGGTAGGACGGGTCTCCCGACCCGTCATCTTCACTTGTTACCAGGCTTCACTTGTTACCAGGCTCCGCCTGGTAACACACTGACTTGGAGGCTCCGCCTCCCGAGTCGGGGAATCAGCAGGCGGAGCCTGCGATGCATTGCCTTCCCAGGCAGGAGCTGTGTCAACGCTACCTGTCCTCGTCCGTGGCAAGTGGCTCGATCAGCTGTTCTTGCACGTCCGGGGGCACGTCTGCAGTGGCACAGAGGCTGGGCCACAGCACCACGCGCGGATCCGCGATCACGTCCCGCTTCAAGCGGATCGCTTTGAAGTCGTCGTGAAGATAGTGACGTTGCCCGCAGCCCATCGCGTCACAACTGCCGCGATAGCCAACGCCACAGTTTTTCCACGGGCACGTCCGGCCGAGGTAATCGCCGTCCGGATTCGTGAGGAAGATATCGGCGCCGGCTTGATGGCTGGCCATGTGGCCGCCGAGTTTCCGGGCTTGTTGCGCCAGCGGCGTGAGGTCGCAGTCGTCGCTCACTGTGACGAGTAAGTCAATGTCCTTGGGGAATTCTTTATCTGTCGTCAGTGATCCAATCAGTGCGATCCGCAAGACGCCAGGGATGTCACGTGCGAAACGAACGAACCGTCGCACTTCGGTAAACATGATGCTCCGCAAATCGGGCAACGGTGGCGGGTCAAATTTCGGTGCCCCCCGGTTAGCTGGCTCGACGCCGATGCTGTGTAGCCACTGGATCACGGTTTCACGTTGGCGGGCGATCTCGAACGCACGCCACTGCCTTTGCAATCGGCGCTGGTCGGCCAACACTTCGCGAAAACGGCGGAAGGTCGAACTCAGCACCGAGGTCCTCGAATGCCGACTCAAGGTCTTGCCAAGGGATGGTTAGTTTCTTCGTCGGTATTCAGCCCTCTTCTGTTGCAGCGCGTCCACCGCGTCAGGGGCGGATAACGAACCCTTTCCCGGTGGCGTCAGCCCTCGTTGTTATACACAAGTTGGTTGTTGTTCAAGGCTCGTGGTTGAAGGGCAACACCCCGGCCATGCACCTGGCCCTAGCAGGCTGTTGATTTAAACGAAATGTGAATTGCAAGGGTGAGCCGCGGGCCGTAAGGCACCGGGCATTGACGTATGCCCGGCCGCTTACGCGTCGCGGCTCACTAAATCAACAGGCCGCTAGCCGCAACCACCGCGGAAAAAAGCTCGGAATCACATCGGATTTTCGCATGTTTACACCGTTGGCTGCGACCAGAAGTGACACGAAACACCAAGAACTAGTAAACTCCACCAGGACAAACTTAACGTTCCCGTCATCGATATCCTCACCACTGCCATGGGACGGGACCGCTAACAGCTAACTTGAAACTTGCCAAATGCCCAATGACGGCTTCAGCCAACTGACAAATGACCAGACTAACCATTGAACTACCTGCCCGCGAGGAACAGATCGCCTTCAATCGCCGGCGCTGGTCAGAAGTGGTCTCGGATCGGTCGCTGGCTGACTTACCGAACAAGATCGAGACAAACGCGTACGGACAAATACTGATGAACCCACCTCCAACAGGAGACCACAGCTATCGGCAGTCGACCATTCTGCTAAAGCTAAATGATCTCTTACGCGGTCAGCCGTTACCCGAGTGCCCTATCTCGACGCTTGATGGTGTGAAGGCTGCGGATGTTGGTTGGTTTTCCGCTGACAGGTATGCATCCGTCCGGGGGCAGGACGCGTTTGAGAAGGCACCGGAAATCTGCGTTGAGGTCTTATCGCCCAGCAACACGCGAGGCGAGATGAAACATCAGAAGGAACTGTACTTCGAGGCAGGAGCCGGTGAAGTCTGGTTTTGCACCGCCGACGGTATCATGGAGTTCTACGGAGTCAAATGTCCCGACGAGCCACAGCCCACATCAAAAACCTGCCCCGAATTCCCGCTGACCGTCTGACGATGTTGTCCTTTGTCATGGGTCGATCGGTTAGACCCGCAAGCAACTGACAAATGACAACTGACAAATGAGTTGTCCTTACCGAAACGTCCGTGCCGTAGCGACATGTTTCTGAATGATTGGTTGAGCAGTAGAAACCTGCACACGCCCGGCGCGTGGCCGTTGTCGATGATGCCGATGGCCGTCGCTACCGCTACAGCGACCTGGAGGTCAGAGCTGTCCGCGTCGCCCAACACCTGCAGGTCTCCATCGGAGTGAAGCCGGGCGATCGCGTGGCTTGTCTCTCGAGCAACCGTATCGAATATCTCGACCTCTACTTCGCTTGCGGCAAGCTGGGCGCCGTCCTGGTGCCGCTGAACTTCCGTCTGCCGCCTGCAGGCATTGTCGAATTGCTCGAAGATTGTCAGGCCAAAGTGCTGGTTTACGAATCGACGTTCGCTGACGTGGCAGACGCCCTGCGAGACGCCGGAGTCGTACCGTTACCGATTGATGCCAACGATCAGACCGGAGATCAGATTTCGCTGGCACACGTGCTGGCAACCAGCGAATTGCCCGAACCGGCAATCAACGTGTACCAGGCAGATGAATCTGACACTGCCATGATCCTCTACACCTCGGGCACCACCGGGCGGCCCAAGGGCGCGATGATTCCGTATCGCCAAATCCATTGGAACGCACTGAACACGATCATTGGACTGCAATTGACTCAGGACGACACTGTTTTTCTAAACATGCCCTTGTATCACACCGGCGGCTGGCATGTTTTGTTCACGCCGCTGATGCTGCTGGGCGGACGAGTGGTCTTACAGAAGGGGTTTGATCCCGAACGTTGTAATCAGTTGCTCGGACCGGAAGGGATTACGCATTCTGTTTGGCGTCCCCACGACGCTGCGGATGATGTGGCAAGCTGCCAACTTTTCAACTGCCGATTTCTCCAGCGTCCGCTTTGCCATCTTTGGCGGAGAGTCGTGCCCGCTGCCGGTCATCGAAGCCTATGCGGAGCGCGGCGTGGCGATGCGGCAAGGCTACGGCTTGACCGAAGCGGGACCCAACTGCTTTTCGTTGCCCGCTGAAGACTCAATCCGCAAACAGGGGGCGATCGGATTTCCCAATTTTCTCGTCGGCGTCCGACTGGTCAAAGAGGACGCCAGCGAAGCGGCGATCGGTGAGGTCGGGGAACTTTGGATGAAAGGCCCGCACGTGTTTTCCGGCTACTGGAATAACCCAACCGAAACTGCCAACACGCTCCAGCATGGATGGCTGGCGACGGGTGATCTGATGACACGAGACGAAGAAGGCTATTACAGCGTGGTCGGCCGCAAGAAGGACATGTACGTCAGCGGCGGCGAAAACGTCTATCCGGCCCAAGTCGAACGAATCTTGCAAAGTCACCAAGCGGTGGCCTTGGCTGCGGTCATCGGAGTGCCCGATCCGAAATGGGGCGAAACTGGCTGGGCGTTCATCACCCTGCATGCGGGTCGATCCGTCAGCGATCACGAACTGCTCGCCTGGTGCAAACACCGTTTGGCCACCTTCCAGTGTCCCACGCGGTTTGTGACGATGACGGATCTGCCCATCGGGCCTTCGGGTAAGATCGATAAGCGGGCTCTGGCTCAGAACGTGTTTTGAATTGTGAGCCGCAGGCACTGCTAGCTGGTCCCAAGCTACGAACGTTGACAAACCGTTGAACCAAGATGCTTCGCAGCGTTGCCTTTCAGAGTCATTTCACTTTCGGTTGATATCCGGCCACCGGCGCGGCAAAACCGGATCTCCCCAAATTGTCGGATCGCCCCGTTCACGATATTGTGGTGCCTTTCAAGCGAACCACTCAACGCATTTGCGGCCATGTTGATCGACAGTCACCACCATCTTTGGGCCTATTCGCCGGAGGAATACGGCTGGATCAATGATGACATGTTGGTGTTGAGGCACGACTTTTTGGCGCCCGAACTGAGGCTGATCGCCAGTGCCAGTCGCGTCGAAGGATTCGTTTCGGTCCAAGCCAGGCAAACAGTCGAAGAAACCAAGACACTCCTGAAGATTGCCGCCGCTGAACCGCTGATCAAAGGCGTTGTCGGTTGGGTCCCGCTGGCGGATGAAAAGGTTGCCGACGTGCTCGATCAGTTCACCGACGCGCCGCTGCTGAAAGCTGTCAGGCACGTCGTGCAAGACGAGCCAGATGATCGCTTCATCATGGGGGATGATTTCAATCGCGGCGTCGCCCTGCTCAAGGATCGTGGATTGGTTTATGACGTGCTGATCTTTGCCCGTCAGTTGCCGGCATCGATTGAATTTGTGGACCGCCATCCCAACCAGCCCATGGTGCTGGATCACATCGCCAAGCCGACGATTTGTGCAGACCAATACGATGCAGAATGGGAAAAGAATTTTCGCGAACTCGCTCGACGCGACAACATCTCGTGCAAGTTCTCCGGTGTGGTCACCGAGGTTCGTGACGATGCCTGGACGATCGAGTCCGTGAGACCGTATTGGGACGTGGCGTTAGAAGCGTTTACGCCAAAGCGATTGATGTTTGGCAGCGACTGGCCGGTTTGCTTGTTGCGAAGCGGCCACGACCAGTGGCTGCAGACGGTTCAGCGGCTCGCCAGCGAGTTATCCGAGGAAGAACGATCCGACCTTTTTGCGGGCACTGCGATCCGCGCCTACAACCTAGCGAAGTAATCACCATGCGTGCCATTCAAATTTTTGAGCCAAAGACGCTCAAGCGAATCGAGATCGATGAACCTTCCGCCCCGGGCCCGGGACAGGCCTTGGTGCGAACGCATCGGATGGGCGTTTGCGGTACCGACATCAGTTGTTACCTGGGCAAGTTTCCGTTCTTTGATTTCCCCCGGATTCCCGGTCACGAACTCGGGGTCGAAGTGGCCGCGGTCGGCGACGGCGTCAGCAACGTTTCCGTTGGCGACCGCTGCAGCATCGAGCCCTACATGAACTGCGGCGATTGCTACGCATGCCGTCGCGGTGCGGCGAACTGTTGCCAAAACCTGAAAGTCATCGGCGTGATGACGGACGGCGGATTGTGCGAATCGTTTTTGGTCCGCGCCGAAAAACTGCACCCGTCAGAGTCCTTGACGTTCGACCAATTGGCGTTGGTCGAAACATTGGCAATCGGCTGTCATGCGAATGATCGTGGTGCGCCCGCTGGCGGCGACCATGCCTTGATCATCGGGATGGGACCGATCGGACTGGCGACTTTGGAATTCGCTCGCTTGACCGACGCGACCATCAGCGTGATGGATATGAATCAAGCTCGGCTTGATTTTGTTCAAGAGACCTATGGAATCGAGAATACGGTCCTCTTCCAAGGCGACGGCGGCGAAGTTGATCGCATGAAACAGATCACTGGCGGCGACATGTATCAAGTGATCACCGATGCAACGGGAAACAAGCATTCGATGTCGGGTGCATTGCAATACATCGCACCGACCGGACGGCTGGTGTATGTCGGGATCACCACCGAGGAAGTCAGTTTTCGGCACCCGATCATGCACAAACCGGAGGCGAGTATTCTCGCTTCGCGCAATGCACTGCCACCCGATTTTGCACGGATCATCAAACTGATCGAAGACGGCACGATCAATACCGGTCCATGGATCACACACCGCACGAGCTTTGACTCGGTCCTCAATGACTTTGAGTCGTTCACCAGGCCGGAGACCGGCGTCATCAAAGCAATCATCGAAGTCGTCTAACGTAGGGTGGGTCAAGCGGCTCGAAGGCCGCACCGGTCCACCAGTGGTTTGGAATCGGTGGGTCGGTGTCGCTTGAGGCTCCTTGACCCACCCTGCAGCATCAAAAAAAGAAATCTCATGACAAAGAAATGTGTAGCGCTCGGAATGACACCGAGTTTTGGATTTGGCGACCGTACTGGCTTGGCAACTCCCGGCCATGTCTCCGCCATGAATCGTTGTGGCGAAGGAATCGCCGCCATCTATCCTCAGCAATCGATTCGCGAGATGACGCGCACCCAGCGGACGCCGCAGGAAGTGATGGATGACGCCATGAACGCGGCCGAGGCCTGCGGCTGGACCGGCGACATCGGGGCCGATGCGGACCACCTGAAAACACCCCAGGACGTTGACGTTACCGCGGCGGTCGGCTTCACGTTCTTTACGATTGACCCTTCGGATGACGTCGACCAGAAAGCGGACGACTATGACGAAGCGACGTTGCGAGCGAAGTTTGACTCCGGCAAGGACGAAGCACGTTGGTACGACAGCTACCTTGGAAAAACGGTCTCGCTCAGTACCGGTACGGTGATCGATCTGGACGAAGAAGCCTGCATGCGTGCGGCGGTCAAATATGGCAAGGCGATCGCGCGGGCCCTGAAGATGGGTGACTACATCAAAGCGGTTAACGAAAAAGCAGGTAACGACTACGAGATTGAGCTTTCGGTTGACGAGACCGACCAGCCGACAACGCTTGCCGAACATTACATCATTGCCGATCAATGTCTTCGCGGCGGAATGAAATTGGTTAGTCTGGCCCCGCGGTTTATTGGTGATTTTGAAAAGGGCGTTGATTTCAAAGGTGACTTGGCTGCGTTGGAAGTTTCACTGACCGACCACGCGGCAGTCGCTGACCAACTTGGACCCTACAAGCTGAGTCTGCATTCGGGCAGCGACAAAGTTTCGATGTACGGCATACTGGCGCGAGCCACCAAGGGGCGCTTTCATGTCAAAACGGCCGGCACCAGTTACTTGGAAGCGATCCGCGTGGTCGCGCGACATGATCCGGCCGCCTTCCGCGAGATCATCGATTTTTCACGTGAGCGATACGAGACCGACAAGGCGACTTATCATGTATCCGCGACACTTGCCGATGCTCCGCTGACCAGCGAAGCGGATGACGATACGCTTGAGCGCGAGTATTTGGAATTCTGGAAAGATGTTCCTGTCGGCAAGGGGTTTACGAAACCGGGCCGACAGATCTTGCACTGCACGTTTGGGTCGGTGTTAACTCACGAGAAATTCGGCAAGATCGTTCACGATTGTCTGAAGGCGCATCCGGATACCTACGTCGAGGTGTTGGATGATCATTTCGGACGCCATCTGGACGCACTGCGAAGTGGAATGTAGTCGTGAAACGCATCACTCGATGGTCAGGTCGTAGTGCTTATAGCCGCGGAAGACCTTGCAGGTCACCGGGCCGGTCACCGAATTCAGCGCACGGGTGAAATCGTCCAGGTTGCGCACCTCGACCGAGCCGACCTGAATAATGGTGTCGCCATTCATGAAGCCGGCTTTCGCTGCTTTCGACCCGGCGTCGAGTTGTCACGACAAAAACGCCAAGGAACTGTCCGCCGGAGGCGTCGATGTAGTCAGGGAAATCAGAAATGGTGACCAGTCGCAGACCGGCCCAGTTGATGGATTTGGCCCCCTCGGCACCTTTCCGGGCAAACACGATTTTCGCGGCTTGCTTGCAGTTCTCTTTCGAGAAAACGACGTCGCGGTTTCGATCCAGGATTTTGAGAGTGAAGCCATCCAATCGAGTCTGGTGGGTCCGGCGATTGGAGACAACGATCTTCTCAATCTCAACGGCACGCCCCAAGTCCACCTCCCACCACGGATTGGAAATGTCCTGTTCGGTATGGGTGACTGAACCATTCTGATAGTCTTCCGTCCGTATTCCCATCAACGGCCCGCATCGGATCGGCACCGGCGCGCGTATTGATTTGCGATGCCTTTTGTTTGAGCGCGACATTCTTCCCGTTTTCAAACACCTCGACTTCGGCCAGCGATAACGTGCGTCTTTCGCCTGGAAGCTCGATGCGAACGATCTTGTCCGCTGACCGCGGGTAGTTGATGCGTTACCCGCGGTGCCGAATCGCTTGACTTGGATGCCTGGACGGATGGGGTGGCGATATTCCGGACCGACATACTCACCGGCCAGCAGCGAGGCCAGCCAACTTTGGCGGGAAACCTTGTCGACGCGAGTCACGGTAGCGGTGTCCGCGAAACCGACTTCGCGGCCCTGGGCATCAAAGGTGCTCGCGCGGATGGTGGTTGTTTTCTCAATCGTCAGCGGCTGCGAATAAAGCAACGAATCCGCCGTCGGTGCGGAGCCATCGAGCGTGTAGCGCACGTCGCCCCCGCGGGCGTCGGGACGGATCACGACATTGATTGTTCCCTCGAACTCGGCATTGCCACCCATGACCCGGGTCATCTGATGACCGAACTGGTCCATCGGGAAGTTCTTGAAGCCCAGTTTCAGTGCGGGAGAATTTTCGCTGACCCGGTAATCACCGTCGGCTGGATCGACAAACAGCGGATCGGCAAACACATCATGTTTGCCTTGTTTTTCCTGCCACTGTGCCAGGCTTGTCGCCGATCGGCCGGTCGAAAAATCCTTGGCATTGGTATTCCACCAGACATTGTTGTCAAACGTTCCCCAGATACCGTAGTCATCGGGCATCACAGCCGGACCGATCATGCTGTCTGATTTCTTGCCGGAGCCTTCAGTCGCGCCTGAAACGACAACAATATTTCGCTCAAAAACATCTTCACTGTTGTCCTGCGGCCAACAGTGCAAGCCGATCGGCACGGCGCTCACCATGATGTTGTTCCACACCTTGCGGAAATAGCCGTCGCGCAGTTTGAGTGTGGAACCCAGCATCAGGTTGTCGTAGATCTGCGTAATTGGATGAGCCGTCGTCCAGATCGATCGTCCAGTTTCCGGCACTGACGCCGCTGCGGTAGTTACCCACCCGGTTGTGATGCAGCTTCACCGGCTTGATGGCATCAAGCAGCACCAGCTCCTTGTTCAGTTTTTTTCCATTCCAGAAGCGTTCCCGTCCCCATGAGTTGAAGGGGCCGTGCTCGCCCGTATCCAGAATGGTGTCGTAGATATCGCAATACGACATGACGTGACCGCCCCAGGTGCCGTCGTTGAAGGTCACGCCCGCACGGGCGATGCGATAGACGCTGCAATGATCGACCGTGATATCCATGGCCATGGAAACAACCACGCCGGAGGTCTGTTTGCCGTAGACGCCCACATCGCGCAAGATGGTGTTGCTGACACTGCAGTTCGCCGGATAGTCCTCGGTCTTCGGCCCTGGTTCCAGTCGGTAATGGGCTGGCCAAGCAACGGCGTCTCCCAGGTCTGGTAGTCCCTCACCGCCTTGGGATTGCCGACAAAACAGACCGCGCTGTCCCCGGTATCCTCGATCAGACAGCCGGAGATATGAATCTGCCGATTGAAGCCATCGACAAAGATGCCGTTGCCACCCACCTGCTCGAATGTGAAAATCCCGGACCGAGCAGTTCTGGCTGTTCAGAAAATAGACCGCACCACCTCGGTGAATGGCCCAATCGCCACGAGCCAGATCCGAGTATTCATCCATGAAGGTGGCGCGGGTCTGCGTGAGCTGAAAACCCTGGAAATGGACATGCTCGGCACCAACACATTCGATGATCCGGCTGACCACCGCTGCCTCGACGGAAACGTTGCTTAAGTCCACTCCGGTTGGCGGCTTGAAATACAAGGTCTGCGTCTCGGTATCGTGATACCACTCGAATGGCGCGTCCAACTCTTCGAAGATGTTGTCGACATAGAAAGGCGAACCCGGCTGACCCCGATGCTTCACGCCCACGCCGTAGCGACGCTGTGCCTGCCAGCCGCCTTCACCGAAGTGAATCGTGTGATTGATCCCAATCGATTTCCCGAATCCGAAACTGGAAATTGCCCCAATTGCTGACATGGAACGCATGCACAATCCCCGTCTGCGGATTCTTCCAGGCGGACTGGCGACCTTCCAAAGCACCCGGAGCAAACTTGATCATCTCCATCGATCGAAATGGCTCACCTGCGGCATTCAGGTATCCCTTGCCGGTGCGCAGCGGGTTGTCGTTGTCCCAGTTGGGATACCGCGCCCGCACCATCCGCCTGTCCGCCATGAACAGCTGGTTGATTTCCTGACCCTCCAGCGCCGTACCTTCAAGCGACTGCCGGTAAATCCCGTCCTGCCAAGGTTTCCATGCCTTGGAATCCAGCGGAAGACTTCCTTTCAGCACCACTGCTTTCCCCGGAACCGCGCGGTACGTGATCGGCGTCTGCTCCGATCCCGAATCTTCGGGCCCGAGATGAAAGGGCTTTGCCAAATGATACGTGCCGCCGTGAACCCAAACCGTCACCGCTTCACGTCCCGCCAGTTCGCGTGCAGCGATCAACGCCCGCGCGCCTTGCAGTGAAGCCAGCGGCGCATGCTTCGTTCCTGATTCTGAATCGTTGCCCGTTGGGCTGACATGGAACTCTGCACCGATAGCCGCAGGACCACTGATCCAAAATCCTCCCAGAAGGATCAAGGTGTGCGCGGCGAACTTCCAAGAACTCGACATAACCAACACCTTCTTTTCGATTCAACCTAAGCAGCTTTGCTGGAGTTTTCGGGAACCATGGGCTAACGAGCGCGTCCGGCTTAGAAAGACACTTGCTTTCGACTCAAACAACCACGAAGTGGTTCAAGAAATTAGCCGGGGGTAAGCTGGTGAGCCTCCGGCGAGCCAGACGCCACCCCCGGGAATTGGAGCGTTTTCCCGTGTCATTCGCCTTCGGTCGGCGGCGTAGCCGCCGACCGAAGGCGAATGACACGGTACTTGAGCAACGCATCCGGGGGTGTCACGAACTTCGCTTGAGGCTCGTTTGTTCTACCCCCGGCTAATATCTGTGACCACTTCGTGGTCAATCGTTCGCTATACCTACACACGTAAGCCGGACGCTCTCTAACGCCCAGCGGCTGATTAACCTACAGAATCCGTGGCATCGTGCTTAGTTGTCGAGCCAATGGATTCTCCCCACGCGCTTTTCCAGATCGACCATCACGGTGGCGTGTGCAAATTCGCGTTGGAAGGTCCAGGTTCCGTTCTCGCGGACGGCCTCGCCCTTGGGTGCGCCGAGCTTGTATCCATATTCCGGATATTCGATCAGCTGCCCGTCCTCGATGCCGTAGCCCCAGCCATAGCAGAAATAACTGTTTTCGCGCGCCGATCAGATAGCAGGCCAGCGGATAGGTGATTTTTCTGCGTGCCAGGGCTTCTTTCTCGGCCTGGCTCTGCTGCATGAACTCCTTGTTCAGCCAGTTGATGTTGTGATCGGGCCAGCCTTTGTAGAGGACGATCTTTCCGGCCTTGGCCGCTTCTTCGGCCATTTGCCAAGAGAGCAGGATGTCCTCTTTTGAGGTGGAGGAGAACTGGTCGAAGTGTTCGATTTGCGCACCATCGGCATCAGGCAGGAATTCCGTTCCCGTCGCCGCATTGCCATCGACCGCTGCAGCCTTGGCGCGGAACCCGTTGTAGATCAGCAGATGGTTCTTCCCCATGGCCGCCTTCGCCTGTCGCATCATGTCGATCGCGGCGCGATCCAGCGCGTTGGCTTTGTCCATTCCCCATCCCCTGCGAAGCCAGAGCGGGCGTTTGGATTGGGAAATGGCATCCATGAAAACACCGTCGAATCCAAATTCATTGACCGCACGACCAACGGTTTCCGCCCACCACTTACGCACCTCGGGATTCAGCAGGTTGTATTGGTAAACCTTAAAGTTGCCACGTTCGACTTTTAGCAGCGGTTCGCCCGTCTGCATGTCCCGCAGGGTCCAATCCTCGGGATGGGTCTCAGCGAAATTCTGGTTGTAGGAGGTGAACGGCCAGGCGATCAGCGTGTTCCAATACATCAGCACCTTCGCAGCGGGATTGGCTTGCTTGATCCGCCTCGCATCGGCGCCCGCAATCCGCTCGGGATGGCTGCGGTCGGTTGCGGTCCCATGCGCCTTTTCCAAGCAGACAAAGCTGGAAATCCGAGCGGTGATTGCCACCTGCTCGTCGGTCATTTCTGTCTTGCTGCCAAAGTGCAGATAAACCGGAACCTTGTCCCAGGACCATTGGGGGTAATTCCCGGAATTGTCTTCCGCGTAGGAACGGCCCGCGATGCCAAGGAGCAAGAGACATAGCCCGGCAATCCAACTGTAATTCGTTGCAGGAGTCAAGCGTTGGATCATGCCGTGATGTGTTCTTTCCTCGCCAGCGTGTGAGCGAGAAATCCGAAGATCGCGATGACGATGAAACAGATCACCGGCAGGAAGAAGGAAACGCGAACCGACTCAAGTGCCTGTCCCGCGATGGTCATGCCGTCGCCGTCGATCAACGCACCCTGCCACCGCGGCATGAAGGCACCACCTACGATTGCGAAGATCAGACCCGCAGATCCCAGTTTGGCGTCGTTCGGCGAGAGTCCATCCAAGGCGATTCCGTAAATGGTTGGGAACATCAATGACATACAGGCGGATACGGCGATCAAGCAGTACAGGCCCGGCATTCCCTGGATGAAGATCGCGCCCAACGTGAACAACATTCCCCCGATCGCCAGAATTCCAAGCAGCAGGCCCGGTTTCAAGTACTTCAAGATAAACGTGCAGATGAAACGACTGCACAGAAAGATGCTCATCGCCAGAATGTTGTAGTTCTGCGCCTGGGCCGCGCTCAGTCCGATCAACGTCATCCCGTAGTGAATGATGAAGGTCCAGCACATGATCTGTGCACCGACATAGAAAGTTTGTGCAATCACGCCGCCGACGTAGTGAAAGTTGAACAACAGATGCTTGAACAACTTTCCTACGTGAATCTCTTCTTCTTCGTGTCCCGTATCCGGCATCTTCGAGACGATAAAGATCGCCAAGACAACCAACACGATCAACGCGATGATCACGTACGGCGTTCTGACGATGGCCAGATCATGCGCCACCATCGCCTGCTGGGCCTCCGGTTCTGTTTTCGCGTAATCCTCCAGTGCTTCGGTGATCAGCCCGTCGACCTCGCTCGGCAGCATGTTGGCGTACTCCGGATGAGCCGCTTTTTCGGCCTCTCGGAATTCGGCGACCTGAAGGCTGGGCAGGATGAACATACTGGCCACGACCATCCCGGTCAGCGAGCCGATCGGGTTGAAGGCCTGGGCAAGATTCAACCGCTGTGTCGCCGTTTCTGGCGACCCCATCGAGAGGATATAGGGATTGGCGGTCGTTTCCAGAAACGCCAATCCGAAGGTCAGGATGTAGAAACCAATCAGGAAGTAATTGAACTTCATGAACATGCTGGCCGGAATCGTCATCAGAGCACCGACCGCATAGAGCAAAAGGCCGATGATGATCCCCGATTTGAAGGAGAGTTTCCGAATGACCAGGGCCGCTGGAATCGCCATCGTGGCGTAACCGCCGTAGAAAGCCCATTGGACCAGACTGCTCTGTTTATTACTGATCAGAAAGATCTCTTTGAAGGCTCGCACCAGCGGATTGGTGATATCGTTGGCAAAACCCCACAGGGCAAACAGCGTCGTTACCAGGATGAACGGATAGAGATACTGGGCAGGGACGATCTCGTTTGTTTCGGCTTTCGGGTCCGCACTTGATGCTGGCGAGTCCGACGAGCTGTCTGTAGGTTCGTTCATTTTCTCTTCTTAAGATCTTGTAAATAGGCCCTGGTTCATATTGAGTGCGCCGGTCATAGCTTCAAAGCACGCTGGCGGTAGTGTTCGTCGATTCGGTTCGCAATGCGGTCCACGTCTGCGGGGTCCAGAAAGATTGGGCCACCCAAGGCAGCGGCCCCCACAAAGATCTCTGCCGACTTCTGTGCCATCAGCATCGCCGCCTTCACGGCGTCGGGCGAATTACCAAGCGTGATGATGCCGTGATTCTCAAGCAGAATCACTCGCGGAGGGCTCCCAAATTCCTCCATGAACTGCTGCACTTTGTCACGAATGACCTGCGACAACTTCAGCCCGGGATCGGTGTAAGGCACCAAAACAGACTGCGGGCCGCAACATACAATTTCGTCAGGAAACAGTTTGCGCGTGGCAAACTTCTCCGCCAACGGTGAACACAAAATCTGATTCACGCTGATGCTGTGTGTGTGGCCGACGAAGTCGA
The DNA here is from genome assembly GCA_963714715.1 of Pirellulaceae bacterium. Lineage (GTDB taxonomy): Bacteria > Planctomycetota > Planctomycetia > Pirellulales > Pirellulaceae > JBFJVZ01. The sequence goes on along the minus strand of CAVQPV010000057.1, from coordinate 43,094 downwards.
TTCCCGGCAGCGTCAGCAGATAGGCGTGAAATAGAGTTTCCACCGATGGCTTTTTCGCTTGCGTATCAACGCGGCAGGCGAACAGCTGGTCTTCGATTTGTTGATCACTCAAATCGTCATCATCAAGCATTTCCAACAGCGTTGCGAAGCGGCAAGCGACCACGTCATCTTCGGCGAGTGTCTCCAGGCAACTGCCGCTGGCTTTGACCCAGAATGTTTCGCTGTCAATCTTTGCCGATGTGTTCCCTTCGCCCAAAATGGCCATGCGGCGATGCTCGGCGCCCAAATCGTGCGACAGCGCGATCATGGCGGTGAGTTTGTCATTCGCGTTCATTTGATCTCGCTAAGCAGCTGGTTGTCCGTCGCGCCGTCACCGACGCACACGGGAAAGAAGTATCCTAGCTTAAGCATCGCCTGCGTGGGGCAGCAGCTGGCAAATGGCGTCCGCCACGGCTTGGACCGACAGCGTGTCGGTATCGATCTGGTGATGAGCGATCCGCTCGTACAATGGCGTCCGTCTTTCCAGCACCTCGACGACTTCGTCGGTAAAGCTCTTGGTGCCAGTCAACGACGGGCGTTGATCGTCGCCGCCAATCCGCTGGACGATCGTCGCGGGCTGAGCCTTGAGCCAAATCACCGGGCCGGCGGCACGCAGTTGGTGCAAAGTTGCCCTCGCGTTCGATCACACCGCCACCGCAATCGATGACCTGGCCATCGCGGGCCGCGAAGCGTGCGAACGATCTCTTCTTCCAGATCTCGAAATCCGGGCCAGCCCACGTTCCGCGACCACCTCCGGAATCGGCTTGCCCGCCTTTTTGACTAACTCCGCATCCAAGCTGACCACTTGCAGGCCCAGTGCCTCGCCCAGCAGGCGAGCCACCTCGCTCTTTCCGGTTCCGCGGTATCCCACCAGCACCACGTTCACAGATTCGCCTCCACCACTTTCCGCATCACGTCGCGCGGTGCCTGCTGGCCGGTCCACAACTCGAACTGGACGTACGCCTGGCCGAGGAACATCTCCAAGCCCTGGATCGCGCAGCCGCCGGCCGCCTCGGTCTCCTGCAGCAGCTTCGTGCGACGCGGATTGTAGACCGCGTCGAACACGACCAGGTCTTTCCGCAGCAGCCGGGCCGGCACCAAACTGGCATCTTCCTTGGGATGCATGCCGATCGGGCGAACAGTGCATGACGATATCCGCGGCCGCCATTTCTTGCTCCAACGATTCGTCCGTCAGTTAGCTGCCCTCGACCACCGCACGACCTCGCTCGGAAGCGTCCGTCACCAAGCGATCCAGTTCGTCGCGGACCACGCCCAGGATCGCAAGTCGCTCAGGCGGTGCTTCGCAGGCCAGCGTCACCGCGATGGCCCGAGCCGCTCCGCCGGAACCCAAGACCAAGACCCGCTTGCCCTCCGGATCGGCACCCGCGTCCCGCAGCGCACCCAACGCGCCCAGGCCGTCCGAGTTGTAGCCCTTCAGTCGCCCGTTGTCGTTCACGACCGTATTGATGCAGCCGATGCCTTGCGCGGTGGGATCGACCTCATCGACATTCTCCATCGCCTCGACTTTGTGTGGGATCGTGACCGACAGTCCGCGATAGCCCATCGCCCGCACGCCCTCGAGCGCCTTGCCCACCTCGCCCGGCTGCACATCGTGCGCCACATAGACGTAGGGCAAATCCAGTTGCGTCGAAAGCGGCGTTGTGAATCGCGGGTGAAAGAGAGTGACCCACCGGATGCCCAAACAAGGCGCAGACCGTGGTCTTGGCGTCGATCCGAGGCATCGGCAGTCCGGTGGTAGGAGAAAAGGGCGGCGGGGACCGGCACGAATCGCCAAGTATCGCCAGCGATCTTTGAGGGTCAAGAGGATGAACGATGACGTCGGTTTGGTTGGACAACGGTTGGATTCGCCGTAGCGGAACTCGGAAGAGCTCCGATGGAAATCCTGGGAAGTCTTCCGACTTCCGCTCCCTAAACCAGGAATCCCAGCTCAAGGCTTGCCTTGAATCTTGACGACGACAACCGAATCAATCTCGTCGGGAGCCACTTGAGGCACCGTGACTTGAAGACCTGTTCCCTGCCGCGAGAAATTCGTCAGCTCTTTTCCGGTGGCAAGCACGTGGGCGGCAAGGACCGTTTTGTTGAACTCGGGAACGATCAACTTCCCATCCTGCGGCCAGTCGAAAACGTGGAAATAAAGGATCGTTGTGTCACCGCTCGTCTTGGTTGTGCAACGTCCCCATGGCAGGGACGCGAACGGGCTGGCCTGTCGTGCCGTAGATCGACTCGCCGTTGACCTTCATCCAGTGGCCGATCGCCGCCAGCCGCTCGACGCTCGCTGGCGGGATTTGCCCTTCGGCCGTCGGGCCGACGTTCAGCAGGTAGTTGCCGCCCTTGCTGGCGATATCGATCAGGTTGCGGATCAGCGTTCTGGCCGATCTTCCAGTTGTGGTCGTCGCTCTTGAAGCCCCAGGTGTCGTTCATCGTCATGCACGATTCCCAGTCGACGCCCGGGAATGCCGGTGGCCGGGAATCTGCTGCTCGGGCGTGCCGAAGTCGCCGACGTACTCCTGGTCCCCCTTGTTCAGCCCTTCCATGCCCTTGCGGCCCTTGCCGACGCGGTTGTTGATGATCAATTGCGGCTTGAGCTTCCGCAGGAAGGCGTAGAGGTCGCGGCCGTCTTCCTCGGTGTACCAATCGGGCCACTCGCCGTCGAACCAGAGCACCTCGGGATCGCACGTATCGAGCAACTCCTTGAGCTGCTGCTTCATGAAGGCCATGTACTCGGTCTTGCGATCCTCGTGAATCTTCGTCGGGTTGTATCGTTTCTCGCTGCCGCGATACTGGGCCGGGTGGTGCCAGTCCATGATCGAGTAGTAGATGCAGAACTTGAGTCCCTGCTTGCGGCACTCGTCGGCCAGCTGGCTTCAGCAGGTCCTTGCCGTAGGGTGCCGACGTCGACGACGTCCCAGTCCGTCGCGTCGGTGTCGAACAGGCAGAAGCCGTCGTGGTGCTTGGACGTGATCACGATGTACTTCATGCCGGCGTCCTTGGCGATCCGCACCCACTCGGCCGCGTCGAACTTGACCGGGTTGAACTGCTTGGCCAGCTTCTCGTACTCGCTCGACCGGGATGTTGGCCCGGTCCATGATCCACTCGCCGATGCCGCCGACCGGCTTTCCTTCCCACTCGCCGGCCGGAATGGCGTACAGGCCCCAGTGGATGAACATGCCGAAGCGGGCATCGCGCCACCACTCCATGCGGGCGTCGCGCTCGGCCGGTTTCTCGACCAGCCAAAGCTCTTCGGCTTTCGTGACGCGTGAGAGCGGTCCCGATGCGAAAACCGATGCACAAAGCACCACAAGGACGGAGAGACGTGTCAACATGGTGTCAGTTCCTTACGAGTTGTCGGTGTTGCTGCTGGTCGTCAGTTTCAACCGTACAGCGGGCCGAAGTTCGCACAGGCGCGGAAGTCGGCCGCCTCGAGATCCTCGGTGCCAAACGCGTTCCACGCACTGGGTCGAAAGACGCGATCCTCGCGACACGTTGTGCATGTAAACGGGAATCCGCAGCATCGAAGCCAGCGTGATGAACAGGTGTCCGACATGGCCGGCGGTCATCACGCAGTGATTCGCACCCCAGTGGTTCATCACCTCGTAGGTCGAGGTGAACGCGCCGCGCCGGTGAGCAGCGGAGCGAACCACGTGGTCGGCCAAGTCGGATTGGTGCGTTGGTCCAAGGCGTCGTGAACTTCGTTCCGGCAGATTCGACCGTGTGACCTTCGGCAATCTGCAGTGCGGGCCGAGGCCGGCGACCAGATTGATGCGAGTCATCGTTGCCGGCATCCCGCCACGCGTGCGGAATCGCGTGCTCATGCCGCCGCCGGGGAAATACTCGGTGATCGACGGATGCCAGGTCGTCGCCTGCAAGCAGCGTTCGACTTCCTCGTCGGTGATCTCCCAGAACGGTTTCATGGTCGGCTGCCCATCCGTTTCTTGCTGGCCCGTGCCGTCCAGTGCGGCGGGGCCGGAGTTGATCAGGTGCAGCAATCCGTCCTTGGCTGCGCCCTCCAGTTGGTAGCCGTCGCACGCCTTGGCGACCGCATCGGGACTCCAGTACGTTCGCAAGTCGGCGAAAATCTGGGCCGTGTTGGTCAGCAGATGGCCGAACAGCATCGTCGCCGCGTTCAGCGCGTCGTTTTCCGTGGCCACGATGTAGGGCGTTCGCTTGCCGTTCCAGTCGAACGAAGTGTTCAGGATCGCTTCCAGGAAATCGCCGTTGGGAAAGTGGTCGGTCCACTGTCGCTGGCCTTGAAAACCGGCCGCGATGGCTTGGTGCCCGTGTGCTTGTTCATGCCAAGCCCATTTCGGCCAAGCCTGGGATTGCCGACCATCAGGTCGCGCGCGATCAGCGCCATCTTCACACTGTCCGACCACTCTCGGTCCAGTTGTTCGCGCGTGCGTTTTTGGTCTTCGGCGTTGTAGTCTTTTCCTTCGGGGCAATTCTGCTTCGACCCAAGCCAAGGCCTGTCTCGATATTCCTGCTGGATCGAATTGGTTCTTGTTCATGCGGCCGACGAACTCGCTCATGTCGATGTCTTCGACCCGCATGCCCAACCACTTCTCCCAGAAAGCGTAGTCGACCATCGAGCCGGCGATGCCCATCGACGTGCCGCCCATCGACAGATACGCCTTGCCTCGCATCAGCGCCGCGGCCAGTCCACAGCGAGCGAAGTTGAGCAATCTTCTCCTGAACGTCCTCGGGCATCGCGGCGTCGCCGGCGTCTTGCACGTCGCGTCCGTAGATGCCAAACGCGGGCATTCCTTTTTGCGTGTGACCGGCCAGGACGGCGGCCAGATAGACCGCCCCCGGCCGCTCCGTGCCGTTGAAGCCCCAACACCGCTTTGGGCCGCAGCGGGTCCATGTCCATGGTTTCCGAGCCGTAACACCAGCACGGTGTCACGGTCAGCGAGACGCCGACATTCTCGCGGCGGAACTGCTCGTCCACCGCTGCGGCTTCGGCGACGCCGCCGATGCATGGTTCCGCGACCACGCACTGGGCGGCGTCGCCGTTGGGATAGCGGACGTTTTCGCTGATCATGTCGGCCACACGCTGAGCCAAACCCATGGTCTGTTCTTCCAGCGACTCACGGACTCCGCCCAGTCGACCGTCGATCGTGGGTCGAATGCCAATCTTGGGCAACTCGCCGTTCCAGACACTGGGTGCATTCATCTCGCTTCGCACTGGATCAATTCTCCTTCGAGCCGAACAAACGCAAAAAGCATGCGTCACCTAACTGCGGTCAGGGCGTTATCGTACAGAATTTGCAGCACGGTGACCATCAACGTGCGTCGCCTTGTGTTTCGTCAGTCGTCGGGCATGCTCCGCATGCCAAGAATGGGCAATCGCGACAAGAAGCCGTAGGGCATGCTCGGCATGCCGAGAAACCTAGCACATCATCGACCGATCGCACGGATATTTATCGCCGATCGAAACCACCCTGTGTCATGCAGAGCATGACCGACGAGGTGCTGTGTCATGCAGAGCATGACCTACGCGATGGGCCCCACGGTCCTTTTCGGTGGCAAAACCTGCGGCGTGTCATTGAATTCACTCCATCGCCACAGGACAATCATTCTCGGGGCAGTTCTTTTAACAAAACGATGCCTGACAGGACTGTCAATGCAGCCGGAAGTGGCGAAACAATTCGCGGCGTTGTGGGAGTCCAGCGACTCGCCGCCCGACGTGTTTACGTTTCTGCAGCAGCACCAGGGCTCGGATGCTGCCGACATACTTGCCGTCTTGCTGCAAGACCAGCGGCATCGTTGGCAGACCGATCAACCGCTGAAGGTCGAAGCTTACCTCGCGCACTTTCCCGATCTCGCAGACGATCCTGACTGCCAACTGAACTTGGCGGTGGGAGAGTTTCAGGCTCGGCAGAACGGTGAGACATCGCCCGATATTGCTGAATTCGCGTCCCGCTTTGCCGACATCCGTGACAGCCTGCGAATCAAACTGTCCGCCCTGGCGTCGGCAAGCGATTTGACCGTTGCCGGCGCTGAACAAGTCGCCCCGCAAACCGAGATTCGACAGTCCAAGCTGAGTGTCACGTTCCTCTCTGATTCAGCCGTTGATGATACCGGCGGAGGTCGCTACCGGCCGGAGCGAGTGCTGGGCGAAGGTGCGTTTGGTCGTGTCTACCTGGCGTTCGACGAGGAACTTCAGCGTCAGGTTGCCATCAAGGTTCCCACCGACGAACGATTCAAGAAGCCCGAAGATGCCGAGCAATATCTTGCCGAAGCACGCACCGTTGCCAGCCTGGACCATCCGAACATCGTTCCGGTGTACGACACGGGACGAACCGACGACGGTTCGATCTACGTCGTCTCCAAGTTCATCGAAGGCCGCACACTCAGAGACCGGATCAAGCAAGATCGCCCCAATCACGATGAAGCAGCGACATTGCTGGCGACCGTTGCCCAGGCACTTCATCACGCTCACGAACGACGGATCATCCATCGGGATGTCAAGCCCGGAAACATTCTGATCGAAGACAGTACGGCACGCCGTATGTGGCCGACTTTGGACTGGCGATTCGAGAAGAGGACTACCTCAGCAAAACAGGATCGCCGGCACACCGGCCTACATGAGTCCCGAACAGGCTCGTGGTGAAGGACACCGACTGGATGGCCGCAGCGATATCTTTTCGCTGGGTGTCGTTCTGTACGAACTGCTGACCGGCAAGAAACCGTTTCGGGGCAGCACGGCCAATGAACTGCTGCATCAGGTCGTTTCGGTTGATCCTCCGCATCCGCGGAACTCGATGACTCGATCCCCGCTGAACTGGAACGCATCTGCCTGAAAGCGTTGTCCAAGCGAGCCTCGGATCGGTACGCCACCGCCGCCGAACTGGCCGACGATCTGCTGAACTGGAACCAGTCACCGCAGCAGGAAACGAAAGAACTGCAAATTGTTCCCAAGGGACTGCGATCCTTTGATGCCGACGATGCCGACTTCTTTCTGGAACTTGCTGCCCGGTCCTCGCAATCGTAACGGTTTGCCGGAAGATATCCGGTTCTGGAAGACACGGATTGAAGAGACCGATCCAGACAAGACCTTCAGCGTGGGCCTGATCTATGGTCCATCGGGTTGTGGCAAGTCATCGCTGGTCAAAGCCGGATTGCTGCCTCGGTTGTCCAAGGATGTGACGGCGATCTACGTCGAAGCGACTCCCGACGAGACCGAAACTCGTCATCCTGCGTGGACTTCGAAAGCAAGTGCCCGAACTGCCGCATGATCTTGGACTGGTCGAGACCTTCGCTGGTTGCGGCGAAGCGAAGGTCGCAAGGTCGTGATCGTCTTGGACCAGTTCGAACAGTGGCTTCACGCTCACCGAGCCGAGCAGGAAACGGAACTGGTCGCGCGTTGCGGCAATGTGATGGCGGCAGACTGCAAGCCGTGGTGATGGTCAGGGATGATTTTTCGATGGCGGCCTCTCGCTTCATGCGAGAACTGGAAACTCGCATTCTTGAAGGTCACAACTTCGCCACGGTCGATCTGTTCGACGTCGATCATGCCGGAAAAGTGCTGACGAAATTCGGACAGGCGTTTGGCAAGCTACCTGCAAACACAAGCAAAATCTCAGACGAGGAACAGCAATTCGTTGATGCAGTCGCGTCCGGTTTGGCAGAGGATGGCAAAGTGGTCTCGGTGCGACTGGCTCTGTTTGCCGAAATGGTCAAAGGCAAACCGTGGGTTCCCAGCACGCTTAGCGAAGTCGGTGGCACCGAAGGCATCGGCGTCAATTTTCTGGAAGAGACGTTTGGCAGCCGCGGCGCGAACCCGGAACATCGCCTTCATCAACAAGCGGCCCGTGAAGTCTTGAAGGCTTTGCTGCCCGAAGTCGGCAGCGACATCAAAGGGCACATGCGGTCACACGCGGAACTGCTGGAAGCATCCGGGTATCAGAACCGGCCCGGCGAATTCAACGATCTGCTCCGCATTCTCGACGGCGAACTGCGGCTGATTACGCCCACCGACCCGGAAGGATTCCAGACCGAATCGGGCAGCGATCCTGACTCGAAGTTCTATCAACTGACTCACGACTATCTGGTGCCGTCGCTGCGTGAGTGGCTGACGCGCAAACAGAAGGAAACTCGCAAGGGTCGGGCCGAACTCAAACTGGCCGAACGCGCCGCCGTTTGGAACGCCAAGCCGGAACGACGACACCTGCCGTCACTGTGGGAATGGGCCAGAATCAAATGGTTGACCGAGAAGAAAAGTTGGACCGAGCCGCAGCGGAAGATGATGGCAACCGCAGGACGGGTCCACGGTGTTTGGTCAACCATCCTGCTGGGACTGGTGGTGGTCACGTCCCTGATGGGATTGCACTTGCGTGATCGGGTGATTGCAGCGAATAACGACGAGCGTGCGACGGGATTCGTCACCGCGCTGACCAATGCGGAGATCGATCAGATTCCCGATATCCTTGATGATCTGCGCGCGATCGGCAATGGGTCGACCCCAAGCTCATCGATGCGATAGCGAAACATGTTGCGGACTCGGACGAACGGCTCAACCTCAGTCTCGCTCTGTTACCAAGTGATCCGACGCAAATCGAATATCTCAAGGACAGACTGCTGAATGCCCGTCCGGAACAGGTTGAGACGATTCGTTCTCTGCTGGTCGGTCACAAGGACACGCTGGCTGCTGATCTGTGGCAGGTTGCGGAGCAGACCGAAACGGGCGAAAAGAACCAACTCCTTCCCGCGGTCAGCGCATTGGCGATTTACGACGTCGACAACGACGCCAGGTGGCAAGCAGTGGCGGATCGAGTGGTTGAAGCACTCGTGAACGAAAACTCACTCCGGGTCGGTGTGTGGATCAAAACACTCAAACCGGCTCGCCGTCATTTGATCGATCCGCTCGGCGTCGTGTATCGCAGTGAAGCAAAGTCGCGAACCCAATCGCAGATCGATCACGCAACCGAAATTCTGGAAGAATACGCCGTTGATGATCTCGAAAGTCTTGCCGAACTGTTAGTGGACGCGGAACCAATGCAATTCATGGCATTGTTCGACGAGTTTGCGGCACATGGCATCGCTGCACGTGCCAAACTGAGCGCAGAACTCCAACGCACACTCGGCCACGATTGGAACGACGAGTCGCTTGAGCCAACTTGGCCTCAGCCGGCCCCGGATGTGGCCGCGAAAATCGAACAAGCATACGGCACTCTCGCCGAGCGTTTCGCCTTCTGTCAGACGATGGCGATGGAACAGTTTAAGGTTGTCGTCGAGAGCCTGCGCAAGTCGGGTTATCGACCGACACGTGTCCGGCCCTACGCGCATCAGGATTCGGTTCACGTCGCGGCTGCCTGGACGAGAGATGACCGCGATTGGCGATTGGTCACCGACAAATCCTCGAAAGCGATTCTGGCCGAGGACGAGAAACAGCGAAGCGACGGTTTTGTCGCGGTCGATGTGGCTGGCTACATCGGCGGGGCCAGCGGCGCAGCGTCCGAACTTTTCGCCGCCCTCTGGATGAAGCGACAAGACGAGTCCGAAGACGCTCGACTCTTCGCAGGCATCCTTCATGCCGACGTCCAGGCTATCCAAGACGCGCTGAAGCAATCCGAGTACGAGTTCACACAGGCGTTGCAGGGATTCCGCGGTCTCAAAGGCCAGCGGAAGTATTGCGGTGTCGTTTGGAAGAACAAGGGCTCGTCGACTCTGCTGCTGAGCCAATCTCCGACATCTTTCGATCAGACGGAGTACCTCGACAAAATCTCGTGGGACATTGATCCGGGGCGTGCCCGCAACCTGCCAACTCCCAGGGCTCGCAACCTGACAGCGTTCCGCGCGGCTGAGAAAATCCTGACTGACGATAGCGCTCGTCTGGACGCTCGCATCGCTCGTGGCAAGGCACACTTCAATTCAGGTCATGACGCGAAGGCCCTCGACGACTTTGACTTTCTAATCAACCGTCATAATTCGCTGGTCGAGAGCGACCAGGATCAAGCGGACGTACCGGCCGAAGCGTATCGATATCGAGCCATCCTGCACGCCCGCATGGGCAGAGCCGACGAAGCGAGGCAAGACTTGGCGAGCTTCAAGCAGCGAAGTCCTTCCGCGAGCGAGATCGCCTCTCTGGAGGCAATCGTCTCCATTCATCTTGATGATGACACCGGTGCGACGCAGCGTTTGGAAACGTTCATCGATGAGCACCAGGAGAACAGCGAGTCACTCTACGATGCGGCGTCAGCGTATGCGATCGCGTCCGGAATCTATCGCGAAATAGAAATCACCAGATCGAAGATTTATGCCGAGCGATCGGTGTCCCTGATCAGGCGGGCGATTGAGCAGGGCTACACCGACTTCTCGCATCTGCAGACCGATCCCGACCTCGACCCGATTCGAGATGTCAAAGGTTTCATTGACATCATGCAAGCGAGCAACGTCGACCTTCGTTACGCCGCCGTTTGGAACAACAGCACATGGCTCGAGTCACGGCAGTCGCATGGCCTTGCCCCGCTGGATCACCTTGCCAAGTGCCGGGACATGCAGGCCGATGGTTATCGTGTCGCCTCGATCAGCACCGCTTCGATCAACGGGGAACTGGTGACCGCTTCGGTCTGGCATCGCCCGATGATTCAAGATGTCGATCGGGAAACGCTCGCCCGTCGACAAGCCAATGCGGCGGTAGCAGCACTGCGGATGGGTGACGCGGAGAAAATTTGGCCACTCTTGAAACAGAGTCCCGATCCGCGGCTGCGAACCTGGATCATTCATCGACTGAGTCCCATGGGGGCGTCACCCGAGATGATCGTCAAGCGGCTCCGTGATGAATCGAACGTTTCCATCCGCCGAGCGTTGATTCTGATTTTGGGAGAGTACAAGTTGGCAGCTTACGGGGATGCTGCGCAGATCGACCGGGAGACGCTGTCGGAAACGTTGCTCGGGCTGTACCGGTCTGATCCTGACGCTGGCATCCACGCCGCGGCTCAGTGGGTCTTGCGGCGTTGGGGGAAGACTGCCGATCTTGATGAAATCAACTTAACAAGTGAGCCGACGGCGCTAGCCGCGGGCCTTAGCTGGAACTTAACAAGTGAGCCGACGGCGCTAGCCGCGGGCCTTAGCTGGAACACAACACGCGCGGCTAGCGCCGTCGGCTCACAAAAGCAACACCATGACTCGCGCGACTGGTACTTAACAAAGCAAGGTCACACGATGGTGGTGATACCCGGTCCGGTCCAGTTCTTGATGGGTTCACCCTACACGCAGCGGGAGCGAAGCGCCTTCGAGTATCTGCACCGCAAACGAATCGGGCACAGCTTCGCCATCGCTTCGGAGGAGGTAACGGTCGGACAATTCCGAGAGTTTTTGCGAAATAGCCCAGAGGTGAAACATCGCTACACGGAGAAACATGCACCCGAAGAAGACTGTCCGCAGACATCGGTGACGTGGTACGAGGCGGCCGCCTATTGCCGCTGGCTGAGTGAGCAGGAACAGATACCGGAGGACCAGATGTGCTATCCGCCGATCGCCGAGATCAAAGAAGGAATGACGCTGCCGTCTGATTACCTGAGTCGCACCGGTTATCGACTGCCAACCGAAGCGGAGTGGGAATTCGCCTGCCGGGCCGGCGCGGAAACCAGCCGTTACTACGGTGAAGCGGACCAGTTGCTCGGTCAGTACGCCTGGTATGTCAACACGTCCGATGACCGCACTTGGCCGGTGGGAAGTCTGAAGCCGAACGACTTGGGGTTGTTTGACATGCAGGGCAACGTCCAGGAGTGGTGCCAGGAGCAATACCTCGACTACAGCAGAATCCTGGGCTCGGTCAGCGAAGAACGTGAAGACATGGTGACGTTAAAAAACTCCGCTCGTCGCTTGTTGCGAGGCGGCTCATTCGGAGTTCGTTCGTCGGACGTTCGTTCCGCCTGCCGCAGCTTTAACCGCCCGCCGAATCGCTACAGCAATTCTGGTTTCCGCGTGGCAAGAACGTACCACGAATCTCCGTAGCCCGCTCGCCCTACTCGTTTTGACTTGCGTATGCTAATTTGCAGAGCATCGACCGATTGGGTTGTTCCCGTCGTGAATTCGGTAACGAAATCGGTCACAGGAAGATTTGAGAGGTGATTGATGCGAATTCTGGCGGTTTGGGATGACGAGACTGAAGCCGAGCAGATCTCGATGTACCTTGATGTCGACGAAAACGAAGTGACGATGACAACGACACCCGCAGAATTCCGTACGGCGATCGAGTCGGGCCGACCAACTGATATCCTGCTGATGGCCGTCGGGCGGCCGGATTCAGAAATCGGATTCGACCTGTTTGAACTCGCACGCGAACGGTATCCCGATGCGCCGGTCGTCGGTGCCTGCCCACCATCGGAGGTGTTTCGTGTCGTGCGATTCATGGCCAACGGCATGAACGCCTACGTCACCCGCGATCCTGGTGGCGACTTCATGTTCATGCTCGTGGCAATCATGGAGAACGCACTGGTCGCAGTGCGCGCGGCGCGAGAAAAAGAGCTGACCAAAAAACTCCGTGAGGAAATCGAATCGGTCCGCAAACTCCAGGAGTCTGTACTGCCGAAAAATTTGAACGCACCGCGCGGGTATCAAATCTGTGCCCGTTATGAGCCCGCGTCCATCCGCGTCGTGGGCGGGCATCCGGTGGCCGTGGCTGGTGGCGATTATTACGACGTCTTCACACTCGCCGATGGCCGGATCGTGCTGCTCGTTGGCGATGCCATTGGTCACGGCATGAAATCCTGTATGTCGATCATGACGTTGCACACTCTGGTCCGCATGATGCGCAAGAAGGATTACACGGAAACATCGAAATTTGTTGACGAAATCAACAAGGCTCTGTGCGACCAGTCCGTTGTCACCGGAAAGGGCGGCTATATCACGTTGGTGTACGGTATCTTGAATGCCGAGACGCAGACGCTGCAATGGTCCGCCGCAGGACATCAGCCACCGCTGCTGCAGGATCTGTCAACCGGCGTGATCGAACCGCTCGCCGGTCACGATGCCGGTGGCCTGCCGCTGGCCGTGGACGAAGACGAGGAGTTCGCATCGTATACTTGCCAGCTCCCCGACAATTTCCGGCTGCTGCTCTACACGGACGGCCTGGAAGAAGCATATCCCAAGGATGACGAAAGGAATCTTTTCGGCATCGAAGGAATCATTCGAACGCTGTCCGAGTCCGTTGACCTTCCCCTCGAAGAGACACTCGCGCGACTGTTCGATGCCTCCGATGAGTACACGCAGGGCAGCGGTCGTAAGGACGACACGTCGGTCCTCATGCTAGAACGTCGCGACTAGACATAACGCGCGCGAAAAAACAGCAGTTGGCGAGACGATGTGCTGATGATCCCTATTCAACATCGGCACTGGCGGCTCCCTCAGCACCGGCTCCATCGTTCACAGCGCCGGAAAGCTCGTTTTCAGTTTCGTCGCGAATGTGGATGCAGACTCTGACGCGGTTCTCATCGTTCTCGCGCCGATACGTGAGTTCGTTCACTATGTCGAGCACTAGAGTCAACCCCAACCCGCCGACCTGGAGATCTTCGACATCCGGGTCGTGCCGCGGAGCTTCACGCGGATCAAACGGCTGTCCCAAATCTCTGACTTCGAGGACGATCTGTTCTCCAAAAAAGCCAAGCCCGATGTCGATTGTATGTTCGTCATCATCGATAAAGGCATAGCGAATGACGTTCACGATCAATTCCTCGAGGGCCAGATGTACCGCGTATCCAGATCGGTACGGAGTACTGTGTGATTCGAGGAACTGATTGACCGTCGCATACAAGCGATCGAGTTCCGACATCTCGTTCTTGATCGATAACTTCAGTACGTCGTCCGGTGCGTAAGTCGATGCCGGAGTCGATTTCTTCTCCTCCACGGCCGAGTCGACCTGCGCCGCACCCACGGGACTTTCGATGGATGGATCGCCACCGATGGCTCGAACCGCGTCCTCCAACTCGTAGTGAACTGGCATGACCCTGTCCATCTTCGAAGTCTTTAAGACGTCATCGACCATACCCAGAGGATTGAGCAAAACAAGCTTGCAACGGTCCTTCTTGAGCTTCCGCGTGTGGTCGAACAGAAAGCCGATCCCGATCGACGAAATGAATGTGATGCCTGAAAGATCGACGACTGTCGGTAATCCGCGCCCGGACGTAGCTTCCGCAAAGCTCTGTTCCACTTTCTCGACACCGGTGGCGTCAAGGCTGCCCGAAAGTGCCACATAAGAAATGTCGTTGCGTTGATGAATGATCAGTTCCACGTCGCGTCTCCCAAATCGCCTGATGTGTTTGGCATTTTATAGCAAGTTTACCGGTGCTGTGCCCGTCGCTCGCGACCTTCCAGGCATGCCACCTCTTCGCGTTAACAAACTCAGACGAGCATTAGACACGGCAATAAGCTGACTTTCAAGCATTCGTCAGCGATGTGTCTCGGCCGACAGTGAGGTGTGTCTCGACGCCGGAATGGTTTCCGCGATCAAGTTCTTCGTTGAAATCTCGCACGAATCCCAAAAGCATGTTCTTTCTTCCACACCGAACGCAGTTTGCCCAATTCCCAGCCACATGTCTGTGTTCCGCATCAGGTCGGCTGACGTCGAAATCGCTATGGTAAGTGGGCCACGACGGATAGGTTGTTCGCTTCGTTTTCGGTCAGACTGGTCGGATTCAGCGCCCGATGACTTTGGTACAAACAAAACTAACCAGTTACAACACGCTTCAGGTGACTGCATGACACAGCGACCGGCACTTGCTATCCATTACATCTTCATCGTTGCCAGTCTGGCGACAGTGAGCCGCCTACGAACTCCGCGCAGGAATTTCCGGGAGGAGACTGGCAGGAAGAAACGGCAGCACGATTGCAGGGAATCTACGAACGAAGCGAGTTTCGTGCTGAGATGTTCCGCGCGGAGTGGCTTGCAGACAGTTCGGGGTACACGGTTCGGGAACGTGATCCCGAAACCGATCGGCCAATCGTGGTCCGTTACGATGTCCTTAGCGGCAAACGCAACGAACTGGATCTGCCCGAGGACGCCAAGCCCGATCAGGTGCGACATCTGTCGCCCGATGGCAAACTCGTCCTCGAGGTTCGCGACCGACATCTGTTCGTTCGCGATCTGGACAGCGGTCGACGGACCCGACTGACGGAACACTCTGGCCAGCGCGACGTGTCGTGCCAGAAGCCCGTTTGGAGTCCCGACGGTAAATGGGTTGCGTTCGTCGAGTCCGACGAAACGAACGTGAGACTTCGACCGGTTCTTGTACCCGTTGATCCGTCTTACCCGAACGTTCAAAACCATCGATTTGCAAGAGTTGGCGAGCAGATCGCGACTCTGCGTGTCGGCGTGGTGGATTCAGAGGGAAAGGAAACACAGTGGCTGCCCGTTGAGTCTCCGCCCGAAGGTTGCTATCTCGGACAGGTCGAGTGGGCCGGAAATGGCGAGCAAGTGCTCGTTGAAAAACTGAGTCGGTTCCGCAACGAACGCGAGTTTCTGCTTGTGGATGTTCGC
Source organism: Pirellulaceae bacterium (assembly GCA_963714715.1). Taxonomy (GTDB): domain Bacteria; phylum Planctomycetota; class Planctomycetia; order Pirellulales; family Pirellulaceae; genus JBFJVZ01. The sequence continues at coordinate 27,556 of CAVQPV010000057.1, read as the reverse complement.
ACGCGTTCGGTGCAGCGGATCTTCCAGGAATCCGATCCAGCGTGGAGCGTCGGCAGCCAGGGGAAGAACTCCGGGCTGACCTGGATTCGCGACGGCAAGGCTTTCATCGTGATGAGCGAGAAAGATGGCTGGCGGCACGCGTTCCTTTACTCACGCGACGGCAAAGAACTGTCACTGCTAACTCCCGGAGAGTACGACATGATCGACCGCGCCGTCGCCGATGAAGATGGCGGCTGGTTCTACTTCTACGCGTCGCCGGACAACGCGACGCAGAAGTATCTCTATCGTGTCCCGCTTGATGGAACCGGAACGCTGCAGCGAATCACACCGAAAGACCAGCCGGGCACGCATCGCTACGATTTTTCTCCCGATGCCCGTTGGGCGTTTCACACCTGGTCAACGTTCGATAGTCCTCCCATCGTCGAACTTGTGGAGTTGCCGGACCATCGCGTTGTTCGCGTACTGGAAGACAACGCCAAAATCCGCGCGAAAATGAAGCAGTTGATCACTTGCCCGACGGAGTTCCTGCAGCTGGACATTGGTGACGGTGTTACCATGGACGCATGGATGATCAAGCCGGGAGATTTTGATGAATCGAAGAAGTATCCCGTTCTCGTTTACGTTTACGGCGAGCCGTACTCGCAGACCGTGCTGGATGAGTGGGGAACCCACCACGCTGATTTTCATCGCCTGATAGCGGACCTGGGCTACCTGGTGGTGTCGATTGACAACCGAGGTACGCCAGCACCAAAGGGTGCCGCATGGAGAAGGTCAATATTCGGCAGTCTGGGACCGCTTTCCACAGAAGATCAGGCTGCAGCTCTGAAAGAACTTGGACGCACGCGACCGTTCGTTGATCTGAAACGGGTTGCCATCTGGGGTTGGAGCGGTGGCGGCTCGAACACGCTGAACGCAATGTTCCGTCAACCGGACTTGTATCGCGTGGGCATTGCCGTCGTGCCCAAGCCGCAGCCACATCTGTACAACGCATGGTTCCAGGAAATCTATATGCGCACGCGCGAAGTCAACCCGGACGGATATAAACGGTCCGCACCAATCAACTTTGCCGAAGGCCTGAATGGTAAACTGCTCATCATTACTGGTTCGGGCGAAACCAACACCCATATTCAGATCGTCGAAGGGCTGGTGGATCGCCTGATCGAACTTGGTAAGCCGTTCGACTATATGGTGTACCCGAATCGGGACCATGGCCTTCGGGAGGGACAGGGCACAGCCGTGCATCTGCGAATGCTCATGACGCGTTATCTTGTCGATCACCTGAGGCCCGGTCCGCGATCAGATCGCTGAAGTCGCCAGAAGAAGCACCCCAGTGATTTCAAGGGCGACGACCTGCCGGTCGAGCGAATCACGTGGCTCCAAGCCGTTGAGTTCTGCCGACGGCTCAGCGAGCAGGAAAAAAAGCGGTATCGCCTGCCGACGGAGGAGCAATGGGAGTACGCTTGCCGCGCCGGCACCACGACAACCTACAACACCGGCGGGAGCGAGGCTGCGCTGGCTGCCTCAGCGCCAGCGATTGCCGTTCGGCCTCCCGCCTGAGTAACGCCGGCACTTTTCGATATTTCGATCTCGGATTGCGTGTGGTTTGCGAGCTCGATTGATCGAGTCAGGCCGGTGTTGTCGCCACCGAAAACTCCAGCCGCACATAAAACGTCGGTTTTCACGGCAGCAGGCTGTCGCCGAGGTCCATCGCAGGCTTGCCGAGCAACGAGTCAGTCTAACCAATCAGAGTTAGAACGGCATGAATCCGAGGCCAAACGCCCGATCGACGAACCAGCACAGTCCGCACACCGCAATGACGCCGGAGATTGCCCACTGGGCGTAATGCCGTGCTTCCATCTCGTCACCACGGCAGCCAGCGGAAAGAGCATCAGCACGATTGCCAGTTGCCCCACTTCGACACCCAACTTGAATGCAACCAGTGAACGAACGACGCCCGACCGTCGGCAACCCCAATTCCCGCAACACTCCTGCAAAACCGAAGCCATGGATCAGGCCGAACACAAACGTCAGCAGCCACCGTCGGGCGTCGTCCTTGATCCAGAAATTCTCGACCGCAACATAGACGATCGTCGCGGCGATGGCGGTCTCGACCAACCGGCCGGCAACTGAACGTACGCAGCGTCGCGAGGATCAACGTGATCGTGTGGGCCACCGTGAACGAAGTCACGATCTTCACCAATTCGCCGAACTTGCAAACGACGATCAGCGACAGCAGGAACAGGATGTGATCGTATCCCAGAAAAATGTGCTCCACACCGAGCCGAAAGAATCCGGCCAGATGGCTCCACGGTGAGGTATTCATGTTCGAACGCCTTGCCGGCCTTTCCGGTGTCGATGCAGGCGAAGCCGCTGCCGCGAGCGAACTGTTCGGTTCGGCTTGGCTGAGCTTCCGGCTCGGGAAGCGGAGTCTGAAAGTAGCCAGTGTCGTACAAGTAGTCCGGTTCGTAGTAGCGGAAGAGCACCTCATATTCTTCCCCTTCGTGCTCGATCGCTCCCAAGACGATGTGTTGCTGGCCCAGATCAGCGAAAGAAGTCGAACCGCACCCAAAAATCGGCAGGAGCCTTCGCCAGCGGCCGGTGAAAAGAAAAATGGACCAGCGATGTAGCGTCGTGATAGTCTTTGCTGCCGAATCGCGTCCCCCGCGGCGGGCGGAAAGATCACAGGTTGGGGATCGCCAAAATCGGCCGGCTGCCCGTCGATTTCCAGTTGCACTTGCCGGCGGAGATAAGCGATGACAACCGGCGTTTGGGCCGCCAATTCCGCCGCGGTCACTTGCCGATCGGCATTGGCGTCGAGTCCCGGTACGATCCGCAGCAGTGTAAACAGATCGTAGGTGAACTGTCGTTTCCAACGCATCGCGAGTGACCTTGAAGCGGGCGTAACTCGTATCGGGATTGATGCGCTTGAGCCGGACCGGTGATGGCCAACACGACAACACGATATTGCGGAGAGGCGCGTGATGTTCATGGAGACTCAGAAACTTGAGTCCAGTCGCGACTTGTTTGACAACGGGCCGCGTCACAACAAGCGGCGGCAGTCAACTTGTTTTACTTCCCGCAACCCTGTTTGTAAGATAGGGCCCGCGTTAGTATATCGGATCGCGTGAATCCGAACCGCTTCACCGGAAGAAACGACTAACCCCAATGATCAACATGCTGCTAAGAACACTTGCGCTCCTCGTCGCCTGCTGTGCCGTAGCCGAACCGCCGATTTGACGTCCCAATCCGCTCGCGCTGCGTCGCCCGGAATATCAATCCGACTTTCCCGCACTGGCGGTCGATTCGCATGGCACGCCGTGGATCGCCTACGTCGAGTGGGACGGAAAGCAAGACACACTCTGTCTGGCAAAGCAGTCGACGGCGACGCGTTGACGCAAGTATTGACGCTCGGCCGACCGGGCATCATTCACCAGCCCGCGCTGGCCGCCGCCAAGGGGGACGTGCTGGTCGATCGTCTGGTCGCAAGTGAACGACAAGAACCTGATGGAGTTGAAGGCCCAACGGGTGCGCGACGGTCGAGTCGATGGGGACGAAATCACTTTGGCTTCGTCCGACGACGGAGGCAACGTCTTCGCTCTCGCCGCGACCGATCGCGCGGGTCGCGTTTGGGTCGTGTGGCAAGCGATGCGAGGCGAAGTTGAGCGACGTGTTCTGTCGCACATTCGACGCCGCGAAAAATCAATGGTCGCCGGAAGTGCAGGTGACTCGCGATCCGGCCGGCGATTGGGAGCCGTGCGTCGCGTTCGATGCCGCAGACGGTGCCTGGGTGATTTACGACAGCTCGCGAGGCAACGAGTTCAACATCTACGCCAATCGCGTGAGTCTCGACGGCGAGGTCGGCGAAACGAAGACGCTCATTCACACCGATCGCTACGAGGGCCGCACCAGCGCCGTGGGCACGCCCGACGGTCGCGGCATCTGGCTGACCTGCGAACGCGGCAATCAACAATGGGGACTCGACATGCGAGCCCACGGCGGGCAGCAGGGACTGAACGGCCGCAAGGACAGCGTGCTCGCCTATTGGGATCTGGCGAGCGATCAAGGTCGAAGAGATGCCGTCGATCGATCCGTTGCTGACCCAGTTGCCCGGGCCTGTGCCGAACGTCCATCGCCCCAAAACCACGGGCCAACAACGCGAAAGCTCAAGCCAAAGCCGAGAAGCGGGCCAAGGCGCGAGCTGCCGCGGCTCAGCTGACAATAACCGACAAAACCGCTCGCCCGTCGCCGCGGTGAACCTGCCGCAAGTCGTGCTCGATAGCGCCGGGCAGCCGTGGGTCACGGTCCGTTATTTCAAAGACTATTGCTGGCGCATCGCGCTGGCTCGATTCGACGCGGAATCGAAGCAGTGGACAGAGCCCTACGCGCTTCCCGATGCCGCCTATGCGCAGGACCGCCGCATCGGCGGCGCGTTGGCCGCCGACGGCAGTCTGTGGATTTGCTGGCCCAGCGATTTACGCAATTCGAAACTGCACAGGACCGTCGGAATTCAACTCGCCAAAGTCGCCACGGATGCAGACGTTGCCGCTTGGTCACGGTGCCGGCCGCACAAGCCTCGCCAACCGTTCGCGGCGTACATCAATCCGACGACGCCCGAACGTCCGCGCGACCAGCGGCACACGTGGACTCACGACGGTACGACTTACAAGCTTTATTGGGGTGATTTCCATCGCCACACCGACGTGTCCAACTGCATCACTGCCAACGACGGCTGCGTGCTCGGAGCAGTTTCGCTACGCCTGGGACATGGGCAAGCTCGATATGCTCGGCACCAGCGATCACACCGACATCGCCAAGATCTATCATCCCTATGAATGGTGGCTGAATCAGAAGTTGGTGGATGTCTTCTATGCTCCCGGATTTTTCAACTCGATGTATGCTTACGAACGCGAACAACGCTGGCCGTACGGGCATCGCAACATCGTGTTCGCACAGCGCGGCGGTCCGATCGTCTATATCCAACGTGCCAACTATCTGGCCTCGCCTTGGCAGAAGATTTTTCCCGTCGACACGCGATGGGCGAAAAGGAACTGAGTCCGCAGGAACTCTGGGACGTGCTGACGCGTTACGGCCAGCCCGTCACGGCCATCAGTCACACGGGGGCGACGGGCATGGGGACTGATTGGAACATTTTTGAGAGCATCGACCATCGAGTCGAAAACGTCGTCGAGATCTATCAAGGCGCTCGCGTCAGCTACGAAGGACGCAATGCTCCGCAGCCGACCGTGGGACTGCGCGAAGGAGAACGCTACAACGCCGCCGCCACACTGCCGGCGATCCGCTCCCCGGCGATCCGATCCGCAGCTTCACCGACAAGGACAACGGTCTCTATCAAAACGCTCTCAGCCGTGGTCCATAAACTGGGAGTCTGGGCCAACAGCGACCACATTTCGACCCACACCAGCTACGGCGGCGTGTACGTCAAGGAGTTTACTCGTGAAGGGATCATCGAAGGACTGAACGCCCGCCGCACGATCGCCGCCACCGACAAGATCTTCATCGAGTTCACTTGCAACGGTCACCTGCTCGGCACCGAGATCGAGGTCGACAGGCCGACCATCGCTGGCCTGGAAGATCGACGGAACCGCGGAACTAGCGCAGGTGACGCTGGTCCGCAACGAAGAGAACTACCAGCAGTGGAAACCTGGGGCAAAGACGTTCGAGCAATCGTTCGAAGACGAGTCACCCGTCACCGGCGAGAATCGTTACTATCTTCGCGTCGAGCAGAGCCGACGGCAATATGGCGTGGAGTTCTCCCGTCTGGGTCCTGGTGAAATAGCTCTGAAAACACACTTTCATTCTCAGCTCCAGGCCGGTTTATCCTGGCGCTTTCTGCAGCGAACCGGCATACCTGTCGCGACCGAAGCTTCGGAGCAGATTGCTGCGTGCGTGAAGCTTGTCCAACCGACGGCAGCATCGGCATGGGGGGGGATTGTGGTGAATCGCAGTGGGGGTTGATGGGTCGGGCGATCGGGTTAAATAAAATAGCGAAGCACCGGACAGAACGCCGGGAAGATGTTTGTTTGTTTAGCGTTGCTGAAAGAAGATCCGGATTGGACCCGTTCCGACGACTGGGACGGGTCGGCTTTCGTGTCGCCAGAACCATGCCTTGAAGAACATGTTTGCCTCACGGCAAGTGGGAGGTTGACCAGAGTGGCGATGCCGTTCTTGGGATGCTTTACACAACTGCAGTTGGGCAAGAGGGTGGAATGAGCATTCGATTCCACAAAGAGGGGAAGGATGCGGTGACCATGACAATCGAGCTACCGCAACCGATCCGTGTGAAGTTGATTCGGGCCAAGTAGCGACACTCGGGTCGCCGCGTCCTGCAGATCCCAAACGACCAGCCCGCTAAGCTGGAGAAGGCGGTTGCATCGCTGGAAGCGGCGAGTCTTTCTCGATGACTCGCATTGGTCGATCCACCGAAGCGAGCTGGCGTCAAGTGCAATTCGCGCAGGCTTGTCCCACCAACGCGAGTTGAGACAAGGTCTTGGAGCGGTTCGTGGCGGCGGGCAAAATCGATCAGGAGACGGTCGACCTTGCTCACCGCGTAAAATCTGGCCGAGCGAGTGGAAAACGCTCGCCATCTCTGGCAAGACCAGGAGACAAGCGGGATGAAAATCGTTATCAGTAACAGTCAGGAGACATCATGATGACCATGGAAACAGGCTCAAATTCTGACTCATCCGCATCCAACACCTCAATCTCAGCTCGCGAGCAACTTGACTCGCGGGTGGTCGGCCAGCGGAAACCGCTGAAAATTGTCTTGATCAGCCTGCATGGGTTGATTCGGGCGGAGAATTGTGAGCTCGGCCGCGACGCGGATACCGGTGGGCAGGTGAAGTACGTGTTGGAGCTGGCGCGTGAATTGGCGTCGCATCCGAACGTCGACGAGGTCGAACTGCTGACGCGACAGATCATCGACCCCAAGGTGAGCGACGACTATGCAAGGCTCGTGGAGCCGCTTTCCGAGGATGCCAAGATTGTGCGAATCCCTTTCGGTCCCAAACGTTATTTAAGAAAGGAGGCACTCTGGCCGTACATTGAGATGTTTGTCGACCAAACGCTCGTTCACTTTCGACGCGCGCGGTTGCCGGACATCATCCACGGACATTACGCCGATGCCGGATTGGCCGGTGCTCAGTTGGCGAGGCTGTTGCACATCCCTTTCATCTTTACCGGCCACTCGCTCGGCCGAGTCAAGCGACAGCGGTTGCTGCTCGGAAAAACCAGTGCCGAGACACTCGACAAACGCTACAAATTCGCGTTACGAACGGAGGCCGAAGAGATCGCCTTGGAAACCGCATCGATGGTCGTCACCAGCACGAGCCAGGAAGTGCAGCGATCAATACGAGTTGTACGACCACTACGTACCCTCTCGGATGGAAGTGATTCCGCCGGGTGTCGACCTGACTAATTTTTCTCCCGAATCGAAACTTTGCCGCCACGCCGCCGATTGCTGACAGCATCAACCGCTTTCTACGTGATCCAGCCAAGCCGATGATTTTGGCGATGGCCCGCCCGGACGAGCGCAAGAATCTGGGGAAATTGGTTGACGTCTATGGAAAGAGCAAGCATTTGCGGGAGCTTGCCAACCTGGTGATGATCATGGGGACTCGGGATGACCATCGACGAGCTTCCCAAGGGCCAGCAGCAAGTGATTCACAAAGTCATGGATCTGATCGACATTCACGACCTTTACGGCCAGGTGGCGTACCCCAAGCGACACGTCCCGTCCGATGTGCCGGATCTTTATCGGCTGGCAGCAGCCGGCCGCGGTGTGTTCGTGAATCCGGCATTGACCGAACCCTTCGGTTTGACCTTGTTGGAGGCAGGTGCGACCGGGCTGCCGATCGTGGCGACCAATGATGGCGGGCCGCGGGACATCATCGGCAACTGCGACAATGGGTTGCTGATCGATCCGCATGGACGGTGAAGCGATCGAAAAGGCGCTGCTGCGGGTTTTGACCGAGCCGGATCAATGGACAAAGTGGTCCGAGGCCGGGATTCACGGGACACGCCAGCACTACTCCTGGAGCCAACACGCGGACCGTTACCTGCGTGATGTGGACGATATCCTGCAGCATTCCAGCAAGCCGACTTTGACCAATCGAACGCGGGAACGACGGTTGCCGGAGTTTGATCGATTGATCATCACCGATTTGGACAACACGCTCACGGGCGATCCGGCGGCACTGGTGGAGTTCAACGAGCTGATTCGCGATCACGAGTACATCGGATTCGGGATCGCCACCGGCCGCCGTCTGGACAGCGCCATGGCGTTGATCGAGGAGTTGGGGCTGCCACGGCCCGATTTGATCGACACCGACGCCGGCACCCAGCTGCACTATGGCGATTCGCTGACACCCGATCGCAGCTGGCGAAAACAGATCGGTTACGCCTGGAACCCGGACGAGATCCACGAGGTGCTCGATCAGCTGCCGGGATTCTTTTTGCAGGACGACGAAAAACAGTCGGAATTTAAAATCAGCTACGAGATCGATCTGGCCCAGGCGCCGTCGACGACGGCGATCAAAAAACTGCTTCGCGAGGCTGGTGTGCGTGCTAAGGTTGTCTTATCGCTGGGCATGTATCTGGATATCATTCCTGTGCGCGGGGGAGCGACTTGTCGCTGCGACACCTGCTCTGGAAATGGGGATTCTCACCCGAGCACGTGCTCGTGGCGGGTGATTCCGGCAATGATGCAGGAATGCTGCTGGGGCGGACCTTGGGGGTCGTCGTCGGCAACTACAGTGCCGAGCTGGAACGACTGCGCAAACGTCCGCGCGTATATTTTGCCTCCGCCCCGCACGCCCGCGGCATTTTCGAGGGAATCGACTACTACCAAGTTCCTTGACAACATCGTGATTCCGAATGATCGGATCGAATCCCAGAGTAGCGGCGAGTAACGGTGCGGTCGGCGCACAGGGTGGGCTCAGGTTCGAGGCGGAGCTTTCGCTGCAGCGACTGATGCCAAGACTGAATGCTTGCTGGGAATCGGAAGGGGTTCAAGAGAATCTGAAGCAAGAGTTTCAGTCGCGGCTGGAAACGCACTGGGTCCCGCTCTTTTCGCTCCTGTACGATCTGTACGGTTCTCGCTACGACTTTTTCTATCACCTCGAGCAGATCCTCTGCACCGCTGCGCGCCTGGGCCAACCGCAGCGAAGCACTTCGCGAGATCGATCGTCATCGCATCAATGAGCCGGAGTGGTTTTGCTTCCGAACGCGTCGTCGGCGGTGCGCTCTACGTCGATCTGTTCAGCGAGAACCTGGGCCGACTGCGTGAATCGATCGATTACTTCAAAGCGCTCGGACTGACCTACGTGCATCTGATGCCCCTGTTTGCGGTCCGCCCCGGTGACAATGACGGCGGTTATGCGATCAGCAACTATCGCAGCATCGATCCGCGGCTGGGCACGATCGAGGATCTCAAATCGCTCGCGGACGAATTGCGTGAGGCCGGGATCACGCTGGTCCTGGACTTTGTTTTCAATCACACGTCAGACGACCATGAGTGGGCGCTCAAGGCGCAATCGGGCGATCGTGAGTTCCAGCAGTACTACTACATCTTTCCCGATCGGCAGATTCCCGATCAGTACGAACGCACGCTTCGCGAGATCTTTCCAACGGTCCGCCGCGGCAATTTCTCCTGGCACGACGGAATGCAGCAGTGGGTTTGGACAACGTTCAACAACTTTCAATGGGATTTGAATTACGGGAATCCGGCGGTCTTTCGGTCGATGCTCGAGGAAATGTTCTTCATCGCAGATACCGGCGTTGACATCTTGCGGCTCGACGCGGTCGCCTTCGTCTGGAAGAAGATGGGGACGAGCTGCGAGAATCTCCCCGAGGCTCACAAGCTGATCCAGGCATTCAATCATCTGGCCCGCATCGCAACGCCCGGTCTGGTCTTCAAGTCCGAAGCGATCGTCCATCCCGATGACGTGGTCAAGTACATCAGTCCCAACGAGTGCCAGATTTCTTACAACCCGACGCTGATGGCGCTCCTTTGGGAATCTTTGGCGACCCGCCAGGTGCGGTTGCTGGTTCGCTCGCTCAGCCATCGTCATCGGTTACCGAGCCAGACCGCCTGGGTGAATTACCTGCGGTGTCACGACGATATTGGATGGACATTCGACGATGCCGACGCCGAGGCGTTGGGGATCAACGCCTACGATCATCGACAATTTCTGAACAAATTCTACACCGGTCAGTTTGCGGGATCGTTCGCGCGAGGCATCCCCTTTCAGGAAAATGCGAGCACCGGTGACATGCGAATCGCCGGAACGCTCGCTTCGCTGGCCGGCTTGGAATTGGCAATCGAGCAAGATTCGGAGCCGGACAAACAGCTGTCGATCAAACGAATGTTGCTGCTGCAGAGCGTCACGCTAAGCATCGGCGGCATCCCACTGATCTATTTGGGCGAAGAGTGGGCAATGTTGAACGACTACGACTTCGTCAAGGATCCGGCCAAGGCGGGCGACACCCGCTGGGTTCATCGGCCAAAGATGCGGTGGGAGTTTCTTTCCGAGCTTGATGACAGCATCAACACCGTGGATGGTTCGATTCGCAAGCAGGTGTTTCGCTCTTTGCAGCGGATGATCGCGGTTCGCAAGTCTTCTCCAGCCTTCGCGGGTCAGCACATGGAGTTGGTGAAAACCGACAATCCCCATCTGCTCGGCTTTGTGCGGTACCACGACAGCCATCGACTGATCGTGATCGCCAACTTTTCCGAAGATCCTCAGGTGATGTCGGGCAACTCCATTCGAACGGCGGGGTTGGGACGTTTCTTCAAAGACTTGCTCACCGAAACCACCTACCCGACCAGCGACGATCTGGAGGTTGGCCCCTACGACTACCTCTGGCTGAGCCGGGTGTGACATACAGCAAGTGAGCGTTCTGGCGGCGTTGACGGAGCAAAGACCCAAAAAAAGACAATACGATTCTATTTCGCCGGGTGATCGAAAAACCAAGTGCGTGATCGCAACGAAAACGGCATGTTAAACGCTCGAATTCTGTCGCTGGCCTGCATCGCGAACATCGTCCTTTGCAGCCATCGTTCCGTGTTGGCACATCAAGGCCATTCACACTTTCGATTGGCTCATGCGGATTCGATACCGCAGGCGGACGAACGGGCTGAGTCCCCTGATTCGCCAGCACCATCCATCGAGCAGGTATCACTTAGCGGACCAAGTGTTGAAGCATTCCTACCTTTCGCGAAGACGGTGTCCGCTCGCGTTGACGGGCAGTTTCTTGTCGTTGATTCCAACGGTTTGCCCGATCACAACATGATGGTTGGAATCCGTGCATGGCAACAGCAGGTTCCATTGCCCCAACCGTTCGTTGGTGAGAATGCGTGGCGACTGCCCTTGAACCCGCAGCCGGCCAGCAAGCCAATCTCCGTGCTCTCCGAACCGCTGCGGGGCGCCATCGCGCTGGCCGTCAACGGCGTACCCATCTTCTGCGCTTTGAATAACAGAGCTGAAGACACGTATCTGGCCGGGGAACTTGACAAGTGGGGCGGTCATTGCGGCCGCGGTGATGATTACCATTACCACATCGCGCCCGTTCATTTGGAAGAAAAAGTAGGAGTCGGCAATCCGATCGCCTTTGCCCTGGACGGGTATGCCATGCTCGGACTGATCGAAGCGGATGGATCGGTGCCAGAACACCTGGATCGGTTCAATGGTCACACCCACGACGGCCACTACCACTATCACGCCACCAAGACGTTTCCATACATCAATGGCGGTCTGCACGGAGTAGTAACGCTGCGGGGCGACCAGGTTGAACAACCGAGAGATTCGCCTGTCAGGCCGGGACAGCCGCCGTTACGCGGCGCGAGGATTACCGGCTTTCGCCGCACGGGCGATCAATTCGATCTCAAGTACGAGGTCTCCGGCAAGGAGGCTCATGTAAAGTACACTCTCCTGAATGATGACCGAGTCGAGTTCAATTATGTGAGCACTTCTGGTGAAATGTCGACGGAAGTCTATCAGCGGGGTCAACGCCCGGAAGGTTCGCTTCACGTCTACTTGTGGTGGGCCGCCCTACTTGTTCCTGCACTCCTTGGCATGATCGCATTCGTCCGACGTAGGATTTGGCATCCGCGATCAGCGTGACGCCTAAAACTATTGATTCTCTAGTAAAGACACATCCAATCGTACGAACGACCTTCACATGACAATGCGTCACATGTCCCCCCAGTCGCCACAAACTTCCGCAACATCACCGCTTCGACAGAGATGTCTTGCATCGAAGCGCGACTCGGTCGGGCTACATCTCGGCGGCGCGGCGAGATGGCTACTTTGATCAACCAGGACGACAAGATCTCGACCGAAGAAATGGATGGACTTTTAGGGAACATAACCAGCCTTTAGTAGTCTCGGCTATTCGGTCACCCACGGAGTCAATCAAAGCACCGAAAAACGGTCGCGGACGTCGTAGATGACAACGCCCAAGAGGTGGGCGTTTTGCGGCGAAGGCCCGGCAGCCTGCGGCGATCCAGCCAGTGAGGATGTCGGTGCACCCTCTTTGCCGTCATGCCGGTTAAAATCCGGAGTCACTTCCGCGAGGGCTGCCGCCATGACCGGCACGCGACCCCTCAAATCGTCACATGAAAACAGAGCAGAATGGAACATGAAAAGCATCGTGATCGCAGGACTTTTGGGAGCCTTGGCCCTGCAGGGCGCCGCGTGGTCTCAGGAGATGGACAAAATGTGGGGTGATCGCGTGGTCAAGCTGCGGGCGGACAACGCCAAACGTGGCCAACTGTTCGACGAAGGTAACTACGCCATGTTTATCCACTGGGGGCTCTATTCCCAACTCGGTAACAAGGTCGATGGCAAGACCTTCTACGGGATCGGTGAATGGATCATGAACAAGCGGATGGCCGATATCCCCGTCGAGGACTACAAGAAACTCGCCGCCACCTTCAACCCGGTCAATTTCGATGCCCAGGAAATCGCGCAGATTGCCAAGGACGCCGGGATGAAATACATCGTCATCACCAGCAAGCACCATGACGGCTTTGCGATGTACGATTCCCAGGCCTGCGACTTCAACATCGTCGACGCGACTCCTTGGAAACAGGATCCGATGAAGCAGCTGGCGACCGCTTGCCGGGAAGCTGGGCTCGGCTTCGGCTTTTACTACTCGCATAACCAGGACTGGACTTTCCCTGGTGGTGGCAATGGCCCGCAGGTCAACGCGGATGGAACTCCCGCGACCTTCGACGATTACTTTGTCAACAAGTGCCTGCCGCAAGTCGAGGAGATCACCAGCCAGTACGGCCCGATTGAACTGGTGTGGTTTGATACGCCGGGGAAGATGCCAAAGAAATACGTCCAGCAATTGGTGGACGTTGTCCGCAAGAACCAGCCCAACGCACTCGTCTCCGGGCGCGCCGGGCACGATTTGGGCGACTACCAGACGCTCGGTGATATGGAGGTGCCGCACAGCAACATCGAAGGCATGTGGGAAAGTGTCGATACCACCAACGATTCGTGGGCCTACGCCTGGTACGACGAATACTGGAAGTCCCCCAAAGAAATCCTCCGCCGCCTGCTGGCTTGCGTCGGGCGTGGCGGTACCTACATGCTGAACATCGGTCCGCGCGGCGATGGCTCCGTCCCCGAGCGGGCCGCCCGCTCCTTGCGCGAGTCCGGGAAATGGATCCGCCGTTATCCGCAAGTCGTTTACGCGACGGACGCCTCGCCGTGGCAACACGCGCTGCCGTGGGGCGATGTGACGACCAAGGGCAACAAGCTGTTCCTTTGCGTTTTCGATTGGCCGACGTCCGGCAAACTCTACCTGCCCGGACTCGAATCGAAGATCGACACCGCTCGATTGCTCAACGGCAATGCATCGGAGCCGATCACGCATGAGAGTTCCCATGGTTGGACCATCCTGCAGCTGCCGCCAAAGGCCCCTGAAAAGCTGGTTTCCGTGATCGAATTGGAACTCGCCGAGGCCCCGAAGGTCGATCCCGTTTGGGGCGTCGATCCAAACATGGGAACCGAGATCCTGGCCGAATTCGCAGTAGCCGAAGGGGTGGAGAAATCAGAAAAGCGTTGGATGGAGAAGTTTGGTGAATGGAAGAGCGTCATTCACCTGCATGGTTGGGAAGCGGGCAGCCGGGCTGTGTGGGAGGTCGATGTTTTGGAGCCTGGTGATTACAACGTCGAACTCACCTATTCCGGTGAAGGTCGCCTGGTTTGGGGCGTCACGGTCGAAGGTGGTGAGCACATTCAGAACCAACAGAACTCGTCGCACAACTACCAGCAGTTCCCCATCGGCTGGATCAATTTTCCAAAGGCCGGCCGTTACCAGGTGAGTGCGTCTTGCCTGGAAGGAAACATGCAGAGCGCGAGCCTCAAGGCGATCCGTTTCACGCCGATACGATGAACATGACTCCGCCTTGATCAGGTGTGTTGACATGAACACAGCAGTCGCTCGCAAACCTTTCAGCTTCGAGGTCACACGATGAAGCCGGTTGCATTAGGTCTGGACTTTGGCACCGAGTCGGTTCGCGCCGTCTTGATTGATGCCGATGGCGTCGAGCGTGGCGTTGGTGCCGATTCGTATGCCCACGGTCAAATCACGGAGACGTTGCCAACGTCGGGCCAGCCCTTGCCGCCGCATTATGCGCTTCAGCATCCCCAGGACTGGATCGTTTCGGCGAGCCGTGCGACTGGAGCGGCCATAGAAAGTGCCGCTCTGGATCCACAGTCGATCGTCGGGATCGGTGTCGACTTTACCAGCTGCACGATGTTGCCGACGCTGGCCGATGGGACGCCGCTGTGCCAACTGGACGCCCATCGCGAAACACCCTTGGCGTGGCCGAAACTGTGGAAGCACCACGGCGCGATCGAGCAGACGGAGCGGATGAACCGGATCGCTCGCGAGCGTCAGGAATCCTTCCTGGACCGCTACGGTGGGACGATCGGACTGGAGTGGTTCTTTCCAAAGCTGCTGGAGACGATCGACGGGGCAGCCGAGGTTGCCGAGGCAGCGGAGGTGTGGTTGGAGGCGGGCGATTGGTTCGTATGGCAGCTGGTCGGGGGGCCCGCCAGCGAGCTTCCCCGCTCGACCTGCCAAGCCGGTTACAAAGCGCTCTGGTCGGCAAGCGACGGATTTGCCACGCCGGAATACTTGGCCGCTGTCGATCCGCAGCTGGCCGCGGCGGCCGAGAGCAAGATGCCGGGACGCTTGCTGTCACCGGGCGAGCGAGCCGGAGCACTCTGCCAGTCGATGGCAACGAAATGGAACTTGCCTGCGGGGATCGCTGTCTCGGCGGCAACCATCGACGCGCATTCAGCAGTGCCCGGTGTCGGCGCCGCCGAGCCCGGAACCCTGGTGATGGTTCTGGGTACCAGCAGCTGCCACATGCTGAATGCGAAAACGGGCAATCCGGTCGCCGGTGTCGCCGGCATTGTCCAAGGCGGGATTCTGCCTGGCTTATTCGGCTACGAAACGGGGCAGGCGGCGGTGGGCGATGCGTTTGCCTGGCTACGGAAACTCTTGAATCTCGATGCTTTTGACGCGCTTGCCGAGGAAGCGATGCGGCTACCGCCCGGCGCAGAAGGCGTGATCTGTTTGGATTGGATGAACGGATGTCGCACGCCATTGATGGACGGGTCGTTGCGAGGTGCGTTCACCGGTTTGGCGTTGCACCACGGTCCGGCCCATCTGTACCGGGCACTGCTGGAAGCGTCCGCTTTTGGGTTGCGATGGATCGTGCAGCTGCTTCGCGATGGCGGAGTTCCGGTCGATCGCTTTGTGGCGACCGGAGGTCTTCCGCACCACAATCCGAATCTCGTCCAAGTCTACGCAGATGTCTTGGCGGCGGAGATCGAAGTGCATCCGTCCCAGCAGGGGCCTGCCGTGGGAGCCGCCGTGTTGGGGATGGTGGCGGCGGGCGAGCAGCAGAGCGGTTTCGCGAGTGTTGCGGATGCGGCCACGGCCATGGCCGCCGTCCCCGAAAGCGACAAGAAGCTGGTGACACCGAAGCACCGAACTGACAAGGGAGTACGACCAGCTGTATCAGAAATACCGGCAACTTGCCGACGCGATGTTGAAGACACGCGAGTGACGGCCGAGCCCCACCGAGCGACGCAACTCAGCGCAATGAGAACGCGTGTAGGCGTACGAACGATTGACCAACTTGGGACGTTGATTGTATTACTGAAGGATTCTCCGTAGGTCGCGTAGCGCACCTACGGTCAATGTCTTTTCCGTGTTTTCGACCCCGAAAGCGGGTCGCAGACCTCTGCTGCCGCACCGCCCTGCGACGCCCTTCGGGGTCGACTCAGGTGGATCTGAACACGATCCGTAGGTGCGCTGCACGACCTACGGCTAATATCTTGGACCGCTTCGCGGTCACTCACTAAGGCAAAGCCGTGATGGCGAAGCAGTAACGCGACGACAAATGTGGGTAATGACAAGACACAGGTCCCATCCTACGCGTTCTCTTCCAACAACTTCTTGATGTCCATCACGTAGATTTGCCGGCCGCCGTCGTGTGGGCTGTCGATCGCCACCTGGGTTCCGTCATCGCTGCTTCTTGGATGCGTGTCGCATCGCCATTCGCCACGATACGCCGCCGGCGACGGGAAATGTCCCAAATCAAATCGACGACCACTGGGAACGTGATACAGAAACACCGTTTGACGTGACGTCTTCCGATCCGGATACGTGTCGTTCAGTATCCAATCGTTGTAGGGCGCGGCCAGATACGTGTTGTGACCGTTGGTGGGCATCTTGTCTTGGCCAACCGCTTGGACCTTTCGCGTCTGATCGGTGAAGACGTAAAAGCCCGATTGCTTGCCGTGGGGTCGCGTCCACATCGTCACATCCTTGTCGTCCTTCCAAATGAAATGCGATGTGTAGCCGGACGGGTCGAGTACGAATCGATCGCTGCCATCCACGTTGGCCGTGAACATCCGCGTGACAAATCCTCCTTCGTACGTCAAAGTCGCCGGATCGAACTTGGGCCGGTATCGATGCAAAACGATGAACCGGTCGCCCGCGGGATTGATCAAGAGATGATTGAAGTAATGCCAGGCTTCTGGGTGTCGGTCACCATCGGGCCAGGGAATTTGTGCGACATCCGCCAGTGACAAAATCAGTTCGTCTTTGCCGGTCTTTAAGTCGACACGCCAGATCCCGGAATCTTCGGGAGCCCGCTGGGAGACATTCGGATCGGCCAGGCCGTCATATCCGTAACCGGGGCGCAAGTTGTCGATGCGACGGAAATCGACTGACAAGCCAAAGCTGCCATCCGCACTGATGGTGTAGATCGGTCGTTGCAACGTTCGCAGCTTGCCGTCGCTGCGTGAGAAGATTCGACAAACAAACGAATCGCCGTCGCGGTCGTTCCACAAAATCGTATCGCCTTGATCGCCAACCCATTGAAGCATGCAGCCTTGTTGCCAACCCCAGGCGTTGCTTTTACCGATTTTGTGCCAACGGTCATCGTCTTCGGTGTCGACGTACCCAACATTGATCACATCATCTGCCGGTGGGCGACCGTCCCTCAAAAGAGACTTCGTTCGACAACACGAACTTGCCGGTCGGATCGAACTCGCGTTTGTCGTAGTAGCCAAACCAATGATGCTTGGGGCCTGCCGGTGATCGCACGGCAGGGGACGAAAGTCTCCAAGGGACCCGTTGAATCGGCGGCGAGGGCGGCGGGAGAGAAAGCTGTCGTCGTGGACGCGATCGACGCGGCAGCTAATTGGTGGAAGTGACGACGCGAGAAGTTCATCAGCGATTCCGAAAGCTGGGGGAACAGACGGGAATCACCAAAGATAACCTCCGTCCGCTTAGCGCTGTTCCCGATACGTGGACCAACTGAGGTAGATCATCAGGGCCCCCATCAAGATGAACGTGATATCCATCATTTTGCTGGCCGTTTGCAACGGCGCAATATCGGTCATGCCGAGCATGCCCATCGCCAAATCGGCCAAAAAGAGCACAACGATCAAGATCGAAGCGACAAGGCTGATCAGACAGAGAGCCTTGGGCATCAAAAAACCTCGAGGAAAAGCCGCGGCGCGACGAGCGGGACGAGCTGGGGATATCTTTCGAGACGCAGTATAGTTGCCACTCCACGTGTTTCCCAAGCCTACGCCAAACCGCTAAATTGGCGTTTGTTGAGATCAAACCGGTCTGTAGGGATTAATCCAAGGATTCCGAGATGGCAAACGGCAAAGCTGGCTCTGAAATGGAGATTCCAGTAGCAGATCTTCCCAGTCTGGCCGATTCGCCATGGCAGTGGTGGCGAGCCCAAATGCCGATCTCGCCCAAATGGAGCTACCTGGATCACGCCGCGGTCGGCCCCCTGAGTGGGCCTGCGGCCGAGGCAATCGCAGGATTCGCGAGCCAAGCTTCGCTGGAGGGCGACACCGTCTGGCCGCAGTGGGTAGCCTGTCTGGAACGACTGCGGGGCAACATCGCCACCCTGATCGGGGCCGAGACAAACGAGATCTGTATGGTGCCCAACACCAGCACCGGGATCAATCTGGTCGCCGAAGGCTGGCCCTGGAAGACCGGTGAAAACGTCGTCGTCCCGGAAGGTGAATTCCCCAGCAATTTATTTCCCTGGATGAATCAGCAGGCCCGTGGAGTCGAGGTCCGGGTGGTTCCCCGGCGGGGCCGCGAAGTCCGCGTCGATGACCTGATTTCGGCGATCGACTCGTCGACACGGATCATCGCGGTCAGTTGGGTCGGGTACGCCAGCGGATTTCGCATCGACCTGGAATCGTTGGTCCAGCAGGCCCACGAGCGTGGTGTCGCCGTCTTTCTCGATGCGATCCAGGGCTTGGGGGTCTTTCCGCTGGACATCCGGCAAGTCCCCGTCGATTTCCTCGCCGCGGACGGGCACAAATGGCTGCTCGGTCCCGAAGGCGCCGGTGTGGCGATGATTCGCCGCCGGCACCTGGATACGCTTCGCTGTGGCAACGTCGGCTGGGGCAGCGTCAAGAACGCGTTCAACTACGCCAATCCCGACTTTACGCTGCGAGATGCAGCATCGCGATTCGAATCGGGATCGGCCAACCTGCTAGGATTCACCGGCTTGGCGGCCAGCGTCGATCTGCTCATGCAAATCCGCCAACATCACGGTCGCGATGCGATTGGTGACCGGATCATTCAATTGGCCACCCAACTGCATGAAATGCTTGGCGAAATCGGCATCGTCTCGCGTCTGGACCCTCGTCCGGAACACCAAAGCGGAATTGTCACCTTTGAAGTGCCCGGCCACGATCCAGCATCGATTCGAGCAGCGGCGGCCAAACAAAACATTGTTGTCAGCTGCCGTGACGGAGGCATCCGAGCCAGCATTCATGCCTACAATGACGACCACGATTTACGACAACTGGTCAACGTCGTGCGTTCGGCACTCAGTTGATTTCATCTCCTCTTCCATGCTCAGGCGCACGTTGATGTCCAGCAATCGTACCGCTGTCTACACCGGATCATTCGACCCGGTCACGCTGGGGCACCTGCACATCATTCGTCGTGCGTCCCTGTTGTTTGATGATTTGGTGATCGGCATCGGTCGCAATGCCGACAAGCAATCTCTTTTTAACCCCAGTGAACGAGTCGACTTGGTCAAACTGGTTACCCGCAACATGTCCAATATTCGCGTCGATGTCTTCGATGGATTGGCGGTCGATTTCGTACGCGATCTGGGTGCCCACATCATGGTGCGAGGAATTCGGCCACTGACGGACATCGCCGGCGAATTCACGATGATGATGGCCAATCACCAACTGGCCCCCGGCATCGAAACGGTGTTTTTGATGGCGGACGAGCGATTTACGCACGTCAGCAGCTCGTTGCTAAAGCAAATCGCGATGCTAAGTGACGATGATGATCGACTTGCTAAATTCGTCCCGCACGAGATCATCGCGCCACTGCGAGCGCAATTGAAATGCCAGGTTTGAACAGGCACGAGACGATCAAGCCGCGATACGGTCGTCCTGGTTAGGGAGGTCCGCGTTTTTGTCGGCATCGTCCATGACCGCCTGCTTTTGCGATTCTTTCGACGTCGCTTGACTTGGCGACGTGTCCGGTTCCATTTCGTCAAACACCCGTCCCAGCAACCGCGGGTGGAAGCACACGTAAGCCCAAATCAGACCAAATGCCGCACCACCGATCAGGTCGCTTAGAAAATGGGATCCGCTGTACAGCCGTTGCAGGAAGGCTCCGAAGCACAACGCCGCGAACAGCCAGCGACCACGCGGCAACACCAACCAGAGGCCAACGGTAAACGCGATCGCCGTTGCGATGCTGCCGCTGGGAAACGCTCGCGTACCGGCGTCAAAGGTAGCCACCTGATCCAGTTCCCAATCGAATACCCAGAGCCACGCGTGAGTCGTACGCGCCGCCCTGCAAATTCAGACCGTTGGGTCGTGGTCGCAAGACAAACATCTTGGCAAGCGTCGCCACGGCACCGCCGCCCATCGCCAGGGCCGCTAACCGCGGAACATGCCAACGCTTTTCCGGTGCCATCATCATCACAGCTGACCAAGACCAATAAAGACCCCTCCGCCGTGCGACAACACGCGCGCGAGTTCCAAGACACTGGTGACATCTCGCGGGATCGGATGGCTGGCGAACGTACGTGCAATCGTCACATCGATCAACGTCACCATCGGCACCAGCAGCAGCGTGATGCCGGCCAGCCACAGCAACGAAATCGTATGAAACGTGCCGTCGTTTGAACGCCGACTGGCGAAAGATCAAGATGGCACTGCGTGATGAATTGGATTCGTCTTGCATCGTGAGCCTGATCACTACGGCGAAACCGAGGTGATGAAGATGTCATTGAAGTGGTAAGAATTGGAAATCACGCACCCTCCGGGAGAGTGAATGGTTCATCGGCACCGCGCACGCAACCGCTGCCGACCGCCCTCTTCTAGCCAATATCGCTGCCCGCGGAAAAGGGCAGCTGCGAAGCAAAATACGCATGTGAAACTCAGAAGTCGCCAGCTTCATCGCTCGCGAAACAGTTCGCTGATCGACTGGTCGTGATGGATCCGTTTGATCGCTTCGGCCAACAACGGTGCGACGGTCAGTTGGAGCCAGATTCGGCAATTGTTTTTCCGGCGGCACGGGAATCGGTGTCGGTGACGATGATCGAATCGACCGGTGCCTCCCGCAGCCGTTCGATGGCCGGGCCGCACAGGACGCCATGCGTGCAGGCGATGTGAATTTCGGTGGCGCCGGCTTCATGGACCAATCTGGCCGCCCCGCAAATCGATCCGGCGGTGCTGATCATGTCGTCAAACATCAGGGCGATTTTGCCCTCGACCGGCCCGCCGATAATATTGTTTTGGCGAACTTCCGTGGCGCTGCTGCGACGTTTATCGACGATCGCCAGTCGCTCCCCCAAGCCGTTTGGCATGCCCACCGGCTCGTTTGATGCTGCCTTCGTCCGGGCTGACCACCACGATTTTGTCGTCGGTCAGACCGAGATTCAGAAAGTGTTCGTTAAGCACCGGTGCGGCATACAGGTGATCGACCGGGACGTCAAAAAAACCTTGAATCTGTGCCGCGTGCAGATCCATCGTCAAGACGCGGTCGGCGCCGGCTCGCGTGATCACGTTGGCGACCAACTTGGCCGTGATCGGCACACGGCCTTCGTCCTTGCGGTCTTGCCGCGCGTAACCGAAGTAGGGGATCACCGCCGTGATTCGCTCCGCGCTGGCACGCTTGCACGAATCGATCATGATCAACAATTCCAACAAGTTGTCGTTGACCGGCGGGCAGGTGGGCTGAACCAGAAAAACGTCTCGGCCGCGAACATCCTCGTCCAACTTGCAATAGTTCTCGCCATCGGGAAATTTCCCCAACGTGACCATGGCGGGTTCGAGGTGCAGATGGCGGCATATCTTTCCGGCCAAGTCTTGATTGGCTCGGCCGCTAAAGATTTTCAGTTCACGCATATCCCATCGCTCGCATCGTTTCGTCGACTCGCTGCAACTCGTCGCGACTGTTGATCGACAATGACTCACACGGCTGCAGCACCGGTAACGCCTCGACCGGCCGGCCCGCCTGGCGAAGTAGTTTCGCACAGTCGGTCAAGTAGTACTCGTTCTGAGCGTTGTCATCGCTCAAGCGATCCAAAACTTCCAGCAGATCGGCGGTGTTGAAAAGATACGTGCTCATGTTCACTTCACGGATCTGCCGTTGCTGGTCGCTAGCATCTTTGTGCTCCACGATGGCAACGAAGGCACCCGTTTCGTCGCGAACAATCCGGCCCAATCCTGTCGGGTCGTCCTTCTCCAGAGTGCCCAGCAGCAGCGCCGGCTGAGTTTCGTCAAAGTGGTCGGAGCAGCTTGCTCAAACTGCTTGGCTGGACCAGCGGTGAATCGCCGGCCAGCACGATGGTCGGCCCTTGCTGGTTTCGCAAATGCTCGCGACAGATCTGAACGGCATGTCCGGTTCCCAGTTGCGGTTGCTGCAGCGCGAACTCGATCTGACCGTCCCGCTTGGCAAGCTCCGCTTTGACCGCTTCGGCGGCGTGCCCGACCACCACGATATGACGATGAATTCCCGCCGCCTCCAGAGCGTCCAAGACGAAGTGAATCATGGGCCGATCGACCACCTCGAACAGGACTTTCGGCAGATCGCTTTTCATCCGCGTTCCTTTGCCAGCGGCAAGGACGACAGCACAAGGCTCGCTCATCGAATTTCTTTTTCAGCCAGTTTCACGCGGTAACGGTCGGGGGAATTCGACACATCGTCTCTTCTGGGGATAAATCAAACAAGCGGGGCCAAATTCGTCTGGCCTCCGTGATTCCATTTTGCCGACAATCGCCGTCGATCCTGGATGCCGGGCTCTCCGTCTTGCTTTCACCAGCTCGCAAAGTGCACGCGTGCCGAACCCCTCTGAAAACCGATCCGATCGACGACAGCGACTGCGAAGTCTGCTGAGCTTGTGCGTCGACTTCGCGGCCTACTTATTTGTTCGCTTGTTGGTTGCCTTGATCCAGACCCTGCCGGCCGATATGGGCAATTCCATGTGCCGCGTGCTCGCCTGGCTGGCATCGGGACCGCTGCAAATTCGGCGGCGTGAAACGGACACCAATCTGGCGATGATCTTCCCGGATGCCGATCAGGCGTCACGCCGGCGATTGTCGCGATCCATGTGGCATCATTTGTTGTTGATGGTTTGCGAGATCGCTTGGGCGCAGCGGCGGTTACACCTGACGAACTGGAGCAAACACGTTCGTTTTCGCAATCAAAGCGACATTCTCGCTGCCTTGCTGAGCAAACGGCCCACCGTGATGGTGACGGGGCACTTTGGGAATTTTGAAGTCGGCGGCTACACGGTGGGTCTGCTGGGCTTCAGTACGACCACCATCGTGCGCCGCCTGGATAATCGTTTCCTGGATCGCTGGGTACAGCGTTTTCGTCGAGCCAAAGGCCAGCATATGGTCGATAAGGAAGGCTGCGCCCCAATCGTAGAAGAACATCTCAAGAACGGCGGCACCTTGACGATCCTCGCCGATCAACATGCGGGACCGAAAGGTTGCTGGACCAGATTCATGGGTGTACCGGCTTCCTGCCATAAAGCGTTGGCACTGTTTTCGCTCAGCAGCGGCGCTCCCGATGTTGGCCGGCTACACCATTCGCGTGGCAGGACAACCGATGAAGTTTGAATCGGGCTGTCTTGCGGTCGCCGATCCGGCAGCCGGCGATCAGGTATGCGAATCGGTGGCAGCCCTGACCGAGTGGTACAACGCACGATTAGAAGAATCGGTTTCGCTGGCGGTCGAGCAGTATTGGTGGCTGCACCGCCGCTGGCGCGAGCCGCCGGCAAAAATTGCCAAGCGGTTTGAGCAGCAGATCGAGGCAAGAGAAGCAGGCGGCCTGAGACGGCGGGTTCGAGACGTAACCAGGTTGCCGTGTCAGCCCCCCGAGAGGCCGGCTGCTTTGGGAGAGAGACCGGCTGCTTTGGGAGAGCGATTGTGAGCTGATCGCTTCGCCCCCGTTGCTGGAGTGCGAATCCGCTCAGGCGACCTGCAATTGGGCCGATCGTTCCTCCAGCACGCCGTCTTTCATGCGGTGACAGATGTCGGCTCCTGCTGCGATCGAATCGTCGTGCGTGATCATGACGATCGTGAGACCCTCGTCGCCGTTCAGTTCCATCAACAGCTTCAAGATATCGTCGACCCGTTTCACTGTCCAGATTTCCGGTCGGCTCGTCGGCCAGCAGCAAGGTTGGTTGATTCATCAGGGCGCGAGCGATCGCCGCACGCTGCATTTCACCGCCACTCATCTCGCTTGGTTTGTGACTTGCCCGGTGCAGCAATCCGACCCGATCGAGGACCTCTTCAGCCCGCCGGCGAAGTTGCTTGCGAGTTCGCAGATAAGTGCCACGCACTGCGTCCGATCATCATCGGGGCGAGCACGTTTTCAATCGCCGACAGTTCGGGCAACAGATGATAGAACTGAAAAATCACTCCGATCTCGCTGTTGCGGTATTGATCCCGGTCGCGGCGTGATGCGTTATCGATGCGGCTGCCTTGAAAAGTGATTTCGCCCGCATCCGGTTTGTCCAAAGTGGCCAGCAGATGCATCAACGTGCTCTTGCCGCTTCCGCTTCTGCCCACCAACGCCGTCACCAGACCGCCGATCACGTCCAAGTCGACGCCGCGCAGCACGGGAAGTTCGATGCGGTTCTTGTGATAGCTCTTTTTGATCCCGCGGGCTTGCAGGACGAATTCGTTACTCATTGGCCTCTCTCAGACTGCTTTTGTACGGTTGGTGTGCCGGGGCTGCGGACGCAACTGACCGTGATCTCTACTCAAATCGCAACGCTTTCACTGGGTGCATCCGGGCGGCCCGAATCGCGGGTAACACGCTCGCCATCGCGGCGATCGCCACGGCACCCGCCATCACCCATGTCAGGGTAAAGGGATGGATGATCGTGGGTATTTCGTTGAAGTAATAAACCGTCGGGTCAAACACTTCTTGTCCGGTCAGCCTTTCGATCCAGCCGGCGATACCATTGATGTTCGCGACAAAGATCAGTCCGCCGATCATGCCCACACCGCTGCCCACGCAGCCCAGCAGCAATCCGTAACTCAGAAAGATGCTCATGACGCCGCGGCCGGATGCGCCCAGTGCCTTGAGAGTGCCGATGTCACGTGTCTTTTCCACAACGATCATAAAGAAGGTCGACAGAATCCCGAAACCAGCCACCGCGATGATCAGAAACAACAGGATGTTCAGGATCGTGGTCTCCAAACGGACCGCTGCCAGCAGTGGACCTTGCATGTCACGCCAGGTTTGAATGTGATAGGCGTACAGGTCGGGTGGGAATCGTCGCCGCAAATCATCGCGTACCGCATTCAGGTCGGCTCCCTCAAGCAGCTTCAGTTGAATCGTCGTCACGCTGCGAACGCCGGTCTCCGGATTGATCATGCCGCGGAACTCTTGCAACTTGATCCAACCGCACGAAGGCAAACGTGCTGTCGTATTCACTCATCCCCGATTCATACAGATCGACCACCGTGAACTGCTGGTTAACGATCTTGGTGTTATCGGACGCATTCGGAAAGACCATGCGGACATCGTCACCGGGACGGCAATAGTAATGATCGCGGACGTTGTTGTCGGCGTCGCGAAAGCGAGTTGTGCAGGTCGAGATGCCGAGAATGATTCCGGGGAATTGTTCCTCGGCCGGGTCAAATTCCCGTGCTTGCTCTTCGGCCGATGTCGACTGGACCGAGAATAGCCGCCTCGGATGGAGGGGCCTTCGCTAAAAGTCTGCTCCGTTTGACCCGGCGGATTGCGCAAGGCTTCGATCCGTGCTTGCTCGGCTGCCAGTGCCCGCTGGTAGGCTACTTTTTCGCGACGGTATTCCCAGCCCGCGGGCGGAAAGTCGGTGCGATCAGGCGCGTAGCCTGTTTCTCGCAGGTCGAACATGAGGTTGAACAATTCGAACTCATGAAGAAGAAGAAGAACATCGAGGTCCATGGCCCTGCACCATTCGCGAACAGAACGAGTCGGTCCAGCGAAACACGTCGCCCTGACCAACGCCATAGCCAAAATCCTTCACCTCCAAGACGATACCAATCGTCTCCTTCAGTTGCGTCACCATCCAAAGCTCGAAGCGAGGATTCCGTGGAGGTGGTCTGAAAAACGGCCTTCGACGCCTCGTGAAAATTACCAAAAGGGTTGGTGTCTGTCATTTGCCAATTTCCGGCGAGGTCTGATTCCCGGTTTCCGCCCCAACGCGTCTGCCACGGAAAACTCTAGGCCATGTTTAACACGCCTGCGAAAAAAACGACCAAGCCCGCGGCCAACGTTCGATAAAACCGGAACAACGCGTCGGACGCCGTTTACCGCGAAGCGGTTGAAGCAATTAGCCAGGGTCGAAATTGCGAGCTTCCGGCGAGCAATCCGACACCCCGGAACGTAGCCAACCAAGGCGCTTCTCCACCGCGATTTGGCGGCGTATCCGCCAATTCGCGATGGGAGCGGATCTCTTCTCGCGTCTTTCCCGGGGCTGGCACTCAACGCCGTGAAGGATATTTCTTGGCGTAGGCGCGGCATCCTGCATGCGGAAAAGGAAATGCCGTCACGGCAGTTCACTCAGAGAATATGGGAAAGAACGTCACCAAAATCCTTAACGGCGTTGGGTGGCACTCGCTCCGCCCGCTTACCCCGGCTAATTGCTGGATCCCCTCGGGATCAACAGGAGCGAAGATAACTCGGTGAGTGAGCGCCACGAGAACCATTTACTGGCCAATTCTGGGAAAAGCTACTCAATTCCGCTGCTCAGTTTCGCCGTAACCCCTGGGATAGAATGTGTGTCTGATCGAAAATGAATGCCCGCACCCGTGGCGGGGAATTCAGTTCCGACGTGTGACCAACAAAGAGCAAGATGAGCGAACCCTTCAATATCGATGGACCGGCGATCCAGGCACCCACCACCGACCCTGTGCCAGAACCGTTCAAGGTTCGCTCTGCGTTGGCGTCAATCGACTGCCGCCCTACATGTTTGGCCGCATCAATGCCTCGCTGTACAAAAAGCGTCGTGCCGGGGATGACGTCATCGACCTGGGGATGGGCAATCCGTCGGATCCTCCGATCCAGTCGTCGTCGAAAAGCTCGCCGGAGCAGACCGCTGACGTGGCAGCCATAAGCTAGCATGTCCAACGGGATTACCAATCTGCCGCCGTGAGGTAGCTGGAAAATCTCCACCGTCAGTACGGCGTCAGGCTCGATCCCGAGACCGAAATCATTGCATGCCTGGGCAGCAAGAAGGCTTCTCACACATGTGCTTCACGGCCATGATGGGACCTGGAGACACGGCAATGATTCCGTAGGCCTTACTTCCCGGTGCATGTACGGGGTGATTCTGGCGTCGGGGAATGTTGTCTCATTGGACGTGGCCGATTCCGAAAAATTCCTGCAAAACGTCACCTACGGTGAACATCTTGGCACCAACGCCCAAGATTCTGATCGTCAATTATCCACACAACCCATCGTCGGCAGTGGTGGAGCCCGAGTTCTT
>CAVQPV010000056.1:0-60783 GCA_963714715.1 Pirellulaceae bacterium | reverse complement strand
TTCGTCGATTTGGTGAATCAGGTTGTCGACCATATGGCCCGATCCCACCCACATCAATTGGGACTTGCCGAATTTCAGTTGTTCCAGAAAACTGTTGGACTTCTCGCCCTGGTCACCCATCCAGCGCCGGCCAGTGAGTCGGTCGGCGCGGATATACGACAATTCGCCCATTTCGCCACCTGCGATCTTTTCGATCAAGGCAGCCCGCGCCGGTGAGTGTCGGCACTGAAGACCCGCTGCAATCTTGACGCCTTTCTTGTCCGCCAACTCGCCCGCCTTGAGCATGCGTCGCAAGCCAACCGGATCGGGCGAGAACGGTTTTTCCATGAAGACATGGATTCCCTGCTGAACTGCATATTCAACGTGCACCGGCCGGATGTAGGCTCGTGTCGTGCAGAGCACAATGTCTCCTGGCCGCAGGGCGTCAATCGCCTCTTTGTACGCTTCGAATCCCAAGAACATCCGATCCTTCGTCACATTGACTCCGTGCGGGTACTTTCTTTCCAGCGGTTTGATCCGTGCGTCGATCGCGCTCTGGTTCAAATCCGCGGCGGCGTAAAGTTCGATCGGACCTTGGTCACTGGTATTCAGCGCGTTGGCAAGGGCCCCAGTGCCGCGACCACCGCATCCGACGATCGCCAAACGAATCGTGTTGTCTTCGGCAGCATGCACGGCGGGAATGCTCTGACTCAACAAACTCGCCCCCACAGCGGCGGCACCTGATCGCTTCAAGAATTGACGTCGGGAAGTCTCGGGAGAGGTGTCAGTCTGGGCCATTGCAAACTCCTACAAGGGTATTGGGTGTGGGTGGGGCAACTGAGGGAGGTGACGCGATAATAGCGGGATAGCACGCCGGAAGGGTCGCGTTCCTGAAAACCATGGAAAAAGTTTCGGAGGTGCAAGTTGCGTTCCATTTTTACCGCCAGACAAACACTCATTTCCGCTGTTATCAGCGATTTGTGGGACAGAGCGGACCACAACCGAGACATTTTCGCACATGAATGCTGCCGTGGAGTAGCCGGCAAATGCGCGACTATGCACACCACAGGGTGCATTCCGCACATCCCCTGAACGTTCAGTCTTTCCGGTCTTCTTCGGGCACGGTCACAGCAGACTTCGGCTGGCGCTCGCTGTGAAACACCCGGTTGGGACATCAACGGCACCTGACCTCACAGCCAGACTTCGCTCTTTCGACAAACCAAAAATTTTTCCTAAAGTCCGCTCGACCAATTACCGAGCGCCTCGTGTCGATGGAGTGACAGTGGGTTGAGCCGACTGGTTTTCCTTGCCCTGATCATTTGCGGTTTTTCGCCGCTGGCTGCTGCGCAGACGACGGTGGAAACGTCGCCGACGATCGTCCAGCGGACTCCCGTTACGCTGCCGGTCGAGACACCTGGAGTTGGTCAGCGGCGGACCTGAGCAATGGACCAGCCCCGAAGGCCTGACCAGCACGCTTCAAGTGATGCTGCTTGTTGACCGTGATCAGCCTGGCGCCGGCGATCCTGTTGATGACGACCTGTTACATCCGAATCATCATCGTGCTCGGTGTGTTTGCGGCAAGCGATCGGGTTACAGGCCTTGCCACCAACGCAAGTCATGACCAGCCTGGCCTTGTTCATGACGGTCTTTGTGATGACGCCGGTTTGGTCACGCGTCTACGACGATGCGATCCAACCCTACACCGACCCTGAAGTCGAGATGTCGATGGCGGGAAGCTTATGAAGCGGGGTCGGTGCCGATCCGGCTGTTCATGTCTCGCCAAATCAAAGTCGCCGAGAAACATTGATGACGTCTTGCTGTTTTATCGCTACATCGACCCGACGGCCCGGTGCCGAGTTCGTTCGAGGACGTGCCGATACGAGTTCTGTTGCCGGCGTTCATTCTGAGCGAACTGAAGATGGCCTTCCTGATGGGCTTTCAGATCTACTTGCCGTTTCTGATCGTCGATTTGGTTGTCGCCAGCGTCACGATCTCGATGGGCATGCTGATGCTGCCACCCGGCGTGATCTCGCTGCCATTCAAATTGCTGTTGTTTGTGCTGGTCGATGGTTGGCATCTGGTCGTCAAAATGTTGATGAACAGTTTTGGAACCCTTGACGTAGGTGCGGCATCCTGCCGAACCAAGAAGTAGCCGGCTGGTCGAAGCCGCGCCTACCTGCGCCATAATACGGAACAACAAGATGCTGGATGCTGCCGCCGCGATGGAGCTTTGCCGGACCGCGTTGCTCTCCGCCGTCGTGATCGCCGCGCCGCTATTGTTGGTCGGCATCGCGGTGGGCTTGGTCGTCGGCATGCTGCAAGGTCTGACACAGATCCAAGACCAAACGGTTGCCTTCGTTCCCAAGCTATTGGCGACGGCACCGGTGCTGATCGTCTGCATGCCGTGGCTGATGACGCGGCTGGTCGAGTTCACTCGCGAGGTCTTTCAGAACGCTGGTTCACCGTGATGCAATGGCTTTCACAGTGGCTGGTCGATCATCTCCTGCTGGGCGTGTTGGTACTGACACGGCTAAGCATGGTGCTGTTGGCGGTGCAAACGATCGGCTCCGCCATTCCGCGACGGTTCGAGTCTTGCTGGCCATTCTCGATCACCGGCGTGGTCTTACCGAGCGTCGCTGCGCAGCCGACGGTCACCACCCCGGCGATCAGCAGGCTGGTTGATTTGCTGATCGCTTCGCCCACGAAGCCCTGATTGGTTTGCTGATCGGAGCGACGATTCAGTTGATCATCACGGGCATGCAGCTGTCGGGCGAGATCATCACGCGGCACCGGCGGCATGCAACTTGGGCCAGAGTCGACCGATCCGCAAACGGGCGAGCGGATGCCGACGATGGTCGCGGCTGGTGGGACTGGTGGTGGTCGCCGTCATGCTGGCCGCCGGCGGGCACCGGTTGATCCTCGATGCTTTGATGGAAAGCTTTCGCGAGATGCCGCCCGGTCAGGTCGTGCATTGGCGACGCGATGCTGGATTTGATTGTCGATCAGCTCACCGCCGGCATGATGGCAGGGATTCAGGTCGCCGCACCCGTGGTCGCGGCCCTGTTGCTGACCAACCTGATCACCGGTCTGATCAGCCGCACGATGCCGCAGATCAATGTGTTGGCGATTGGGCTGAGCGTCAACGCATTGGCACTGCTGGTCGTCACGGCACTGACGATCGGCTCGGTCGGCCTGATCTTTGAAGATGAACTTGGCCGCGCGGCTCAGCGGCTGACACAGTTGTGGTAGGGCAGGGGAGTGGTCCATGGCTGACGGTCTGATGGAAAAGAAACATGTGGCGACGCCGCGTCGGCGTCAGCAGGCTCGTCAAAAGGGTCAAGTCGCGGTCAGTCAGGATCTGACGTCGGCGGCGTTACTGCTCTCGGCAGTCGCAGCGCTATGGTTCTTCGGTGGCGCGATCGCTGTTCACCTTACCAGTTCGATCACGCAATCACTTTCGGCACCGCTGGTTTCCGGCTTTGACATTGCCACGGCAGCCAGTTGGATTGCTCAGAACGTCGGACGTCTTGCCGTCGCGACAGTCCCCATTTTGATCGTCATGATGTTGGCGGGCGTGATGATGAACCTGGTGCAAACCGGCTTCATCCTTTCACCGTCTCGCATCGCTCCAAAAATAAGCAACATCAGTCCAAAAGCGGGTCTGGGGCGGATCTTTTCCGTCAATGGAATTGCCAGGTTCGGATTTGGAATCTTCAAGGTCACCGTCATCATGGCTGTCGCGTATGCCGCGGTTCGGCAGCACGGCAGTTCGATCATGAGCTTGGATGCCGTGAGTGTCCCCCAGATCGCCGGAACGTTGTTTGAATCACTGATGGGTACTTGTACTTGGATCGGGGGCGCGTTGTTTGTACTGGCGCTGGCCGACTACGGTTTCCAACGTTGGAAGTTTGAACAAGACCTGATGATGACCGACGAAGAACTACGGCAAGAAATGAAAGAGACGGCGGGTGATCCTCAAGTCATCGATCGACGTCGCGAGCTGGCGAGGCAGCTGGCAGCGCCGTGCGCAGAAATCGATCTGAGCGACACGGACGTGGTTTTCGTCGACACCGACGGCTGGTCGGTGGCGATTAAGTACGATGCCAGCGCGATGAATGAGCCCATCATCACGGCATCCAGCAACCGTGCGAGCACGCCGCAAATCAAACAAGTTGCTAGCCAGCGTCAAATTCCTGTTGTTGATCGCAAGTTTCCCTCTGGACTGGATCGATCCGCGTTGATTGTCGGGCGTCCGATCCCTCGAGAGTTGTACGACACCGTCGCTAACTTTTTCGCGACGAATCAAGACTAATGCTTTGACGCAGGCCAGGACCTGAGAGCGTCCGGCTTACATCTGTAGGTATTGCGAACGATTGACCACGAAGTGGTCACAGATATTAGCCGGGGGTAGAACAAACGAGCCTCAAGCGAAGTTCGTGTCACCCCCGGATGCGTTCCTCAAGTACCGTCATTCGCCTTCGGTCGGCGGCGTAGCGACCGACCGAAGGCGAATGACGCGGGAAAACGCTCCAATTCCCGGGGTGGCGACTGGCTCGCCGGAGGCTCACCAGCTTACCCCCGGCTATTTTCTTGAACCACTTCGTGGTTGTTTGAGTCGAAAGCAAGCGTCTTTCTAAGCCGGACACTCTCCTGGTCCTGGCCTGCTGAAAGACAGTTTCCCGCGGCAACGCAACGATAAACGTCAAGAATTGGCGGAGGCTCAGCGAAAGCTTTACAATAAAGAACTCGTCCGACATGGTCTTTTCCTTTTCGGCAAAAACAGCGGGAGTGCCACCTGCGCACTCAGATGCAGGTAATGGCCCAACGATGCCCAAACAATCAAAACCGATGATCGAGCGGATGAAGGCGATGCCGCTTCACCAATGGGGAGCGATCTTCATCTTTGCTGGCATCTTTACGAATCTGGCGATGCAATTGCTGATTCAAGCTGGCGACATGAGTCGCTCCGAAGAGCGGGCCTCGCAACTTGGCGCCGCTGTCGGAGGCGGGCTTGTCATCCTGATCGGCATCGCGCTGATTGTCGCACATTTCCTTCGTCGCAAGTCGAGTTGACCGATAAACTGAATTGGTGCGATCGCGTTCTTTCTCTTTCAGATACAGGACGATCCCCATGATTCGGATGCTGACGATCTCGACACTTGCAACCGTCGCCTTATGGATCGCCGACGCTCGCCCAGCCAAAGCCTGGGTGATGATGGGGGTCTTACCCAAGGGCGAGGTTCCCGAACAGCATTGCTCCAAGTCCTTATCCGCAGCACTGAAAAAAGTTCCACCGGTTCGTGGCGAGACGATCGATGGCTTCTCGCACTTCTCGTGCACGCTTTACTACCGCGGCACGCAGGAGAACGTGCAGGCGTTGCTCGACGGCCTGGGCCAGATCAAAGACATTCCCTTGCGGATCAACGTCGACCGCAGCGGCAAGGTTGGCAAACTGGAGTCACGTGAGATCTTTCCGATGGAAAGACCGATTGCCTACCTGTATCGCGTTTCGATTTCCTGGCAGCAACTCGTCGATCAAGGCACGGTGACCCCGTCGCCTCAACCAACGTCTGTGAATTTGACCGTCTATTCCGGGGGCGGAATCGAACCGGAGAAGTTAGAGATACCCGACAACGCGATCGACATGGCGACGATCCCGATCAAGAAAGTGAAGCCAGTCGGGCAATAGATTTCTGCCAAATCAATTTGGTTGGGCCCGAGCGCGAACCATTGACTCGCCGGGGCACTCCTGGCTACCATACGGTCATGAACTCGCAAAACCCCCTGCTATCGCTCCTACTTTTGTGCCATTTTGGCGGGCGATAAGGGTTTGTACTGACCACCCAATGTGGTCGCGATGAACAGCACAACGTAACCCGAGTCGCCCAGCGGCTCGGGTTTTTTTATGCTTCCGCGACAAACTCTCAACCAAAGGTTCTTTCCACATGTCGCAATCCACGACCAATCCCGAAAGTAGCGTCAACGAATCCAGCGCGGCCGAGCGGCGTATGATTCGGATCTTTGACACCACGCTTCGCGACGGCGAGCAATCGCCCGGTGCGAGCATGAATCTGGCGGAAAAGCTGGAAGTGGCGCAAATGTTGACCGACCTCGGGGTCGACGTGATCGAAGCAGGTTTCCCCATCGCCTCGCCGGGCGACTTTGAAGCGGTCAAACAAATTGCGCAGACCGTTCGCGGCAGCACGATTTGTGGCTTGGCCCGTTGCAATGACAAGGACATTGACGCCGCTTGGGAAGCCGTCAAATACGCCCCCCAAGCCCGGATTCATGTCTTTCTGGCAACCAGCGCAATTCATCGCGAGTTCAAGCTGAAAATGACGACGGACGAGATCGTCAATCGAGCGATCGCAGGCGTCCGCCGGGCGGCGGGTTACTGTGACGACATCGAGTTTTCGCCCGAAGACGCTTGTCGCACCGAGTATGAGTTTTTGTGCCGAGTCGTCGAGGCAGCGATCGATGCGGGCGCGACAACGATCAATATTCCCGACACCGTTGGCTATGCGATGCCCGGGGAAGTTTATGATCGCATCAAGATGCTGCGTGATCGTGTACCCAACATGGATCGCGCCGTAATAAGCACGCATTGCCACGACGATCTCGGTTTGGCCGTGGCCAACAGTCTGGCCGCGGTGAACGCCGGGGCCGGGCAAATCGAATGCACCGTCAACGGCATAGGCGAACGCGCGGGGAATGCGGCTCTTGAGGAAGTCGTGATGGCGATCACGACACGCAACGATTTCTATCATTGCCAAACACGGATCGACACCAAACGATTGGTTCCCGCCAGCCGCCTGGTCAGCAAAACGACAGGCATTCAAGTGCAACGGAACAAATCGATCGTCGGTCGGAACGCGTTTGCACACGAGTCAGGCATCCACCAAGACGGCATGCTGAAGGAGCGGACGACGTATGAAATCATGTCACCCGAGGAGGTTGGATTTTCCAAAACTGATTTGGTGTTGGGAAAACACAGCGGGCGAGCGGCGCTTGCCGACCGAGCCAAGATGTTGGGCTACACACTGACCGGCGAGCAACTGCAAACCGTATTTGAGCAATTCAAGCTCTTGGCGGATAAGAAGAAAGACATTTACGACGGCGATATCACGGCCTTGATCCAGCAGCAGATCAGCAGCAGTGTTGATCAACAATGGTCACTGGTGGACTATGAAGTCACCAGTGGAAAGAGTCGTTCGCCCCATGTGCGTTTGACACTCCAGCACGGTGATCAGCAGCAAACCGAGCAAGTCGAACAAGGCGACGGTCCGATTGATGCAGCATTTTGGGCGGTCGAAAAGATCACCGGCATCAAAGTCGTCTGCAAAGACTTTCACGTTCGCAGTGCCACCCTGGGTCGCGACGCGATCGGCGAAGTCAACTTGGAGGTCGAGTACAAAGGGCAGACCTATCGTGGCATAGGCGTCAGCACCGATAGCGTGGAAAGCACGATTTTGGCGATGTTGAACGCAGTCAACCGAATCGTTGCAGAACATGACT
Organism: Pirellulaceae bacterium; assembly: GCA_963714715.1. GTDB lineage: Bacteria > Planctomycetota > Planctomycetia > Pirellulales > Pirellulaceae > JBFJVZ01. The sequence continues at coordinate 53,289 of CAVQPV010000056.1, read as the reverse complement.
AACCCGCGGCTAAATTGCTTTAACCGCTTTCGCGGTAACGGATTGCGTGCCAGCTGACTCGCCTGCCGGCTCACTCGCGTCGTTCTTCGTCTTCACTCAGATCGATCGTCTCCTCCAGTTCCGTTAGCACCTCGAAGTCGTCCTTCACAAGGTCGTCGTCGAGCACCTCAACATCGTCGTCGAGCACCTCAAGGTCTTGGCCATCGTACTCTTGGATGTCATCGATCGTGATGTCCTCGTTGGCATCGACGTCGTCCTCATCGACTTCTTGGAAAGCAATCTCCGGCGACTTGTCTGCTGCTGCGATCGGAAACATCAACTCGCCGGTAATTGGATCCCGCGTCAACTGCATCGAATCTTCGTCAGGCGAAAACGATTCTTCGCCGCGCAACATGCGGATCGTCTCATCGCCTTCCGCCTCCTCCTGGGCGGGCTCGTCTCGAGTATCGGTGTCCTCACCAAGAATATCGCCGACATCCAGCGGACGGGAATCCGCCTCGGCTTCGATTTGTGCCGCATCGGGCGCGCCGGCGGTGGACGGCTCGCTCAATTCAACATCGAGTACGTCGACTGCTTCGATTTCGTCATCGGTAGGCAGCGTGTCGAATTCCACGGTCTCCGCACTCGGATTGACCTTCCAATCCTGTTCCGCAACCTCGGTTTCGGATTCCCCATCAGCATCAGCGTATTCATCCGGATCGATTCTAACGGTGTCTTGTAGTTCAACGACCGTGGGCAATTCAGGCAACATGTCCTCATCGTCCGTATCGTATTGGTCGTCGCCTTCCATAACGAATTCAGAATCGCGAATCTCTGCCACTGTCTCTTCTAGTGCAGCGGGAGCCTCTTGCTCCATAAAATCCTGTTCTGTGTCCTCGCCCTCGATACCGAACCCGCCATCAAGAGACTCTTCCACGGTCGCTTCCAACTCAGGTGGAGCCTCTCCCTCCATTGCATCCAGTTCTGCGACTTCATCGCCGCCGTCGAAAGCTTCGACGTCCACTTCTTGCTCAGCTTCATCCGCCTCCGCCGCATCGTGGACTTCGACGATGCCGATCGCCCCGGCGGCCAGCGCGGCGGTCGCTGCCAGCGACGCTCCCGGTGTCTCCCCGACGTCGGTGATCGCTAATGAGTCTTCCGCATCGATCTGCACTGTGTCGTCGATGTAGGTTTCGTTGATTTCCGTCGTTGCTTCGGGATCTTCTGGCGGCGGGAACGTCTCATCAACATTGTCACGGAGAACTTGGCGACCCAATTCGATCGCCCGTTCTTCGCTCCATCCGCAGAATCCAACGAAGTGATCGGCCAAGATTCCCGCCAGGATCTGCCGATACATATCGAATTTTGGCCACACGAATTCCAACTTGTAGGCGTCGCTGTAGTAGCCGATCTGATTGTTGCGCGGCACCGCTTCCAGTCGCGCCGCGGCATCACGGGCAATAAACGACGGCGTGTTGCTGTACCACCAATGGCCGTTGGTGATCAAATTTGGAAAGATCCAGGAGTAACTCACCAATTCCTGGTTGGTCACACTGGCAAGGACTGAAACGGGGAATTTAACGTCACGAAACGTGTTGAACAATTCACGATATTGAATCAATGAGACACGACTGTCGTACAAGTCCTGGCCTTGATAGACGCCACCGGGATAGACGCCCCGGTTCACTCCGATCATCAAGTCGAATGGCAATCCATACTGGTCGCACAATTCGGCGAGCGTCCAAAACACTCGACGCGAGAGAGCCACTTTGTGTGACTCATCAGCGCTGCTGCCGCGACGCAAGACTTCGTCCAGCGCCGTCGTGGCACGACCATCGCTGATTGGTAACGGCTCAAAAGATGGTGGAAGCGAAATCGCACACGCTCGTGCACCCGCGGCCACGAAGTGTCGGAAGCGTTGCTCCAGCGACTGACGAAGACTTTGTAATGAACCGTCCAACTCGATCCCGGTGCAGACCTCCAAACGCTGACGCGTCTCCGGCTTGGCCAGATGAAACACCAAATCATCGGTGCGCAAGCAAGGGATGTAGGTGTTGGTATCAAATCCTTCCAGGTCGTCGTCAAAGTCATTCGTCAAGAAGACAGCTTCGACGTTGCTTTGATCCAGAACCATCTGCGGCCACTCAGCCGAATTCATGCGATCTTCGGCCGCATCATACAAGGCTTCCCAATTCGACTGGTCGATCCGCGTGTCCTCAAACCCAAAGAACGTGCGGCAAATCGAAATCAGCCACTGGTAGTTCGCCGTGTTCTCGATATTCGGCAGATCCGTGCACCAAACGTCGGACCAACTCGCGCGGATGCAATCCCTTCCTCTTCAATCTCCTCCCGCGGCATCCCCGACGAATGGACCAATTCGGTGTAGTAGTGATAGCCCAGAATGTCCGCCAGCGTCGACGACGCCGGCGATGGTGCGGATTGATGTGCGTGTGAGGGTCGATCAATCGAATCGATGAGATCGCTTCGTAGATCGATTCGCGGGCAGACTGAGTCATAGCAGATGGTGAAAACTGGTAACAGGAAACTGATCACGGAACACCTTTGGTGCGGCCAAAACAACAAGATACTCCGTCACCATGCCCCACGTCCGCAACCGGGTACGGAAATTGCCCAATCTGGTGTTTGCTGCTCCGTTGGCCTCCCAGTCAATCAGAAATGTCGACCAGGTACTGTCCAGCGAACATGGACGCCGGACAACCCGCGAACGCCCTTTTTTGCGAAAAGGTCGGGTTTTGTGGTCCCACGGCAACTTTCCCACCGCCCATTTGCGGGAAAAAGCTTGCCCACCAGGGGAACTGCTGCGCTAAAATGGGGTTCCAATTTCGCCCCGACGCGATTCCCAGTTGATCGGCCGACTACCTGAGTCGGGTCTTGCTGATCATCCAAACTTGGCTTGGAGTAGTTGCCGCTATGCTTCCTAACGAGGATCAAAGACGCGCTGCATTCTACGTCTCGCCACTCAGACCGATCTGTCCGCAGCAGCAAGCTGATGACACAGCGTCGAACACGCTGTCCGCTGGATCGCTGAATCTGCAACGAATCGATCCGCCGAAGTCTGAACCGGTCACCACGTCGAAAACCGGCGAACCGCGTAAGCCATCCAGCCGTTCCTCGGAAAAAACTGGGACCGTTGTCCGCCGCCCCGATCCCGTCGTCCAAAGCGTGATGCTGCTGTTGACGATGGGCGTGATGTTGATGGCCGCTCGATTCGCCGTACCGCGGTCGTCGAAGAAATCCGTTACGCATGGCATCGAGGAGAATTGCGAGCGGAGTACGAAGCCGGAACCGAGGGGCTGAAGAATGTTTCGCTGGATGCGCTTGAGCGAAGCGTATCAAATGGTGACCGCGGCGGTCGGACCCAGCGTCGTTCACATCGAAGTCGAACGTCGTGCAGCGATCGATGATTCCAATGTCGCTCATCTGCTGGCCAACCAACTGATCCCGTCATCGGATCAAGGCAGCGGTGTCATCGTCGACGCGGCTGGGTACATCGTCACCAATCGGCACGTGATCGCCGATGGGGAGGAAATCACCGTCACGCTCAGCGATGGACGACGGATCGCCGGCGACAATCGTCGGCACCGACGGCTTGACCGACTTGGCAGTGTTGAAAGTCGAAGCGGACGGATTGATGCCGATCAGCGTGGGGCGATAGCGATCGCTGCAAAGTCGGCTCGCCGGTGTGGGCCGTGGGCAGTCCGTTCGGTCTGGATCGCACCGTCACGTTCGGAATCCTGAGTGGCAAGAACCGCAAGGTCCGAGCCAGCACACAGTATCAGGATTTCATGCAAAGCGACGTCGCCGTCAATCCGGGCAACAGCGGCGGACCACTTGTCGACGCACGAGGAACGTTGGTGGGAATCAACACGGCCATTGTCGGCGACACCTATCAAGGCGTTAGCTTTTCGATTCCCAGCTCGGTCGCCAAAGCCGTCTATCAACGGATTCTGCGAAACGGGACGCGTCGATCGTGGTTGGCTTGGAGTCGCGCTCGCCGAAGTCCCCGACGAAATGCTGTTTGGTAATGATCCACGGACTCGCGGTGCGCTGGTCACGGGACTAGCCAACCGCAACTCACCGGCCGCCGCCGCCGGCATGCTGCCGGACGATTTGATTGTCGAAGTCGATGGTCAGCCGATTCGCGACATGGGCCATCTGATGAGAGTCATCGGCAACGCCATGGCCGGTTCCACGGTCCATCTGAAAGTCCAGCGGGACGGCACGGAATTAGCGATCGCCGTTGAATTGAAAAGCCGCCCAGCTGAGCTGAATATTCCCTAGGGCCGGCCGTTTTGCTGAGCCTCGATTCGCCCTTGCCGGCCATCCCGGTCACTCACCTCGCTTGCTCCGTCTATAATTGGCCTGTCGAGGATTTGGCCGAGACACCCAATCAGTCCCCTGACCCTGCCTCCCTGCATCGAACCATGACGTTCCCAGATCGAAGTCCGTTGTCACTCATTCAATTCCGTTCCTGCTGGCTTTGGCTGCCATCATGCTCGGTCTTGTCGCTCTCGGTTGCGCAGGCTGATTCGCCCGCCAACTCCGTCGGGCATCGCCAAGGAAAAGCCGTCATCGGGCCCAGCGGTCAAAGTCGATGGTGGCTACATGGTGCCCTACACGGTCACGATTCCGGGCACCGACGTCAACTTTGAAATGATTCCTGTTCCCGGGGGCACTTTCAAAATGGGAAGCCCAGCAGGCGAAGCCGATCGCAAGGACGACGAAGGCCCACAGATTGAAGTCAACGTCGACCCGATGTGGGTTGCCAAAACCGAGGTGACCTGGGCTGAATACCAAGAGTACATGAAGCTGTACGCGATCTTCAAAGAGTTCGAGTCCAGCCAGTACGCGCGTCGTCAACGATGAGAACAAGGTTGACGCGATCACCGCGCCGACCGAACTTTACGATCCAAGTTTCACCTACGAGTACGGCGACGACCCCGAGCAACCGGCGGTGACGATGACGCAGTACTCCGCGCAGCAATACACCAAATGGTTGAGCCTGACCACAGGACAACAGTATCGCTTGCCGACCGAGGCCGAATGGGAATACGCAGCTCGTGCGGGCTACCGCAACCGCCTACAGTTGGGGCGACGACGCGGATGAAATTGACGACTACGCTGCCTACTTTGACAACTCCGACGAAGGACCTGCCAAGGTTGGCGAAAAGAAACCGAACGCTTTCGGCCTCTTTGACATGCACGGCAACGCAGCGGAATGGACCGTCAACCAGTACAGCGAAGACGGTTACGCCGCGTTTGCGAAGAAACAACCGATCAAGGCAATCGACGTCGTCCAGTGGCCCGTGGAGTCCTATCCATGCGTCGTCCGCGGCGGGAGTTGGGAAGATGGACCCGCCGGATTTGCGGAGCGCGGCTCGCTTGGCATCCGACGACGAGGACTTGGAAATCGAAGAGATCCGAATTTCCCCCGCAGTCCCTGGTGGTTCACCAGCGATCCCTCGCGGGGTGTCGGTTTTCGGCTCTTCCGTTCCTATCGGCCACTGCCCAAAGACATGATCACCAAGTTCTGGGAACCCAACTGCCGAAGACGTGTTGGCCGATGTCCAATCGCGTATGGATGGCGGCCGCGGCGGCGTGGGGCTGGTCGACAAATCGCTGCCAGCAGGCGATCAAGGAATTGCAAGGACAACTGAAGTCCGGATCAACCCTTGCAACCTCGAGTCAATTTTCACCCACATATTAATTAGAAGAAGACTGTGTACGAAACTCTTTGCCGTGGTCGGCGCCACCGGAGCGGTCGGCCGAATTGTTCTTGAGCAGATTACAGCAACGCGAATTCCCCTACCAGCGTCTGAAACTGTTGGCTTCGCAGCGGTCGGTCGGCCGCGAAGTCGAGGTGCGCGGCGAGATGCTGAAAGTTGAATTGCTCGAGCCCAGTGCATTCGACGACGGTGACTTGGTGATTGCCAGCACGCCGGATGAAGTCTCCGCCGAGTTCGCACCGTGGGCTGTCGATGCCGGTGCCGTGGTGGTGGACGAAAGCGGCTATTGGCGGATGGATCCCAAAGTCCCTCTGGTCGTGCCTGAAGTCAATCCGGACGCGGTCGACGGCCATCAGGGAATCATTGCCAGTCCCGAATTGCAGCACGACGCAAATGGTCGTCGCCTTGGCGCCGCTGCATCAGGCGGCTCGCGTGCGGCGAGTCGTGGTCAGCACCTATCAGGCCACCAGCGGAGCCGGATTGGCGGGCAACGAAGAACTGGACAGCAGCACGCGCAGTGCCCTGGATGGGAAGACTCATCCACCAGCAACGTTTCAGCATCCGATCGCGTTCAACCTGATTCCGCAAATCGGCTCGGAAAAGTACGAGGGTTACACGAGCGAAGAAATGAAGATGGTCTACGAGACTCGAAAGATCTTTGGCGACGAAGAGATTCAAGTCTGCCCGACCTGTGTTCGCGTCCCGGTCGCCATCGGTCACAGCGAATCGATCCTGGTCGAAACGGAACGACCGCTGGACGTCGACGAAGCCAAACAGCTGTTGCGTGATGCGGACGGGATCACGGTCATTGACGATCTGGACTCGCACCAATATCCAATGCCTCGAGACTGTGACGGCAAAGACGATGTGTTCGTTGGTCGGATTCGCCGCGACATCAGCGGCGGCAACGGCATCTCGTTCTGGTGTGTCAGCGACAATCTGCGAAAAGGCGCTGCGACCAACGCGGTTCAAATCGCTGAATTGATGGTTCAACGCGCCGCTTCGGTCACAAAATAGTCCGTCATCACGTCATACGGCCGCGACCGTGTCTCGAACGTTCAAGTTAACGATCGCTTACGACGGCACCGAATACGTTGGCTGGCAAGTGCAGCCCAACGGCGAATCGATTCAGGGCGTCTTGCAACGCGTGCTTGGCAAAGTCACGAAACAGCAAGTATCGGTTGTCGGCAGTGGGCGTACCGACGCGGGCGTCCACGCGCTCGCTCAGGTCGCCAGTTGCACCATCGGACGGTGGAATGCGACGGCGGACGATTTGGGCAAGGCGCTCAACACCTCTCTGCCCAACACGATTGTTGTCAACAAAGTCGTCGACGCGCCGGACGACTTTCATGCCATCCGTGACGCGATCGGCAAACGCTACCGATATCAACTGCAGATCGGTGGCCCGCACGATCCACTGGAGTATCGGTACCGATGGCGGTTGCGCGGTCCGCTCGATCTGCCGGCGATGCGATCGGCGGCACAACGTGTGGAGGGCGAACACGACTTTGCCAGTTTTCAAGCGTCCGGTGCACCGCGTCGATCAACCGTGCGCTCGTGTGCGTGCCTGCGAGTTGATCGGCAGCAATCCGATCCGTTTGATCGACGACGATCAGCAATGCAGTGAACAAGTTCAGCGGCTCGCGATCGAAGTCGAAGCGAACGGTTTCTTGTACAACATGGTCCGCAACATCGTTGGTTCGCTGGTCGAAGTCGGTCGCGGTAAGTATCCCGCCACCTGGATTGACGATGTGATTGCAGCGCAGAATCGTGACGTGGCCGGGCCCACCGCACCGCCGCAAGGACTTTTTTTGCAGCGAGTGGATTACCCAGTTTTTGAAAGCTGAGTTGCGGAGCTGCAGCCCTTGTGGCGAACTTGGCCACCATCAACGCCTTGAGTGTCGCAATCATCCGTGCAGCGCTCTTGTTCATCAAATCTTAACAATGCATTTTACTCGTCAACACGGGCAATTCCGTCGATCACGATTTGAATTGATGGTTAGCGTGTGCGTGGTCGATTGCTAGACTAACGGCGATTGTCACAGCGCTCGAGCTTCACACCAGCTGCGGTGACGCGCAATTTCTTTGACGGAACTCATCAGGCGGCTTTGTGCCGATCGTCGTCATGTCAGGCGAACCTTCAACCATCACCCAGCAACCGATGCTTGACGAGGCCACACGTGGCTTTGTCAAACGCACGTTGGCTGCCAACTTGGTGGAGCTGAATGATATCAAGAAGGTCGTTGTTTCCCTGCTTGCTGACAGTAACCGATTCACCCCGGAGCGTCTGGCCGAAGGGCTCGTCGGAGCGGGCCTGCTGACTCGTTGGCAAGCCAAGAAACTGTTGGCCGGCAAGAGCCAGGGTTTCTATTTGGGCAGCTATCGGCTACTGCGTCCGCTGGGCAAAGGCGGCATGGGGGTTGTCTTCCTGGGCGAACACCACGTGATGAAGCGATTGATGGCGTTGAAGGTGTTGCCCGCCAAAGCGACTCGAGGATGAACGGCGAATCGAGCGATTCAAGGAAGAGGCGCAGGGCTTCCGGGCAACTGGATCATCCGCACATCGTTCGCGCGCACGACTTTGCTCAAGCGGGTGACAAGTTCTACATCGTGATGGAGTACGTCGATGGCATCGACTGTCCATCAGGCGATTCGCCGCGACGGCGTGATGTCCTACGGCGATGCGTTGGACGTGATCACGCAAGCAGCCGAAGGACTGGCGCATGCTCACGAGCGTGGCATCATTCACCGGACATCAAACCATCGAATCTGTTGCTTGCGCACCGATGGTGTGGTCAAGATCAGCGACATGGGCTTGGCGAGAATCGGTTGGCAGGGCGTCGATGACCCAACCACAAGAACCGTTTGATGGGGACGGCGGACTTCATCGCCCCCGAGCAAGCGATCGATTCCAAGACGGTCGACGCCAGGGCCGACATCTACTCACTCGGATGCACCTTTTACTTCCTGCTGACCGGCGAGACCCGCCGTTTGTCGCCGATTCACTGCACCAGCGATTGGCAAAACACCAAACCGCGCCGCCACCGGACGTTCGCGTGATGCGTTCCGACTGCCCGGCCGCGATCGCCGAGTTGATCATGCGAATGATGGCCAAGAAGCCAGTGGATCGCCCGAATCGGCCGTCGAATTGGTCATCACAGCTTTGCCGGATCGCCGGCCGCACCGAATCGCGGCTCGCTACGTCAGTCTCCACACGTTGCTGCCGCCGGCGACACCGTCGTCGACGAAGCGGTGCTACCAAGCGACCATCGACGACAGTTCCCTTCCCGGGAGGAGCAACGCCGGTTGTCACGCGGTCGAGGAGATGGACTTCGGCAACCTTCCGCCAATCGACCTGTCGACGGGACAACAGCTCAACGGCTGCAACGCGTCGGTCTCCCATCACCGGCGGCAGCCAATCGGCCACGGCCAGCGGCAGCGAAAAAGACAACTCAAAAACCATCCTTGCTGGAGAACCAGCAACTGCTGCTAGGGATCGGCCTACAGTGGCAATCATTGCGCTCGTATCCGCTGTTGGAATGTCGTTCTATTCACTGTCGAAGCAACCCGAGCAGGTGATTCCCAAAATCAGGACGATGGAAGACGAGCAAGGCGCTCGGATCATCGTGGTAGGCGAATAGCGTTTTTTAATTCGCTCGCTTATAAGCGGATCATTCAAGCAAGTTTTCTTTGCGGCAATCGGGCAAAACCTGTGCTCAGCATCGAGTTGATCCTCACGACTGGCAGTAAAGCGGGCACGCCTGCGCCGATCCAACTGCGGCTATTACATGATCGGTCGACATGCTGAGTGCCAGATTCGCCCAAAGAGCCGCTCGGTCAGCCGCCGACACTGTTTGCTGCATCACGGCGAGCATGGATTGACCGTTCTGGATCTTCGCAGCACACGAGGAACCCGTGTGAACGAAGAAAAGATCGAAGCCCACAAGTGGATGCAACTCAACGACGGTGACCGGATTCGCTGTGGCAAAGTCAGCTTTGATGTTTCCATCAAGCAAGCGTCGCCAGTCATCGCGGGGAAAAACGTAGCATCGACCGCACCTTCAGCGTCTCCCGACGCTTGGCAGGAGACTGACATCGCGCAGTTCCTTGAAGCAGAGGATGAAGCTGACCGAGATCGACGTTACCACGAGATTCGTGCGACCTTTGAGCCTGATCAACAACAATCTTCCTCTTCCAATCTGGATATCTACCCAGACACGCCACTGGAAGAAGACGATCCAACGCCAGTCGAATCGACCCGCAAAGGCGAATCTCCAAGCAAACGGACTCCGTCGAAATCCGACGGCAAACAGAAAACACCACGGATCCCGAAGCAGAAAGCACGCGGACCCAAGAAGCTTCGGGCGCCGCGATTCTCGGTATCGCTTAACGACACAGAGCACTTGAAAATGGTGGGTGCCGCTCTGCTGGCGATTGCCTTGATAGGTTTCTTGGGGTTCCAGATTTATCAGTTTGGTTCCGCCCCCACCATCCAGGTCTTGCAGGACATTGACTGAGTTGCCCGGCGATTGGCGACCGCGGATTCGCCGTCGATTCTGGCGTCGCCGGCAATTGGCAACGCCCGATTCAAGGCTTCCCAACGCTGATCGTGGACAACGAAAACAGTTGGTCCTATGATCCATTGGTACGGGATTCTTTGCGCTGGTCGATTATTCGTTAGCCGCTAAGACCGATCATGCTCGTCAAACAATGGTCATGAAAATTCGCGAATCAGTCACCCCGAGAACGTCAGCGACGTTACCAGATCAAATGGCTTGCGGTTTGAACCGGTTGATTGTAAACGCGAAACGCCCGAACTGCATTCCTACGACACGGAATGGCCGTGCCATTTGTGCCTCCAGGAAACGCGAGGTGATGCTCGCATGAGCGTGGCGATCAACCCTGCCCTGATGGGCGTGATGGAGACCGACGCAGCTGCACTGCGAGTGGCGATCTATTTGGCTGATCAGAATGCCCACCATGATCGAAGCCGTGGGATGACGATGACGCAGTCGCTGATGGGAAGACTTGCCCGTCGCGAGGACCTGCTGATCACGCAAGTGGTCAGCAGAAGTTCGTTCGCCATGGCCCAGCAGCCAAGCATCCAAACGCGACAGCTTCCGTTTCGGACCGATACAACCCTTGGCCGCATCGTCGCTGCCGGAATCCATCCCTGGCTCGCGCGTCCCAATGTTGACTTGTGGTATTATCCCAATGGCTATGTGCCGCGGATTGCCAAACCTTCGACACCCTCCGTGGGAACATTGCACGATACGATCATGCAGTACAACGCCGATCGTTATCCGCTGTCGCACAGCCCTGGAGCGTTCCGCCGGTGGATCGAGCAGACCAAGCGAAGTCTGCGGCGTCATCGTTGTGTCATGACCGTGTCGCAGCACGCCGCAGCTCAGTTAGTCGACTTCTGTGACCGGCATCGGATCAATGCCCCGCCCATTGAGGTCACGTATGAAGGGAGCGATTGGGAATCGTATCGTGGGCAGGTTTTTGAAAAGTCCGCTTACGTTTTGCATTTGGCCTCCACTGCACCGCACAAACGTACCAACACGCTCTTGCAAATGTGGCAACAGCTACAACAGAAGAACGTCAATCTCCCCCCGCTGAAGCTGGTTGGCAGATTGGACGCCCAGGGGCAGATGCTTTTGGAATCGGTATCAGGTGTCACATTCGTGCCCCTTGTGGAACACGAACAGCTACGCAACCTGATGGGCGGCGCACTGCGCATTGCTGCTGCCCAGTGAGATCGAAGGGTTTGGTCTGCCGGCTCTAGAAGCCTACTATCTGCACACGCCGGTGTGTTATGTTCGAGACACAGCGGTCAGCGAGGTCGTTCAGGATCCACATCACCGCGGCGCATTCGATCTTGAAGACGCTGAAAGCTTGCGAGCCGCACTTGATAGTGTTTTGGCTCTGACCACCAATCAGTTGCGGTCCTTCAGCGATGCGATGTTCGAGCTGTTTTCGACCGAACGCATTTCCGAACGAGTCATTCGAATCATGCGCAGAGTGTCGCCAAAGCGAACTCGTAGAATCGGCCAACCACCATGTCACTGCTGTTATTGATTGATGGTTACAACGTCGTTTCTCCAGTCGCCGTGCCCAGTCGATCGGTCGACCCGAACTGGCTACAGCGTGAGCGGATGAGATTAATCGACCGACTGGCGACACTGGTGGACGCCGGCACACGCGAGCGCACCTGCGTTGTCTTTGACGCGGCCAACCCACCACGCGATCGTCCGTCGGAGTTTCAGTACCACGGCATCCTGGTCCGATTTGCGATCGATTACGCCGAAGCCGACGATTTGCTTGAGGAAATCATCGGCCAGCATTCTGCACCCAAACGGCTCGCGGTGATCTCGTCAGACCACCGCGTGCAAACGGCGGCCACTCGGCGTGGCGCCGCTTGCTTTGATTCTCAGCCGTGGCTCGACGCGTTGCTGCAAGGCCGTCTGCAATTGGCCGTCTCCAGCAGCAGGGCAGGGCAGGGGAGTCGCGAAAAAGCGGTCAAGCCGAACGAGGATCTCGATCGCGGCGAGGTCAGCGATTGGATGCGTGAATTTGGATTCGATGACAATTGTTGAGGAGTGGCTCGCTGTGCGCGGGTCTCCTGACCCCACACGCACTGTGCGCGGGTCTCCTGACCCCGCACCCACACGCACTGTGCGCGGGTCTCCTGACCCCGCACCCACACGCACTGTGCGCGGGTCTCCTGACCCCGCACCCACACGCACTGTGCGCGGGTCTCCTGACCCCGCACCCACACGCACTGTGCGCGGGTCTCCTGACCCCGCACCCACACGCACTGTGCGCGGGTCTCCTGACCCCGCACCCACACGCACTGTGCGCGGGTCTCCTGACCCCGCACCGGTTTGCTGGACAAGGAGACCTGACGGTCAAGGGTGACGGCGAGGTCGGAGACCTGCGCCGAGCGCGAGACGGTCAAGGGTGACGGCGAGGTCGGAGACCTGCGCCGAGCGCGACGGTCAAGGGTGACGGCGAGGTCGGAGACCTGCGCACGAGCGCGAGTTGCGGAGCAACTCGGCTACGAAAAGCTAATCACGGCACTTCGCGTCTTGATTCTCCCGTCCGGCGGCCGAGATTCCCGTAGCGATGATAATTGTGAGATATTGATTGCTCGTCCAAGTATCTTAAGCATTCGACTCTGCCTTCCCGCAGTACCGGTTCATCGATCATCGTCACGAAATCCTCCGCACACGCCGCGACCACACTCGATGCGACATCGGCTCGTGAAAGCAACCTCAGTCGCCTGACATGTCCGTCTTTGACGCGACTGGCTAATTGCTGGTCGCTTTCCTCCACCGGATGAATCAAACCTGGAACGTAATCGGCAGTCGATTCCAAGAGTTGCTTTGTCGTCGCATCCGCATGCGGTTCAATCGACAACGTCACCTGGGCAGTGACGGCAACCGCAGCCGAGATACAGATCAACGCATCGCGTAGCGAATCATCACTCGTCAGTCGTATCGTCATCGATCGCACCGGTCGATAGCGACGCCAATTGTCTTGACCGACCAAACGAACCGTGTCGTGCCGGCGCGAGAATTCTTCGCCAACGGCCTCGCGTTGCCGTCGCATTGCCTGCTTGACTTCGGCCGCGATCTTCGGTTGGAGCCTGCCATTGTCCATCATGTCCTCAAGCCATTGATGCAGATGGTCCAACCCCGGATTGTCGTGAACCGCGGTCTCGTTCGTCTGCTCAGCGGACGCTGCTTCATCAACGTTCATGAGGGCCAGACACATAGTGGGGTCCACCCGCTTTGACGCCCGGCCCGTAAGCACTCAAGCCGACACCGCCAAAGGGTTGCCGGAGGACAATCGCGCCCGTTGTCGGACGATTGATGTACAAGTTGCCTGCCCCGATCGTTTGTTGCCACAACTCAATCTCTCGCTCATCCAAACTCTCCAGTCCGCTGGTGAGTCCGTAACCGGTGCGCCGCACGATCTCGATCGCTTCCTCCAGCCTGGAAAAACTCATCACGCCCAACACAGGCCCGAACAATTCGGTCAGATGAGTGAATCCATCGGGGCGAATGTTCCATTTGACCCCGGGGCGATAAAGATTCGGGTTATCAACGATGTGTTGGGGAACGACCAACCAGGTTTCGTCATCCTCAAGTGTTTTCAGGCCTCGCGTCAACTCGGGATTCGGCGGCCGAATCAATGGCCCCATTTTGGTGTGCAGCTCCCAAGCGGAACCGACCTGGATACTTCGCACGGCATCGGCAAGCGTCTCCCGGAACTTCTGATCATGAAAAACCTCGTCCTCCAGCAACAGCAACGATGTCGCGCTACACTTTTGTCCGCTGTGACCAAAGGCTGACTGAATCACATGCTTGATCGCGAGATCTCGATCCGCCATGGCGGTCACAATCGTCGCGTTCTTCCCGCCGGTCTCGGCCAATAAGTGCAACCCGGATCGAACCGCTAACATTCGCTTTGCGGTCGACGTGCTGCCGGTCAGAATCACCGCATCCACGGCAAGATTGCCTACCAATCCAGCTTCGGCGACCTTGGCATCGCAGGGCACCAATTGCAAAACGTCCCTTGGAACACCGGCGTCCCAGAACGCTTGGCACAGCAACCACGCCGTCAAAACCGTTTCACTTGCCGGCTTGAGAATGACCGTATTGCCGGCTGCCAAAGAGGCGGCGATTCCACCACACGGGATCGCGAGCGGAAAATTCCATGGTGTGATCACCGCGACCACCCCACGTGGCGATGCCTTGATGCTGGTGCGGGAACACCAAGCATTGACCGTCAACGGATAGAATTCGCAAAAGTCGATCGCCTCACTCACCTCGGGATCGGCTTCGCCGATCGTCTTGCCACCGTCGGCGATCATGGCTCCAATCAAATCGCCGCGACGCTCCCGAAGCTTTTGCGCAACGCCCCGCAAGATCTCTTGACGAGATTGTGGGGTTGATTTTCTCCATTGGGATTGATCGTGAACTGCCAACGATACAGCTGCCTTGGCCTGCTCAAGCGTCGCTGTCTGATAACGACAAATCACGACACCCGGTCGCGAGGGATCGAACGATTCACGCTGCTCCTGTCCCGTCATCGTTTGTTCGCCGATCCACAGCGGGACGACTGTCGCGTCATCATCGCATCGCGGCTGCCAGCGCTGGATGATTTGTTCCGCCCATTCGGCGTTGGGCGGCAACGACCAATCGGTATCCGGCTCGTTGACAAGTTCGGACCAATGCTGAGCAGCGATCGGCTGTGCGGGCTGGCCGCGCCGATCTTGGCTGCGCCGCGGTGATTCGCTAACGGACTCCATCAGCTGAAGCGATTCACGAAAGTCGTTTCGCCAATGACTCGAATTCCGGCGTATCCGGCCTCAATCGATACGTGTGTCGCAAGAAGTTTTGTGGGCCGGTGTTTTCGTCGAGCCGGCGAATCAAGTAGCCGATTGCGTTCAAAAATCCGTCGCGGTTGCACGCCGGGGCATACAGTAGCATCGGGACTGCCTTATCGGAAATCGCGCGACGCTGGTGATTGGCCATCCCTTCCAACATTTCGTACTGGATGGCTGAGGCAGCCCCGAACTCTTGGGTCCAAATCATCGCCAACGCGACATCGAACAAATTGTGTGAAGCAACGCCCACACGAACCTCGTCCATGGCAGCTGCGGCAATCAATGCTCGCAACATCCGCTTGTAGTTCGCATCGGTGTGTTGCTTGGACTTGTACGGTGCCTGAGCATGACCGCCAATCGACGCCTCGACTCGCTCCATTTCCATGTTGGCGCCTTTGACCAAACGGATCGTAAGAGGTTCACCGCCCGCAGCAACTCGCCCTCGCGACCACTGCAAGCAGATCACGCATCACGCGGTAGGAATCGGGAATGTAAGCTTGCAGTGCGACTCCCGCGCGGACAGGGGCGAGGCCCTCGCGATCAAGAGATTCCGTCAAGATGTCGGCGGTCAGGTGGAGGTCGCGATACTCCTCCATGTCCAAGTAGACAAACTTGCCCCTGCCGGTCGACGGATCGATTTCCTGGGTCGCCGTTCGGTACAACGTCTCCAGACGATCGGCAACCGTGCTGATCGTGTGCCGCCGCGCCAGCGGTGAGACTTGACTGTAGAGCGTCGAGATTTTGACCGACACACAGCGGACTTCGTCCATTCGCAACACATCAAACAACTGTTGTGTTCGCCGCATCGCCTCCTGTTCACCCAAGATCGCCTCGCCCAACAGATTGACGTTCATGCGAACGCCTTGCTGCTGTCGATTTCGTAAATGCTCGGCAAGCAATTCGGGCTCGGCCGGCAAGATCACGTTGGCTGTCTCGCGGCGCATTTTTTCCTTCACCATCGGCACCGCGACACCGGGCAGGTACTCGCCGAAAGCCTGGAAGCCGCGAAGCATCGCCTGCTCGACCGGGCTGAAGAACCTGGGAACGCCTTGAACATCCAGAATGTGGGTCAGTTGATCGGCCACTCTGGCGGGTGTGTGCGTGCGAAACGCCTGATCGGTCATCTCCACGAGCGTTGCCTTGTCCGCGTCGTGACCGATCATCCGGTCAAACTCCGCCTGCTGCCGCCGCTCCTGAGGTGTTTGCAGCTGGACAGCTTGTCGCAGCAATTCCGCCGCTAGATCGATCGCCGCATCCGCGGGGCCGTTGATCGGATCATTCATCAGTCATCTCGCTGAGCAGGGCAGGGGAGTCAGAAGGAATTTCGGCGTCAGAATCTGAGGCTACGGGCGAACATGGCGCCCAACGCAGTCCCCGAATCCCCCGGCCAATGCTTGTGTTCGGTGTCATCAGGGCAGTTGCGTGCATCACTGCAAGGCGAAAACGGCAACCTTCCGCATCGGGGGCGGCGAGCATAGAATCTGGCGTTTGTCAGTTTCGCACACTGAGCGGCGTCCGACCGCCATTTGTCCGATATTTTTTTGGGAACGGCAAACCATGAGTGCCACTGCGACCGAGAAACGACTGTTTAATTTTTCCGCTGGACCGGCTGCGATCCCGCTGCCGGTTTTGAAGCAGGTGCAGGAAGAGCTCGTTTGCCTTCCCGGCGCCGGCTGTTCGGTGATGGAGATCAGCCACCGAAACAAGATCTTTATCGACATCCTTCACGACGCCGAGAACTCACTCCGTTCGTTGCTGGGGATTAGCGATGACTACGCCGTCCTGTTTCTGCAAGGCGGTGCTGCACTTCAATTCTCGATGATCCCAGCTAACCTCCTGCGGGGTAGCGGCAAGACAGCTGAATTCTTGGTGACGGGATCGTGGAGCAAGAAAGCGTTCAACGAGGCGAAAAAGGAAGGCGATGTTGAAGTCGTTTTCAACGCGAAAGACGCCAACTACGACCACGTTCCTGCTGCCGGCGACTACTCGGTTCGCGACGACGCAGCTTATCTGTACCACTGCAGCAACGAGACCATCCAAGGCGTTCAGTTTGCTACCGAGCCGGATTGTCCCACGGGTGTTCCGCTGATCAGTGATGCGTCCAGTGATTTCCTTTCCCGTCCGCTGCCCATCGACAAGTACGGAATCTTGTACGCCTGTGCGCAGAAGAACGCCGGCCCGGCGGGCGTCACGGTCGTGATCATTCGCCGCGACCTGCTGGATCGTGGTAGCAGCGATCTGCCCGGATACCTCCAGTACAAGAATCATGCCGAAGCCGACTCGGAATGGAACACACCGCCGACGTTCGCTATTTACGTCTTGGGCAAGGTCGCCAGATGGCTTGCCGAAGACATTGGCGGTTTAGAAAATATGCGACAGCAAAACGAAGAAAAAGCCAAGCTGCTGTATGACATTATCGACGCCAATCCCGATTTCTACATCGGTCACGCGCAGTCCGCTTCACGCTCGAACATGAATGTCACCTTCAAGTTCTCTCACGATGAATTGTTGGAGAAGTTCATTTCCGGCAGCCGCAACTGCACGACCTGACTGCTTTGAAAGGTCACCGCAGCGTTGGCGGCATTCGAGCAAGCATCTACAACGCGATGCCACGCGAGGGCGTTGAGACTCTCGCCAGCTTTATGCAAGACTTCGCAGCCAAGAACGGCTAGACAACGGCTGCGCCGTTCTTTCCCTGCCCAACAAACGACGGATGGCCTTTGCATCCGACTGTCCACTATTCGAGACCAACATGTACAAGATTCTGACGTTGAACAATATTTCCTTGAAGGGTCTGCAACGATTGCCGCGTGAGAAGTATGAGGTGGCGTCAGAGATCGGGCATCCCGATGCGATCTTGCTCCGTTCGTACAAAATGCACGACATGGAGATTCCCGAAACCGTAGTCGCGATCGGAAGAGCCGGTGCCGGCGTCAATAACATCCCCGTCGACAAGATGACGCAGCGCGGCGTTCCGGTGTTTAACGCTCCGGGGGCCAATGCCAATGCCGTCAAGGAACTTGTGCTGACCGGGCTATTGATGGCTGCACGAAACATTCCAGCGGCGCAGCGATTCGTCAGTGGGCTCTCCGGCGACGACAACGAGGTATCCACGGCGGTCGAGTCAGGCAAGAAGAATTTTGTCGGATTCGAGTTGCCCTCCAAGACGTTGGGGGTGATTGGCCTGGGTGCGATCGGCCTTCGTGTTGCCAACGCAGCGTTGTCGCTTGACATGAAAGTCGTCGGCTACGATCCGCAGATTTCGGTGCAAAGCGCTTGGCAACTCTCTAGCGGCGTCGAACAAGCCGTCAGCATCGATCATCTCTTCTCGAAATGCGATGCCGTCACTGTGCACGTGCCGTTGATTGATGCAACGCGAGATATGGTGAACGCCGCGCGGATTCAGATGATGCCCAAAGGTGGCGTGTTGGTTAACCTTGCCCGCGGCGGTATTTGTGACGAGCAGGCCGTGTTGGCGGCACTCGATAGCGGGCAGCTACACGCCTATATCGCTGATTTCCCCAACAGTGCGCTGCTGACACACGAGAAAGTGATCCTGTTTCCGCATTTGGGTGCGTCCACCGGCGAAGCAGAAGAAAACTGCGCCGTGATGGTGGCCGATAGCGTTCGGGAGTATTTGGAAAACGGTACGGTACTCAACGCCGTCAATTTCCCTGAATCAATCATGCCGCGTAATGGCGGCCACCGGATCACGATCGCCAACGCCAACGTCCCCAACATGGTCGGTCAGGTCACGACGATCCTGGCGAACGCGAATCAGAATATCGCGGACTTGCTGAATAAATCCCGCGGCGATATCGCGTACACCATCATCGACTTGGACGGTCAAATCGCTGACGAGACTCTCGATGCGATTCGCCAAATCAAAGGTGTTTTGTCGCTGCGTTCGCTGGGACTAGCCAAGTAGCCTGACGCCCCCAGCCGCTACCTCGCGCTGCGCCATGACTTCCGCAACCGAGTATCATTGGGGAACCGTTCGCCTCCCACTTTCGCGCAAACGACGCCCCATGCAACGCCTCGCACTTTGCCCTCTGTTGTTGATCTTGCTGAGCGCCGGCTCGTTCGGCGACCAGAAGCCGCACGTCGTCATGCTGATCGCCGAGCGTGAATACCAAACAGATCAATCGTTACCGAAATTCGCCAAAGAGCATCTCGGTGACTATCGCACGACATTCGTTTTCGCCGATCCCGATGACCTAAACCGGCTCTCGGGAATTGACGCGATCGAGACCGCCGACGTGTTATTGGTCAGCGTTCGCCGCCGCACGCTGCCCGAGCGGCAACTGCAATTGGTGCGCGACTATGTTCTCTCTGGCAAACCCGTCATCGGCATCCGGACAGCCAACCATGCCTTTTGTCTTCGCAACCAAGAACCTCCGCAGGGAAGGGCACAGTGGACGAGTTGGGACAAAGATGTCTTTGGCGGCAACTATACCAATCACTATGGCAACGAACTGAAGACAACTTGCCAACTAAGCGATAACGCTCCAGCACCGCTGATCAGTAGGCTGACCGTTGGCAAATCGTTCACGGCGGGCGGGTCACTGTACAAAGTCGCACCGCTAGCTGACCGAGCCACAGTCGTTCTGACCGGCACCGTCGAGGGGCATCCTCCGGAACCGATCGCTTGGACGTTTACTAGAGCCGATGGCGGCAAGTCGTTCTATACGTCGCTGGGCCACATTGACGACTTCAGTGGCCCAGTCCTACCACAACTCTTGATCAATGCCATCGATTGGACCTTGGAATCGAAATGATCTTGCCTGGCCGGCTTGATCGTTGGGCACAAATCAGGCGACTTGCAGTGAAACCTCGCGTGAAACTGGCTGACCGCGGCGTTGTGACGTGTCTCATCTTTACCGGGGTCGGCCTGATTGACTAACGTTCGTGCAAATTCGATATGTCCGCCTCTGTAAAGCGGCATGGTTGATCCACGCGCGCGAAAGATCGCTAGTGCAGTTGTTATTGCGATACAGAGACTTGGTGTTTCCACTTGGCATCATTGCCTGCCTGGTGGTGATCCTCGTTCCGCTGCCGCCGGCGCTGATGGATTTGCTGTTAGCTTGCAACATCACCATTGGCGTGATCGTATTGCTGACCACCATTCATGTAGCGACGCCGCTGGAATTCAGTGTTTTCCCATCGCTGTTGTTGGCAACCACCCTGGCTCGACTAGTGCTGAATGTCGCGACGACGCGATTAATCCTGACCGGTGCCAGCGATCAAGGTTTGGGAGCCGCTGGAGGAGTGATCCGCAGTTTTGGCCAGTTCGTCGCCGGCGATCAAGTGATCGTGGGCTTGATCATCTTTCTGATCATTGTGTTGATTCAATTCGTCGTGATCACCAAAGGCTCATCGCGGATCAGCGAGGTCGCCGCCCGTTTTGCCCTGGACGGGATGCCGGGACGACAAATGGCAATCGATGCAGACGTCAACGCCGGATTGATCGACGAGCAAGAAGCACAGCAGCGCCGCACCGAAATTCGAGCCCAGGCAGACTTTTACGGGGCGATGGACGGTGCCAGCAAATTCGTCCGCGGTGACGCGATCGCGGGGATCGTGATCACGCTGGTCAATATTCTGGGCGGCCTGTACATCGGCGTGATCCAGTCGGGAATGCCCATCGGCCAGGCGATGGAAGTCTATACGAAACTGACAATTGGTGACGGACTTGGTCAGCCAAGTCCCGGCGCTATTGATTTCAATCGCAGCCGGTTTGTTGGTAACGCGGAGCGCGCAGCAGAGCGAATTTGCCGACTCAGTTCCTGCAGCAGCTGTTTGGCAACTCACGGGCGTTGGCGATCGCTGGTTGCTTCTTGATTCTGTTGATCGCGACCAATCTGCCAACGCTTCCCATGGCCACTTTGGGAATTGGCTGCGTTGGCTTGGCGGTGGTCATGAATCGGCAAGATGCGGTGGTCGCGACAAGAGGAAAAGGAGAAGAGCCGCAGCAGGAAGCCGAAACACGCGAGGCGTCCGCCGTCCCAAAAGCGTGTCGAGGACTACTTGTCGGTCGACCCGATGGAGTTGTCGATTGGGCTTGGGCTTCTGGATTTGGCCGATCCAGGGCGTGGTGGCGACTTGATGCAACGCATTGCGCGATGCGCGATAACTCGATCGCCAAGGACGTTGGGATCGTTTTACCCAAGGTACGCGTGCATGACGACGCGAAATCTGGGCGAACTGGAGTACCAGATGCGGATAGCCGGCAACCCTGTCGCCCGGTCAACGGTGCAACCGGGCAAGCTGCTCGCCGTCGATGGAGGCCGCACGACCGGAGCGATCGACGGCCAGCCAGCCGGCGACACCCCGTTTGGACGTCCCGCCTGGTGGATTCAACCGGCTGATCGCGAACAGGCCGCCATCTACGGCTATCTGCTATTCACGCCCAGCGAAGTGCTGGTCAGTCATCTGAAATCTGTATCAAAGTTGCACGCCGATGAGTTGCTTTCGCGTGACGCTGCCAAACATCTGATTGATCAGTTGCGTGAAACATCTCCAGCGGCTGTCGACGAGTTGATTCCCGGCGTCATGACACTCGGCCAAGTCCAGCAAGTGCTGCAGCTACTGCTTCGTGAAGACGTTCCGATTCGTCAGCTGGGAATCATCCTGGAAACCTTGAGCGACACGGCATCGCGGACCAAGGATCCGGGGCTGATGTGCGAAGCGGTCCGCCAACGATCTGCACGCGGACGATTTGCACGCGATATCGAGATGCACGAATCGCATCCTTCATGTGCTGACATTGGATGCGGAGCTTGAAGATCGCATCGCGGAGAGCACTCAGCAAACCGAACAAGGTCTTTTTGTGAGGATCGGTCCAGAACTTGTAGACCTCACTTGCGGCAGAATTCAAGAAGCCGCTAAGAAGTTATTAGCGGACGGTCATCCGCCTGTCGTTTTGGTGGGCCCCCGCATACGCACTGCCGTGAAACAGATAACATCTTCATCGTTGCCTTGGCTGAAGGTGTTGTCCTATACGCGAGATCACTCGAGACACGAAGGTTCAGTCCCATGGGGTCATTGGCCTGCAAACCACCGCCCCACTAGCCACTCAACAATTGTCGTGATGCAAATTCGCACCTTTCGCGCCGCAAGCTTGCAAGCCGCACTCGAAGAGATCCGTCAACAGATGGGTCCCGATGCTTCGGTATTGCATACTCGCCAAGTTCGCGACGGATGGATGGGTTGGCTGGGCAGAAGCTATGTCGAAGTCACGGCAGGACTAAAAGAGGGAGCCGACGACTCATTGACGCTGCCTGCCGACCCCAGTGCATCGCAGCGAAAAGTCGACTCGAGAAACACCGGTGTGTCCAGCATACCGATGGCGATCAATTCTTCGTTCGCTCCCTCCGATCGATGCACGATGTCGTTGAATCCAAGCTTGGAATCGTATCGATCTGAATTGCTCACTCACGGTGCCGCACCTGCGGCCGTCGATCGCTGGTTGAACTCAACCAACAGCTTTGCCGCGAATCTCGGCGAGATTGATGATGAGCGGTGGCTAGAACATTTGCAACGATCGGTCGCGCGCGAATTGCGAATCGCCGGTCCCATTCGCACGCAGCCGGGTGATCGACAAGTCGTTGCCTTGGTGGGTCCCACGGGCGTCGGCAAGACAACGACGATTGCCAAGCTAGCAGCGGGATTCCGACTCGAACAAAAGCGTCGCGTCGGCCTGCTGACGATTGACACCTTTCGAATCGCCGCGGTCCAGCAACTCAAGGCATACGCGGAAATCATGGACCTGCCGATGAAGGTCGTCGAGCAGCCGGAACAAATGGGACATGCCCTTGAGAGCCTTGGTGATGTCGATCTGGTGCTGATCGACACAGCCGGACGTAGCCCCCGCAGCGATGTGCGTATCGATCAACTGGTCGACCTGCTGAAAGCGGCCCAGCCGGATGAAACCCATTTGGTACTGAGTGCAACGTGCAGCGCAGCAGTGGTGCAGACAGTCCTGGAAGGATTTGCACACGCCCGGCCGACGGCGGCGATCCTGACAAAGCTGGACGAAACGTCCCAACACCGCCGGCGTGCTGTCGGCGATCACCGCATCGGATCGATTCGCTGGAATTCCCGTCAGCTATGTCACCAACGGACAGCAGGTTCCAGACGACATTGCAGCGGCGGACACTGAAAACCTGGTTTCACGATTACTGCCGTCGCAAGTTGCCATGCCGCAAATCAACGCGGCGTAAAAGAACTTATTACCGAAAAACGATTCATGATCGGCTGACCCCGTGTCCGATACTGAAAAAGACTTAGGCCGCACCGAACGAATACCACTTGAGGGGTTTTCCGAAGATTCAGCCTAGATCATCTGGAAAGTCAAGTCGACTGGCTCGGCTTCCTGGATAACGAAGCATACGTTGATTCCCTTGACGGCCAGAACATGATTGTTCGTTAGGCTGTCGCTGAATCGCAGGCGAAACCTGATGACGGGACGTGAGGTCGCGTGATCACGATTCGCAACGGTGGAGAAAGCCAGTGCTTTCACCACAGCCACGCATCAACGACAAGACGTCGTTGTGTCAAGTAACGATCACGGAGGATTGGATGGCAGCCGCAGTCTCAACCGATGACGATATCCAACAAGTTTGGACAACGTTCAAGAAGATCAACAAGGATTCACCTGACTACGAATCACTCCGAAACCGTTTGGTCGAACGATACATGCCGCTGGTTCGATACAACGGCGAAAGGATTTGGCAGCGGCTCCCTGACGGCGTTGAGCTGGACGACTTGGTCAGCGCCGGCATCTTTGGCTTGATGGACGCGATTGACGCCTTCGATCTAGAACGCGGCGTCAAGTTCGAGACGTACTGCGTGCCCCGAATTCGCGGTGCGATGCTGGATGAACTTCGCACGATGGACTGGGTACCACGACTGGTGCGCAGCAAGGCCAGTAAACTTGGCGATGCCCGCAAGAAGTTGGAAACCAAACTGGGACGTGCTCCGACAGTTCTGGAAATTGCCCAGCATATGGAAATAACCGTCAAGGAAGTCGAGAAAATGCAGTCGGACGCCAACGCGGTCGGCGTCGTCTCGCTGAATAAAAAATGGTACGAAACGGATAGCTACAAGGATGTCCGTGAAATCGACATCCTGGAAGACAAGAAGGGCGAAGACCCCACTCGTCGCGTTCAAAAGAATGACTTGATGCGGCTGGTCACCAAAGGCCTGAACCGCAACGAACGCCTGATCATCATTCTTTATTACTACGAAGAATTGACGATGAAGGAGATCGGCGCGACGCTTGATCTATCTGAGTCACGTGTCAGTCAAATGCACACCTCAATCGTTAATCGTCTGCAAGCACAACTCGGCCGACGACGTGTCGAATTCGGCACCTAGAGCGAATCGACACTCTCGAGTCTATCATCACGGCGTCCCCTGATCGGGACGCCGTTTTTCGTTGCGGGGACGGTGACAAATTCGTTTCCCGAATTTGGGAGGATCGGCTTTCGAATTTGGGAGGATCAGCGCATTGACCAAACCGGTTCAGCGGCAAGAGGAGTTTTCCCCGCCCATGAGGCATCTTTCTGGCGCAACGAACTGATTGACTCATCACTCCGTAGACCCCTCATCTTCACCATCACAACACCGCATCAACCGGAAAGCCGTCGCCCGTGCGAATCGCTCATATCATTACACGAATGATCATCGGCAGCGCGCAGGAAAACACGTTGCTGAATTGCTTGGATCTGATCCACCAGCACGGTGACGACGTCCTGTTGATCACCGGTCCCGCGATTGGTCCCGAGGGAGACTTGCTGGGAGAGGGCAGGGCAGGGGAGTTGCCCATCGAAATGATCCCCTCACTGCGCCGCTCCATCCATCCGATTCATGATTGGAACGCACACGCCGCGATCGCCCATGCGCTCAGACGGTTCAAGCCGGATGTCGTGCACACACACAGCGCAAAAGGAGGGCTGCTGGGTCGCAGCATCGCTTGGAAACTGTGCGTGCCGGCAGTGATCCATACTGTTCATGGCGGCTCCGTTTCATCCCTATCAATCGGCGCCGGCTCGCGAATTTTTTCGACGCTGCGAAAAGTGGGCCGCCCAACGCTGCCACCGGATGATTTCTGTTGCCGACGCCATGACTGACCTGATGGTCGCTGCCGGTGTCGCGCCGCGCGAGAAGTTCACCACCATCTACAGTGGGATGGATGTGGAACCGTTCTCCGAAGGCGACAGACCGACGCGAGGAGTTGCGTCAGATCGGTTCGGTCTTGAAGACCGAACATGTCGTCATCGGCAAGATTGCGAGACTCTTTCATCTCAAGGGGCACGACGACTCTGATCACGGCCGCTGTCGACGTCGTCCAGCAGATCGCCGCACGTCCGTTTCTTGCTGGTCGGCGACGGTTTACTTCGCCAATCGCTTCAGCAAAGAATCGATTCGCTTGGTTTGCATGAGCACTTCATTTTTACCGGCTCTGGTGCCGCCGACCGAGGTGCCGTCGCTGATCGGAGCGATGGACGCGTTGGTTCACACGTCCTTTCGCGAGGGTCTGGCCAGGGCCCTGCCGCAAGCGCTTGATTGCCGGTCGACCGGTGGTCAGTTACGACGTGGACGGCGCACGTGAAGTCTGCCATCAACGGGGAAACCGGTTTCCTGGTCAGCCGAATGACACCGCCGGATCTGGCCTGCCGCACTGATCCGCGTGGCTAACGACGCCGACTTACGGAGCCGACTGGGGACGCAGGTCAGGGCGATTCACCGAACACTTCCGCCATCAAACCATGACCAGAAAAATTCGCGAGCTGTATCAGCAGGTGTCTGGCACGCACTAGGGATTCGTAGGATCGGTCTCCGACCCGTCATTCACGGCTTTGGAACTTGAGTCGGAGACCCGACCTGGAAAAACCAATCTTCCGACGAAGTCGGCTCGCTGCCCGAATGGCCATCTCCCCGAGCTGCTCGGGCAGCCACTCTGGGGTAGTTCCGATATCGATTATGATGTCGAATGTTGCATGACCCCTCGTTGACGCACACCGATCTGACCCGATGAGCAAATCCCGTGACTTCCTGGGGCCTTACCGCTTGGCCCGACTCATTCGTTTGGGTAGCACCTGTGAGGTCTGGGAAGCGATCGAGGAAACCAGCCAGAAGCGTTTTGCGCTGAAGATTCTTCGCCAAAGATCGCGCAACGACAAAAGCGAGATCGCGCTGCTGAAGCATGAGTATCAACGTCGCCAAGGATCTGAACAGCCCGCGAATCATCAAAGTGCATGAGTATCGGGTGGATAGCGGCACGCCCTTCTTGGTGATGGAATTGTTCAGCGAATTGAATATCAAACAGGCGCTGCGTCGCGGCCCCGAATCGCTGGCATTCATGCTGGACAAAATCGTCGAGCAAGCTGCCGAGGGCTCTACTACTTGCACACCAAGAACTGGATCCACCTGGACATCAAGCCGGACAACTTTTTGGTCAGCCGCGAAGGCGTGGTCAAGCTGATTGACTTTACGATCGCCCAGAAAAAGAAGACCGGACTGAGCAAACTGTTTCACAGTGCCAAGGTCGCCAAAGGCACGCGAAGCTACATGGCGCCCGAGCAGATTCGCCGCAAGGTGTGCGACGAGCGAACTGATATTTATGCATTCGGATGTGTGTTGTTTGAAATGTGTACAGCCAAACCGCCGTACACCGGTGACACCCCCAATGACCTTTTGAGCAAGCATCTGTCGGCTTCCATTCCCAGTCCCATTGTCCACAACGAGAACGTCACCAAAGAGTTTGCCGATCTTTGCAAACAAATGATGGCCAAAAAACCCGATGATCGTCCGTCGTCAATGTGGGAATTCTTGAAGCAGTTTCGTAACCATGCAAATCTTTGTGAAGCGACCTCGCAAACCGAAAATCAGCGTATTCGATAACATGCCCGGCATCAAAGGCGCCGATGACATGATTCGCAAGCCGCAACAAGGTCTCGAATCGGACGATGAATTCGAGCAGCAGAACAAACAAACCTAAGGAAGAGGATCAGGCATGAACGCAGGCCCCGGACTGGAATTCGAACACGAGATTGCGGATCTGGAAAGCAAGATCGCGACGCTGGAGCGTCAGACGAATCGGTCCGGTGAAACCGAGACCGAAATCCGCATGCTGCGCCGCAAGCTGGTCGAACAACTGCGCGACGTTTACTCGTCGCTGGATGCCTGGCAAACCGTCCAGGTAGCTCGCCACAAGAATCGACCCTACACAAGAGACTACTTGAACCTGGCTTTTGATGAATTCGTTGAACTGCACGGTGACAAACACTTTGGTGACGACCGTGCGATGCTTTCCGGCTTCGCCAAGCTGGATCGGTTCAAGGTGTTGGTCGTCGGGCACCAAAAAGGTCGCACCTACAAAGAGCGGGCAGCCTGCCACTTCGGCTGTGCGCATCCGGAAGGCTATCGCAAGGCGATGAGCAAAATGCGGCTCGCCGAAAAGTATCGGTTGCCACTGATTTGTTTTATCGACACGCCCGGTGCCTATCCCGGTGTCGGGGCCGAGGAACGTGGGCAAGCCCAGGTGATTGCCGAGAGCATGTTCAAGATGAGTCGACTGCGAACGCCCATCATTTGCGTCGTGATCGGCGAAGGCGGTTCCGGCGGTGCGCTGGGCATCGGCGTCGGTGACCGCGTGGCGATCTTGCGTCACGCCTATTACAGCGTGATTAGCCCGGAAGGGTGTGCGGGCATTTTGTGGAAAAGCCACGAGCATGCGGCCAAGGCGGCCGCGGCGTTGCGATTCACCAGCAGTGACCTGGAACGCTTGGGTGTGGTCGATGATGTCCTGAACGAGCCACTGGGCGGAGCCCACCGAGACCACCACCAGATGGCGTCACGATTGAAGTCGTATCTGTCACGTGCGCTCACGGAATTAGAGACGAAATCGGCGGACGAGTTAATCGAATCCCGCTACGAAAAATTTCGCCGCATCGGCGTCTTTCTGGAAGACACGGAAGCAAACGCCGGATGACGCTCAAGTCTGCCTTGGCCATCAGCGATTTCGTGGGCAGCGATTCATCCGTGGGCTTTGCCATCGGTGGGAAACGGTCTCTTGTTTGAACCGGCGGTTGTCGCGGGCCGGCGGAGCCGTCCGGCAGCAAATCGAGTGATGCTGCTACCGAACTCGGAGCGTTCGGCGACGATGTGCATAATCGTCACGATCCTGCAGAACTTCCCCCGCTTGATTTCGTGAAATTTGCGTTTTTGAATTCAAAAAATTCTCTTCCGATCGCTTTTCAAATCAAATTTCCTTTTCAATTTTTGCGATTTTGAAGTTCGATTTTTCACTTTCGATTTCCGGGAATTCTCGATTTCAAATTCAATGTTCCACGCGTTTTGATTTTCATTTTTCGGCGCCGAATTTTTCGCCCGTCGGTGACGATCGCGAGCGTTGAATCTCCGCGGAGCAGCGAACCGATTGCGCGCCAGGACGCCTCAATTGGGCCGCCGGATCGGGCCTCGATCAGGCGTCCCGATTCGTCTCCGGAAGAGAGCTTTGCCAGCGGACTTGGAGTCGTTCTTGCAGACGCGGGAGAGTGATTCCCAGCGGTAAACGGGGCGACGGAGACCTATTCCCAACGTCCGATAATGCCTCTTATGTTGTACAAGAGGTCGAAAAACCGCGTGTTTTGGCCGCATTGGCAGATGGCGGTTTTGGTTCTCTGCTGTACCGATCGCCGTGACGGCGTCGACTCGATCAACGCTGGAATCCGTTCCATGGTGGATTCGCTTGGGCTTGTTGAACTCGCTGATACTGGTTGCCCGCGGGTGGCCATGGTTGCGGATTCACAGTCGGCGGTTGTCGCTGAGCGGCTTGGTTGGCGGAGCGATTCCAGATGGGTGCGGGCAGTGTTTCGCCGGCCCGCTCGGGGATGTTTTTCAGCCATGGTTGGCTGTCACCCAACGCTGTTTCACGTCCGGATCCCGTGCCGGCAAACCGATCATCCAATCGCTGCAAATACGGCTGCACGACCTCGTGGATTTCCGATGGGATCACCGACTCGCTTTTGTCCAAAATCTGGGAGATGTAGCGGCCGCTCTTGCTAGCAACGACTTTCCCCCGAATCGTGTCGCCCAGCAGCGTCACGGCAAACAGCGTGATCAGCGTGCAGTACAAACCGCCTTTTGCTAGCCCAAATAGGAACCCGATCTGACGATCAAATTCTCGCAGCCTCATCCGGTCAATGGACCCGCTGATCATCCGAAAAGCGACCCAAATCACTAGCGCCGTACCAATGTACAGGATCAGCATCGCCAGAAACCGGTTCCACGGTGGATCGGCATGAATCGATTGGCTGAACGGCTCGCGAAACCGGTACGCCACGATGTAGCTAACGAGGATCGAGGCGATCGAGGCAAGCTGCCAGGCAAACCCTTTGACGGCACCAAACACGGCCGCGCCGACCAGCACGACGATCATCACGATGTCATAAATCTCCACCGAATCAGCTTCCGTGCACGAGAGTGGATACTGCTAGCATTCCAATTGCTAGCGTCTAAGTGTGTGAGCTTAGGAGCCGCCACGGCGCGAGTATAGCAACGTTGCCAAACGGGT
This sequence comes from Pirellulaceae bacterium, assembly GCA_963714715.1. Lineage (GTDB taxonomy): Bacteria > Planctomycetota > Planctomycetia > Pirellulales > Pirellulaceae > JBFJVZ01. Next base: position 23,585 of record CAVQPV010000056.1, on the reverse strand, counting down.
CGAAGGTCAATCGAATCTCACCTTGGCACCGCGCGGTCAATAACCCTATCTAGTTTCATCGCGCGGTGTTTTCTTTCTCCCCATCTGCATGCCACCTTGTGGCCGATTTCAAGACTCACATTACCGGAAGCACGGTTGTCGGTATCGCCTATGGATACTGGGGCGTGTCTTGCCAATCGATGACGCTGGAAAGTGGCATCCTGGCTGCCGGTCTGTGTTCGGTCAGCGGCATGCTGCCCGATTTGGACAGCGACTCGGGAATCCCTCTTCGCGAAACAGGCATGTTCGCGGCAGCAGTTGTGCCAATGCTGATGCTGGAACGATTTCGCGATCTGCAGTTGTCGCACGAATCGATGGCGTTGGCGGCGATGTTGATTTACGTCGGGATTCGTTTTGTGGGTGTGGAGTTCTTCAAGCGGTTTACTGTCCACCGAGGCATGTGGCACAGCATTCCGGCTGCGGCGACTGCCGGTTTGCTTGCGTATTTGGCCATGCCGTGCCCCAGCGAGTCGATACGTGTCTACAAGACCATTGCTGTTGTCCTCGGATTTCTCGTTCATCTCTTTTTGGATGAGATTTGGTCACTGAACGTGGGCAGCGGTCGATTGCGTCCGAAGAAGTCGTTTGGGTCGGCGTTGAAGCTGTTCGGCAACAATCAGCTGGCCAACATCTTCATTTACACGCAAGTGGCGGTGCTCGCGTATCTGGCTTGGGGCGACAACGATTTCGCCGAGCGGCTTCGCGACGAACGCGACTGGATCAGCACTATCACATCGCCCAGCCGCGATCCGATCCATTGCCTTGGGACAACTGGTTGCCCAAACGCTAGCGTTGCCAAGAGACCAGCTTGCGCCGTAACGCCAAACAATTGCTGACAGCGGGGCCGAACAGGATCGCTTGCAATGAAGCTCACGTCGCGACGCGATCCAAAATCATCGTCACCGGTCCGTCGTTGACCAGCGCGACTTTCATATCGGCCGCAAAGATTCCTCGCTGGACGTTGATGCCGCGATCAGCAAGTAGGTCTGCATAACGCATGTACAAGGCGTTGGCCAACTCCGGGACAGCGGCCCCGGTGAACGCTGGGCGTCGGCCTTTTCGGCAGTCGCCCAGCAGCGTGAATTGGCTGACAACGAGTGCCGAACCACCGACATCCAAGACCGACCGATTCATCTTTCCCTGGTCGTCCTCAAAGATCCGAAGTTCGGCCGTCTTGTCGGCCATCCAGCGAACCTGCTTTTCTGTATCACCGTGGCCGATGCCAACCAGCGCAAGCAGCCCATGACCGATCTGGCCGACGATCTGGCCGTCGACAGTGACACTGGCGTTGGAAACACGTTGAAGAACGACTCGCACGACGACCACTCCGACTGCGGTGGGCAACTTATGTAAGATGCTTCTTATACTCTGTGATGACGAGCAAATTGCGAACTCCCCTTCCCTGCACCGAAATCGAGCCACGCTTAGAATAGTTTGGCCGGGCCGATACCAACCGAATCTCTGACATTTCCTTTGTCCACATGCCGTACATCTTCACCTGTCCCCATTGCCAGACGAAGACTCAGGTCGATGACCGCTACAGCGGCCAGTCTGGCGAATGCGTGTCTTGTGGTGAACCGATCCAGATCCCGCGCTTTGCAACATCCGGACCAGGTGCCGACGTAACGTCCGGTTTTGGAGTCGACAGCAAACCGTTGGGCTGGGCGATCGCTGCGGGTGTCTTGTTGGTGATCATGAGCTGCCTGGTGTTTGCGATCTTCCGATTTGGCGGCCAAACGGTAACGCAACTGTCGGCGAATCGTCAACGCACCTCATCGATGCGAAATTTGGAGAACATCGCCGAGGCATTGAACGCGTACGCGGCCGACCACGGTAGCTATCCACCACCGATCATGTACGGACCGGGCAAACGCAAAATGCACTCTTGGCGTGTCTTGATTTTGCCGTACCTGAATGAACAAGCTTTGTTCGACCAGTTCAATTTGAAGAAGCCCTGGGACGATCCGCAAAACATCCAGTTGGCTTATCAGATGCCTGCCGTCTACGCCCATCCCAATGCTGCATCGAACGGCTGGTACACCGCTGCCGGATATTACCTGATCGTGGGTCAGGGCACGCTGTTTCCCAAAGCCGGTCCGCTTTCGCCGGACCAAGTCACCGACGATCCCTCACAAACCGTTCTTGTTATCGAAGGAGCCCCGAACACGACGTTGGGTTCCTGGACGGAGCCAGTCGATCTTGACTTTGGTTTGATGCGTGGCCAAATCAATGGAACGGTGGGAATCGAGCCGGGGGGACTGTCGGATGGTGGTGCGGCGATGGTGACGGTGGACGAACGCGCACATTTCGCTCCCGAGGCGATGTCGCCCACCACCTTCAATGCCTTGGTAACTCCCAACGGTCGCGAGCCATTGGCGGACGATACTTTGGACTAGCGCTTTGTCAAAGCACTAGACTAGAAGGCCTTCTCAATAACTTCGCGGCGCTACCCTGCCCTGCACTCGGCTCGGCAATCCTTGAATCCGCAGGAAACCCTCCGCGTCGTCTTGGTTGTACGATCCGCCGCCTTCCATCGTGGCGATTTCGGCGTCGTACAGACTGTTCGGGACTGGTGCGGGAATCGACCATGATGTTGCCCTTGTAAAGCTTCAACGTGACTTCGCCGGTGACCGGCTTTTGGGCTTGGCAGCGATAAACGCCATCAGCGCGTCCATCTTGGGTGTGTACCAGAATCCGTAGTACACCATCTCGGCAACTTCCGGCGACATCCGATCACGCAAGATGCATCAGGTCTCGGTCCATCGTTAGTTGTTCCACATACATCAAAGCGTCGTACAGGATCGTCATCCCGGGCGATTCATAGACACCACGGCTCTTCATCCCCACGAATCGGTTTTCGACCATGTCGATGCGACCGACCCCGTTACGTCCGCCGATCTCATTCAGTGCTTCCACCATTTCCAAAGCGCCCACTGCCGAACCGTTCAGCGTCGTTGGCACACCCGACTGGAATCCGATCGTGACCGTTTCGCTCTCGTCAGGAGCTTCTTGGGGACTGACGCCCATGCCGAAATCGACCAGTTCGACGCCGTTGACGGTCAGATCCTCAAGCTCGCCGGCTTCGTAACTGATGTGCAAGACATTCTCGTCGCTACTGTACGGCTTTGCGGTGGACGCTTTGACGGGGATGTTCTTGCTTTCGCAATAGGCGATCAATTCGGTGCGTCCCGGAAACGCATCGCGAAACGCTTTGATTCGCCAGGGAGCGATGATTTCGATGCTTGGGTCCAGTGCTTCGGCGGCAAGCTGGAATCGGCACTGATCGTTGCCCTTGCCGGTCGCACCGTGGGCATAGGCGGTCGCACCGACTTCTCGAGCCACCTGCAGGCAAACCTTGCTGATCAGCGGTCGAGCGATCGAGGTACCCAGCAGGTAGATTTGCTCGTACTTTGCCTGCCACGCCAGCACGGGAAAGGCAAAGTCGCGGCACAGTTCTTCCCGAACGTCGATCAGTCGAGCCGACTTGGCCCCACAATCGCGGGCTTTTTGCATGATCGCCTCGCGGTCTTCACAAGGCTGCCCCAGATCGACGTAAACTGCATGGACCTCGTATCCCTGATCCTGCAGCCAGCCAAGAATCACCGAAGTATCAAGGCCACCCGAATAAGCCAATACGCAACTTTTCATGTCGTTTCAGTCCGCGGGCAGTGCGAGGTCATTTGTTTGATGTCAGAATGAGAATTTGAGATTTGATCCCCGCCGACCGCAACCCACCCACGAACACTGGGCTTTCATGGACCCCAATTCTTTTCTTTCGGACCTGCTTCAGGGGATTGCCGGTGGCGAAGTGTCGGTCGAGGAGGCCCTTCGGCAGATTGAAGATCGCCGTCGAACCCCTCACCCCGACTCGGGGAACGGTCAGCCCGACCCCCGAACCGCCCAGCTGACGATTGACGGCGCGACAGTCGATTTGGGTCGCCCGGCACGATGCGGGTTCGCTGAAGTGATCTACGGCGAAGGCAAGTCGGACGAACTGATCTCGAAACATCATTCAAACACAGCTGGACGCCGGACAATCTTCGCTGGTCACTCGCATCGACGCCATTACCGCCCAGAAGGTTCGAATCACGTTTCCGTACGCGCGTCACAATTCGATCGGGCACACGCTACGCGTCGACAGCAAGGAATTCGCTGACACGACGCTCTCAGAATCCGATTGTCATTCGACCTTGCATGCTGCGGTCGTCACCGCCGGGAGTACCGATTTGTCGGTCGCCGAAGAGGCGATCGAGACACTTCATTGGATGGGCGATCCCCGTTCAGCGTTTCGACGATATCGGAGTCGCCGGCCCCCAGCGATTCTTGTCCGCCATTCCGCGGATTCAGCAAGCATCTGCGGTCGTTGTCATCGCGGGAATGGAAGGTGCGTTGCCGTCGGCGATCGGCGGTCATTTATCAGCACCCGTGTTCGCCGTGCCGACCAGCGTTGGCTACGGCGCGACCTTCGGTGGCATCGCACCGCTATTAGGAATGCTCAGCAGCTGTGCGTCAAATGTTGCGGTCGTCAACATTGACGCGGGATTCAAGGCGCCTACCTGGCCGGCATGGTGGTTCGACAAATGCGAGACCTGTTACGGGACCGGCAATGAACGACAGAGCCTCCGCTGCTATTGCCACCGCGGGCAACCGATGCTCACAAGGGAGCTTTCGGTAAAGTCCTGCTGGTGGGCGGGTCACGCGGCATGAGCGGTTCAATCGCTCTTTCCGCGATCGCGGCCTTGCGAACTGGCAGCGGCCTGGTCACAGCCGCGGTGCCGGATCGATGTTTAGAGACGGTCGCTGCGTTCCATCCCGGCGTGATGACGCTACCGTTAGCGAATGACACAAAAGGTTGCTTTCGTATCGATGCGGCAGCCGGTCTATCGAGTCTTGTCAAGAAATTCGACGCCATCGGTTGTGGACCAGGCATGACGGCACAACCAGGTGCGATTCAGATCGTCGAACGTCTCCTGCAAGAGACCGTCCCGCGCGTGCTTGATGCCGATGCGATCAATTGCCTGGCACAGATCGGATGGCCGCAAGCAGGAGCACGCAGCCCATTTGTCTTAACGCCTCATCCGGGTGAGTTTCAACGCATCAGCGGAGTCGTCGCGAGTGATCGAATGGCTCAAATCAACGCGGCAAAAGGGCTAGCCGATCGAACGGGAATCGTGATTGTTTTGAAAGGCGGCCCCACCGTTGTGGTCGGATCCACGGAAACGACCAACGGCCAAAACCAGTGGACCAACACGACTGGCAACGCTGGCATGGCCACGGCCGGAAGCGGTGATGTGCTGACCGGTGTGATCACTTCGTTGCTCGGACAAGGGCTTTCGATCTGGAACGCGGCTCGACTGGGAGTGTGGATTCACGGCGCCGCTGGCGACATCGCGGCGAACCAAGTGGGACAGACTGGCATGACATCCGTGGAGATCGCGGCCGCGCTGCCGGAAGCCGCGAAGGCGGCAACGGAGGTGGCCGTTTAGCTGCGCCACGGGTTTTGGACGACCGCTACGAACGTCGTTGTATGCTCAGTACAATCTCTCGCTCCCCTGCCCTTCCCCGTCATCTTTCATCACGTGACCAAACTCATTACGCTCGCCAACGTCTCCGACGCCGACGTCGCCGATCCTGCGAGCGAATTGCTGCGAGGCGGCGTGGTCAGCATCGGCAATTTTGATGGAGTTCACCGCGGGCACGCGGCTCTGCTGATGGAAGTTCGCAACCTAGCCGACCGTCTCGCTGGTCCTGCGATCGCGGTTGTATTCGATCCACATCCCGCGGCAATCTTGCGGCCGGATCGTGTGCCGCCCAGGCTCACGTGGCTTGCAGCGCCGAGCCGAGTTGCTGGACCAAGTCGGAATCGATTATCTGGCGGTCTGTCAAACGTCGCCCGATTTTCTGCGTCTTTCGGCTGAGACGTTCTTTCATGCCCTGGTCGTGAAGCGGCTGGACGCAAAAGCGATGGTGGAAGGTCCCAATTTCTTTTTCGGTCGCGGTCGGTCGGGTGATATCCAGACGCTGGAGCAACTGTGTGAACAATACGAAATCGAACTTTCGATCGTCGAGCCGACCGTGATCGGCGGGCGAAATGATCAGCAGCACGCGTATTCGCGATCTCTTGCAGGCGGGCGACATCGAGACAGCGATCGAACTGCTCGGTGAACCTTATCGGATTCGCGGCCGCGTCGTCGGAGGTGACAAACGAGGCCGCGAAATTGGATTCCCCACTGCCAACCTGGACCAAGTTGATGGTATCATTCCGGGACCGGGCGTGTATGGCGGCGTTGGCTACGTCGGCGACCGGCAGCGATTCCTGGCCGCGATTCATGTCGGCCCGAATCCGACATTTGAGGACGATGGCAGTTGCAAGACCGAGATTCACCTGCTCGACTTTTCCGGCGATCTGTATGGCCAGACACTGCAGGTTGACTTCGTTACCTCGGTGCGTGACATTGCCCGCTTTGATTCAGCCCAGCAACTTGCGACTCAGTTGTCGCGCGACGTGGGCACGATCCGCCAACGACTAACCACCGATGATCTGGCAGCCGCAGGCGACTGGCATGGCAATGACAAGAGAAAGTGAAACTTACATGGGTGTCAATTGGAAAGCGTTCGTTGATCAAATCAGTCACTACCAGTCCTTTGTCTTGGTCAGCCACATTCGGCCTGACTGCGACGCGTTGGGCAGTGAATTGGGCATGGCGGAAGTGCTGCGAGCGGTCGGCAAAGACGTTCGCATCATCAATGCCCATCGCACGCCGCCGGCACTGCAATTCTTGGATCCGGCCAGCAACATCGAGGTGCTTGGCGATGATGTCCAAGCCGAAGATATCTCGGCCGATTGCATCATGGTGTTGGATACGAGCGCCTGGCGCAGCTGGGTGACATGGGCGACGTGATCCGAGCGTCCAGCTGCGACAAGATCGTGGTCGATCATCACGTCGGCGAAGATGACTTGGGCGCGACGATGTACAAGGACTACCAGGCCGAAGCGACCGGCCACTTGGTCGTCCAAGCGGCCGATGCCCTGAATGTTCCCTTGACGCGTACGCTTGCCGTGCCGCTGTTTGCGGCGATTGCCACCGATACCGGTTGGTTCCGATTTGGCAGCGTCACGAGCGAGACGTATCGCGTGATCGCGAGACTGGTCGACGTCGGCGTGGTTCCCTGCGAAGTCTACGCGGACTTGTACGAGCGCGACACACTGGGACGCTTGCGTCTGCGCGGTCTGATTCTGTCGCGGACGACATCGGAACTTGACGGTGCGCTGATGCACACCTTCGTCGAAAAAGAAGATTTTGCGGCCATGGGTGCGGAACCCAGCGATACCGAAGACGCGATCAACTTGACGCTGGCGGTTGAAAACACCAAGGCCGCCGTGATTTTTGTCGGTCAACTGCGCGGAGGTTTCAAACTCAGCTTCCGCAGCCGATGCGACATGGACTGCAACGAGATCGCGCAGATGTTTGGCGGGGGCGGCCACAAAGCTGCGGCAGGTGCCTTTCTCGAGGGATCGTTGAAGGACGTACAAGAACGCGTCTTGCCCGTCGTCATCGAGAAACTGCGTGCCGCGTTGGCGTAATGGAAGCCACAGCGGTTGCCGAATTGCCGGGACACACAGGGACTTCACCTCAAGAAGAAACCGTTGATCAGCCAGCCGTCGGCGGTCGTTTCGAAAAAACCGCCGCCATCGGGAAGATGATGTTCGATCTCGTTGATCGGCGGCAGCGTTTTTGCGTTCAGAGGATCGGGTTCGCCACCTTCATCCTCTTCGACGATGCGGCGGATCAGCGACGCCATCACGGAATCGCTGTCCCTCAGCTTTCCTTGCCGCAGCAATTCATACTTCACTCGCAGCGACAGCTTCAACCGCGCCACGCGGTCAAACGAGACTTGTTTGGCTCCCAAGTCCTGTTGTGCCTCTCGAACTCGTTTCACCGCATCCACGTTGGCCAATCCGTCATTCGCTCCCTTGCGAATTCGTGTTGCCACCGACACCAATAGATCCGGATGGCTGGAAAACAGCAGATACGGGTCGGTCGACCCGGGACCTTTGTCGACCATCGCGATCGCCCAGTGGTCCAACAGTGGCGGCGGGTCATCGTCTTCCCCCTCCTCGGGTCCGAGACCGAGTTCGATCAGTTCCGCCTGAAAATCATCATCTGATTCACCCCGCTGGACGCGCCAGATATCGACGCCCGGAATCACGTCCAACTACTCGCATCCGGTTCCACCTCCATCGCCTTGTGGATAGCCGCTTTGATCGCCATCCGCATCCTTGATTCGGATCGCGACCAGCATCCGGTCTGAATCGATGTCAACCGGCATGCGTGTTGTCCGTGATCAGAATGAGCTGATCATCCAAGTTCGGAAAGAAGTCCTTTTCCACATCGATCTGCGGACCCTCTTCGTCCTCTTTGATGCCATCGATCATCGGCCGAAAGATCTCGTCGCCGAAAGCTTCGTTGATCAGAGTCTCGGACGCCCAAAAAGCATCTTCCATATTCCAATTCAATCGATTGAAGGTGCAGACTCTCGGAGTGCACCCAAGCGGGGATCTCAGCGAACGGCTCGTTGGGAAAATCCAAGATACGAGCTGCCTTGGTGAACTTGTCCTGGGCTTCGGCAGCAAAGGGTGCATAGAGGAGCCCACGATGCAAGAAATCGAACCTGTCTCCACCCATCGCGAACACGCCACCAACCGACTTAACCGCCTGGAAACCCTGCCCCTCCAGCAGTTTCAAGATATCAACTTGATTGCCGCGTTCGACCTCAAACACTTCACGAAGGATTCGGCCCATCTCGGAATGGCTTTGCAAACCATTCGATGGCGATCGTTCCACCGTCCTCTTGGACGGGCTGTGAAATCGCATCGCTGGAGACCTGCGACACCTTTCTGAAAAATGTCCAATTCACTGAGCGGTTTGTCTTTCGGTTTTCCTGCAACGGCGTCCAGCAAATCTTGAACAACCGTATCGCGATCGGCAGCAATCACGCGAACGTCGCTGAGCGTGATTGCGATTTCATCGATTTTCAGTTGGCCCGGCTTCGGCTTCGTCGTATAAACGCGAATCGTTTCGCCCCGGTACACGACGTCCTTTCTTGTCGCTCCTCCCGCCTTTAAATCCTTGTCGATCTGTTCCATGACCGCATCCGCCTTCGCGTGCAGGCCGCGAACATCGGCTACCAAACAGACGGCGAACGGACGTCGTTGATCGTTCTGAAATGGCAACCAAGCACCCACCACCTCTCCCGACGTGATTTCATACAAGTCTTCGGGACGCAATCCGATAGTGTTGTCGACGGAATTCAAAAAGTTCCTGGCGCGTTTCTTTTGCGTTTCAATAAACGGCTCCATCGCCGGCTCTTCGGTCAACTGCCCAATATGCGTCTTTTTCCAGGCCTCGCAGAAATCGGGAAAGTTCGGAATCCGCAAAACTCCCGCCGTGCTCTGAGGCAGAAGATCCATTGCCGGGATGTAAACGGCGTTATCGGCGGGGCCTGGTGCATTCTCAGCGGGCTCGGTCGGCAGTCGCGGCGCTGTCCTGAGCCCACAAACAACTCTGTACCATCGGCACGAATGAGCCCCAAGTCACCATGAAGCAAATACCTAGAACTGCCGTGTGGCGGCACCGAAAAAATAAACCAGGCAAGAAGCTCATGCAAAATCCGGTGACTTGGTAAACGTGGTGATGTGGCCACGAATTGCGACCGCCCCCGCAAGCAATATGGTATCGAACTCATTTTCAGCCCGAAACGCCGACTTACCTCTTACGGCCGGGTCCGAACAACAAGAATCGAACCGCCGATTGAGCCGATATGCCTCTCACAAACGACGCCTTACGGGGCCGAGCACGCCATTAAGGAGCCTGTTCGGCCTGGATCGGCCGTTGTTGACTGAAGAAATCCGGCAGGGCAATCATTCGAGGAAACCGAAATACTCTCAAATTCCCAATTCTGAAACCTGTTTCCAGGTTCTAACGCAGAAGGATTCCGATGGGAATGCCCGAGTCCCAGGAGGCATCAATCGCGTCGGCGAGATCGATGAGCCTGGAAGGTGGAACGGCTACTTTGCTTGGCGTCACGCATTTCCTGGATAGCTCGATCGTACAACACTCGCTGTGATCGCAGTGGCTTATCGTTCTTGCCCGGCCTTGCCCGTTCGTACTGTCCAGCCGGCGACATCCGCCAAGCGTTTTGGTTGTCGCGGAAGTAAGTGCGCAAAGTCTCTAGCAGTTTCCTGCGGCAGTCGGCATCGTTGACCGGAATGAAGAGTTCGACGCGCCGGTCCAAATTGCGCGGCATCCAATCCGCACTGCTAATGAAGATTTGGCCTGCGCCGCCATGACCGAAATAGCTGATTCTCGCATGCTCCAGGAAACGGTCGACGATTGAAACGACTTCGATCGACTCGCTTAACCCCTTGACGCCGGGTCGAAGACAGCAGACGCCTCGGATGTTCAGGCTGATGTTCACTCCCGCTTGGCTGGCACGGTACAAGGCGTCGATCACCTCAGTATCGACCAGCGAGTTCAGCTTCGCCACGATCTCGCCGCGTTGTCCTTCCAATGATCGCTGTGTTTCAGCCCTGATCAAGTCAAGAATTCTCTTTCGTAGCGTCGTGGGGGCAACTGCCAATTCTTGCATCTGTTGCGGCTGACTTGCGCCGGTAACGGCGTTGAAGAATGCCGTCGCGTCACCGCCCAAAACGCCATCGCACGTTAACAAAGAAATATCACTGTACAAATTGGCAGTCACTTCGTTGTAATTGCCGGTCCCGAAATGCAGATACCGCGTTAAGCCCTGCACTTCGCGTCGCACGATGATGCAAACTTTTGCGTGCGTCTTCAGACCGCGAATTCCGTAGATGACTTGGACGCCGGCCTGCTCCATTTCCCGAGCCCACTCGATGTTTCGCTGTTCGTCAAATCTTGCTTTCAGTTCAACGATGACTGACACGTACTTGCCGTTTTCGGCAGCGCGTTTCAGCGCAGCGACGATGGGACTATTGCGACTGGTGCGATAAAGGACTTGTTTGATTGCCAACACGTCGTCATCGCTGGCGGCTTCTTCGATCAGCCGCACAACAGGATCGAAACTCTCGTACGGATGCACCAGCAGAATGTCACCGGCGGCGATCGTCTGGAACATGCTTTCAGCGGGGTCGATCTCGGGCAGTCGATTGCCCCGGCCAAGGCTCGTCTCGCAACAAATCAACTCCCTCCAATCCGTGCAGGGAAAACAAGTAGCTCAAATCAAGCGGCCCGTCGATTGCGAACAGATTCAGATGAGATGTCCGCAGCGATTCCGACAACAAGGAGATCACGGCGTCGCTGGCACCGGAGCCATATTCCAGCCGGACCGCACGAGAAAGCCGTCTGGTTTCCAGCACCTCCACCATGCCGACCAACAGATCACCCGCCTCATCTTCGCGGAGTTCCACGTCGGCGTTGCGAGTCACTCGAAACGGTACACATTCAACAACTTCACGGCCTGGAAAAAAGTCACCGACAAAGTGTTTGACCAGATCTTCCAACAGCACGTAGGCGTGCCCACGATCGCTCGGCAGCGCGATGATTCGCGACAGGCTCTTACCCAGCGGGATCACCGCAAATTCCCAGGGTGGCTCTGCTGCCGCGTCCTCGCTGAATTGAAGATCAGCATGGAGGCTTTCTTCGCGGAGCAACCGCACACAGAGGTACATGCCTAGTCCCGGCAGCAACGGAAAAGGGCGGTTGGCTAAGGTCTGTGGAGACAATACCGCGGAGATCTCATCTTGGAACCGTGCTTCAGCCGCCACCGCATGCCGGTCGCTGCAATCGCTCAAATCAATCCGACGAATCTCCGCAGCCGACAATTCCGTCTCGAGCGTCTGGTTCAGCAGTTGGTACTGACGCTGTACAAAGATTTGGCACATGGCCAATACCTCGTCCAGTTGTTCCGAGACGGTCATGCCAGCGGGATCGCGGGCCAGCGAATTCTGATGAAGCAATAACCCGCCGACCCGAACCATCATGAATTCATCCAGGTTGGAACTGGTGATCGCCAGGAATTTGGCGCGCTCCAACAGCGGTATCGATTCGTCGGCGGCCTGATTCAAGACGCGCTGGTTGAACTCAAGCCAACTCAACTCACGATTGATAAAGCGATTCTCGGGTAGCTCAGCGTTTTTCGCAGTTGGCTCAATCTTTTTGCTGGAACGCTTTTTAGACACTTCAATTCCCGAGGCGCGAAATGGTTCTTACTTTTGTGAGATTTCATTCAACTTCGCTGTCTGCGGCAGCTCATTGACGGCAGTTGCCGTTGCGACATCAGCCTTCTCTTCGGACTCTTCCTCGGTCGTGCCAAGCAGAATACGGAACGCTTTCGGATAGAAATCGTGACCGTAACTCAGTTCACCGCCTTGATGCCCGACCGCACCCACCATCAGTGCGAGCACCAACAACCCGCCTTTCCATACGGCGGTCAACTTGGTTTTTTCTTTCCGCAGAGACAGCAAGGCGATCAAGGCGAACGCTGCGGACAAAACCGCAACGACGACGCCGCTCCAACGATGCCAAAACCATTCCTTGTCGAAATCGATCGCAGTCCAACCGGGATAGCCTTGCTCGGCCGCGAACGACCAACCCATCAAAGTCGCTGCGATCGCAGTCGGTGCGCCCAACAACAGGCAAGCCAACGGAATCTGAGTTCCCAATGCCGGCCATTTCCAGCCAAGCACGACGAAAAAAGCTCCGAACAACAACAGCGCAATCGGAAAATGCACGGCCGCTGGATGCAAATACCCTTGAAATGCCCAGACCCTTTCCATCAGCGTTTGTGGACCGGCCTCTGGCTCTGGCTCGGTAACCGGGGCTGCGGCATCGCCCGAAGCCACCACGGCGTCATCAGGCCAATTCGCTCCCTCCTCGATCCAGACTCGAATCAACGCCAACTCACTCGCCGACAACGGGCCGCCCTTTGATTTGGGCGGCATCAACTCATCCTCGCTGTCGGTGATCAAATAATCGACATACATCGTGCTCGATTCCAAGTCCTCCGCTTCGACATACTGCATCATGGAATCGACGTCGTCGACACGAAAATCATTCTTGGCGTCCTCGGGACCGTGACACTCCAAGCAGCGGGAAACCAGAATCGGTGCGATGTCACGCTGAAAATCGACAACGCGCCCGTCGTCATCCAGAGGCGAAATATCTTCCTCGCTGCGCGCGAAGTTCGCGAAAACGAAACAAATCGATGCCGCCATCAAGTAACGTGCTGACCTCAAAACGTTCCGTTCCATGTCGTGACTCCTTGCTTTCGATGCGATTTGCATGCTTGGGCGGGGCCAATGGCAATGCACTGAGGGAAGATCGAAGCCCGCTTGCGGCACTGGCACATTGGCGCGGCAAGTATCTCTCGGCTCACCGCAAAGATATTATCCCCGGATCACAGCGGCGGTTCCAGTGCAGTGATTGGCATCAGACGCGTCAATTCGCCGCCTCTACCGGCTCCACTTGCGGCTCCTCGGGCAGAAAGTAACGCAGGTACGCTCGGTGAATTCCGGCCAAATCTCCTGCGGCGCGAAAATGATCTTGTGCCAATTCGGTGTCCGCGTCGAAGTGCAAGGTAAACCCAATCAAGAACTGCAATCCACCGTCAGTGGGCTCTCGTAGCGACGCGTCGACCAACCGCTCGAGATGTTGCTCGCGCGGAAACTGGTCACCCTGATACATGTCCTCCAACGAGAATCCGTCGCGACGACTGGTGCCAGCCAGTTCCAAGGCAACCAACGCACTTCTCAGCGCCAAATTGTATCGCCGCGTCGCGACATAGGCATGGGCGAGTCGAAAATGAGCTTCGGCGTAATCAGGTGCCTTGGCAATTGCTTCACGATAACGAGCCGTGGCGCGGGCAAGGTTTTGCTCAGCAAAAGCTTGATCACCGCTGGAGATCAAACGATCCGCCCGCATCCGCCCCGCCGGCGAACTGGGCTTGAGTATGGCCGCGCGGCGGCGAATCTCTCCCGGGTCGTTGAAGGTATCGCCGCGCAATTCACTCGCTTCACCGAGGAAACGATCAGCCGGGAATCATCTCTTTGCGGGCAAAATTCTCACCGCCCTCCGGGATCGGTGCCGGTGCGGCTGGCGGAACGAATGCTGGTGCCAACGGAACGACTTCGATTGGCTGCGGAATCATCATCGGTGACGGTGTCAGCCACCATGATTCCAAGATCGGAAACCCGATGAACTGCTGCCAAACGACGATGTTGCTGCCGCAATCAGGGACACCATGATTACGGTGGTGATGATGATGACTGAAAATCCGCTGCGCGATCGCGTCGTCGGTCGACCAACACCAACGGCGAGCGTAACCGCAATGCCGCAAACGAATGAACGATTCATCGAACTCCCCCGCCACTGGATGCAAACACGACGACGAATTCGCACCCAAGATGCTTCCAGTCCTCACGTTATCGTAGCAGTTTTTTGCCTTCGATTCCGATTGACGTGGCGGGAAGTGGAACAATATTCACCCCGACGCTTCGTGCAACGATCACAGACCGCAATCGCACGCGGCTCGTTTCCGGCGTACAAGACGACAGTTAGACGATTTGGCCTTGGAAGGCGTTCGTCAGTCCCAACAGCTTGATTTCATCCTTGACATCATCTTTCGTTGGACTTTCGAGCGTCTCGACCACTTCATCCGCGATCATCTGTGCAAACATCGATCGTGCCAGTCGGCAGCGCCCGATTGACCATTTCCTCGTCAACCGTGAGCCCCGATTCTTTGGATGCCTGCTGCGCCAATTGGGTCGTCGTGATATTCGGATTCGAATTCATGACGAAGAGTACGGAGTAAACCGGCACCTCAGGGTTGGCGTGTTCGTACCGCTCCAGCGCTCTCCAAGCGCGTTCCAAAAGACAATCTCGCCAGAAGCCAAGCCACTCTTGCGATTGCAACGTGACGTTGTCCAGGTTTACCGGCGGTCGCTCGCTTGCGGGCATGTCGACCAACCTGGCTTTCGCACACGAACGAACACCGCGAATCAGGAAGTCGCGAAGCTTGCCCCGTTTATGATCCCCAAATCCCGCCGAGACGAGGTGCGCAAGCAATATCTTCAAACTCTCGTCCGCCTCGGAATTCGATCCTAGAATCGAAGCCAGCTGACGCCGCATCGGCGCCAAATAGCGAAGCACAAAGCCGGCCGCGCTATCGGCTTCGGTCCAGGAGTGTGACGAACGTACGAGATTGACAGACGAGGGATGCATCGTAGTAGGTGAAGCTGCACCGGACATTGACGTAGTATAAACAAAAACATTCCCGGAGAAGAATATGCCCCAGGATTTGCGAGTGTACCGCCATTTGCCCTCGGGATTTGCTGCGGGCGTTTGTTTCCAGGCCTTGCCAATCAACGCCTGTTGTCGCCATCCTTTTGGTGAAACGCCGCGAAGATGTGCTCGCGGATTCTACCCTGCCCTTCCCTCCCACATCGCAAAAGTCTCTCGTGAATCGCACTCCCATCTTGGATTTCGTCGAAGGCCAGCAGTTCGAGCAGCCTTTTCGTGCCGCCGATAAGCAGCTGAGAGTCAACCGACAGGGCGGTAAGTACATTTTGATGCGGCTTGCCGACCGATCCGGCACCATCGCGGCCATGCTGTGGAACGCGGACGAAAAAATCTTCGAATCGTTCGACCGCGGTGACTATGTGCTGGTACGGGGACGCACCCAGATTCACAACGGGGCCCTCCAGGCAATCGCCACCGATGTGACACGACTGAATCCATCCGATGTCGACCCGGCCGACTTTGAACGATTTGATGCCGACAAGTCAGAGAAGCTGATCGAGCGGCTGAGCGAGTTGATCAAGGGAATTCCCAACATCCATCTGCGCAAGTTGGGCGAGGCATACCTTGCGGATGATGCCTTGATGGCGAAACTGCGGTGCGCTGCCGCAGCCGTTTCCAACCACCATGCGTACCCCGGCGGCTTACTGGCGCACACCGTCGACCTGATGGAAATCGCGCAGCTGATTGCGCCGCGTTATCCCCAACTCGATGGCGACTTGCTCATGTTTGGAGCTTTTCTGCACGATCTTGGCAAGCTTGAAGAACTGACCTGTGGTGAACAGATTGCTTACACCGATCGCGGCCAAATGATCGGACACATCATGATCGGTGTGCAAATGCTGGGCGAAAAGATTACCGCTTTGAACGCACGCGGCGGCGATCCGTTTCCGGAGGTCCTCCGGCTACACCTGGAGCACATGATTGTCAGTCATCATGGGCAACTGGAGTTTGGCAGCCCCAAGGTCCCCTTAACTTTGGAAGCGATTGCGCTGCACCACATCGATAACTTGGATGCCAAGATGGCTGCCTTCACCAACATCATCGACACCGATGTGGCCGTCGACGGCAACTGGACGAATTACAACCCGTCCATTGGTCGAAAGTTGTGGAAGAGACGTGACTGATACGGACCAACGATCCGCCGTCGTCTTGCTCTCCGGCGGCCTCGATAGCGCAACGTGTTTGGCGATCGCGCGCGATCAAGGGTTTGCGGCCCACGCGATCAGCTTTCGGTATGGCCAACGCCACGAATATGAATTGCAGCGTGCCGAGGCAGTTGCGGTTGCCTTGCAGGCCGCTTCGCATCGTGTCGTTGACATCGATCTGGCACAGTTCGGCGGATCGGCGTTAACAGACGATTCGATCACCGTCCCCAAAGACTCGGTCGACCAGAGCGGGGATACGATTCCAGTGACCTATGTGCCTGCTCGCAACACGGTTTTCCTGTCGTTGGCGCTTGGCCTTTGCCGAAACCATCGGTGTCAGCTGACATCTACATCGGCGTCAACGCCTTGGACTACAGTGGCTACCCCGACTGTCGGCCTGAATTCATTCAAGCGTTTGAAACGATGGCGAATCTGGCGACCAAGTCGGGCGTGGAAGGTCAGCGGCGGCTGCGGATCCACACGCCGCTGATCAATCTGACCAAAGCTCAAATCATCGCGAGAGGTCTCTCACTCGGTGTTGATTATTCGATCACGCTTTCCTGCTACGATCCCGGCCCCGGCGGTGTCCCGTGTGGCCACTGCGACGCATGTCTGCTGAGAAGCAAGGGGTTTGCAGAAAACAGCATGAACGATCCGGCGATCAAGTAGGTTTTCAGCCGGGAAATGACCGCGAAGCGGTCGAAGATGGTAGCCGTGGACCGCGAAGCGTACCCACGGTTCGCAGTTCTCAAGAAACTGACGAGACCACAAAAAATCAAAACACTCGCTGGTCGTCCTCTGTCAGTCTTCGCTGAGGTTCAAGAAATCGAAATTGAAAGCGTCGCCTCGACAACGTTCCGCCGCGAGGATTTGAATCGGGGATTGGAGGCCGATGAGTCGTATTACATTCAGCACGCAGCGGCGATACGAGCGAAAGAAGAAATCGATCTGAGCATCCGCCGCCGGACTTGGTGATCGAGGTCGAAATCTCGTCCTCAGCGATCCATCGACTTGCTTTGTTCGCTGCGATGGCAATCCCAGAGAAATGGCGACAAGATGGCAAAGAATTGCGAGTTTTTTGTCGGCACGAAGACGCCTACCAAGAACAAGCATCCAGCGTCGTCCTTCCCGGGTTTCCCGTCGCAGCGGCACAAGCGGTCTTGTCCCCAACGCTTTCAGCAAGGCGAAATCACCCTGCTCAAAGAGTTCCGATCCAGCATCGAAAATGCATCCTGACACCCGGAAACGTCAGCTGGCTCTCTATACCGACGACCCGCTTCAAGATTCAGTTAGAAGCTGAACACCGACGTTGACCACCGGGCTGACCGAACATGATCAGGTTGTAACCGGTTTAACCTCCAAAAAGAGGTGCGTCCCCATTTTCTTCCCCGATCCGAGCGACAGTTCGCTGATCAGCTGGAACTGTAGTCGAAACCTGGAAACGACCACGCTGGCCGGTTACGGCACGGTGCTGGTCTCGTCCAGCATCAACGCTCTTGGCAACGTCCGTAGGAGTTACACCGATGCAGCGGGGCGCACGATCGAGAGCCACGATGCGCTCGGTAAAGTCACCGCCTACACCTACGATGCATCGGGTAACCAGCTCTCGGTGCGCGACCCCAACAACGTCGGCCAGGACTGCATCTACGATGCACTCGGACGCGATACGTCTTGCACCGACACCGCTGGCGACACCACCAGTAGCAGCTACGACGCCGCGGGCAACAAGATCGTCAGCACCGATGGTAAGAGTGAAACCACGACCTACGAGTTCGATGCCCGAGGCCGTCAGGTCAAACAAATCGACCGGCTGAGCGGTGAAACCGTCTTTGCCTACACCGCCACCAGACAATTACAATCGCTGACCGACGCGGAGAACGAAGTCACCAGCTACACCTACAACGATGCTGGTGTGAAGCTGACCGAAACGTACCCCGACCACACCAGCGACAGCAATCCCGGTGACACCGGCTACGGCATCGTGACCTTTACCCCCGATCCGACCGGACGCACGCTTCGTAAAGAAGACCAACTCGGCGACACGGTCACCTACAACTACGACCTGGCCGGACGGCTGGAAAAACGGGACTACCGCACCAAGGTCAACAGCCCGTCGGGGACGATCGCCGATACGGATACATTTACCTACGATGATGCCGGCCGGATGTTGACCGCCGTCAGCGGCCGCTACGTCAATGCGGCGGCCTACACCTACGACGAGGCCGGTCGGAAAGAGACTGAGGCCCTGACCATCGCGGGCCAGACCTACACCACAACTACCAATTACAACGCTGCTGGCCAGGTGTCGGGCTACACCTATCCCGATGGCACCGACGTCGATCGCACCTACACCGACCGTGGCCAGCTGTACACCGTCGCCGTCAACAGCATCACGGTGGATACCCGCACTTACGACGACGGGGGCAGGATGCTGACCAGTGCCTATAATAACGGGGTGAGTGAGACCCGAGCCTACAATACCGACAATACGCTTGCCAGCATTAGCTTCGCAGGTGCGTCGATCGGCAATCTGAGCTACGGCTGGGACGACAATAAGAACAAGACGTCCGAGACGATCACCGGCACGATGAGCGGCTACGGATTTGATGTGGGTACCGCTGGCTACGACGACGAAGACCGCTTGGTTAATTGGCAGCGAGCGGACAACAACCTCGACCAATCGTGGAATCTGACCTCCGTCGGAGACTGGGGCAGCTTTACCGAGAACGCCAACGTGCAAAGCCGCACGCACGGTCCCACTCACGAACTGCTGACCATTGCCAGTCAAGCCGTCCAGCACGATGCCAAGGGGAACATGACGCTGATCCCGGGGATCATTCGTCCCAGTGGCAATCATCTGACGATGACGTGGGATTTTGAAAACCGCCTGTCGGCCGCCGATGTCGACAACGATGGCAATGATGACGTCACGTACCAGTTCGATGCCTTGGGACGCCGAGTGCGCTGCGACGATGGGACGGACGACACGATTTTCGTGCAGTTGGGCCAACAAACGATCGCCGACTACGCCTCGGGCACGGCGGCTACGTCGCCGATGTACACCTACATCTACGCCAGCTACATCGACGAACCCGTGATGCGTGGCGGCTCCGGAGGGTTGCGTTACTACCATCGCGGCCAACAGTACTCGATCACTGCGCTGACAAATGGCGGCGGTACCGTCGTCGAACGCTACGCTTACAGCCGCCGTACGGTACGCCTACGATCACCGACGCATTGGGAACGGTACGCACATCAAGCAGTGAAAACAATCGCTACACCTACACTGGACGTGAGTGGGACGAAGATCTCGCATCTCTACCACTACCGCGCCCGCATGTACGATTCGTACTCCGGTCGCTTCTGCTCCAGAGACCCAATCGGGTATGAGGGGAGCAAATGGAATTTGCTTGAGTATTGTTCAAACGCTCCTCTTCGGTATGTCGATCCACTTGGTCTCTTAGACACGACCACGCCCATACCATGGGGACGTTGGATTTGGGTAAAGTCGAAGCGATGTGTCATTCGGATTGTTCCGCAAGTCGTCAAGCATAGCCCACATATTGCAGTCGGTTGTGTCACCGCGGCGGCGACTTACAAGCCTGGACAGGTCTACGTCCGGCCGCATTGCACAGAGTACTTCTATCGAGTCTGGAGTTCCAACAGACCTCCGCTACCGATGCCGGTGCCCGTACCCGACGGAGGGGATGAGGATGACGACGATGATGTAAAGTGCTGTGTGTACGAAGATGGATCAACGGTAGAGGTTCCCGAATGGGCGTCGTGCCCTGATTTTAATGCGGGACTCAAATTCAAAGTTCTTTTCTTCGTATCCCGGAGAATGTGCAGATTGAAATAAACTGCCGGTGAAGCGCTATGTATCAAAACGATCAATATCGCGTATTGTGTGAAACCGTTGACCAGAATGGGCGTGATAGACTGCTCCTGCAACTAGTTCGTGATTCACATACTGAGAATGGTTGGAATTTCTCATGCCCTGATTTGGGAGTCACGTTCAGATCAAGGTTGGACACAGCACCTCGTGTTTTCGTGCGAGGAATTGCAGGGCACGTTTTCCCATCGGCGATGGGTGGCAGACATAGCGAGATTTGGTGCCGATCACGGGCGAGCTATCGTTTTGGTTGGGGAGCATGTTCAACAGCAAGGTACTGGATCAGAGCAAGCGAGTTACTCTTGGTGGGAGTGCGACATCCAGCATAAGCGACTGATTCGGCTAATCAGGACCTGTAAATCGACGGATGAGGTATTTGAGGATCCGAGCGAATAAATGGGTCGATGCGGTGATTGGAGACTACGGAACAAACCAAAGGGGGTTCGGGCTCTCAGAGACATTTCAACCGCCGGGCGAATGTGGGTGATCGAAGGTGATGACGAACGACGCCCAGGCGGAACTGCTTGCACGTTCCAACAACCTGGCGCGACGGTCCGCGCAAGAACGCCGTAGGCACGGCGGATAGGATGTCCGTCGATTGAAACCCGCCGGGGGCATGGAAGAGGCGAGCTTGCGAGCATCGATGCCAGTCGGAACAACATGGCAGGGAAGCGAGGAACGAGCGGGTCATGTTGTTCCGACCCGAGCGACGAGGGAGCCGCTGAGCCCGAAGGCAGATGAGCCTGGAGCCCGTCCACGCAGCGACCGCGCGGCGCCAGCGACGTAAGCCGGGAGCGGTGAACCCAATCCCGCCGCGCGGTGGCGGCGGAGCACGAGCGACAGCGAAGTTGCGCAGTCCGCCCACGCGAGCCCAAGCACCGACAGGCGAACCACCGTTAACGTGGCAACCGTTCCAGCTTCACAGTTGTAAGTGAGTCGGCCAGTTCTTTGCAGCGGATTCGCTTCTCCATCACTTGACAGCCAGGCGAGTTCTCGCGTCATCAAGGGAGACGTCTTTAGCTCCCTTGTGCTCGCACTCGCCGGCAGCCCCGGCGACCAACTCCTCCACCGAAAAGGCACACCACCACCCACTGCGCTCCGCTGCGCACTGACTCCACCTCCGAAATGGATCAGACATCATGACCGACCACTCTTTCACTCAAAGAATCTTCTCTGCTCCGCTGGCCACCACCATCGACTACTACGCCGAGAGACTCGTTGACAACGACAAGGCACTCACCTTCCTTCGAAAGAATCTTCTTTCTGCCGACGCTAACTTGAAAGTCGGCTTTTCCGATCGAACGCTCGGTAAGCAGCTGCCGTCGAATCGCAACAAGGCCGGCCGCGATGTTCGCGAGCGACTGCAAGGTGTCCCGGCATCCTCAAAGCAACCGGTCACGAAACCTTCCGCGGCTACGTCACCGTGCCGTTGGTGAGCCTGACGGTGAAACAACGGGCATCTACGGCGTGCGCATCGACCGCCACGGCGCAGGCGACAAGATTGTCTCCATCGGAAACGGCATTTTCAACGCTGCGGCTCTCACTTCCTTCGATGAAATCATCGTTTGTGGCAGTGTGCTGGATGCCTGGACCTTCTGCGGTGCCGGTTACAGCAACGCAATCGCAGCCACGCAGTCCAGTTGCGACGAGAACACTTCGCAAACGTCCGACGCGTGTTGCTCGCGCATCCCAATATCGACTGCGATCCCTTCGTAGGCAGAGTTGCTGCGGATCAACTTCCCCGACGATACCAGCGTCAACACTATGCGATCAACAACGCATCGATCGATGATTGCTCGGGCTACGCATCCGCGCTGCCTCCTGGATCAGCGGCGCGCCATCGTCCAGGTTGAGCGCAGCGAAACCGTGCCCCGGCAACCGGCAGCGTCCCCCGCGCCAGACCATCACTGACGACTTGCAAGTTGAGCGCAGCGAAACGGAAGTCACAGTCACGATTGAGCACCGCCGTTGGCGGATTCGCGGCCTGGACCGCAACCCCACGATCGGCGTCTTGAAAGTCAACGTGATGGTCTTCAACGATCGCAGCGACCGCTTTCACGTCGATACGCTCGATCTGTGTCACGCGAGAAGCCGCCGCGTGTTCGTCAAAGAAGTGCGCGCGAAGAGATCGCAGTCAGCGAAAGCGAACTCCGCCACGACCTGGGCCGCATCACGCTCAAGCTCGACCAACTCCAACAAGAACAGCTCAAGCAAGGAAAGCCCGAAGCCCCGAAAGTCGAAATCACCGACGCTGAGCGCAGCGAAGCGATGGAACTACTGAAAGATGAACGTCTGCTCGATCGCATCTTGACCGACTTCGACGCCTGCGGTATCGTCGGCGAACGGATCGGCAAGTTGACCGGTTACCTGGCCGCCACCAGCCGGCTGTTACCCAAACCGCTGGGTGTTGTCATTCAATCGTCATCCGCTGCCGGCAAGACATCCTTACTCGATGCGATCCTGGCCTTCATGCCGCCGGAACATCAGTTCGGCTGCAGCGCGATGACCAGCAAGAGTCTCTACTACGCCGGCAACCTCGACCTGCGACACAAGATTCTCTCCGTCGCCGAAGAAGAAGGAGTGCGCGATGCCAGCTACGCATTGAAACTGCTGCAAAGTGAAGGCAAGCTCTCGATCGTCACCACCGCCAAAGAATCGGCACCGGACGCACAGCCGTGGAACGCTACGACGTCCAAGGACCAGTCGCCACCTTGATGACAACGACCGCCAGCGACGTCGATCCGGAACTGCTCAATCGCTGCTTCGTGTTCTCAGTCGATGAAAATCCCGAACAAACCGAAGCGATTCAACAGCGTCAACGTGAAGCCGAAACGATCGACGCAATGCTGGACGCCGAAGATGCCGACGAGATTCGCAAACTGCATCACAACGCGCAGCGTCTGCTCGACCGATTCGCGTCTCGAATCCTTACGCCGATCAACTTCGCTTCACCAAGCAGCGAGTCCGCAACCGCCGAGACCAGGCCAAGTATCTCGGCCTGATTCGCGCCGTCGCCTTCCTGCATCAGTATCAGCGTGAAGTGAAAACGAAAGTCCGCAATGGCCGAAACGTCGAGTACATCGAGATCACCAAGCGAGACATCGCGATCGCCAACATGATCGCCGATGCAGTCCTCGGAACGAGCATCGACGAACTGCCGCAGCAAACCCGTAA
>CAVQPV010000055.1:0-103963 GCA_963714715.1 Pirellulaceae bacterium | reverse complement strand
CCGGTCCTCTAAGCGATTCCACTCAATCAAGTTTCGTTTTTTCTTCTTCTCCCAATAGGCGTCGAATGCCTTCATGTCCAGGTCGATGCCGGCTGACGCAGCCGAGATCACGATCTTGGCAGCTTCGGCGTAGGCCTTACTGGCCTCGGCAAAATCCCGTTCGCGTCGCCCCTGTGCTTCCATCAGCGCTGCCTGTGCTTCAATTCGCTGACTGATGATGTCGCCCGGCGCCCTTCGGATTCTAATGTCGATTTCCCGAGTCTGAGCGTTGGTGGGGAACGAACCAGCCAAGACAATGGCGGCGACAGTCAAAAGCCGGGGAGCCCGATCGAGGTTGTTGATCATGGTATTCACTCCTCAGGAGATGCAGGATCATCTTTCGTCGAAATCATGGCTTCGCTTATCGTGCTCCCTGCGACGGCTTCGACAATCATCATCGGATCCGAATGGTCAGTTGACTGGAAGACGATTATACCCACGACAGTATCATCACGAACCAGCGGCGATCCGAGCAAGTTTTCGTCGCGGTTGATCGAACTGGGACATTCGAGTTGAATCACACCAGAAATGTCCTCCACACTTGGTCCTCGTCCGCGAACACGCAAACGCACCGTTTGCTGGTCACTCGAACTACCGGCTTGACCAAGTTCACGATCATAGAACGGATCTTTGCCATCGAATCCCGCGTGACACAGCTCGACCGCCTGGCCGGGGCGAAAGGCGACGGACGAATCGACTTGCAGATGGTGATCCAAGCCGTCCACGCGCATCCAACCAATGTCCGTTGCTGAGGCCGCCGCAAGCGCAAAATTCAACAAGCGGGCGGAACGAGCCACCGCCTCGTTCGACTCATCAGCACTGGGCTCTGCGGCCAACTTGTCGTGAGCCTTGCGCAGCGTCTCAGCCCGCTCGGTTCGGTTGGCGAATTCCGGCCAAACTTGCCTGCTTGCGATCGGCAGCACGGGACCACCGTCGATCGAGACGATCGCGGGATTGGAGTAACCAGTGGCAACCAGCTGATCGATCGAGGCGACAATCGATCCGGTCGTCAAGATTTTGTTCGCCGCGATCGCGATCCCCGTGCCCAGGCGATATTGTGCGTTGGACGCATCGTGCCGAATCAAAATCCAATAAATGGACTTGCGAATCGCATCGTCCGGCGGGGAAACCGGAGTCGCTGCGACAGCCGACTCGTCGTTCAACGGCTCGACCACAGCAGCAGCTTTCGGCGTCGCCAGGTCATCCGTTATGTCAGCGGACAACGTGTGGGGACGAGCGGAACTCAACTCCGGCGTCTCCAGGTCATCCGTTTTGTCAGCGGACAGCGTGCGGGCACGAGCGGAACTCTGCTTCGGCGTCGCCGCAGGCAGTTTTTCAGCAATCGGATCGGATCGCGACGACCAAGCCAACCAAATCAAAATCGTGGCCAAGGCTGGCACGCCAATCAGCGATGCTTGTCTGATCCATGTCAACCCACCCGCGGGCATTGGCTGTGTTCGCGTGCTTGAGCGAGCGGCGCGGGAGGGTCGCTCGGTGATGACGGGTGGCCGCGGGGGCTGAGAACTGGGACGCGGCTCGGCCAACTCGATGATCTCTTTGGCGGAAACTTTGTAGGAGCCAAAAAACAGATGTTTGTCCGGAATCAGCATCGCTGCCGACACGCGCTCGTTCAGACTCTTGTCAACGAACAGCCCGTTTCGACTTGCACAGTCTTTCAGAACAAAGGTTGCTCGCTGCCCCACGATCAGTCGCGCATGCTGCCCAGAAACAGACGCGTTGTCGAGCGTCACGTCACAGTCAATCGCTCGACCCACGGTCAGTACTTTCGAGGCACCCGCTTCGCAGGGCCAGGGAAAACGCGTACGCGAATCGAGCCAAAGATCATCCGTTGGCTGAACGTCAACCGCTGTCTTCCACCACTTGATCTCGCCCGATTCCGCATTGCGAATACCAATGGTGCCTTCGCGGGGCGTCAGGGTCCAGCGGTCATGTTCGCCTGTTAGCTGGCAGTGGAAAGCAGCAATCATTGAGTCGTCGATCACGACATCACATGTGCGATTTCGACCGATCTGATATTGCGATGGCGACTGGTTCATTCTCGACGCACCTCAATTGACAGCCCGGCATCGGCGTCGACGCTATGGTGACAACGAAACAAGAATCGTTGTTGGCCCAGCATGAAGCTCGCGCGATCGTGAAGGGGATACTCTTGAACGCGAAGCCAAACTCCGTTCAGACTGCCGGAATCCGATACGGACCAGTATCGGCCGTCAAAGGAAAACTCGGCGTGCTTTGGACTGACCGTGGCGTGGTGCAGGCAGATGTCCACATCCTCCGCATCACGTCCAATCACCAATGATTTCTTTGCTGGCAGCCGAAATGTACGCTCTGGCGGTTGCAACTCCGACAGACAACATGGCACTGACTGGCCATCACCGATTTCCCAGTGCAGCAGCACGCCACCCAAAGCCAGATCCGTCGTGCGATCAAACGTCCAGCGATCGACGCGAACAAACGTCCCGTTGGTGCTTGCTTTGTCGCGCAAGCTCCAGTGGTGACCCCCGCTTGAATCGACCGATCGAAGGATCACTGCATGCAGAGCCGAAATATCGGCGTCATTCGCGATGCAGACGTCGCATTCGCGGCGACCCAAACTCGTTTCGCTGCGGCGCAATCGGAACTGCTCTCCTTCCACGTCACTATCATCGTCCAAAGCCACAAGAATCCCCGTCGGCGGTCGGCCCACCGGACGCATCGGCTGCGTGTTCGATGCTGTTGCGACAAGCGGATCCGCCACCGTCACTTCCACGTCGATTCCGCCACATGCGGGACACGTCTGCCCGGCAGCGACAAAGGATCGACATTTTCGGCAAACGGGCATGGAATCGTGGATGCGCTGCGAAGTAAATGGAACGGTGTTTGATTGAGAACGTGTTTCAAAAAGAGGCTTGACCCTCTCCTGAACTGGTCTTCATGATCGAAAATCACGCGTTGTGTGGACTCAAGCTGGTGGCAACCTCCACGTTCTCAGCCGCTGGAATTGGCTTGGTTATTGTTTTGTACGAATCGTTGACAAAATGCCCGCGTTGCGTCGTCAAGCCAGGCGGCATCAACGTACTTTTCAGACCGACGCCGCAACTGATCAACGGATGTCCCAGAGATCAGCGTGGACAGATGAAGCTTTGCCGAAATGATCGCCAGCAGATAGACCAATCGCAGTATGTCACGCGGCAAGAACAACACGTTCGTAAGTTCGTCGTCGCGACTTTTGCCAAGCTGTTTGCAGCGAGACCGCAAGAGATTGAGATCACCAGGTTGCAGTTCGGTTCCTTCGATCAGATCTTTGATTGTCAGGAACTTTGACTCGGATCGATCTTGCAAATCGAATGCATTGATAAGGTTAACTTGACGAACAGCTTGCCAGACCGATCTCAGGTCAGCTTTGGATTGGAAGAGTGCCGACAGCGAACACGACTCGATCGTCAGCGAAGCCTCGGCGAAATGATGCGATGGTTCCAGGCCGGCAATGCTTGACGACAGCCTAAGTCCGCCGACCGATGACAAGCGAAAGAGTAATTCACGAACTTCCCGGTTAGCATCAATGGAACTCTGTTCTGGAGTCCGCGCCGGCAGATAGTCTTGAACGGCTTGAAAGAAGTGCCGATCCAGCATTCGCTTGACCGTTACCCAGGCATTCCCGACCGACTTTGGATCAGCGATCGACATCTCTTGGGCGAGTTCGCTGTAGGAGGGTCTGGGAAGACCATGAAAGGAGGGCCGCAGAATCAAGCGAACGAAGATCTGCCACTTTTCATGGTGGCCGTTCTCATCGCATTCTTGCCGCACGGCTTCCAGCACCTGCTTGAACAAGTGATTGGCCCAGACCAAATCAAACTCGATTGCATCCGCTTCGATTGACGGCTCCCAACCCTCCATCGCGTCGATCGAAACCACGGCGCGCTGATACGCTGCCTCCGCAGTGCGTTGTCGGTTGATGAAGTGGTTGGACACGGATCTGGCCAGGTATCTGCGAAAGCCTGACACTGAATTTTTGTCCCTGGCATCGAGGTACTTGGCGATTAGATTCTTGTCCGCTGCCGGTTGCAGAATCTTGACCAGCCAAAAGTCCTGGACGATCTCCCGCGCCTCGTCAGGGTCGATTTTTTTCGTCGCCACCAGGAATCTTACCAGCGGAGTCGTGTAGGTTTGGCAAAACCGCTGAAGGCATTCATTGCGATAATTTGCGTCTTGCCCGGCGGCACCAAACAGTACCGACATGATTGTCGATTGGGTATTCTCCACAAACATTGTTGGCCAGGTTTCTCGCCCGCTACTCGGTATCCATGATTTCTTTGGCCATGGTCTCGGCCGCTTCGCGGGCAGCGTCGCCGGCTTGGCTGTAAGCTTTTTCAATCGCCTCGTCACGGCCCTCGGCGTTGCCGGACGCGTGCTGCGCGTACGCTAACGCGATCGAATTACGGAAGTCACCGAACTCATCCAAATCACATGCTTTCTGAGCCAGCGACAACGCGATGTCTGGTGGACGCACCTTGGTCTGGGCAACCATCATCGCCGCCATTCGATATCCGGCTGGGTCTCTTGGGCTGATCGCCATCGCCCGCCGGTAAGCACTGACCGAGGTCGTCGCCCGATCACGCAAATGAGCTAATCGCGCCTCGCAGATCGCCAATTCAAAGTTACGTTTGGATAGTTTTCGAATCTCGGCGATCTTGGCGGCGGCTTGATCCAGCTCACCGCAATCCAACGACGCCCAAGCGATACCGATCAAGCAGGGCAGCCTTAACTTGGACGGTACTTGGCCGAGCGATACGAGTGATTGCTTGAACTGCTCGATACCCGCTTGCGGTTGATCCAGATGCACGTGGCACAGCCCTTGCATCACTCGGATCGGGGTTACCTTGGGATATTGAATCAGCTTTTCCTGGCAGGCCTGGGTGATTGCGGTTGCGTCTTTGGGGGGCAAGTAATT
This sequence comes from Pirellulaceae bacterium, assembly GCA_963714715.1. GTDB lineage: Bacteria > Planctomycetota > Planctomycetia > Pirellulales > Pirellulaceae > JBFJVZ01. The sequence continues at coordinate 98,973 of CAVQPV010000055.1, read as the reverse complement.
CAGAACGCTCAAGATCTTCGTCCAGCTGTTGACAAGATCTTCGATTTTCTTCTGCCCGACAGCTTCACTATTTGCAAGGCGGTTTTGCTCAGGCATCATGTTGCGAATTTCGATCGGTAACGTCTTTTTCTTCTTTTCCATCAGTTGCAGCTCTGGCACCAGTCCCTTGGCTCGTTCCTTCAGTTGGAAGTACTGTTGGAACTGCGGATTTTGTGGTCCCAGGTTCAGTGCTCCAGCAAGCCGCTGCATCTTTTCTTGGATGCCAAAAATTTCTCCGACAGCCGCCTGATACCGTTCAGGTAGTTGATCAAACTCAATCTGTTTTTCTTGCAACTTCTTGCGCAGGTCTGTGCGAAAACCCCGCAGTTTTTCCTGTTCCTGCAGTAACTGCAGTGTTTCATCGATCATGCCCAGGACCCGTTTGACTTCCGCTGACGGTTCATTTGACGATTGTTCCCGGGCAATGTTTTGAATTCTTTCTCCGAGCAGATTGCGTCCCGGTTCTAAAACGATCGCAGGATTCTTCTCTGCCGCCTGTTCGGCAGGCGGAGGGTCTTCCGCGTTTTTCGCCGCCCCTTGCTCTGCGTTGTCAACTGCTTGGATCGCTGGCGGCTGGTTAGCGCCGTTGGCTGCAGCGGCGGGCGGCTGAGCTTGGTTGAAGGCTGGAAATATCATCGACAGTACGGTGCAAGACACAATTGCCAAGGGCAGCGTTCCGTTTCCTCGATTCCATCTCATCGCTCACCTCCGTTGGAAGTTCATGGTTGTTCTCTGGTCCGAAGATGCTTTGCTAAACCACTGGCGAGCAAGAACCAGGGGTCGCCAGCATCAGAGTGCACCGCAGATATTTCTTGATTGGACCTGGGAAGAGAATACACGGCTCGTCCTGTCGTTGCGTCCAGAACAGTGGAATTTTGGTCTCCGCAGGCAATAATCCGTGTCCCAGTGTCAAGCACACAAGCATGCTGCACGCGGTGTGTAAGCGCAGACGAACCTTGTCGTTGCACGCCCGTCTCAGAGCATTCAAAAAATTCGACGTTGGTTTGCGTGAACACGATCAATCGCTTTCGTGATGCTTCGTACAACAGGTGTGTCACTGGAGCTGAGACGAGCGTTTCAGGAATATCAACGCGCTGTCCGGTAATCATGTCCCAGAAACGCAGCGATCGATTGACACCAACCGAGGCAATCATGCGAAGATTGTGCATTGCGGCCAATGCTTGCACTGAACTGGAATGGGCCAATTGCCGGCGCACCACTTTACCCTGATCGCAGTCCAAGAGATGCAATTCCCCCGGCAGCGTACCAACGAACAGCGAATCTCCGCGGGAAGCAAAAGCCAGCTTGGATGCTTCGGCTATTTGCACCTGCGCAGCCTGGCGGCCGTCGTCGAAAACCGTGACGACGCCGTCGACGTCGACGGTTGCGATTCGCTGCGATAGCTCGTCGACAACCAGGTCGACGATTTCGCCTCCGCGACGACGGAACAATTTTTGTGGACGCGGGATTGGTCCGGCGAGGTCAATCGCCATCAAACTGATGCCGTCCGTGCCGGCGATCATTTGCCCGTCGCGCGCGGCGATCTTGATGGGGACTTCCGTCGACAGTTGATACTCCTCCGTGCCAATGTGCTCCTCGCGCTGCCAAGCCCACATGCCGCCGAACGAATCTCGAACTGCAACCAGGTCGCCGCTTTGACCGAGTTCAAGTTGCCGAATCGGTAATGTGCGAGCTTTCAGGACCATGAAATTGGGGCCATCCTCGACGACAACGACGGCACCAGCAGATACCGTCATCGGCATATCGATGGAACAATGTAAGCGGCTCTGGGCAGCATCGATGATGTGCCACACTCGCGTTGGCTGAGCTTGGTACTGGTCTCGCGGCACTTTGCGAACCGTGGCCTCGGCCTGTTGAAAGAGGCCAAGATATCGGCCTGACGAGTCCCACAACCATTCCGCCGCAAGCCCTTCTGCCAAATTCCATTGCGTGCCGGAATCCACGTCGCCCAAATGGGGGTGGGCATAATGGACGGCACCTGCCTGGTCGATCATTGCGAGTCGACCGTCCGGCAGAAGGCTTAGCGACCTGGGGCCAACGGCAAGCGCAAAGCCTAACTGTGCGACGTGCTGTACCGTGGCATCATCGGTGTTCCAGGTGTGTAGCTGCCCAGGCGAGAGCGCACCAAAGATGCTGTTGTTGTCAGCTGAGATCGCGAACGACGGAACCCAATCGGATTCAGCGATAGGAAGTCGCAGCATTTGTCGCGGCACCGCCTCCAGCGACCAGACTTCCGCGAATCGCTGAAAAGACGTTTTCGCCCGCGCGTCGTTGACCTGAGGCTCCGGTTCCAGCGTCACAATCGAAGCGTAGTCTCCATCACCTAACAGATGGACCCCAGCACTTGAATCAACCTTGTCGCAAACGTCCTGGAAAGTTCCTGAAGCGAGATCGACCTTGCGAAGATATTGGAGCTGGAAAGGCTGAACACCGGTCCGGGCGCGATCCGCTGGGGTAACGTTTTCGTGATGAACAAACGCTCCGATACGCTTGTTTCGGCCCGTGCGCATCGTGATGGGATTCCTCCAATGCGTGGGAGCTTTGCGGCCAAGTTCCGATGCGTCGTAAGTCTGGAATCCCAGCTTGGAGGCCAGAATCGCCGGCGGCTGTAGTCGCTTTGCCAAATTCTCCGGTACTCGAGACAGTGGCCGGAATTCACGCGAGCTGACCGTGTTCTGATCGAGCCATCGCCATTCCCAATCGCGGTCTTCGGAGCCACACCGCTGTAAGGTTTGCCGAGCGGCGGAAAGATCATTCCGCAAGATTTCACCTGCAGCTTGTGTCAGCCACTCCGAGTATTGCAGTGCACGATTCTCTTCGCTGGCATCCTGCAACTCGCTCTTGGCAGCGTCAGCTGCATTGTCTGACTCCATGCGGCGTTTTGACTCTGAATCAGCAATTGATTCGGCGGCCAGTCGCATGTCACGTTCCTCGATCTCCCTCTTCAACGCGTCTTCGGCGTTCTTCTGACTTTTCTGTGCGATTAGCTTCTGTGACTCAGCTTCTTTCCTTTGTTGTTCAGCCTCACCCCTTAGTCTTTCCGCCTTCGCGGTCTGCTCTTTGGCAATCCGCGTCTGTTCCTCGGCTTTCGCACGATCACCTTCGGCCTGTAGCAAAGCTGCTTGCAAATCAAGCCCGCGCTGTTGAAGCTGGACGGCTGCGAACGTTGAAACGGCTGCGACGGTGACCAGCAGAAATGCCGTGGCAAGAGTGGCCACCGCTGTGGCTACATTTCGGGAAGCCCACTTTTGCACCCGTTTCGGCAGTCCGATTGGGTTGGCACCGACGGGATAGCCGCCCAGGAACAATCGCAAATCCTCTGCCAAGCCGCTGCAATCGTCGTAGCGGTCCGCCGGCTCAGACCGCATGCCCCGCAAAAGAATCTGCCGCAGATCTTGCGGGAGCGATGCAAGCGGCTCGACGGGAGGCTGCGCACGGTCGGCAACTTCTGCGACCGCCGCGATCCCCTTTGCAGTGACCGACTTCGTGCCGGACACCAGCTCGTACAGGATCGCGCACAAGCTGTACTGATCTGCCGATGGTCCAATCTGTTTCTCGCCTCGCGCTTGCTCCGGAGACATATACGAAGGCGTTCCGGCAATCCGCCCACCGGTCAAAGCCTTGCCTTCATGCAGCGCAACGGCAAGACCGAAATCCATGATCTGAGGGCGACCATGACTGTCGATCATGATATTGGCGGGCTTGATATCGCGATGAACGATATTCTCCGTCGCAGCATACGACAGCGCGTCAGCGAGTGTGGCTACCAAGCGGACGGCGTGATCTCGATCGATCGATTTCGCGACCATCCGATCTTCCAACGTTTCGCCCGGCACAAACTCGTAAACGATGTAGACGCCGTCATCCGTCTGCCCGTGGTCAAAAACTGCGACAATGTTCGGGTGCCGCAAGCGTGCTGCCGCCTGCGCCTCCTTGTGAAATCGTTCGCGAACCTGTTGATTCGTTTCATTGCCGTGTTGATCGCGACCCAAATAGGGCAGCTTGATCGCAACGTCGCGCTGCAGCGACGGGTCAGTGGCAAGATAGACGACACCAAATCCGCCTTGTCCAAGACAACGTTGTGGCAAATACCGACCCAACTGACGCGGTATCGCAGCAACGCGGCTCGCTTTTTTGCCGGGATCCTCCTTGCCCGCACGCTTCGAGTCTGTTTGCGTGAGCGTCGCAACCTTGGCCGTGTCATTGGTCGCGCCCGAAGTGATCAGCTGGAAGGCAAAGGTGGAAGCACAGCGCGGACACTCAAGAGTCTGACCGAACCAGGAAGCCGATGCGTTGAGTTTGGCCTCGCACTGTGGGCAACGCGTAATCGCGTCGTACTGGGCCAACGAGTTCATCTGAAGAACGCCAATATCAGAGTTACGCAATCTGCATGGATCAACAAGAGTATGGATAGTGCGATTTGCGGCTGCAACCGTTGGCTGTTGCGCGCCATTTTGACACACCCACGGGATTTGAACACGGCGCAGCGTCAAGCTCCCGAATCCTGCGACTTTTGGACGTTCATTCGTGCTCCGCATAGAGCAAGAACACGACAAGCTGGTCAACGCTGCGCACAAAATGAACAAAAATCAAATGTTCAGTATCCGCAGGAGCCCTCGAGACCTCGCTGCACAAATGGACTCTCAGCCTCTTCGAGGTCGAAGATACGATGCGATTCCAAACGCACGCCCCCGGGATCTGATCGACCGCTTCACTCGCGATCACCGAGTATATTATTCACCGTCAAACGTCCCTCTCTCCAGGCAAGAACATGTCACGAGTACTTTCATTGACCCTCGTCGCTTTGGCACTGGCGGTTGGCGTCCGATTCGCAGATGCCGCCGATCGACCGAATGTGCTGATCATTTTTGTCGACGATCTGGGCTATGGCGACCTGAGCTCGTATGGCGCGACTGACCTGAAATCACCGCATCTGGACCGCTTGGTTTCGGCAGGGATGCGCTTCGACAACTTTTACGCGAATTGCCCTGTCTGCTCGCCCAGTCGAGCTTCTTTGCTGAGTGGCCGGTATCCGGAACTGGTGGGGGTTCCGGGCGTGATCCGCACCCATGCCGAAGACAGTTGGGGCTACTTGGACCCGCAGGCGGTGTTGTTGCCGCAGGTCTTGAAAACCGCCGGTTACGACACCGCCATCATCGGCAAATGGCACCTGGGCCTGGAGCCACCCGGCACGCCCTGCGATCGTGGCTTCGATCTGTTCCGCGGTTATTTGGGCGACATGATGGATGACTACTACAACCACCGTCGCCACGGCATCAACTACATGCGCAGCAACCGCGACGAGGTTGATCCGCAGGGGCATGCGACCGATCTGTTTTCCCAGTGGGCATGCGAATACTTGCGTGGTCGCGGCAACGCATCGAATCCGTTCTTTTTGTACTTGGCTTACAACGCGCCGCATACACCGATTCAACCTCCGCAGGACTGGCTGGAGAAAGTCAAGAAACGCGAACCGAACATCACGCAGCAACGAGCCAAGCTGGTCGCGTTGATCGAGCACATGGACGACGGCATCGGCAAAGTGATCGCGGCATTGAAGGACACCGGGTTGGCCCGGAATACCTTGGTGGTCTTTTCCTCCGACAACGGCGGGCAACTGAGTGCCGGTGCAAACAACGGCGCGACTCGCGACGGTAAACAAAGTATGTACGAAGGTGGGTTGAAGGTGCCGACGTGCGCCGTGTGGCCGAACAACATTGCCGCTGGTTCGCAAACCGATCAGATCGGGTTGACGATGGATCTGTTTCCAACCGTTTGTGCAATCGCCGGAGCAGAATTCGATCATCCGATTGACGGAATCTCGCTGTTACCAACGTTGCTTGGCAAACCACAGGAAACGAACAAGCGAGATCTGTTCTTTCATCGACGCGAAGGCAACGCGCGGTACGGTGGTTTGACCATCAATGCCGTGCGCAGCGGCGATTGGAAACTGCTGCAGAATAGCCCGTTCGCGCCGCTTGAGTTGTACAACTTGAAAGACGATCCGCTGGAGAAAGATGATTTGGCTACGAAGAATCGCCAGAAATTCAATGAACTTTCCGCTGCCCTCCGCGTGCAGGTGCAGCGTGGTGGTGCGGTGCCATGGCAGCGCCCGGAACGACGCGATGCGAAGTGAATTCCCCGACCCGCGAGGCGCAGCCTCCAAGACAGCTCGTTCCCTGGCTCCTGCCTGGGAACGCAATGCACCGCAGGCTCCGCCTGCTCATCCCCGACCCGCGAGGCGGAGCCTCCAAGACAGCTCGTTCCCAGGCTCCTGCCTGGGAACGCAATGCACCGCAGGCTCCGCCTGCTCATCCCCGACCCGCGAGGCGCAGCCTCCAAGACAGCTCGTTCCCAGGCTCCTGCCTGGGAACGCAATGCATTGCAGGCTCCGCCTGCTCATCCCCGACCCGCGAGGCGCAGCCTCCAAGACAGCTCGTTCCCTGGCTCCTGCCTGGGAACGCAATGCATTGCAGGCTCCGCCTGCTCATCCCGGGAGGCGGAGCCTCCAAGACAGTGTGTTCCCAGGCGGAGCCTGGGAACAAGTGACAAGTGACAAGTGAAGACAGTAACCGACTCGACAACAGTGTGTGATTGATATGCGATTTCTTTTTCTGTTGCTGATTGTCCCGATCAGCGGACTCAGCGTTCACGCTGCCGACGTTGCCGGCACGCGGCCCAACATCGTCTTGATCCTGTCGGATGACATGGGATACGGCCAACCCGGTTTCAACGGCGGCAACCCGGAACTGACGCCCAACATGGATCGCTTTGCCGCCGAAGGCCTCAAGCTGACTCAATTCTACACGCACAGCGTTTGTGCTCCGACGCGGGCGGCGCTGCTGACAGGCCGCTACGCCTTTCGGACCTGGAGCGATTGGCGGAGCGAGGACTTTGGCAAACCGACCTATCTGAAACGGCTCGGGCTTGACGCTGGCAACGAACGCCGAGGGCGAAAAAACGCGTCGCATTCACGCACTCGATACCGAGGAACGAACCGTCGCCGAAGCTCTGAAAGAGGCCGGCTACTTCACCGCGCTGATCGGCAAATGGCACTGCGGCGAATGGCTGAAAGAACACCTGCCGATGCAACAGGGATTCATGCATCAATACGGCCACTACGCTTGGGGCATCGATTACTACAGCAAGATGATTCCGCACAACGCGCCGGTGCCGTTTCATGTTTACGATTGGCACCGCAACGAGCAGCCGATCCGCGAAGCACGGCTACTCGACCGATTTGATCGCCGCCGAATTCGAGCGTGTGATCGCACTGCAGTCAAAAGATCGGCCGTTCTTCATCTATGTGCCCTTCAATGCCGTCCACGGGCCGATCGACGTCGTGCCGCGGCACACCGACAACTACAGCACGCGCGAGGCGGCGCTGAAATGCTATGACGAAGCGGTCGGAAGAATTCTCGAGTCGATCGACGCAAAAGGCTTCGCGGCGAAACACGCTGGTCATCTGTACCAACGACAACGGCGGTTTGACCGAAGAAAGCAATCGACCCTATCGCGGCACCAAGAACACGACCTACGAAGGCGGCGTGCGAGTTCCCTGTCTGATGCGTTGGCCCGGGCACACCCAAGCTGGGCAGCAGCAACGACGCCATGATGCACGTGACCGACTTCTTTGCCACCTTCGTTACGCTGGCCGGCGGAAGCTTGGATCAGCCGCGACAGCTGGACAGTATCGATATGAGTGGCGTGCTGTTTGGCGAACGAGCAGCCGAAACGCGACGAGATCATCTTTGAAGTGACCGGTAGCGTCCGCAGTCCGACGATTCGCAGCGGCGATTACAAGTTGATGGGTCCGTTGCTGTACAACGTGGCGACAGATCCCAGCGAGACAACCGACGTTGCGGCCAAGCATCCCGAGATCGTCGCAAAGCTTGCGGCCCGGCTGGCCGAAGTTGCCAAAGAACGTCCGCCGCTGGGGGACAAGCCGCTGCTGATGAGTCCCGCGCTTGCCTTACGTGTACGGCATCGACGAGAACAAGAATCCGCCGCCATGGTTGATCGAAGTGGTCGACAAGGCGCGGGCGAAACAACCCAAAGAGTGGCCGCCGGGTCAAACACCGTGGCCGCAGGCACCGACCAGGCCGTAGCTTTGATGAATGACCGTCTTTACGATCGCAACTTCGCACTGACGGTCATCAGCCAGGCGTGTTTTGTGATTGCCAACACCTTGTTGGCGCACTACGCGCGTTGGATCGAGTTTCTGGGGGGCGACCTGAGTCAGATTGGTTCGATCATCGGTGTGGGCGCGATGATCGGTCTACTGCTGCGGCCGTGGATGGCGGGCTGGATCAATCGGTTGGTGCGCACGCTGGATGTGGGGCCTTGGCTACGTCGTTTTTGCGATTGGGGCACTGGGGAATCTGCTGCTAACCGATCTGGGCCCCGCCATCTATCTCTGTCGCGCGTGCAACGTGTTTGGGGCCGCCATCGTTTTCGCAAGCAGTTTGACGTACGTCTCGCAGACCACTCCGGAAAGCCGCCGAACCGAAGCGATCGGCATTCTGGGAGTCGGCGGATTCCTGGGCATGTTGGTGGGCCCCTATCTTGGCGACTTTTTCTTGCAGGTCGGCACCCGGCAGCGCAGCGATTTTGTTTGGCTATTCATGGTTGCGGCCGCAGCAAACCTGCTGCCGGCATTCATGTTGTTGCTGATGCGTTCACCTGCCAACGATCGCGTCCGCGGGCCTGTGCGTTTGCGTGAGTTTGTTTCGACAACCCGCCGATATTGGCCGGGCATGATTCTGTTTGTCCACGTCACCTTCGGCGTCTGCATGACTGGGCCGTTGGTATTTGTGGCAAGTTTCGTTGATCAAGTTCCCGTGCGGATTGCGAACGTTTCGGTGATCGGACTCTTCTTTTGGTGTTATGCCGGATTGGCGATCTGTATCCGACTGTTGCTGCGGCGGTTACCTGATCGGATCGGTCCAGCAAGAGTGCTGGTGGCTGGCGGCGTCTTGATGTCGCTGGGCATGTATCTGTTCTCGATGGTCGATTCGCATCATCCTTGGCTGATCGTTGCTCCCGCTTTGTTGTGCGGCGCCGGCCATGGACTGATGTTCCACACGATGACATCGTTGACGTTACAGTCGTTCCCGCTGGAAGTCAGGGGAACGGGGTCGGCGCTCGGATTGATGATGTTGGACTTCGGCATGCTGGCCGGCGCCCCCATCCTGGGCCAGCTAGGAGACCGATTCGGGTACGCGGTCATGTTCCAAGCCCTGAGCGGATTCTGCTTGCTCTCGACTCTCGCCTACGCATGGTCTGATCTGCAGCGAACCTCCGGCGCGGGCAAGAGTTCGCATAAACCTGTGAACTCGTTTTGAAACCAAAGCGTAACATCACTACACACAGCGATGCACAGCCGCGAAGCGGCGGCAGCAGGTAGCCCACGGCGTAAGCCGTGGGTCACGTTACAGTCACAACAAGCAAGCCGCGAAGCGGCGACAGCAAGGTGTACAACGTTTGCTGCCGCCGCTTCGCGGCTCACGGAGATTCGTCGGCAAAGAACTGCCGGCTCACGCCGGCAGCTACCTGCTTTCGTCGCTTCGCGACTGAAGAAGATGTGGGTAACGACAAGGGCTGTAAGCCCGGCCCTCTCGCTGCGCGGGAGGGTAAAGATGTGTAGAGACCAATGCCCAGAGGGAGAGTGTCTGATGCAACACGCGTCCAAAAGTCGGAAGATCTGTTCGTAGGGGAGAGGCGACAAGGAAATCGGCTGCGCGGATTTGTATAGGCACCAATGACGAGGAGGCGATCATGGCTAGTGACGCTCAGATGCGTTCGTTGGGGAAGTTTCTGTACACACAGAATCCTTTCTATCTGATCAGTTGCGGCCTGATTCTTTATGGGCTCCAACTCGCGCGGAACTCCTATGGGGATCTCGCTTCGCAATCCGCTTTCTTGACCGCCGGCATTTCTGCGTACTCATTGTTGATGGCGATCACAGCGGTTGTTGTGATTCGACTTGGAAAGGTCTGGGAAGACGGTCGCACGATCTTGTTGGTTGTCCTGATCGGTCAGTTTGCGCTTTCGACGGGACTCGATGAACTTTGCAACTGGGATTGGGAACAAGGCGCCATCCTGCTCGCCGCGGGTGCGTTGTTTTCCATCCTGATGACGGAGTTGGTGCTCCGATTGTGCCGCATGCGACTTCCCAGCTGGTACCGATGTTCATATTTCGGATTGCTACTTGTCTTTTACGCGATGCCTCCGCTGCTGGGTTATGCCGTCGCCCAGCGTCATCTCAGACTGACCAATTGGGGCGGGCCCCTGTTCTCCGTCTTGATCGCATTGGCCCTGCTGTTACTCGTTCCTGCCATGCGACAGGGACATCGTTTGCTGCGGAAGAACGGGACCCCCTGGCGATGGCCGCTCTATCCGTTGAGTGCGTTTGTCGTCATTGTCGTGCTCGCCGGGATCCGCACCCATGCGATTTGGATGTCGTTCGGGTTCATCGGAGCGTCGGCGAGGTTCGAGCCGTTTCTATTGTTGCCGATCGTCTTTGCCGTACTGGTGTTGCTGGCCGAAAGTGACGGCAGGTCAGCCAAACCGGTTCGCGGCTACCTCGCGACCGCAATAGCGCCCCTGATGCTGCCTTGCGGGGCCAGTCGGGGCGGAATGAGTTATTTGCCGATTCAAAGTGATCTGCAGAGGTACTTTGGATCGGCGCTCACGATCGCTCTGTTTTCAATGGTCGTTTTTTACGCTTACCTCTCGATCCGGCGCCGTGTTCCCAACGCTGTGCACGCGGTCATTGCTTCGCTCGTGGCACTCGCCTTGCTGGGAGACGTTCCCGAAGTCGCTGCAGCCGAGGGTGTCCGAAACTGGATGGTTGCGTTGGTCGCCTGTGCCATCTATTTCGTCTACTGCATGCACCGCTATCGCAGTGACGTGCGATGGCTGGGGTTCGCGGCGGTCAGCTGTCTGACGATATGGATGGCGGGTCAGGAGTACCAGCAAGAGCGGCTCGCCGCGATTGCGGCCGGCATCGTCGCGACGGCCGCGATGCTGGCGATCGGGGCATGTTTTGGTACCGAGCTTGCCAGAGTGCTCAGGCATCTCGCGGCGGGTTGCCTGGTCGCTGCGACGATTGGAGTGGTGGTCTGGCATGTACGCGACTCGCCCGGAATCGCCGCCGTGGCGACCCTTGGTTTCATTCTTGGCGTCACACTCTGCTACCTGCAGATGGTCAAACGTCTTGGTTGGATCGCCGTGGCCGGTATTCAAGCGGCGTGCTTGCTTGGTGTGGTCGGCTTGGACGGCTATCAGGCCGGAACATTTTCGGGCGCGAATCTACCGATTCAATCGGGGTTAGTTTGCTTTGCCATTGGCGTCACGATCTCGTCGGTCAAAACCGGACTGTGTCGCCGAGTGCGCGAGCGGCTTCCCGAGACCAGCCAACGATCGGTCTACCGCGGCGGTTTGTGATCATTGGCAGGTCGGGCTCTGGAGAGCGTCCGGCTCAGCAAGGAGTACAAGCCTAAGTCTTTCTGTGAGTAACGTGAGCGGTAGGCACGCACGTTTCTATTGGTCACAACCATACGACAACTGCGCAGCAGTGGCAGCCGATAGCCTGGGGTCAGGATTGCTCGTCTCAGCGAGCATGCCGCAGCCCCAGGACACGTCACAGCCAAGTTGATTTTCCCCGCGGCGATTTGGCGGCTCCGCCGCCAAATCGCCGCGGGAAATGTCATATTGGGCGTCGCATACCTGGGGTTCCACCGACGCTCGCTGACGCTCGGTCGGTTCACCCCAGGCTATCTGCTGCCGCCGCTTCGCGGCTAAGAAGATTCGACAACTCAATGCTCTCAGCCGGACGCGAAAGCCCCGCCAGGACTTGTCCTGGCCTACCACTACCACGAGCGACGTCAGGCTGCTTAGTTCGCATTCGTTGCGGTGACCGTTCTCGTTTGCACCGGCAGCGTCACTTTTTGCTTCAGCGGGACCAGCAAGTCGGATCGTTTTTTGGCGACTGCTAACTCCGTCCTGGCACGATACAGGTCTTCGGTTCGTTCGGCCGCCACCAGCTGATCATAGACATGCGACGGAATCACACGCTCGGCCTCCGATAGCAACTCGGGATCGTAGGTCAGCCCGCGGTGGTCTTGGGCGGTCGTGTAGTCAGAAAACGACTTATTCTGAAGACGCAAGTTATTCTCGAACTCAGTCAGTTTTTCGTTCGCGGCAATTCTCGCCAATCCCTTGGCCTTTTTCCGTCGGGAATTGCCGAAGGGATCGTAATCGTCGTCCGGCTTGCTTGCTCTTTGCCACCAGGACAACTGCCGACCAAAAATGCTGGTGACAATTCGATCGGCCCGGTTATGCATATGCTTGGAAACGGCACGGCCGCGTTTAAAGAACGCAGTCGGTAGCAACGCCGAATCCCAAACCGTCTTGGCTTCATCCGCCATGTAGCGAATATTTGCGATCATCTCGTACAGCAGATCCATGCTGGCGGGATTCTCTTGCATCTGCTTGTAGGTGACGCCATAGTTCAGCGCCCGCTCGGCCAAATAATTCAACTTAGGCAGCAACGCGTCCACGCCGGCCCGTCCCCAGATCTTGCTTTCGCGAGCCACTTTCTGTTCGTTATAGATGTCGACCAAGATTGAATCGACTAACTCCGATCCAATGTCGGCAATCTCTTCATCCGATAGCGGGCGATCGATGAAATGCTCGCTGTAACGGGGAAACTTGCGTTCGCTGACCAACCGCACAAATCGATCGACCTTGTCCTCGAACTTCAAGGCCAGAAAGATTCCGTGCTTATTCTCTTTGCTTGGAATGAACTCGTCGCCAACCATGTTGATCGCGTCGACTTCGTACAGCACGGCGGAGCCTTTGGTCGAATCGAGAGTGCGGCGGACTTCAAGCTTCCCGACCTTGCGTTTCCGAAAGAAATCCCCACGAAGTATCCGTATCACCCGTGTCGTAGCGATGCACGATGACCCAGCGGTGCAGTGGATCGAGCTTGCGCAGTTTTCGCTGCAGCCTGCGAGCTTCCGCTTCCAACCATTTTCGATCCGGTTGAAACAGGAAGGTCCGCTTATTGATGTCGAATTGATGAACGGCGCCCAGCGACGTGTCGGCAAAGTCACGGACGTCCCCGGACGCACCGCCGACCACGTCGCGACTCCGCTCGATGTATTTTGTCCATCGCTTGACCTCTTTCAAAAAGTCACGTTGCGTTGCCAGCTGACTGGGCGATTTCTCGTCGCTGACGGGGATCAGCGCCGTTCTGCAGCGCTGCCGCTCCGCCCGTCCGACTGTCGCCGACGACGTAGAAGTTGATGTCGTAATCCGCGGCCGCCTTTCAGGAACTGACTTTTCGCAAGTTGCCGAAAGGCGACCGTTCTTCCCGCAGCCGTCTCGTAGTAATTGTTGGGAACAATGATCGTCATCCCACGCCATTGTTCCAGCAGCGATTTGTCACGATCGACAGTCGCGAACCAAGTCAAAGAAACCGTAGTACGACACGTCCCAGACGTCCAAGCTGCTGCCGAAGTAGTCCGCCATTTGCGTCCACTGTTCGATATCCTTGATGTCGGTGTGTTGATTGGCAACCAACAGGAAGCGAGACTCGGATTGCCGTTGATAGCGCTCCGAGACGCGGATGAACGTTTTTCGGTAATCGACACATCGATATTGGTCGCGCCGGTCACTTGATTCGGGACGTTGCAGATCGACGTCGACACCGATCGCAAATCCGTGATACGGAACGATGCCCGGATGGTCTTTGATCCCAATGCGGGCCTCGATTCGGCGGCTGTCGTGCGGGGCAAAGTCGCGGATCGGACGTTGCAGCGGCGTGCTGACAATGTCGTAGGGTTCGTCTTGATCGTCGAAAAAAACAAGGTTGCTGACTTCGATATCACCGCCCAACAACCGCAGATGTGTCTGCACCGCGCGATGCAGATATTTGTGATCAAACACTTCCGTTCCGACATTGGTGACATGCCAAATCACGCGCGTCGATTCTCCCGGCGCCAGGCTGTTCAAGGACGTGATTTTGGACAGCTCGATCGGAAACCGAACGCAGATTTGCTGACCATTCTCGAATTGTCGAAACGGCCGGTTGATACCGCTTTCCATGCGACAAACAGGGCTGACCAACTGTCGCAGCTTGAAGGCACGTCGCCGCGGTTGCTCGACGACGTAGTCACCCAGGCGAAATCCCAATCCCCGATCTGTGAACGTGTACTGTTCTCCGGGCGACACCGAGCGCAGGCAGTTCGAGCTGATCCCCTGCGGCAACACCCAGCGATCGGACTCGAGAAAAATGCGGATCGTGTAATTTGGCGGTGTCGGCATGCCGCCGCAGTTACGTACGGTCAAGTTGGTCGACCGAAAGCAGGCTATCGGGTTCCAGAATTTCGTACTCGCTGGCCACGTCAAAGTGTGACCAATTCCAGATCGTAAGGCGACGCGTACTCTCGCGCACCGGAGTCACCGGCGACGATGATTCGTAGCTGGCCAGCTCGCCCGGCAAAGCCGTCCTTCGCATGATAAAACGACGGTCTGCCATTGCGGCCACGTTGCGACCAGCTGAAGCCACCTGGGTTGGAGCGAAAGAGCGTTCTGCGTTTGCGACTTTCCCTCGCGAGTCGCGATAGCTTTCCGTTTCGGTCCAGTGATAGCTGCTGCCACCCGGACCGCCCGCGCCCCCTTGGCCGCCGTGTCCCGGCGATCCGGCGAAGCCGATGTCACCGCCGGACAAGTCACCTTTGACCAGCATCAACAAACCTTGATTGTCTTCGTCCAGCTGCAACGTGATCAGACCACCGTCGCCACCGGATGCACCGTCGCTGGGATCGCCCGCGTCTCCGCCGTCGCCGCCGGGACCTCCATTGCCGCCCCTGGAGAATCGCGTGGCGTCGCGTCCTTTGGTACCGCGGCTTCCCGGTTGTCCATCGCCTCCGCGTCCGCCGTCACCACCACGTCCGCCGACCGCGCGGACGAACAAGTAACCCGCTGGTGCGATCGTGACCGCGGAACTGAAATCTTGTGCCGGCGATATTCGCAGTTGCACGTGGGGCTGGCTCGATCAAACCAGAGAGGACCAGCGAGCCGGATTCGCGCGAATTGTTTTCGTAGCTCCAACCGGCAATCCAGATTTCCAGCGGGTTGTCCGTGCGCGTGCCGGCGTGGCGTTCGCCGCCACGACGACCGTGCTGGCCGTAACCTGGCGGTGGAGCCCGATAACTGTGTCCATCCGACCATCGGTGCCGCGGCGGCCGCTCAGTTCGATCACGCCAAGCGATTGCGGGTTCACTGTCGGATGCGAACGCAGCCGGCATCACTGGATGTCGGCGAAGCGTCATTGATTGGTACGGAAATATCGAGTCACGTCGTCGCAAAAAGGTATGCGTGCCATGGTGGTTTCTACTTACCCGGATCTGTCGTAGCCGGATTCGCCAGAATTCGGGGGTCACGATCACGTCCCCATATTTCTGCAAAAGCGATTCCGGCACGCGTTGCGGTCTCCCGTCTCTGTCAATGACCGCCAGCGTCACCGTCGCTTCGACCAGACACTCACCGTCACGAGTGATCTGGTAATCGTGCACAATCTTGCCGACCGTCACTTTCGCGATTCGTGTCTCGATTTCGATCAAGTCGTCATAGCGGGCGGGTCGCCGATATCTGCAATCGACGCGGACGACGACGACAAACTGGCCAGTTGCTTCCATTTCGCGATAGCGACCACCGGAGGCCCGCAACAGTTCGGTCCTTCCGATCTCGAAGTACTGCAAGTAGATCGAATGATGAACCAAGCCCATCGGGTCGCATTCATCGTAGCGAACCCGATGGTCGGTTCTATGTTCGCGCATGGTCGTGCTCGTAATCTCCTCAAGAACGTGTTTTAAAAAGGGGTCTGACCCTCTCTTGAACCGATCTCGATAAACAAAAAAGGTGTCCGGTACCGAGTTTAGCTTGCACCAACCTTTCGCCCGCAAAGGGTCAGACCCCTTTTTAAAACACGTTCTACGACGTGAACTCACTCACATCGATTTCCAGTGAACGCAATTTGTTCCGCAGCGTGACACGCGAGATCCCCAGGATTCCTGCGGCTTGCACCTGGTTGCCTTTTGTATGTTCAAGAACCTGCTTCAAAAGTTGTGTCTCGGCTGCCGCGATCGCCTCCGCGTGCAGGTTCGTTGAGCCGTTTTCCAGACGCTGGGCAATGAATTCGCGCGACAGGAAATCACTCCGCTGATTGACCTCCGCACTGACCGCTTGCTCGCTAAGTGGCGGAAGAAACTGAGGCAACAGCACCGTCCCGCGTGCTTCGAGCAGGGATTGCTTGATCACACTTTGCAATTCACGCACGTTCCCGGGCCATGAGTATTGTTGCAGCAATTCGAGTGTCTCAGGGGCGACCGTGCGGGTCTCTTTCCCGAATTCGGTGCTGTATTTCCGCAGATAGTATTCGGCCAGCAATTTCAGGTCGCCGTGACGTTCGCGAACCGGCGGCAATTGGATACTGACCACACTGAGCCGAAAATAGAGATCACGTCGAAACAGTCCATCCGCAGCCAATTGCTCCAAATCGCGATTGGTCGCCGCGATAATCCGCACGTCGACGTTGATCGTTGAATTTCCACCCACACGCTCGAACGCCTGTTCTTGCAGCACTCGAAGTAGCTTTGCCTGAATCAGGGGCGACATGTCGCCGACTTCGTCCAAGAACAGTGTTCCCCCATCGGCTTGTTCCAGCTTGCCGATCCGTTGGCAACTCGCGTCCGTAAACGCACCTTTCTCGTGACCAAAAATCTCGCTTTCCAGCAGGGTGTCGGGAATCGCCGCGCAATTGATCACCTGAAACGGTCCGTCCGGTCGCGAACTGTGATGATAGATCGCTTGGGCGACGACTTCCTTGCCCGTGCCACTTTCACCGAGCAACAAGACGGTGATATTCTGCGGTGCCACGCGACCAATCGCTTTGTACACTTCCTTCATCGCATGGCAGCGGCCGACGATCGCTTCGGCTTCGACATCTTCGCTATCGGTCAGCAGCGGTTGGACGCGTATCATGCGGCTCAAGTTGAATGCCTTCTCCAGCAGAGCTTGCATCTCGTCCAACTCGAGCGGTTTGAACAGGTAGTCGTACGCCCCCAGCTTGGTCGCTTCGATCGCTGTTTGCACGGTTCCATGCCCGGTGATCAAGATCACGGGAACGCGTGCATCGATTTCACGCAGTCGTTGAAAACACTCAAGACCCGAGCGGTCCGGCAAATTCACGTCGACGACCACCACATCCGGTTTGACATCCAAAAACACCGCCTCACCTTGGGCTGCGTTTTCGGCCGTCAGCACTTCGGTCTTCTCGGCGGAAAACGCACGTTGGAAGGCGTGAAGAATGGACTTCTCGTCGTCAATCACCAGCAATTGCCGCATCACGCACTCTCAACCTTATCATCGCGAACCAGCGGCAACGTCAACTCGAATTGCGCCCCGCCGGCGGGGGAATTCCTGCCATCGAGCCGCCCGCGATGAGTCTCGGCGATACGGCGACAAATGCCAAGCCCCAGACCCACACCCTTTGGTTTCGTGGTAACAAACGGAGAAAAGAGTTTTCCGAGGACCGCTTGCTCGATGCCGTCGCCCGAATCAGCGACAACCACATGGACGGCTTCATCGCCCTGCCACGCACTCACGCTCAACACACCTCCCTCTGGCATCGCATCGAGCGCGTTGATCGTCAGGTTCAGTAGTAACTGTTGAATCTGTGCCGGATCGCCGAAAACCGAGAGACCGTGTTGCGGCAGGTCACAACGCAAGTCGACGTGCTGCGAATCGCATCGTCCTTCGATCAAGCGTGCGGCTTTGCCGATTGGATCCTGCAATGCAGAAGACTTGGAACTCGGCCTCTTCCGGTCTGGCGTACTCAAGCAATCCATTGACCGATCGCTCCATCCGACGGATCTCTTGTTCGACCAGGTCGATGTCTTCGGTGGGCAGACCTTGTTGGGCAAACTTGTCGCGATTCACCTGGATCAGCATCTTGATGGCGGTCAGTGGGTTACGAATCTCATGCGCAACGCCGGTGGCCAACTGTGCCAGCGTTGCCATTTGCTGTGCCCGCAACGCTTCGCGTTGAATCTTTTCTCGTTCGGCACGTTGCGTCTCGGTCAAATCACGGACGATGGCAATCAGCAACGCTTCGCTCTCCGATGGCAGTTCGCTAATCGTGACCTGGACGGGGAATCGCGGCCGCCATCCGCATGGACGCCTTCGAGTTGGTAGTCGCACGGAAAAGTGTCGAAGGATTGCGGTAAATCCGGGATGACGTCCAGCAGGGAACTTCCCACCAATGCGGATGCATCGACGGCGAAGAGTTTCGACGCCGCGGCGTTACATGAGACGATTTCTCCGCCGCGGTCAAAAGTCAGAATTCCGTCGCCGGCATTGGCGACGATCGTCTTTGACCGCTCTCGCTCTTGAACGGCGATTCGCTGCAGCGGTCCGATGATGATCCACCACAGCGCCGGTGCACAAATCAGCGTCAGCAAGACCGCGTCAATGATTGCCTTGCCGGCGTCGCCAACAAACCGTGGGACGATGTGCGGCAACAGCAGCATGACCAGGACCTCCGCGGCAAAAACGACGCCCAGAACAATCGCCCAAATCTGACTGGGCGACTGGAGGATTCTTAACAGGGCTACGTTGCGTGTTGGCATGCGTCGGGGAGGAGGAGATTCGTGAAATTGGGATTGTTGCGGTGTCCCGGAGCGACTCCGGTTCGAGTTGTGGACGGCTTGTTGGTTTATTGTAAATGCGGAATGTAAAGGTGAGCCGAAGGCCGTAACGGCCTGTTGATTTAGTGAGCCGCGACGCGTAAGCGGCCGGGCATACGTCATTGCCCGGTGCCTTACGGCGCCTTACGGCCCGCGGCTCACCCTTGCAATTCACATTTCGTTTAAATCAACAGCCTGGTAAGGCCTCGGGTAGTGCCATAGACCCGGCCGCTAAATCAACAAGCCGTGGAGCGAATTGGCTACAAGAACGGTCAGCCTACAAGGCGAAAGACTGACGTGGTCAGCATTTGGCCATGCGGTGGACAGTTTCCTCCCCAAGCCCACCACCAAAGAGATCGTACCGCTTCTGAGCTTGTATTTTGCCTGGGTCTACAAACAGGAATTACTCTCACACTGGGCGTTGGTCTCTACACAAGTCTTGCACATGAATTCTGGCTCCGCTCGCCCCGCTCTGGAGAGGAGCCGGGGGTGAGGCAACGCCGTTAAGGATTTTGGTGACCGCGCATTCCCGCTTGTTCGCGGGTGCGGCAGCGCGCCCGCGCCAGCCCACCGGTCCGACACCGCGCAGGACCGCATGCGCCTACGCGAAGAAATTTCCTTCACGGCGTTGGGTGAGGGGCATTCCGCCTACGGTTTGCCATCCGGTTTTCTAGCTCAATCACGCTGCTGGCCCCCTCAACCCCCAGCCCTTCTCCCCCGCAAAGCCGGGGGAGAAGGGAGCCAGTGTGAGATGTGCGGTAGATGGAATTCAGGATCGGTGGCGGCGTTCATTTCAGCCAAACGGCGGCAGCAACCACAATGCGGCACGGTTTTTGCTTTCAGATCGACCGTTGCTTGTTGGCTTTGACTTTCAACGCATCTCCAGATAGACCAGACACGTCATGATCCGCCATCATCCAACGACCGTGCGTTCGCTCCCGCTGCCTGGCCAGCGGCGGCCAATCGCGTGCTTGTTGCTCTGTCTGCTGGTCTGGCGCGGACCGGTCCCGGTGTTGCATTGCCACGGTTTTGACGAACCGCAAGAGGCAATTCGTCTTGCCGAACATCTGGAGGATTATCACGAGACAGCCAGCGCGTCATCGGGTCAGTGGCATCTGCACCTGATGCTGCTGGGAGACCTCGTCAGCAGTGGTCCCGGCGGCGAGAGCGAGCAACCGGCAGAGCCACCGCCTTTGATCGGGGCCAGAAAGACAGCAAATCCACATCTGGAGTTTGAGTCAAATTGGGGAACCAGGTCGAGCGAATGCGTGGTTGATTCGTTTGTGCCGCCGCCTGCTCCGAATTCAAGGCTGCGCACTGGCGACCGGTCACTCCTTTTCAAACTCACTGCTCTTGGATCGACCGCTTTGTGCCGTACTCGGTATTGCCCGCTGCTAGTGGCAACTGCGATCGCAAGTCGTCATTTTCTTTCCTTGCTGACGCTCGCCCCGTTGTTCACCCCAACACCAGCGAGCTTGGCTAGCCCGAAGCGATCCAGCTTCCTTCGTTTGAGAATCTAGTTGTGCACAGTCGAATCAGTCATTTCCTTGTAGGCCTAGTCATTGGTGCTGTTGGTCTGGTCAGTTGGAACCATTTTCAAGCTTCCGGCACGGCAGCGGTAGAAACAACCGCGCCCGACGCGCCGCAGGCTGAGTCCAACAACGCCGTCCAACTTGTCTCCCGAAAACGTCAAGCGGCAGGAATCACGGTGGGCGAGGCGGTCGAGCGATCGATCACGATGACGCGGACCGTACCGGGTCGGCTGTGGTACGACGACAACCGGCATATCGAAGTGAAGATTCCCACGGCCGGAATTATTACGGAGATCAGCGTCAAACCGGGAGCTGTCGTCAAAGCGGGTCAAGTACTGGCAAAGATCAGCAGTCCCGAGGTGGGGACCGCGCGGGCCGATTTGCTTCAACATCGTGCCGACCTGGAGCTTGCGAGCAAAGAGTACGAGTGGAAGAAGGCGACATTGGACGGTGTCGCCCAACTCATTTCTGCGGTTCGCGCGAGGAGTTGCCCGCGGATATCGGTGATGACGTCAAGCAGGTGAAACTTGGCAAATATCGCGTCGCCATTTTGGAGGCCTATTCACGTCATCGATTAGCCGAAGCGTTATCGGATGACATGACGAAACTGACCAGCACCGGTGCGATCGCTGGACGAACGGCGAAGCAACGTCAAAGCGAAAAGGAATCAGCACTTGCCGCGCTGGAGACAGAACTGGAACAGGCGAGTTATGCAGCCGAGAAAGAATGTGCGGCCGCCAAAGTCACTCGGGATGATGCCGCCAGGCGACTGACGATCAGCGAGCATCACCTGAGTGCATTGCTCGGCCATGAAGACGATTCGTTGGCAGTTCGACAGCCGCAGGACCTTTCCGTTGTGGAAGTCCAGGCGGCGTTCGACGGCACGATCGAGTCGAAGATGTATTCGGTGTCCGAGCGCGTCGAGCAAGGGGCTGCCTTGTTCACTTTGGCGGACACGTCCACGTTGTGGGCGGCCGCCGATATTCGCGAGCGGGATTGGCAAGCACTGCAATTGACAGAAGGTCGATCGTTGCAGTTGACGACTCCCGCATTGCCCGGGCAACAATTGACGGGAACCGTTTATTACGTCGGACGAGAGGTGGATCCGCAAACCAACGCCGTGCCCCTGGTGGCCAGCGTCAAGAACACGTCGGGTCTGCTACGCCCCGGACAATTTGTCCGCGTGGAACTTCCGATCTGCGAGCCCCGGAACGTGTTGGCCGTCCCAGACGCTGCCATCGTAGAACATGACTCGCAGGCGTTTGTGTTTGTTGTCGAAGGCGAGGGGCAATATCGACGCGTCGATGTGACAACCGGGATCCGTGAAAAAGATTGGGTGGAGATCATCGCCGGACTCAACCCCGGCGACAGAATCGTGACGCGCGGGGCGTTCTATTTGAAGTCGGAACTGCTGCTTCAGGGAGAAGACGAGTAACGCTACTTGGCGACTCAGTTCGTCTTTACCTCGCTAGCTGACAACAGGAAACCGACATGCTCGCCCGACTGATTGATTTTTCCTTACACAATCGCTTTTTCGTGCTCGTCGCGATTGCCCTGGTTGCCATCTCGGGTGTCGTCTCGGCCATCCGTTTGCCGATCGACGCGGTACCGGACATGACGAACGTCCAAGTGGCCGTGATCACCGACGCCGGATCACTGTCGCCGGTCGAAGTGGAACGGTACGTCACGTATCCCGGTCGAATCGGTGATGGGGGGTCTGCCGAATGTCGAGGAACTGCGCAGCGTCTCCAAGTTCGGCATTTCGGTGGTCACGATCGTGTTCGACGAAAGCACCGACATCTACTTCGCCCGCCAAGTGGTTTCCGAGCGACTGAGTGCTGCGCAAAGCCGCTGATCCCCGCCGGGTTACGGCACGCCGGAGATCGGACCGCTGACGACGGCACTGGGCGAAATCCTGCAGTTCGAGGTTCGCGGCGAAGACTTATACGCCGATGCAATTGCGGACGATTTTGGAGTGGGACATCGCGCCGCGGTTGCGCGAAGTTCGCGGCGTGACCGAAATCAACACGCACGGTGGCTACTACAAAACGATTCGAAATCCGCCCCGATCCCGATCTGCTGACCAGCTACGGACTGTCACTGGAGGAGCTGTTTCAGCATTTGCCCAGCAACAACCTGTCGGCCGGCGGCGGCTACGTCGTGCACAACGACGAGCAGCGGTTCATTCGCGGGCAAGCGTTGCTGGAGAGCGTCGACGACATTTGCGACGTGGTGCTTCGACGCGAAGCCGACGGCACACCGATCCTGGTCGGCGACATTGCGGAAGTCGTCGAAGCTCCGATGACACGACAAGGCGCGGTCACGCGTGACGGTCGCGGCGAAGCCGTCACCGGTCTGGTCATGATGCTGGTCGGTGAGAACTCGCGAGTCGTCGTGGAACGCGCCAAAGAGCGGCTCGATGAGATCGCCGAAACGTTGCCGGCGGGCGTGCGAATCGAAATCATCTACGACCGCTCGGCCCTGATCGGTCGCACGCTGAAGACCGTCATGACCAACCTGGTCGAAGGCGGCGTGCTGGTCATCGTCGTGCTGCTGGTCATGCTGGGCAGCGTTGCGAGCCGGCCTGATCGTCGCCATGGCGATTCCGCTTGTCGATGATGTTCGCGACCAACATGATGAGTATGTTCGGCATCACCGCCAGCCTGATGAGTCTGGGCGCGATCGATTTCGGGCTGATCGTCGACTCGTCGGTGATCATGGTCGAAAACTGCATGCACCGTCTGGCACATCGCCCGGACGGCAAATCGCGTGCTGCAGGTCATTCGCGACGCGGCCATCGAAGTCCGCAAGCCGACGATGTTTGGCGAATTGATCATCGCGATCGTCTACGTGCCGATCCTGATGCTGCAGGGAACCGAGGGCAAGCTGTTTCGGCCGATGGCGTTGACCGTCCTGTTCGCGTTGTTCGGATCGCTGGTGCTTTCGATGACGCTGATGCCGGCTCTGGCCTCGCTGGCGCTGCCCAGAAAGGTGTCGGACAAGGAAGTCTGGTTGGTACGGATCATCAAAACGGTGTACCAGCCGCTGGTCACTCGATCGATCGCAGCACCCGGTGCTCACGACACTGATCGCGATCGCCATCTTTGCCGTCAGCATCCCGGTCGGTTTGAATCTGGGAGCGGAGTTCATGCCGCGACTGGAAGAGGGCGATCTGCTGGTCGAGGCGGTGCGATTGCCCAGTGCGTCGCTGGAAGGTTCGATCGAAATGTCGACGCAGATCGAGCAAGCATTGCTGCCTTTTCCCGAAGTCAAGACCGTGTTCTGCAAGACGGGCCGCCCGGAAATCGCCAACGACGTGATGGGCGTGCATCAGACCGATGTTTGGGTGATTCTTGAATCCGCCAGAACAATGGCGGCCGGACCTCGATCGTGACGATCTGATCGAGGAAATGTCGGAAGTACTCAACGAGCAGCGTCCCCGGGGTCGCGTTCGGGTTCACCCAGCCGATCGAAATGCGCGTCGACGAACTGGTCGCCGGTGTCAAGGCCGACGTCGCCGTGTTGCTGTATGGCGATGACTTGGATGTCCTGGCAAGAAAGTCGAAAGCAGATCGAACGTGTGCTGGCGTCGATCCCCGGTGCCGTCGACGTCAAGGCCGACTACCAGGCGAACCTGACCACGATCACGATCGTCCCCGACCGCGATGCACTGGCGCGCTACGGAATCGATGCGGCACACGTCCTGGACGTCGTTTCGTCGCTGGGCGGGCAAGAGGTCGGTGATGTCTTTGAAGGCCGCGCCCGATTTCCAATCGATGTCCGCATCCCGGAGGAGTGGCGGGAAGACATCCAGCGGCTGAAGCAACTGCCGGTCGCCGAGATCGAAGGCAAACCGGTGCCGCTAGAGCGAGTTGGCGGATATTCGCATTGCGGAGACGCCGCCGACGGTCGAGCACGAAAACAACCGTCGCCGCACGTTTATCTCCGCCAACGTGCGTGGCCGTGACGTGGCAACCTTTGTCGCCGAAGCGCAGCGCGCGGTGCGAGATCAAGTCGAGCTGCCGCCCGGTTACGAAGTACGTTGGGGCGGCGATTTCGAGAATCTGCAATCGGCGAGTCGGCGACTGGCGTTGATCACGCCGATCGTGATGCTGCTGATTTTCCTGTTGTTGCACACGACGTTTGGGTCGGCGCGGCTGGCACTGTTGATTTTCCTGGCCGTTCCCATGGCGGCTTCCGGCGGTGTCTTTGCCCTGGCGCTCCGCGACATGCCTTTCAGCATTTCCGCCGGAGTGGGGTTCATTGCCTTGTTTGGAGTCGCCGTTCTCAACGGATTGGTGTGGGTCAGCGCCGCCGAAAACTTACGGCGGAGCCGGCATGTCGCTCGCGGCAGGTGACGCATGAAACGGCGATGACCCGCTTGCGTCCGGTCTTGATGACGGCCCTGGTTGCCAGCCTGGGGTTCTTGCCGATGGCGCTGTCCACCAGTGACGGAGCCGAGATGCAACGGCCGCTGGCCACGGTCGTGATCGGCGGCCTGATCACGTCGACACTACTCACGTCGCTGGTCGTGCCCGCGATGTATCCGTTCTTCGTTTCCCGAGAGGTCACGTCGCTGGGAGAGTCCCAGACGCAGTAAAGCAGCGGCTCGTCAACGCATCAGGTTGGGAACAAGCGTTACGACCGTATCCGCCGACGGTACCGGCGAACTCCAAAGAACCCGATGCCGATCGTCGCCACCAACAGCAAGCTGCTCGGTTCGGGAATGGCGGAGTTGGCAGCGACGATCGTGACTGTCGTGACGTTAGTTCCCAGGGGTGAGGTGAACAGCACACCTTCGTCATCGTCACCGGATATGTAATACCTGGACGTGGCAAGGTTGAAGGTAACATCGAAGGTATCACTTTCACCGGGCGCAGGTGCAGCGATTGTGGTGATCTCCGCGCGGGCCAATAGCTTTCTACCGGAGGCTGATGTCAGCTCGACGGAAGTGTCGTCCGGATCATGAGTATCAGTGCCCGAATACGCGTACACAGTTGGAGGGAAGGGAAGGTCGGGGGGAAGCGGGGGGAGTTTTCCGGTTGCGCCGACTGGTTCCCCATTTGCTACGCTCAAGCTGTGGTCAAAAAGGATATAGTCCGACTCAGTGAGATATGGCTGTGGGACGCCCGCCGGAGGATCGAGAAACCTGACAAGAGGATCAGCGAGCCCAGTTGGAACGGGTGTGATATTGAGCTCGAATTTAAAAGAAAACACCTTATCGGGCTCGACCGCATCAGCAGTACTTGTGACCCAGACTTCAATGAACTCGGTTCCACCTAGCTGGATGTCTACTGCGGGTTCCATGGTCACGACGATGTCTGCGCAGCGACGTGCCGAAGAAGCAGAGCAATGGGACGAACAGGAAACAACGAAGCATCGCAGACTCGCAGGATCAGTGAACTTTTTGCGAGGCAATTTGATGCGATCTTCGGATCGACGGCGGTCGTTGACCGCAGCATCGATTGCCCCCATTCCCCTCCGTGGCCTGAACAGATGGCCAAGATAGCGCATAGACGGTAGTTGTGCATCCCTCCGAACATTGAAATCGGTTCTTGCGAACCGGGTTTTCATGTCGGCCGTGAACAATCCGTGACAGTCCAGAATGGGCGGGTTTCAGGACAGAGCGTATCTGAATCGCGACACTAACTCGATGAATGGGTTTGAGACGCGATCAAAGATGCGGCGCGTCAACGCATCAGGATTTGGACACGCGTTACGGCGAGGTCCGCCGACGGTACCGGCGAACTCCCAGAAACCCCATGCCGATCGTCGCCACCAACAGCAGGCTGCTCGGTTCGGGAATGGCGGCGTTGGCGGCGACGACAGTTACCTCAGTCTCCAAATTGGACAGGGTTGATATCGTCAAATCCTCATACGTCATCGTGTCTTCGTCGACGAGAGTTCGAAAGAAGGTCTCTCCTATGGGGGGATCGGTGATGAGGCTCACCTTAAACTGGTCACCGATATTGGGTAAGGACTCGACCAGGGACCTAATTTCCAGTGTGACCAATAGCTTGCTGGGTGACGGTATAACGTTAGCAAACGAGAACGTTTCATCAAAGGCGGAGTATAAGGTGCCTGAGAACAAATCGCCCACCGGTTCGGGTGCTATAAACCCGAAACTGTCGCCAAGGAAGACATACTCTGGATCAGGAGCATCCGATTCGAGAGAATCACGTGGTTGGGGATCTTCAAACTCCAAGCGTGTTGATCCCGCTGTCGAAATGAGAAACACGACTTCAAAAAACTGTAGCAAGTCGGAACTGTCACCTCGCGATTGTCACATCAAGGAACACCGTTGAACCCAGCTGGGCGTTGAATTCGTCTTCAACGGTCACGACGATGTCTGCGCAGCGGCGTGCCGATCAGGATGCAGAGCAAGGGGGCTAAGACGAAACAACGAAGCATCGGGCACTCGCAGGAGGATTGCTATTGAACTGCCTGGGTAAGTGATCAATCCCGGGCTTCTTCATCCCCGCAACCACTGAACCTTTACGAAGCAGTTTGATTCGATCTTGGGCTGGACCGCGGTCTTTACCGCGGCATCGATCGCCGCCAACTCCTTCCCTGCGTTGAACGTGTCGTCAAGATAGCGAATATACGATCATTGTAAGACCCCCTTGTGGACATTGAAATCGGTTTTCGCAAACTTGATTTCTCGTCGGCGTGAACAGCCGTGCGCAGTTCCAGCGACGCCGGGTTGCAGACCGATCGTGCCAGAACTGCGTCGCTAAAGCTCCTTGGTGACGTGTACAAACAACACGTATAAGCCTGTTCATAGGTGATCGTATGGGATCGGTTTCTTCAGCGCATATCTTCCTCGCATTCGCAATATCCGGATGAATGCCTTGCATCGTTACGATCGGCACACGCATGGTGGCGACCTTCCGGCGCTCGCCAGCGAATGCCAGATCATCCCCGCTGTAGATGCGCCGGATATCGTCCCCTGGAACGCCGCTAACATCTGCGGCCCACTGGGGCCACTGGGGCGTTTAATTCTTGAAGTGATCTCGTCGTGTGGCCATCGCCAACGCAATGGGTACCATCGGTACCGGGAAACGGCGCAGAACCACTCGTCGCTCGCTCCCGCTGTGTTGGAAAGTCTGACGTCAAAGGTGACCCCGGAACCAAGTCTCCGTCTGCCATCGACAAATGGTCAGCCAAAATGGGCGTCTTGGAGCCTCGTTCTTGGCATCGCGTTTGCTGTCCTATCGATCGGGCTGGAAAGCTCGGAGGGATTCGGAAATTGCGGAGTCCCGCTCGTCTCAAATGCCCATTGGGGATCCAACCGTGACAAAGACGCACGATTCTGACGAAAAGCAGAGCAACGGATTACCCGACAGGCTGCATCAAGTGGTGGTTTTCGGTGTGCCGGATGATCCGCATCAGCTGAGGGACGTGATTGCCAGTCAACTTGGGATCAATCACATCGATGCCCAGTTTCAAGTGCACAGTTTGCCCGGGGTGCTGCCTGCGGCGCGACCGATGCATGAAGCGGCGAGACTTGCCGAGGCGATTCGCGACTTAGGCGTCAACGCGGCGGCAATTCCGTGCGAAGAGGTCCCGAAACTTGACAGGATCGAGACAGTCCACCATCTCCGCTGCAGTGACGGAGGATTCGAGATTTTGGGTCTTCGCGGGGAGCAAGAGACGACGATCGCTTGGAAGAACGTGGCGCTGCTGAGCGTCGGACTCGTGCCGCACCACGCCCAACATCTCGCCGGACCGGTTCCCACCCTCGCGGTCTCGCTGGCGACATCGCATCGAGACGAACATCCGTCGCCGGTCCAGCAGGGCGGCCTCGAATTGTTGGTGCTAGTGGCCAACCCGCTACGAGCCTTCCGAATCGATCACGGTCGATTGAACTATGAATACCTGGGCGATCGGATGAGTTCGTCCGCCACAGTCAACTTTCGCTGGTTGATTCAAGATCTGGTCAATCACGCAAGTCTCTGCGACGGTGACGCCGGCCACACGTTCCTTCCTGGAACATGGATTGGCCCGCCATTACGAATTCAGTTCCAGCGAAGAGATGACGCGATACACGGTCTTTCATCTGATCATCCGAGACGCCGCCTTAGGACCCCGCGGTGATGACACCGATGATGCAGGCGTTTCGGGTGCAACTTCCAGACAGAAAGTGCCCTCCAGTTCTTATTAACACGTTACGGAGATTCCTCATGCCGTCAAAACAGATCATTGAAATCCTGGATCAGGTTCGAGACATCCATCGGCGAATGTCGACTCGCTTTCGTTCCATGCAACTGGTTTCAAACGATCCGGGGCTCAGTCTGCTTACCGACTACATGGCCGAGCACGAATCCAAGATTGACGACTGCATTGCGGGCTACGAATCGGATGCTCCCAGATCCGTCCTCGATACCTGGATCCAATTCGGAAACGAAGAAGAAATTATCAAACGTGTTGAGCAAACATCTTTCGAGGACTCGAACACACCTGAGCATCTGGTTCAGTCGGCTTTCGATATCGAACGCGACCTGGTGCAGCTATTTCGCGAGCTATCGCAAGCAACGTCGGTGCCCGAAGTGCAAGAGTTGTTTAACAGCCTCATCACGCTGGAAGAAAACAAGGGGCGGCATTACACGAGGGCCGTTTCCGAAATGATGACAGGCTGACAACTCACACGTGGCGTAAGCTTCCAGCTTGCGAAATCTGGGAATCACAAGCTGGAAGCTTACGCCACGCGTTGCCTGCTCGGTCCTCACTCAAGTCACCGATTTGACCAACAAAATCGGGCAGGCGCACAAGAGTGAGACTTGGTGGCTGAGCGTATTCCAATTGCGCATGGGAGTACCTGCATCGATCGGGTGGGAACTCATGACGATCAAGTCGATCGCCTGTTCCACCGTGAAACCGACGATTTCTTCGGCTCGATGACCAAAGCGGACTTCTTGATCGACCGGCGTCTTGGCCTCATCAAAGCGATCCGCGAAAGCAGCTAACTGTGTTCGCGACCGTTTCTCGAGTTCTGAATAGAAATCCCGAAGTTCGTCGTCTTCGGGCAGGTTAATGGTCTCGATCACGTGGATCAGCGAGATGGTCGCGTCGTACTGAGTTGCCAGCTCGCGAGCGACCTCGAGCGCCGATTCGTTCTTGGGTGTGAAGTCCACGGGCAGCAGTATCCGTTGAAATCGCGGAATCATCTCTCGAATGCTCAATTTGGAGTGCAGGAATGGTTGTCAGTTTGTACTCTTTGGTCGACCGTCGGTTGTTCAGCATAGTATGCTGCGCAATCTTGCTCACGACCGCGAACAATTCGCTTGCCCTTCAGCCTGCCAAACTGTGACGTGATCACCGTCCATTGACCGTTGCCGTCGTGGTCGTCGCGATAGATCACAACCCAGTCTTTGGTTTTACCAAATTCATGAGCCTTTGCCGTGTTGGAGAAAAGCGCGGTGTAGTGACGGCCGCCGTGCTGAGTGTGGAAGATCGGCAACCATGCTTTTCCCTGGGGATTGAAACGCTTGGGTGAAATTCGGATCAGACGGTCCGCATCGGCCAGACGGCGGTAGTCATGATCGACTGCCAGGATTTCAGCGACTTCGACCGTTGGCTCTTGCTCATCTTGCCGAGGGGATGGTTTCGCGGGCGGAAGCCGAGATCGACTGGCACACGATTGCTGGACCGCCAGGATGCGTTTGTGCCCCATCCCCGGTACTTTCGCCAAGCTCCCGTCGAAAGCAGCCGTCTCCAGTTCAGCCATCGTCTCGATGCCGAGTTGATCGTGGATGCGCGACGCGAGTTCAGGCCCGATTCCTGGCACGGTCGTAAAAACACGTTCCGCGAGCACTTCACCGCGTAAACGATCCAGCATTCCCATCTGGCCCGTGTCACAGAACTGAGCAATCGCAGTCGAAATCGATTTACCGATTCCCGGCAGCCGTATCAGTCCTTCGACACCTGCTGCGTCCAAAATCTCCTGGACGGGACGATCAAGCTGACGAAGGGTCTCAGCCGCGACTCGGTAGGCGCGAATGCGAAACGGGTTTGCCTGTTGTGTCTCCAGCAGATCCGCGATCTCGATCAACTGATCGGACACTGCCGCGTTCGTTGGCGTGTTGGTCGGACCCGAATCTGGCGACTCAAAGTTCGCTGGCATCGATGTGGCCACGATGGCGGCGCTCCATTGGCGCCGGATAAAAGGGTGGTGAGCAGCTACGCACGATTGTGACAGGTGAGCACACACATTGTGCACGTTTGCGGGAATCGAATCGGTGCAAACAATGTGCCGACCTCCTAAAATCGACCCCGAAGGGCGTCGCAGATCGGCGCGACAGCGCAGGTCTGCGACCCGCTTCGGGGTCGAAAACAGGGAAAACGATACGTTGACCGTAGGTGCGCTACGCGACCTACGGCTACTGTCTGTGATCCTTTCAGGATCAAAAAAATGTGGGTAATGACAAGGTCAGGAAACCCGTCCTACAAAGGTCAAGTTGCCGCACATTGTCAGGCCTGCCACGACTCTTGCCACTGTAGCCGTTGCTGAACGCGCGTGACGGCCTGATCAAGATCGTGCATTCCTACCGGCTTGACCATAAAGGCAAGTACGTAATCGTTTCCCGCGTGCTCGATGAAATCTTGCTCGCTCTGAGCACTGATGATGATGGCCGGGGTCGGCCGATACCCGGCGATCAAATGAAGGGCGGACAAACCGTCCAATTCCGGCATGCGGACGTCGCAGATGATCAAATCCGGCTGCTCTTGACGACACCCATCGACCAATTCTTTGCCGTTGCCGGCGATCACGACAACATTCAGGCCCTTGCGCATCAGGACGCGACAATAGAACTGTCGAATCGTCCGATCATCATCGGCGACCGCGATGCGCTGTAAAACAGCCATCAAGCAGATTTCCGTCTAACGTGGAATTGTTAAGACGATCTCGGCGCCGGGCTTTCGGAGGTTGCCAACTTCGATTCGACCACCATGCGTCTCGACAATTCGCTTTGCAATCGCCATGCCAAGTCCGGTCCCTTTTTGCTTGGTCGTGAAAAACGGCTGGAAGACCCGCGACGCAGCTTCTTCTTCGAATCCAGGGCCGTTGTCTCGAATTGCGATTCGCACAGCGGGCTGTGCGTCCAGGTCCACTTCCGTGCACTCGACTTCGACCTGTCCCGGATCGGCACAAGCCGTGATCGCATTCTCGAAGATATTGCGGAAAACCTGTTCGATGCGGTGACTGTCAACGCGGCAACAAAGATTTCGCGTGCTAATTTCCTCCACTAATTTGATCGTTCGACTTGCGGAAACCACATTCACGTCGGCCCAGACCTTGCGCCAAATCTCCGCCACGTCCGCGTCTTGCCGATGCAGATTGATCGGCGCCGCGTAACCGCGGACTTCTTCGTACAACCGCCTGAGATCATCGATTGCAATGCGAACTCGATTGGTCAGGTCCAACTGCTCGGCCTGGCCTTCCAGGTCCAATGTCAGCATATCCAGACAAGCCTGGGCGCGCTGCAGCGCATTGCGACTCTCGTGTGCCAAACCGGTTACCATTTCGCCAATCGCCGCCAACCGTTCCGACTGGACCAATCGCTGCTGAGTCCGCCGATCTTCCGTGATGTCTTCCATCACCGCAACGATATGGCTGGGGACGAGTTCTCCATTCTGTACCGGTGCGATCGTGATGTCATTCCAAAACATGCTGCCATCTTTGCGATAACTGCGGACGATGGCGTGGCACTCAAGCGAGTTCTCCAAAGCGTCGGTGATCGACCGCACGCCCGGTTGGTCGATGTCATCGCCGTGCAGCATCCAGCAAGGCTTGCCGATCACTTCGTTGGCACCGTAACCCGTCATCGACTCAAAGGCCTCGTTGACAAAGACGATGGGATATTCCGCCGTCTGGGCGTCGACGATCACGACACCTTCGCCGGCCGACCGCAACGCCTGGTCGCGAATTCGCAACTCATGAACGCGATCCTTTAACTCGCCGCTCAAGCGACTTCGTTCCACTTCGGCCTGCTTACGCTCGGAGATATCCAGCACGATTGCCACAAATGCCGCCTCGCCGGACACGCGCGAAAGCTGCAAATGAACTTCGACGGGATACTTGGTGCCGCACTTGCGCCGATAGGCGGTCTCGAAAGTGATGCTTTCCGACATACCAATGCGGAGCGGCATCACGATCTCTTCAAATCTCTGCAGCGTGAAATCAGGATTGAGATCAAGGGGCGTAAGCTGGCGAAGCTCACGCATCGTGTAGCCCAGATTATGACGAGCCCCGCGATTGACGCATTCAAACTTCAACGTGTCGGCGGAAAAGATATAGATCTCGTTGAGAGCATCCTCGAGTACACGCCCCAATTGCGAAGCCGACCGCTCTGCCTGTTTCAATTCCGTCAAATCGTGGACGATGCCCGTAAACAAACGCCGGGCACCCACGTTGATTTCACTGACCGACAGGTACATCGGAAAAGTCGTTCCGTCTTTTTGCCGGCCTTCGACCTCGCGGCCAATCCCAATGATCCGTCGCTCGCCGGTCCGCAAATATCTTTCCATGTAGCCGTCGTGCTGATCCTGGTACGGCGACGGCATCAAGATCCGGACATTTTGTCCAACGACTTCTTGAGCCGTGTATCCAAAGAGCCGCTCGGCGGCAGGATTCACCGATTCGATAATGCCGCGTTCATCGATGGTGATCACGCCATCCACAGCGGTATCCAGAAGTGCCTGGAGCCTGGCATCACCGTCGGTCGTGCGCATCGATACGTTTTCTGATGGGGGCAAGTCGTCGTCTCGTCGGGGCGGATTCAGGAATGTGCCAGACAACACCCAAGGAAGGTGCTTTGCGTGCGGATGGATCTCTTACATGTTCATTGATCCATCGTTCTTTGGCAACCGAGATGTGGGCCGCCGAACAGCTCGGAGTACAGATTGCCGTTTGCCAGCAGAGACAAAAAATAGCCGTCACGCTCCGCCGTGACGATGCCGACCGGGTGGCGAACCATCAGGAATGTGTGGGTCGAAGAGATCGTTTGGCCGCGATTCAGCTACGATCAACCATGATTCATTTGAAAACGCTTCGGTCGGGCCACATCTCGACGGAGCGAGATGGCTACTTTGCATACCGCAACCCGCACTCGGTAGATCGCCTGGCGGTTCACTGAGATTCGTCGGCAAGCCGCTGCCGGATCACCGCTTGTCGCTCAATGGTGCCGAACGCAACCGCAGTGCATTACCAACCACGGACAAGTCGCTGAAGATCATCGCGCCGGCTGCAATCATGGGATTCAGCAGAATACCAAACCACGGCCACAGGACTCCCGCGGCGATCGGGATGCCGAGAGCGTTGTAGGCAAACGCAAAGAACAGGTTCTGGCGGATGTTCCGCATCACCAGTCGGCTCAAATCAACTGCTCTCCCGATTCCCTTCAAGTCACCGTTGACCAGCGTCACGCCTGCGCTCTCCATCGCGACATCGGTTCCTGTGCCCATGGCAATGCCCACGTCAGCGGCAGCGAGCGCCGGCGCATCATTGATTCCGTCGCCTGCCATGGCAACGACGCTTCCCGCTTGCCGCAGCTCTTTGACCTTCTTCAGTTTCGCTTCCGGACGCGCGTTGGCGTAGACCGAATCGATTCCCAGTTGCTGTGCCACGGCGTTTGCCGTTTGCTCGGTATCACCCGTCATCATCATGATCTTCAGCCCCGTCGACTTGAGATGCTCCACCGCCTCGCGTGCGTCGGGCTTGATCGGATCGGCCACTGCCAACAACCCGGCCGGCTGCTGATCGACAGAAACATACACAACCGTCTCGCCCCGCGATTGCCATCGGCCGGCTTCATCAATCACTTGCATCGGAAAGTCGATGCCGAATTGTTCAAGCCAATGCCGATGTCCCACGCGGACATGATGCCCATCAACGGTGCCTTCGATTCCCGCGCCGACGTGCGAGTGGAAGTCAGCGACGGGCAAGAGCGAAAGAGACTGCGTCTGCGCCGCCGACACAATGGCCATGGCCAGCGGGTGCTCACTCTGATGCTCCACCGACGCGGCAAGACGTAGCAAGTCGTGATCACTGTGCTGAGCGATGGCGGCGCAGTGAGTGAGTTTGGGACACCCTTCGGTAAGCGTACCGGTCTTGTCGATGATCAACGTATCGACGTTGTGCAGACGCTGGAGCGTGGCGGCGTCACGCAGCAAAACACCTTCCTTGGCGCCGCGTCCCACCCCCACCATGATCGACATCGGTGTCGCCAAGCCCAAGGCACAGGGGCAGGCGATCACGAGCACGGCAACGGCATTGACGATCGCGTAGGCCAATTTCGGCTCGGGACCGATGATGGCCCAGGTGGCAAAGGTCACCGCCGCGATCAATAACACCAGCGGCACAAACCAGCGAGCAACCCCATCGGCCAACCGTTGAATCGGGGCTCGGCTTCGCATCGCCTCGGCCACCATCGCGACGACTTGGGCCAGCACGGTTTCTTTGCCCACGCGGTCGGCCCGAAAAACAACGGATCCCGTTTGGTTCAAAGTACCCGCGATCAACCCATCATCCAGGCCACGGTGAACAGGAATCGACTCGCCGGTGATCATCGATTCATCAACACTGGTTTGGCCTTCGACAATCGTCCCATCGACCGGGATCCGTCTCACCCGGTCGAATCCGAATCAGGTCACCAAGCTGGAGATTCGCAACCGGCACTTCCGTCTCATTACCCTCGCGGACCAGATACGCCGTCGTGGGAACCAACGTGATCAGTTCGCGAATGGCGCTGCCGGTGCGCCGCCTGGCACGCAATTCCAGTACCTGACCGAGCAGCACGAGAACGGTGATCATGGCGGCCGACTCAAAGTAAATGTGGACCATGCCGCCGCTGCGCATCGCTGCTGGGAAGAACTGAGGTGTCAGCAATCCAAAGACGCTGAAGGCGAACGATGCGGTGATCCCAATCGCGATCAGCGTAAACATGTTGAACTGTCGGGTAACGATCGATCGCCAGGCCCGCTGATAAAACGGCCATCCCGCCCAAAAGACGACGGGGACCGTCAACACGAATTGCAGCCACGCGGACGTCTTGCGGGCTGAGCCAGCGTGCGATGGGCAAGCCCATCATGGGACCCATGGCCAGAATAAAGACCGGCAACCCGAGCACCGCTGCCCACACCAACCGCCGCGTCATGTCGTTGAGCTCGGAGTCATCTTCCCGCCCGCGAACGTCACGACGCTCGAGCGCCATGCCGCATTTTGGGCATGAACCCGGCACACTGCTTTCCACGCCCTCGCACATCGGGCAGTAATAGGGCAAGCCGATGTCAGTTTCGGAAGCGGCAAACGCTGCGCCCATCTGCACGATCAACATCCCCGGCGACGCTGCAGCACGAATCACACGCAGGCTGACTGCCCCCTGGCGATTCACGCTCGCCAGCCGCCCTCGCCCCGGACGTGACCCCCAACTGGACGACGTGGGTTGACGGCGCCGGACGTTGCGTCGAGCAAACTCCGCCTGGCAGTTCTGGCAGCAAAAATAATAGACCTCGCCGTCGGACTCCGTTGACAAGGCAGTCTTTTCGTCGACGGTCATTCCGCAAATCGGGTCAATCGCCATAGATTCAATCACATCAACCGTGGTTGGCAGGTCTCTTTCGCGTCCATTTCTCAAGGGCGCCACTGATCGTGCCTTTATAACCCTTCTGGTCACGTCCACGCGATGACTTGCCAGACGATTTGAAACAAGACGAAGAAAGCACACAGCGAGAATCCGGTCACCGGGATCCAGATCGGATACTTCGGGCAATCATCCGGGTGGGGCTCGTCCCGCCGCTTGATCAGCAAGAGGGCGAGATTCACGACCGCGTAGATCGTCAGCAGCACCGTACTGGTGATCTTTGCCAAGCGTCACCAGCGGCAAGGCAACGGCGATCAACAAGACGCAAGCGGCCGCCGCGATCGTCGCTTCGATCGGCGTTTGCGTCGTACGATTGACACGAGCAAAGACTTGCGGAGCTTGCCCTTTCTTCGCCATCCCGTAGGCGACCCGCGAGGCCATGACGATTTGGACGAGTGCCCCGTTGATGCCCGCCAGCATGCCGATGGCGCTGAGGGCGACCGCGTTTTTGCCTCCGCCAACAACCACGGAAAGTGGTGTTCTGTTACCCGCCAAGTCGACGGGCGAAACCGTCATCACGGCGACCAGGGAAACGATCACATACAGAAACGACGTCAATCCAAGTGCCAACAGAATCGCCCGCGGCAGATTACGCTTGGGCTGTTTTACTTCTTCGGCGACGTTGACCATGTCCTCAAAGCCGACGAATGAGTAAAAACCCAAATACGCCCCCAGTAAGATTCCTGTCCAGTCTTGTCCGCGAAACGATGGCAGCAATTGACCTATCTGTCGCGGCACGTCCGCCAGATTCCGGCCGGCTACGGCGACCACCAACAGCAGCCCGCCAACTTCAATGACCGTGATCACGGCCGCGAACAGAACCGACTCACCGATGCCCCACGCACACAAAGCGGCCAAAGAAACAACCAAGACAACGATCGTCAGTGTCGTCGGGGCGGGGATCAGACTCTGCAGAAAGATGGCGAACGCATTGGCAAGCGTCGCCGCAGAAACAACACCGGTCGCGATGACCAACCAGCCAATGGTGGTCGAAAACCAGGGGCGTTGGAACGCCACCAAGACGTAGTGTGCTTCCCCGGCGCTGTAGGGAAAGCGCGCGGACAACTCTGCGTACGACAAGGCGCTGAACAAAGCGATGACCGACGCTGTGAAGAACGCCAGCGGTGTGTGGTAACCGGCATGCCCAGCCACTTCGCCGATCAACGCGTAAAAGCCACCGCCGACGATGGTGCCCACCCCGTAGAAGGTAATCAGCGATAATCCCAAACTGCGTTTCAGCTCGGTTTTTTCGGATTCTGCTGGCATCACCTGTCATCCGAATTGCGCGAATACCGTCGTGGCACCGCGTAGCTGGAACCCTGCTGTTGCTTCTGCTCTTATCTCTTACTTCTGCTCTTATCTCTTACTCGTAATCCTAAGCTAATCCTAATCTTAATCTTACTCATGCTCTTGATCTTACTCATGCTCTTAGTCTTTGTAGTCTGAATCGCTCGCCAAAGAGGATTAGGATTAGGAGTCGGATTAGGATTAGCGAGTAAGAGATAAGAGTACGACGAGGGAGTAATTCGGAAATTGCCTGCCCGGGTCAAGAAAGCGGAACACGCTTTGCACGGTGATGCATTCGAGTGCCTCCCAACAGCGAATGTGTGCCATGATTGCAGGGTCCACCCCTCCGGATACTTATCCAACCAAGTATTGGCATCGACTGGAAGATGGTCGAGTGCAATGCGACCTCTGTCCTCGTCTTTGCAAACTGCACGAGGGGCAGCGAGGTTTCTGTTTTGTCCGTGCCTGCGACGATGGTGAGGTTGTGTTGACCACTTATGGTCGTTCCAGTGGTTACTGCATTGACCCGATCGAGAAAAAGCCGCTGAATCACTTTTTGCCGGGCAC
Source organism: Pirellulaceae bacterium (assembly GCA_963714715.1). Lineage (GTDB taxonomy): Bacteria > Planctomycetota > Planctomycetia > Pirellulales > Pirellulaceae > JBFJVZ01. The sequence goes on along the minus strand of CAVQPV010000055.1, from coordinate 61,131 downwards.
CCCTGTCCTTTCTTTTGGCACCGCGGGATGCAATTTGGGCTGCAAGTTTTGTCAGAACTGGGACATCAGCAAGTCACGCCAATTCGATACGTTGGCGGACGAAGCCTCGCCGGCTGCCATCGCGTCAGCCGCCGGTCGGCTCGGTTGTCGAAGTGTCGCTTTCACTTACAACGACCCGGTGGTTTTTCACGAGTACGCGATCGATGTGGCGCGCCAGTGCCGAGAAAACGGTATCCGCACGGTTGCCGTCACCGCTGGAGAAGTGTGTGCGGAACCTCGGGCTGAGTTCTATCAACAGATCGATGCCGCCAATGTCGACTTGAAGGCATTCACGGATCGCTTTTATCAAAGTATCTGCGCGGCACACCTACAACCAGTGCTCGAGACGCTGGTCTATTTGAAACACGAAACCAAGGTTTGGGTGGAGACCACCACGCTGCTGATTCCCGGGGAAAACGACTCCGACAATGAACTTGACGAAATGACTCGCTGGGTGGTCCGCGAACTGGGCCCCGACGTGCCGATGCATTTCACCGCGTTCCATCCCGATTGGCGGATGCTGGATCGACCGGCAACACCACATTCGACTCTGACACGAGCGCGCAAGATCGCGATGGGAAATGGTGTTCGCTATGCGTACACCGGTAACGTTCCCGACGAAATCGGACAGTCCACCTACTGCCACGGGTGCGGCGAATGCCTGATTGGCCGACTTGGCTACGAGATTACGAGCTGGAATCTAACGGACCAATCAACATGCCGTTTGTGCCACAGCGCGTGTGCCGGCAGATTTGAATCTGGGCACGGCAATTGGGGGACTCGGTTTGTGCCGATCCGATTGCACGACTACAGCTGAAGGTAGGTCAGGTCTGGGCTGATGAATTAACCGATTCGCAGCGCAAGAGGGTGAGCCGTGGGCCGTGAAGCCGTAAGGCACCGGGCAATGCGCAATGCCCGGCCGCTCACGCGTCACGGCTCACTTAATTCCTCAGCCCAGGTCGGGTCTCCCGACCCGATCGTGTTTTGACCGCGAAGTGGTCGCAGCGATCAGCCGCAGGTCGCGTAGCGCACCGACGGTCATCGTCAGCAGGATTGCAGAGCGACCCCGGTGGATCGTAGTTGGACCGCGACCAAGCGAACTGTTCGATACAAAAAAATCTGTTGGTTCGCTTCCCGGTCGGGCATCGTCACGGCGGAGCGTGACGGCTACTTTTTGTTGCCGCTGGCAAACCGACAAAGCCCCTTCAAGCCCTGGGTCAGGAGACCCGTTGCACGAAAATGCATTCCGCCCAATGTGTGTCAAAACGGCGCGCCCGCACACAAGAGACTTCCTGGCCCTACGAGATGGTATTGCATTTGAGTGCAGGTGAGAGCGTGTTCGTGGCGTCTGGGCACGCCGTTTGCTGTGAAGAACCCCTATCCATGACTTTCAGCCCATCGCAGGTGCGGTGTGCGCCATTGGATCGCCGGCACGGTGACGTAACGTGCTGAGTGAAACCGGCTTGGCAGCTTGAAAATCGCCATCCCGAAAAGATCGCAGCTTGGATCTCAACACCATGTCCTTCCACCGAAAATGCCCGCCACGATGCGTGCCTGTTGCCGCGGTATTGCTCGCCGTTGCGCTCACCATTCCCACGGTTGCTGCAAATCAGCCCTGGGGACCAACCGCTAACACGATCAAGATCGAGGTTTTTGTCCGCACGGACTCGGAGCGCTGCGACGAGGCGCTGAGGTACTTGAATGACCTGACGGCTCGACGACCCGGGCTGGAACTGGTCGTCCATGACGTGATCGAGGATCGGGATCAGCTGCAACGTCTTTGGGATTTGGCGAAACGAGCTGGGTATGAAAAGCCGGCCGTTCCGATGGTCTATTGCTGTCGCAAGATCCACATCGGTTTTGACGAAGTGCGGATTACGGGACCGAAGATCGAAGACCTGTACACGATGCATGTTTACACGCGATCGACATGTCCTCGCTGCCAGAGCGCAAAGCGATTCCTCGCGGGCATGCAACAACGATGGCCCGGGCTGAAGATCGCGATCTACGAGATCACTTACGACGTCGGCGCACGTGAACGGTGGAATTCGCTTTGCCAACAATTCAGAGTGGCACCTGGTCTGCCGGCGATCCATTTCTCGGGGCAACTGATTGTGGGATACCAAGGCGACACCCTCACCGGCAGACAGATCGAATCGCTTGTCAAAGTTGCCAGTGGCTCGCCCGCGATTGGATCGTCGGTGACTTTCCCGCGAACGCATGCCGGCATCATGTTGTTTGGGTTGCAAATCCCCGGTCTGCTCAATCTCCCCGGTGGGGTCAATGCGGCGAGTCAAGTGACTGCGGATAGCGTCGATGACATTCCGCTGCCTACCGAGGCAGACGATGTTCCGCTGCCGGCCGAGGCGGATGACGTGCCCATTCCCGATGATATTGTCGTCACCGAGACTCCGGAGTATGGAGGCGAAACCGACCAGGGGTCTGCAGCGGAGGTGATCAAAGTCCCGTTGTTCGGTGAGCTTCGAGTCAGCTCGTTGGGGTTGCCGGTATTTACCTTTCTGGTCGGTCTGATCGACGGATTTAACCCGTGCGCGATGTGGGTTTTGGTGTTTTTGCTTTCCGTCTTGGTCAACATCAATGACCGCAAGAAAATGATTGCGATCGCCGGCACTTTCGTGGTCATCAGTGGCGTGGCCTATTTCGCCTTCATGGCCGCCTGGCTGAATGTTTTTCAGCTGATCGGTATTGCTCGGCCTGTGCAAATTGTCCTGGGTTGCATGGCCGCGTTCATTGGGCTCGTGAACGTCAAAGATTTTTTCGCGTTCAAACAAGGCTTGTCGTTTTCGATTCCTGAATCGCAAAAACCGGGGATTTACGCGCACGTTCGCAACATCGTGAATGCAAAATACTTGACGGCTGCGATCTCGGCGGCTGTCGCTTTGGCAATCGTCGTCAACATTGTCGAACTGCTTTGCACCGCCGGCCTGCCCGCGTTGTACACACAGATTTTGATGATGCAGGAGCTGCCAACGTGGGCAAACTACTGTTACCTCGGGCTTTACAATGTCGCGTACATGTTGGACGACACGATCCTGCTGGGGATTGTGGTCGTCACGCTCTCGAGACGCCGACTTCAGGAGCGCGAAGGACGCTGGTTGAAGCTGATCAGCGGAATCGTCATCCTGGCCTTGGGGCTGACGATGATTTTCCGACCCAGTTTGCTTCAGCTATCGACCTAACTGGATTGACCGCCGCTGAATAGATCCAGAAAACGATCCTCATAGTCAGCAAACAGTTCCAGCCGGTCCAATTCTCGCTTCAACACGTAGGCCTTGGATCGGTCCTGCGCCGCCTCTCGAAAAAGCGTTTCTATTCGCCGCTCATCCTCGGGACTTAGTTTCGTCTCCTCGGGAAGGCCGATATCGAAATGTTCGTCGTCTTCGTCCTGGTTCATTGCTCGCTCCACGCTTGCCATTAGTCTAACGAGTTGTTGCTCCATCGTTTGGGCTTGCTCGGCCAATTCGGTAAAGTCGATTTCGATCCCGGCAATCGAGGCGAATGTTTCCAGTACTCGCAGCGATGCTTTCGGAAACGGCGCCTGAGCAAACACGTGCGGGATTTCTCCCAGCAAACATGTTCCCCTCAATCCTGCCTCATAGGCAGCCCCCAACAGCAAGCCGTTCAAGCCCCCGATCTGGCCGTCTTGCACAATCTCCAGGCCCAGACGCCGGATTTCTTCCAGGCTACCCTCATCGGTCGTCGCTCCAAAGACCCGCGAGGGCTGTTCGGGGTGCATTTCCGTCGCCATCGCCGCAAAAGTAAAGACTCGCTGGACGTGGAAACTCTTTGCCAATTCGATCAGTTGCTGACAAAAAGCATACTTTCCGCGTGGTGGCTGTGCTTCGCCAATGAAAACAACGATATCGTGCTCTTTCTTGGGATCTTCCCAATAAAAAAGCCGGCTTCGTGGACGCTGTCCGGGGCGAATCAAGCCGCCATCGACTTCAATATGTTCAATGTCGAACTGTTCGGATGGTGAAAAATCACCAAGCGCCGTCATCTCCAGTTTGGCCATCAAATAGTAGCCGGCGCTCAAGGCGACTTGCCCCATTCCCGGCCATACCGCAACCAACCAAGGTTGTTTAAGTTGAATCGAATTTGTCATGCTCATCCATTCTTTGTGGGATGTGTACGTTTCCAGAGCACCATTCGTTCTTGCGCAAGTCCCACACGTGAGCCAAATTGGCGCAACGACTCGCCAAACCTTCACTCAGGCAATGCTCGTGCCATTTGGACGCGTGAACCGATAAGATCTAAGTTGGGCGTCCAACTTATCCCGGTTGATACGAATAAATTGATCTCCATGGAACTTGACTTTCGCAAAGATCCAACCGTATTCGGAAGGCTGATCGATAGCATGCCCGTGGGGCTCTTTACCGTCGATTCGGCAGCTCGCTTTGCCTCGTGGAGTGACGGGGCCGAGCGGATTACCGGGTATTCGCGCGACGAAGTGCTGGGAAATCCCTGCACGATTCTGGAAGGCAGAAATTGCAAGGGATTTGCCACCCTGAAGGAGATGCTGGAGCGGCCCGATCAATGTTCCAGCGATGGCGTCTGTAGCCAAGAGTGCAAAGTTCTCTCGAAAGACGGTCGCGAGATCTACATTCACGGCAACGTCCGCATGCTCAGTGACGAGGGAGGAGAAATTGCGGGCGCGATCGGCTGCTTTACCGATTTGACCGAGTTCGTCTTGGCAAACGAAAAAATCACGCTTTTGGAAGAGCAAACGAAGCGGCGCGACGCTTTCGAGCGATTGGTCGGTCGCAGCACGCGGATGCAAGAAGTGTTCCGCCGACTTCGCCTGGCAGCGCAAAGCGACGTGACGGTTTTTGTCAGTGGCGAATCAGGCACCGGTAAGGAACTTGCCGCCAGCGCGATTCATTCCGTCAGCCAGCGCAGCGACAAACCGTTCATCGCGGTCAACTGCTCGGCGATTCCCGAGACGCTGCTGGAAAGCGAACTGTTTGGCCATGTCAAAGGAGCGTTCACCGGCGCTGTTCGCGACAAGGTCGGCGTCTTTCAGGCCGCCCAGGGAGGCACGTTGTTTTTAGATGAAATCGGCGACGTGTCGCCACTGTTGCAATTGAAGTTGCTGCGCGTCTTGCAAGAACGCGAAATCCGCCGCGTCGGCGATGACCAAGCGATGAAGGTCGATGTACGCGTCGTCACCGCGACCAACCGCGACTTGGCAGAACTGATTCAAAGCGGCGAATTTCGCGAGGATTTTTACTATCGCATTCACGTCTTTGAAGTTCACTTGCCGGCGCTTCGAGAACGCCGCGAAGATATCCCGCTGTTGGCCGAACGGTTTGTGGAAGAGTTCTCCAGGTTGCATGGCCGTTGCGTCAGTGGAATTGCCCGTGATGCACTGCAAAAACTGATGGCCTACGACTGGCCTGGAAACGTACGGCAGTTGCGTAATGCGATCGAACATGCCTTCGTCACCGTGAGCGGGGACACCATTACCCTGTTTGATCTGCCAAGCGAGATCCGTGCGCCGCAGATACCGCCAACGCCAACGACGATCACACCGGCAACCTCCCATGTGGTCGAACTCACTGAGCTGACCGAAAAACAGCAGGAGGATCGCCAACGGGTCGTCGAAGCGCTGCAGGCGACGGAGGGCAACAAAACCGCGGCAGCAAAAATGCTGGGAGTCAGCCGCGTGACGATGTGGAAAAAAGCACGCAAATACGGGCTCGCGTGAACCGAGCCAGCTCCCTTAGCGCTAACGTTAGCGCTAGCGTTTTGACGGGGTTAGCGCCGCTGAGTATCAAGCAAAAACCCCGTGAAAACGCACTTTCGTCGATTGGCACGGTCGTTGCACGAGTTGTGTGTGATCCAAGCTGCTGGTGGTCGAACCAGTCCCTTCCTCACGATTCTGGTTTCAGCCTCGTTCCCACGCTCGTCGGCTCGGCGCGGGAACGAGTCTGGACCGGAATAAACGACAAAAAAACAAACACAATTTCACTCAATCGTTAACTCGAAATCGAAGGACGGAACCATGTCAACGGAATTCCAAACCATCACGCCGCAAAGACTTGCTGAACTGTGCCAAAGCGATGGCAATATCGAATTGATCGACGTTCGCACTCCGGTCGAATTTCGCGAGCTGCATTGCAGCTATGCGCGAAACGTGCCGCTCGAATCGCTGAACCCGAAGGATGTGATGACCGCGCGTCAATGGCGGCGCTGATCAGCCGTTGTATGTCATCTGTCGCTCGGGCAGTCGCAGCACCAAGGCGTGCGAAAAACTGGTGAAGGCTGGCTACGACAACATCGTCAATGTCGACGGCGGCACCAGTGCTTGGGAGGCGGCCGGGCTACCGGTGGTACGCGGCAAGAAGGCGATGTCCCTGGAACGGCAAGTCCGGATCGCCGCCGGTTTTTTGGTCTTCTTGGGTGCAGCCCTCGGCTACTTTGTGAATCCCGCCTGGATCGGATTGTCGGCCTTTGTCGGCGCCGGGCTGATGTTCGCAGGCATCACAGATACGTGCGCGATGGGCATGATGATCGCAAAGATGCCCTGGAATCAGGTCAAGGGGACGTGCAAAGCGTAAGCTCTTGATCCTGGTCTTATTATGTGAGCGATTGAGATTGACTGTAGACGAAACCTGAACAATAAGGACGAGCCCCTATGACTGACTTATGGATCATTTTCGCTGTGTTGGCCGGCTGGTTTGTGCTGATGGCTTGGTTGTTACCACTTTTTGGTGTATCAACGTGACTGAGCGGCAGTTGCCGCGTCCGGTCGGACGTTCAAGAGAGCGATCAGGAAGGCAACACAAGTTGCTCCGAAAATCGTGACCTCCAAGGTTGCGAATTGGAATCCCATCGCACGGAGCCGATTGCCCCGTTGAATCAATCACCCCAGGAAAAGCATCCGCTATGAAGACAACTTGCCCCTCTTCTCTTTGTCTCACCGCCAGGATCGTCGCCACGGCCGTCGCTTTGATCACCATCAGTGCCACAGCCCTTTCGGCGACCGCCGATGAACCCACTGCGACGCTGACGAAACCCGACGTGATCCAAGAGAAGAGTGTTCGGCCAGGGATCAATGACAATTTTTTGAAGAAAGACCTGGACGTCTCGGAATGGATCGGTCGGTTTGAGCTGGAGAGTCGCGAGGTCTATGCAGAGCGAAATGCGGTTTTGAAGGCGACGAAAATCAAACCCGGTCTCGAAGTCGCGGACATCGGTGCGGGCACGGGGTTCTACTCTCGATTGTTTGCCGACGCCGTTGGCTCGGACGGTTTTGTTTACGCCGTTGATCTTGCTCCGCAGTTCCTGGAACACATCGAGTACAAATCGCGAGAGGACAATGTGCGGAACTTGAAGAGCGTGCTCTGCACAGACCGGTCGGTCAATTTGCCAGCGAATTCGATTGATGTGGCGTTTATTTGTGATACCTACCATCACTTTGAGTATCCGAGTGCGACGCTGGAAACGATTCATCGTGCTCTGCGTGTCGATGGGACGTTGGTCCTGATCGACTTTGACAGGATTCCAGGTAAGTCACGTGACTTCATTCTCGGTCACGTCCGCGGTGGAAAAGAAGTGTTTCAAAGCGAGATCGAAGCGGCCGGCTTCCAGCTGCTCGAAGACGTGACGATCCCGGGATTCAAGGAAAACTATTTGTTGCGGTTTGGCAAGCAGCCGTAGTGACGTCGCCAACACGGTCGCATGCGCTCGTCGCTGGCGGGAGACCAGCGGACACCAAGTTGCGGGGTCGGAGTCCCTCGCACAGCGCGCGGGCGGGAGACCTGCGGTCACCAAGTGTGCGGGGTCGGAGACCCTCGCACAGTGCCGCGCGGCGGGAGACCTGCGGTCACCAAGTGTGCGGGGTCGGAGACCCTCGCACAGCGCGGGCGGGAGACCTGCGGTCACCAAGTGTGCGGGGTCGGAGACCCTCGCACTGCGCCGGTGTGCGGGGTCGGAGACCCTCGCACTGCGCGGTGCGGGGTCGGAGACCCTCGCACAACGCGGTGCCGGAGTGGCGGAGCGAACAACCCCCCGAGCTTCCCTGCCTGGCTCAGCGCGGGTCTCCTGAGGTTGCAGACGGCATGCTACCGATTTCTCCATCGCTGCCGGCGGCCGCCGATCCCTGGGCACTCATCATCTGCAAGACTTCTTGACGATCGCCTTCGACTTTGTCCAACAACCAGGCGAGCATGCCAAGATGCTCGCTCATGTCGATCCCCAGCCCAAACGCGGCACGAGCAGCAGCCAGCGCCACCTGCGGTCGCCGATCACGCAACAGAGATTTGATGAGCTCGACGGTTGCCTGGTCGCGATCATCGGCGCCGGCCAAGAGGCTGATTGCGAGCGGCACCAGATCGGGGTCCTTGGAATGAGCGGCGGAACGCAGCGCTGCGATTGTCGGTTCGTCAAACGTGTCCATCGCACACAGCCGCCACGCAGCGGCCAGGGCAAACGTCGGATCATCCCCCAAGAGCCAGGCGGCCAGTTCGCGTGAGGTCGAATTCGTGTCGGGTATCCGGTCAGCGTCAAACAATATGGGCGAGCCGGTTTTTTGCCGGTGCTGGAAGTATCGGAGGGCCTGTTGCAACGTGACCCGCGAATCGGCTCGCAGCCAGCGTTTCCAAGCCGGGTTCGCTTCGCCTCGCACCCGGGCGAAGAGTGCGAGCGCGTAGCCGATTTCTTGTGCGTTCAGATAACCCGACTTCGAAACCTGCCAGCCGGAAATTTCGCCCATCGACCAGGAATTGAAATACAAGCTGGCGTCACTTTGCAGGACTCCGAACCCATAACAGACCGGCAACAGCTCGGTCAGCCGCTCGTCATAACTGGCGGGTTTCACGACAGGGTCCGACAATAGAATGTGGTGCCCGAATTCGTGGGCCAGGGAGGTCACGGTGCGCAGCGGATCTTGCAGCGTTTCGATCGCCACGCTGATGACCGCCGCCGCACCCTTTTGATAGCACGCGGAGGCTTCGATGGCATGGTGGTTGGACAGATCCAGTTGGATGTTGGCGTCCGTCAGCTTCATTCGCCGTCGGACTTCCGCCGCGGCCGTCATCAGCAAGGAATCCGGATCGCTCAGGTCGAGTGCCAGATCGGTCCACTGTCTGATCACGGTGGCTTCGCGAATGGCCCGTTCGCCGACAAGCGGAACCGACTTGCGCATCAGCAATTCCAGCTCGGTTCGTTGGCGAGTGGACAGCGGCGGCTTTGAGGAAAAGAATCCAAACATGCCCGAATAGTCTAGTGGGCGTGTGGCTCGGCGCGACCGTGCGGGAAGCAGCGAAAACGCCGGTGGAGCCACCGTAGCGGAACTCGGAAGAGTTCCGACGAACAGCGATTGGCAATCCTCGGAAGTCTCCCGACTTCCGCTACCGTCGAGCCGACATCACCACGAACCACCCGGATGCTCGTAGGGTCGCTCAAATTCGCGCAAGTGGTTGGTGGGTCAGCGCAAACAGTTCAAGCCTGAGATTGCACTCTGAGACTCGTTGTAGAGCTTACTCGCGAATGCAGACCCACCATTCTTCGATGTTTGCTCGACGCCACCCTACGTGGACGAATACTCCCGACTAACCCGCGACGCGCAAGGGCGGCCGCGCGCTGTCACTCAGCATCGCCCGCAGCCGATCAAATTCATCGGCATCGCTGAAGTGGATCGTGATCTTGCCACGACCGCGAGCCGTACTCTTGATCTCGACTTTGGTACCGAACAGCATCCGCATCTCTTGCTGCAACGCTTCGACTTCGGGCGTGATCTGACGTCGTTTTTGCCGAGTCGCGTTGACGACCTTCTTGCCCGTCTCCTCGTCGTGCTCCGCCTTCAGCAATTCGGCGACGTGAGATTCTGTGGCTCGTACACTCCAACGCTCGTCGATGATCTTCTTGGCGATGCTGATTTGGACTTCGTCATCACCGATCGGCAACAAGGCTCGAGCGTGCCCGGCCGTCAATTCGCTGGCAGTCAGCCATTCCAGAATCGCCTCGGGCAATTCCAGCAGCCGCATCAAGTTCGCAATCGTGCTGCGATCGATGCTCAGACGGCGGGCCAGGTCATCTTGTTTGCACTTATGCTCGTCGATGTAACGCTTGAACGACATCGCTTTTTCGATCGGGTTCAGATCCTTGCGTTGCAGGTTCTCGATGATCGCCAGTTCGGCAACCAGACGATCGTCGGCCTCGCGAACTTCGGCGCGAATCGTTTGCAAACCAGCATGGATCGTCGCCCGCAACCGACGTTCACCACTGATCAACTGGTACTTGCCGTCAACGATGCGAACCAAGATCGGCTGCAGTTGTTGGTGGTTCTTGATGCTCTCGGCTAGCGATGCGATCTCGTCGTGATTGAAATCACGCCGCGGCTGGAACGGATTGTTCTCGATCTCGTTGACCGACAGTTCCAACGACTGGATGCCGGAATGGGGTTCCGCCAGCGGATTGCCGTCTTCGTCCATGGGCGTTCCGAGCAGCGCGGCAAGCCCTTTTCCCAATCGTCGATCTTTGGTCGTGGTATTAGTCACGCTCGAGCACCTCCATGCACAGCTGAGTGTAGGCGAATGCCCCGCGGGAACGCGGAGCATACTGAAAGATAGATTGGCCGTGACTGGGTGCTTCGCAAAGCGAGACATCCCGAGGCACGACCGAGTCGAAAACGATGTCGCCAAAGAAGTCTCGCACTTCCTCATCGACTTCGCGGGTAAGCTCTAATTGCGGGTCGTACATCGTTAGCAAGATTCCGCCAAAGGCCAGCCGCCCGTCCGTGGCAACGATGACCTTCTTGATCGTTTGAATCAACTGCGTCAGCCCTTCCATCGCGAAGTACTCACACTGGATCGGCATCAATACTTCGGTACTGGCAGTTAAGCGCAGTTTGGGTTAACTGGCCAACGCTGGGGGGACAGTCGATCAGGACAAAATCGAACTCATCGATCACGGAATCGAGATGGCTACGGACGCGAGCCGACTCATCGTCGCTCGCCGTGGCCAGCCGATCGACATCCTGGAAAGTGCGACTGCCAGGAACAATGAACAGGTTTTCGATGTCGGTATCGAGGATGTTGCTTTCCAGATCTTCGTCGTTGATCAGCGCGTGGCCGTCGGTCGGATCGCAGCCGAGAGCGGAGGTGGCATTGCATTGCGGATCCATGTCCAGCAGCAGCGTTCGCTGGCCGGACAGGGCGAGGGCAGCAGAGAGATTGACGGCGGTGGTCGTTTTGCCCACGCCTCCCTTCTGATTCACCACGCAGAGGATCCTTCCCACAATGTTGACTTCCGTACCTCGAGAGCCTTCTCGCATCTCAAGAGCGAATCCAGAGACACTGTGCAGCCCGATCAACAGGGACATTACGGGAAGAGTGGTTGGTGAAACAAGACTGGTTTCACAAGAAACTGGGAAAGCGAGGAAGGCCGGGTGGGAGAGATTGGCGGTTGAGAGATCGTTGGCAGACCTCGTGCCCAGGCTCCTGCCTGGGAACGCAATGCATCGCAGGCTCCGCCTGCCCATTGCCCGAGCCGGGAGACGGAGCCTGGGCTGATGAATTAAGTGAGCCGTGACGCGTGAGCGGCCGGGCATTGCGCATTGCCCAGTGCCCTCTTGCGCTGCGAATCGGTTAATTCATCAGCCTAGCTATCTGCTGCCGCTGCTCCGCAGCGAAATCGCCTTCATGCAAGACCAAACCAGATGGGTCATGTCAGCGGATTGAACGTCAGTCCGCTCAAGAGCTTCGGGTAGAAATACGTACTCTTGGCCGGCATTCGCTCCTTGTGCAAGCTGATCGCTTTGATGTGCTCCAGCGTCGCGGGCATCACCAGTGCCGCCAGCGTGTACGGTTCGTCGCTGTCGCTTTCAGCGTGACTGCCACCGCCCTTGAGGCCTTCGATCACCTCGCTCACTTCGTGCACATAGGTTGGCTTCGTATGCCCCTGGCAACCCAGCAGCTGATCGATCACCAGCCGATGAAGAAGGCTGACACCCAAGTTCCGCCAGTCCTCGCTCTGATCGCCAGCGAGTGATTTCATCATTTCGGCCGCGCCGTCAGCCGCCTGGCACATCACCCAAGTCTGATCGGCCGACCCATACACCGCCATCAGACCTTGTTGGTCGGCCGCCTCCATTCGTGACCAAGCCTGCTTCGCCGCTTCGACACCACCGGGAAGCTGCTCACAACCGAACGCGCCACCCAGCTTTTCGACGATCTGCTCAGAGCTGAATTTCGGAGTGCCGCGAAGCAGACGATGCGTGGGCAAAACGATCATGCCCGGGTCACTCATTCCCACCAGCATCGTCATCACATAATTCGCCGGGTGGTCGTCCGGCAAGGGACCCGACTGCTGGATCAGCTGATCGCGATAGTTGCAAGCTGTCTCGTAACGATGATGACCGTCCGCCACGAACATCGGTCTGTCGGCCATCAGCGCGGTGACGTTCGCAGCCACCGACTCGTCGGTGACCGGCCAGAGAATATGCCGGACGCCCAAATGGTCGGTCGCCTCGATTGGTGTCACTCCCTCGGTCGCCGCATCCAGCAGCGTGATCACTTCGTTCTCCGGATCAGGGTACAGACCAAAGATCTGACTGTTGTTTTGCTTGGTCGCGTTGGTCAGCTTCAGCCGATCGACCTTCGCCTTGGGATGCGTCTCTTCGTGCGGATAGATGTTGCCCTCGCCGAATCGCTGCAGGCGGACACGGCCCATGAATCCGCGCCGATTGAACGTCGCGCCCTCATGCTCGAACTGCTGATGATAGACATAATAGGCCGGCGCTTCTTCGCGTTTGAGCACCCCTTCGCTGACCCACTGCTGCACGAACTTGGCAGCCCGCTGGTACTTCTCGTCACCGCTGTCGCCCGGTTCGACACGATTCAAAATCACGCGAATCACGTTGGCGGGATGACGCTTGTAAAGCTGATCCTGCAGCTCCGGATCGATCACGTCGTAGGGCGGAGCGATCACATCGGAGATCGACCCCACGTGATCCAAGTTGTAACGCAGCGCGGCAAATGGGGCAGTTTGAGGCATCTTTGCGGGTTATTTGGGTTATGTCGTTGGTAGGCCCTACGGATCGGAATCGTAATGGATTTGCCTGGCAGCGCGGAGTAGCCTCGACGGTCAGCGCCAACGAGCACTCCTGCGAAGCGCGGCGCTCTCTGCCGGTGGGAACGAGCCGCGAAAACAGCTCGCAAAGCCTGCAATCGCCTCGAATGGTTAACGTTGACGCGTCGAGGCAGTACAACTGCGTCATCCCTAGCCGGGAAAAAGGGGTCAGACACCAAAAGTGCGAAGCACCCGAAGGGCCGTTCCGGCTTTTGGTGTCTGACCCCTTTTTCCGTCCCATCAGCGACCGACATCCGAGACATCATGGGTGACTTTCATTTGCAGCTTGCCAGCACGCTCGGGCTATTGCTCGGCGCCTGTCTCGCTGCTGGAGTATTTGCGGATTGGCTGCATCTGCCCAAAGTCACCGCCTATCTGTTGGTCGGCCTGCTGGTGGGCCCGAGCGCCTTGGACCTGATTCCCGAGGAACACGTGGGCCGGTTCGAGCCGGTGCTCGAGTTTGCGATGGCGATCGTGTTGTTCAACTTGGGTTGCGAGTTCACGTTCAGTCGAGTTCGCCGGGTCGCCGCCCACTGTCTGGCGCTTTCGGCTGCCGAGATCCTGATCACCTGTGGCCTGGTCACGATTGGGCTGCAATTGTTTGGCTGTAGCGGCAGCACGTCGTTGCTATTGGGTTGTCTGGCCGTGGCAACTGCCCCGGCGACGACGATTCTGGTGCTGAAAGAGTTTCGCTCCGAAGGCCCCGTGACCGAGAGCACCGGCTTTCTGGTCGCCATGAACAACTTTGCTTGCATTGTCCTGTTCGAGTTCGCGTTTCTTGCGGTTCGCCTGTTCCAGGGGAAACTCGATGTTGGCCTGGGAAGCCAGCTGGGAACACTGATGATCAGCATCGCTGGCTCAATCGCCTTGGGAATCGCCGGTGGATTGGTGATCAGTTACGGATGCGGTTTACTGAAGATGTCGCGTTGGCTGGTGATGCTGGTGGCAACTGCGGCGTTTTTGTTGGGTGTCTGTGAAGAACTTGAGACTCCCTACATGGTGACTTTCCTGGTGATGGGGGTGACCGTCGCCAACACCTCGGACATGACGGGCAAAATCGTGGACGAGTTGGATCACTTGTCCGGGCTGCTGGCCGTTGTCTTTTTCGCCGTTCACGGAACGCATTTGGATGCCAGCGCCTTCATTGCGGCGGGCATGATCGGGGTCGCCTACATTGGCCTTCGCATGGCTGGCAAATGGCTGGGCGTCTACGCTGCGGCCCGGGCAACCAACCAGCCGCTGGAAATCCGTCATTGGCTTGGCACCTGCCTGTTCGCCCAAGCCGGCGCCGCCATCGCGCTGTCGACGATCGCGATCCAGCGCGATCCGGAACTCGGCAAACCGATCCAGGACATCATTTTGGGATCGGTGGTAGCGTTTGAAATCATTGGGCCGTTGTTCATCCGCAAGTCACTACTGGTGACCGGTGAGGTGCCACTGGCCCAAGCGATCCACCATACCAGCCGGACACCGCTGGAACAGATTCGCGCCGTCACCGACCGGTTTCGCTCGGCGCTACGCCGAGACGTGCCGACGGATGCTTCCACCAGCAAGGTGAAGGTGAGTGATCTGTTACGCAAAACCAAGGGGATCCACCAATCCGCCGACTTTGACTCGGTGATCTCTCACATCGAACATAGCCACGACAATACGTATCCGGTCGTCGATGATCGTCAGCGTGTGGTCGGTGTGATTCGCTATCCGTTGTTGACCAACGTGATGTTTGATGAAAGCGTCAACAAGTTGATCCGAGCCGAGGATTTGGTTTCCGAAGGTGCTGCGGTTTTGCATCCGGACGATCCGGCCGCGCGAGCGTTTGAGCTGTTCGAGGCCGAGACGGATGATTGCATCCCGGTGGTGACTCGCGAGGCCCCGCACGAGTTGCAAGGCGTCGTCCGCCGCAGCGACATCATGCACGCCTTGATCACCCAGCACCGCAAAACGAAATGAGAGTCGCCGAGCTCATTGTCGCCGAGCTCTCCGAGCTCGGTCTTGCATTGTCGCCGTGCTCTCCGAGCTCGGTCTTGCTTCCCAAATCCGCGGTGAGGCTGAATCCGAGTTTGTATCGAGGCCGAAACGGTTCCGAAGCGGACCGCCTGTTTGTCAGCCTCGTTCGGAGTCCAACCCAAAGCATTCATCGCCTCGGAGAGCTGGGCCGCGACAATGCAAAACCGAGCTCGGAGAGCTCGGCGACAAAAAAAGCCCGCGACGGACGCCGCGGGCTTTGAAGTTGGAGAGGCAAAATCTCGACTTAGTAGCGGTAGTGATCCGGCTTGTAGGGGCCTTCCACGGGCACGCCAATGTAGTCGGCTTGCTCTTGGCTCAGCGTGGTCAGTTTCACGCCGATTTTTTCCAGGTGCAGTCGAGCGACTTCTTCGTCCAACGATTTTGGGCAAGCGATAGACCTCGACCTTGTACTTGTCGTTGTCGCGGTTCTCCCACAGTTCCAATTGTGCCAGACACTGGTTGGTGAACGAGGTGCTCATCACGAAACTGGGGTGCCCGGTCGCACAGCCAAGATTGACCAACCGGCCTTTGGCCAGCGTGATCACGCTGCGACCGGTGTCCTTGAACGTGTAACGATCGACGGCACCGATGTCGGACGGCTTGATCTCTTCGCGCGTCGCTTTGCCATCGGCGACTTGCTGTTCCAACCAGGCAATGTCGATTTCGGTATCGAAGTGACCGATGTTGCAGAGGATCGCATCGTTGGGCATCTCCACGATGTGTTCGCCCAAGATGATGTCCTTGTTGCCGGTCGTGGTGACGAACAGGCGGCCTTCCTTGCAAGCCTCTTCCATCGTCGTGACTTCGAAACCTTCCATCGCGGCTTGCAATGCGTTGATCGGATCGATCTCGGTCACCATCACACGGCAACCGTAGCTCTTCAGCGAGTGGGCACAACCTTTGCCGACGTCGCCGTAACCGCAAACCACGGCGACTTTGCCGGCCAGCATCACGTCGGTGGCACGTTTGACACCGTCCGCCAGCGATTCGCGGCAACCGTACAAGTTGTCGAACTTGCTCTTGGTCGCGCTGTCGTTGACGTTGATGGCGGGCACCTGCAGCTTGCCGGACTTGTTCAAGACTTCCAAGCGATGAATGCCGGCGGTGGTTTCTTCGCTGATGCCGTGAATGTCCGGTCAGCAGTTCTGGGAACCGATCGTGGACCATCGCGGTCAGGTCACCGCCGTCGTCCAAAATCATGTTCAGCGGTTTGCCCGACGGGAAATGCAATGTTTGCTCGATGCACCAATCGAACTCTTCTTCGGTCATGCCTTTCCAGGCGTAAACGGGGATTCCGGCCTCGGCGATGGCCGCCGCGGCGTGATCCTGGGTGCTGAAAATGTTGCAGCTACTCCAGGTGACTTCGGCACCCATTTCAGCCAGCGTTTCGATCAAGACGGCCGTCTGGATCGTCATGTGCAGGCAGCCAGCGATGCGGGCGCCGGTCAGCGGTTTGGTCTTGCCGTACTTTTCTCGCAGAGCCATCAGGCCCGGCATTTCGTTTTCGGCCATGTTGATTTCCTTGCGGCCAAATTCCGCAAGGCTAATGTCTTTGACCTTGTAAGGTAGGCGGTCGGTATCGACTTGCGACACAGGTAACTCCATCAGGGATAGGGTAGACGTGGGTGGATCACGTCAGAGGGGTTACGGACCCAACACGGGGACTCCCGCTGGTTCGCAATCCCCCGAACGTGGGTCCGTTTGGGGGAAAATGTTCCGGTCAGGTAAACCGAAACGACTCGTAATCTGCAACATCATAGACTGAGCGACAATTCCCCGCACCAGCAAATTTCGGAGCGGCATCGTTTCGGCACGCGTTAGTGGGCCATGAATTCCCGCTGTTGGGCATTTAGGGTGGACGGCCTGAGGAGGTCGCGCCGTGCGCGGGTCTCCGACCCCGCACCTGCTCCGACCCGTCACGCTGTGCGCGGGTCTCCGACCCCGCACCTGCTCCGACCCACGCTGTGCGCGGGTCTCCGACCCCGCACCTGCTCCGACCCACGCTGTGCGCGGGTCTCCGACCCCGCACCTGCTCCGACCCACGCTGTGCGCGGGTCTCCGACCCCGCACCTGCTCCGACCCACGCTGTGCGCGGGTCTCCGACCCCGCACCTGCTCCGACCCACGCTGTGCGCGGGTCTCCGACCCCGCACCTGCTCCGACCGCAGGTCTCCGAGACCCACCGGATCGGCTGGCGATCGGGGAGACCTGCGGTCGAACAGCGACGAGGTCAGGAGACCTGCGCGAGCGGGATCGACAGCGACGAGGTCAGGAGACCTGCGCGAGCGGGTCGAACAGCGACGAGGTCAGGAGACCTGCGCCGAGCGAGACCTGCGGCCGAACAGCGACGAGGTCGGGAGACCTGCGCCGAGCGAGCGGTCCGAGTTGCGGGGCAACTCGGCTACGGCGCGCCGAACGCCTGTTGGCTCGCCTGGACGAAGCTCTCGATTTTTTCCGCCGACTTGGTGCCTCGCGGCTCTTCGGCTCCGCTGGCGGTATCGACGCTAAGTGCCCTCGACTGCTGGATCGCCCAGCCCACGTTGGTCGCGTCCAGTCCCCCAGCGAGTGTCCATGCAGCCGTCGGATGCGACAGAGCCCATTGGCCGACAACCAGCCAATCCAAGCATTGGCCCGATCCGCCTCGCGCGGCGTCTAGCAACAAATGGCAACCAAGATCGATCCACGGCCTGCAGCGATCGTCAATCAGATCGGGGGTCAGGTCTGCCGGCAAATTGATCGCTCGAACGACACTCAGGCCCTCGTCGATCAGCTCCCTAGCGAACTCCGTCGTTTCGTCCCCGTGCAACTGGATGGCATCCAAACCAACCCGGTCACGAATGCTGGCAATCTGACCGGCAGTCGCATTCACGAAGACGCCGATCCGCCTGATTCCCGCTGCGGTGGCGTGGGCCGACAATTGCTCCGTCGTGTCCCGATCGGGGTCAACGTAGCGAATGCTGCTCGGAACGAAGTTCAAACCGATTGCATCGGCTCCGGCGCGTGCGACCGCATCAATGTCTTTCTTGAGTCGAACTCCGCAGATCTTGATCCTAAACATCAAAGTTCCCGTCACCACCGCTGAAATCGGCAAATTCAATCGGTTCCACTGGTCGGTCGCCGCTGTCGATTCCGATCAAGACATGACGGGAAAAAGCATCCGGACACTTTTTCCCGCTGTTCCCCTTCGCTGTTCTCTCGTGAGCTGACATCATTACCATGCTTCGCCGCTGGGCAATCACAGATCCGTTGTTGGTCGCTCTGTCGTGTGCCGTCATCATCTTGTCGGTCTACCCGTCGGGCCAGCCTCGTCAGACGTTTCAGGCCCGAGGTGCCGATGGTAGGGTGCAAGCGTTTTCGCTGCCATCGGGCGATCCGACGCTAACAGATTTGCGGCGGCGGTTTGGTGAGTCGGCTCAGCAGCTGCCGCCCGCCAAGTTGGCGATCGCCAGATGGACGCGTGAGCTGGCGGATTTCTACGGACGATCAATCGAAGCATCTGAAAACAGACACAGCGCGATGCTTGATCAGGATCCGGAGTCCGTGGTCACGGTTTCTTTCGACGATTCATCCCGGGCGAATCGTGGATCGATTTCCGACCCGGCCACGCGAGCTTACTGGCTTGGTGTGAAAGACAGGTCGGAGCGTGCCATCGAAACGATCGAGCAGGAAATCGCAAAACGCCGGAATTCGCCACCGCCCGTGCAGTTTGGTGAGACGCTGGAACCGCAAGCCACTGGTCTGGCCTACGTGTTTGCGATCGCCGCTGGGTTGCTGGTGGCGCTTGCCTACGCCGTTTGGCGACATCACAGCCAGCCGCTCGTTCTGGAAACGGCAGGACAGCGCGGCGAGTTGGTCCGAATGGCCCTGTCACCTCGCTTTTCGGGAGTTTGCGAACCTGAATCACTCTCCCTCGGGGTATTGGTATCTACACAGGTCTTACACATGAAATCTGGCTCCCCTCGCCCCGCTTCGGGGAGAGGGGCCGGGGGTGAGGGGCATTCCGCAACCGGTTTGCAAGCTCTCGGGCCCGGAGCCGGCGGGAGGGTTTGGCAAGGTCACGTCGAGTTCCCGGCAGAGTGGATTCGCGTGCGGCAGCCGATCGGCGTGATCGTTCGTCGCCTGAGTCTCTTGTCGATCGTCACGTGGGCGTTGGCTTGCGTGATCATCTGAACGTCTGTTTCACAAACAATTTGAATAGTTCCGGTAACCCTACCCAGTTCGGCTCAGGTCGATCCCCCGATTGTGCCGACGTTAACGATTAGACGGATTATGCGACGTGCGTTGTGCGCGCTACGCTCAACTTGGGCGTCAATATCCACCACCTCCGCTCGTGTTTTGGACCACCGATGAAGGCCTCTGAAAACACACACGAATTGCCACCGTTCCCCGCATTCCCCTGCGTCGCCCGCTACGTGCCGGTGGGCGCGACCGCCGACGCTCTTGACCGCGTTCGCCGCAGCATCAAGTCCGCTGACGGTGTCTCTTTGGTCATTGGCCCGCCCGGTACCGGTAAGTCCTTGGCTTGCAGGATCTTGGCGGACGAGTTCCGCGAGACCCACGACGTGGTTCTGCTGGGCGAAGCGGCGATCGACGATCAAACCGACTTT
Organism: Pirellulaceae bacterium; assembly: GCA_963714715.1. Classification (GTDB taxonomy): domain Bacteria; phylum Planctomycetota; class Planctomycetia; order Pirellulales; family Pirellulaceae; genus JBFJVZ01. Next base: position 41,384 of record CAVQPV010000055.1, on the reverse strand, counting down.
CATCGGCATCTCCTGTATCGCTTGGGTGTCGATCTGGACAGTGTGGTTGACGGTGATCTGCACTTGGCGTTGATCGAACGCGTCTGCGGCAAACAAGCTGCCAAAGGTGGATTGTTGATCATCGTGGACGAGGCACAGTGTTTGCCCGTTGACGTTTTGGAAGCGATCCGCATGGTGACCAACATCATGCGAGGCGACCAACCGCGAGTCACTGCGGTGGTCTGCGGTGGCGTCAAGTTGGACGACACACTGACATCGCCAGCGCTGGAACCTTTCACTCAACGCGTGTCGACACGGTGCTATCTGCATCCGCTCAATGCGGGCGAAACGCGCCAGTACATCTGCGAATCGATCCGCGCTTGCGATTCGAATCCCGAGGAGACGATCAGCGACGAAGCGATCGGCGCGATTCATCATGCCTGCTGCGGTGTGCCGCGTTTGATCAACCAACTGATGACCGAAGCGATCGACTGTGCCGCGGACAACGAACAAGATCACATTTGCGAAAAGATGATCGATCTTGCTTGGGCACAGCTACAACAGTTGCCCAGCCCGATGACCGAAGAACCCAAGATCGCTCATAACGTCGCCCCCGTCGAATTCGGTGCCCTGTCCGACATGGACTCACCGAAACTTGGCGAGCTGGCAACGGTTGACCAGGTCGACCAAGCCGATGACGCCGGCACGCAGGAAGAGCCGCCAATGCCGGCAGCGGCAGATTTCGAGGACGAATTGAGCTCGGAAAGCTGCGAATCGGAGGTTGCCACGATCCGCTGGGCTGAGCCAACCGGGGTAGACGAGAGCTTGTCGGCGAGCCCCGAGAATGCTCGTGAAGTGCCGGTGGTGAAACCTCTGCCCGCCACTCTGTTCGGCGAGTTCGAGGTCGAAGAGCCGATTCCAGTTGGCAACGGCGTCCGTACCACCACGCCTCTCGAGAATGCTCCGGCACCTGACTTGGAGTCCATGATCCATTCCCAGATCGTCAGCCTGAGTGAGTTGGCAGCCGACTCGCGTTTCGGCTCCACCGAAGCTGAAACTCAAGAGATCGTTAGCCTGGAAAACGATCGCCAGCCGGTCATCTGGATTGATGAACCCGAAAGCGATGCGGCCGTGGACGAGTCACCGAGGGACCAACGGCCGGCAGTGGAGCCAGATGACATCGTTCTCGCGACCGGCACCGGCGCGGACGATAGCGATCTGTTGGTGATCGAAGAAGACATCGACTTGACGCCCAGGCCAGAAGTGATGCGAGTCGACGCGCGAGACGAGAAGATCGTCGTCGACTTTCACGCCATGCTCAAGAGCATGCGTCAGAACTCATGAGTTCAAGGTCAGGACATCGTCACGATTCATGTCACTTCGTCCCTTAGCTCAGGCGATCCTGCGGTCGCATCACGATGCCTCGCGCACTCCGGTGTTGGTGACACCAGCATGCGTGTCGCTGAAACGAGAATTCATCTGCACGTTGTGCGATGAATTGGTTAGGTCAAGTGAGAATGCTGGTGCGGAGAGCGTTTCGCGGGAAACGCCATCGATCCAAATTGATTGGGTCCGTGGCGGCGGTGTCTGGTCCGTCTTGTCGGATCCGCTCGCCAGAATGTGGGCTGAACGAGTCGCTGGCGCGATCAGCAGATCCTGCGGCGTCTCGGCTCGATTCCAAATCACGACGACGATTAGCCGACCGCTGTCGCAGAGACGTGCATGGGTGTTTGGCCTTTGTGAGACGCGAGTGCCGCTATCGCCGTGGACCTTGCCGATCTATTTGGACGCCTCGCGGATACCGACTCCGGCTTTACAATTCTCGTAGCCCGATGGCTCCGCAACTCGCGCCGCAGTCGAGCAGCGACTTCGGAACACCAATTCTTCCAGCGGATTTGATCGATTGGACGCTGACGTGACTCCCTCTGCACGTGTATTGATCGGTGTGTGCACGTACGACGAGGCAGCGAATATCGCCGCGCTGATCGCGGGTTTGCGTGAGTCCATTCCGTCAGCGGACATTCTGGTGGTGGACGACGACTCGCCCGATGGTACCGGGGGCATTGTCAGCGAGATCGCCGCCACGGATGCTCGAGTCCGTTTGCTGGTCCGTCGCGGCCAACGGGGACTGGGAAGCGCCATCGTGCGGGCGGCAAGCGAAGCGATCGAACACGACTACACATTCTTTTTGAACTTGGACGGTGACCTTAGCCATCACCCCGCGGACCTGGCGCGGTTGCTGGCTGTGGCAACCGAGAATTCGACTGTGGATGTGGTCGTCGGTTCCCGGTACGTGAAGGGCGGTCGCATCGAAGGATGGCCTTTGCACCGCCGTTGGATGAGCCGGCTGATCAATCGTTTTGCAGTCATTTGCTTGCGGCTGCCGGTTCTGGACTGTAGCGGATCGATTCGCTGTTACCGCGTCAGCGCGCTCCGCGAATTGGATGTCAGTCGCCTGCAGTGCCAAAGCTACGCGTTGCTGGAAGAGTTGTTGATGCGTCTTCAGCAACAGGGCTGCCGGATGCAGGAGATCCCGATCACGTTTACCGATCGCCAACAGGGCCAGAGCAAGCTGACGTTGCGTGAAGCAATTCGATCGGTCAGTTTCATGATTCGTTTGGCAATTCGGAGAAAGAATTGAAACAGATTAAAGTTTTCGCTCTGGCATTGATCGACGGCGATTGTTTAGAGACCGTTTAGCCAATCAAACTCTTCTCTTCTTCTCTGGTCAAGCGGTGCTGTTATGTTGCGAATGTTCCTACGTTTTGTTTCCCCCGACTGTGTTCAGCCGATCGAGGTCAAGACACAAAGTCATCAAGTCGTTGTTGCCAAACGACCGGTCCCCCAATGCCATCGCGATCGGCTGCTCAGCATGCGGCTTGAGCACACGCGAATTTGCAGCCAGTTCCGCTGCAACATGCTTCGTGAAGTCGGCATCGTGAGGGCAGGCGATCTGCTGACCTGCGACCTGAAAAAATTGCAAGCCAACCATGTCCCGGCCAAGGTGACCCGGCTGGTCAAACGATACCGGCAAGTCGTACGGTTGGCGGCCTCGGTACCAGGCATGATGCCGCGCAATGCGCAATTGTTGATCAGCGTGCATCGTCGCAGCGTCCAAGGGATCGCCTCGGAGTCTCCGTCGGCGCTGCACCGTGATCTCGTACGGTTTTCCCTCAGCAGTAAAGGACGTCGGTTGGTTCGGGGGCGTCGACTGCCCAGTGTTCGCCGGCTTCGCAAGTACATCTCGACGTGCAAGACGGCCATCGCGTCGACCCATGTCTTGGTGGCCAACCAGAACGGCGCTTCGGCGGCGGCAGGCATCGCCTTTGCCAGGTCCATTTGAGGTATACTGATCGCCCACTTCAAACGTGGCGTGAGTTTCCAGGCTGCGGAATTTCGGAATCGCAAGCTGGAAGCTTACGCCACGTTGTTCCGAAAAGTGACGCTGTCAATATAACCTTCGTTTCCCTGGCTCTTTATGTCCGTCGCACTGTTTGTTCCTTGTTACGTTGATCAGATGTATCCCGACGTTGCCATCGCAACGCTGGAAGTGCTGGAGCGATTGGGAGTCGAGGTCGCCTATCCAAAGGGGCAAACGTGCTGTGGGCAGCCGATGTCCAACACCGGTTGCAACGACGATACCGCGCCGGTCGCTCGTCGTTGGGTGGAGATCTTTGCGGACTATCCGACGATCGTTTGCCCCTCCGGGTCATGTACCGCGATGGTGCGGCATCATTTTGCGGAGTACTTCCCGAGCGATGATGCCGCCTATCTGCACGTGCAAAGCCGCACCTTTGAGCTGTGCGAGTATCTGCACGACGAACTGAAAATCGATCACTTCGACGCCCACTTTCCCCATCGCGTGTCGCTTCACCAGAGCTGTCACGGGCTGCGAGAGTTGCGGCTGGGTGCGTCAAGTGAATCGATGACACCGCGCGAAAACAAAGTTCGCAACATCTTGAACCTGGTTGCCGATGTGGAGTGGATCGAGCCAACGCGGCCCGACGAGTGCTGTGGATTCGGGGGAACCTTTGCGGTCAACGAACCGGATATCTCAGCCGCGATGGGACGCGATCGCATTGCCGACCATATCGCCGCGGGCAGCGAGGTGCTCGCCTCGGCCGACATGAGTTGCCTGATGCATCTGCAAGGTCTGATCCGACGAGAAAAATCGCCGATCACCGTGATGCATGTCGCTCAGATTCTCATGGGCAGGCCTTTGGCAGTTACGGCACGCTGACCCGGCTTGGATGTGAAATTCCCTCGGGCAACCCTGTGAAGCCTCTCTTCGGGGCAAAGCCCCAGCAGTTTACCTGGCCCAGGCCAAAGGCCTGGGACGACTGCAAAATCCAAACGGAAGAACTGCACGACCTCGCAATTCGGCAGTGATCATTTCGTGTAGACTGCGGTTCCCACCTCCAGCAGTTAGCACCCAGGTTTTTTTTCGCCCCTATGCTTCCCATCGTCGACCATCCCTCTGCGGCTCGCGAATTCGTCACCAACCGGGACCGTTCCCACTGGCACGACAGCGCCCTGTGGTTTGTCCGCAGCAAACGCGACAAACAGGCAGCGTCTGTGCCGGAATGGGAGTACCTGCGTAGCCTCGCCAGCCAAATCAAGACACACACGATCGCGAATCTGGCCGACTACTTGACCCAGTTCGAGGCCAGTGCGACTGCCCTCGGTGCGGTCGTTCATTGGGCCGCCGACGCTGACGAGCACAACGAAATCGTGTTACGGCTCCTGCGAGAACACGCCACGTCGCGGATTGTCAAAAGTAAATCGATGCTGACCGAAGAGTGTGGTTTGAACCACTACTTAGAGGCAAATGGGATCGAGGTCGTTGACACGGACTTGGGTGAGCGAATCGTTCAACTGCGAGGAGAAACGCCAAGCCACATCGTCTTGCCCGCGATCCATATCAAAAAAGAAGAGGTCGGCGAGACCTTTCATGACCATCTGGGGACCGATCAGGGTGCGTCCGATCCAAGCTACCTGACCGAGGCGGCTCGCCGCCATCTGCGCGACAAGTTCCTTGGCGGCGAAGTCGGCATCACGGGGGTCAACTTTGCCATCGCCGAAACAGGGGGCTTGGTGGTTTGTACCAACGAAGGCAATGCGGACTTGGGCGTCTCGTTACCACGTGTCCACATCGCGTGCTTGGGAATCGAAAAGCTGCTTCCCAGATTCGAAGACTTGGCGGTCTTCACTCGGTTGCTGGCCCGGTCGGCCACCGGCCAGCCGATCACCAGCTACACGTCACATTTTCACGGCCCCCGCGACGCCGACAGTGAATTGCACATCGTGCTGGTCGACAATGGCCGCACGAAGCTTCGCGAAAGCAACGACTTTCGTGATTCGCTGCATTGCATCCGCTGTGGTGCTTGCATGAACACCTGCCCGGTCTATCGGCGCAGTGGAGGACACAGCTATCGAGCCACCATTCCCGGCCCGATCGGCTCAGTGCTCTCGCCGACCCGCGACGCATCGAGCTACAAGAGTTTGCCGTACGCGTGCAGTTTGTGTGGATCGTGCACCGACGTCTGTCCGGTCAAGATCCCGCTGCATCACCAGTTGTTGGCGTGGCGAAAAGAGCTCGTTGGTCAACGGTTGCTGCCATGGTCGAAACGGCTCAGCATGAAAGCCGCCTCGATCCTCTTTCTCATCCCCGGTTGTTTGCCATGGCCGGTGCGGTCGGCAGGTCGCTGCTCCGCTGGTTGCCTCATTGGATCACCCACAACCGACTCAATACGTGGTCGATTGCCAGAGAGCTGCCGGAACCACCGAAAGAGTCATTTAGTCAGTGGTATCGCCGCGAGCGGCCGGGCGGAGAGGAGGCTTCCCAATGAACTTGCACGGGAACGATGAAGGATCGTTGCGAATATCCGCAGCGTCGACAGCCAGTCGCAAAGGGATACTTGATCGTTTACGAACCTGGCCGGTGGAGGGGCCACCATTGCCCGAAACGGACCGAGAAAAATTGGTGCGGTTCGAGGATCCGCTCGGACATTTCTTGGAGATGCTGGCCTTCGTCGGCGGTGAGGCTCATTTAATCGACGAGCCATCCCAGGTGCACGAGATGCTGTTACAGAACCCGGCGTTTTCTGACGCCGACCGGATCGCGTCGGTTGTTCCCGAAGCGGTGGTTGGCAACGTCGATGCGTCACAGATCGATGACCCGCACGATTTGGCATCACTGGACTGGACGATTGCCCGGGGCGAATTTCTGGTCGCGGAGAACGGGGCGATCTGGGTTGAAGGCCAATCGCTACCGCATCGCGTGATGCTATTCATCGCCCAGTATTTGGCGATCGTTGTTTCACGCAGCCAGATGGTGGACCACATGCACGACGCCTATCGCCGCATCGGCGCACCCCAGCCTGGATTCGGCATCTTTGTCTCGGGACCCAGTAAGACAGCGGATATCGAGCAGTCACTCGTGCTGGGCGCTCACGGCTGCCGCAAGCTGCAGGTATTCCTGACCCCATAAAGCAGCCATCACGCTCCGTCGTCATGCAGGTGCGACCGAACCGGACGCCAGTGAGATCAAGGGCACTCGTAGCGAGCTGTTGGCCAAGCGTTCTCTTCGGCACGGCGAAAATTCATGGTGCGTTATCCGGTCGGGCATCGTCACGACGGAGCGTGACGGCTACTCGGTGAGATCAAGGCCACTCGTAGCGAGCTGTTGGCCAAGCGTTCTCTGCGGCACTCGCGATTTCAAGTAGCCATCACGCTCCGTCGTGATGCAGGTGCGACCGAACCGCACGCCAGTGAGATCAAGGCCACTCGTAGCGAGCTGTTGGCCAAGCGTTCTCTTCGGCACTCGCGATTTCAGGTGCGTTCCTCGGTCGGGCATCGTCACGACGGAGCGTGACGGCTACTTTGCAAGCCAAGTCTTGCCAAGCGTTCTGCTTCCGTGCACTCCGAAAATTGACAGTGCCGTCATCTTCGTCGTGATGTAGGAGCGACCGGACGCTCCAGTGAGATCAAGGCCACTCGTAGCGAGCTGATGGCCAAGCGTTCTCTTCGGCACGGCGAAAATTGACGGTGCGTTCTCCGGTCGGGCATCGTCACGACGGAGCGTGACGGCTACTCGGTGAGATCAAGGCCGCTCGTAGCGAGACGATGGCCAAGCGTTCTCTTCGGCACGGCGAAAATTGCACGGTGCGTTCTCCGGTCGGGCATCGTCACGACGGAGCGTGACGGCTACTCGGTGAGATCAAGGCCACTCGTAGCGAGCTGATGGCCAAGCGTTCTCTTCGGCACGGCGAAAATTCATGGTGCGTTCTCCGGTCGGGCATCGTCACGACGGAGCGTGACGGCTACTCGGTGAGATCAAGGCCGCTCGTAGCGAGATGATGGCCAAGCGTTCTCTTCGGCACGGCGAAAATTGCATGGTGCGTTCTCCGGTCGGGCATCGTCACGACGGAGCGTGACGGCTACTCGGTGAGATCAAGGCCACTCGTAGCGAGCGCTGGCCAAGCGTTCTCTTCGGCACGGCGAAAATTCATGGTGCGTTCTCCGGTCGGGCATCGTCACGACGGAGCGTGACGGCTACTCGATTGGATGCGCAACGCGTATCGACTTCCGCTACCAACACGACGACAAATTCTCAGGAAAAAGATTCGCCGAACGAACGGTCTTCGATTCGCTTTCTTTGCTTCGCCGAGTCGCCGTCTTCGTGCCAATAAGAAATCGTCTCGTCGTCGGGGTGCCAACAGAGTCGGACAGGACGTCGATTCAGCGTGGCGGGAAAGTCAACGTAGCCATCGAACGGCAAATGAGGCTCGATGCCGAGCGCGGCCAATTCGGCGATGCACTTTTCCAAACGTGCTTCGTCGTCTGCCAACGTCATGCGGATGTCGCTGACTTCTTCCTGGTAGTGCGTCTGTTCGATCGTATCGATCAAATTATCAAGACCACGCAGTTGGTTTCGTTGCCGATCAATATCTTCACTCAGCGCGATCATGTCCGCCACGATGCGGCGAACCAATGGCAGCGTCTGCATCGCCAGCGCTGGAGTGAATCTATTTTCGGATTTCAGTGCCGAGTCGTTGCCGTTTCCGATTGCCCGAACCATGATCTCAACGCTGTGTTTGGCGGAAGGTTGCTGTAAGGTTGCCGAGTGGCGCCAGAACTTAGAGTAGCACAGCCCCCCAAGTTAGTAGGGATCGCCGCGAGCTCCAACTAATTGTAGGACGTAAGCCAAGTAAAAACGGTTCCCTCCTTCCCGACAACTCGCCATGGGGACATTTGAACACTACTGTGCGATTTTGGCCTTGAAAGCATTTGAAGAAACGTAGCTTGACGAGGATTTGCCGGTTTTGATTGTCAAGGGGGGCCAATGAGGGTCAGAAAATGGTCGCTGTCAAGCCGGATTTGCTTGACTGCGGCATTTTTTGACCTAAAGTTGATGTGTTAGGAGCGTAGGTGACATCAACAGGATTCGCCTGCAAACCGTTCGCCGGCCACATACCGTCGGTTGGGAAATAACTTCGACGCACCTATCTGCACCGAGAGTACGGCAGATCGAAGAAAATAGGCCGGTTGGAAAGGACTGGAATAAATGTTGGTTTTATCTAGAAAAAAGAACGAGAGTATCGTCATCAACAACGACATCAAGATCGTCGTGGTTGAGATTCGGGGGGACAAAGTGCGTTTGGGCGTGGAAGCGCCGCGTGAAGTTCCCGTTCATCGCCGCGAAGTCTATGATGCCATTCAGCGCAGTCTCGAGTCGGGTGACGCGGCGGTCGAGTCCGGATCCGCTGACTGAAAAACCAGGGAAAATCTGAGCGATTGTCAGTCAATCGCTTGAGTTCTGCTGTGAACCCTTGACGTGGTTGGGCTCTCCTGACTACAAAACCGCCTCGGTAATCGATCGATCGCTTTTTGCGTTGTGATTTTGATCACAGGGCCCCTTCGTCTAGCGGTCTAGGACACCGCCCTTTCACGGCGGCGACACGGGTTCGAGTCCCGTAGGGGTCATAGAAAGACAACTTCCCCGTGCTAAGGTTTTTCCTTAACACGGGGTTTTTTATGTCGCCGAGCTCTCCGAGCTCGGCGACAATGCGGACGCTGGTTCAAACCGCCATCGCTTCGGCGATCGGCTGCATGGGGAATCGGAATCGGCCGTACTGGGCCGTATCGACGTCGAGAATCGATTCGCCGTATTGGTTTTGGATGTCCGCTAAAACCCGTCGGGCGAGATGACAGACGTCGCTCAGTTCACTCGACTCGAAAGTCACCACGCTGGTGTCCCGCTTTTCAGCGATGCTGATCGTTTCCTCCAAGTGCTGGGCCAGCATTTGATCCGGCTTGTCGGCTTTGCTCCGTTGATACATCCCGTTGCTGCCAACTCTTCGATCGGCATCCACCTTCACGTTGGACGACAACGTCATCAACGTCAGGCCGTCGTGAAGCATGCTGACCATGCGGCACTCGGCGCGTCCGTCGACAATTTCGATGTCGGAAACCACCATCTCCTGGCAACCCATTTGAATGGCGGCATGAGAGGTTTGTTCGTCCGCTTGCCAGTGTCGCGGTTCCGCGGGATTGAATCCAACGGTTGTCAAAGATTCGGACAGCTGTCTCAGATCGTCCGGGCAATTATCAATGAGCGAGGGAACCAAGTCGCGGTCCTGGTACACCGTTTCGACCGTTTCCAACGGCATCAGCGAACACGCTTCGCTGACCGTCATTTTGACTTCGTGTTTCCGCGACGGTGCCACATCCAGGCTCGCCTCAATCTTGCGTGAGATGATTTGGGCCGGTACCGCGAGCATCGCCGCAAATCCTACGAATGTCCCGATGAACCCGAGTGAATGAAGGATCGGATCGCCGCCAATCTGACCAAACTGGCCTTGAACGATCATCAACTGGTATCCGTAACTGACCAAGCCAATACCGATCAGCAGGTAGACGATCCGTGTCGCGGTCCCGCCGCGACCGTACCGCATCGGGAATCCCAGCAGACTGAGAAGCGATGGCCCGGTGAAAAAGACGCAGGTCGACAGCGCCGGCCCGCCGCTTCCGCAGAGGATCAAACCGAGGGCCAGACCGATGCCGCACAACCAATAGTTCGACCCTGCCGTGGATTGATCAAGCGGCAGTGCCATCGGCTCAATGGTGTAAACCTTGGCGATGTCGGCACGGTCTTCCAGTTCTTCGAGCAGTTCTTCGTTACCGGTGTAGGTCATGATGGCCCGCGCGAATTCGTCACCCTGATAGGTGCTGACATAGCCCGACAAGGTCCCGGTTTCTTGCAGCTGTCGCTCCGCCTCGGCGATGAAGTGATCGACACGTGGGATCACAATCGCTTCGCGGACGCTATCTCCGTCGGCGCCTTGGGGAATCACTTTGACCGGCGCGACGATGCTCCGCACCATTTCCATCGGATTGACTTCGTCCATCGTTTGGACCAACGCTTCGAAGGCTGCTTCGGGATCCGCATCGGGATCGAGATCGCCAAACATTTCCTCCAGGTCCTCGAAGCCTGCCAGCGGATCGGTTTGATCCAGTTCGACCTCGGTCAGACAAACAAAGGCGTTGTCGACCGGCCCGCGCTCGGCAAACGTCTCCCAGTCCAACTCCTCGGCTTGTTCTTTCATCGTTAACGCGCGATGGTACTCGTGCGTCATGACAACGGAGCCGATCAGGCAACAGGCGATCGCCAGCGTTCCGCCAAGGATGACACGAATCGGTCGAGGGCCTTGCGAACCGCTATATTCGGAATAACTCATCGAATATGTCTGTAAAACGAAGGAGCGGAAGGTGGAGAGCGAACCAAGCAAACCCTAGCTCACAAAACCGCCTGTTTTCCCGTCAGATGCGGGCAAACCCCGACAACATCCGCGGCCGGTCGGCGTTCGCTTTGTGGTCACTCCGCTTTCGTCACCTCGCCCCTCGCAGAGGTCATGCAGTTTTTAAGTTTCAGTATTGCACCAGTTTACGAGCATAAGTTCACTCTCCCCCCTGGGAGTCGAGCCTAAGCGAGGAGAGGGTCAATCCGGTTTGCTAGCGACAAATGTACGCTCAAGCAACACCGAAGCCCTCTCCGGTCGCTGAGACGACCGACTCTCCCAGTGGGAGAGTGAAGGAACACATCGCAATTCACGACTTAAAAAACGCACGACCTCGCTCTCAGGCGATCGAGGAGGATTCTTTTACATTCTTCTGACGCGAAATCGACCATTGTTTCCCGCTGAAATCGTTTACTGGATAAGTGGCGCGTCTTCGCTGTCGACGGTCACGAACGAACCCGTTTTCCAAGGAGATCGATGATGGCTCGATTCATTTACAAAGTGCCCACCACGTTGGCCGCGTTGGCGATGCTGTTTGGCGTCGGATTGGCAAGCAATGGACTGGATGCTCCCGTCTCCGCTGCACAGGTTGATTTGAAAGTCGGTGTCTCGAATCCCACGATGCTCGCGGGCGAGAAGGAGATCAATCATGTACGGATCTCATTGAAGGGCTTCGACATCCCCAAGCACAAGAAGCGGCCGCCGGTGAACGTGGCCATCGTCATCGACAACAGCGGCTCGATGGGGGGCCAAAAGATCGTCCAAGCCCGGGACGCAGCGATCGCCGCCGTCAATCGTTTACGTGATGACGATATCGTCTCGGTCGTGCTGTACAACTCGTCCGCCGAAGTGATCGTTCCGGCGACCAAAGCGACCGATCGCTCTCAGATCATCAAGAAGATCAACCAGGTTCGTGCCGGTGGCAGCACCGCGCTGTTTGCGGGCGTCAGTAAAGGGGCTGCGGAAGTTCGCAAGTTTATCGACCGCGAATTCGTCAATCGCGTCATTCTGCTCTCCGATGGCAAGGCGAATGTCGGCCCCAAAACTCCTCGCGAGCTGGAACGCCTGGGAGCCTCACTCGTGAAAGAGGGCATCAGCGTATCGACGCTCGGTCTCGGTTTGGGCTACAACGAGGACTTGATGACACGTTTGGCATCCGCCGGCAGCGGCAACCACATTTTTGTCGAAGAAGCCGACGATTTGATCGCCGTTTTCAATAATGAATTCAACGACTTGATGAGCGTGGTGGCCAGCGATTTTGACATTCACGCTCGCGTCGCCGATGGCATTCGGCCGGTCCGCGTCTTGGGTACCAAAGCCGATATATCAGGACAAGACGTCTTCATTCCGTTGGCTCAACTGTACGCACGCCAAGAGCGCTACTTTGTGCTTGAGGTTGAGGTGAACGCGGGCAAGAACAACACGTCGCGGCCGCTCGTCAACGTGTCGGTGGAGTACCAGAACATGATTACAGAGACGGTCGACAAGCTGTCCAGCAGTGTCTCGGTTAGATTCTCGGATGAAATCGCTGATGTGAAAAAGGATCGAGACATCGAGACCTTTGCGTTTTGTACGATACAGCTGGCCAACGAACGCAACTGCCGCGCGACGGAGCTTCGTGACGCCGGTCAGATCGAAGAGGCTCGCAAACTGCTGGAGCAAAACACGGTCCAGCTGAATGAAGCTGCCATTTCCTGCAAGGAAAACAACGTCGAATTCATCGTCCCCGAGCTCGAACGCAACGTTCGCTTGAACGTCTCGCAAGCCGCGAAGATCCGCGACGCGAGCAAATGGAACGAGACGCGAAAGGGGATGCGGGCCGCGCAGTCCGAGAATGCAGCTCAGCAAACGTATCGAGCGCCGTCAAAACCGTAGGCACGCCGGTTTCGTCACAATCATCCGACAACTGCGTACGGTTCGTATTTCACCTTCACTCCAACGTATCGCCTGCGGATGCCACGCCGATTGTTGCTTGCGCTGATCGTCCTCGTCGCCGCGCCGTTGGCGCTGCTTGGATGGATATCCGCCTCGGCCATGCGCCAACAGCAGGACGCCGCGGCCGCACAACTGCACGGTTTGCTGCAACGCCGGCTGGAAGAAATTGACCGCAATGTATCGGCTGTCTTTGACCAGTACGAGCGAGAACTGGCCAAGCCGATGCGCGAATCAAGCCAGCCGATCGCAACGTTGCGACGATTGCAGCTGAACGAACCGGCGGTTCGACAAGGCATCTTTGTCGGTAAAGATGGATTGCTGCTGTATCCGCCGAAGCCGACGGCGGATGATCCCGAGATGATTTCGCTGCATGCGGCGCTGTCGGCCATGATTGGCGGACGCCCCGATTTGACTAATCAAGACGATGCAGTACCACCGGACAAACCAACGGCCGGTCGCCAGAAAGGCAAGCAAAAACTTGCGGTGCTGGAAGAGTCACGTTGGCAAGTTTGGTATATGGACGAAGGCGCACAACTGATTCTTTGGTTTGCCCGGGGCGATGGCAGCAGCGCCGGCGTGCTGATGGAGCGGGCGCGTTGGATGTCCGACTTAACGGCGATTCTGCCCGATTCCAGACCGGCAGCAGATTCCATCCGCAAGCGGGACGCCGCCATCGAACCCCGACCATCCGGTTTTACCGCCTTGGTCGACGAATCCCAGAATTTGATCTATCGCTGGGGCGATGACGAAACGATCGCTGGACAACCCCTGGCATCGTTGTCGCTATCACCGCCGCTGTCGACTTGGCAGTTGCAATTCCATACCAGCGGACCGTTGATTCCCCAAACCAGTCTGATCCCCATGGTGTTGTCGCTATCGGGCTTGGGGATCGTGTTGGTGGCACTCGGGGCTTATGTTTTGACAAGTGTCCAGCGGCAAATGCGCACCGCCAGAAATCGAGTCACCTTTGCGGGGCAGGTTTCCCATGAGTTGCGGACGCCGCTGACCAACATTCGCTTGTATGCCGAACTTGCCGAGGCGGACTTGCAGCAGATCCCCGCCGGCGAGCCGCGACAGTCGATCGAAAAGCGGCTGGCTGTGATTGATAGTGAGAGTCGTCGACTGGGCAGGCTGGTCTCGGGTGTTTTGGAAATGATTCGTGATGACGTCAAGCATCGTCCCCCTCATTTGTCCTTGGCGAATCCTGACGAACTGATTGGCCAGACACTCCAGCAGTTCGCGCCCAGTTTTGCAAATGCCGGCATCGAAGTGCATTGCCACGCGGCGGCAAATGAATGGGTCAAGATCGATGCGGATATTTTCGAGATGGTGCTGGTAAATCTGTTGAGCAACGTCGAGAAATATGCGGCGGACGGAGGGCGCGTTGACATCACTTCGCAACTCAACGATGACCTGTTGCTCGTGACGGTCGCCGATCAAGGAAAGGGAATCTCCGCGCGGCATCGGCGTAGCATCTTTCGTGCCTTTTCGCGCGTGGACGATTCGATCAATGCACCGAGCGGCACGGGGATCGGGTTGACGATTGCCCTGCGAGCGGCCCAACGTCATGGTGGGGATCTTTCGCTGGTGCCAACGCAGCGCGGTGCCTGCTTTGAGTTTCGTATTCCAGTTCAGCGGTGAATTTCATGTCGCTTCGCATCTTGATCGCCGAGGATGATCCGCACACGCGTGCAGCGCTGGTGGAATTACTGCGCGGCGAAGGTCACTCGGTGATCGAAGCCGCGGATGGTCTGCACGCCAAGCGTCTGTTTGACGCGAATCCACCACAGCTGGCCTGTTTGGACGTCATGATGCCGGGGATCAGCGGCTACGATTTGTGTCGCCACTTCCGCGCCCACGCTCCTGAGTTGCCGATTCTGTTTATCACGGCCAAGGCGGAGGAAATCGACAAAGTCGTCGGCTTGGAACTCGGTGCCGACGATTACATCGTCAAGCCGTTTGGCGCGAAAGAAGTCGTTGCCCGAATTCGCGCGGTCGCACGCCGTTGTCTTCGCGACTCCGGGGCGTCGAGCCCAGCGGTTGGTTTCTCGGCCGACGAATTCTGGATGAACGACCTGCACGTGATTCCGCGGCAACTGCGAGCGCGTCGCGGCGAGCTGGTGGTGGAATTGACGTCGCGAGAACTGAAGATCTTGCAGTTGCTGGCCGGCAAGCCGAATGAAGTGGTCGATCGCCAAGAGCTGTTTCAGGGTTGCCTGGGAAGAGAGTCATATCCCTAATAGCCGTACGATCGATCAAACCATCAGCCAGTTGCGAAAAAGAATCGAACGGGATCCCAAACATCCGGCGATCATTCAGACGGTCTACGGGGTGGGATATCGATTCGAGCCCAGCGAGCGGTAGCTGATCCGCGTTTTCAGACTAAACTGCACCCTCCCATCACTCATCCGATTCCATCCGAGTACGTTTTTGGCCGTGGACGCAATCGACAGACGACGATCCAATACCCGAGTCATCTTGATCACGTTCGTTTTGCTTGCGCTGGCCGGTGTCGCGTTGTTCGGTCCTGTTCCCTTGAAGGGGCGTCTCTCGTCGGCGACGGGCGACCTGGTGCATGCACCCTTGTTTGGCAGCGTGACGATCGGTGTGTTGTGGTTGCTGCAGTACTTCCGTCCCCTGCAACCACTGGGCACGAGCTTTCTGGCTCGGGTGGCTGTCATCGCTGCGACGCTGTTCGCAACGGGGTTCGCTACCGAATTCGGTCAACGGTTTGTCGGACGCAGCGCAGCGATACACGATGCGATTGCAAACGGACTTGGCATCCTCGCTGCCACGCTTTGCTATTTTGCGTGGCATTACAAACAGGCTCATCCACAACGACGCGCGGTTTCCGTCGCCTTGCTGGCCGCTGCAGGCATTTCCATCGGCATGGCGTCGTGGGCTCCTGTGGGGATGCTTCGGGATATTCTTGTCGCGCGTTGGCAATTCCCATTGATTGCGTCGTTCGAATCGAAAACGGCGCTTCTGCGATGGGATTTTTTGCGGTCCAAAGGTCGATTGACGACCGACGGCGTTACGCACGGTTCGTACGCGATGGAGGTCACGGTCAGTGCTACGGCGACGCCCGGCCCCATGCTGTACGAAGTGAATCCCGATTGGACGAACATGAAGACCTTGGAGTTGGACGTCGTCTTGGACAAAGCTTATCCCCGTGAAAGCGTTCAGCTGATGGTCAGAGTGATTGATCGTTTTCATCGTAACTATGACACCGACACCTTTCGATCCTATTGGACGCTCAAGCCGGGTCAGCCGCAGCATCTTTGCATCACGCGTGATCAAATCATCCATGGGCCCGATACACGAAAAATCGATCTGGCAAATATCCGGCACATTGTCCTGACGGTCATGGAGCCTGGAGTGACGACAACGCTCAGAGTTGACAACGTACGACTGACGTTGTGAATAGCTGTTCCGACGACGGATGGATGGCGAGGAGAGAACGACACTGGGCTGATGAAAACACGCAAGTCCGTCATCGAAACTGTTTCGCTTTCCGCGAGTTTCGCACGAATTGGGAGGGCGAAGCTCCGCCTGAGGCGGTGTGATTTGTTGCACGCGGCTCGGGTGGAGCCTCGCCCTGGCCTGATGAACTAAGTGAGCCGCGACGCGTCAGCGGCCGGGCATCGCGCACTGCCCGGTGCCTGACGGCGCCTGACGGCCCGCGGCTCACCCGAAGACGCAGCACGTCAGGTTTGTTCACCATTCCAGCCTCGCCCTCCCGTGAAACCCCTGACACCGCACGTAACAGAGCGAAATGGCCAACTCCACTCAATGTTCCGACATCTTCTTATCGCATTCGTCGTCCGACAAACATCTCGCTCCGTCGAGATGTAGGTGCGACCGAACCGTTTTCCAGGGAAATCACGGTGGATCGTAGCTGGACCGCGACCAAGCGATCTGTTCGACACAAGATAATCTGATCGTTCGCCACTCGGTCGGGCATCGTCACGGCGGAGCGTGACGGCTACTTTTTGCTGTCGCTGGCAAACTGCGATATGCTCCCGGCGAACCGCTGGGGCTTTGCCCCGAAGAATGCTTCACAGCGTTGCCCGAACGCTCTCGCAAGGCGAGGAGGGGCTACCCCAGGGGCTGATAGAATGTCCAACGCTACGACCCCGATCGTAGTATCTCTCGGATCTTCCTTAACCGCTCTCGCAGCTCCGCTTCGTAGCCTCGATCGACAGGTTCGTAGTAGGTGCGATCGACTCCCAGGTACTCTTGGCTGCCAATGCCGTCGGCTTCGTTGTGGCTGTACTGGTAGCCGTCTCCGTGCCCCAAATCCTTGGCACCGCCGTAATGGGAACAGCGAAGATGTTTTGGCACGGGAACGATCTTGTTTTCGCGGACATCATGCCTGGCGTTTCCGATCGCTACCGTCGCGGCGTTGCTTTTGGGTGCCAGTGACAGATAGGCGACCGCTTGGCTGAGCGTCAGCTGGCATTCGGGAAGTCCCACAAATTCGCAAGCTTGCATGGCCGAAACGGCAATCGGCAGCGCCTGCGGGTCAGCGTTGCCAATATCTTCGCTGGCCAGAATCACCAGCCGACGACACAGGAAACGGATATCCTCGCCTCCTTCCAGCATTCGCGCGAGCCAGTAAATCGAAGCGTCGACATCGCTGCCGCGGATACTCTTGATCAGGGCACTGGCCAGATCGTAGTGATCGTCGCCGGTCGCATCGTACCCGCCCAGCCGATTGCCCATCGATTGGACCGCTTCTTCGCGTGAGACGTGCGGTGGTTGGTTCGCGCAACTGCGGACAGCAATCTCCAGGGCCGCGAGAGCACGTCGGGCGTCGCCTTCACAAGCTTCGGACAGGTAGACCATCGCGTCTTCGTCGACCGTGGCACCGGTTTCGCCCAGTCCTCGCTCCCGGTCGGTCAAGGCACGATCCAACAGAGCCCTGATCTCAGCGGCCTCAAGCGACTGAAGCTGGAAAAGCTGACTACGGCTCAGCAGAGCGCTGTTGACCGCAAAATAAGGATTGCTGGTCGTGGCGCCGATCAGCGAGACGATGCCGGATTCGACATCGGGCAACAGGGCGTCCTGCTGGCTCTTGCTGAAGCGATGAATTTCGTCGATGAACAACAGCGGCGCTGGATCACCGGTCGAAACCAGGTCTCGCGCCCAGGCCAGGATCTCACGTACATCTTTGACGCCGCTGGAGACTGCACTCAACGTTCGCAGCTTGCTGCCGGTTTCGATCGCCAGCAAATGAGCCAGCGTGGTTTTTCCGGTACCGGGCGGACCGAAGAAGATGACCGAAGTGATCCGATGGGCGTCGATCATGCGACGCAGGAGTTGCCCCGGCCCGAGGATTTGTTGCTGTCCGATGTATTCACTTAGCCGGCGCGGCGCATCCGGGCGGCAAGCGGCTGCGCCTGCTGGAGATAATCCTGTTCGGCAGCCTCGAATAGCGACGGACTTTGGTTCATGGAAGCTCGGTCGCTATTTCTCTTCCTTGACGATCTTGCCGAACATGTGTCCGCCCACGGCATCGTGCTGCCAGGTACCGGCGTAGCGATCCGAGTGCATCAAGACGCGTGCACCGAACGTCCCCATCCCCGGAATCCAAAACGAATCCATGGTGATGACCGGCGTCTGTCCCGACCACAAGATCTTCAGGTCCAGCGGTACTTCTTGATCGACGTCGCCGTACTTGATGCGAGCGGTCAAGCGATACATATCGGCTTCGGGCAGTTTTTCGCATTTGCTGATCGTGTACTCTTCCGTCTTCAGCGCCCGATCGTCCTTGCCGTCGACGGTGAATTTGCCCACGAACTTGGCACCGCTCAAGTAGGCCGCCAGCCGCTTGCCGCGGCCGTCGGTTGAGTCGTCGTCGGCCGCGGGAGCCTTTGCTTGGGCCACCGCAGGATCGGCCGGTTCCTGTGCGTGCACCGAAAGCATCGGCGAAAGCGTCAACAGCGCGAACAGGCCAAAAACGCAGCGGCAGCGAAACATGACCGAGATCCTCCAACGAAACGGCAGTGTGAACGACTCGGTAAGGATACGCGATCCAGCCGCAGGCGGAAACAAGCGAACCGCCGCGCTCGGCAATTGCAACGTTCAGCGTTCGTTTTGTAGCCGAGTTGCTCCCGCTCGGAGCAGGTCTCCCGACCTCGCCGCCGCCGCTCGGCGCAGGTCTCCCGACCTCGCCGCCGCCGCTCGGCGCAGGTCTCCCGACCTCGCCGCCTTGATGACCGTAGGTCTCCCCGCCGTCGGCCAATCCGTGAGTCCTGGAAGACCCCGCTCGGCGCAGGTCTCCCGACCTCGCCGCCTTGCTGACCGTAGGTCTCCCGCCGCCTGCCAATCCGTTGAGTCCTGGAGCCCCCGCTCGGCGCAGGTCTCCAGACCTCGCCGCCTTGCTGACCGTAGGTCTCCCCGCCGTCGGCCAATCTGTTGAGTCCTGGAAGACCCCGCTCGGCGCAGGTCTCCCGACCTCGCCGCCTTGATGACCGTAGGTCTCCCCGCCGTCGGCCAATCTGTGAGTCCTGGAGCCCCCGCTCGGCGCAGGTCTCCCGACCTCGCCGCCTTGCTGACCGCAGGTCTCCCGCCGTCGGCCAATCCGTGAGTCCTGGAAGACCCCGCTCGGCGCAGGTCTCCCGACCTCGCCGCCTTGATGACCGTAGGTCTCCCCGCCGTCGGCCAATCTGTGAGTCCTGGAGCCCCCGCTCGGCGCAGGTCTCCCGACCTCGCCGCCTTGCTGACCGCAGGTCTCCCGCCGTCGGCCAATCCGTGAGTCCTGGAGACCCGCGCACAGCGGTGCGCGTGCGGGGTCGGGAGACCCGCGCACAGCGGTGCGGGTGCGGGGTCGGGAGACCCGCGCACAGCGGTGGTGGTCAGAGCGGGTGCGGGGTCGGGAGACCCGCGCACAGCGGTGGTCAGAGCGGGTGCGGGGTCGGGAGACCCGCGCACAGCGCGTGCACAGTGCACAGCGCACATCCCCCGCTACTTCTCCGCTCCCGCCACTTGTCGGAACCACGCCATCGCCGCCTTGCCGATCCGTTGCTGCAAGATCGCAGGGTGACCGCCCATCGTGGTCGTCGTCGCCAGTTGTCGTCCGTCAGGGCCAATCACCACCAAGCGGACCTTCGTTGCCGGCAGCGGCCCGGCGTTCGAGAGCCTCCAGCGACGGATACTCGTCGACCATCAGAATCCAGTTGGTAGCAAAGCGGCGCCGAAGTTCTTCCAGTGACGCGTGGACATCCTCACAGAGAGTCAATTGCAGCAAGTCGTCCGTGTTGGCAAAGGACAAACCACCCCGATACGACGGCGTCGCACCCAGCGATGCAAACCAGTTTCCCAGCGGAGCAGCGAAACCAAGTTCGATCACCATCAGATTCTCGCCGCGCTCACACAACAGATCATCGATGGCGTGATACTGTTCGTACTTCTCGCCATCGCCAAAATGCAAGTCCCCGACCAATGCCAAGATCTCGGCGCGTGTTCCCTCAATCATCGACTTGCACTCTCGCTCGGTCGCTGCCATCGCGGTGATTCGCAAGGAAATCGTGGCCTCGCTGACGGTGATCCCGACTCGCGGCTGTCGGTCCCGAGCGATCATCTCGCCCAACCGTTGTTCCATATCGCTTTCGCCGGTGCCAAAAAACTTCATCACGAAATGCTGGATGCAGCTGGCACCGCTGGACATTTGCAGGATCCTGGGAGCGACGGTTTCATCAAACATCCGTTTCATTTCGGCTGGCACACCGGGCAACGCGAACACTCGTCCGCTGCCGCCGTCATCACGCGTGACCACCAAATCGATACCGGGCGCGGTTCCTTGAGGATTAAAAATCTCTTCGCTCCCCTCGGGAAACATCGCCTGAACGAGATTGCGTTCGGGCATCTCACGCTGGCGTCGTGAAAACAACAACTTGATGTGTTCCAGCGATTGTTCGCGCAGCACCAGAGGCTGATTGACGACCGCGGCTAAGGCCTCGCGAGTTAAATCGTCACGTGTCGGACCGAGTCCGCCCGTGGCAACCACGATATCGGCGCGGCTGGCGGCGGTGCGAAAAACATCCACGTTGTTGGCAAGACTGTCGCCAACGGTGCTGTGGAAAATCACTTCGACCCCCAAGTCGCCCAATCGCTGGCTGAGCCATTGAGCGTTGGTGTCGAGCACGCGCGCCGCTGGTCATTTCGTCGCCGATCGAGACGACTTCGGCGGTCAGTTGGGGAGAGTCCGTGTCAGGATGCTTCATCCCTCAAACACCAACTTCGCTTGCGGTTTTTCCGCCGTCAGTGTAACGGCTCGCCGCGTCTTCTTCGTGAGCAGCACGACGCGATTGACGTAACCCTCGTTACGGTCAAACAACATTTTTTGCGAAATCACGCTCGGTCGCTGCTGTTCCCGCGGCTCGATCTCGAAATACCACCAGACGTGCGATCCTTGCTGTTGGCGACCCACCCAGTGGTACTTGGCCGATCTCTTTTTCGCGTCATCGCCCGCATTTGGATCGATGCGAAAACGACTCTGCAGATACTTTTTCGCCCACACCTCGACACTTTCTTTGCTGCCCGCTTGCCGCCCAATCCACTGCTCGTCCAACACGCTCAGCCGCAATGCCACCTCCAGACGTCCTGTTTCCGAATTCCACTCGACTTCAGCAACGGTCTCATGAACCGGATGCAGCAATACCGCCAACAACAATCCAAGACCTGTTGTCATTGCGTCTTCTCCGTCGCCATGTCTTTCGGCTTTGCTTCGGGCTCCTGCTTTTTGTTTTCCCCGTTCGCCTGATCGTCCTCGAACTTCTGCATTTCGTTCTTCTTCTTTTGGTCCTTAAAGAGCTTAAAACGACTCGGGACCAGTTTTGGCGGCCAATGATTGTTGCTCGGCTCCGCGTCAGCCGTCTCACGCCGCGGATCGAGTTCCAAACGCGAGATTTCTTTTTCGCTGACGATCAGCTTATCCACTTGCTGGCTACTGCCCGTCCACAGTTCCGCCGGGAACTTCATCAGTTCGCTCGTGTTATCAGCGTAGTGGACACGCACAATCACAGGCATGACCAGACCGCCGATGTTACGAAACGTGACGACGTAGAAATTCGTTTTCCGCTTCAGCATCTGACGCTGCTCGTCACTGAGCCCCTCCAGGAACTTCTGGTAAGCCTTGCGATCCGCCTCTTCGACCTTGTCCGGATCGTAGTCGGGGCTGTTGTAAAAATCCTTCAGGCCCGGCTGCCAGTCGATGCGTTTGGGAAGCTGTTCGTTGCGCTGGCGCTGCGCGTCGGACCTTTCTCTTCACGCGCTTGCCGTTTTCGTTCTGCCGCTTCGTCAGGATCACCGCTATCGATCTTGTACCAGCGGACGTTTTCGATCGCGATGTCGACATGATCGGTGCTATAGAACCAGCCTCGCCAAAACCAATCCAGGTCGACACCGGAGGCGTCTTCCATGGTGCGAAAAAAATCCGCTGGCGTGGGCCGTTTGAATTTCCACCGCCGCGCGTACTCGCGAAAGGCAAAATCAAACAATTCGCGGCCCAGAATCGTCTCCCGCAAGATATTCAGTGCGGTCGCCGGTTTGCCGTATCCGTTCGGTCCAAACTGCAGAATCTCTTCGCTGCCCGTCATGATCGGTCGTTGATTGCCGCCTCGCATGTAGGGAACGATTTTCTCGGGATCACCGCGTCGGGACGGATAGTCGGCTTCCCATTCCTGCTCGGCCAGGTATTGCAAGAACGTGTTCAGTCCTTCGTCCATCCAAGTCCATTGACGTTCGTCACTGTTGACGATCATCGGGAAAAAGTTGTGCCCGACTTCGTGGATCACCACGGAGATCAAGCCGTACTTGGTCGCCTTGCTATACGTGCCGTCTTTTTCGGGGCGTGGTCCGTTGAAACAGATCATCGGATACTCCATCCCGTAGACCGGGCCGTTGACACTGATGGCAACCGGATACGGATAGTCAAACGAGTAGCGGCCGTAAACTTGCAGCGTGTGCGCGATCGCTTCGGTCGAATACTTGCTCCACAGCGGTTCCGCTTCATTGGGGTAAAAGGACATCGCCATCACGGTCTGTCCGTTCACATCGACACCCATCGCATCCCAAATGAACTTGCGACTCGCGGCGAAAGCAAAGTCGCGGACATTCTTTGCCTCGAAAATCCAGGTCTTCGTGTTCCTGATGCGTTTCGGCTCGTTCTCTTTCGCTTCCTCCGGCGTGATCACGAAGACCGGTTTTTTGGACTTCTTGGCCTCGTTCAGACGCAACTTCCATTCCGGTTTCAGCACTTCGTCCGCGTTTTGCAAAACACCAGTCGCCGCGACGACGAAATCGCTTGGCACCGTGATGCGAACGCGGCAATCGCCCAAATCCAACGTGAACTCGCCGCGGCCGAGAAACTGTTTGTGTTGCCAACCGGTGTAGTCCGTGTAAGCCACGACGCGGGGAAAGAACTGTGCGATCTCGTAGATGTAGTTCTTGTCTTCCTCGAAGTACTCGTAGCCCGCGCGAGCTCGCATCACCTTGGCGTCGACAATGTTGTAGGAGTAGCGAATTTGAAAAGTCATCGACTCATTCGGTTTCAGCGGCTTTGGCAAGTCGATCCGCATCATCGTTTTGACGATTGTGTGATCCAGTCCCTGATCCTTGGCATCGGTGACCGCATCGATCGTGTAGCCGCCGTCAAAGGCGATGCGCGACAGAATGCCTTTCATCGCGCCAAAGGAGACGCGATTGTCTAACGAGGGGGCGGTTCGCGATTGGGCCGAATCGGAGTCGGGGCGGAAGCGGTTTTGGTCCAATTGCACCCAGATGTAATTCAACAGGTGCGGTGACTTGTTGTGGTAGCTGATACGGCTGGTGCCCTTGATTCGCTGTCGTTCGTCATCCAGCGTGACGTTGATGTCATAGTCAGCTTGCTGCTGCCAATACTTCGGCCCCGGCGCCCCCGAGGCGGTGCGATAGTCATTGGGCGTCGGTAGCCAAGCGTCGATCTGGAAAAAGCGATCGGTCGAGTCCGTGTGCTTGCCGTTGGGCAAGAACTGAGCGAAGCCGGTTGCCGGACAAAACAACAGCAACAGAAAGAGAAATCGATACACGTCCGGTTGGTTTGGCTGGAGGAACTCGTAGCGGAAGTCGGAAGACTTCCGGGAGCTCTCAATCATTCGAGAGAAACATAGGTTGCCACCCGCTGTGCTTCGGAACTCTTCCGAGTTCCGCTACCGTGCCGCGGCTGGTCAACCGATTTTAGTCAGCCAGGCGAGCATGCCAGGGGGGGTCGCTCCGTCAAGGTACAAAAAAACCCCTGCGTTAGGGGCACGTAACGCAGGGGCGAGCGGCACATGGAAAACAGGGCAGTGTTCTCCGGTGCCATTGGTTCGATCCGCTTCCAGTCGCGGAGCTATCAACTTAACTATTTGCAGCTATAAATGGGTCGGGGTTTTTACCGATTTTTTGTTCTTTTTTCGGGTGTCCAGTGAAGTTTGCGGTCCCTACACCATCGGTTATTGCACCAACGTGCACGCCGGCACCGACGTACCCACCATTTCTGAAAATTTGCAGAAATACGCAGTGGCTGTACGTGATGCGCTGGGCGACCAGGATCTGGGAGTGGGGTTGTGGATCCCCAACCAGGCCTCCGAACAACTTGCCAAGGGATCGGCCGCAGCGGATTTTCGCCAATTCTTGGACCACCACCGATTGCGTGCGTTCACGATCAACGGTTTTCCCTTCGACAACTTTCACCAGAGAGTCGTCAAGCATCGCGTCTATCTACCGCCGTGGTGGGACGAGCGACGGCTCGATTACACGGAGAGATTGGCGAATATCTTGTCGATCCTGTTACCGACGTCGGAAACGGTCGGATCGATCAGCACGCTGCCGATCGGATGGCCCAACAATCCATGCGATCGCGTCTCGTCGGCTGATCAGCCAAAACTGCTCCAGCGGGCGGGGGCCAACTTGAGGAAAGCGGCGGGGTTTCTCGAGCAAGTGGAGTCGCGATGCGGGCGGCGGATTGTGCTGGCGATCGAGCCGGAACCGGGATGCATTTTGGACACCTCCGCTGACTTGGTCGCTTGGTTTGAAACTCATTTGCCCGATCAGCTGCATCGCCGTTACATCACCGTTTGCCACGACGTGTGTCACGCCGCGGTGATGATGGAACCGCAGGCGGAGGTCTTGAGTCGGTTTGCCAAGGCAGGCATCACGGTGGGAAAAGTGCAGGTCAGCAGTGCGATTGTCGCCAATTGGCAATCGATGGACCAGTCACAGCAAGTCGAAGCACGCCAACAATTGTCGGAGTTCGCCGAAGACAGATATTTGCACCAGACCGGACGCCGCACCGAGAGTGGTGGGTTTGAGTTGGTCGAGGATCTACCCCCGCTGGTCCGCGGCGAGCTTGGTGGCGATCGAAAATGGGTCGTTCATTTCCACGTCCCGATTTTCCTGGAACGATTCGGACAATTAACAACCAGCCACGACGACGTGTTGGAATGTTTGCGAACCATTTCTCAGTTGCAGGTCTCCGGGGAACCGAAGCTGGAGTTCACGGGCCACCTGGAAGTTGAGACCTACGCCTGGACGGTGATGCCAGAATCGGTCAGAAAACAGAGTCTTGCCGAGGACATTGCCAGCGAGATCCAGTGGCTGAGGAAACAAATGGAGAACATGGAAAGATGATTGAATTGGGAGTAAATATTGACCACGTCGCCACGGTTCGCCAAGGCGCAAGACCTACGAACCCGATCCGGTGATTGCGGCCGCGCTCGCAGAACAGGGCGGTGCGGACGGAATCACGTTTCACTTGCGAGAAGACCGCCGACACATTCAAGATCGAGACGCGGAAATCTTGGTCCAAACCGTGACAGTCAAAACCAACTTGGAAATCGCCTGTGCCGATGAAGTCGTTTCGATCGCTTGTCGACTTCAGCCCGACTGGGCCTTGCTGGTCCCGGAAAGCCGCCAAGAGGTGACCACCGAAGGCGGTTTGGATGTCGCCAGTGATAACGGCCGCATCAAGTCAGCCGTGGCACGACTCAAAGAGGCGGGGATTCTAATCAGTTTGTTCATCGATCCCGATCCGGAACAAGTCGAAGCGTCGGCGAAACTGGGCGTCGACGCGGTGGAACTTCACACCGGCCCCTACGCATTAGCGAAAGGCCAGCAGCAGATTCAGGAACTATCGCGGCTCAGCGAAGCAGGACGCATCACGTCGGCGGCCGGGATGCGTTTGCACGCCGGGCACGGGTTGAATTACATCAACGTGCGAGACGTGATGACGATCCCCGATTTAGTGGAATTGAATATCGGCCACGCCATCGTCAGCCGCGCCGTGATGGTAGGCATGCGAGACGCGGTAGCAGAAATGCGGCGGATTTTGGACTTACTGTGACTGGCAGGCGCGAGCCCAATGAGCCGCACGGCGTTAGCCGCGGTCTTCCCCGCCACAAAACCGGGGCTAACGCCGGCTAACGCCCATCGGCTAATCATTAAAGCCGCTAACGCTCGGCGGCTGATGGGACGAACCACCCAACTGGTGCCAAAGCAGATGGAATTGGGCGCGAGCCCGCCGGCCGCCGAGAAGTGCGCCGCTTCGGACCCACGGTACCGAAACAGGTTCGCGCGTTCATCATTGATGATCTCCTCTTCATCACAATGCGTATCACCGAAACAAACGACGGGATATGCCCTTCATTCTCCGCCTTGAAGATTGACTTTCCGTCATCCAACCCCACGGTTCACGAGAGTGTTTTCATGCCCATCCAGGAGATCGAACGTTGCGTCAAACTATATCCCTCCTTTCGATCGCCCTGCTGTTGGCAATTTCTGGCTGTGGTACCGTGCGCCGCGTTGAACAATGGAAATGCGACAATTGGGGCATGTGTCACTTCGGGACCCAACCCTCACAGCCCTACCCTCCGTGTGGCTGCCAGAGCACGCCGGTGTATGTCCAACCATCACCCGCCTGTGAATGCTCGTCTCACTGAACGAGCACGAGCAAAGACGTTCCGATTTTTGGCACTGGTCCATCATCTGCGTGGCTGGGTTCTGTCCTTTTATCCCCGTCGTACTCATACTCGTACTCGTACTCATAATCATAATCATAATCATACTCATAATCTTAATCTTAATCGCTGGCAAAGGAGAGTAAGATTATGAGTATGATTATGAGTAAGATTATGAGTATGATTATGAGTAAGATTATGAGTAAGATTATGAGTAAGAGTAAGGGTTTCCAGCCACGCGGTTAATCGACCAGTACCCGATTTTCCCTCTTCGACGACAGCCGGCTGTTGGGCGTCAGCAGCGTCGTGTCGGGATTCGCTGAATATAACTGAGCCGCCGGCGATAGTAGCCCGGAGATTGCATGTAGGGTGGGTCAAATGGGTCAAATTCGCTTGTCATTACCCACATTTTTTTGATCCTGAAAGGATCACAGACAGTAGCCGTAGGTCGCGTAGCGCACCTACGGTCAACGCATCGTTTTCCGTGTTTTCGACCCCGAAGCGGGTCGCAGACCTGCGCTGTTGCGCCGATCTGCGACACCCCTCGGGGTCGATTCAGGTTAATCTGAACACGATCCGTAGGTGCGCTGCGCGACCTACGGCTACTATCTTGGACCGCTTCGCGGTCGAATAGCAAAAAATAAATGTTCGCACGCATGAAGATGTGGGTAAAGACAAGGTCAAATTCGCGTAAGTCGTTGGTGGGTCAGCGCAAACGGCTCGAACCTGAAATCACACTCTGTCTTACAGGGAGTGCATTGCGCGAATGCCGACCCACCTTTCTTCGATGTTTGCTCGACGCCACCCTACGCGGGAGCAATATCCGAACCTAACCCAACGCCATCTACTTTGTTGTTCTATCAGCCGCGGGCGCGTTAGCGTCCGGTTCCCAAACTGCGGAAAACCGGCAGCTAACGGCTTGTCGATTTAGTCGTTTCGCGAACTGTCATGATGAGCCGATGGGCGTTAGCCGCGTTAGCCCCGGTTTTGTGGCGGGGAAAACCGCGGCTAACGCCGTGCGGCTGATTAAATCGACACGCTCGGCGGCTGATGGGACGAATCACCCAACTGGTGCCAAAGTAAATGGCGTTGCGCGCTAGCCCTGGGCCTTGGGTGGGACAAAGAACGCCGGCACCACCGCGTCACGAATTCAACGGTATTGCGCTTATACTGAAGCGGAAGTCAAAACTGCCGATAGGCGGCTTCGAGCCCGGGTCAGATGGCTGTTCCTGACGCGAAGATGACAAGGAACTGGACCTGGAACGCGGATCCGTTTTTAATCACGCGCTCAAACCTCCGCCGGCATCATCGCTCGCGCCTCCCCCTTCACCGCAGAGTCGTTCAGTATGTGGAAAGCATCGCTCACGTTTCTTATTGTCGTTCGATTGACTGGTTTGGTCTCCGCCGCGCCACCCGAATTCAAATGGCGGGCAGTCGAGATCGATACGATTCAGATCGGTTACGGCCTGCAGATGGCCGATGTGAACGGCGACGAAAAGACCGACATCGTGCTGGCGGACAAGAGCACGATCCAGTGGTATCAAAATCCAACGTGGACCAAACATGTGATCGCCCAAGACCTTACCGAACGAGACAATGTCTGCATCGCGGCCCGAGACATCGATGGTGACGGCAATTGTGAAATCGCGGTCGGCGGTCAATGGAATTTCAGAGAAAGCGTCAAGGATGGCGCCGTCTTCTATCTCATTCCGCCAAAGGACAGAACGCAACCGTGGACTCCGGTCGAATTGCATCATGAGCCGAGTGTGCATCGCATGCATTGGGTCAAAGGGAAAGCGAACGAGTATCGACTCGTCGTGAAGCCGTTGCGCGGTCGCGGCAGCGTTGATGGTAGTGGCGCCGGGATCAGGGTGCTGGAGTACGAAAAACCGGCAGACCCCAAAACGCCGTGGAAATACGACGTTGTCTGTGACTTCATACACTTGTCGCACAATTTTCATCCGGTCAACTGGGATGACGACGAAGAAGAAGAAATGATCGTCGCCGGCAAGGAAGGTGTCTGGCACTTTGACAAGCAGGGAGACAAATGGTCAGCCCAACAATTGACCAGCAACTTCGCTGGCGAGATTCGCGACGGTAAGCTCCCCGGCGGGAAACGTTTTATCGTTACCATCGAACCGATGCATGGTTCGAAATCAGCTGTCTACGTACAGCCGACGAAGCAAGGCGACCCCTGGCAGCTCGTCAAGGTTCTGGACGAAGCGTTGAAAGACGGACACGCGCTGGCCGTTGCTGATTACCTGGGTGTCGGTTCCGATCAGATCGTGGTGGGCTGGCGAGCCATGAACGAGCCTGGCGTCCCCGGCATCAAGTTGTTCACGCCGCTGGATCAAGACGGCGGTAGTTGGCGGGAAACCAGGATTTCTGACGCTGACGTGGCCGTGGAAGACATCAAGGCCGCAGACCTGAACGGCGATGGCAAAGTCGACATCGTCGCCGCCGCGCGGCAAACCAAAAACCTGACGATCTTCTTCAACGAGCGTTAGCGGCTTGTCGATTTAGTCGTGTCGCGAACTGTCATGATGAGCCGATGGGCGTTAGCCGCGGTTTTGTGGCGGGGAAAACCGCGGCTAACGCCGTGCGGCTGATTCAATCGACACGCCGTCAGCGGGTGTCGGTGTAACCCCAGGAGTGGCTTTTACAGTTATCCTTTACTTAACTTTCCAGTAAAGTAAAGTAACGTGACACGCACGATTGTCCCCAAAACGCCGCCAGTGGGCCCATGAATACAGCGAGCGCCGGCACGTATCGTCGGAGATCCTCAAGCCAAACCGCCGATGCCATTATCAAGGCAGCAACCGAACTGTTCCTGTCCCAAGGCTATTCCAACACGAACTTGGAACAGGTGGCCGCCGCCGCGGGGGTCACGAAGCCGACCGTGTACAACCACTTTGGATCGAAAGAAGCATTGCTGCGAAAAGTCACGCAGCTCAATGCCAGTGCTCGTGTCACTGCCTTGTCGGCCGAATTGACCCCCAGCAGTGATCCGCGTCAGGACTTGGTGGGTTTTGGCGATGCGATTCTGGCCACGGTACTTTCCGATCAGTCGCGTGCCTGGCACCGGCTCGCCGGCGCCGAGGCACTGACTCATCCGGAAGTCGGCGAGGCCTTCTATGCGGCGGGACCGGCACGAGTGATCGAGTTGCTGACCGAGTACTTGGCCACCCAAAAGCGTTTGGGTCGAGTCGTCATGCCGAATCCGGGCCGCGCTGCCGAACAATTGCTGGGCCTTTTTATTGGACTTGAACTGCTGCGCAGTCGCATCGGTCAGCCGACCAAATCTCCTTCAGCACTCCGCCGTCACTGTCGCGATTGCGTCGATCTGTTCTTAAACACCTATCGGGCGGACAACTGATGAGCGAGTCGCAGCATCCCGCGGGTCTCCGCCGCGTGCTCCGCTCGCGACGTTGGCTCGTGATTCCGCCGATCGTGATCGGACTGGCGGTCATCATTGCCTTGGCTGCAAGAAAGAAGGAGTTGGACCGAGTCGAAGCGACCGAGATAGCCAGCCCCGTTCGTGTCATCAAGGCGAAGCACGAGCCGATCACGCCGACCGCCACCGGCTACGGGACGGTGCAAGCCAAGCGTGTTTGGGTGGCGATCGCCGAAGTCGGCGGACGCGTCGACCAAACGTACCAGCCGCTGCGCTCGGGAGTGTTCGTTACCAAAGGCAGCTTGTTGGTGAAAATCGACCCGATCGATTACGAATTGCTCCAAAAGCAACGTGATGCTGAGCTACAGCAAGCTCGTGCCGAACTTCGCCAACTGGAACTGAACGAGCAAGCGGATCGCAAATCGCTGTTGATACAACAAGAATTGAAGGCGGTCCGAGCAGCTGACGTGGAGCGATTGAAGAAGCTGAGCGGATCGTCTGCCGCGTCGGTCAGTGAATTGGATGCAGCCCTGGCGGCCTACCTGACACAGTCACAGGCTGTACAGAATCTTGATACGGCGTTGAGTCTTTATGAATCTCGGAAGTTGGCCGCCAGTGCCCAGATCGCATCCGCAGAATCACGGCTTGCAGAAGTGACGCGTGATTCGCAACGAACAGAGATTCGAGCACCGATCGATGGGGTCCTTTCGGAGGTGGCACTCGAGGTTGGCCAATACGTCAGTCCGAGGCAACTGCTGTTTAAGGTCCTGGAAGTATCGACCGTCGAGATCGGGGCCCAGTTTTCGCTCTCGCAGATTATGCGACTCGTCTCACCGACCGGCTCGGCGCCCGAAGTCGATGTGCTCGGCAAAGCCGGTGGTCGTTCGCAGTTATCGGCCAGGTTTTCTGCCCGCGTGATCGTTCGCAGTGGCGATTCCACTCTTAAGTACGCGGCCGTGCCGATTCGCGTTGCCGATCAGGTCGACCCGCAAACGCGAACGCTTGGCGTCGTCGTCGAGGTAGCAAACCCCAGTTTTTCCGCGGAGGGCGTCGCGATTGATTCGACATCGATCGCCTTGCGTCCGGGCACGTTTTGTGAAGTCGTGTTGGAAAGCAAGCATCGCGTGAACGGTGTTTTGCTCCAGCGAACGGCGATCGATGGCGATGGCGTCTACGTGATCGACGATCAAAACCGAATGCATCGACGCCACGTCGAAACTCGCAAGATCGCCGGTTCCAGGATCGTGATCAGCAGCGGTTTGATGGACGGGGACCTGGTCGTCGTCAATCCACCGTCAGTACCAACCGAGGGACTCTTGGTATCGCCGGTTTTCGGTGACGCCAACGATGCCTCGCAAGACGACGAGGCGGTGATGTTGACCAGTGACCAGCGATCCGATGACGTTGCCAGCGGCCAGGACGCCAAAAGATGATTGCGTTCTTTGTCAAGCATCCGACGGCGGCCAACCTGTTGATGGTCTCGATGGTCGCCGCCGGTGTGCTGTCACTGAGCGGGATTCGCCGCGAGACGTTTCCTGATGCGATGCCTGTCGAGGTCGAAGTCTCGATGTTGTACCCAGGTGCATCGACAGAGGAAATCGAGCAGTCGATCATTCAGCGATTGGAAGAAGAACTCGAAGGCGTGCAGTTCATCAAGGAGATGCGCAGCGTTGCAGTGACCAATCGCGGCACGGTGACTCTGGAGATGACCGACTCGGGAAACTACACCGCGTTTCGCAATGAGATTGAGAACGCTGTCAATTCGATCCCCGATTTCCCCGATCTGGCCGAACCGCCGGTGATCATCCGACTCAATACCAAAGACCCTGTGCTGGATGTCTTGGTGCAGGGCCCTCGCGACCCACGCGAACTGAAACGTTATTGCGAAGCACTGAAAGATCGTTGGCTTCAATCGCCGGTCATCAGCGAAGTCGAAATTAGCGGTTTTGCCGACCCAGTGCTGCGAGTCGAGGTCAGTACCGAGGCCTTGTTGCGTCACGGCATGAGTCCCACCAGTGTAGCGGCGGCGATCTCCGGACAAAGTGTCGACTTGTCAGCTGGAGAAATTGAATCGTCGGAGAATATCTTGGTCCGCATCCAGGAAGAGCGGCGTGGAGCGGAAGAGTTAGCGAACCTGGTGGTCGCTGCCGCGCCCGGCGGAGCAGAGATTCGGTTGTCCGATCTGGGCGTGGTGATCGACGAATTCAAAGAGGAAGAAGAACAAGTCTTGGCGGGCGGGCATCGCGCCGCGGTGTTGAAAATTCTGAAAGCGAAAACGCAGGACACGTTAGCGGTGTCCGAAGAAGTTCATCGTTTGCTTGACCAAGAGCGGCAGCGAAACCCGAACGCTTCCTTCACCGTCATCAATGATATGTCGACGCTGGTTAATGACCGGCTGTCACTGCTGGTCAAAAACGGACTGCAGGGTTGCATGCTGGTGTTTGCCGTGATGTGGCTGTTCTTCAACGCGCGACTTGTCGTTTTGGGTCGTTGCCAGTTTGCCGATCTCGTTCCTGGCCGCCTTTGCGCTCGTCCCAACCCTGGGGCTGACGATCAACATGCTGACGATGGTCGGTTTGTTGATGGCGATCGGTGTGTTGATGGATGACGGCATCGTGATCGCGGAGAACATTGCGCGGCGGCGCAGTGCAGGAGAGCCGGCGATGACCGCGGCGGTCAACGGCGTCAGCGAAGTCGGCGGCGGCGTGTTTTCATCGTTCCTGACGACGTGCAGCGTGCTGGGACCATTGATGTTCATCACCGGCGATATGGGCCGCGTGCTGCGAGTCTTGCCGATGATGTTGTTGCTGGTGTTGGCGGCCAGCTTGATCGAAGCGTTCTTGATTCTGCCCGGCACACCTGGGTCATTCGTTCGAGAAACACGATCCGCAATCAACGCGGCCGAATTCGTCGCCGAATCGATTCGTCGATCGACGCCGCACAGGAGCTCGCCGGACGGATCGTCGACCGGGCGATTCGCCTGGCGTTATGCTGACGCTGGATTGGTCGCGATGATCTTTCTGCTGACGATCGGATTGCTCATTGGCGGTGTCGTCCGCGGTCAGGTGTTCCCAAGCCTCGAAGGCGATACGATCGTCGCACGTGTGCTGATGAGACCGGGCACGCCGCTGAAACGGACCAGCGAAGTTGTGGCCGATTTGGAGGTTTCGCTGGCAGCCACCAACGCCTCGTTCAAGCCCAGCCAGCCGGAACAGCGGATTTGGTCGAAACGACGTATGTTCGCTTCAACGAAAACAAGGATGCCATGGAAGTCGGGCCACACGTGGCGACGATGTACGCCGAAATCCTGACCAATGAAGTACGCAACGCTCGTATCGCCGATGTCGTCGCCCAGTGGGAGAAACGGAATGGGACCGGTCGCCGACTCGCAGAAGATCACCTTTGACGAACCGCAAATTGGGCCAGCGGGACGGCCGTTGGAAATCGAACTGTCGCGGCGTGCCGCTGGAGCAACTGGACCTGGCCTCGGACGAGATTCCAGCAGCACTTGAGAACCTACGTGGGCGTCTACAACGTGACCGACGATCTACGCCGCGGCCAACACGAATTGCTCGTGCAACTTGCGGCCAGGTGCCGTTGGGATGGGGGTGACTGCGCCGTGAACTCGGCCGACAACTGCGTGGTTCGTTTCAGGGATTGCTGAGTGATCAGATTCAAATCGGTGATCAAAACTATGACGTCGAAGTCCGGTATTCGATCGATGACCGCAATGACTTGTCAGACTTGGAAGACGCCAAAGTCATTTCTTCCCGACGGAGAAACGATTCCGCTTTCCGACATAGCGACGTTGCATTGGCATCGGGGCTGGTCACGGATCGCACGTATGAACGGTCGCCAGATCGTCAACGTGTTGGGAAGTATCGATACGAAGCGAACCAACACGATGGCAGTGCTGACGAGTCTGCGATCGGAAAAGTTGCCTGAGATCGAAAGGCGTTATCCGGGAATCGCAATTGCCTACAAGGGAGAAGCAGAAAGGGAGCCGAAACGGGTGCGTCGTTGCTGTGGGCTGCGGCATGATCGGTTGTCTGGGTGTGTTTGTCATTCTGTCCTATCAGTTTCGCAGCTACATCGAACCGATCATTGTGATGGTCGCGATTCCCTTTGCGCTGGTGGGTGTCGTCTGGGGGCACTATTTGTTCGGCAAGAGCTTGTCAGCTGCCCAGCATCATGGGATACGCCTCGTTGGCGGGGATCGTGGTCAACGATTCGATCTTGTTGATGCTGTTTTTGAAGTCCGAACGTGCAGCGCACGTGGACGTCGAAACGGCCGCCTCGAAGGCCAGCCGGATGCGGTTCCGCGCCGTGATGATTACCTCGCTGACGACGATTGCCGGCCTGATGCCATTGTTGCTTGAACGAAGTCTGCAAGCGCAAGTGCTGATTCCCGATTGCGATCAGCATCTGTTTCGGATTGCTGGCATCAACCGTCTTGGTCCTGCTGGTTCTACCGGCGTTCTATGTCATTCTCAGCGATTTTGGACTGACCGAAACGTCAAGCCACCAAGGGCGCGAGCCGAATTAGCGGTCGGTTTTGATAGTCGCCGTCCTCTCCGAGGTCGGTATTGCCTTGCTGCTCCCGCCCGGGAACACCCTGAGAGCTGCTGGATTCAAACCCCAAACCAGGCCAAAACAAGCAGTGCAGTTCCAGTGTCCAGCGATTTCGGCAAGGGCGGCCGCGCTTCGGCACAAAAGCTCACGATCGGACCAACGTGTCGACCGGACTCTTGACGTTCTCACCTGGCTTCAGTTGCACGTGGACGTAACGCATCGTCGTCTCAATGTCCTTGTGTCCCATCAATTTCTGCACCGTCTGGATGTCCGTTCCCGACTCGACCAGATGCGTCGCGAAACTGTGACGCAACGAATGCGGAACTCCCTGCTTGTCGATTCCGGCATGGCGCTGCGCGGCCTTCAACGCGCCGGCAAATTGCTCTTCAGCAATGTGATGGCGCCACACCATCCCGCTCCGCTTGTCGCGGCTCCGCTGTCGCGACGGGAACACCCATTTCCAGCCTGCCTCGCGGCATGCATTGGGATACTTTCGTGCCAGGGCGTACGGCATGTAGACCTGCTCGTAGCCCTGCTCCACATCCAACTGGTGAATTCCTTTGGCAAATTCAATCTGACGCTTCAGTTCCGCTACGGCCTGCTCCGGCAAAAAGGTGATGCGATCCTTTTCGCCCTTGCCGTCGCGAACCACGATGTGTTGCTGGTCAAAGCAGACATCCTTGATTCGCAGTCGCCGGCATTCCTTATGACGCAGTCCCGCACCATACATCAGCAGAAACATCAATCGGTGTACTCCGACCAGATGTTCCAGCAATCGCTCGATCTCGCCGCGACTGAACCAGACCGGAATCGATTCACGTTGCTTGACTCGAACCGCATCGACAAATCCCAGTTGTCTTGCCAAGGACACATTGATAAAGAAAAAACAGCCCCGACTGAGCCTGGTTCTGAGTGCTGGCCGACACATTGCCCTCGACGGCCAGCGACGTCAGAAACGTGCCGATGTCAAGCTCGTCAAACTGATCCAGATCCATGCTGCCGACATGCTTTCCAAACCGCTTGACCCAACGGACGTAAGCCTTCTCGGTGGCCATCGAGTAATGCAACACCCGCAACTCTCCGCGCATGGTCTGAATCAAAGGCGGCTCATGTCGATTGACGTTGCCCCGCAGTGATGCTCAGTTCCTCCTCAGTGGGCGGCGCGTCCAGAGCGATGTTGCGTTCCTGTCGTCCCAATCGTGCGAGCGTCGAGATGATGTGCGACAAATCGGGTTGCGCGCGATGGAGCACCAGGTCTCGATAGCATTCGATCGACCGGACCGCCTGCCAACGCTGCCATGCCGGGGCACCGTTTTTCAGCAGCCCCTTGGAGAAGCGGATCACCGAGTGCTCATTGACGGGCAAGTCAGCCACCAATCCCTTGCGAAAATTCAAGGCGTAGCGGCGAAGCCATCTGGGGAACCAAACGCGGTCGTTCTCGCCCGACCTGAGCACGACGACGCGACCTCCTTCTCAAAACCGGCCAAACTCATCCAAAGTCCTCCCTGTCTTGCCCTCGCTGCCTAAGTTGACAGCCAGAAGTGGCTATGTATGTTCACAGGTGTGCGTTTGTATTGAATCCGAGGATAATGGTCAAGTGACCCGACTGAGTCGGGTGATATACTGCCAATCTGTCCAATATCACCCGACTAAGCGGGTGATAACTTAATAGTTCGCCAAGGCAAGGGATGCCCTCAGACTGGATTCGACATGCCAATCGACTTACACAACGTGTATCTCTTCGTGATGCTCGCTGTGCCATTGATCGTGATACGAATGATGTCAGATCATGGCCTGTGGTTCGGCACGCTATGCAGTGTCGTAGTCTTCTTGGTACTTGGCGGACGCGTTCTGGCTCACGGTAATGACCTTCGGAAACGCGGCCCTGACAGATGGAAAGAGTATGTGTTTGTGAATCTCGCTTTCAATTTCGTTTGCACAATCGCCGTGTTTGGTTTGTACTTGATAGACTGAGGCCAAATGGGTTGCAGCGGACTCGAAAACGCATGGCACATTGAGTTCGGTGGCGGCGTTCTACTTGGCAAGAGAACCTGGCGAACCATCGCATGCACGGGAGCGGCGGTAGCCAGCGGATTTTGAAATCAACGTCAACTCCCGCCGCCCCGTGATGCGGGACGTTACCGCGGCTAAGTCACGTTTGTCCGTGGCGCTCGATCCAGGATCGGAGGCAGCTGACGAGGTGCGCGGTCGGGATGCTGGTGGTGCGCGGTCGGGATGCTGGTGGTGCGCGGTCGGGATGCTGGTGGTGCGCGGTCGGGATGCTGGTGGTGCGCGGTCGGGATGCTGGTAGCGGCGGACGGTTTCCGGCGGACGTTTTTGGTCCCAGCCGAACTCCGCTTCGCATTGGTTGGCCGGGATGCCGGTTCCGTTGCCCGTCGGGATGCGCGGTCGGAGTTTTGCCCCTGCGGCTGCAAACCGATACAATGACACCCGCCGTGGCCGTGCTGCGAGCCGCTCACGATTCGCTGCCAACGGCAAGCGACGCCACGGTAACCAAACGGTCCACCCGAGCCCTCAAACAGATCTTCGGTCGGTAGCGACCGATCCGTTCGGGCCGGGTGACCTTCAACGTTACCGCGGCTAAGTCGCGTTTGTCCGTGGCGCTCGATCCAGGATCGGAGCCAGCTGACGAGGTGCGCGGTCGGGATGCTGACGAGGTGCGCGGTCGGGATGCTGGTGGTGCGCGGTCGGGATGCTGGTGGTGCGCGGTCGGGATGCTGGTAGCGGCGGACGGTTTCCGGCGGACGTTTTTGGTCCCAGCCGAACTCCGCTTCGCATTGGTTGGCCGGGATGCCGGTTCCGTTGCCCGTCGGGATGCGCGGTCGGAGTTTTGCCCCTGCGGCTGCAAACCGATACAATGACACCCGCCGTGGCCGTGCTGCGAGCCGCTCACGATTCGCTGCCAACGGCAAGCGACGCCACGGTAACCAAACGGTCCACCCGAGCCCTCAAACAGATCTTCGGTCGGTAGCGACCGATCCGTTCGGGCCGGGTGACCTTCAACGTTACCGCGGCTAAGTCGCGTTTGTCCGTGGCGCTCGATCCAGGATCGGAGCCAGCTGACGAGGTGCGCGGTCGGGATGCTGGTGGTGCGCGGTCGGGATGCTGGTAGCGGCGGACGGTTTCCGGCGGACGTTTTTGGTCCCAGCCGAACTCCGCTTCGCATTGGTTGGCCGGGATGCCGGTTCCGTTGCCCGTCGGGATGCGCGGTCGGAGTTTTGCCCCTGCGGCTGCAAACCGATACAATGACACCCGCCGTGGCCGTGCTGCGAGCCGCTCACGATTCGCTGCCAACGGCAAGCGACGCCACGGTAACCAAACGGTCCACCCGAGCCCTCAAACAGATCTTCGGTCGGTAGCGACCGATCCGTTCGGGCCGGGTGACCTTCAACGTTACCGCGGCTAAGTCACGTTTGTCCGTGGCGCTCGATCCAGGATCGGAGGCAGCTGACGAGGTGCGCGGTCGGGATGCTGGTGGTGCGCGGTCGGGATTCTGGTGGTGCGCGGTCGGGATGCTGGTGGTGCGCGGTCGGGATGCTGGTGGTGCGCGGTCGGGATGCTGGTAGCGGCGGACGGTTTCCGGCGGACGTTTTTGGTCCCAGCCGAACTCCGCTTCGCATTGGTTGGCCGGGATGCCGGTTCCGTTGCCCG
This sequence comes from Pirellulaceae bacterium, assembly GCA_963714715.1. Taxonomy (GTDB): domain Bacteria; phylum Planctomycetota; class Planctomycetia; order Pirellulales; family Pirellulaceae; genus JBFJVZ01. The sequence continues at coordinate 3,054 of CAVQPV010000055.1, read as the reverse complement.
TCGGGATGCGCGGTCGGAGTTTTGCCCCTGCGGCTGCAAACCGATACAATGACACCCGCCGTGGCCGTGCTGCGAGCCGCTCACGATTCGCTGCCAACGGCAAGCGACGCCACGGTAACCAAACGGTCCACCCGAGCCCTCAAACAGATCTTCGGTCGGTAGCGACTGATCCGTTCGGGCCGGGTAACCTCAACGTTCGCCACACAAACACCCATGCAAGTCTACCGACGCAAAACACTGCTGAGCGAGAACGCGGACTTCGCGACATTCACCAAGCTCTACGGTGAATCGGTCGCCGACGTATCCCATGACCCATTTCTACTAATTCGTGATGACGACTACCGCCTTCTCGTCATCACCGACGACGGGATGGTGATGCTGTCCTTGCGACCGGCCCAAACGACTGCTCGGTTTCGTATGCCTCATCGTATTCCGATGGCAGCCGTCCATTCACGGGTCTGTCGCGTGAACTGACCGCGAAAGACGAGAACTTTGTCGAACCGGCATTTGCAGTCCAAACGATTGATGCTTTCTTCGACCACAAGCGACTATCCCAGCATGTCGATTTTCGTCGTGGTACTCCGGATTCCGATATCACTGCATTTCCGACCCCAATGACCGGATCGAAAGCGAGTCGAACGGAAGCTCGTGGAGATGCGAGTCGCCGTCACTCCAGAACTACAATCTGACATGCGGGACGTTTGCGGTACTTGACGATGTGGCCGATGACCCAGACGAGAACATTGACTACGATGATGCGATTCAGATCGGCTCCCTCTGCGGTGGGCGTCTTGATCATTGGCGTGACACTTACCTGTTTTCTTACCATTTGGACAACGGGGATGTGTGGTCCTTCAACGTGCCACGCACGGTGCTGGATGGTATCGCGGATGGAAGCATTAACAAGCTCACGGTTGACGCGTCAGTCCCGAAAGACGTGGCGAACAAATCCGTGAACCGGAGCGGCGGATCGGGCGGATTTGAAATGGACAACTCCGCGCCGCCCGGTTATGGCAAGCGTTACCGCGGCTAAGTCACGTTTGTCCGTGGGCGCTGGATCCAGGATCGGAGGCAGCTGACGAGGTGCGCGGTCGGGATGCTGGTGGTGCGCGGTCGGGATGCTGGTGTGCGCGGTCGGGATGCTGGTAGCGGCGGACGGTTTCCGGCGGACGTTTTTTGGTCCCAGTCGAACTCCGCTTCGCACTGGTTGGCCGGGATGCCGGTTCCGTTGCCCGTCGGGATGCGCGGTCGGAGTTTTGCCCCTGCGGCTGCAAACCGATACAATGACACCCGCCGTGGCCGTGCTGCGAGCCGCTCACGATTCGCTGCCAACGGCAAGCGACGCCACGGTAACCAAACGGTCCACCCGAGCCCTCAAACAGATCTTTGGTCGGTAGCGACCGATCCGTTCGGGCCGGGTGACCTTCAACGTTACCGCGGCTAAGTCACGTTTGTCCGTGTGCCTCGATCCAGGATCGGAGGCAGCTGACTGATGGTGCGCGGTCGGGATGCTGGTGGTGCGCGGTCGGGATGCTGGTAGCGGCGGACGGTTTCCGGCGGACGTTTTTGGTCCCAGCCGAACTCCGCTTCGCATTGGTTGGCCGGGATGCCGGTTCCGTTGCTCGTCGGGATGCGCGGTCGGAGTTTTGCCCCTGCGGCTGCAAACCGATACAATGACACCCGCCGTGGCCGTGCTGCGAGCCGCTCACGATTCGCTGCCAACGGCAAGCGACGCCACGGTAACCAAACGGTCCACCCGAGCCCTCAAACAGATCTTCGGTCGGTAGCGACCGATCCGTTCGGGCCGGGTGACCTTCAACGTTCCTGGCTGGAAGGCATCGTGCTCGTACTGTAGGCGCCGTCCGGTACTCGTACTCGAGTGCCGAGCCGGTCGACTCGAATCCTGGTCGGTGCGCGAGTCGAGATACCCGTCTACACTGTTGAACTCGGACGTAACCGGTTCTCCGCTTCCAACTCCTGATCGAGACGAGTACCACTTCGTTGAGTACGAGTACGAGCCCGCTTCGCGAACAGCTGCACGATCGATGCGCTCGGAGATGCGCCGGACGATCGATGCGCTCGAGATTGCGCGGTCGAAATCTGACTTGAACATCGCTGGTCCGATCGTCTCTGCCCCTTCGCGGACCATCGCTCGCAAACCGGATGCGATCGACACTTCGGTGGCATGCTGCGAGCTGATCATGTCGATTCGGATTGGCCGATCGGTAACCACGCCGCACAACAGTCAGAACCAAGCCGGTGCACCCGAGTCCTCGAAAACAGTTCTTCGGCGGTGGCCGCCGTCGGACCGGGTGACCACCGACGTTACCGCGGCTAAGTCACGTTTGTCCGTGGCGCTCGATCCAGGATCGGAGGCAGCTGACGAGGTGCGCGGTCGGGATGCTGGTGGTGTGCGGTCGGGATGCTGGTAGCGGCGGACGGTTTCCGGCGGACGTTTTTGGTCCCAGCCGAACTCCGCTTCGCATTGGTTGGCCGGGATGCCGGTTCCGTTGCCCGTCGGGATGCGCGGTCGGAGTTTTGCCCCTGCGGCTGCAAACCGATACAATGACACCCGCCGTGGCCGTGCTGCGAGCCGCTCACGATTCGCTGCCAACGGCAAGCGACGCCACGGTAACCAAACGGTCCACCCGAGCCCTCAAACAGATCTTCGGTCGGTAGCGACCGATCCGTTCGGGCCGGGTGACCTTCAACGTTCTGCGAGAGAGGTGGACCTGTTTGTGAGCGTCAAAATCGCAACATGAAAAATGCAGGAATCTCGTTCTCGGATTCGTATGCGGTGCTGCTGCATTGCTACTCTTCCTCATATTGCTGGCTTCTGGATCACCGCCGACACCGGAACTCAAACCACCCGAATCGATTACCGTGCTCCTCCATCCACCGTGGACCAGATCTGACACGCCTGAAGCAGTGATTGTCCCTGCAAAAGTTCACGACGACGTCTTCAGACGACTTATTCCAGAGACGTACTATGGAGAGGCTACCGACGATTACCCGCCGATTGTCGCGGAAGCGACAATTGCCCATCCAGACGAA
>CAVQPV010000054.1:0-153205 GCA_963714715.1 Pirellulaceae bacterium | reverse complement strand
AGCCGATCGAGATTCGGCGTGATGATCCCATTACCGAGAATGCCAAGATCGTTGTAGCCCTGATCGTCCGAGACGATCAGCAGAATGTTTGGACGGTCAGCCGCGCGAGTTGAAATGGTGAGCGCACAAGCAATCAAGACGATAGAAAAAAATCGCAGTCGATACATGAGTGAATTCAAGAAAGTATTAAGAAGAAGGCAGTGCGTGAAGAAAGGAAAATTAAGGACAGGAAGATCACCTGCCAGAGATTCCCATCCGCTACATTTCTGTCGTTCCGACCTTGCATTACTTACTGGGCTTGAGGAATTCGAGCAAATCGGCCATCTGCTGAACGGTGACATCTTTCTCCACCCCTTCGGGCATCAGCGAGACATTGCCGATCTTGATCTCGTCAATTTGATCGCGATGGATCGTTTGCTGTTTGCCTTCGGCCATATTCAGAACAATGGCGTCGGCGGTTTCCGATCCGATCAAACCGCTGAAGACGTTACCATCGTCGACCAACACCGTGCATACGGTAAAGCGTGGTTCGACCTTCGCATTCGGATCGAGGATGTCATACAACAATGCGAGCTTTGATCGATTGCGGGTGTCGCTCAAATCGGGCGCGGTCGTGTGACCTTCGCCATTGATCCGATGGCAATTGGCGCAGACGCGTTTGAAGACCTTATGCCCGGCGTCGGCCGATGCCTGTAAGTCCAACGACTTGCGATAGCGACCGGCAACCTGCTGCCGGTTTGACGAGACCGCGCCGCCGAGCAAACTCTTGGCCTGGGCGAGGATTTCGGGGTCTTTGTGCTTGAGCAGGCAGACGCGCTGATCAATGCTCAATGCACCCGGACTGATTCTTTTCTCCGCCATCGCATCCAGCGTCAGCTTCGTCGAGTCGATTCGTCGGAGCAACATCGTCAATGCCAGACCTCGAACCGAGGGCGATAGTCCTGACCAGCCTGACAAGATGATGTTTGCCGCATCACTCGATCCATTCGCGCTGAGCGCATTGATCGCGGCGGTCTGAACGGCACTCGGCTGTTCGGGTGCCAACAATTGCCCCAGAGATCCTGCGGCGCTGCCGAACGGTTGATAGGCAAGCAACTCGACGGCCGTGACTCGATCGGCAACCGAACCTTTCGCATCCATCGCAATTTGTTGATTTCCCGCGAGCAAGGTTTTGACTCGTTCGGCCGCCTTGGCCAACGGTTCTGGCGGGCTAGCGAGCAACTTTGGCAAGCTTGTCCGGCCCAGCTTGCCACGATGGCGCGGCAGTCCCGTGCCCAAACCGCTGATCGTCGCCGCGCACCACCAACTACGATCGGCCCCGTTGACGGTCAGCACCTCAAGGACCCCCGACAACTCATCGAGGTCACCGCGTGCAGCAACGATCGTGGCAAGCTGTTTGATCAAGTCGATTTGACTGTCACTGCCATCGTCGACAAAGTCGGCATTGGAAACGAGAAACTGCAGAATCTGACCCGAGCAATCTCGGGACGAAGACAAGATCGCATGCGCGAACCATGGGTCTCGCCCATCGCGCAATGCCAACTTCGCCAATCGCGCCGCTGTCTCTCGGCGATCGCTTTCACCCAACGTCAGCGCGACTTGGAAGCGAACTCGTTGATCGTCGTCGGCGGCGAGTTCAGCGATGCTTTCAAACACCGTCTGATCATCGATCCACCGCGTCGCCAACTTAACACCATCACGTCGGACATATGCGTTCTTGTCTTTCATCGCCAGCAAAGCGTCCCCGGAATTCAGATCGCCAGCGCCTTCCAATGTCCACAGGGCACGCAAACGGCTCGTCGGCCGCTCGCTCTCGATGAGTAGCCGGCGGAGGTCCGGAATTGCCTCGGTCGATCGCCGCTCGACCAAGACTCGCTGCGCCATCGTTTGACGCCAGGCGTTTGCGTCATCCAAAAATGCTACCAGTTGCCCGGTCGAACTCGGTGGTTGATAGCGGTCGATCGTGATGCCCTTGGGAACAATCCTGTAGATCCGACCGCGGTCCTCACCGGCACGCCAATCGAGTTTCTCGGCAATCTCCGGCGGCAGAAACTTTGGATGTTCGACCCACAGGCGATACATGTCGGCCAAATAGAGCGCGCCGTCCGGACCGGATGCCAAGCTCGCTGGGCGAAACCAGGTGTCGCTCGATGCGATGAAGTCAGCTTTTTCGCGTGCTCGTTTTGCCTTCAGGATTGCACCAGCGGGCTGAACGATCGAACGCGTCACCAAATGGCCGATCGGCTCACAAACAAACACGCTGTCTTGGAAATCGCCGCCGAACAGATCACCCAAGTAAGCTGTCGTCCCGCAAGCTGAGGTGTGGGTGCCGGCGTGGGACAGGTAATTGCTCTTCATTTCCACCAGCGGATAGACACGCGTGTCACCGCCGGATTTGCCAACGTCATAGTAGGCCTTGGCAATCACATGAAACGGATTCCGCTGCGCGTCGGCGGGCGACATCAACGTGGTCATGATCGGATTGCGGTTGGTGCAATAAAACCGATTGCCCCAACGATCGATCGTATTGCCGAACTGACCCAGCCCACTATCGGCCTGGAAGTCGCCGGTCCGTGGGTCAAAGCGAAACTCCTTGCGCAGGCATCTCTTTCGTTTCGCTCTCGAGCGGTTGATCGACAAACGGTAAATCAAAGGTCGCGCGCCGGGTCACGGTGCCGGGCCCGTAATTCAAATGCACCCAGTTATCGAGTCCGTAACGAGGATTGCCAATCTGCATTTGCGGATGCGCCGGTTGGAATCCATCGAACAGCACTTCACGAACATCCGCGACGTGATCACCATCGGTGTCTCTCAAATACAGAATCTCGGTCTGTGCTCCGACCAGCAGCCCGCCCTGGTAGGCCATCGCGCTATGGGCGAAGTTCAGCTTGTCGGCGAAGACATGACGCCGGTCGGCCCGCCCATCTTGATCGACGTCTTCCAGCATCACGATTCTCGATAGCGGCTGGTCGCCCTCGGGTGGCCCAATGGGATAGTCACCATATTCAACCGCGTACAGGTGACCTTGCTGATCAAACGTGATGGCGACGGGATCGAACACCATCGGTTCAGCCGCGAACAGTTGCACGTCGACCCCCGGTTCGACTTGCAGCGACTTCAGTGTTTCCTGCGGTGATCTTGGCGGCGCCGTTTCGGCATCGACCCAGTGCCGGCCGCCACGGTTGGCTTCGATCATCTCAAGCGCGTTTTGCTGCAGCAGCTGAGCTTGCGGTTTTTTCCCTACGGCGATCTTGCCCCGCTCGCGTTGCCCTTTGCCACGTCGTCCTTTGTCTCCGAGGTCCTCGCGGGCTGCTTCGGCAAGTGTTGTCAGCCGCGCCACAATATCAGGATGTTCGTCCGCGACATTCTGCTTGCTGGCGGTGTCGGTGACGACATTAAAAAGCAGCGGTTCGGGCGTTTGACCATTCTTGAAATGCGGATGCCGCGTCGCCTGAACCGGCAAGAACAGTTTCCAAGGCCCCGAGCGGACGGCTTGTAATTGGTCTTGGTGATAGTAGTAATAGGCTTCGTGTGGAGTCTTTGCGCCCCGTTCCCCGTACAGCAGCGGGCCGATGTCTTTGCCGTCGATGATGCGATCGGCGGGGGCGCTGCCACCAGCGAGTTTTGCGAAGGTCGGCAACAGGTCGAGGGTCGAGGCAAGTTCGTCGCAAACGGTCTCAGGCGGTACCTTGCCAGGCTGCCAAACGATGGTGGGCACCCGAAACGCACCTTCGGCCGTTGTGTAACCGCGACCGTGAAGCGGCAGGTTGGAGCCGCGTGAAAGATCTCCCGGCCTTGGGCTGATCGGCGCTCCATTATCCGACGTCCAAATCACCAACGTGTTCTCCGCGATGCCGAGTTCGACCAATTGATCCAGCATCACACCGATCGACCAATCAAGTTCTTCGATCGAATCGCCCCACGGTCCATTCTTGCTTTTGCCTTTGAACGCGGGACTTGCAAACGGTGTTCGCGTGCTGCCCGGCATCGCTTGCGGAAAATATAGAAAGAATGGTTCGTCTTTGTGTTCGGCAATCCACTCCATCGCGCGCTCCGTATAACGCTTGGTCAAGCCGTCGCGGTCAACGGGCGCTTCGATCACCGTTTCGTTGTTCATCAGCGGCAGCGGCGGCCACTTCGATCCGTCCGCGTCCCAGAGCCGTGCGGTCATGTCGTCGGAATAGGGAATGCCAAAGAACCAGTCAAATCCCTGGCGGGTTGGCAAGAATTCTGGTTGGTCACCGAGATGCCATTTGCCGACGATCGCGGTGGCGTAGCCTTGATCTTTCAAGACTTCCGCGATCGTGACTTCATCCGGATTCAGTCCGTACGGCGAAAGCGGCCTGAGCACCCAACCGTCACGATCGTTGTTGTGCATGCCGACTCGTTGTGAGTAGCAACCGGTGATCAAACTCGCCCGCGACGGCGTGCAGACGCCGGCGGTGACGCAGAAGTGTGTGAACTTGCGGCCTTCTTTCGCCATCCGATTCAAGTTCGGCGTGCGATGCAGCGTGGATCCAAATGGTTCGATGTCGCCATAACCAAGGTTGTCGCAGAAGACGACGATGAAGTTAGGTTTGGTTTCAGCGGCGTTTGCGGCGTACGAGAACAGGAGGCATGCAAGTATGGCGAAGAAGCCGAACTCCTGGCTCCTCTGCCCCAAACATTGACGTGTCACTCGTCGTTTCATGATCCATTGTCCTCGTCGATGTTTCGGGGGGAGAGGGGGCAAGCGGCCCAATATCGTACTCTCCGATCACGCCAGAATGTCGGTCGCGACGCGGCCGGCGACGTCGGTGAGCCGAAAATCGCGACCGGCGTAGCGGTATGTCAGCCGCTCGTGATCGAGCCCCAACAGATGCAGAATCGTGGCGTGCAAATCGTGAATATGCATTTTGTTCTCGGTGGCGTAGTAGCCGTAATCGTCGGTCGCACCGTAGGCGTAACCAGCCTTGACGCCGCCACCGGCCATCCAGATCGTGAACCCGTGCGGATTGTGGTCGCGACCGTTGGTGCCTTGCGCGGTTGGCGTTCGCCCGAACTCGCCGCCCCACATGACCAACGTATCCTTGAGCAACCCACGAGCCTTCAAGTCGGCTAAGAATCCCGCGATCGGTTTGTCGACCTCTGCGGCGTTCTTGGTGTGTCCTTGGAACAGGTTGCTGTGTTGGTCCCACTGGACTTCACTGTCGCTGTGCGTGACTTGAACGAACCGCACGCCCCGTTCCAGGAATCGACGCGCGAGCAGACATTGCCGGCCAAAGTCTTCGGTCACGGGATCGTCGATGCCGTACAAGTGATGAGTTGCTTGCGTTTCCTGAGCCAGATTTTGAATCTCCGGCATCGTCGATTGCATCCGAAACGCCAACTCGAACGCCCCCAGCCGACCTTCGAGCGCTTGATCGCCGCCGACAGCTTGGATGTGGTCACGATTCATGGCTTGGATCAGATCGAGTTGTCGGCGCTGCGTCTCTGAATCGATCCTTGAATTGCGAATATGTTTGACTTTGGACTTCGCCGCCGCCTGGCTCGCATTGCCGATCGGCGTGCCCTGGCAATAAGCGGGCAAAAACGCCGCGCCCCAGTTGTTCATACCGCCGTGGGCCAACGTCGGGCAAATCGTGATGAAGGCCGGCAAGTTTTGATTTTCGCTGCCGAGACCATAAGTGACCCAGGCGCCCATGCTGGGCCTGACAAACTGATCGGTACCGGTGTGCAGCTTGATCAATGCACCACCGTGTGCCGGGTTCGTGCCGTGTACACTGCGCAGAATGCAAAGGTCGTCAATTTGCTTGGCCACGTTGGGAAACAAGTCGCTGACCGGTAAACCGCTTTGGCCGTAGTTGCGGAAATTCCAGGGTGAGCGCAGCAAGTTGTTTTGTTTGGCGAAAGTGACTCGCGGCAAATCAAACGGCAGCGGTTTGCCGTGATCGCGATCCAACTGCGGTTTGGGGTCGAACGTATCGACGTGCGATGGCCCACCCTTCATAAACAGAAAGACAATGCGTTTGGCACGGGCGGGAAAATGTGGCGGTTTCTGTGCCAGCGCGTTCTGTGATCCCGGAGTTGCGGCTGCTTCCTTGCTGAGCATCGCCGTCAACGCGAGATGCCCAAAGCCAACGGCACTGGTTTTCAACATGCGACGTCGCGATTGCAAACTCGATTCCATCGCCATGGGATTACCTCACGTAAATGAACTCGTTGCTCGCAAAGATACTCTGGCACAACAGCGACCACGCCCGCTGTGCGGGGGTTTCCCGGCCCCGCACGTTGCCACGCTGTGCGCGGGTTTCCCGACCCCGCACGTTGTCTGACCGCTCGCGCGTGCGCGGGTTTCCCGACCCCGCACGTCTGACCGCTCGCGCGTGCGCGGGTCTCCCGACCCCGCACATTGTCTGACCGCTCGCGCTGTGCGGGTCTCCCGACCCCGCACATTGTCTGACCGCTCGCGCTGTGCGCGGGTCTCCCGACCCCGCACATTGTCTGACCGCTCGCGCGTGCGCGGGTCTCCCGACCCGCACATTGTCTGACCGCTCGCGCGTGCGCGGGTCTCCCGACCCCGCACATTGTCTGACCGCTCGCGCTGCGCGGGTCTCCCGACCCCGCACATTGTCTGACCGCAGGTCTCCCGCGTCGGTAACCAACGTGACGTCGGCGGAGACCTGCGGTCTGAAAGACGGCGAGGTCGGGAGACCTGCGCCGCCGACGCCTGATCTGCGCCGGGCGACGTCAGCTCGGTGATAAAGGCAAGTGCTCGATCCGTCTCCGCATCATTCGGCTCACGCCCCAGAGTCCTGCGATACAGCCTCGCCACACGCGATTCGTCATCAGCTTCGGATGCAAGCAACTGTTCCGCCAACGCCTCCGCCGAGTCCATGACCAATTCTGAATTCATCATCAACAACGCTTGCGGGGCGACGACGGTCGAGTTGCGGTTGCCTGTCGGCATCGTCGGATCGGGGAAATCAAACTGCTCGAACAGCGTGTAGACATTGTTGCGAATCAAAGGCAAATAGGCAGCGCGTCGAAGACTGTCGTACTTGGTGTGATCAACCGAGGTGTGATTGAAGACGAATTGACGATTGCGAAGCGGAACGGTTTTCCCACCCAACGCTTCATCCAATCGACCGGAAACTGCCAACAACGAATCGCGAATCTGCTCGGCTTCCAGCCTGTGCAGGATGAATCGTGAGAGCCGCAAGTTTTCCGGATCAGCAGTTCGTGCATTGTCGCTAACCTGAGAACTCATTTGGTAAACGCTGGATGCCAAAATCAGACGATGCAAGTCTTTCGTCGACCAACCCGACTGCATGAAATGATAGGCCAGCCAATCGAGCAATTCGGGATGCGTGGGGCGATCACCCAGTTCGCCAAAGTTTTCGGTGGACTTGACGATGCCACGACCAAAATGCCATCGCCAGATGCGGTTGACGTAGACGCGTGCGGTCAGCGGATGTCGTGTGCTGGCCAGCCAACGAGCGAACTCCAATCGACCGCTCTGATTCGATGGCAAGATCGGCCGTACCAGTGATGTCCGCATCACCTGCGGGAATTCCCGCATGATCGGTTCGCCCAAGTTCAAGTGGCTGCCGCGAATGTGAATCGGCAACCGATCGGTGACCTCACCATCGGTGACTCCCATCGCAGCTGCCTCGTCCGCTGCGTTGCTTTCCACAAGTCTCGCTTCCTCCATCAGCCGGTCGTACTCGGCCAGCGTTTGTTCGTCGAAGGCAAACTCCGCCTTGGCTGGAACGGTCAAGAATCCGTTCAAATCGTCGAGTGCCGCCCGCGCCCCCTCCAGTTCCACGTCAGCAAGCTGCTTGGTTTTGGGGTCGTTTTTACGTCCCTCCGCCAAGGCATCTTCCGCTCGCTCGAACAGCGAACCGTAGTGTGCGCGCACCGCATTGGGATCGTCTTTCAGTTCATCCCATTTCCCAAGGAATGCGTCGTCGCGTTGATAGTGCAAATGCAAGCGGCAATGGTGCAAAATCCGCGGGTGCAAATCATGCGTCGCTGCGATCTCGGCGACGCTTGTCAGCGGTGCATCAGGCAAGAATCTGGTCGCAGCAACCAGATACTCGGTCGCCTTTGAGCGTGCATCGGCCCTCAGTTTGCTAATCGATTTATTTTTGAAGTCGGCCGCCGCCTTTTTCTTTGCTGCAATTGCGGCATCGATATTTTTCAGTGATTCGCGTTGCTGATCGGTAGCAAAGGAATACTCGTACCAATGTTTGATCGCCCCGGTATTGGTATCACCCAGCGTCTTGGTGCTTTTAAAAATCGCGGCCAATGCGTAATAGTCGCTCTGCTTGAGCGGATCAAATTTGTGATCGTGACAGCGGACACAGCCGAACGTCATCCCCAAGAACGTCTTCCCTATTGTGTCCAGTTGCTCGTCAATCACGTCCATGACCAGCTTTTCACGATCCGGCTCGGCCAGCACTTTTGCCCCGAGCGCCAAAAAACCGGTCGCGATCCTGGTTTCGCGATCGGCATGAGGCAGCAAGTCGCCGGCTAGTTGTTCGATCAAGAATCGATCGAACGGCTTGTCGTTGTTGAAGGCAGCAATCACGTAGTCGCGATATCGCCACGCGTTGCCATAGGCAAGGTTCTCGTCCAAGCCGTTCGAGTCCGCGTAGCGGGCAACGTCTAACCAATGACGTCCCCAACGCACACCGTAATGCGGCGACGCCAACAGCCGCTCGACTACGTTCTCAAACGCGTTGGGTGCTTGATCAGCGACAAACGCGTCGATTTCTGCGGGCGTTGGCGGCAGTCCGATCAAGTCGAACGTGACGCGGCGGATCAACGTGGCACGATCGGCCGGCGGCGCCGGCTGAAGTCCTTGCGCGGCAAGCTCGGCCAGGATGAACGCGTCAATCGGCGTTCGTACCCACGGTTGGTTTCTCAAGGTTGGTACCGCGGGATTGCTGACCGGCCTGAACGACCAAAATCGGCGGCCGTCTTCGATACTCATCGCTGCCGATCCAGCTTGCACCGTCGTTGCCTCGCGTGGATCGGGCGCGCCCATCGCCACCCATTTTTCAAATTTCTGAATCTGTTGCCGTGAAAGCGGATTCTGTGGAGGCATCTGCATGTCACGATTCTGGTAGCGAATCGCTTCGATCAACAAACTCTTGTCTGGATCTCCGGCCACGATCACCGCGCCGCTGTCACCGCCTTTTTGCCAACCGTCGCGCGAATCGAGCAGCAAGCCGCCATTGGTTTCTGCCGCCGAGTGGCATTCGTAACAATGCTGAACAAGCAGGGGACGAATGCTCTTTTCAAAGAAGTCGATCTGTGCGGCCGTGGGTACGGTGTCTTCTGCGACGAGCACGTTGCAGACGATCAGCATCACTGTCACCACGAAAACGTGCAGCGAACGCACTCGTTGTTTGGGAAAGACTCCAAGCATCGAAATCATGGCGGGAAGGCGGTGGGCTAGGCGACAGGCTGTGATCGCCCCTTTATCTTAATCTTGTCGTCCGTTTCTATCTCCTGCCGTTGACCACAAAGCCGATGATTGAAGCCAGTTTTTCCGATATTTGTGAGGCGGAGAAAGTCATTCGCCAGCACATTTCGGCCGCGCCGCTGATCCGATCGTATCCCCTGGAAGCTGAATTGGGGCTGGGAAGCGGTCGCCGCGTTTGGCTGAAGGACTACGGATGGACACCGGTTGGTTCCTTCAAGCTGTTGGGGGCACTGAACTGGATGGCCAACAACTTGGATCGAATCGGTGACCGCCCCGTCGCAGCTCATTCGTCCGGCAACTTCGCATCGGGTATCTCATTCGCCGGAATGCGTTATGACAAACGCGTCATCATTGTGATGCCAGATGACGCACCGCAAATCAAATTTCAGCGAACGCGTTCCTTTGGCGCCGAAGTGCGGACGTACGAAAAGGCAACCGACCACCTGACAGGGGTGCGAGATCGGATGACGCGTGAGATTGCCGAAGACGAGGGTGCGATCCAAGCGTCTCCGTACGACGACAACCATGTGATCGCGGGCAATGGCGTCGGCGGGCTGGAAATCATCCAAGAGCTAAAACGACGAAGCCGAGATCTATCGCATTTCATTTGCCCCGTCAGTGGCGGCGGCTTGATGGCAGGTCACGCGTTGGCAATGGCAGCGGGCTACCCCGATGCTGCGATCATCGGCGTGGAACCGGATACGGCCGATGACTTCCGCCAATCGCTGGCAACTGGCCAGCGCGTGCGTGTCGATCATCCCAGCAGCATTTGCGACGGTTTGTTGTCCTACGATGTCGGCGAGCACAATTGGCCGATCTTGCGGCGATTGGTCAGCGAGTCGATTCCCGTACCCGATCTGGCAACACGTCAAGCGATGAAGTGGATGTATGATGCCCACGGTTTGCGTACCGAGCCATCGGGCGCGATCGCGGTGGCGGCGGCGTTGTCAGCGACGACAACCTTCGACGGCGAAGGCGATGTTGTGATCGTCGTTAGCGGACGCAACGTGGATGAAGATGCTTTTCAGTCCTGGATCGCGAACGCGTCATCCTTCGCACGGCCATCCGATCATCGTCCTTCCCGTTAGGCAAGGCCAACCAGGTCTGCAATGCCCACGTTGAGGTGGACCAGGCAAGCGGAGCAACCCGATCACCCGCATTCACAATCGTCCGATCCGTGTATTGACTCGCAAAACAGAACTCATTTCTCGTCACCAAGGATTTGTCCCCGCAATTCATCGTACCCGAGGGACCGCTCACTACAAGTTCCGATCTGCGACGGATCGGTTGACCACCATTCAAATCGAAAGCTCCAAGGTACCGAAGGGCTGTCCGATTCGTCGCCGTGACCAACAGCCGCTACAAATTGAGTGGCACGAATGGCAAGGGCTTCCTTGCCCGGCTTGACTCCTCCGCGGTTTCCATCGCTGCAGCAGCCCGGGCTGCTTCGATCGGGGTCATCACCGTTGGCTTGGTTCCGGTCCGGATGCAGTTGGCAAAGTAATCGAGTTCCAACGCGAGTGCGCCCACTTGTCGACCGTGCTGCAGCGGCCAATAAACCGTATCCGGCATCTTGAGCCCGTTTTCGTCCAGAATCGTCAGTCCGGTGTGAGCACAATCGATCGTCAGTTTGCCGTCGGTACCAATCACTTCCATCGTGGCATCGATGGTTGTCGGCGTGTTTTCCGGAATTCGCCAATTGGTTTCGACCACACCCAGGCAATCGTCGGCAAAGTGCAGCATCGCCCAACCGATGTCGGGATGCTGGAATTGATCCACGCGTACCGTCCGACCGTAGACTTCCGTCGGCTGCCGTCCGGTAAACCACATCATCAAATCGGCATCGTGCACGCCATCGCCCATCAGTGGCGAAATCTTGTCCAATCGTAGACTCCCAGCTGCCTTGGGCAGATTCCGCTTGGCATGCATCGACACGATGCGGCCGATCCGGCCCTGATCGATCGCTTCTTTGGCCAGCGTCACTCGCGGGTCAAACCGGCAGATATGCCCAACCATCAAGAAAGCAATCGCCGATTCCGCCGCCTGGACCAAATCACGACATTGATCACTGGATGACGCCATGGGCTTTTCCAGCAGCACGTGCTTGCCACTTTCCAGGGCCGCCTTGGCGATCTCGTGGTGCTGCTGCCAGTGTGTCGTGATGCTCACGGCGTCGATGTTTGGATCCGCGAGAAGATCACGGTAATCGGCAACAGTACGCTCGACGTTCAGCTCCCTGGCGACTGCGGCCAACCGAGACTGATTCCGCGAGCACAGTGCAACGAGCTGGCTGCCCGGCAGCATGGCAAGGACTCTTGCGTGTACGGCACCGAATCTGCCCACACCGATCACTGCCCAACGCACTGAATCCATCAAACGCCTACCCAACTGAGAACTCTCGCTGATCAAACGGAATTCGGTTATAGCACAGCGGCTCACAACGATCATCGTCGGTCGGTTACGATACTGCCCAAAGAAACCTGCTGCCTGACGCTTTGCGTGCGAGGAACGCCGATGACTTGGATCGATTACGCCGTGCTGATGATCTACTTCGCCACGATGATTGCCATCGGCATTCGGGCGATGAGACGTGTCAAAGACCAGGAAGATTACTTCATGGGCGGACGTGGCTTCGGCAAGTTGCTGCAGACATTCGCAGCGTTTGGTGCCGGCACCGGAGCAAATGAACCGATTCTGGTTGGCCGCACCGCGTGGTTTAGCGGATTAAGTGGCGTGTGGTCTGCATTGATGTGGTTGTTTGTAACACCAGTCTATTGGATCACAGCGGTGTGGTATCGGCGGATGCGCCACTTGACGCTTGGTGACTGGTTCGTCGAGCGTTACGAATCAAAAGGGTTGGGCGCTGCCTATTCAGTCTTTGCGATCGTCTTTTACATGTTCTATCTCTCCACCATGTTGTCAGCGATCGCGGCTGTTGCGCAGCCCCTGATGGGCATTGAAGATGTGGTCGGTATCAAATTGAAGTACATCCTGGTGCCCGCCTTAGCTGGCATCGTCATTGTCTACGGCGTGCTGGGTGGATTGACGGCCGCCTACTGGACTGATTTGATCCAAGGCATTTTCATCATCCTGCTTAGCATTCTGCTTATCCCCTATGGGTTGTGGGCTCTGGTCAAAGAGTTCGGGGACCCCGAAACGCAGGGCATCATGGATGGATTCAAAATCATGCACGAGCGTGTCTCGGCAGACTATTTCAATCTCTTCACAGGCCCGAGTGCCGGCGAGTTTCCGCTGCAATACATTGTTGCCTTGAGCATCCTGGCGCTGGTCGGGATTGTCGTGCAACCACACTTCATTGCGACGGGCGGCGGTTCCGCCAAGAGCGAAAACGAGGCCCGCATTGGACTGGTCGTTGGCAACTTCCTCAAGCGACTTTGCACCGTTGGCTGGGCGCTCACCGCTTTGATCGCGCTGGCATTGCTGGCCGGCAACGCTGAAATTGCAACGAATCCCGACCGCGTTTGGGGAGTTGCGGCGCGCGAGATTCTGGGGCCTTTGAACCTGGGGCTGGTTGGCTTGATGCTGGCCTGCTTGATGGCAGCGATGATGAGTTCGGCGGACACGTACATGATTGTTAGCTCCGCATTGATTACCCGAAACCTGTATGGGGCTTACATCAATCCGTCTGCCTCGGAGTCGAAAAGCGTCAAGGTCGCTCGGCTGACGGGATTATCGATGATCGTGGGCGCCTCGATTGTGGCAATCACCGTCGGCGATGTGTTTTCGCAATTCAAAATGGCGATGGAGTTGCCGATCCTGTTTGCGGCCCCATTTTGGGTGGGCATGTTTTGGCGGCGAGCAACGACTGCAGCCGTGTGGGTATCGCTCGCGTTTTCTGCGCTCGTATTTTTTATTCTTCCCATTGCTATCCCGATGGCAGCGCCGGGTATGCGAACGGACAGTCAATGGACGACGACAACCAATTTGGTGACGAAAACAATCACGCGGTCGGCGACGCCAGCAGATGTTGCCCGCCACGAAGCCTGGGTGGAAGCGACCAGAGAAGCAAAAGGTAACGCGGAGTTGCTGAAAAAGATTGGTTCCGAGCCGCCGAATGCTCAAGTCGGCGATGAAATCGAGATCGTCCTCAATTACGGCGGCAAAGGGATTTTCTGGAGCGGAGAAGTGAAACCAGTCGGCGATGAGAAACTTGAGCCAGTCGGCGAAGTGGTCGCCGGCAACACCAAGACCGTCACTCAGAAGAGAGCAGGCAAGCTGGAAGCCGAGGGTGTGTTCAATCTCGATTTCCTGCTCTATCACTATGCCAAATACGATCTGGCGAATGCTTCCCAAGCAACACTCGAGACACTTCGTCTACCGACACGCGTGTTACTTCCGTTTCTTGTGTTGATTGTGGTCAGCTACTTGACGCCGCGCAATAGCCAGCAGGCCCTGGACCGCTACTACGTTAAGATGAAAACGGAGGTCGACCCGGATCACCACCTGGACCAACAGAATTTGCAGCAATCGTATCGCGACCCCAAACGATTCGAGGATCAGCGCCTATTCCCCGGAACCGATATCGAAGCCCTGCGGCCGCGAAGGTCCGACGTGGTTGGTTTTCTTATTTCGGTGGCAGTCTGTTTTGCCGTGATCGCGTTACTGGTTTGGTTAGCCGGCATCGGCGATTAGCTGGTTCGCCCTCTGGACGTGTGATGCCTCTCTATCGCTCCCACACCGCTGGCAAGTTTTTCGACTGCTCGCCGTACGTTTGCGACACCGCGAAACCGCTTGCTTGTGACATGTAGAAGATCCGCCCATTCGAAACGACAGCCCCCAAACATTCTCGCGAATCAATCGCGGGACCGGTCGAAACCAGTTTGCCGTCCGCCGATAAATCAATCATGTCCATATTCGCGCCCAACACGTATGGTTCCGAAAGCGTGAACCGACAACAGGCATAGTTGTGTCCGATGCTGCCGGTGACTTTACCGGTCTGATGGTCGAAGATGTTGCCTTTGCCGCGAAGCGCGTTGGAGAAAATAAATTGTTCACCGACGGTAACAACGTTCAGGGCGGATGTCACCGGATCGGACCGCCACACCAGCGAACCGTCCTGCGAATCCAAGCACCATACGAAACGGTCATCGGTGCCTTCTTTGGCGCGATTGTAGCCACCAATGAAGATCCGCCCATCACGCGCACTCAACGTGCATTTGGACGTCACGTAATAATCGGTCGTCAGCCAGATGACATCACCGGTCGCGGGATCAAGACAGGCAGTCAGACCGTTATTTTCGACAGGCAGCCCACGTCGCCTGGCGGCAAACTTTCTGCGTAGCCAAAGAAAACCGAATAGAAAAGTTTGCCGTCCAGGATGGAAAGACCACAGTCGTTGCCGCCGCGGCCATACTCGGAAAAATCCTTTTCCCAAACAATCTTGCCTGTCTCCAAGTCCCACGCCCAGAGGCGGGGGCGATGGTTCCTGGGATAGTAGGGATTGTCGTTGGAGTAAATCCAACTCATCACCTCCTTGTCATCGTCTCGCTCGAGAGGTTTGCCGCGAAAAGTGAACGGCTTTTCGCTGCCTTGAGCCGCATACTCGCCGGAGCCCGACGCATAAATCGCGACGTTGCCATGCACGACCGGCGGGAATTGACGACTCCAGCTGGGCGATCCGGTAAAGGGAGCCTGCCACAATAACTTGCCAGTCGCCGCGTCCAGGCACCGCATCCGCGACTGCTTGATGCCCGCTTGCGGGACGATCAGTTTGCCGTCGGTGTACAGCGGTGACGTGAACGATAGATAGACGTCGGGCCAATAGCGACGCCACAGCAAACGTCCGGTGTCTTGCTCCACCGCGATGATCTGGCCCTCGGCCGTATGCATGTACAGCCGGCCGCCACCGCAAACCGGAAGATGTTTGACCGTTCCTTCCAGTCGCCGCGCCCAACGCATTCGCAGCGGAGGCTTCAAGTTTTGCGCGTTGGCATTGGTGCCGCTGAAGTCGCCGTAGTTCGTGTACCAATCGTATTTTGCGTCGGCCATTGGACCGGTCAGCGGACTGCGAAGCTTCCACAGGTGGAGATCTTGCTGCGGCAGCGTGCCGCCGCCCCCTTCGCCAAGCACATAAAGGTAGCCGTCTTCGCACGGCACGTAGATGCGACCGTCGGCGATAGCGACCGCAGCGGTAATGGCGCGCCGAAAGCGGTCGCGAACGATGTCGCGTCTCCACCATCGATCGGCACGATGTACACGCTGCCGTCGAGCCCACCGTAGATCGCGTGATCTGCCGTTAAGACAGGCGGGCAGATGGAAGCCGCATCGCACAGCACTTCGTGGTTTTCCTGTCCGATCGTGTGGCGGCACAGTCCGGCACCATTCTCGGGGCGGACACGATAGACCTCGTTTTCCCGCACGCTGACCGACGCGAAACTGAGTAGCCCGTACTGGTCGATCGAAGTTTCGGTAGCCGGGACAACACTGGTTTGAATTTCGTCACCGACCAGCCGTAGGATTTCAACGCGGCCAGCGTTGTCGCGGCGATGCCATTGGACGTACACGTTGCCTTGAGCATCGGCGCTTTGACCAAAGGTGGCCGGGTACTCTTTACCCACGTAATCGGGAATCACGGCAACGCTGCGCAGTTTCGCTCTTTCCCCGGTGTCTTCCAGGAAGACGGTGCGACCACCTGCCGGAATGACCACCGTGTTGTCGAGCAAACAGATTTCGCGCGAACAGATAAAATGATCGCGCCACGTGACACGATCGCCGCGAAAGGCAAGCCAATCTTCACCTTTCCAGCGGTTGCCTTCAAAGCCAAGTACTTCCTTGACGAAGTCCCAATCCCAAACCGCATTACCATTGGGCTCGACCGCGTAAACCCGCGCTCCAAGCGTGGCAAAGTAAACTCGATCCTTGCCGACAACCGGGGCCGCAAAGATCGGTTCACGGCAGTCGATCTGTTTGACAATTGCCCCCGTATCGCGATCGAGTACGTAGTAGTAGCCGGCCATCGTGCCAACGTGCACGTACGGCCCGACCACCGCCGGTGCCGCCACGTTGTTGCAGTTGCCGGCACCACCCTCTGTCTTGAATCGCCAAACGACATCCAGCGAACGTGCATCAATGGCAAACACAACTCCCGAGCCATCAACGACAAACGCCATTGCGTTGCTGACCACGGGAGCCGCCAAAATTGCATCCGTCAGTGGAATCGCTGCCACTAAGCCGAGGGTTGGTTTGAGTGAGACACTGGATGCATCACCTGATCGCAGAGCATTTCCTTGCAACTGCGGCCAATCCTCGGCAACGACGGACGCACGCAGGTGAAGAAAAGAAAGCAGGATGATTGTCCACGCGGTTACTTTGTGTTCGCGTCGCATTGTCGATTCTCATGATCGTAGAACGAAACTGCCTCCGCATCATTGTACGCGGTGTCGCCAACTCGCTGGTTCGATATAGTCGCCGTGCTCTCGGAGCTCGGCTTAACATCGTCGCATCCTCCAGACAAGCCAACCGCCGCTGCCGCCACACAATGCTGTTGCCGAGCTCGGAGAGCGCGGCGACTATGGCGACTACAAAAAAACGGTGCAAACCCGATTGTGGTTTGCACCGTTTCGCGTTCATCATTTGGCGGGATTTCTACCCAGTCTTCTTCTTTTTTGGTTCAAACGGATCGTACTTGCCGGGCACTGGAATCGGATACATGCCTTCTGAATCGGGCATCGCCGATGGCGGCGGGTCGGAATTCATCGTGTAGTTGTCAATTCCCGGGGCCAGATCCTTGCCCCTTGCCATCAACTCGTCCCACTTGATGACCTTGGCAGAGTAACAAGCTTCCCGTCCAAGGATCGCAGTGAAGGTTGACAAGGCGCCATATTCACCTTCGTTGTAGATCTCGCCACGCATCAGAGCTTCAATCAAATCGTGTTGCTCTTGCTGATGACCGCCCGGACTATTGCCCGTGAACTTCCAGGCATTCTCACCTTCGATCGTACCTGACGGATTCGCTGTTCCCTTGCTGCCGTGCGCATACTCGGCAACATGATTCCAAGCACCCGACAGATGCCGGCCTTGGCTGAACATCTTGGTCCCGTCAGAGAACGTGTATTCACAGAACGTATGGTCAAAGATCTGTGATTTGGTCGCGTCGCCGTCCATTCGTTGGTCACGACCACCCATCCCGTTGCACTCAACCGGATACTCACCCTTGACCCAGCAGCCAACGTCCAGGTTATGGATGTGCTGTTCGCAGATCTGGTCACCGGAAAGCCAGTTGAAGTGGTACCAGTTGTTAGTCTGGAAGGCAATTTCGGTTTGCTCTTCGGTGCGGTTGCGATACCAGATACCGCCACCATTCCAGTAAACTCGCTGGGCAATGACGTCGCCGATCGCACCGTCATGAATCCGCTGGATCGTTTCGATGTAACGCGGCTCGTGACGACGCTGCAACCCGATGCCAACCATCAGGTTTTTCTTTTTGGATTCTTCGACGGCATCCAAAACACGTCGCACACCAGGTGCGTCGGACGCGACAGGTTTTTCCATGAAGACGTGTTTGCCTTGCTGGACGGCATATTCAAACTGT
The DNA here is from genome assembly GCA_963714715.1 of Pirellulaceae bacterium. GTDB lineage: Bacteria > Planctomycetota > Planctomycetia > Pirellulales > Pirellulaceae > JBFJVZ01. Next base: position 135,182 of record CAVQPV010000054.1, on the reverse strand, counting down.
TGCGGTTTGAAACCAGGTGGCGTGGCAATGACGACCAAATCGCAATCGACATCAATCGCCTTTTTATAGCCATCGAAGCCGGCATACATACGATCCGGCGGAACGTCGATCTTGTCGGCGTGTTTCTTGGAAAGGCTGGCGATGGCACTGGAGATTTTTGGCTGGAATGCGTCAGCACAGGCAACCAGTTTCACGTTGCCCTTCGTCTCAAAGATGTTTTTCGTCGCACCCGAACCACGACCACCGCACCCGATCAGTGCGAAACGAATTTCATCGCTGCCTTGCGCGTGGGCGGTTCTCGCGATGCTGCTGGATATGGCTGCGCCGGCAGCCGCCACTGCGGTGCCTTTCAAGAAATTTCGACGGGTCGAATCTTTCTCCATCTTAAAATCCTCAGTAGGTGGGTCGTTGTGGGAGTGGGAATGAACACTCAGATTGTAAACAGCCGCGGACGAAAGTTGGGCCCCGTCGCGGAGGTTTTTGCCGAAGCCAGGATAATTGGCGGTTTTTGGCCTGCTGACCGAATAACGGCTGCTGCGCCGAATCGTCCCAGTCGTCCACCTTCGTGGGGGCGTTGACCGCTCAGACGATCAGCGGTGGAGACTGCAAACGAATTCTCAGTTCTTTGTTTTGCTGGGATTCCATTTCAGCTTGGCGACCCAAATCGCATCGTCGCTGCCGTATTTGTCGACACCGGCCAGCTGCCTCCATTCGTCAGTACAATCGCAATCGTTTGACTGAACCGACCGACGAGATGTCGACGCGCGCTCACTCTTTCCAACCTTGTGTGTCCAGTCTTGATCGACCGACCGCTTGCAGCACCTGGTCCTTGAGGATTCGCGGCGGTAATGTCAATCGCTCGAAAAACCCTGCATCGGGACGTTCGTACTTGGAAACCGCGTCTTGCAGCGTTTCATTCTTGTCGCGTAGAAAAATCATTCGCGGCACATAGTTTTCCGACTTGCGACTCCACAATGTTTTGCCGGCTTGCTGAATCTCAAAACTCATCGTGAACGGTGTGATGGTGGCCGTTTGCTTCGTATCGTTGCTGCCCCGTCCAAGACCCATCGTTCGCATCTGGTATTGCAAGGTTTGCTGGTCCCCACGACCAATCTTTGCCACCAGTGTGGTGTCGGCTGAATCTGCGACGACCCACCCGGCTCGCTCGACCGCTTTTGCTAAGGAATCCCGGATCTTTGTGTCGGACACGTCGCCGGTCGATTCGACCTTGATCGAAACCTCTGATCCGGGCCGGATGATGTACATCTCATCGCCGCTGGCAGCCAGGCGTTTCGCCGATTGCAGAGCCGCTGGATGTGGCACGGGCAACGCGATGATCTTCGCACCACGCATTGAATCGATCACCACAATGCCTCGGTCGATCATCGTGACCATGCCGCGGCTGGGAAGAGAATAGTGCCAAATCGGCAGGCCAAGTTCGATATCGATCAGACCGGCAAGCTGGGTCAGGATGTGCCGCTCATCGACCCAACCAGGAAAGGTCCCGGAGGGATTCAGTGTGGTGATTTCCGCATCCATCTTTGCGTTCGCCAAGTTCCAAACGGCGACCTGGTTTCCGGCCACCAATGCGAGTCGGCTGCCCGTGGGATCAAAGTGAACGTCCGGAACCAAGTGCGGATTCAGCGCGCTGATGGTTCCAAGCGTTTCAGCGGTTGGCGTGCTAACGATGGCGGCCTTGCCGGTATGGGGAATCGCCATGTACTTGCCGCCGGGACTGAGCGTCGGTTGCCCGCGTAATCCCGGGACTTGGTAGACCAATCGGTTATCGATCAAGTTCCAACAGTACAAATTGTCATTCACTTTGGCGATCACATGATCGCCGTCGATCAGCCTGGCCCATTCGACTTGGGGTTTGAAGCCAGGTTTCTCGATCCCTGGCAGAGTTCGGCGTAAACGTACCGTCGCAGTTCCAGACTTGAGACCCTCGATCAGGCAAATCTCGCCACCGCGATACAAGCTTCCTTTGCCGATCACGGCGAGCGTACGATCAGACGGCTCGTGATGATCCATGATGTCAATCGTCTCACCCGCGTCGATCGCCGCATCGGAGTGTGGAGACCCAACTCGCGTCAAAAACACGCGCCCCCGCCGATTGTCTGAGTCGCCTGCTTTGTGACGGCCCACCGAAACCGCAAACAAGCCGGCCGAGGAATCGAGGATCAACGGCGGTTGCAACTTGTCATAAGCGTCGGTATCGGCAACGAGTGCAGAAAATGGTTTGTACGTCGGCAATCGATCTCCAGGATCCGGGCTCAGAGTACCTGGCAACTCGGTGCCACCCACCATCAACTCGGTTCCCAACGAAGGCAAAGGCTGGATGTCGTCGCAAGCAAAGCTGGCAAGAACATTCAAGTTGTCACCCACTTGCGCTATCTTGCGATTCATCACGGGCGCTGCGCCGCCGGCAAACGGGTTTTCGTCCGGTTCCGCATCCAAGCTCTTCAAATAGTCCTGGTCGTTCTTACTGAGCTTGCTGACCGGGACCGTAATCACGCGGCCATCAGTCTTTTGCAAACGTACTGCATTGGCATTGCGATCCAGCATGACCGCATCGATCTTGAATTTCCCGGTTGCGTCCGACCACAATCGACTCTTTCCGCTGGCTTCTTGTCCTGGTGCACTGGCGATGGTTGCAAATACCAAAAAACACGCGGCCAGCGTTCTGACGGGAATGCATTGAATGGAACACATACGACTGCCCTTGAGGTAGAATCCGATGCTCACGATCCACGACGGTGAAAAACAAAGTCTAAACGAATCTCCCATGGTGATCCAACATACAGAGGCGGCGCGATGAGTGGTGAAGCCAACAAGCCACCGGAACTGAATCTTGCCGATAGTTCGGGGGCTGTACCTGCGTTTGCCTGCATCGTCTATGTCTCAAAGACGGCCAATGGCACACGAGCACGTGTCGGCAACTTCCCCGATCTGGAGCGGGTTGGAGCAAACGAACGCGACGCGTTGGGGAAGATCGTTCCAGAATTCAAAAAGCGAATTAGCGAGCTGATCACAGCGGGCAAGGAAATTCCCTGGATCGATCCGCCATCGCCGCTGCAGCCGGATGAGCAAAAGCGATTTCTCCCGGTCCATCTCTAGCCGGTAGCTGCGGTCAGCAACCTGTACACTTTATCGATCATCCTGCCACGCCTTCGCCCACACAAAATCAAGCGGACTTGTGAACCAATCTCTCTTGACTGCTATCGAATCCTGCTTTGCTTGCCTCATCCTCGTTACTGCGCCTGCTGTCTGCGCTGATGAGCGACGCGCCGTGATCAACGTTTCCGATCAGGCTCGCGGGATTCATCGGTCAGCGCCGGTGATCGACGGGCACAACGACCTGCCGTGGACACTCCGCCTGGCAGGCGGCGGGTTTGAGAAGTTCGATATCGCCAAGCCGCAACCAGATTTTCACACCGACATTTCTCGCTTGCGCAGCGGCGGCGTGGGCGCCCAGTTTTGGTCCGTCTATGTACCCACGTCGACGATGAATGACGGTTCGGCGCTGAGCGCGACGCTGGAGCAAATCGAAATTGTCAAGGAGATGTGTCGACGGTATCCCGATGTCTTTGAGTTGGCGTTTGGCGCCGCCGATGTCAACCGCATTCGCGACGACGGAAAAATAGCCTCGATGATCGGTGTCGAAGGAGGTCACTCGATCGAAAACTCGCTGAACGTGCTGCGCCAACTTTACAAACAAGGTGCACGGTACATGACGTTAACGCACTCGACAACGCTTGACTGGGCTGACTCTTGCAGCGACGAAGCCAAGCACAACGGTTTGTCAGCTTTTGGCGAACAGGTAGTTTTGGAGATGAACCGTTTGGGCATGTTGGTCGATATCTCGCACGTCTCCACAGCCTGCATGCGTCATACGCTACGGATCTCTCAAGCCCCCGTCATCTTTTCCCATTCGTCCGCACGATCGATTGCCGATCACCCCCGCAATGTGCCCGACGACGTTTTGCGACTCACCAAGCAGAACGGCGGTGTCGTGATGATCAATTTCTTCAACGATTATGTGAACCCCGGCGATGCCGGGCGCTCCGCGGCGCGATCCGCGATGCGTGAAGATTTGAAAACGCGTTTCCCCTCCGACCAGGCGAAAGTTGATGCAGAGCTTCGCAAATGGGAGCTTGCCCATCCGCGATCAAATCTCTGTACGGCTCATGACGTCGTCGACCACGTGGAACACGTCATCAAACTTGCTGGTGTCGACCACGTCGGCCTGGGCAGCGACTTTGACGGCGTTCCCGCACTGCCAAAGCAATTGGAGGACGTCTCGACGTACCCGGTGATCACCCAGGGACTGCTGGACCGGGGGTACGATGAAACCGACATCAAGAAAATCCTGGGCGAAAACATCATGCGCGTCTTTCGCGAAGCAGAGACGGTCGCTGGTCGGGACTGAGGAGCGACAGGACTGACTCACAGCCACTGCCGCAATGTCGCCAAGTCCTTTTTGATGGCGGCTAAGTGCTGTGGTACAAGCTCAGGGGGACGGTGATCGAGGTATTCCTCGTGCAGCGAGATCGGCCCGCTGAAGTCGGCGTCCGCCAACATCTGAAAGAACGTGGGGCTAACGTTGCCCTCACCCAGCGGCACGTTTTCGACTTTCTTACCGTGCCAGCGAAAATCCTTGACGTAGACCGCGGCAACGTGCGGGCGGATCGCATCGAACGTTACCGGCCAACTGGTCGCCCCTTCGACGGTCGCGTGGCGAATGTCGTAGGCGACGCCGATATCTCCGACCGGGATGTCGCGAAGGACTTCCTTGAGATCCCACAAGGCGGCGCCCATGTACTGGGTGCCGGCATGGTTTTGATACAGACCTTGAATCCCATAATCGTGATGCATCGCCGCCAGATCACGAAGTCGCGGTCGCCAACTCTCGAGTTGCTCTGCAATTGGATCTGCCAAGTCGTATTTAAAGTACTTCATCCGATACCGCTTGATCCCCAACGTCGCGGCCGTTCGCAAGACTCGCTTGGTCAACGGATCGTCTGGATCGTTGACGTCGGAGGTGAGGACGGTGACTTCGAGCTTGCGTTTGGCGAGCGCTTCGACAAGTTCCGGCAGTCGATCCTCGACCGCAGTCGGCTCGATGTGCCCGCCGGCGCGAATCGGGGCTTCGATACCGTCGAAGCCAAGTTCGGCAACGCGATCGGCCAGCTGATCGAAGGAAAGCGAATTGAAAGGCTTGGTGAAGACGCAGATCTTATTCTCCGATCTTCTCGACTCCGATTCGCCCGGAGATTGTGCCAACACTTGTGCGGCGGCGGCGGATGAAGCGGCGGCAAGAAACCCGCGCCGCGAAAGTGTCGTATCAGAACATTTCATTTCTTGGCTCCCAGCGATAGATATGCAAACAGATCTCTGACTTGTTGGTCGGTCAACCCCTTCAGAACGTCCGCCGGCATCAGCGAAATCTTCAGTGCCTTGAATTCTTCGATTTCGTCGCGGCTCAAGACCAGCGTTTGATTGTCGACATTTCGTAGCGTCACGGTCTTTGGATCCTGTGCCGCCATCATCCCGATGATGACGCGGCCGTCGAACGTCAACGCCAAATACGACTGGAAACCTTCGCGGATCTCCAAACTCGGCTCGACGACCGAATTGAGCCAAAACATGACGTTTCCGCGTTCGTAGCCGTCCAGCGGCGGGCCGACTTTCTTGCCTTCGCCAAACAGTTGGTGACAGTTGCCACAGCGTGTGGAGAAGTGTTCTTTGCCGGCGGCCGGGTCGCCCGGTTTTTCGGTGACGACCGATCTCAGACGCTTCATCTCGGCAACTTTTTCGGGCGAGGCGATGTCGAGTGCTTTGCCGAACGCTTGATCAACCGCCGCAACGATCTCGGCTTGTTGGTAAGTGCGAAGCTGCTGAACGACGTCTGCTGGAATCTGATCTCTGCGGACGCGCCAGGCATTCAACTCGGCCAGCAATACCTTCGCCCAGGCGGGGCGACTTGCCAGTGTTCGGCACGCCGTGGCTCGCAATCCATGTTCTCCCGAAATACTGCTGCCAAACGATTTGACCAGCGAGGCTGGAATCGAATCGTCGTCGTACTGACCAAGCGAACGCATCGCAACTCGCTGCAAGGCGGGCTCCTTGGTGCCTTGGCCGGTCGCCAGACTGATCAGCGTCTTCGTTACTTTTGGTTGTCGGACTTCGCCGAGGACGCGAGCCAGCGTGACTTGCAATCCCAAATCGCCCGCGCGATCACTCAGCAGCTTGATCGCCTGATCGACCGCTTCTGCTTTCCCCTGGCGCAGCGATAGCACCAATCCGCTATCACCAAGATTTGATTGATACTCGTCCAGCGCGTCGGCCAACGAATCGGGCAACGGCGGAATCGACTGGCCCTGAAAAGCACGATTCAAACCGAGCATCAATCGCTGGCGCGAATCATCGTCGGCAGCAAGCTCCAGCAGCCTCGCACAACGTTCCAAGTTGATCGAACTGGCATCGGCTGCGTATCGCTGCATCAATCGACTGGCAATGTGCTCTTGATAGATCGCCAATTGCCAAACGGCCGCGTCAGCCAACATCGATTCAATCGCGGTCCACTGTTCCGCGTGACCTTCCAAAGCCCACCAAATCATCAGCGGCATGTGTGGATCGGAAGCGTCCTCGTCATGTGTGAGCAACTGTCGAACGATCGCGATCGCGTCTTTCGCGGGCAGCCGCTTGGCGCTGGAAGCCAGCTGGCTGCGAACCTGCACGTCAGGCTCGGATCGGGCGAGCGACGCCAAGCTCGGGTGGCCTTCGTGTCGATCCCCCAACAGTCGGACGGCCCAGCGGCGAACGTCCGGGACGTCGTTGCCTAACCACTTGACAGCCCGATCAGTCGTCAGCTCATTCATCAAGTTCAATGCCCACAGCGCCTCCAGCGAGCCGACTCGATCAACCATGTCCACCAATGTCTCGACCACCGATTTGTCATCTCGCCAGCCAAGTTCCAGCATCGCGCGATGCCGCACCCACTTGTTGGGATGGCTGAATTTTTCAATCAACTCGTTGCTGGATCGTTCGTGCAAGTCGCCGCCGCGATAAACTGCCTCTTTGCCCTTGGGGATGATGCGATAGACACGTCCGCTGTCTTTGTGCCAATCGTCGATCGGGCTGACGTGACTGAGCCGCGTGTCGTACCAATCGGCAACGTAGATCGCGCCGTCCGGACCGACACCGCTGTAGACGGGACGAAACCAACGATCAGGACTCTCTGCAATGTTCGGCCCGTCGACCGTTCGATAAGTCGATCCATCACGAAACCGCGGGCTGTTCCAGATCAGATTGTGCAACGCGTTAGGTGCCACGATCGTTCCGTTGTACTGCTCGGGCAGCAACCCACCTTCGTAGATACAAAAGGCTTGCGGAAATCGCCTGCCATCGCCCTTGAATTTCATCGGCGGAAAGAACCCGAACGCATACGGATTCGTCAGCGGTCCGTGCTTGCCCCAGTTCTTGTCGGCATAACTTCCTTGCGGAAAATACCAACCACGTGTGTTTCCTCCGTTGGTGCCGGTAAACACACGGCCTTTGGAATCGATGTCCAAGCTGAAAGTGTTGCCGCCGCCTTCCGCATAAATCTCGAACACTTTGCTGTCCGGATGATAGCGCCACACGCATTGTCCCTGAAAGCGAACGCCTTTGGTCACTTCCGAACTGACATCGCCGACCGTCGTGCTGCCGTTGACCGCGTACAACCAACCATCGGGACCAAACATCAAGCTATTGGCAACCGAGTGCGTGTCTTGGAGTCCGAAGCCCGACAAATGGACAACGGGATCTCCATCGGGAACATCGTCGCGATTTGCGTCGGGATAGAACAACAAGTAGGGCGGATTCAAAACCCAGATACCGCCGCGCCCGATCGCGACCGATGTGGCAATATTCAATCCCGTGATCACGTCCTTGTGGCTGTCGTAGCTACCGTCGCCATCGGTGTCTTCGTGCACCGTGATTTTGTCGGCCCCGGGCGTTCCCTGCGGCGGCGGATCGGGAACCTTGTCAAAAACGGCCCGCAAGTGTTGATCGTAGCGCACGATCTTCAAACCAGCGGGGAACTGGTACTGGCGATACTGCACCACCCACATGCGTCCGCGCGAGTCCCAGGAGAGAAACAACGGCTGCGAAACGACGGGTTCGCTGGCAACAAGTTGGATCTCCAAGCCGTCGCGCATCTTGAATTGCCCCACCGCTTCTGCGGCCGGCGTCGGATCGCTGCCGTCCGACATCACGCCACGACCACCGAAGGTCTTCATGATCTCGGCAACTTTTTCGTTCGCCGCCAGCGACAGGTCGGGTTCACCTTGCTGGCACAGCGCCAGACGCGGCAAGGAAAGCAGAGACAAGATGACGATGAAGGCGCGAACGAAGATGCAAACCTCACTGCTCTGGCAAGGGGATTTCGGGACCCACATCATAGCCGAGGCGAAGCGTGAGTGTGCATCAACGCGCTTTGCACTGCAACCGCGGCGAGAAACCAATCACGATGCTTTGAGCGATGGACGTCGGCTTGAAGATGCGAATTCGAGGGACGTCAGCGAGCATGCTTCGCAGCGAGGATACGACCAAATTGGCAGCCTCGGTGCGGTAACCATTTCATGGATTTACCCCGTCGGATTTGTTGGTCAGAGCATTGATCGCATGGAGGTAGCTGATAGTCGCTGATCGCTCGGCACCGCGGCTGCCGCATCGACGTCCGCGGTCGTATTCCCAATCTGCATCGATTCGACGCCGAGCAGGATCTTCCAGAGTTTGGCGAACCGAGTGAAAACGCTTTCCTGAACGTAGGGGATGTTGTACTTTTGGCAAAGCGCTTTCACGCGCGGTTGAACTTGCTGGTATTGCCGCATCGACAAATCGGACCATAAGTGGTGTTCAATTTGGTAGTTTAGCCAGCCGTGGAGGAAATCGTTCAGGTCGCTCCCACATCGATAGTTTGCTGTCCCGATGATCTGACGCAGATAGAACTCGTTTCGACTAGCCACCGGCGTTGTGAAGCGATACAAGTCACTTGCCGCATGGCTGGGCACAATCATCAGAAACGTATGAATGTTCGTGATGACCTCGGCGATCAGCACGTTGATCAGAACGCAGATCGCGGCCCGGTTGCCAAGAGGCAAGAACAGCAGCGGTGTCAGGACGAAACGGACGATCCCGTAGGGCAACACCGAACGACGCCAAAACTCACGACCCTCGACGCTGATCGGCAGCAGAAGTCGCAGCGTTGACACCGGCCGGTGATCGTCGGGAATGACTTCCCGCAACTTGCCTTGATCGGACCTTGCCTTTTGTTTGCGAGCTCGCACTTGTTGCAAAATCCAAATCGTGTTGGGCGCGTAATAGAGCAGCTTCCAGGTGCACATGAAGAACGCGATCACGACCGCCTTGATCGGGATGGGCGCTGACCAAGTGCGGAAAAAATCGACGTTTCGCTCGACCAAATCGGGGTCGGTAACCTCGCCTGTGTAGTAATGGTGAAAGACATTGTGTTCGTAATCCCAAGCGTCGGGAACGATCCAATCGAGCCAGTCGACAAAACGTCGCCATCGACGAGCGAAGAGCTTGCTGTGGTAACGTCGCGGCGTGCCAGGTGTTTTGTCGTAACCGCGGTGCGTCACGTGGTGCGCCACCATCGTCCACCGCGTGAAGTTGCCTTGGCTGATCAAGAACGCTGACAGGGGATTTGGCACGATCCATGCCGTGGCGTATCCGGCCACGGTACACAGCCGACCCCAACGCTCGATTTTTCGCAGATGTTTGAAATCCGCCTCGCTCCGGCTGGCGTCCAGATCTCGCCTGATCTCCTTGATTTCATCGCCAAACGCTCGGTAGTCAAGGTGATCGAAGAGGAGAGGAGTCGGTTGTTCCTGAGTCATCGTGGGCGGTTATCGTCCGATCGCGAATCGGGTTTGGAGTTGACGAGGTGGGAATATCGGTGGGGTTGGCAGAGAGACGCGTGTGTCTCCGGTGCAGTAGCCCTTTTGGGGAATCGTTCTCCCCGACCTTTTCTTTGTCAACGCCTCCGGATCGAATTCCCTGATCGCATGGATGGCGACTGCATCGATTTTGTCATGTCCGCACACCGAATCGCGATGCGTGCATGATGCACGATTGGGGCCGAACAAATGGTCGTAACGACGCCAAGAGGCGGTGTCGGAGACGTTGAACGCGGCATATGGGTGGCATGAGAGTTGCCACACTGATTGTTCGATTGACGAGTCCAGACGGATGACGCAGCGAATGCCAACCGCCAAACAAACGAGTCATCTTCCGCAGCAAACGATCACTACGATTACGCAATCATCGGGATGGGAATCGGAGGGCTGACGTTGGGTGCATTGCTTGCCCAAGCTGGCCAAAAGGTGATTATCTTCGAGCAGCACTATGTGCCGGGAGGATACGGCCATACTTTTCGCCAAGGCAGATTCTCGTTCTGTGCCGAGCTGCATTATGTCTGGGATTGCGGTCCCGGCGAGCGCGTCTATCAAATGCTTGAGAAGTTGGGGCTCGAGGATCAGGTCACGTTCCATCGTCTTGATCCCAGCGGATTTGATCGCATTGTGGCTCCGGGCATCGACTACACGATCGGGAGCGGGTTTCAGCGGGAGTGCAAACGACTTTCGGCGATGTTTCCGTCGCATGCGAGCGAGTTGAAGCACTACTTCGAGATCATCGCCACGATCCACAAGCAACTGTACGACCTGCCGATCGGGTTTTCCTGGCGGACGGTATTCGCACACCCCGGGCGGTATTCGCATATTATTCGGTACTTGAAGTGGACGCTTGAGGATTTGTTCGACCATCTGCGGTTTCCCGTCGACTTGCGGATGATCCTGGCCGGACAAAGCGCCATTTTCTGGGCGCCGCCGCGAGACCTTTCGTTGGTCGTACAGGCAGGCGGCGTGGGAAGCTACGATCAAGGAGCCTACTATCCGACAAAAAGCTTCATGCACGTGATGAAGTCATTGCTCCGCAAGATCAAGGAGAAACCGGGTTGTCGTTCGATGCTGTCGACCGAAATCACCGGGATCGAAGTCGGCGGCGGCAAGGCACGCTCTGTCACGACCGCGCAAGGACAACGGTTCACAGCCGACCGGTTTCTATTTGACGGTGACGCTCGGCTGAGCCTGGCTCTGATTGGCGAGCAGCACTTTCCCAGAGCGTTCCGAAAGAAACTGAAATACGACTACGGGACCAGCGTGCTGAGTGTTTATCTGGGACTGAAGAACATCGATCTGCGGCAACTACGGATTCGGTGAACAGAATCTGTTCTGGCATCCGAAGGTCGACTTGAACGAAGTCTATGACGACCAGTTGTCCGACCGCATTCCGGATCGGCCCTATTTCTTCTGCAACGCCCCCACGTTGCGTCCGCATCATGCGGTGCTTGCGCCGTCGGGTTGCCACCAATTGGTGATGGTCGCACCTTGCAGTTACGACTTCTTCCGCAGGCTTCGCGATCAAAGCGAAGAAGACTATCAGGCCGCAAAGCAACAGTACTGCGACAACATCGTTGGAGTCCTCGAGTCGGAGTTCATTCCCGATCTTTCCGATCACATTGTCGAGAAAGTGGTGGGCAGTCCGCTGACAAACCAGTTCTATGTGCGGGCTCCAAAAGGCAACTGTTACAGCACTCCGCTGGATCCCAAGCACGTGAACCTACGGCGGCTGAACTACCAAAGCCCGTTTCCGAATCTCTACTACGTTGGCGCAAGTAGTTGTCTGCCGGGCTTCGCAACCATCATCCACTTCGCGTGCATGCTGTACGAGAAACTGAGCGGAGACCAAGTTTATCGTCATCCGGTGGAAAGTCGTGACAGCGCATGAAACACAAGGTTTGAAGATGCGAACGCTCGGGAAACGTCGTGGCGTTGTACCGGTGGTTGGGTGTTTGCACAGTTTGGCAACACAATGACCGCGAAATGAAAGCGAGGGAAAAGGATGGCAGTTCAACATGAATTGACGGCGACCGATGAGCCCGGCGAAATAGCGATGAAGCTTCATCCGTTCTTCAAAGGTAAAATTCAGGTCATGCCCAAATGCGCCATTCGCGACTTCAGCGACTTCGCGGTCTGGTACACGCCGGGAGTTGCGGCTCCTTGCCGCGCGATTCATCGGCAACCCGAGCTTGTCTACGAACACACGAACAAGGCCAACTCAGTCGCCATCGTTTCTGACGGAACTCGTATCCTGGGTCTTGGCGATATCGGGCCGCAGGCAGGCTTGCCGGTGATGGAAGGCAAAGCGTTACTGTTCAAGTACCTTGGCGGCGTCGACGCCGTGCCACTTTGCCTGGGTACCAAGGACGCCGATGAACTGATTCGCACGGTGGAGATACTTGCTCCGTCGTTCGGCGCCGTCAATCTTGAGGACATATCGCAGCCAAAGTGTTTTCGGATTCTGGACGAACTACGCGATAAACTCGACATCCCCGTTTGGCATGACGATCAACAAGGGTCGGCGACGGTGGTTCTTGCCGGACTGCTGGGTGCCTTGAAGGTCGTTGGCAAACCATCGGACGGTGTCAAAATCACGATGGTTGGAATGGGCGCCGCAAACGTGGCAACCTATCGGCTTCTCGTCGCCAATGGAGTTGACCCTGGTGCGATCGTGGCGTGCGATCGCCGGGGGACCTTGCACCGGGATCGACAGGATATTGCCAGACAAAAGGGCCAATTTGTCGACAAATGGCGAGTCTGTATGGAAAGCAATGCGCTGCAGGTGAAAGGCGGCATCGCCGAGGCGCTCGCCGGCGCTGACGTCTGCATCGCTTTTTCCTCATCGGGTCCCGATGTGATCCGGCCGGAGTGGATTCAAGGCATGGCGGCCAACTCCATCGTCTTTGCCTGTGCCAATCCGGTTCCCGAAATCTGGCCGTGGCAGGCGAAGCAGGCCGGCGCGCAAGTCGTGGCAACGGGTCGCGGCGACATGCCCAACCAGGTGAATAACTCGCTTGGATTCCCAGGGATCTTTCGCGGTGTATTGGATGTTCGCGCCAGCCGAATTACCGATGAAATGGCGATTGCTGCTGCCCTGGAGTTGGCGAAGTTCGCAGAGTCGCGGCAACTCGATGACGAACACATTGTGCCACGGATGGACGACTGGGAAGTCTTCCCGCAAGTGGCAGCAGCCACGGCCACCAAGGCGATCGAGCAAGGCGTCGCCGCATTGTCCAAAACGCGAGCGGAGTTGTACGAGTCCGCCGTGGCAATCATCCAGAACGCTCGTGACGCTACGCAATCCTTGCTTGAGCAAGGCTTCATTCCGACACCGCCTGACGCAACGCCATCCTAAATGGGACGAACGATAGCCGTTTACTGCTTCCTGAAAAATCCCATGGTGTAATTCCCCGCATACAGCACCTGCACCGCCTCGGGCTTGTCTGCCAGGAATTCGTCGCACGCTTTCTTGACGCCGGGAGATCGGTAACTGGCACTCCGCGTGATCGGGAGATTCGTTTCTGGATCCCAATAGACGCCAAACAGGCACACGGCCCCTTGGCTGAGCCTTGGATAAACAGATTCAAGTGCGTGTTGCGTTGATTGGTACAGATCTGCATCGATGAAAGCGAACGCGATTCGTTCCGGCAGGGAACTCGGGATTGTTTCGTCAAACCAGCCCCGATGCACGATGGGCCGTTTCAACTGAAGCTGATCAAAGTTGGCTGCTAATCTCTGCTCCGAGGCCGACATGGCACCCGTTTTGTAGACGCCTTCGTCGGCTGAATCCGCTTCTGGAGTACCGCAGAAACTATCGTAGAGGTGCAACTGGCGTTCAGAATCACAATCATTGATGACACGCTGCAGAACGACGCTCGTTTCACCCTGGTTACAACCGATCTCGACGACTTCGCCGGGGACACCGAAAACCAGTACCTGACTCAGCAAATGATAAGAATTCAGCCGTGACTCCACGCTCGCCATTCCCCTCCAGGCCGAGCCAATTCTCACCCACGGGAGTAAACGTCCGGCGACCCGATTGGCAAAATCCAAAAGGGACGAGTCTCGGGGAGGAGTGCCCAGGTACTGGGCAATGAAGGTGTTGCTCATGTCTGCCATTTTCAATGGCGATTGGACGTTGTTGCGTAGGTGGTGCGAGCGGTCGGAATAATCTAGTCCCGGCCCTGCTCCGCTTCCAGTATTCTCCCAGCACCAACGGTTCTCTCTGGCAACTTCACGTGTTGCGAGCGGTCACGAGCAAAGATGAGAAGAACTGCTAGTCCGCGGATCATGGATTGTCAACTTCTCGGTGCGAGTTTTTTCTCCGCTTCGTCCGTTCAAGCAATCTAGATTCTTAAAATGCGACGAATTGACTCTAGCTAACTTGTGGTCGCGGCGTATCTTTACCTAAGCTACCTACTCACCTTCGCAGGTCAGGCATTTCTTCGGCGATCCTGTCCGGGGCCGAGCGTGGGAAATCAGGTGCCAGTGCGATGTCCTTTCTCCGGCTAGACCCGTACATAAAGATGCCGATACGTAACGATCCGACCATGATTGCGAATCGGGCTTTTTGTCTTCACGAGTGGTTTCAGCGACAAGTCGACCAAACGCCACTGGCAACTGCGGTCGTCGCTGCCGAGCGGTCACTCAGCTATCAACAACTCAATCGCGAAGCCAATCGGCTAGCGAGGGAAATGATTGCCCGCGGCATCGGGCCGGGCCAGCGGGTGGGTCTTTGCCTGCAGCGCACCCCGGATCTCCTGATCGGGATTCTGGGCACCCTGAAAGCAGGGGCCTCGTACGCGCCGATCGATCCGGCGATTCCCGCCAGCCGGTTCGAATTCATCTTGAACGACTGTGAAGCCAAGCTGGTCGTCTCCAGCCAGGAGCTCGCCGATCGTTTCAACCTTCCCGCCAGCACGCTGCTGCGCATTGCCGACGATGGCATGTTCGGAACGTCGGCTGCAGATGACCAAAACCCACTCACTGGCGTGAGGCCTTCTGATCTCGCCTACGTCATCTACACATCGGGTTCCACCGGTACGCCGAAGGGAGTGATGGTCACTCACCAGAATGTTGTTCGTCTTTTTACTTCAACAGCCCCCTGGTTCAACTTTGGCCCCCAGGACACGTGGACGCTTTTTCACTCTTATGCCTTCGATTTCTCGGTTTGGGAAATCTGGGGAGCACTTCTGTACGGTGGAAAGCTGGTGGTCGTACCGTATGCTACCAGTCGCTCTCCCCGTGACTTCTATCGGCTGCTGGCCGAGCACGAAGTCACCATCTTGAATCAGACGCCGTCGGCGTTTCGCCAGCTGATTTTGGCGGATGAAGAATTGCATCGATCGCATCCGCTCAGCTTGCGGAAAGTCATTTTTGGGGGCGAAGCACTTGAGTTCAGCAGCCTTCGGCCGTGGATCGGGCGTCATGGCGATACCGCGCCCGCTCTGATCAACATGTACGGCATCACGGAGACCACTGTCCACGTCACGTATCGCTCTTTGACGACAGACGATATTGCCAATCAGACAAGTAGCTGCGTCGGTGTACCGATTCCCGATCTGCAAGTCCACGTTTTGGACGAAGATCGCCAACAGGTTCCAGTGGGTACGATTGGCGAAATCTACGTGGGCGGCAGCGGCGTGGCATCCGGATATTTGAATCGGCCTGAACTCACGGCCGAGCGGTTTCTTTCTGATCCGTTCGCGGTCGACCCGTCCGCCCGTTTGTATCGAACCGGAGACCTGGGTCGAATTCGCGAAAATGGCGAGTTGGAGTATCACGGACGCCTTGATCGTCAAGTCCAATTGCGTGGCTTCCGCATCGAACTTGGAGAAATCGAAGCGTGTTTGCAAGAACATCACGCCGTTGGGCAGGCGATTGCTCTTGTCACCGACGGTGATGAAAACGTCTCCAGCTCGCAGCGACTGATCGCCTATGTTGTCCCCAGCAAAGATCAATCGCTTGAACCGTCAGAATTACGTCAACATCTTTCTGCCAGACTGCCAGAATACATGTTGCCGCAGTTGATCGTCCCGATCGAGACGATTCCGTTGACAGTCAACGGGAAATTGGATGCATCCGCCCTTCCATCTCCGCAGGCAGCGGAAGTCGAAGCGGATTACCTGCCACCGTTTAGCAGTGCCGAACAGATCATCGCCGATGTCTGGAAGGATCTCTTGGGTCTTGATCGGGTAACTTGCAACGCGTCCTTCTTCGAACTTGGCGGCCAGTCGCTGATGTTGCCCGAGATGGAGCGTCGTCTGCGGGGCAAGTTTCCGAGACCTTTCGCCGTCGTGGACGTCTTTCAACATCGAACGATTGCGGACCTGGCGCGGTTCCTGACTAGCGAACACGACCAGCGGCAGGTTCGCTTGCGGTCGCTGGATCATGGAAATCGATCGCAACAGCGCACCGACGCAATCGCGATTGTCGGGATGGCAGGACGCTTCCCGGGCGCCGGCTCGGTCGCGGAGTTTTGGCACAACGTGAACAACGGTGTTGAATCGATTTGCAGATTCACGCCGGAGGAGTTGATCGCGGCGGGCGTTTCTCCAGCGTTGTCAGACGATCCCCGGTTCGTGCCGGCCGCTGCATCCCTGGATGACATCACGTCATTCGATGCCGAATTTTTCTCCTTCAGTCCGCATGAAGCCAGGATTACCGATCCCCAGCATCGACTTTTTTTGGAATGTGCTTGGACCGCCTTGGAGGATGCCGGCTACTATTTTCCGGACACAAACCGCCGCATTGGGGTCTTTGCCGGTGCCAGACCGAATAGCTACCGCGAACTCGTGCATCGCTGGTTGGATGTCAGCCAGCCGAATGTGGCTTTCGAGACGTTGCTGAGCAATGAAAAAGACTTCTTGGCGACGCGCGTTGCCCATCGGTTGGATCTGCACGGTCCGGCGATGACAGTTCAGACCGGGTGTTCGACTTCGCTTGTCGCAGTCCAACTGGCGTGTCAAGCGTTGGCATCCGGGCAATGTTCCATGGCGTTGGCGGGCGCGGTCAGCGTCTACTTGGAAAACCATTACGGTTACCTATCGGAAGAAGGGATGATCGTCTCGCCCGATGGACATGTTCGCGCGTTTGACGCTGATGCGCAAGGAACGGTGTTTGGCGAGGGAGTTGCCGTGGTCGTCCTCAAACGACTTGCCGACGCGGTGGAGAACAACGATTCGATCTACGCCGTGATCAAGGCGGTCGCGGTGAACAATGATGGAGCCGCGAAAACTGGTTTTGCTGCTCCCTCGGTTGATGGCCAGGCCGAAGTGATTCAGATGGCGTTGGCCCAGAGCGGAGTGTCTGCCGACCAGATTGGCTACGTCGAGACTCATGGAACGGGAACTTACATTGGTGACCCGGTCGAGATCGCTGCACTCAATCAAGCGTTCGGCGACAAGAGCGATCGCAGACATTCTTGCGCGATCGGATCGGTGAAGACAAACATCGGTCATCTGGATGTTGCCGCCGGCATGGCTGGGCTTATCAAAGCTGCCTTGGTGGTCCGGGAGGGGGTCATCCCGCCGAGCCTGAACTTTGATCGCCCCAGCCCCCTGATTGATTTCCAGAACAGTTCTTTTTTTGTCAACACGCGATCGATGAATTGGAAATCCTCGGTACCGCGTCGCGCCGGTGTCAGTGCGTTTGGCGTGGGCGGTACCAATGCCCACGCGATCCTCGAACAACCACCACAACAAGTCGCTGAATCCAGCCGCAGAAAATTCCATTTAATACCGATTTCGGCACGCAGCGATCATGCGCTGAACCAGCGGCAGCACGATCTGGGCCAATTCTTGAGCGAGCATCGGGACACGCCGCTGGCTGATCTGGCGTTTAGTTGCCAGCATCGCCGCAGCTTTCGTCATCGGCAATTCTTTGTTGCGGAAACCCTGGATCAGTTGGATTCGTTGCTACAGGAAACGACGGTTAGCTCGGCAATCGGGTCAGCTCCCATCGCATCCGGATCGCATGCCCCGGTCGTGTTCATTTTTCCCGGCCAAGGCGCTCAGCACTTGAACATGGCGAAGGACCTGTATGATTCTGAACCGGTGTTTCGCAAGCATCTGGATCATTGTTGCGAACTTCTCGTCGAATCGCTTGGCTTTGATTTGCGTCACCGGTTGTTTGCGAAAGAACCCAGCCATCAAGCCGCCGCCGCACTGAATCAAACGTCCACTGCACAGCCTGCTATCTTTTCCGTTTCCTATGCATTAGCTCGCTGGCTGGAATCCTTGGGCGTCGTCCCCAGCCGTATGATCGGCCACAGCATTGGCGAGTTCGTTGCGGCCACACTGGCCGGAGTGTTTTCCCTGGAGCAAGCGCTTCGGCTGATCGCCTTGCGTGCTCAAAAGATGCAATGTTTGCCTCCGGGCAGCATGCTGGCGGTGCGTCTGGCGGCATCCGAACTGACGACTCATCTGCCGCCCGACATTTCGCTCGCCGCGATCAACAGCCCAAACTTGTGTGTTGTCTCTGGAGCGGCGACGCCACTGAAACGCTTGCGTGAGAAGCTTGAGCAAGACGATGTCGTTTGTCGACAACTGCACACGTCGCACGCGTTTCATTCGCTGATGATGCAGCCCGCCATTGAACCGCTGATCGAGCATTTGAGGTCGACGTCGCTGGGTCGTCCAGCCATTCCCATCGTTTCTTCGTTAACTGGCCTGACCCTTACTGACGAACAGGCGACCAGTCCGCACTATTGGGCCAATCAGCTGCGCGAAACCGTCCGTTTTTCCGACGCTCTTGTGGAGTCGGTCCAGCTATCGGGCCCGCAAGCGGTGTTTTTGGAAGTGGGACCGGGACAGACGCTCAGCACTTTGGCACGTCAGCACACGCAATTAGCCGCAAGCTGCGTGCAATCTCTGCTGCCCCATGCGCAACAGTCGATTTCTTCAGCTGCTCATGCGTTAACGTCGATTGGCAGGCTATGGCAAGTCGGCGTCGAATTGGAATGGAACCAGCTCTATAGCGGCGAAACACGCCGCCATTTAGATCTTCCAACCTATCCTTTTGAACGCCAACGCTATTGGGCGGATCAGCTAGAGCCATCAATCACGAACCCACAACCGGATCGACCGTTACAACCAGCGATACCTGTCTTGGACTCTGATCCCAACGTAGCGCAGCACGATGCGTTGTCGATGCCCAATGGAAAGCACAGCCAAATGTCAAAAGCCCCAGATCGCAGCCTGGCGCAACGTATCATTGCTCAACAATTAGAGATCATGCGAGAGCAATTAGAATCGATTCGCGGGTGAATGCCCCGGTCAGCGAGCCACCAGACTGCAGCCAAGCGAGCCGCGAGCTGTTTCGGCAAACCTCCCTGTTTTCAGTCTTGATCGTCGAATTTGCACCATGAAACCCAGCCCACGTCACGACTGCGTTGAATCCGCTCTTAAGGAGATCTTGCGATCGTCCAGCGGTATCGATTGGTCCAAGCTGGATCGGAGAGCGACATTCTTTCAGTTGGGTTTCGATTCGTTGTTCTTGATCCAATTCAGCCAACGCATTAATAAGCAACTGGGAGTCAAAGTCTCATTTAGGCAGATGATTGAAGAACTGCCATCGATCGAAGCTTTGGTCGACTACGTTGCCGAGCACATTGCGGAGAATCGACTGCAACCTCCGCAATCGGTCGCAGTGCCCACCGCAGCGACTCAGGCCGCCCCGCCGCTGTCCCGGCAGCCGACAAATGCGATTGAGCGTGCCGATGAATCGATGGGGAATATGCCGTTGTCATCCGACCCAATACCAGACACAGACCTGGCAATCGATGCAGCGTCGGCGAGTGGAGCCGACAATCGCGAGTTGATTGGATCCGCCGATGGCTTGGAGCAAATCATCACTCAGCAGAACCAGCTGATGGCCCTGCAATTGAAACTGCTTGCGGGAATGGCAGCCACGAACCCCGCTGCCGCCAACAACATTCCCACAAAGCCACATCCTGAAGCACAACCGGAATCCGCGACACGCTTCGGTTCATGTCAGTGCCACGACGCTACTTCTGCTTCGATACCAGCGGTCAAGGATTCGTCAACGGCGGCGTTCGGATCGGAGCATCGACGCTTTGGTCCCTACAAGCCGGTGCGTAAGACGCCCAGCGGCGGATTGACGGATCAACAACGCCGTCACCTTGATGAATTGACTGCGAGACTGACGGCGAAGACCCAGAAATCAAGGGAACACGCCCAGCGACACCGCCCCCACTTTGCCGATCCACGCGGCGTGGCAGCTTATCGTCGGCTTTGGAAGTCGATGGTTTATCAAATCTCGGTGGAAAGGTCTCGGGGTTCCAGACTATGGGACATCGATGGCAACGAATACATCGATATCGCCATGGGATTTGGCTTGAACTTGTTCGGTCAATCACCTCCGTTCATCACCGAGGCTTTGCAATCCCAGCTGACCAAAGGCGTTGAGGTTGGGCCGCAATCGCCGCTGGCGGGCGAAGTGGCTCAGTTGCTATGTGATCTGACGCGCAAGGACCGTGCTACCTTCTGCAACACCGGCTCGGAAGCCGTGATGGGAGCATTGCGGATCGCTCGAACGGTGACGGACAAGTCCAAAATCGTCTTCTTTAACAAAGACTATCACGGCAACTTCGACGAAGTCTTGCTGCGTTGCAACCAGGTTGCCGGGCAATGGCGCACTTCTCCGGCTGCTCCCGGCGTTCCATTCAGTTTGCTCGAAGACGTCATCGTGTTGCCGTACGGCGAACCCGAGTCGCTCGAATTCATCCGCGAGCGAGCAGACGAGCTGGCCGCGGTGCTGGTCGAACCTGTCCAGAGTGCCAATCCGTTCCTGCAGCCTCGAGAGTTCCTGCAAGAAGTCCGGCAGATCACTGCGGAAAAAGACATCGCCATGATCATGGACGAAGTGATCACTGGTTTCCGCGCGGCACAAGGGGGCGCTCAAGAATACTTTGACGTGTGGGCCGATATGGCAACCTACGGAAAGATCCTTGGAGGCGGCCTGCCGATTGGCGCGATCGCCGGCTCGTCCAGGTTCATGGATGCGTTGGATGGGGGCATGTGGAGGTACGAGGATGATTCCGAACCGCTCGCAGACATGACCTTCTTTGCCGGCACGTTTGTCCGTCACCCTTTGGCGATGGCAGCCGCCCATCAGGTATTGATGAAACTCAAGGAGCAGGGCCCTGAACTTCAACAAGATCTTACGGCGAAGACGAAGAAGCTGGCGGATCGGCTGAATCAGTTCTTCGAGTCGGAATCCTATCCGATTCGAGTTGCGCAATTTGCTTCGCAATTTCGCATGATGTTCCCAACGGATTTGGAGTATGCCGATCTACTCTACTTCCACCTGCTTGATCGCGGCATCTTCATGCGCGGCTGGGAGGACAATTGTTTTCTTTCGACAGCCCATACCGACGAGGATGTCGAGCGGATTATCCAAGCCGTCAAGGAAAGCTGTGTTGAAATCCGCAATGGCGGCTTCCTTCCGGACGCAGGGGAAAGCGAGGAACAGGTGACTGCGGCCACCAAGGATGGTGTTTCAAAAAAAAAATTAGTGCGGTTCCCCCTCACCGAGGCTCAGCTTGAAATCTGGGTCACGTCGCGGATGGGTGATCAGGCATCTTGTGCCTATAACGAACCCTTTACCGTTCGTTTTCGCGGCCATCTAAACGCCGACCTGCTTTGCGAGGCGATACAAACGGTCGTGGCCCGTCACGGTTCCCTGCATGTGCGTTTCGATAAAGAGGGACGTTTTCAAGAAACATATCCGGCACAATCCGTTGACATTGAGCAGGAAGACCTCAGCGGGCTCTCCGAGAAAGAGCAGGCAGCAGCGTGCACACGGAATGCCGAATACTTTGCTTCGCGTCCCTTCGACTTTTCCACCGGTCCCCTGATCCGCCTGAAGCTAATCAAGTTGGCAGATGAAGAGCATGTGTTGTTCTTTTCGGCTCATCACATCGTCAGCGATGGCTGGTCGACCAATCTGATGCTCGCCGAAATTGGCGAGGCGTATACCGCACTCACCGAGCAGCGCATCCCGGACTTGCCAGAGCCCGGTCACTTCGACGATTACGTTGCCATGGAGTCCGCCGAAGACAATCAGGCTCTTGAGGCAGTTGCCTACTGGAGGAACGAGTTCCGAGAGTTGCCCGACCCCCTTGATTTACCCTATGACCGGCCTCGGCCGGCAATCAAGAGCTATGCCGGCCGCACTTTTATCCACAAGTTTCAGCCGGAAACTCATCAAGCGATCAAGAAAGTCGCGGCGCAAAACCACGTGACTCTGTTTTCGATCACGTTCGCCGCGTTGAATGTGTTGCTCGCACGGCTGTCGGGGCAAGATGACATCGTGGTCACCATTCCGACCGCCGGACAAATTCTGGCAGAGAACCAGTGTCTTGTGGGGCATTGCGTCAATCTGCTGCCGATCCGGTCGCGGTTAAACCTGCAGGATTCGTTTGAATCTTTTCTTGGCTCCACTCAAACACGCGTGCTTTCTGCCTTTGACCATCAGCGGTGTACGCTCGGTCGAATCGTTCGAGAATTACGGATACGTCGCGACCCGAGCCGCATACCTTTGGTCGAAGTGAACTTCAATATTGACCGCGACGGGATGGGGCTCAAACTACCCGATTTGGAGCTTGAGATTGCTCAAAGCGTGAAGACGGCCACTGTATTTGACTTGTTTTTCAACCTCAACGAGACCGATCACGGATTGGAACTCTATTTGGATTACAGCCAAGCTTTGTTTGATGAGGAAACGATTCGCCGCTGGGTCAACCACTATGAGACATTGCTGCAGGCAATTGCAGAAGACCCAGCCACAGAAATCGGCTGTCTGCCGCTGCTGACAGACCGAGAACAAGAACAAATTCTTGTGGATTGGAACGAAACCGCCTCAGAATATCCCAGTTCCCGTACGGTCCACCAACTGTTCGAGCAGCAAGTTCAGTCATCGCCCCATGCGGTTGCCGTCGTGGTGGGTGAGGCCAGTTACTCATACCGCAACATCAACGAGCGAGCAAACCAGTTAGCGCAGACATCTTCAGAAGATTCGCGTTGGTCGTGAGCAACTGGTCGGAATTCACTTGGAGAGATCGGATCAGATGATTGTCGGTGTACTGGGAATCTTGAAGGCAGGCGCCTCGTATGTTCCCCTCGATCCGCTATTTCCGGCGGATCGGCTCGCGATGATGGCCGACGACGCGGAGCTATCGGTGATCGTGACTCAGGAAACGCTGGATAGCAGTTTTGCTTCCGCGACAGAAAAGGTTTATATCGATCGAGACTGGTCTGTCATCGGGCTGTGCGAGGCAACGGACCTTGACGTCGACACCGACGCGAGACAACTCGCGTACGTGCTTTACACCTCCGGTTCAACTGGGAAACCAAAAGGTGTTCAAATCCCTCATCGAGCATTGACGAATTTTTTGTGTTCGATGCAGCATCTTCCCGGCCTGGACCCCAGCGACGTTCTCCTGAGCGTGACAACCCTGTCATTTGACATCTCGGCCCTGGAAATCTATTTGCCTTTGATTACTGGAGCCTCGGTCGTCATTGTTCCCGCCGCTGAAACGGTCGATCCGCGCGGCTGATCGAGCGGATGACGAAATCCAACGCGACAGTAATGCAAGCGACGCCGGCAACGTGGCGTTTGTTAGTCGATTCTGGCTGGGCTGGAAAACCAGACCTCAAGATTCTGTGCGGCGGTGAGGCTTTGCCTCGTGAGCTTGCTCAACAACTGGTGGACCGAGGTCAATCGGTTTGGAATCTGTACGGTCCGACTGAAACGACGATTTGGTCGACACTGAATGCAATCGATGCAGAAAACGAAATCACCATTGGGCGCCCTATTGCAAACACCAAAATCTATATCTTGGACCAATTCCAACGACCTGTACCCATTGGCGTATCCGGCAGACTGTTTATCGGTGGAGACGGACTGGCACGCGGTTATCACAGGCGTCCTGACCTAACGACCGAGAAGTTCCTCCCTCACCCCTTTTCGTCTGCTAACGATGAATTGATCTATGACACGGGTGATCAAGCTCGCTATCGGCCCAATGGTGAGATTGAATTCCTGGGGCGTCTGGATCATCAAGTCAAGGTGCGAGGTTTTCGCATCGAGCTAGGCGAGATTGAGCAAGCGTTGTCAGAGCACCCCGAGATTGATCAGGCCATCGCCGTCGTTCGCGATGATGGGGGCGACTCGAAAGGAATGGATAAGTCGATCGTTGCCTACTTCATTGCCCGTGGCTCAGTTCCTTCGACGGCAGATCTGCGTGACTTTCTGCGCAAGACATTACCCCACTACATGATCCCCTCCGCGTTCGTAACCATTGACAAATTTCCGCTCACGCCAAATCGCAAGGTCGACCGCAAAGCATTGCCAGCCCCAATGATCGACCGCAAACCAGTGGCTGCCGACTTTTCCGCTCCCCTGAACAGCGTCCAGCTGCAAATAGCCAATGTTTGGAAAAAGGTATTAAGACTCAATTCTCTTGGACTCGATGACAATTTCTTCGATGCCGGCGGTCATTCGCTGTTGGCTGCGCGAATGATCGTTGACGTTGAAAAACTGTATGGCCGGCGGCTCCCGTTGGCGACACTGCTGCAAGCACCCACGGTTAGACAATTCGCCGATGTCATCAAGCAACAAAACTGGGAACCGGCGTGGCAATGCCTTGTACCGATTCAGGAAGGCGGGGCACGACCACCGCTGTTTTGCATTCATGCAGCCGGCGGTAATGTTTTACTGTATCGAGACCTTGCCAAACATCTTGGTTCCGGTCAGCCAGTTTACGGACTCCAGGCAAAAGGCCTCGATGGCAAAGCACCGGTACTTGCGAAAGTGGAAGAAATGGCCGCAGAGTATGTTGCCGAAATTCGCAAGATTCAACCTGCGGGACCGTATCATCTGGGCGGATATTGCTTAGGGGGGACGATCGCGTACGAAGTGGCCCAGCAGTTGGTGGCGACCGGCGAACAGGTCGCCGTTCTGGCCCTGTTTGACACCCATAGCCGATGGTTTCAGCCATCCCTCCGCGCTCGGTGGTACGCTGGCGTACAACAGATCGCTTTTCATGCGGCCAACATATTCATGTCGGGACCGCGTGGCGTCGGGGCATTCGCGAAAGAAAAAGTGAGCGAGTTAAAGCGACGCCTGGGACGACGGATCACGGTGGCCGCTTCTACGCTCACGTACGCCATTGGAACCCGCAAAGATCCTCCGTTGGTGATGCTGGAACGAGTCAACGATCGAGCCTCCAGGGACTACGTACCGCAGTACTACTCCGGCAAGGCCACCGTCTTTAAGCCGTGCAAGGCGTATCGGGGTTATGAGGATCCGAGTCTGGGTTGGGGAAATGGATTGGTTCATGACATCGAGGTGATCGAACTGCCAGTCTTCCCTGCAGGTATGTTGATCGAACCGTTTGTGCAAGAACTGGCCCAACGTCTGCGAAGGTGCCTTGACGACGCCAGCGCGGTTGCACCAGCCGCAACGGCAAAACCAGAGGCAGCATCAGAACAACCAGAAGAAATCGCTGTTTGATCCCGTTCTGCGAAACGAGGATCCATTGGCTCCATTTCATGTTGCTGGATGCCGGCGAGAAGAAGAGATTCGTCGCGGCCAAGTTCACCGCGCAGCGTCGGCGCAGCAAAGTCTGGCGTGGCTGGATTTGCAATCGCTGCGTCAATCCAAACAAAACTCGGGCGTGGTTAATTCGCCAGTATTTCAAGCTTTGCTGTTTGTCCGCGCGAACGATAAGCTAGCCGCCAGCTCAAGACCCAATGTCACGCACCCCAGCGGTCGATTCATGCCCGAACCAACTTCAGAACCCACGATCGTCGCTCGCCTGCAGTCCTGGTCAATCCGTTATTGCCGTTCGTTTTCCTTCGTGGGATTGGTGACAGCAGCGTTGTTCTTCGCAGCCTCAGTGACACCATCGCTGTTGCCACGAAACTTCATCGTCCAGGGTCTGCTGTCCGGGTTCGCCTTGGCGGTCGGGTACGGCGTTGGCTTCGCAAGCGCTTTCTTGTGGGATTTCTTGGAACTGCCAAAGCCGGGACCGCAGCGTAGCCGGACTCTGAAGAAACTGAGCGTGGTCGTGGTGGCCATCATCTTTGTTTGCTTCTTGAGGCAAATGACATTTTGGCAGAACTCGATCCGCTTACTGATGGAAATGCAACCGGTCCAAACAGCTTACCCGTACCGGACAGCGTTGATCGCGGTGGTCACAGCGATTGTATTGATCACGATCGCACGCTTGTTACAAACATCCTTCTCTTTTGTCTCGCGTCAACTCAGTCGCTTCCTGCCGCGGCGGGTTGCTTATGCGATCAGCGGCGCGGTTGTCGGTATTGCGTTTTTGTTTTTGCTCAACGACGTCGTTGCCAAAAACCTGCTAATTGTGTCGGACCGCGTCTTTCAGAACATGGACGAGTTGATTGAGGACGGTGTGCAGCAACCTTCCGATGCCAAAGTGTGCGGTGGTCCAGATTCGCTTGTCCCCTGGGAAACGATTGGTCGTCGTGGAAAAGAATTCATCATTGGCCGCGTTTCCGTGGAGCAGTTGAGCGAGTTTACAAGCAGGCAGGCAACCGAGCCGATTCGGGTCTATGTCGGTCTCAGTTCTGCGGACACACCCAAAGCACGAGCGCAGCTTGCACTTGCGGAACTGAAGCGTGTTGGCGGATTTGAACGTTCCGTGTTGGTAGTCGCCACTCCAACCGGCACCGGCTGGTTGGATCCAAACGCTGTCAATACGGTTGAGTACGTACACGGCGGTGATACCGCGATCGTCAGCATGCAGTATTCCTATCTGCCCAGTTGGCTGACGATCCTGGTGGATCCGAATCGCTCGCGCGATACCGCCCGGATTCTGTTTGACGAAGTTTACGCCTATTGGACGACGCTGCCGAAGAAGGAACGACCAAGGTTATACGTTCACGGTCTGAGTCTAGGTGCTTTGGGAGCCGAGACGTCCGCCGATCTGTACAAGACGTTTGAGGACCCGATCCAAGGAGCTGTTCTCAGCGGCGCTCCTTTCCCAAGCACACAGTGGTCGGCGCTGACAAGAGCTAGAAACGAAGGCTCACCGATGTGGTTGCCAAAAATTCGGGATGGGTCGATGGTGCGGTTTACCGGACAACGCAACTCGCTGGATGAAGAAAAACGCTGGGGACCGATCCGATGCGTCTACATTCAGTATGCCAGTGACCCAATGGTTTTCTTCTCACCGGACATCCTGTGGCAGCAACCAGAGTGGTTAAGCGGGGGACGAGGTCCTGATGTATCGACTCACCTGACATGGTATCCATTGGTCACATTCCTGCAAGTCGCCTTTGATTTGCCGATGGCGACCAGCGTGCCACTCGGATTTGGGCACAATTACTCAGCATCCAACTACATCGACGCCTGGGTGGCTGTTACCGATCCCCAACCTTGGACGGCTGAGGACACCAGGCGTTTGAAGGAACTGTTTGACGAGTGACAGCGACATAACGCGGCGCACGGCGCATGCGATCTTACACCCGCCCTACAAGGCGTGAAACGAAGCGATCAGATATTTGCCCTCGGGCGTCAAGACAGGGTCGCGGACACCAACATCGTCTGGCAAGCCGGTAAACTCGATCCTTTCGGCGTCTTTGTCGATTGCTAGCCACTGCGGCACGGGTCGCCGGCCTTCAAAGCCGGTCACCAGTAAGTGCTTGCCGGCGGGATGCCAGTCGACCGAAAGTCCGTGGAATGTCCGCATGTCACTTTCGTCAGAGATGATCTTGAATTTGTGCCCTTCATCGACATCGACCACCGCGGTGGCCGAACCGCCCTTTTTCAGTGCACCACCGAAGGCCACCAACCGCTTGTTCTCTTTGGGCCAATCAAAATGCTGAATCAATGTCTTGAACGGTGATTGCTCGGGCCGGAAAACGTAGCTGATTGTTTCTGACTCGAAATCGTACAGTCGCAAACAGTTGTTGCCAGCGGCTTTACCTTCTGCGTCGACGCCACCAAAAAAGACAAGCGACTTGCCGTCCGGCGACCAGCGCGCACCCTGCGCCCCATGATCCGCGATCATCTTTTTGTCGCTGCCGTCGATATCCATGACCCAAATTGATTGGCCCTCGGCCCCTTCAGGCTTTCCCATTTTGGGTGAGCGACTGACGACCATTCGTTTTCCGTCTGGCGCAAAACTTGGCATCACCCCATCGGTAACGTCACGAGCGTTGCTGCCGTCGATGTTGACTGTAACGATGCGTGCGTCCTGCCAGTCACCGCCAACTTTCCAAGCGTCGTAGACAACCAGCGTGCCGTCTGTGGTCACATCCGGTGTGCCTTGCCGGTCGAATTTGTTGCGCAGTTGCACATCCGAAACCAAGGGCCGAATCGGCGTGCCATCGGCCTCACAGACATGCAATATCATCCGGCGGGGGTTCGTCCGATCGATATCGAGCTTGTCGACATCATCAGCCACGCTCGGCCAGGTCGTCATCAAACCTGCGAGCACGATGATCAGCGCACGCGAAGATCGGAGGACGTATTTCATAATCAGCTCATTAGGAGAGAGAAGGATTCGGACAGAGTTTAGGTGACGAGCGTTATGGCAAGCGAGTGACAACATTCTACGCGCTGCTCGGATCGATTGAAAACTGACTGTTCTAATGCTGCGCACACGAGTGGAATGAAGGCGAAACCAATCCAATTCGGAAGATGAATCCGCAGCGACTTAGCGGATCGAACTTCCGTTCCGAAAAACGGTGGTTTGATGCGTAGTTCAGAAACAACGCTATCCCAACGGGTTGATGGGACTGTGACCGCTCAAGACTGCATCGGCGCGGCGGGACTGGTCCATTGCGCCAACTCACTACCGTGCTCGGTGGTCGGCCCCCAGAGCGCAATTTGGAGAACGCGCAAAGCGCGTCGGTGCCTGACACCTACTGCAGCTAGCTGAATTCTTTCGAGCTGGCGGGTGGTCCATCCGCCGCAAGTTGCGAGCGGATGATTGATGTGGCTTTACGGCAATTCGGTCACCGTTAATCAGAGCAACTTACGCAATCTTCTGGCCCACAACTGTACTTCGAAGTGAGGGACGCTTGTGAGCAGGCGGATTCTCGTTCCAATGATTTCGTGAATCCGCTGATACAGCGTCATGCAACGGCTGGGTCCCGGGCAGCGGCTTTGTGGCTAGACAGTTGCATAATTGCCAGCGTTCACGTACAGGACGAACATCGTCAGCAAGGCAAACAGGGAGAGTGACGAATAGACGTGCAACCAGCAATCGCGTCGTTTCCTTCTTGCGATTTGGTGAACGCCGTACCCCAGTTGCACCAGTGCTATCACAGGAAAGATGAGAACGCACGCGATCATGCACGGCACATAGAAGGCGGATATTCTTGCGTTCGCTTGATTTGCCGGAGTATTCGGGTCTGGACCGGAATAGCGCTGCCGTTTTCGCAGCACTTTTCTTCGTTATAGAATACTCACGGTGAAAAGCGATCAAAATTTCGACCGACGAATTGCAGAATTGACGGTCACAGATTTCGAGTGGAAGTAAGGCAAAGATCGCCAATCGAATTCCCCAACCCGCAAAACCTGACCCATCAAGGAATCGCAATGGGCTTCGATCCAGCATGCTAAACCAGCCCAACATGAATGATACGTCGCTGAGTCTACTTAATCGCCTCCAATCCTCACCCGAGTCGGAGAGCTGGGATCGGCTGGTATCGTTGTATTCGCCGTTAATCCGGGCATGGTTGCGGAGGTACGACGTCCAAGACAGCGACGCAGAAGACTTGGTGCAGGAGGTGTTGTTAGCCGTATCGAAGGATCTATGCAAATTCGATCACGGCGGGCAGCGTGGGGCTTTTCGCGGGTGGATCAAAGCCATCCTGGTGAATCGGTTGCGGAAGTTCTGGAGATCGCGGGATCGTCGTCCGCAAGCGCGGCGCGACTCGGATATCGACGCCCGACTGGGACAATTGGACGACCCGCGGAGTGAAATGAGCCAGATCTGGAATCGTGAGCACGACCAATACGTGCTTCGACAGTTGCTGGCGCTGGCCGAGCCTCACTTCGCGCCAGATACGTGGACAGCATTCTGTCGGGTGGCATTGGAGGGGGCCAAGCCCGACGTTGTCGCCGCTGATATGGGAATTTCGCGGAATGCCGTGATCATTGCTAAGTGTCGTGTCTTGAGCAGGTTACGACAGGAATCGGAGGGGCTGGTCGAGTCTTCTACAGTGTTTTTCAGCAAGAGCTGAAATGATTGGCGAGGTCCGGGTCTTGATAGTTAGCGGGGCATCGTGCGATTCGTGCCACTCCGGTCGCGAGACGCCCTCGATAACATCCGCGTGAATAGCCCAGAAAGAATCACGAGACTTCCATGCCCGAGAAAACCGAGCACCCCAGCCACGAGCAACTGAGTGCCTACAACCTTGGTCAACTGCCGCCGGAAGAAGCGGTCGCGATCGAAAGCCACATCAGTGAGTGCGAGCCTTGTTGTGACACAATCGTCGGCCTTTCGTCAGACGACACGTTTGTCGGCCTCCTGAAAGAAGCCAAACAGCTACCAACCGATCAGACACTGGATCATGTTGCGGCTACCGCGTCTTCGTCAACTCAAGATGTTCCTGCCCAGTTAGCCGAGCATCCCCGTTACGAGATTGTCAGGCTGATTGGCAAAGGCGGCATGGGAGACGTTTATGAGGCCCGTCATCGAAAGATGGAACGGACGGTGGCGCTGAAAGTCATCAATCGCCAGTTGGTGCAGAAGACCGAAGCCGTGGATCGTTTTCACCGTGAAGTGAAGGCCGCCGCACAACTTTCGCACCCAAACATTGTCACGGCGTACGACGCCGACCAAGCTGCCGATTTCCACTTCATGGTGATGGAGCATGTCGATGGGATCGACCTTTCGCAGAAAGTCAAAGCGCAAGGCGCTTTGACGGTCGCCGACGCGTGTGACTACATCCGACAGGCCGCGATTGGACTGCAGCACGCACACGAGCGCGGCATGGTACATCGCGATATTAAACCTCACAACTTGATGGTCACTTCGGATGGCATGGTCAAGATCCTCGACTTCGGGCTCGCGTCGCTTGCGCCCGAAGCGATTGCAGACGCCGAGACGGTCGAAGCGCGCGGCGACTTGACTGTGGCTGGGGCAATCATGGGCACCCCCGATTTCATCTCGCCCGAGCAAGCCAGTGACGCCCGCGAAGCTGACATCCGTAGCGATATCTACAGCCTGGGAGCGACGTTCTACTTCCTGCTTTCGGGTCGGGTACCCTTTGCCGATGGCAGCGTCATGCACAAGCTTAGAAGCCATGCGCAGCTTGAGCCGGACGCGCTGAATACCCTGCGCAAGGACATTCCAGCTGACCTTCTGGCCATCGTGTCAAGAATGATGGCGAAGGATCCCGACGACCGGTTTCAAACTCCGGCCGAAGTTGGCGAAGCAATCGGCGCTCTCACGTCGGCATCAGAACATACCGAGTCGCGTCAGGTCGAAGTTGGTGCGACAACAACGAAAACTGGAAACTCTTCGAGAAGGATCGCGATCGCGATGATGCTGTCGATCGTCAGTTTGTTGGGCGCCGGTGCGTTGTGGCATATTTTCTTATCCGACAACGACGATTCACCTGATGTGGCGAGACAGGCATATGCGGACGCGAAATCCCAACTCGACCCGACAAACAGTACAGGGGACCCAGCCAACGCGGTGCGCAGCTCTACTGACCAATAAGCACGGACGAGACTACTTGCTCAAGCTTGACCGGGACTTAGAGAACTTCGCATACGATGATCGCTTCGCCTTCGACGGAGAGTCAGCAGGAGCCGTATTTATTTGGAATCGGAATCAGGACGATGGAAGCCGCCACAAGCAGATGCTGTTACGCAGTTTTTCCAAGAACCGTTCCGGCAAGGGTTATTCAGCGGGCATGCCACATCAAATCCACCTGAAAAGTGTTCGAATCGAGGAGGGGAAATTAGTCATCGGATATGTTGCATCCGATAGGGCTCAAGACAAGTTGTCGATCGAGGCCCTCGGCTTGATTCCAGGTGCAGCGTATGAGGTGAGCGTCGACGTTCTCGACCTGATCAAGGACAGGACGGACTGGATAGAACCATTTAAACGTGGCAAGCGAACGGTCGCCGACGGTACGAACATCAAGTCCAAGGACCAGCTGGTCGGAGAATGGGTCTGGACGGAGCCGGTCCCCGGGAGCGATGAGCTTCGTGTGAACTTTAGTTCGAATGGGACTTTCGAATTGATTCACTTCGATCTAGCGATGCCGATACGGGTCCAGATGCGCGCAATTGGGACGTACACGGCCGACTTCTCCGTCAGTCCTGCCCATCTCGATATGGACGGCACGTCTATTCGCCCTGCTTTTGATCGGGAGTCGGAACTAGCGCTTGCGACGGACGGTGCGGCAGGAGATGCGGCTGAAGTGGTGGGGCCGGAACGTGAGCGCGTCAAGAAGTACAAGCTCGAGACGATTATCGAACTGCTGGACGACGACACCCTGCATACGGGCGACCTGGAAGCGGAATCGCGGCCCAACACGTTTTTTGATGACCGGACAATGGTCTGGCGCCGGCAGGGAGCCACAAGAGTCGCCCCCACTCCTCATCGAGTGCCGGCGATATTGGGTGACGGGCCGGGAGAATCTGATGCGTCGGTAGCAGCCGATAGTGAAGACTTTTCTCGCGCAACACCATTCAGTTACGACTTATCTCGAGTGCCAGCCAACGCGAGGGAGATTTACGGGTTCCGTCCCAGGGCCATTCACTCCGATAGCCGCTTTGCCAGCCTTTGGAATGTCCTGCAACGTTCGCCGCTTGCTCCCGTGGTCGATCACCGGCTGGCCGAAGTCCTCTCCGTCAAACTGCCCTACGAAGATGGGACCCTGATGCCAGCGGCCATGATTATGACCCTGGCGGAGGGCCACGCCAGGGAATTCGCACTTCGGGCGTTAAGTGATAACACCGATATTCGTGAAGGTGCCAGCCATGCGCTCTACTATCCTGCCCGGCAACGGGACCGGCTCTTTCAGATCGTCGATGACAAGACGATCCTTATGGGGACGCGGAAGCATTAAATAAGTTGGGGATGCATGCCGTGTCGCTCAAGCGTCCGCCAAGCTCGCTCGCGCGTCAGCCAAACAGAGAACTCTTGAAGATTGCTGCTTCGATGCAAGATGGCCAATTCTTTGCCATCGGCAATAACTCCGACAAGAGATTTCTGGAAATTGTCAAGCAACAAGGGAGCAAACACCCCATCGGGACAGTCATGACGAGTCACATCCCCTTGTGGCAGGACACGAGCTATCTAACGCTCTCCTTATCGGTGGGAGACAATCCGCAGCTCCATTGTTCGGCTCATGCACTCACTGCCGAGAAACAGGATGTCATTACGCAGACGATGAAGGTCCTGCGCTTCTCGTTGGCCAATCTGATTCAATCGATGACCACCATCGGGGAAAGTCCGCTGGACAGGACCTCGACGGATGTCGTGATCGCTGGCTTGAGAGAAGCGGAAGTTGCGGAGCCATCAGAAACTGAAACGCTTCTGACCGTCTCTCTGAAAGAAGCAGAGCCCCATTTATTCAAAGTACTCAACTCGTATTTTATTGATCTTGAGAACGCCAAGACGGCTGCTTTTAAAGCTGCGTCCATAAATAACCTAAGGCAGATTGGCCAGGCATTTATTTTGTTCGAAGCGGAACATGGCTACCTCCCATCTGTCACCACCAAGCTCCCGGGAGCAAAGCACTCGGTTTCGTGGCGGGTGGCAATTCTCAAGTATCTTGATGAAGATCTCTACAACCAATACAAGCTGGATGAACCTTGGTACAGCGTTCACAACAAGAGCCTGGCCGAAAAGATGCCGAGCTTTTACCGACATCCGGGACAAGAAAGGGGTGTCACCAAAACATGCTATGTGACGCTGGTTGGCGAAAACACAGCGACCGGAAATGGTGAGACGCCGATAACAGATAACGACATCGCTCGGACGATCCTGGTCACGGAAGGTTATACACGCATCCCCTGGACGAAACCGGAAGATATTCTTGTCGACGATGAGACAACGCTTCCATCCCGTCGTCCCCACCGCGACGGCTGGAATGTGTTATTCGTCGATGGGTCGACTCACTTCATCTCATCAGAAACTTCGACGGATGTTATGAAAGCCCTGATCAGTCGAAACGGCGGCGAATCGATCCAGAACGAAGACGGAGTGTGGAAAAAGGAAAGCCCGAGGGACAACACACCGGCCGGAGCGAAGCAGAGCAACACGGGCTTCGATGAACTCGACAAGGAACTCTACGGCACTCCCCGCGGCCGAATCATGGTCGCCGAGACACCCTGAGGATCAGAAAGAAATGGCAGAGGAATTGGTCGCTCAGGGCAAGGTCCAAGCGGTGAAACGCGTACTCTCTCTGGTCGTTCCTCCCGATCCCGAAGCGGTCGCAGCTCTGGACCTCGCGAAACTACTTGAGAACAACGGACAGCTCGAGCAGGCAGTTGATGCGTATTTGAAAACCTACCGCATTTCACCGGCGCTTCTGGATGACGAACACTTGCCGACGCGCCCTTATGCGATCCGATGCTCGATCGCTCTCGGCGCGTCGTTGCATCGCCCTAACTAACGGACTTCGCAAAGTCACCCCGACGCACGCTTCGCCAAATCCAGGACGTGATTGAGACGAAAATGCAGCGAAGCTGCTCACTCGATACCGCGAATTGTACAACTTCCGCGCACAGCAAATTAATTGGAATGATCTCCGAAATGGACGGTCGCCAGTCAGTTAAAGTTATTCTCACGATTTTTGCCGGATCTTGGGGCGACGCAAATCCAGATACAGAGTAAACATGCACCGCTCCGTACGATTAAGAACAACTTTATGACTCGGTGCCGGACCATCATCATCGAGGACTCTAGGGCACGTTATGACCATTCTTCGTTTTCTTTTGCCGATCGTGTTTATTGCCGTCAGCTCGCCGGCGTGGTCGCAGGAGACAACCGATCCAAAGCCTCATGAACCGGTTCTAAGTATCCACTTGCGTGGCCAGTCGTTTCCTCGTGGGCTTCAGTTTTCTGACGATGGATCAACCATTTGGATCAATACCCTCGACGCCTGGAATGTTGACACCGGCGAGAAGGTCCTCAATACGCCGCTTTCGGTCAGAAAGATCTCTTCCCCAATGGTCGATATCGCAAGCCAAACGATGCTCATTGCGAGTCGAGAGTCAGGTGACCTATTGCTGTGGCGCGAGAACGGACAACCCGAAGAACGCGAACTGAGTCAAACCGGCGAATTGAGGACTGCGCGACTGCTCGATCAAGGAAAACGTTTTGCCTTGGTCTTTCTCGATCCGCCTTCGGTCTATTTCGGCCGTGTCGACACGGACAAAGACGATTCGATCACGCCGTTACCGTTCAAGGCCTATCGATGTAAGATCGCGCTCAACGGGAATCTGTTGGCGATTCGAGAAGAACGCGAGGTCAAAATCTGGGATTTGAAGCGTCAGGAAGCGAGGGTGATATTGAAGCACGAACACAAGCCGTTTTCTCATGTGTTTAGCGCTGACAGTCGCTTGCTTGCGACGGGATCATCCAACGACAACATCGTTCGAATCTTTGACACCGAGAACGGCGAACTGCTGGCCGAAATGTTGGGACATGGTCGGGGAAACATCTTCCTTACCAGTGCTGTCTACTCCTTGGCATTTTCACCCGATGGAAAACGACTTGCATCGGGAGGTCACGACGGTCGCGTGATCGTATGGGACGTTGAAACCCACCAGTCGATTATGAAGGTGAAGATCCCCGGTCCTCCGATTGTCTGCGCGGTCGCTTTTTCGCCAGATTCCAAGTCGGTCGCTTGTTGTTTCGAGAATGCAGGAGCAAAACGCGGCATTCGCGTCTGGAGAATACCAAACAAAGACGAGAATCGATGATCAGTGGGTAGATACGAACTCAGCCATGTGTCCGCGTACCAGAGTCAAACTGAAGATCGCTCGGAAGTATATTGCGGCGAACCGACACTCGTCTTGCTACTGCTCGCGACCGCCGGTGTTTGTGCGGGCATTGGAATCACAAGGGTTTGCACGGAGCCCTTGTCGTCATTGACTCTCTTCTCTGAACTCGCGGAAGTTGCATCGCTCTCCGCGCCGTAGCGAAATTGGTTCGACGCACAAATCTCGAAATCTGGGACCAGAATCTGGGAAAACTGCGCCGACGCCGCCAATCTGCATCGGTCGGCACCGAGCGACGAAGCGAATCGGCTTCGTGAAGGAGGTTGTTCAACGTCTGCGCCCTAGAGAGTGGTCAAGCCAGCTTGCTTTACCGCGACTTCTAGTTCGTTAGCGTCTGCCGCTGGGCCCGCGTCGTGTCCCACGCGAGTCAGCTCGACAACTCCCCGCAGGCCTAGACACCGATGAATCCTCTTCGGCCTTGGCTTAGAGAAATCCTGGTGCTTTATCGGAAACACCATCGACTAACGTGCTTGGCCTCCGCCCTCTGGCACGATGATCCCGGTCCGTTTCAATTCTGCGAAGAAGTATTCGTTGACCGCATCGGGGTGTTTCTCTTTCAACTCGGCAAATGAGTTTGCAGACGCGGAAAAGGTCTGATCACCTTTGACACCGGCAAGTCGGACCGATCCATCCGGTCGCCGATCAAAGTTTGTAATCGCATCATCAAGGATTAGTGTCAATTTCAGCATGGGCGCATCTGGTTGGAGCGATTCAGCAATGCGGACGAAGTCGTTGCCGGTGCGCAGATTGAATTCCAGATCCTCCGGGCTGGTACGCAATCGCGCCTCGACTTTGTCGCGACTGAAGTGTTTGCGGAGCAGTTCGTTTGATCCGCCACCACCCGAGGAACCGCTGCCAGGCGACAGTCTTTCTGCGTAACTTTCGAGATTCTCGAAAAGTAACACGACGTGCGTTTTGTTTGCCGATAAGCCGCGTGAAAATCGATCGTCGCGCTTCGGTACTGGGATCCCGCATTCACCTAGCAGCTGTTTAACGTCCTCTGTCACTTCGGCCATCGATTTATCCGCGAACGGTGCAGCCCAGTGGTCGCGATCCACGACAAGGTCATCACCGTCGTAGCTGAGCTTGAACAGGTATCCCAGCGGTAGCTGGAGATCTTTCGCTACACGGACCTTTTGAGTGTTCAACAATTCTGCCCCGAAGGGGTTGGTGGGGTCGTTCCGGGCCGGCTCGATTTTGGATCCCGGGGGAATCAAACTGAAACTACTGCGGCCTTGGAATGGATTGGGGGAAATCTTGTGCGCTCGCGTCTGCAGCTGGGACATTCGCCGCATCAGCTCCTGCGGCGGCCGCTTTTTCCAGAATGGTCGGAGCGTGTCACCCACCAATCGAATGTGGCTGGTGCTGCTTCCCCAGCTTTTCCCCAGTCGCTTGAGTTCTGAAAGTAGGAGCAGGATTATTCGTTGTCTCTTGACGAGCTCCGGATCCGGCGAATTTTGTGACTGAATAATCGCGTCATTCCTTTGGTATTCGTCCTCCAGTGGTTGCGCGATCTGCTTGTATTGACGAGAGCCAAATTCGGCTGCTTCCTCAAGCTCGTCGAGTGCGGCATCCAGGTAGTCCAGTGCTTCTTCGAGTGTTGCAAACTGCGGCGGTTCCGGTTTCGCGTCTTCTTTTTCTTTACCGTCTTCCGCCTTCTTCGCGTCGCCCTTCGTCTGATCAGCGATTGGCGGTTTCGCGAACGGATCCCCGCCAAAGGGATCCTGGGCCGAAAGTAGCGGCGGAACGTAGACCAGAAGCAACAAGGCGAGCGAAAAGATAGGTGCTGTAACCTTCATTTTGTTCCTTGCGTGCGAACGGCAGAAAAGGGAAGAAGACGAGATGGGGACTAAGCATTGTACGACCGATCGATCTGGTCAACAAACTGATTCGGCAACTGGTCATCTGGTTCGTACTCGCGTAATCTCTTGACAACTGGTTTTGTAACACTAAGTGCGGGTGACTGCCATCATCGGACTCATGTTACTCGTCATCCGCATGAGGGCTCTCCCGCAAGGGAGTCCAATTAGCCATTAGCAATTTTGGACTTCAGTTGCCCAACGCGCGGCGGTTGCATCGATTGCGCCAAGTAAGCTTGAGAGAGGGGAATGAGATGTAAACTACAAATTTGAAACCTTTCATCGGAAGCTTGCGGGTGGAAAGCCCGTCCAGTAGAGCCTGACCAGCAACTGGAAGCGAGTCTTGCGTGGTGTTGGAGTAATCCGCATTGCGAAGCGTAGACAGCGAGTCCGAAAGCAATGCTATTGAGCGTCGAAAGACCTTTCGTGGGAGCCTTTGCCCTTCGATGACCAAGGGCCACGCTGCCGCATCTTATGGTCTGGTGTAAGCAGTCCTGCCGGCGTCGGATTGGAACATTGCAAACGGACAATTGAGATTCCTCAAGAACTTGGGAGAGTCCTACTTTGCTCCTCGGCAATTCCCGGCTGGAGATACCGGGTCAACAACTCCAGGCCTTGGCGGTGCACTCGTCCGCCAGGGAGCGAAATCAACGAGTGCAACCGAGGTATCGCCAAGCGAAGGAAACGAAGTGCGGCGAGATGGCGGTAGGATGTCGTAGCACCCGCATAGTACTGATGAAGCCGGGGAACTGGTCCCGCAGGACCCGGTGGAGGGAAGGCAAAACCGAAAGGGGGTGCCTGATGTTGGACCCTGGGTCGGGAAATACGTCCGAGGCTTCGAACTTGGAATTACGTATCAA
Source organism: Pirellulaceae bacterium (assembly GCA_963714715.1). Lineage (GTDB taxonomy): Bacteria > Planctomycetota > Planctomycetia > Pirellulales > Pirellulaceae > JBFJVZ01. Next base: position 96,467 of record CAVQPV010000054.1, on the reverse strand, counting down.
CGACACGGCCCAGGATAGCATTCCGGGTATGCAGCGTTGCTGCATGGCGAATCCATCATTAGAGGAACCGTATGCTCTAATGCGGGCACGTACGGATCTGTGGGAGCCCTGGGTGGTAACACCCAGGGCCACCTGGCCCGAAGCGGATTGCACTTCAGGCTAACTTGCATCGGTGAAAACCACCGACGCGCCCAAACGGGCCGGAATCGTGTCCCGAAAAACGTTGGTCTTTTGCGGAGTCTCGCTGCCGGGGACTGCATTTCGCCATTTCCGGTGACCGCAGTCCCGCATTGCCATCCCGGAAATCAAAACGCCATCAAACGTTCGATGAGACGAAAACGGGATACGTCCAACGGCGCTCTTTCCACCCCCGGATCGAACGGTCGCTGGCCCACGCTCAACTCGCTTCCGTAAGCGCCCACGAGAACGGAGAACATCATCGAGCGCTCGCACCGGATCGTATCGCCCATCGACACCACAATGTGTCATGCTGAGCATGCCCAAAACGACTTCGCTGATGCCGGCTCTGCGACGAGACCCTTCGAATTGGGAACGGATCCGGTCGGGCCACATCTCGGCGGAGCGAGATGGCAACATTACACCGGTTCGACAAACCGGGTCACTCACGCCAGCCACTGTGGCGCCAGTTGCTTCAATTCCTCTTGAAGACGCCTCGCACGATTGCTTTCACCCGCTCGAAAAGCTGTTCTGTATTCCTCGATCAAGAACTCGACACGGCGGCGGACTTTGACCAACAGAGTCAAGTCGGCTCCACAGCGGCGGCAGGTGTCCTGGAGCGGCTGTCTTGCCCGGCAAGCAGGACACCGAAACGGCTCTCGCGCCGATGATGGACCGCTGGTGGGATCACGGCTTGATTCACTGCCCAACATAGAACAATACGTCGTCGAGTTCGTCGCACAAATCGGCAATCCGATCCTGGTCGCCAGCGGCGATTGCCGATTCCAACTGGTCGGCTAACTCGCGGATCTCTTCCCCGTCGTCCCCCTCGACCGTTTCACCGGCTCGACGTGCTTTGTGAAGCATCGCCTCGGCGGCTGACGGAATGTCATGAGGACCGGGAACCTGCGACGCCGCGTCGAGCCGCACAGCTGCGGTCGTTGACGATGGGGGCTCGCGATCCGATATTTCATCCGAAAAGGTGAACATGTCTTCGAGCCGAAGGGCAGCCTTGCTGCGGTCTTCTTCGCGAAACTTGCTGATCGCATTGTTGATCATCAGCTCTTCGCTTTGCCCGGTCGCAGGCTGCATGGCAGTCACTTTCAAAGTACCGTCGAGTGTTAGCTCGAATCGAACCACAATTTTGCCACGTTCCTCGTCGGCGGCCTTCAGCTCCAGCTTCATCCTGCCGACCGATTGGTTCCGCGCGAGTTCTTTATGTTCGCCCTGCAACACATGGATCTCGGCGATTTTCTGGTCCTCGTGGACGGGCCGGTACGCTTCTTCGTGCCGTGCCGGCAACGGCGTGTTTCGATGAATGATCGGCGAGAAACCCAACTCGGGGCCCGTGAAACCGAATCCCTCCATCACCTCGATCCCGAGCGTGTGAGTGGTCACGTCGATCAAGACGGGGCCCACCGTTTGTCCACTGATCATGGCAGCCTGCGTCGCCGCCCCGAGCGCGACGGCCAAATCGGGGTCGACCGATCGGCTCGGTTCCCTCTTGAATTCATCGCGAAGTTTCTGCTGAACCAATGGTGTCCGTGTTGATCCGCCGACCAGCACCAGATCGTCAATCTGGTTCAGTGTCAGTCCCGCATCGCGGAGTGCCTCGTCGACGCACTCGACCGTTCGCCCAATCATGCCGTCGATCAGTTGCTCGTACTCATGCCGCGTGACGGTAATATCCAAGTTGATCGGCTTGCCGTTCACTTCGGCAATGAACTCCTCGCGGATACCGACACTTTCTGCCGACGACAGATCTTTCTTTGCTTGCTCGCATGCTTGCATCAGTCGCCATCGTGTGGTCGCACTCTCGCGCAAATCGATCCCGTGTTGGGAGCAGAATTCGTCGGCAACGTGCTTCATGAGAACTGCATCGAGATCATCGCCGCCTAGTGAAGTGTCCCCTTTGCTGCTAAGCACCTCGACGACACCCGACTCCATTCGCACCACCGAAACATCAAATGTCCCGCCGCCGAAGTCGTATACGACCAAGTGGACGCGATCGGTTGTTCCGGCGTGATAGACCAGCGTCGCGGCGGTCGGCTCGTTGATGATCCGCTCGACCTTCAAGCCCGCCAATATTCCGGCTTCGCGAGTTGCCTGGCGCTGCGCTTCATCAAAGAAGGCAGGAACGGTGATCACGGCGCGCTGAACTGGGACGCCCAAGGCATCGGAGGCTCGCTGCCGTAGCCGCCGCAAGATCATGGCGCTGATCTCGGGCGGAGTGAATTGCTGGTCACCCAATTTCAGCGTGTCCATGGACCCCATTCGCCGTTTCACCGAAACGAGCGTACGATCGGGAAACGCAACTTGTTGATTTCTGGCAACCGTGCCAGTGATTAACTTGCCCTGCGGATCGACGCCCACGACCGAAGGCAACATGGACTGGCCGTCCTCCAGCAACACTTCGGCTCGTCCGTCAACCACGGCGGCCACAACACTGTTGGTGGTTCCCAAGTCAATTCCAACGATCGGTCCATCGACAGGTTCGGACATTTACAGGATTCCTTGTCAGTAGTGATTAGCAATGCTTCGCCCGAGAGTGGGAGCTTATTTTGCCACGCGAACCTCGGCGTAGCGAAGCAGTTTTCCGCGCCATCGATAGGCAGCCGAATATTGTTTGGCAACGTGGCCGCTGCGGCAATGCGATGTTTCGGCGGCATCAATCGCATGCATGATTTCTGCGTCAAACGGTTGTCCCGCGGTGTCAATTCGCTCCACCTCTTGATCCGTCAACATCCGCCGCACGCGATCGACCAGCATCTGCAGGCCGGAACGCTGCGAATCGATCTGCTTCGCCGCCTCGTCTGCTGATCTTTGGGCCTGTGCTTCGATCGCAGCTTTCAAGCTGCCCGCGAAAGAACGAACAAAGAAGCGGCGCAGCCTCCCTTGCTGCTCCAACTGCTGGTCGACGAGATGCTTCCAAGCAGATGAACTTGCCGCGTCACCGTCCAAGAGGACATGCTCAGCGGTTGTGACGGCATCGACCGCGTGAGCGAGATGATGATCGATGTCCGCCAGGGTCTCGGCCAGACGTCTCGATGTATCGTCCGAACCTCGTTGCACAATCGTTTCCTGCAGACCGGCGATCGCTTCTGCCATCCGCCGTTCGAGCTGCAAGATCTGATCCGCCGTCGCTGTCAGCGAACCAGCAAACTCCCGACTCTCCTTGGATTGGGTTCGCCACTCATGCCTCATGGCGGTAAAGGCTTCGATCACGTCGACCAATCCGAACTCGGGCTCCCGGCGGCATGCGGATTCCGACTCGGCCGGCACTGGGCCGAGCGGCGGGACTTGATCCGGTTGGTCTTGGTCTGCCCAAGGCTTGTTGATCACGCTGAATTTTCCGAAGAGGAGGAGCTGCTTGCAGCGCGATTACCGAGACTGAGTAACACATCGACACTTAACCGTGGCGGATTTGCTTTCTGTTCATCCAAAATCGCCGACCACGGACGCGCCGCGTCACCGGGTGCGCGAACCAAACGCTGGGCCAAGACCAGTGGGTCTGACGCAGATTGATACGCAGCATGAATCTCTTGAAAGCGAGCCGGATCACGTTCGGGCGGAAACTCTCGGACCAGTGCCAGGTAACGCGCCCGAACGTCTTGTTCGCCCGCACCCGGCGGTAAACCAAGTACGGCGAACGGATCACTTGCTGAACTGGACGGTGTGGCTTGATTCATCGCGACTTCTTTTGTTTCTTCATTGGATTCTTGGGTCGCTTGCGGCGAAAATCGGGATCAACATCCATCTTCGGCTTCGGGGTCGGAGGCCGCGGCGGCACCAAGTCAACGTTGAGGGGCGAAAAGTCTTCGTCGCTTCCGTCAATTCCGGCATTCATTCCCACGTCGATTCGATGAAACAGCGGCATCTCGTCATCGTCTTGATACGCGGCGGTTGGACCTGAATCGGAACCGTCATCGGCAACATCCTCGGCTTCGTCCTCCAGGTCGTCCTCGTAAAGACTCGGGTTTGCAATCCCCAACCGCTCGCGCACCGCAGTACACTCCGGACAATCACATTCGGGATCGAAATAGTCGTCCTCTTCGTTCCACTGGTCGTCATCATCATCGTCATCGAAAGGACCGAAGCTTGTTCCGAACGGACTGGCACCGCCAAAGAAAGAATTCCGTGCTGCGCTCTTGGCGATCTCTTTCTGACTACGGTCCACCAGGGATGTGAACCAGTAACGAAGATAGACATCGCGCTGAGTTTGCGATGCCTCACGTACCAGATCGATCTCGGCGGTCATCTCGCGAAGCCGCCAGGGGTTGTAATGGCTCAACAGCATCTGCAATTTCACGGCCGCGAGATTCGGTTCGCGGCGGAGTCGGTCCAGCGGCTTGGGCATTTTCAGCTGGTAACCATCCGAGAAGCTCCGTCGCTCGGCCAGCCAGAAGACCGACCGCCAAAACGCGTCGCCCAACTCGCCAGCTTTCCCAACCTCGACACCCCGTTGGAGTCGCTGCTGATACTCCGCGGCGAATTTTCCGCCGTGCATCCGGTAAGCCGGGTACAGCAGACCGGTACGATGAAGGTCGTAGAAGAAGCCACCGGCAATGACCAACTCGTTCGTCGTTAAACCTGGAAGGTTTTTGACGGCGTCGTCGACCGGGATTCGCAGCGGTTTCAAATCCGCCGCCGGCACTCGCATCCGTTGGGCCGCGCCCAACATCATTGCTGCGTCAGCCAGCTCCACATCATGATTGGGCCCGCCGCCCGCTAAGCCTTCGCGGGCCAAGCTTCGCAGTCGCCGATACTCGTCTTGCTGTCCGGATCGCAGTGCCAGCGCCGCTTGCAAGTACGCAAGCCATGGCCGCGGTAACCAGGATGGCCAGAGGCCCTCCGCAGTCTCCAACTTCTCTTGCACGCCGGAAAGCCATGCCTTGCGGCGACACAACCGCATCGCTTCCAACAGGTTCCATTTCCAGGGCGTGGCACGCACGCGAGGGTCGGCGTGGCGAGAGGCTGACAACCACTCCACGTGTGGCTGGGCTCTGTCAAGCTGCTCCTCCTCCAAGAAATGATCGACCAGCCACAACCGCGGCTCAATCTCGTCAGGAATCGCTTTGCTCCAGTCGACCATCGCGCCGGTCAATTTCTTCGCGAATTTCTCACGCTCGGCTTTCGTGCTCCTTTCATTCTCGGCGTGAGAGCGAATCCAATCGATTCGTTCACGATGGGCCACCGCGTTACCGGGATATGCCTTGATCGACTTCTTGAAATTGTCTTCGATGGCACGGCAATCTTCTTGCTCAACCATCATGAACATGGAGAGCATGCCGCCAACACGATCCGGTACGATCTCCTCGCGTGCAACCTCCAGGTGAAGCGTGCTCGCGATCGCTGCCCGCAGCGGCTCCGAGATTCGGTCGTTGCCGGCGAGATCTTGATTCAGATAACGATCCCAATAGTACCTTGCTTTCCTGTCGCCGTCCTCGAATCGGCCGTGATACTCCGATTGCAGCAGCAGGTTTTTCGGGTCGTGGGGAGGTCCGGGCAGTTTCGCCGCGGCAACGCCGAAGATGTCGCAATACGGTTGCCGGAATGCTCGCTGCAAGGCAGCTTGTTCGAGCGCCTCGACCAGACGCGGCTCTCTGCGACGGTGCTCGCGACAGAAACCGATCAGCCAGCTCAACTTTATCGGGCCGAGCGTCTCGTCGGGTGACTCGTCGTTGGGAGTCAATTCACGGCGTGCCGTCTCGCGACGGGCCTCCGCCAGTGCAGGCCGCTCGACGCGAATCCGCCGAACCAGCTTTGCCGCCGAATCCAATTCTGTATCCGCTTCGCGACTCGCTTTCGCGGTTGGTGCCGCCGACTCGACCGAGCCATCGCCAGCCAACTGAAGAGCGGCGGCGATTCGCCCGGGCCGCCGTGTGCGATCCAAGCGACCAAGACTCTTTGCCGCTTGCTCGAAGTCTCCCCGATACCAGTCAGCCAAGCCTCGCACGAGCAGACGCCAGGGGCTGAGGACGCTGCGTCGTGGTATTCCGTCAAGCCTCCCAATGGCCTGTTGGTCGCGTCCCTCGGCAATTGCCGACAACGCTTCTCGAACCGCCACCACCTGGTCGGCGATTTCTTCCGGCAGTTCACGCAACGCGGAATCATCGAACACGGCAACATCTTCGATCGGCTCGCCGCTGAAGGCTCGAGGCCGCATGCGGCTGACCCGCCGATTCAGCCGATCGGATTGCTCGGCCGCTGCCGCCACGACCGCCGGCGGTTTTCGGCGTTTAGGTCGTTTTCTTGAATTCCGTTTCTTGCTGGACATGCCAAAATCATAACATCAAAGCGATCCGTTCATCCAGACACAGGTTTGGAAGTGGTCCATCCATTCAGACTCTTGGAGAATCCGGTTCCGACGGGCAATCACAGTGGACGCCCACTTGCCGGGCCGAATACCATACTAAAACAATCTTCCTCAGGAAAAAAATGATGCGAATTTCGGCGTTTTTGTCTGTGTGTCTTGTGATGATAGCCATCGGCTGCTCGAACGATTCTTCCCTCAGTACTTCGACCTCGCTCGGGCCGTCTGTAGTGGAACCGGCCACGCAAACTCTTCAAGGCGTGACCACCGTCAGCCTGAAAGTTCCCAACATGCACTGAGGGGGCTGCGCCGCCTCGGTTCGAGGCGATTTGTCCAAAATCCCAAGCGTCAGCGACATCAGGACTGACATTGCAAGCCGCAGCTGCAGTTTCCGGGTGTCCGATCCAGAGGTGGATTACGAGTCGAAGTTACAGGAGTTGGCGTCCTCCAACCGACATCTCGCGGGCTACACAATCCGCTAACTTAGCGACTGCCGAGCAATTCCCCGTGAGGTCGAGGCCCCGCCCGGGACCTGTCAGTCAGCGGAGTAAGGCTATCGGGTGCAAGGTGGGCTAGCCCACCAGCGACGAGCAAAGCGCCGAGCCCACCAGGGGTGGATCGGTGGGCTTAACTGAGCTGCGGAGCCGCGGCAGGTGACAGATTAACTGTTGAATCGACGACGACCGCCCCGGTTCAAGCTCGGCCGCTGACATGGCGAGCATCGACGGCAGCGGATCTGTTGCTCCCGCCTGCTTGGCCATGCAGGTTTGCAGCGAGCGTAGCTCACGCATCGCGTAGGTCATGCTCTGACAGACAAGCGGCAGCCATTGCCGAAATCCCTGGACGCCGGAACGGCAAAGCTTGTTTCGGCCTACTTTGGGGTCCGAAACCAGCAACTCACAGCCTGTTCCTGGGCGGGAGCAGCAAAGCAAAACCGACCTCGGAGAGGACGGCGACTATAAAAACCACCCGCTTGGTCCGCCGCTAGGACGAAGACCGCGACGCCCATTGAACGGCGACCGAATTGGGTTGGCAAAAGACAAGATCTGCCGCTTTGGACCGCAATCAGGACGGCAAGCTCAGCATGCAAGAATTGGGTAGAATTGCGATGGCTGTTCCTGATTTATCGCTGGACGCGGATCTCAGCAAAGGGTCGTCCGAGGAAATTCGGGTCGTCGGAGAAGCCCCATTTGGTTTCAAACGATGGACCACAATGCGGACGGCGATTTGACGTGGGGCGAGTTTCTCGGTCCGCGAGACGTGTTTCACCAACTGGAGGTCGATCACGATGACTTGATCGACGAAGCCGAAGCAAAGAAAGCAATATGAGTGCGACCACACAGCCCGACAATGATCAGCAAGGCGGTCTCCTGGGACAGGTCGAACGACTTCGCGAAGCCAGAGAACGACTTCGCGCAGAGGTCGGTAAAGTCATTGTGGGGCAACACGAAGTCGTTGACCTGCTGTTGCTTGGCTTGTTATGTCGCGGGCACGTGTTGTTACAAGGCGTTCCGGGACTGGGCAAAACCTTGATGGCTCGCACGCTATCGCAAACGCTGGACTTGCAGTTCAAACGCGTTCAGTTCACACCCGATTTGATGCCGTCGGATATCACCGGCACCGACGTGATCGAAGAACAGGAAGGTGGCGCTGGTCACCGCCTGAGATTTGTGCCGGGACCGGTCTTCACGAACTTCATGTTGGCCGACGAAGTCAACCGCACACCGCCAAAGACGCAGGCAGCCTTGTTGCAAGCGATGCAGGAGCATGAGGTTTCGGTCGGCAACACGACCTACCCACTCGAGCCGCCGTTCTTTGTCGTGGCGACGCAGAACCCGATCGAAATGGAGGGCACGTATCCGCTGCCCGAAGCCCAAGTCGACCGCTTCATGTTCAATGTTCGTGTGCGATATCCCTCGGTGATTGAGGAGGCGGAAATCATCCGCGGCACCACGGGCACCGAAATCAAAGAGCCGCAAGCGGTCTTGTCGAGAGACGATCTGCTCAAGTTGCAAGACATCGTTCGCAGTGTGCCGGTTTCGGACGACGTGGTGATGTACGCGGCCCGCCTGGTCAATGCGACACGGCCCGCGTCCACGAATGACCAGACAACCGGCGATTCGATCGACGCGGTCCACAAGTATGTGACTTACGGAGCCAGTCCTCGAGCGGGCCAATCCCTGATCCTGGCCGGCAAGGCACGCGCGGTGCTGGAAGGCCGATATCACGTCGATTTTGCGGATGTTCGCGCACTCGCCCATCCAGTTTTACGTCACCGGTTGGTGCTGAATTTTCACGGTCGCGCCGACAACATCGACTCGGATGATGTGATCGACCAATTGTTAGCAGCTGTCAAAGAGGAGGCGTGACGTCAGCTAAGCGGGAAAAAGCATCTGGTACCTCTTGTGCAAAGCACCCGCCGGGCGACTTCCTCACAAAAGGTACCAAACGCTTTGTCCCGCCCGCCCGGACGTGCTGATCCATGATTGCAACCACCAAGAAAACTCAACCGCAACGCTCCCAGTGGCTCAAGCCGGAAGACCTCGCTCGACTCAGTTCGCTGGAATTGCGCGCACGCGGCGTGGTCGAAGGATTCCTGCAGGGTCTGCATCGCAGTCCGTTTATCGGATACAGCGTCGAGTTCTCTTCGCATCGCCGCTACGGGCCGGGTGACGATTTGCGGCACGTCAATTGGAAAGTCTTTGCCAGACAACGCAAGTTGTATGTCAAAGAGTTTGATGCCGAAACGAACTTGAATCTTTATCTGTTTGTCGATGTCAGTCGTTCGATGCAATGCAAGGTCGACGGCGCGATGACCAAACACGAATACGCCGCGACGTTGGCTGCAGCGATGGCGTTGATCGCAATGAAGCAACGCGATGCCGTCGCGCTTGGGATTGATGGACGACGGGGTCACCAGCTATCTCGATCCGTCAGCCAAGCCGGGCCGCTGGGAAGAATGCGTACAAATGCTCTCGCGGGAGCCCGAAAAGCGGATAACGGCACTCGCCAAGTCACTGGAACAAGCCGCCGCACTGGCCCGGCACCGTGGGATCGTCGTCATCTTCAGCGACTTGCTGGACGATAGTCGATGGAATCCAACGGGGACTCCAACAACTGCGCCATCGCGGTCACGAAGTGATCGTTTTTCACCTGCTCGATCCTTGTGAACGATTCTTGGCCCAGGGCGGCCGTGTTCGTGTGTTGGACATGGAAGACCGCGGAGAATTGACGACCGATGTCGAAAGTATTCGAGCTGATTATCTACGAAGGATCGAACGTTGGTGTGACGATTTGCAAGACATTTGTTTGCACCAAGGCGTTGATCGGTTGGAATTGACGACCGATACCCCGCCCGCCAACGCGTTGGTGGACTATTTGGTGAGTAGAAGATCCTAGCTTTGCACTCCGGACCGACGTCCGGCGATCATTCATGAGTTTCGTACAAACCGGTTTCTTGATTGCCTGTGCAGCGGTAGCGATACCGGTGTTGGTGCATTTATTGAGTCGCTGGCAAGTACGGCAACATTGAACTTGGGACCGATGCGGTTTCTGCAAGAAGTGATACGTGATGGATCGCAAAGCCGAAAAATCCGCCGGTGGCTGTTGCTGCTGACTCGTGCGGCGCTGACGGCGTTGCTCGCGTTTCTGTTTGCCCGGCCATTTCTTCCCGAGCGAACACGCCGAGATGGCGATCGGCTGCGAGATCGTCTTGATTGACCGATCAGCCAGCATGGGCATGCCAGGCAAAGCGGGACGCTTGATTGATGATGCTGTCGGTGCCGCGGCCAACAGCGTCTCGACTCTTGGTTCGGATGCGACCGTTCTGTGGGCTTGGTTTGATCGGCACGTCCAGCCGATGCCCGTTGAAACAATCAGGCCATCGGCGCCACATCGGTTGTCGGCGACACGAATTACTTTGCCGCGCTCAGCTGGGCCCGCGACAAGGTCAACGCGTTTCCCAAGGCGTTGGCCGACGTGCTGGTGATCACCGACTTACAGCAAAGCGGGTTAGCGTCTGACAAGATTGCCACCGAATCCCTTGTCTTTCCAGCCGATGTCCCGGTGCAATTGATCGATGTAGGTCGGCCGGCGGCGAACAATCTGGCGATCACCGACGTCTTGTCGGCGGCAAAACGTCTGGAGCCCAGCAGTGATCGTGCTGATGTCGGTGACACTGTTCAACTTTGGCAGCTTGCCGTTCGAGGAAGTTCCGTTGACCGCGTCGGCGTTCGACGGTGCGCGAACCGTTCGGCTGAAGAAATCAATCAATATACCGGGTGGCCAGGCCGAGGAAGTCTCCTTTGACTTTGGCAAACTGGAGCCGGCAACTTGGCAGGTCACCGTTGCGATTGACGTCGATGACGATCTTGGCGGCCGACAATCGCCGCTTCACTGCAGTGGAAATTGCGCAGCCAATCGAGGTGATGGTGATCGATTCCGGATCAAGCGACGACGGCGTTGCCGCGGAGAGCTATTTCCTTGTCACGGCGCTCGAACAAAGTAATCTTGCCTCTAACCCCGCCGATTCACAGTCACAGGAGGATTCGCCCAATCGGGGCCGTTTTCGCGCAGACGTCAGCTATCTGGACGATGGGGCCAGCAAGCCGTTTGCTGTCAGCACGCACCCGTTGGTTGTCGTGGCTGACGCCGCAGCGGATCTCGATCACCATGATCGAGCAGTTAGCGAACTATGTCCGTCAAGGTGGAAAGCTGTTGGTGTTCGCCGGCGATGGGTCGGGAAACCAAACTCCCCAGACTTGGCAACAAGTCGGCCTCGCACCCGGCCAGTTGGCGGCGCCGGTGAGCAGCGGCGCGATGCCGTATCGAATCGCGTCGGTGAGCACGCAAGCAGCGATGCTGGAGCCGTTCGCCGATCCGCAGCACGCGGATCTTGAGCCGTCTGGCATTTAAAAAGTTGCTGCCCGTTTCCGCTGATGATTCGACCACCGTGCTGGCTCGGTTCGATCATGGTCGCCCGGCGGTCACACAACACGTTGTCGGGCGGGGACGCGTGGTTTGGTTTCTTTCCAGTGCGGACGCCAGTTGGGGTGACTGGACGACGAGTCCGCTGTATTTGCCGTTTGTCCAGCAGATGGCGGCCGACCTATTGAATCTGACTGGCGAAGGCCCGATCCGTTTTCGCTCGATCGGTGACCAGGAGTTACCGCCCCTCGGTCGGCCTGCCCGCGGCGCGGCCAGCGGGGATGCGAACGTGAACGCGGTCGGCTATCGAAAGGATTCCGTTGACGACGCAATCACTTTCCGGAAGCCCGGATTCGATCCGCGTGAGGATGCGTTGTACGTCGTCAACGGTGCCTCAAAAGAGTCCGATCCGACACGAATCGACGCCGAAGTGTTCATGGAGCATTTCGGAGTCACAGCCGCTGACGGAGACAATGCGGTCGTCAGTGAAAGTGTCGAAAGTGAAAAACGAAAAGAACAATGGCCGTGGTTTGCGGCGGCTGTTTTCGTGTTGTTGGTCGCCGAATTTGGTTTGGCGAATCGCACGCAGGTATGAGAAGTGGCATTGGCCACCAATCGACAAGGACACGACCGATGAACGCACCCGCTGTCTCCATCAAAGTCGCCAATCGATTTCACGAGCTTCGTCGCCGGTATTTTGCCGTGCGGCTTGGCATCGTCATGGCGACTGCCGTGGCTGCGTTGATCGCCGTCTGGACAATGCTGACTGCCTGCGATTACTTCTGGGAATGGCCTGCGACTTATCGACAGATCGGTGCGCTGATTGGCGGGGCCGTGATTTTGGTTTGGCTGATCGGGCGGGTTTTCGTGATCTGCCGTGATACAAGACAACGTAAGTTCGCTTCCGCTATTGAAGGTTCCTTTCCAGACTTTGGACAGCGCATCCGCACTGTCTTGGAAACGGTCGACGGTCGGGTCGGCGGTCCGGAGGAAATGCTGGCGGCCTTGGGGCATCAGACGCTGGGGCGATGGGAAACATTGACGCCGGCTCAGATCATCCCGAAACGCATGTTGCTGGGCTGTGCCGCGGTCGCGCTGTTCGGCGTGCTCTTAGCCGCCAGCTTGATGGCCACCGGTGGCGATCTGCGAATTGCGATGTTGCGGGCGTTGGGCAAAGACATGGCCTACACACAGCTAAAAGTGACTCCCGGCGATACTCGCGTGTTGGAAGGATCGCCGGTCAAGGTTTCGCTCGAACTGACCGGTCGCACCAATCGCGACGTCATGCTGCGCCATCGCATCGTGCGGGACGACGCGAACGCCGGCGATGGCGATCCGCCGCGCGACCCGGTCACCGATGAATCACCAACAGAATCCTTCGACAACGACTGGATCGAAAGCGAACTGTCGCCAATCGAGCCGGAGTCTGCTGCGGAGGACCCCGCACCCAACGAGCGGCAAGCCTTGTTCACCGCTGCCCTGGGCAAGGCGAGGCATTGCGTTGAGTATCAGTTTCGTGACCAGTGTTGGGAAAACTCGCGTTTACCGTGTCGACGTGCAGCCGCTGATCGAAGCTGAACGCATCGAGACTCATGTCGAGCCACCAGCGTACACGCAATTAGAAAGCCGCACGTTCGCCACTGCCAGCGTGACTGTGCTGGAGCGGTCGCAGGTCCATGTCACGATCGAGACCAATCATCCGCTTCGCCAAGCGACTTTGGAAATTGGTAACCAACCGTCGGAATTCCAGCCTGTCGAGATCGAGCCGGGCGACGACGCAACGCAATGGACGTTCCTCTTACCGAGTCGTGAATCGATTCAGTGGCGATTCTCGGGCAGCGGAAACGATGGCACACCGATGCTGCCGGTCAAGGGTCGCTTGCGAGTTGGTACTGACCGGGCACCGGCGGTGACATGGCGCGATCCGCCCAAGGAGTTGCGTGTCCATACGTTGGCAGAATTGCCGATGCGGGTTCAGCTGTCCGATGACTACGGAATCAGCGAAGCGGCAATCGTGTTCCGACTCGGCGACGACGACGAGCACGTGTTGACCGATTGGCTGGCCGAGGAGAACGCTGCTAACCGAACGCGTGTACCACTGGAGGAGATTCTACCGCTGGAGTCTTTCAAGCTCACCGAACGTGATTACATCAGCTACTACGCTTATGCCGTCGACAATCGGGAATGGGGGCAGCTCAGCGATCCGAATCGGATGTGCGTTACATCGACATTCGGCCACTGCGACAGTTCTACTCGGAGATCGAGATCGAGCCGACGGAAGGTGGTGCCGGTGTCCTGGTTCAGTTAGGCGAAATCATTCGTCGGCAACGATTCCTGATCAACCGCACGCGGCGTTTGCTGAGTCGTTCCAGCGTCGAACTGGCCAAACAATTCGGCACGATCGACCGAATGGTGGAAGACCAGAGCGAATTGGCCGGTCTGACACGTTTTCTCGCCGAGTTTTTTGTTAGCCGGGGAAGTGATGACGTCGAAGCACTCAATCAGGCCGAGGCCGCGATGTTGCAAGCAGCCGATTCCTTAGCAGCAGGCAGTTTTGATCTCGCCTTGGTTCAGGAAGAAGACGCTTTGCGTGCTTTGGCGGCAGCAAGACGGTCTCTTGAAATCCTATTGATCAAGAACCCGATCCCTCGGCAATCGCTCTGTCGGCTCTGCGATCAACTTCGGCAGAAGTTACGTCGCGAGAAACCAAAGCCCCAGCAACCAATCGCGGACACGCTGAAGCGAATCGCGACCCAACAAATGCAGCTTGTCAGTGCGGCCTGCACGATCTGCCAGCAGATACAAAACACCCGCGTTGCCGCCAACAATCAAGGCAAAAACGCAGCGCAATCTGCGGCTGACGAAAACGACCGGCAAGCAGCGGAAGCGAAGCAGAACGACTCCGAAAATGATGCAAACGGCAGCGACGCTATGAACAACGACGCCGATCAAGGCCAGGAAAAAGAGCGTGATGACGGTGATCAATCGTCACCGGATATGCCGTCGCTGGAAGAACAGCGAGCGCAGCTGTATGCAAAACAAATCGATTTGCTCGAGCGACTTCAGGACCAGGAAGAACAATTAACTGATCGTTTAGGTCGTTCATCGTTGTTGGCAGAAAGGATGGAACAGTCGAAGGCCGCGATGAGCGATTTAGCGACGCTGGCGCCGACGGGGAACTCGATCAGTTCGAAGGGGGCGGCGGCGATGCAGCAGAACAGCTTCGAGAAATGAGCTTGCAATTGGCGGCGCTTGCTGCTGACGAGCCAGTCTCGCGAGTTTCGTCGATCCGGGACATGACCTCTACACTCGCGAACATGGAAAGCGAACTTGCCGAGCGGATGGATCGAAATCTGTCCGCTGCTTCGTCCGGTAACCGCACATCCGGAAGCAACGAAAACTCAACCAATCGATCGGCAAGGCGGATGCAGCGTCGCGCTGAAACCATCGAAGACATCTTGAAGGCACCCGCGGAGGTCGGCGACGGGGAAACGAGCGAGGTCAATGACTCGCTGCAGCAATTTGTGCAAGCGACGGAGTTCTTGCGACAACTGAAAGAGTCTCGCGAAGCTGCCGAAGCAATTCTGGGGCAGCGTGAAAACGCACAAGGGGCTGACGATGAGCGTGCCGACATCCCCAAGCAAGGTAACGGCGATTCGAGCGGAGACAACGACGAGGCGACACAGGGTCTCGATCGAGCAAGGGAATATGCCGAAGCGGCGCAAATGTTGGACGAGTTGTATCGCCGGTTGGTGGCGCCGCGGCTGGCACGCTTGCGGGCGATGGAGCAAAAGGCCAATCAATTGGCACAACGACTCGGCCAGGGCAAACAGAACGAAGAGAAGGAACAGGATCCGGAAACAAAAGCCGGGATACGCCAGTTGCAACGAGAATTGCAGGAAGAAGGTCTCGGTACCTTGGCCGAGATGTTGGACGAGACCGAGTTGACGGGCGACGTGGGGGCCCGAACGGACTCGGAAATGCGAAACGCCGGGACCAGAGGAGCGTCGCGAAGCCCATTCGGCGTCAAAAGGAACCAGCCGCGATCGGCAGGATTGGCGTTGATCTCGTCCGAGCTGCAAGAACGGATCCAGGAAATGATCTTGCTGGAGATCTCCGCCGACCGAGATGCACCGGTGCCCGCCGAGTACCGACGTGCGGTCGATCGGTACTTCCGGATTCTTGCCGGGGAAGCAGAGACCCGTCGCCCGTCAGCATCCACGACGGGCGCCGGCAAACCGATGATGCAATCGTCACGAGGCAACCGATGACGGAAATCGAATCGCTGATCATTGCCGACACGTATCTATCCTGGATTCCAGCTTTATCGCGAGACGGATTCCTGGTGATGCTGCTGTTGTCGGTACTGATCTGGGTTGGTTTGCGATTGTTTTGGGGAGCCTCGCAAGTTCACGGTCGAGTCGGTTTGTGGCTCTTGCGTGCGGCCGCGGTGGCCGTGCTGGCAGCGATTCTGCTGGGACCGACGATCGTCAACGAAGAACAGGGAGAAGTCACGCGTCCAACCATGATGTTCTTGTTGGACGGATCGCAAAGCATGAAACTTGGCCAAGACGAAACGCGATGGAAGGAGAGTTTGCGGTTCATCAGCGAAGCCGAGTCGCTGGCGGGCAGCGGCCACGTCAGCAATTGTCAGGCATTTCGCTTTGGTCATCGTCTCGGCCCACTGGTCGCCCCCGGGTCTGCATCGCAGGCAAACCAGGCGACGCAATCCAACACTGCCACGGCAGCAAAGGCTCGCGTCAAGAATGTCTCGAAGCTCGGAGACGCCGGCAGCGCGGTTTCCATTGCCCCGCCCGAAGCTTCCGATTCGCGACTCGGTGATGCGCTTCGGCAACTGTTACCGCAAGTCAGTTCCAAGTCGACGTCAGGCGTCGTGTTGTTGTCGGACGGGCGTGTGCGGGCGTCCGAGACCGTCGAGCGATTGGCGGAGTTTTTTGGCGAATCGAAAGTACCGATCCATGTTGTTCCGATCGGGCAGGCGACCGGCAGCGGAGACATCGCCGTGGTCTCTTTAGTCGTTCCCTCGCGGGTCCGGAAATTCACCGAGAACGAACTGCAAGTGTTTCTGCGCAGCTTCGGATTCACGGGGCAACGCACGACGGTGCGTGTGATGAGCCGTCAAAAGATCGGCGATCAGGAATCAGCCACACTGGCGTCGCTGCCGATCACGTTGGGCGGCGGCGCCCAGTCGGTTTCGTTGACGTTTCGCGTCGACGAACAACCGGAAGATTTGCAGATCGTCATCGACCCGATCGAAGGCGAACTGACCGAGCGAAATAATCGTGTCAGAACTCGTGTCGAGATCGACCGAACCAAAGTGCGTGTGTTGTACGTCTCCAGCGATGCGGCGGCATCACGGCAGTCGATCTTTAGCCGCATCTTTTCATCCAGCAGCGGATCGCCCGCTACCGCCATGGCATCTGCGTCGACGGTCCAGGAAGCCTTGGAAGCCGATCGCGATGTCGAATGCACCGTCTTGATCAGTACCGGCGGTGGGGCACCGCGGTCGGTCGGCGACCGGGATTCGACGAATCTCGGTTTTCCGAGAACGCGTGCCGAACTGTTCGCGTACGATTGCGTGGTCTTCAGCGACGTCGGGCCAAATGTGCTGGAAGCAGAACAGGTCGAATGGTTGTCCCAGTGGATCGAGGGCCGAGGCGGCGGGTTGATTGTGACCGGCGGCGAGGCGCTGAGTCCAGCAGCATGGCAGGATTCGCCGCTGGCGGCCCTGCTTCCAGTGAACGTCGAAAACATCCAGCCGGCAATGGTCCAGGCCAAGCAGGTTGTTCCAACTTTGCCACAACATCCCGTCTGGCGGCTTCGCCTGGAAGAACGACTGAACGACGAGTTATTAAAGCAACTACCGCCGCTGAACATCGGTGGTTCGGGGTTCGAGCCGAAGTCGACGGCTGAAGTGTTGGCCCGTGAAAGCGACAACGATAGCGCCGTGATGTTGGCCCACCGTGCCGGCCGCGGCCGCGTGCTGGTGTCCAGCGCTGCATTGGGTGGGCGATCGCTTGAGCGTATGGCAGAAACTTGGGGCCCCCAGCCGGAGCGGGTCGCCGCTAAGCTCTGGCGAAACATGGTTTACTGGGCGACCGAGGGTTCTTCGACCGGACGACGACGACTGGTCGCCGAAAGCGATAAACGCTTCTATCGCCCGGGTGAGCCGCTGACCGTTTATGCGACCGCTTACGATGAAGCCGCACGGCGAACGAAAAGATTACCGCATCTGGGCGATGTTCGAACCAGCGTCGCTGGATGACATGTCGCTGTATTCTCCCATCTTGTGGCCCGATCATGTGGTTCGCGAGAGTGGCGAAGTTGGCCCACGCATCGCCTGGGGCGAGGAGTTGCCGCTGGCAAAGTCACCCGCCGACGATGCTTATCAACTGAACTTGATGCTCAGCGAAACCGAAGGCATCGGCGACAGCGGTTTACGGATCGAAATGACCGCCTACGAGGGGAATGAATCGAATTCCGCCTTTGATCACGGCACGCAAGTCGATAGCACCTCGCTGGCAATTCAAATACTCAGCGATCCGTTTGAGCAACAGAATCCGTTGCCGAATCACGAATTGCTGACGCGGTTGGCTGCCGTTTCCGGAGGCGAGGTGTTGAAAAGTCCAAACGACTTCGCTGCGATTGCTGAAAAACCGCAACGAAACGCATGGGCCGCCCAAGCGTGATCTCGCTCCTGCCTGGAGCAAGTGGTGGTTATGGCTGTGCTTGCTGGGATTGCTGTCGACCGAATGGATCTGGAGGCGGGTCACCGGACTAGCATGAACACACTTTATCAGCCGCCGGGCGGTAGACCGGATATTTTACAATTATCTTTCAGAGGAAGTTGCTAATGGTAAAGACCCCCAAGGACGTAACCGCCGCGGAGTTGGCGATTCTGGAACAACTGTGGGAGCATAAGTCGGCCGCGGTCAAGGATCTTTCACGGTGGCTGTACGGTGCTTCGACCGCATCCGACATTGCAAAGGTTCGAGTGCCTTGGAATCTGGATCGTAATCAAAACCAGCCGATATCAAATGATCAAGCGACCTGCAGTCAACCTCTTCCTGTTTCTTGTTGTCCAGTTGTGCCTCAGTCTCGCTTTGTGCGGCGGCGTTGATGCGCAAAGCGACACCGAGTACTCGCAGGAAGCGTTGCGGCGCCGGGAGGAGCAAACATCGACCACAACCGGTCGTTGGTTACTGCTGTGCTGCGGGCTGCCCGGGGACGATGAGCATCGTGAGCGCCTTGACCGGCGCCTGCACAAAGATCATCACGTCCGCGGAGTCGATTCTGGGCGTCTCGCCGGCGCGGTTGCGAGTGCTTGCCGGCGATGAAGAAATGCGTCGCGCGCTTGCTGAACACACACAAACGGTTGGCGTTTGCACGCAACAGTCGGTTTTCGAAGCGATGCAACGTCTGGGCGAAGACGTTCAGACTCAGGATGCGTGTTGGGTCATGCTGCTCGGCCACGGGAGCTTGTACAACGGTAAAAGCCAGTTCAATGTCGAAGGCGGCGGATTTCGATCAACGTCAATTTGCGACCTGGGCCAAAACGCTCGCTTGTCGCGAACAGGTCTTCTGGGTCACCATGCCGGTCAGCGGTTTTTGGGTCAAGCCGCTAAGCGGGCGCTCGAGAGTCGTCATCGCCGCGACTGAAGCGGATCTGGAATTCACCGGCACGGAATTGCCGTACGCGTTGGCAGACGTGTTGGCGGGCGAAGAACAGGAACAAGCACTCGACGACATCGACCAAGACGGCTTCCTTTCCCTGTTGGATCTTTACCTGGCAACGAATCTGGAGATCACTGGGCGTTTTCGCGCGACGCAGCGACTGCAAACCGAACACGCGCAGCTAGACGACAACGGCGACGGTCGCGGTAGCGAAGTGCAGCAGCCCTATCTGCCGGTCGACGAGAACGAAGAGCCCGCAAACGATGAAGCCGGCGATGATCAGGATGAAGTTCAACCATCCGGTCCGCCCACTGCAGCCGATACCGCTCGTCCCAAAGTGATTACCAGCAACAGCCTGGACGGGTTTCGTTCCCGTCACATTCTGATCGAGGCTCCCGACTCGAATGAAGGGACCGGTTCATGATTGGTTCATCTCGCTGTTCACCACGTGGAAGTGGCTTGTTTAATCAGCCGCACGGCGTTAGCCGCGGTTTTCCCCGCCACAAAACCGGGCCTAACGCCCCATCGGCCAATCATTACAGTTCGCGAATCGACACGCCGTTAGCACGTGGCGGTTGCGGGCGGACACCACGTTCCTATTGAACCTCAGCTTTCTGCCGATTTCGCAGCCCAGGCACAGAACCCATGATTGACGTGGAGATGCTTGTAGAAAAACAAAAACTCGCTCAGCGATGCGCCTCGATCGTCCCTTCTTTTTCGCCCAGACGCGAAATACTTCAGTGTTAGCGGGATCGCCAGCAAGGCGTTGACGCACGTGGACAACAGAGCTTTCACCCGAGGCATTCTGTCGATTTGGTAGAACGTCACCAATTGCCAAAACACGCCGCCGTAGCCACAGCCATCCGGCAAGAAGACCTTGCGCTCGCCGAAAACGCTCAACATCCTGTCCACTTCGGTGAACGTGAATCGGTGATAGTCCATGTTGTCATGGAACACATAGAAGAAGGGTACGTAGACAAATATCTCGCCGCCAGGTTTCAGAATCCTGTGCATGTGTTCGATGGCCGCTGCGTAGTCCTCAACGTGCTCCAGAATCGCATCACAGTAGATGGCGTCGAAACTGTTTGACTCCAGTTTCGAGTCACAGATGTCATCCACAATGTCGGGGCTGTAATCGGGAAGAATATCCGTTGACAAGATCTTGTTGTCTGGCTTCGACGACAATTCACGCAGTCGCCGGTTGCTCCGAGAATCCTGGTTCCTGCCACCGACGTCCAGAATCGTGTCCCTGGAAGCGACCCTCTTTCGTACTCGAGTCGCGAATGGACTCGAAAGTCGATTCGATCACGACGACCGTGAAATAGGTCCATTTCTTTCCTCGTTCTTACCCGGTAAGCATAACAAGCAACCGGCGGCCGCCATTCGCTATCCACCACTCGATACTCGTACGCCCGTTATAGTTGGCGACACTGCCTTCATCCAGAATCCTTTGCGTTTTTTCCGCTTCCCTTAGGCGACGTGGGAGCAAACTGCCGGTCGTGTCAGATGGATAGCCACGAGACTCAGTTTGCGTTGTGCACTGGAGGGAGATTGCTCGCGAGCCCGCTCGCGTCCAACGTCTGCGGACTGATCGACGAATCGGCGAAGTCACATCTCAACGCCGCATTCTGCCGTGTTGTCCGCCTTGGTCGGGTCGGCCTCGCGGTGCATGGCAGTCGATTCGACCCGACCACATTCCTGCAGACCCTCGTCGATACTTGCTTCGATCAATCTCGCCACCTGATCAACATACGGAGGCGTCATCAGACAGGCTGGAAAGGCGGAAAGCCGTACGATTCTAACGCCTCCGAGCGCCTGAAGATCCTCTTTACCTATGTATGTTCGGTAGTCCTTCTTGGGCCTGATCAGCAAGAGCTTGCCCGGATAGGGCTTCGGGAAATATCGCACAGAAATCTCGTCATGTCGGCGCCACAGTTCATTCCAGTCGATTGGTCCGCGGCGTTGCGGCTTTTTCCGTCTGAGCAAACCTGCAAACATCCCTTTCCAAACCCGCAGGCGGGACTTTAACCGATCAAGCTTTGACCGCACGAACGAGCGTTTGTCATGCAGACCGAGCGACAGGAAATTCCGGCCATGATAATAGAGCCGTTCGAACTCATAGTCCATCTTGACCCAAACACTGAGCCGAGCCGCTGGAGACGTACTCCAGTCGTAAGTTTCGATTCCACAAACGAAGGCAACCTGTTCACCCGCCGCGACCAGTTGTTGTGCCACCTCAAATGCGACGCTTCCTCCCGAGCAATAGCCAATCAAACAGTACGGCCCATGCGGCCTGATCTCACGAATATCTGCAACAAAACGAGTCGCCATCTCTTCAAAGGAATCTGGGACCTCTTCTCCGATGGCACCAGGTGAATTGAGGCCGTAAACTGGCTGATTGGGTCCGAGCCGATCGGCCAATTCGTGATACACCAAAGTCAGCCCATCGGCCGCCGGCATGCAGAATAGCGGAGGACGTTGACCCTCCCCCTGGATCTCTTCCAGCGTCGAGCAACGGCTCTCGTGCTCTACTCGGCACTGGCCAATCGTGCTGGTAGCTGTTGGTGGTTGGTCGTCGCCGGGTGCGGTGTGGCAGCACCCGCAGGGACGCCGGGTCCGGACGTGGACACTGCGATTCGTCGATTCGCTAACGTCCGGCAGGAAACCGCCCTGCTGCATCTCTTTCAGGCTGTCTTCCATCGCCTGTAGCAACAGCTGTTCGTCTTCCTCGTGTGCGCCGTCGTAAATACGAATAGGCGATTCTCAAAGATGTGAATGCCGCGATCACGCAAGATGGTAGAAGAGCAATCCGCCGTACGTGAACTCCGGAGGCACCGACAGATAAATCAACGAACTAAAGTGACTGAGCTGATAAGGCGCTTGATACCGGTCAAATAGTTCGCGAAAGCCTTCGCCACGCGTTCTGCCATTCTGGGCAACGCGGACCTGCAGATCGGGCCCTTCTTGCTTGAGGTGCGTCAACACTGACTTCGCGGCCGCTAACGCCAGCGGATGGCGGACAAACGTGCCGGCGAAGAACGTGACGCCGACTTCCGGCGCCGAATCGTCGCCAAACTGCCAAGGGCCGCCATCGAGAGCGTCCATGTACATTGGCTTGTCCGGTGACGATGCCGATCGGCAATCCGCCTCCAACGACCTTTCCGTAGGTCGCCAAGTCTGCATCGATTCCAAAGTACGCCTGCGCGCCTCCCGGCTCGACGCGAAAACCGGTGACGACTTCGTCAAAGACGAGGGCCGTTCCGGTCGCTGCCGTGATCTGACGAAGCTGAAGCAAGAACTCTTTCGGCACCAAGTCCAAACGCCGCGACTGAACCGGTTCCACCAGGACCGCCGCGATTTCATCGCCGTATTGCTCAATGATCTCCAGCGATTCCGGATTGCCGTATTGCAGGACGATGATTTCGCCAAACGAGCCGTCGGGGATCCCTGGCGCGGTGGGCATGCTTCGCAGTTCACCGTTGCGAACGAGCGGTCGGGCCAAGACTTCGTCGAAAATGCCGTGATAGGCGCCCTCAAAGATCACGATCTTGTCCCGCGCCGTGACCGTTCGTGACACGCGAATCGCAGCCAACACGGCCTCGGAACCGGTGCTGCAAAAACCGACCCGCTCGGCACCGGTTAGCTCTTGAACCAAGCCGGCGACTTCACCCGCCATGGGATGAATCGGCCCGGTTTCAAAACCGGCATCCAACTGTGCCTTGACCGCTTCCGACGACGAACGGCGGTCGGTGTCCGAACAGGCTGGCACCAAAGCCCATGACGAAATCAACGTACTCGTTGCCATCGACATCCCAAATCTTTGAACCGTCCGATCGTGTGGTGTGGATCGGGTAAACCGCCTCTTTCCATACGGACTTGAATCCCGCAACGCTCCGCGGGTCGGCGAGTATCGGTCGATTCTGTGCCGCAAGCTTCTTGGACGTTGCAGTACGCTTTGTATAACGCGCAATGAACGCATCCAGCCGCTGCTTGTTGCGACTCGGTGAGTGGACTCGCTTTGCTTGCTATCGAGTGGTTTGATAGGGACCATGACTAGCCCGCGGTACCGCTGCGTTCGAGTGCAGCCGCACGCTGCGAATCGATAGCGATACCAGCCCTGGGATCAGCGGCTGCTCTGGGGCTGGGGACGTTGCCGCATTTGATGCAGCAATTGACTCGTCACCGCCAGATGCTGTTCCAGCAGTCCAACATAGCCTTGTCCGTTCGCCAGACGGGATGCTGCTCGGCACGACATTCGTTGAAGACAGGTCGGACGACAACGGTCACACTCGGACGGTCCGGCGGCGGATACGGCCACGGCTTCGGCCGGTAACGCAGCGTCCAGGTACGAAGCGATCGCCTCGATCGTTGATCAGCTCTTCCATCAACTGCCGAAATGTAATCTTGGTGCGATACTTCTTTCGCAGCAGCGTCGCCACCTGTGTCAGCAGCAACGAATCCAAACCGAACTCAATGAGACTGACGGATGCATCAGCGGAGGACATGTCGGTTCCGGATAGATCCTCCAGCTGCGAGCGGATCTCGGCGATCAGTCGATCCTTGCGAGGAATTTTCGGAGCAGCCGTTGACACGGGTTGCTTTGCCGGCTCGGCATTCGCAACGCGTGGAGCTGCAACAACAGCAACGTTTCGTCCCGTATCGGCCGGCTCGACTATCTGGCTGCGAGTTTCGACTAGCGTTTCCGGAGGGTGCGAAACCGATGTTTGCGAAATCGGCGCCGTGGGCCAACATGAGTCTTCTCGAAAGGATAGGTGGGCAGCACCACGCGTCGTCGTTTTTCGTTGGCGTAAAACGCCTCCCAATCCACATTGACCCCCGCCAACCAAAGCGATCCCAGTGCCGCCAACACCCCAGGCGTCTCTTCATCTTCGGTGTACGGCATCGAAGTCACCACGCGTTGCGATTTGTCGCGTGATGGATGCTGCAGCGCGAGTTGCGTCAGTCCTCTCCCAGGTCCGACCTCCAAGAGAACGTGACTTGGATCTTGCAACAGCTTTTCGATGCCATCAGAGAATCGCACGGCTTTTCGCACGTGTCCTGCCCAATACTCCGGGCTCATTGCGTCCGCCGGACTTGATCCAGTCGGCGGTGACATTGGAGACGTAGGGGATTTTCGGTTCTGCGAACTCCACGCCGCGCAGCACTTCAGTAAACGGATCGATCATGGGATCCATCATTTGCGAATGAAAAGCGTGAGAAGTTCGCAATCGCTTGGCGGACACGCCACGATCGGCAAGCTGTTTTGCCAGTGCATCGACACTTTCGTGTGGGCCCGCGACGACGCAGAGCGCTGGCGAATTCACGGCCGCGATCGCCAACTGGGAGTCAGGTAAGGAAGAACCTCAGCTTCCGGCAATCGCACGGCAAGCATCGATCCAGGTGGCATCGACTGGCACCAATTCTGCGCGACGAGCAATCAGCTGAAGTGCATCCTCCAAGCTTCAGCACGCCAGCGAGACATGCCGCGACGTACTCGCCGACGCTGTGACCGATCATCGCCGACGGCTTGACTCCCCAACTCATCCACAACGTCGCCAACGCATACTCGATAACAAACAGGGCCGGTTGTGTGAATCGGGTTTGCCGAATCTTTTCGCTCGCAGCGGCGCTCTTGTTCGGCCGTTGGAAAGAGGATATGTCGCAAGTCCTCCTGTAAAGATGGTCGGAGCAATTCGGCACAACGATCGACGACGTCACGGAAGACGATTTCCTGCTCATAGAGATCAGCCCCCATGCCTGCGAACTGCGCCCCCTGGCCAGGGAACATGAACACCACGGGCGGATCCTTGTGCTCCTGCTTGGCAGACGCGGCACGTGGAGGCTTGCGGTGATTCCAGCAACGAACAGGCTTGCTGGACGCTACTGCAAACGACGGACTGACGATAAACGAACTCGCTACGGCCCGTTTGTAGCGTAAACGCCGTATCGGCTAGATTCGTATCGGGGCAAGATTGCAGATGTGCAGCAAGATCTTGTCTCATGCGATCAAGCGCCTCGGGTGTCTTGGCACTCAGCAGCAACAGCTGTTGTGACCGCGACGGTCCGGACGGTTCCAGCGGCGGTGCTTCTTCGACGATCACATGCGCGTTGGTGCCTCCGGTCCCGAAGGAACTGACGCCCGCGCATCGTGGTTTGTCGCCCTCCCGTTCCCAGGGCTGCAAACGTCGTGTTGACAAAGAAAGGCGAATTCTCCAAATCTAACTTTGGATTCGGTCGCTTGAAGTGCGGGTTGGCGGGAATCTGACCGTGATGAAGCGCCAATGCGGTCTTGATCAATCCCGCGGCGCCGGAGGCGGCGTCCAGGTGGCCAACGTTGCTCTTGACCGAACCGATGTGCACAAAACTGATTCCGCGACGTTCCCCGCCGAAACGCTTCGGTCAATGCGGCTACTTCGATTGGGTCGCCCACGGGAGTTGCCGTGCCGTGCGCCTCGACATAGGAAATATCGTCTGGTTCAACTCCGGCGAGTGCCTGGGCCAACGATACGACTTCGGCCTGTCCATCCACGCCCGGAGCACCGAAACTGACGCGATCCGCTCCATCATTGTTGATCGCAAATCCTTTGATGACACCGTAGATTTGATCACCATCGGCCAACGCTTCGTCGACCCGCTTCAACACCAAGAGGGCCAGCCCGTTGCCGAACACCGTCCCCGCCGCCTCGGCGTCGAAGGTACGCGTGTGTCCGTCGGGCGAACCGATGTTACCTTCCTGATAAATGTAACCTCTCGTTTGTGGAACGGTCACCGAGACACCCGCCGGCAATGGCCATGTCGCATTGATACGTCAGCAATGATTGACACGCCTGGCAGACAGCCGTCAGCGAACTGGAACACGCGGTGTTGAGACTGATGGCCGGACCGCTGAGGTTCAGTTTGTAGGCCGTTCGTGTGGCGATGTAGTCCTTTTCATTTCCGAACATGACTTGGTCGCGACCAACAAGTTCGATCAATTCCGGTCGGTTGCTGAGCGCATGCATAAAGTAAGTGTTGAAGGTCGCACCGCAATAGATGCCAACTGGTACCGAAATCCGGCCCGGAGCATAGCCCGAACGTTCAAGGGCCTCCCAGCAGCCTTCCAGAAACACACGGTGTTGCGGATCCATGACCTCGGCTTCTTTCGGATGGATCCCGAAGAAACCTCGATCAAAGCACTCTGCGTCGCGCATGACGCCACGTGCGGGAACATAATTGCCCGCCTCCTTCAAGGACGCCACGTCCAACCCGGCGCGCAGCCAACTCGTCATCGTCGAAAAACGAGATCGTATCCCGACCGGCCGCCAGGTTCTGCCAGAAGTCTTCGACAGAATCAGCGCCAGGAAAGCGACCTTGCATGCCAATGATCGCGATGCCTTCCAATTCACTCATCTCAAAACTCCCACTTTTGAACGTTGCTTCTCTTGTTCGTTTGGCTGACCTGAGTCAACACGGTATCGAGATGTATGGATCATCGCTTCACTCGTCGCCCGTATGTTCTTCATGGCGGCTAACCGCTGCCGCTGGCGTTGGCCGCGATCGTGACTTTTCGCTAGGCGATCGGACCCTTGACTGCCGGAGTCCAAATGCTGAGCCAACGCGAAAATCGATGGGTAACGAAATAGCGTCACTAAGCCGATTCGCTGACTGAGATCGTCCTGCAATTTCTTGTGAAGCTGAACAACCAACAAGGAATGGACTCCCAAATCAAACAAATTGTCTTCGATGCTAATTCGATCCAGCCGAATGATATCTTGCCAGACACGTGCGATTGCCTGTTGCGTGGGCGTTCGCGGTGGCACATAGTTTTGCGACTGAACGAACAACTTTCGATGTGCCGATTCAGCTGCGACTGGTTGAGATAAGCTCGCCATCACCGCGTCGACGTTTGCGTCCGGATCCTCGGCGACGCACTGCAGCACCTGAATCAGATCGCCTTTCCACCGCTCGATCGCCGCCGGCGAAATGACCCGGCGGTCGAATAGCATTGAGATTCGCCAAGTGGAATCTGGCTCCACCAACACCAGCAGCGGAAAATTGGTGTGAATCGGACCGTCAAAATCCTCGATGGCAACGCGCGGCGCCCAAACGTCGGGCCGACTCGTCCACGACATAGTTTTGCACCACGACCAGACTATCGAACAGCCGATGTTGCCACGGGACGTCACTCCAGGATTGAATTTGCGTCAAAGGAACAAACTGATACGGATTCAGCCGCAGCAGCCGATCGTGTGCCGCGGTCAACAGGTCGCCGAGTGACTCGCCGCCGGTCAACTTGGCCCGCACAGGCAAGTTGTTGACGAACGGACCAACCATCGACTCGGACCCTACCAGATCGGTGGGACGACCAGAGAAGGCAGCGCCGAAGATCACGTCTTGGCGACCACTGAGTCTGGACAACACGATCGACCAAGCGGCTTGAACCAGCGCACCGATCGTCGTCCGGCGGCTGCGAATCGTCTCTTGCAGCCGGTCGATGGTCTCGCTGTCCAGCGTGCACGAGACTCGATCGAACGGGTCCGAGCCATCGGTTGAGTCCGACGCAAAGGTCGACGGAGACTCCGACAACAACGGCGTCGGTTCGCGTACGCCCTCGCAGGTTCGACCGCCAAAACTCGCGTTGGCTCGGCGTCAAGTGTTCCATCCGAGCTCAAGACACTCTGATCGAAACGGGTGGCATGATCATTCAACCAGCTGAGATACTCGCGATACGTGCGAGTCTTCTCGAGCACGACATTCTCGCCGCGCAGATGACCCTGATACGCCTTGGACACGTCTGCAAATACTAACGGCCAAGACCAACCATCCAGCAACAACGATGGGACGCTCCACAGGAATCGATGGGTCTTGTCATTCAAGACGCACCAAGGTGAATCTGGACAAGGGAGCCTGATCCAACTCCATGCCGGACTCACGATCCTCTCTCAGCAATTGTTGCCAAAGTTCCTGATGTTGATCCGCCCGGCGGCCGGACCAATCTTCGATCGTCCACGGCGCACGCACCTGCCGCCGGACAACCTGGAGCGGTTCGCTTAGCCCCTCGCTGCGGAAGGATGTTCGCAGAACCGAGTGGCAATCGAAGACGTCTTGCCAGGCGCGCTGAAACGCTTCAACGTCCAGATCGCCCGACAGAGTGCACTGCCAATGATCGAGTATGGCGTTGTTCTGACTTGCCGCGCGAGCCAGAAACAGCAACTGGATTGGCGACGGCGGGTAAATGTCCTCGATGTCGCGCGTGCCTGCCGTCAGGGGGTCGATCGTCGCCTGATCTAATCCGCACAGTGGAAAATCCGACGGCGTGTATCCGCCTGCATCGCTCGATACGCAATGCTGGATCAACTCACGCAGCGATTGCAGAAACTCCTTCGGCGATCGCTTCGATTGTCTCACGCTGATGGAGTGACGACGAGTAGGTCCATTGAATCTCCAGACGATCGCGGATGATCATGCAATTGACTTCCAATGCATGTCGTCGACGCTGCCGCGGACTGTGCCATGCACCGGTATTCTGCTCGGCAAATTCAAACAGCTGAGAGTCACGCACGACATCGTCGAACTTACCAAAGTAGTTGAACACGATTTCAGGATCGCGCTGCGAGGATGATTCCGTGCCAACGTCGCCGCATCACGAGCCAAGTAACGCAGCACGCCATAGCCAATACCTCGCTGCGGCACGGATCGCAATTGCTCCTTGACTGCCTTGAGAGCGTCTTGTGGCAGCACTCGATTCGGGCAATTCCAGCTGCACCGGATAGATCGTCGTGAACCAGCCCAGCGTCCGAGTTAGGTCGACCCCGTCGAACAAATCCTCTCGTCCGTGTCCCTCCAGATTAATGAGTAATTGTCGATTGCCCGTCCACGACTCAAGCGATCGCGCCAGCGCCGTCAGCAGCACGTCGTTGATCATCGTGTTGTACGCTTGCGGAACACGCTGAAGAAGATCGCGGGATTCCTCGTCCGTCAGGCTGACCGTAATGACCTTTGCGGTCGCTTCGGTGTTCTCGTCGCCGGTACCCAAACGATCGGCGTCTGTGGGCAGCGGCGTGTGTTCCAGCTTAGTGATCTGATTCCAATGGGTGCGCTGCTTCGCCAAATCGGTACTCTCGGCGAACTGCTGTAATCGTTCCGCCCAGTTCTTGAACGATGTCGTCTTGGGGGACAGCGTGATCTGATCCCTTTGTTGCACCTGGCGGTAAGCTTTTTCCAAGTCTTCAAGCAAGATTCGCCATGACACTCCGTCAATCGCCATGTGATGAACGACCACCAGCAACCGACACGTGCTATCGGCAAGTTGGATCACGACGACACGCCAGAGTGACCCCTTTTCCAAGTCAAGGCTGGATTGGAACTCCGTGGCAACACGAGTGATTTCCGCCGCGATTTGCGCATCGGGAACGTCGGACAAGTCGACCTGTTCCAGGGTAGGTCCCGACACGTCAGGTGCGGCGAACTCCTGATGCCAGACGCCCCCTTCGCAGCGAAAACGCAGCCGCAGCGCATCGTGATGATACTGCACAGCATCCATCGCGCGACGCAACGCGTTTTCGTCCAGCGGCTCACGGAGCTCAAACAAAAACGCCTGATTGTAATGATGCGGGTCCGCCAGTTGCTGCTCGAAGAACCAATGTTGAATCGGCGTCAACGGCGAATCACCCTCGACGGGTCCCTGGTCGATGGCGACCGAGTCGGTACTGGGGACGGCGACCGACTGCTAATTGTGCGATCGTCGGACATTCGAACAGCTGCTTCGGAGTTAGTTGTAGACCGATCTTCCGTGCAGCGGAGACGACAAGGGTGGACTGAATTGAATCGCCACCGAGTTCAAAATAGTTGTCATGCACACCCACTCGTTCGATTCGCAGCACGTCACTCCAGATCGTGGCCAGTTGCTCCTCCACCGGCGTCCGCGGGTGCAACGTAGCGATCGGCAAGTTCCGGACGCTGTGCGTCCGGCGCGGGCAGGGCTTTGCGGTCGACTTTGCCGTTACTGGTCAGCGGAAGCTTATCCAGATAGATGAATGCCGGCGGAACCATGTATTCGGGAAGCTTGCTTTTGAGGTGATCCCGCAACTGACTGTTGCTTGGCTGCGGTTGATCACAGACGAGATAAGCCGCCAGCCGCTTCTCTCCGGGATCATCTTCCCGCGCCAGGACAATCGCCTCGCGCACGGCGGGATGTTCACAGAGCACGGACTCAATCTCACCCAACTCGATTCGGAAACCGCGAATTTTTACCTGATCGATCGATCCGTCCCAGGTATTCGATGTCGTGATCGGGGAGGAAGCGGGCAAGGTCGCCAGTACGATAAAGACGGTCGCACGGTTGGTCTGCTGAAAGGATGCGGGATGAACCGCTCAGCGGTGAGTTCGTCGCGATTGAGGTAGCCACGAGCGAGGCCGTTGCCGCCAACAAACATTTCGCCAGGGACGCCGATCGGGACAGGGTTGCCATGGGGATCGAGGATGTAAACCTGGAGATCGGGAATGGGGATGCCGATGCACGCTGCCGCGATCGAGGTCGCCAGCCGAGAGCGGGCGGTAGGTGACATGCACCGTGGTTTCGGTGATGCCATACATGTTGATAAGCTTCGGCTGCTGATCGCCGTGTCGATCGAACCAAGGCTTGAGGCTCTGCATTTCGAGGGCTTCGCCTCCGAAGACGACGTACCGCAGCGCGAGAGGAAGCGGCTCTGGTAGGGCGTTTTCGGCCTGGATCAGCTGACGGAACGCCGAAGGTGTCTGATTCAGGACGGTCACCTGTTCGCGGCTGAGCAGCGCGTGGTAATCTTCCGGAGAACGACTCACCAAGGTAAGGCACAACCACGAGGCGTCCCCCGTACAGGAGCGCGCCCAGATTTCCCAAACGGAGAAATCAAATGCGTAGGAATGGAAGAGCGTCCAGACGTCGTCTTGGTTGAATTGGAACCACTGGTCGGTGGCCGTGAACAGGCGGATGACGTTCTCGTGCGTAACGAGTGCGCCCTTCGGATTGCCTGTGGAGCCCGAGGTATAGATGACGTAGGCCAGGTCCGCAGGCGTGTTGAGGTGCTCGGGGTTGGTCTCGGGGACAGCTTCGTCCTGCGGGAGATCGTCAATGCAGACGATGGTCGCGTCCGTATGAGGTAGTTGCTGGACGAGCGCTCTTTGCGTCAGCAGGACCGGGGCCTTGCAGTCGTCAAGCATGAAGGCGAGACGTTTGGCAGGGTAAGCGAGATCGACGGGAACGTAAGCGCCACCGGCCTTGAGGATGCCTAGAATGCCTACGAGGACGTCAATATTACGCTCGGTCGCAATCCCCACCAGCACATCGGGACCCACACCCATGCCGCGTAGGCGGTGCGCCAAGCGGTTTGCCCTGCGGTTCAAGTCTCCGTAGCTGACCGCTTGTCCTTCGTACGTCAGTGCCACACGATCCGCGTTTTCCGCCACTCGCGATTCGAAACGCTGGTGGAGCGTTTCAGAGACTCCCGCCGTTGTCTGCATTCGGGACTGACCAAGCAGCACCTGTTCTTCTTCCGCGGTCACATATCGCAACGCATCGACCGGGGCGTCCAAGTGGGACACCATTTGCGAAAGCAACTGGTCCAGGTGGCCTAACATTCGCTCAATCATCGGATGATCGAACCGATTCGAATCGCATTCGATCCGCAACAGCAACTCGTCGCCGCCGTACGCGATCAGCGCGAGCGGGAAATTCGTTTGTCCTCGATACTCGAATGATCGTTGCAACCAGTCTCCGCCCCGGCTACGTAATTGGTCGTCCAGGCTTCGTCTTTCAAAGACAACGAGCGACTCGAACAACGGCATGCTTGCCGGCACTTCACTCCAACGCTGGATGTCGGCCAAGGCGGTATGCTCGACTCCGCGCAGCGCCAAATGCTTGGCTCGCACTAGCTTCAAGTACTCGCGAGTTGTGGTGCCGGCTTGCCAGGTGATGCGCAGCGGGACGGTGTTGATGAATAGGCCAACCATCGATTCGGCGCCGGTCACGGTGCCGTGGCGACAGGCACGCGTGTTGCCGACCACCACGTCCCTCGGGTCATCCCGGAGTCCGCTGTAATGTGACAGCAGCAGTGCCCAAGCACCTTGAACAAATGTATTCATGGTTACCGACAGAGAATCGGCTGCTGACCGGAGCTGGCTGGTTAATTCCGGGGTCAGACGCTGCTGACTGGCGAGTTGTAGTCCGGGAGCATTCCGTGAGGCCGGTGCCTGCTCGTTGAAAATCGCCGTCGGCGCGGTAAACCCTGTTAGTTCTTCTCTCCAAAACCGCTCCTCGCTTTCTCGCGGGCGATCTCTTAACCAGTCCAAGAACGTCGCGAATGGGATCGGTGGCTCAAGGTCTGGTTCTTCACCCGCTAGATACGCACGATAGCAATCGAAGACCTCGGACAGCACGATCGGAAAAGATCGGCCGTCCAGAATCGCGTGATGAAACGTCCATACACATTGGTGTACGTCAAGACCACAGTTGAACAGTGCAAGTCGCATCAGCGGGGCACGATCCATCGCGAAATCTCGTCGCCGATCCTGTTCCAGAAACTGCTCAAGTCTTTGGGTCCGCTTCACCGGGTCCAGCTGTTGCCAATCCTCCAACTGCCAATCGATGACCGCATTGCTGCGAACGATTTGAACAGGAGCGTCACGATCGGCCGATTCGAAACAGGATCGCAGAACCGTGTGTCTGCCAACGACGGTTGCCCACGCGCGCCGGAACAATGCCACATCCAGGGGCTCGCGAAGTGTACAAATCACCTGCTCGATATCCACGCCGGATTCCGGCGAGAATAGCGTATGAAACAGCATGCCCTGCTGCAGCGGCGAAAGCGGATAGGAGACTTCGTTGTCAGGCATATTGTTTTGTGCTCACGCCAAGGCGCAACCGTTAGGCGAGTAGACTGCTCGAATCAAAGAACCGTCTCCAAGCTTGGCAAGCACACCGGGAACCGAGCCCGCGTTGTTTCCAAAATGGCCCCAAAATCGTCGCTGTGGGAGACGATGCCACCGTATTTCCGGCAATTGCACGGACTCGTCAGGCATAGGGATGTGATTATAGTCATTTGGGGTACCGTGTGAAGGATTCGGCGACAAAAGCGTCGATGGCTGTTGCGACAATCCGATGGCCATCGATGTTGAAATGAATATCGGTCTCGAAGTAGTCTTCGACCGTTAGCAAGGGAGCCAGATCAAGATGCAGGATCTGATTGTCGACACAAAATGCCGTCACCAATGATTGCCTTTTCAAATTGCCGTCTGCCAGATCGTCCCGATGAGGGATGACGACGACGCCGAAGCGAGCCCCTATGGCTTGAACTTCTTCATTCAATTTTCTCAACAGCTTCCCTGTGATCTTTATCTTATAGTCCTCATCGGCTTCGACGGCCGACTTCGATGCGGCGCAATTTCAATGTTCGTCATCGACTGAATGCTGTTCTTGGCCAGGTACACGAAGTGCGAAGACTCGTACACCCAGCGTTGCAGCCAGCGCGCTTGATGCTTCCACTTTGAATCGTGATTCTGCGGTATCTGCAACTCGCCGTCGTCATCCAAGTAAGCGAATCTCCGCCGCAAGTTGTCTTCAAAGTCGTTGCCGCAATAAAAACATAGCAGCACCAGATCGGGGGAAATCACGTCACGATACTTGCGGAAAGCGAGTAGTTCCTGAGCGGTCGAATAGCCCTGAGAACCAACCACTGCGAGATCCCAGTTGCCCGCACGTTGCTTGATGTGTTGTTCGACGAGTGCTGGAAACGTGTTTGCGTAATCGACCTCCAGGTTTTCGATGAATGAGTCGCCAAGCAGCAAGATGCGTCTCCCACCTGTTGGTTTGGGAACCACGTCTTCGTCGCGAAAACCGAGGTTGTTGTAGTGAAAAGGAACGCGAATGTTGTCGGCTTTTCGGACGTAGACACCATCGCCGTTGGGCCTGCCCCGCCAGCCAACGGTCTCGTCATAGGTCGCCAGGCGTTTTCCTTCCTGGTCCATGAACAGTCGCAATGCCACTTCCGCGATGGCCAAGGCACAGATCGTGCCAATGCCTAGCGCGATCAGCGGGAACAGCAACCGTCGGGGCCAGCGTTTTCGCGGACCCTGGCAAGTTGGCTTTGTCTCCGCCTTGGCGGGAGCAGTTTGGCGGTTCATCTCTGGAAGGCTCTCTGCAACTTCGTCCGCTTTCACGATCATGACCAGGCTCCCAACCGACGAGAGAGCCGATAGGCGACCTCGGCCAGGCCTAACCTTAGCTTGGAGTAGGTCAACCTGTAGCGACCATAGTGGACTTCCGTTCCGCCAAAGCCCGCTTTGAATTTCCGCGGTCCATAGTCTTCGTGCGGCCAGCCCGCACCACCGAAGTCATAAATGGAGTAGCCATTCTCACAGCCCCAGACGATGTCGTCCCACACGATACATGCGAAGGGCGAAAGTCCGTGCAGTCGCAACGTGCCGCCATACCACGAGAAAATACGGTCACCGAACAACAACGAGATGATGGAGGCAACTGGCTGGTCATCCTTGAAGGCCGTCCGAACTCGCACACACTCGGCCGGCAGTTGCTCGAGCGTGTTGTCGAACAGTTCGCGATCGAGCAGAGGCACTTGGGCGCGACCATAGCTAGCCTGCAGTAGCTTGTAGAGTCGTGCGATCCCCTCCGGTGTATTGTCGTCTCGTACCGTGACGCCCTTACGAAACGTGCCGCGAATTTTTTGCCGCAACCGTTTGTGAACCGATTTCCAAAGCAGCTTAAGACCTTTGTCAAGATTCACGACATAGTTGATATAGTCGTGGTGTTGGTACCCACACCGCAACAGGGCATCTCTTTCTATGCCCGGCTCGCAGATGGAACGCACCTCACAAAGCAGAGCGCGCGACCGCAGATGTTTGTCGTTCAGCTCTATGAGTTCCGTTAGCGCTGCGACACCCGCCGGGTCGGGATCACAGAGCGGTTCGGCGAACTGCACAACTCGCGACGACACGGCGGCAAACTGGTTCAGCGTCTTGACGTGACAACTGACGAGCAGCGCCACGATCTTGCCGTCGGAATCGGTCGCCGCATACGCGTACGGCTCAACGCCACGCGTCGCTGCGAGGACACCGATCATGGCAGTGGTGTGAAAAATTGAACCTTTGGGATGCTGGCGCACATAAGCATCCCATTCCTTGTGAGTGGAAGAGACAAATTTGAAATGGTAATCATCAGCCGTCGTGATCATTCGAATTCGTTCAACGTGTTAGCAAGTCATGAAGTGAAAACAGTCGTGCCCGCTCCGCCATGGGGCCAATCAGTTGCGGTGATTCGCCGCTTGCGGCAATTTCCAGGCTGTCTCGCTGACGCCACCACACGGCGACGTCGAGCGGTAGCGCGTGCCAGACGTCCGACAGTCCAGCCAGATGCTCAAGGAACTCTCGGTAGACATCCAGACGCTGAGCTATGTCCAGATAATCCGGGTGCGTGATCAGCATCGCCATCCCGGCAAGCGAGCGAATGTAGCCGAGTTTCTCGATCCAGATGCGCGGCGTTGATTCGCCCAACGAAATCAGCAGCGTGTGATCCTGAGGTAATGTGTACGGCAACTCAACGAACTTACCAGCGATGAATGGCCACGGTCCGCCAACGCCTCCCGGCATCGCTTGGAACGGATCAATGTCAAAGCAGGACGAGTCGTAATCAACATTCAAGGCTTGCAGCCAACTGAGATTGCGATGCACCATCGGTGCCCGAAATCCATGGCTACCAAAATCCTCGATCGCTCGATTGATTGGATCAATCCGCCGCTTGAATACTCGCGGTGACTCGAACAGCCGCCCATCATGATTGTACCCGTGAACACCAATCTCGTGGCCGCGAGCCTTCAAATCGGCAATCAGACCGCGATCGATTTTGTATTGGTAGGGAACAAAATTCCAAGCCGATCGAAATCCGTGCTTTTCTTCCAGAGCGGCAAGCCGATTCACTGACGCGACACCTTCTTTTGTTTCGACGTCATGGGTCAAAACAGATGCCAAGGCAAATCCGTCGGGCCACGGATGAACCACCAGCCTATCTGCTTCCGATTCAAGCACCCTGCGCATATCAGCAACAAAGACGCTCGGCAGATACCAAGAGTCGGGCACGTCGATGGCCTGATTGCGACCGCGCTGCAACAGGTGCCGCAGTGGCACCGGGATCAAGGGACGGAGCCGGTAGTACAGCTTGAACTTGGTTGACAGTCGAGCTTGCTGGACATCGCTATTGAAGTGATCGCGCAGGACCTCACCGGTCAGCCCGCCAAAAGCAAAGCGGGTCGGTAATGCTTGATCGCGCTGCATATTCGCTATTATCGGAACCTTGTCGCTCATGCCCCGACCACCCCGAGTGAGTTACTCGCTCTGAAGACACAAAAAGGGATCACGTGCTTGATTTCAATCCTGGTAATTGACGCTGATTCTCGACCGTTTTCATCGAGCAGATGCTGTCTAGCGAAAGCATTCTAATTGCCCGTTTCGGCGGGTCCCGGGGAATGGCCTCGCCCACTTCGAATTCTTTGAGCGAGGTTCCGTTTGAGCACGAAGTTCCGTCATTGAGCCAGAGCGTGTGACCCGGCTCGCGGAAAGGAACGCGGCCAAAACCGCCCTTCGGATGGCTCCCGGGCCTTCGATTCCCGCATCGGAGATCATTCCCGAAGCGAGGAAAACGTCGAACAGGAGAGCATTCATGCCCCGAAAATGACAGCCGGACGGCTCTGATGAAAACCCAGTCTACGGAGACGCAAAGACGGCAAGATTCCCGATTCTGAGTGCTAGAACAGCGCGTTGATGATCCACATGGCATCGAGCGCACTGATGAAACCATCCTTATTGACGTCGTAATCCAGTTGTGAGTCAACCTGCTGCGAGCTAACGGCAGTCGCTGTTTGTGAATCTAGAGCAGCTCGTTGTAAAACCAACTGGTTGATGACTAACAAGGCGTCCAGAGCGCTAACGCGACCATCGCGATTCACATCAAATTCTGAGTTGCTTGGTATCGCTGCCGTCTCGAGGCCGAGCTCAGCACCCGGGCCGACCGTGATTTCCGACAGCACGGCGCTCGCAAAGCTCTCGGAGGGTTCCGGCACGACAGTCGAGTTGCTACCGCTCTCGGGCGCGTCGTTCAGCCCCCCCTCGCTGCTGAACACCGCGTCAACCATCGCGGCGGTCGGGGCGGCGGCGATCGGAGGATTGTTGACTTCCGGCAATCCGATCAACTCGATCTCGCCGATCTGCACGGAGTTGGCCAAGGGTGGGTTGGCGACCGAGTGAATGTCGAGTCGATAGATGTTGTAAGCGGTTGCGTTGGCAACGGTGAACTCACGCGTCTCGGTTCGCGCGCTAAAGAACTCGCCCGAGAGAATATCAATCGGAATGAAAGTCACCCCATCGTTTGACCCCGAGAGCGTCCAGTCTCTGGGATCACGCGGCGGATTGTCGTCTCCTGAGGTGATTGTGTAGGAGGTTAAAACATATCGCTGATCGTTGGCATACTGGTACTGAATCCAGCTGGCCCGCGTGCTGGGATCTGGGGCGAGATCGAGCCACTTGCTACCCCGGCTGTTATCGAATGCCTTTTCCTTGCCCTGGAAGCTACCGATCTCACCCTGGGCTGTGATCGTACCCAAGCCATCATCGGTCGTGTCATACGGCGTCACGGGGCCATCATTATCGACGATCGTGATCGTGCCCCTGTTGGGAATGCCGACCAGATAATCGGCACTGCTCTGCAAGGTCAGTACCAGCGTCTCGTCACCTTCGTCCTGCGGGTCATCAAACGGCGTGATGTCGATTGTCACGGACGGGTTTTGGTCGAGAATGGTCACCGTGCCAGTCAGCGTTTCCAGATAATCACCGTCGGCTGCCGAGCCGCTGATCACATAGTTGACGTCCAGGTCACCCGACAGATCGCCGCTGCGAACAAAGGTGAAACGCCCGGGGTCTGCCGGCGAGCCTTCCGCAGCTGACGCATCGGTCGCCGAAAGCGTGACCGTCGGAGCCGCTCCGATTGCTGTCCCCGGCACTCCGATCAACTCGATTTCGCCGATCTGCACGGAGTTGGCCGAAGGTGGATCGGCCACCGAGTGGATTTCGAGTCGATAGATGTTGTAACCGGCGCCGTTGGCAACGGTGAATTCACGCGTCTCGATTCGCCCGCTAAAGAGTTCGCCCGATCGGATGTCGATCGGTATGAAATCGACGCCATCGTTGGAGCCCCAGAGCGTCCAGTCCCTGGGATCACGCGGAGGCGCGTCATTTCCGGAAGTAATCGTGTAAGAGGTCAAGATGTACCGTTGATCATTGGCATACCGGTACTGGATCCAGCTGGCCCGCGTGCTGGGATCTTGGTTGGCAAAGTCGAGCCACTTGCTACCCAGGATGTTATCGAATGCCTTCTGCTTGCCCTGGAAGGTGCCGATCTCGCCCTGAGCGGTGATCGTGCCCAGACCATCATCGGTTGTGTCAAACGGTGTGAGCGATTCGTCATTATCGACAATCGTGATCGTGCCGTTGTCGGGTGAACCGATCAGATAATCGGCACCGCTTTGCAAGGTCAGTACCAGCGTCTCGTCGCCTTCGTCCTGCAAGTCATCAATCGCTGTGATGCTGATCGTCGCGGAGGAGTCTTGATCAAGAATGGTCACCGTGCCCGACAACGTCTCGAGATAATCACCGCTGGCTGCCGAGCCGCTGATCAGATAGTGGACATCCAAGTCACCCGCCAGATCACCACTGCGAACGAAGGTGAAAACGCCGACGTCTGCCAGCACGCCTTCCGAGACAGACGGATCGGTCGCCGAGAGGGTTACCGTGGGTGGCGGCGCGTCATTATCGTCAATCGTGATCGTGCCGCTATCGGGTGTAGCGATCAGATATTCGGCACTGCTTTGCAAGGTCAGTACCAACGTCTCCTGGCCTTCATCCTCCGAGTCATCAAACGGCGTGATGTCGATCCTCACGAAGGGATCTTGATCAAGAATGGTCACCGTGCCGGACAACGTCTCGAGATAATCACCGCTTTCTGCCGAGCCGCTGATGAGATAGTGGACATCCAGGTCACCGGCGAGATCGCCGCTGCGAATAATGGTGAAATGTCCTGGGTCTGCCGGCGAGCCTTCCGCGGCGTCTGGATCATCTGC
This sequence comes from Pirellulaceae bacterium, assembly GCA_963714715.1. Taxonomy (GTDB): domain Bacteria; phylum Planctomycetota; class Planctomycetia; order Pirellulales; family Pirellulaceae; genus JBFJVZ01. The sequence continues at coordinate 57,218 of CAVQPV010000054.1, read as the reverse complement.
AAAGATTGCCACGCTGGTCGTCGGCAACATGTCGAAGCCGACCGAGTTGTCGCTGCTGGTCGAAGCCGCATTGACGTTGCCGGCCGAATCGATCGCGACCTCGGCAATCACGTTCACGATCACCGTGCCGCTGACCGTCATGCCGCTGACTGCCACGTTATAAGTGGCCCCGCTGCCGCTGACGATCGCCGTCGTCGCTCCGGCGGTTCCGCTCAGCGTCACATCGCCGGTAACGAAGCCATCCACCGGCTCGCTGAACAAGACCGCGAAATTAATCGGCGAATCGCTCGTCGGATCAGCTTGCCCGGCGGCCTGATTGATCGTCACCGTGGGCGACGTTGTATCGACGACCAACTCATCGGTCGTTGCGTCGCTGCCGATGTTGCCGGCAACGTCGATGGTGGCAGCGGCTACCTCGTAAGTCCCCTCGCTCAACTCATTGCCGGCGGGGATCGCCAACGTCCAGTTGATGCCACTGACCGACAGGTTGCCGTCACCCGGATTGTAGGTCACACCGTTGACGATCACGGACAACGTGCCGTCACTGACCGTGCCGATGATCGTCGGTGTCGTCAGGTTGGTCGTTTGGCTGTCGACGGTCACCACTGGCGCGGTCACGTCGATCGTCAACTCATCGGCCGTTGTGTCGGCGCCGACATTGCCCGCAACGTCGGTCGACGAAGCCGCGATCTCATAAACCCCCTCGCTCAACTCATTGCCGGCGGGAATCGTCAACGTCCAGTTGATGCCACTGACCAACAGGTTCCCGTCACCCGGATTGTAGGTCACACCGTCGACGATCACCGACAACGTGCCGTCACTGACCGTGCCGATGATCGTCGGTGTCGTCAGGTTGGTCGTTTGGCTGTCGACGGTCACCACTGGCGCGGTCACGTCGATCGTCAACTCATCGGCCGTTGTGTCGGCGCCGACATTGCCCGCAACGTCGGTCGACGAAGCCGCGATCTCGTAAACCCCCTCGCTCAACTCATTGCCGGCGGGAATCGCCAACGTCCAGTTGATGCCACTGACCAACAGGTTGCCGTCACCCGGGTTATAGGTCACACCGTCGACGATCACCGACAACGTCCCGTCACTGACGGTACCGGTGATCGTCGGTGGGGTCAGGTTGGTCGTTTGGCTCTCGACGGTCACGACTGGCGCGGTCACGTCAATCGTCAGTTCATCGGCCGTTGCGTCGGCGCCGACATTGCCCGCAACGTCGGTCGACGAAGCCGCGATCTCATAAACCCCCTCGCTCAACTCATTGCCGGCGGGGATCGCCAACGTCCAGTTGATGCCACTGACCGACAGGTTGCCGTCACCCGGGTTATAGGTCACACCGTTGACGATCACGGACAACGTCCCGTCACTGACGGCACCGGTGATCGTCGGCGCGGTCAGGTTGGTCGTTTGGCTCTCGACGGTCACGACTGGCGCGGTCACGTCAATCGTCAGTTCATCGGCCGTTGCGTCGGCGCCGACATTGCCCGCACCATCGGTCGACGAAGCCGCAACCTCGTAAACCCCCTCGCTCAACTCATTGCCGACCGGGATTGTCAACGTCCAGTTGATGCCGCTGACCACCAGGTTCCCGTCACCCGGGTTGTAGGTCACGGCGTCGACGATTACCGACAACGTGCCATCACTGACCGTGCCCGTGATCGTCGGTGTGGTCAGGTTGGTCGTTTGGCTGTTGACGGTCACCACTGGCGATGTCGTATCGACAACCAACTCGTTGATCGTTCCATCGGTGCCCGTGTTGCCCGCACCATCGGTCGACGAAGCCGCAACCTCGTAAACCCCCTCGCTCAACTCATTGCCGACCGGGATTGTCAACGTCCAGTTGATGCCGCTGACCACCAGGTCGCCATCACCGGCGTTATAAGTCACACCATTGATGATTACCGACAACGTGCCATCACTGACAGCACCGGTGATCGTCGGTGTGGTCAGGTTGGTCGTTTGGCTGTCGACGGTTACCACTGGCGACGTCGCAGCAACGACCAACTCGTTGGTCGTTCCGTCGGTGCCGACATTCCCCGCAACATCAATGGCTGCAGCGGCCACCTCATAAATCCCTTCGCTCAACTCACTGCCGGCCGGGATGGTTAACGTCCAGTTGATGCCGTTGACCGCCAGGTTGCCGTCACCCGCGTTGTAGGTCACGGCGTCGACGATCACCGACAACGTCCCGTCACTGACCGTGCCCGTGATCGTCGGTGTCGTCAGGTTGGTGGTTTGGCTGTTGACGGTCACCACTGGCGCGGTCGCGTCGATCGTCAACTCATCGGCCGTTGTGTCGACGCCGACATTGCCCGCAACGTCGGTCGACGACGCCGTCACCTCATGAACTCCTTCATTCAACTCATTGCCAACCGGGATCGTTAACGTCCAGTTGATGCCGTTGACCGCCAGGTTGCCGTCACCCGCGTTGTAGGTCACGGCGTCGACGATCACCGACAACGTCCCGTCACTGACCGTGCCCGTGATCGTCGGTGTCGTCAGGTTGGTGGTTTGGCTGTTGACGGTCACCACTGGCGCGGTCGCGTCGATCGTCAACTCATCGGCCGTTGTGTCGACGCCGACATTGCCCGCAACGTCGGTCGACGACGCCGTCACCTCATAAACTCCTTCATTCAACTCATTGCCAACCGGGATCGTCAACGTCCAGTTGATGCCGTTGACCGCCAGGTTGCCGTCACCCGGGTTGTAGGTCACGGCGTCGACGATCACCGACAACGTGCCGTCACTGACCGTGCCCGTGATCGTCGGCGTGGTCAGGTTGGTCGTTTGGCTGTTGACGGTCACCACTGGCGCGGTCACGTCGATCGTCAACTCATCGGCCGTTGTGTCGGCGCCGACATTGCCTGCAACGTCGGTCGACGACGCCGTCACCTCATAAACTCCTTCATTCAACTCATTGCCAACCGGGATCGTCAACGTCCAGTTGATGCCGTTGACCGCCAGGTTGCCGTCACCCGGGTTGTAGGTCACGGCGTCGACGATCACCGACAACGTGCCGTCACTGACCGTGCCCGTGATCGTCGGCGTGGTCAGGTTGGTCGTTTGGCTGTTGACGGTCACCACTGGCGCGGTCACGTCGATCGTCAACTCATCGGCCGTTGTGTCGGCGCCGACATTGCCTGCAACGTCGGTCGACGACGCCGTCACCTCATAAACTCCTTCATTCAACTCATTGCCAACCGGGATCGTCAACGTCCAGTTGATGCCGTTGACCGCCAGGTTGCCGTCACCCGGGTTGTAGGTCACGGCGTCGACGATCACCGACAACGTGCCGTCACTGACCGTGCCCGTGATCGTCGGCGTGGTCAGGTTGGTCGTTTGGCTGTTGACGGTCACCACTGGCGCGGTCACGTCGATCGTCAACTCATCGGCCGTTGTGTCGGCGCCGACATTGCCTGCAACGTCGGTCGACGACGCCGTCGACCTCATAAACCCCTTCGCTCAACTCACTGCCGGCCGGGATCGTTAACGTCCAGTTGATGCCGTTGACCGCCAGGTTGCCGTCACCCGGGTTGTAGGTCACGGCGTCGACGATCACCGACAACGTCCCGTCACTGACCGTGCCGGTGATCGTCGGTGTCGTCAGGTTGGTTGTTTGGCTGTTGACGGTCACCACTGGCGCGGTCACGTCGATCGTCAACTCATCGGCCGTTGTGTCGGCGCCGACATTGCCTGCAACGTCGGTCGACGAAGCCGCGATCTCATAAACCCCTTCGCTCAACTCACTGCCAACCGGGATGGTTAACGTCCAGTTGATGCCACTGACCGCCAGGTGGCCGTCACCCGGGTTGTAGGTCACGGCGTCGACGATCACCGACAACGTCGCCGTCACTGACCGTGCCGGTGATCGTCGGTGTCGTCAGGTTGGTCGTTTGGCTGTTGACGGTCACCACTGGCGCGGTCACGTCGATCGTCAACTCATCGGCCGTCGTGTCGACGCCGACATTGCCCGCAACGTCGGTCGACGACGCCGCGATCTCATAAACCCCTTCGCTCAACTCACTGCCGGCCGGGATGGTTAACGTCCAGTTGATGCCACTGACCGCCAGGTGGCCGTCACCCGGGTTGTAGGTCACGGCGTCGACGATTACCGACAACGTCGCCGTCACTGACCGTGCCCGTGATCGTCGGTGTCGTCAGGTTGGTCGTTTGGCTGTTGACGGTCACCACTGGCGCGGTCACGTCGATCGTCAACTCATCGGCCGTTGTGTCGGCGCCGACATTGCCCGCAACGTCGGTCGACGAAGCCGCGATCTCATAAACCCCTTCGCTCAACTCACTGCCAACCGGGATGGTTAACGTCCAGTTGATGCCACTGACCGCCAGGTGGCCGTCACCCGGGTTGTAGGTCACGGCGTCGACGATTACCGACAACGCGCCGTCACTGACCGTGCCCGTGATCGTCGGTGTCGTCAGGTTGGTCGTTTGGCTGTTGACGGTCACCACTGGCGCGGTCACGTCGATCGTCAACTCATCGGCCGTTGTGTCGGCGCCGACATTGCCTGCACCATCGGTCGACGAAGCCGCGATCTCATAAACCCCTTCGCTCAACTCACTGCCGGCCGGGATGGTTAACGTCCAGTTGGTGCCGTTGACCGCCAGGTGGCCGTCACCCGGGTTGTAGGTCACGGCGTCGACGATCACCGACAACGCGCCGTCACTGACCGTGCCGGTGATCACGGGTGTGATCAGGTTGGTCGTTTGGCTGTTTACGGATACCACTGGCGCAGTCAGGTCGATTGTCAGTTCATTGGCCGTTGCGTCTGTGCCGACATTGCCTGCACCATCGGTCGACGAAGCCGCGACCTCGTAAATCCCTTCGCTCAGCTCATTGCCGGCCGGAATGGTCAACGTCCAATCCGTCCCGTTGACGGCGAGGTTGCTGTCACCGGCGTTATAAGTCACATCGTTGACGACTACCGACAGTGTGCCGTCACTGACCGTGCCAGTGATCACCGGTGTGGTGAGGTTGGTCAATTGACTGTCGACGGTTACCGTCGGCGGGCCGTTACCAACAATCGTGATCGTGACTGTGGCAGTGGAAGACCCGCCGTTGCCGTCGTCGATCGTGTATTCGAACGTGTCGGTTGCTTCCTCGCCGGGGGCAAGCGAATCGAACTGACCATTCGGGTCGTAGTCAAACGTGCCATCGAGATTCATCAACAGCAGAGCAGCGGAAGCGAGTTGAATCTGCGTGCCAATGGCCGCGGCATCGCCGTTGACCTCAGAAACGGTGATTGCGTCACCATCAAGATCTTGATCGAAAAGTTCCAGGGCGGGCAAGTTGCCTCGAATCTCGCCCATCATATGTACCGTCGAATGGACATTGAAGTAGGCGCGACCGGCGACGAATTCATCAAGGATCTGCTGGGGACTGATCAGACCTGCCGGTTCATCAAACGGATGAGTGTGTTGCAGAAACTGGTCCGTGACGTCGACACTATCAGACCTGCGATCAACGCCTGACTCAATAACGGCAGCTTCCGATTCAAGACCCGGGATCTCGTAGAGATGAGTGGGCGAACTATTCTCCGGACCAACGGGTTGTCCTCCCGGCGTAAGCCAGCCATGGATGTGAACCTTCGTGAGATCGCCAACAAGTCCATCCCAATTCAAAGCGACGGAAATCAGGTACTCTTCATCGGGGTTCGTCGTATTTCCGACGATGAAGTCAGGGTTTCTCTTGATTTCGACCGTCGCAGAACCGGTCGCAGGACTGTCGGTGGTGCCGTCACCGGGCGGGTTGGCCGTACTATTGTTGACTTGATCCTCATCTATTGCCGGAACCGTCCAAATCCAAGACGCGGGATTCGCGAGCAAAACATCTCCGCTAACCGTGTTGTCATTTGCAACATCAAAGAAGTCATTGACGGCAACCGGAGGATTGTTGACATCGGGCACCCCGATCAACTCGATCTCACCGATCTGCACCGAGTTGGCCGCAGGTGGGTTGGCCACCGAGTGGATGTCGAGTCGATAGATGTTGTAACCGGCGCCGTTGGCAACGGCGAACTCACGCGTCTCGATCCGCGTGTTGAAGGACTCGCCCGAGCGAATATCGATCGGGATGAACGTCACCCCATCATTCGATCCCCACAGCGTCCAGTCCTTAGGATCATGCGCCGGATTGTCGTTTCCTGAGGTAATTGTGTAGGAGGTTAAGGTATATCTCTGATCATCGGCATACTGGTACTGGATCCAACTGGCCCGCGTGCTGGGATCTGGGGCGAGGTCGAGCCACTTGCTGCCAAGATTGTTATCGAATGCTTTTTGCCTTCCTTGGAAGCTACCGATCTCGCCCTGAGCGGTGATCGTGCCCAGTCCATCATCGGTCGTGTCGAATGGGGTTACCGCTGCGTCATTATCGGCAATCGTGATCGTACCGCTGTTCGGTGTACCGATCAGATAATTGGCACCTGTCTGCAAGGTCAGTACCAGCGACTCGTTGCCTTCGTCCTGCTGGTCATCAAACGGTGTGATGTCGATCGTTACCGAGGTGCTTGATCAGGGATGGTGACCGTGCCGGATAAGGTCTCGAGATAATCACCGCTGGTTGCCGAGCCGCCGATCGCATAGTTGACATCCAGGTCACCGGCCAGATCGCCGCCGCGAACGAAGGTGAAAACGCCGGGATCGGCCGGCGAACCTTCCGCGGCCGACGGATCGCTCGCCAAGAGCGTCACCGTGGGCGTTGTTCCTGTTGCTGCCGCCGGCACTCCGATCAACTCGATCTCACCGATCTGCACCGAGTTGGCCGCAGGTGGGTTGGCCACCGAGTGGATGTCGAGTCGATAGATGTTGTAACCGGCGCCGTTGGCAACGGCGAACTCACGCGTCTCGATCCGCGTGTTGAAGGACTCGCCCGAGCGAATATCGATCGGGATGAACGTCACCCCATCATTCGATCCCCACAGCGTCCAGTCCTTAGGATCACGCGCCGGATTGTCGTTTCCTGAGGTAATTGTGTAGGAGGTTAAGGTATATCTCTGATCATCGGCATACTGGTACTGGATCCAACTGGCCCGCGTGCTGGGATCTGGGGCGAGGTCGAGCCACTTGCTGCCAAGATTGTTATCGAATGCTTTTTGCCTTCCTTGGAAACTACCGATCTCGCCCTGAGCGGTGATCGTGCCCAGTCCATCATCGGTCGTGTCGAATGGGGTTACCGCTGCGTCATTATCGGCAATCGTGATCGTACCGCTGTTCGGTGTACCGATCAGATAATTGGCACCTGTCTGCAAGGTCAGTACCAGCGACTCGTTGCCTTCGTCCTGCTGGTCATCAAACGGTGTGATGTCGATCGTTACCGAGGGCGCTTGATCAGGGATGGTGACCGTGCCGGATAAGGTCTCGAGATAATCACCGCTGGTTGCCGAGCCGCCGATCGCATAGTTGACATCCAGGTCACCGGCCAGATCGCCGCCGCGAACGAAGGTGAAAACGCCGGGATCGGCCGGCGAACCTTCCGCGGCCGACGGATCACTCGCCCAGAGCGTTACCGTGGGAGTTGTTCCTGTCGTTGTCGCCGGCACTCCGATCAACTCGATCTCACCGATCTGCACCGAGTTGGCCGCAGGTGGGTTGGCCACCGAGTGGATGTCGAGTCGATAGATGTTGTAACCGGTGCCGTTGGCAACGGCGAACTCACGCGTCTCGATCCGCGTGTTGAAGGACTCGCCCGAGCGAATATCGATCGGGACGAACGTTACCCCATCATTCGATCCCCACAGCGTCCAGTCCTTAGGATCACGCGCCGGATTATCGTTTCCTGAGGTAATCGTGTAGGAGGTTAAAACATACTGCTGATCATCGGCATACTGGTACTGGATCCAGCTGGCCCGCGTGCCGGGATCTGGGGCGAGGTCGAGCCACTTGCTGCCCAGGATGTTATCGAATGCCTTTTCCTTGCCTTGGAAGCTACCGATCTCGCCCTGAGCGGTGATCGTGCCCAGTCCATCATCGGTCGTATCGAACGGCGTTACCGATGTTTCGAAGGTAGCAATGAGCGTTTGCGACTGTGTTCCCACCACATTATGGCTCTGCGCTCCACCATCCGACCAAGCATTGAATAGGTAATTCGTTTGTCCCACCGCCTGTGGTGCTGGGGCGTTGATTAGGTTGTCCGAGCCGGCGATGACCGTGAAGATAAATGGCGTCGTTTGCGACACACCGTTAACGGTGACGTCAAGACCGGATGGATTCGATTGAAAAGTCAGATCGACGGTTTCTGGGGACAGTACGACGGTCGCCGTGTCTTGCAAGGAGGTCACCGGGTCCGTTGCTGTCAGTATGATTTCCAGTTGGGAGGGATACTCATGATCCGGTGCGATAATACTGCCGCCAGTACCGTTGAGGGATGTCACGGCGTGGGCATGACAGTCGCCACCAGGACAGTGAAGCAGGTTGATCACCCACTCGAGGGCAGACGGGGGCAGCACGCCACCGACCTCATCAACGTCATCGGCGTGTCCGCTGAAGTTGATCGTATCCCCAACCTTCCACGTCAGTCCGCCGGACGGGCTGTCAATGACGGCAGTCGGAGCGGTGTTGCCAACGCTGATCTTGATCGTATCGGTGTCTTTCAGACCCGTGCTGTCGGTCACCTCAAGCGTAACAGTGACCAGACCGGCGGCCTGGTAGGTAAAACTGGGTTTTTCTAATATGGAATCATCCAGCTGCCCATCGCCGTCCAAATCCCACCTGTAGGTCAAGTCGTCACCTGGGTTCTGATCGCTTGATGCCGAACCATCGAAATTGACCACGAGGTTCGGAGGGAAAGGACCGGACGTCGGGTCCGCTTGAGCCACCGCGACAGGAGGAACATCAACTCCCTCAAAACGAACGCGACGGATTTTGCCTGTCACATCAACGTAGTACAGGTCGCCGCCCGGCCCGATCTTGAGCTGCACGGGAACGTTGGCGTTTTGCAGAACAGCGCTGCCGCTAGCAGGATTGGGGTCGCCATCGATGCCGGGGAACATCACCCAAATACCACTTCGAGAGAAGTCCGCCATAAACAGTGCGTCGTCATAAGCCGACGGCAGATTGCCTCCCTCCGGAAAAAGCGAGCCCGGAAATCGAGGAACTGTTTCCCGCCGGGTCAGGCTGCCCGGGAAAAACTGGTTCGCCATGTTCATAGGCAAAGAATGGCTCGATATGCGCTAGGATTCGGATCGTTATACAGATTCTCCAGTAACGGAAGATCCAGGCCATCGTACGCGGGCTGCCGGTTGACTCCTTCATAAGCGGGCCAACCGAAGTTCTGCACCGATAGGGTCGGATTACGGAGCACATTGATCTCTTCCCATTTGCCATAGCCAACGTCGCCGGCCCAGATTTCGTTCGTACCGGGCCGGGCCGTGATCCGAAACGGATTGCGCAAGCCGTAGGCGACAATCCGTTCCGCATTCGGATCCGGGTCACCAAACAACGGGTTATCAGAAAGCGGCGCACCACCATTGATGATCGAGGGATCGACACGAATGATGGTCCCGTCAAGCGTTACCGGGTCGTCGGGTGCCGGTACACCCAGATCCCGAGAGCGGAGATCCTGGCTGCGGAGGGTACCGCCCTGGTTTGGCGGGTCGTTGAGTGCCGTGCTGCCGAGTAAACCGTCGCTCTGGCCGAAATCCTGGGCGCTGAAGCTGGCGCCATCGCCGCCACTGGCATACAAAGCGCCATCGCTACCAAAAACGAGGTCTCCGATCGTATGGCTCGGGTACTGCTGTCCCCAATCGTGCACCAAGACATGCTCGACATTGTCCCAAGTGTTGTTCGCGCCGACCGTCAAACGTGATAAACGCGCACTGATCGATGGACCGTTCCCCGTGGTACCTGGGCCCGGGTCACCGTCAACACCGGGCGAACCCCAGTAAGGCGCCGCGGGAAGATCCTGTGAGCCTTCAGGCAAGCTCGTATCGCGAAGCGGCGCGTCGTACGTGTACAACACATACAGTTCGGGTGTGCTGGGGAACTGCGGATGCAGCGCCATCCCAAGTAAACCGCGATCCCAATGATTGTGGACATTGGTTCTCAGATCGGCAAACAGATCGGGCGATGAATCGGTCAGGCTATCAAAGACCTTGATCCTGCCGCCTTTCTCCGCTACGAAGACTCGACCGTCGCTGGCAAATTCGACTGCCGTCGGCGAGGAGAGTCCACTGAAGATCACCGTGTCTGAATAAGCAGGCGTCTCGGTGATGAAGTGCCACGTGAAATCATCCTCCAGCGGATAACCACCAAGCTCGTAAACGCCAGACGAGCCACCGACAATCGTGGCCTCGTAGTAATCGGCAATGTCTGCCAAGTCGACGTTTGGATCCAACGTTGCGGTACGGCTGGCGACGTCATAACTGACCGTGGCTTCGATCAACGTCCCTTGAGGATCTCGTAACTGAAACGTTGAACCGTTGACGCTCACGGGATCTGCGTCAAATTCAAAAGTAGCCTGCAGACTAACACTCGTTGCGACGTTCGATTCCCCGTTATACGGTGCGATCGCTTGCACGCCGCCGTGTAACAATCGCCGATCTTCCAAAGACTCAAACCTGGGTCTTCGCTGTGCGCGCACCGATTTACGAAACCTTCTCTTTAATCCACGAAAGACCATTGATCCTTCCCCAGCACCCGCAACGTGTATCGAGCCATCGTAGTCACTACGTCAGCAACGCCCCCAGACTGCCAGACCTAGCTCACTTGCCGATTTTACGGCATTGCCCCATCGGGTGGGAGTGGGCTGCACCCCGTTTTCACGCCACATCCTGGCTCGGATATTGCACCCGCGTAGGGTGGCGTCGAGCAAACATCGAAGAAAGGTGGGTCGGCATTCGCGCAATGCATTCCCTATCACATGACCGGAATCACACTCGCCTTGGCTCGACTACTTCGTGCAAAAGTAGATATCCTCGCGTTCCGGCAAACATAGCTGCTTGGCAACCCCCGGCGTGAACTCATCAAGATAACGGTCTATCTTTACCGTAAATCCAGCGGATTGAAGCCGGTCAGCATAATCCCGCCCGTACAAACGCACATGATCATCTTGACCAAAATGCTTCTCCCTCTCCTGCGGTGATGTAATTGTAAAATCCTCGTAGGTCGATTCTCGTTCTGGATCCATCGGGACCTGCAGAATCGCCCATCCCCCCGGCTTGAGAACTCGATAAAGTTCTTTCATGGCCTGCACGTCCTCGGGAACGTGTTCCAAGACGTGATTGCAGAGAATCGCGTCGTAACAATCACCGTCCTGGTCAATCGCAGTGATGTCCATCTCAACATCAGCAAAGGGTGCTGCGATCCCGGCGCCGATGTATTCAATGCTTGGCAGAGAAGTCAACTTTTTACGCAAGACGTATTCAGGACAGACATGCAGGAGCTTTAGTTCTTTCTTATAGATGCCTGCCTTTTCAGTGAGGTACAGCCAGAGCAATCTGTGACGCTCATAGGAGTTGCACTTTGGGCAAACGGCATTCTCACGTCGTGCAAGGCCTCCCGGCAGCAGTTTACTAAATGTCTGTTCACAACACACGCAAAAATATGCATTCCCCGAGTACAAGCGAGAGAGAACGGACCCGCGCGTATGGATCAAGAATGGAAAAGTGCGTTGAGGCAGGTGCTTTTTTGCGAAGTCTGCAAGACTCATGGCATTGAATGAGAAAGGGGAATGATTGTCGACAAAGAGCAAGCGGTCGACTTAACAGATGAGTTTTTCAGTTGTGTCTACCGCACTCTCGTAGACCTTGGTCATGAATACTCGACAAATCACGTGACGAGAATTCAAGCATGTCTTCATAGAGTGCCAGCAGTTGAGGAGCCTGATGATCCCAGGTCAAACCGCTGTCGATTCGTCGACGAGCGATTGCCCCCATCGACTTCCGCAGCGGTTCGTCATCCATCAGTTGCACGACCAATTCGGCAAAGGCGACTACATCGTTGTCATCGGCATACAACGCGGCCTCGCCGGCGGTGCGACTGTTCTCGATGGTGCGAAAGCTCACCGTTGGTTTTCGCAGGGCCATGTATTCCATGGTCTTGATGGTGGCGCAACTGTCGTTGTATGGATTGCTGGGATCCGGCGTGATGCAGATGTCGAACGAAGCAATGTAAGCTGGCACGGACGAAAAAGGAATGCTTCCGATAAATCGAATCACGTCGGCGACATCCAACTCGCTGGCCAGCGATTTCAAGTCCCCCAGCGCAGGTCCATCCCCAACAATCACCGCGAAAAAATCTTCGCGTCCACGATTTGCCTTCAGTTCGTGTACGACGCGCACCATGTAATCGACGCCGTCTTGAATACCGATAGCGCCAACATAGCCGAGTACGAATTGTCCGGATTCGCGAAGTTCCGGTCGGGGCTGAACGTTCTTTAGGAAAGACTCATTGGGGCCGTTGCGAAGGATATAGCAGTGCTCTGCCTTCGCCCCGCAGCGTTGCCGTTGAATGGACTGTTGCGTGGCGTTGGTTGCGATCAAACGGTCAGCGCGTCGGCAGGCTAGACGCTCGAAAAACCGCAACACCTTGTAAACGCCATTCGGACGGTCATCGCCTCGACGTGCCAAATACAGTTCGGGCGAGAGATCATGGTGGTCGAAGACAAACTTCTTGCCAAACAACTGATAGAAAATCGCAATGACCGCAGTCATATCGGGTGGTGTGTGAACGTGCACCACATCAAAACCACGTCGCAGGAAGACAAATATCGAGATCAAAAACATCGCGATGATGCTGTAACCGTATTCCCACACGTACCCTAGAAAGCCAGTGGGCGAAAAGGTTCTCGGGAAACGATAGACGCAAATTCCTCCAATCGTTTCGGCCCACTTCACCGATTTGTCGGTGGGACAAATGATCGTGACATCAAAACCAGCTCGGAACAGTGCTTCCGCCTCCAGCAAAACGCGAGTGTCCCCGGGGTACCCGCCGTTCTCTAAAAGCATCAAGATACGTTTCGGTTTATTGCCTCGCATCATGCGGCATTGATCGGCTGCGAAGGCACAATGAAGCGTCGGGACAAGCCGTACGCCTCGGTCGCCTTCTGGGTCCACTTCGAATCCGCGCGACGGTAGCGTCCGGACTCAACCGACGGATCGGCTAGCTTTGCTGTGACTTTCCGCGGGCCTGAATCTTGATCTCGATGCTGGTCTTTCGTCGTTTTCAGCGCACGACAGATCGCGGCAGCCTGGAACACGCTTCCCCTAGGATGGGACTGCACAATCGCATCCCGGTTCTCGGTTTGATCGAATGATTTAATATCGAATCCCACGGTTGATGTACCTTTCAGGAACACCATTATCACTCGCAATGTTAAATATTCAACACTTTTTAGCTTGCGACGCCGCAGCAATCCGGCTCAAGTGCGCATGCGTTTTGCCAACGTTTTCCGAAGAAAAGTGGATTTCCGCCAATTCGCGATTGCGCTGACCCATCTCGACGCGAAGCGAAGCCGACCCAAGAGCCTCGGAAAGACCATCAGCCAGCCCAGCGACATCATTCTCATCAACGAGAATCTTTTCGACGATGCGCGGGATTTCCACATGCCGCGTCGTCACCACGGGTTTGCCACAGGCCATCGCCTCGATGATCACGGTTGGAAAACCTTCCGAGTCTCCGTGGCGATCGACACGACTGGGCAAGCAAAAAACATCGCAGGCACGATAAACGGCCTTCAGCGCTGTGCCCCGCAGTTTGCCAAAAAACGCCACCTGATTCTCCAAGCCCAAACGTTCGACGATGGCCGGCACATCCACGATCGAAGAGGAACCGCCGGTCCCGCCGACGACCCAGACCTCGACGTCATCACGCCCCATCTTTTTGATCGCTTCAAACAGTACCTCATGACCCTTTTTTTCGACAAAAAACGCCACGACCAAAACGACGAATTTCTTGCTCGGCTTGTATTCCTCTAGATCGACTGAGCAGCGAACCACGTCGATGCGATCCGGTTCGATCTGGTAGTGTTGCTGTAAAAATTCACGATTGAATTCCGAAATGGTGATGATCTGATCGCAACGTGCGAGTGCGGCAAGGAACAAGCTTGGATTGGGATTTTGGTACAGCTCGTAAGCGTGGATTTCGACGGCCAAAGGCTTCCCTGTTAGTCGCGAGCAAAAGTAACCAACGAACAGTTTCCGGTCGCCGAAGGTTGCGTAAATGACATCTACATCACACAGATATCTGGCAAAGTAGGCCGCCAAGAAGAAATCGACCACGGCGCGATGTTTGATTGCCTCGACAAGTACCTGAGCGTATCGCAAACGAAAATACAAAAACCGGAATGCTTGACTCAACAAGACTTTGGAAGTCTGCCATCGATAGACACTCCATTGAGCAGGTGGCTCATAGAGTCCTGGACCATGTTTCGTTGGAAAAATGCTGATCTTCGCCCCCCGTCGATGCAATTCACGAACTTCTCGATAGATGAATTGCTCGAGCCCCTGTTTCATCGAGGCAATGACGCCGATATGCATCGTATTCCCCTGAGAACGTGTTTAAAAAAGGGGTCTGACCCTCTCTTGAATCGATCTTGATAAACGAAAAAAGTGTCCGGTACCGAGTTTAGCTTGCAGTAACCTCTCGCCCACAAAGGGTCAGACCCCTTTTTAAAACACGTTCTCAGGCTAAAGACTTCCGACGTCTCTGACCAAACGATTCGCTGCCGATTCTTCTTCAATTCTTTGCTGTCGAACTTGACCGAGTAGATGATTCAATATCATGGAAAGATATCGAGGATACGAACGGCGATCGGTCAAGCAGCCGTAGTTCTTTCGCGAATGGTAAGAGAATCCGCCATCGGGGCGCTGATAAGACAAGGCCCGCTGAAACGCTTTTTCCGCACTGGCTGTATAGTCGCCCAGCTGCAAATCCGTAGCCACACTCAATGCTCTGGCGACCGCAACCGTGTAATAGAGCACGTCCGGATTCTCGTGCGAGCAGTCATAGCGGGCTTTTCCCTCCGCCGTCAAACCTGCCGTTAGATAGCTCGCCAACCGCTCGACAACAGGCTGGATTTCCTCGTCGCCTGTCAGCTTTTGATAGTGGACCAAGTCCATAAACTCGAAGGCGTTGTATTGGTAGCAAAGAAAGTGAGCCCTGTCTTGTTTCCCTACACCGACCCCGTACGGGAGTTCACCCGATGGCAGCTGGACGTGCCGCAACCAGGCTACCATCTTGTCGCATGGCTCCAAGAATTTTGACTCTCCCGTCAAATCATGGAATCGGGCTAACACCCAGAGCAACATGGTTGAGTTATTTGGTACGCCACCTCCATCTGTGTCCTGATTACTAAAGTAGTTTACCGCCCACATGTTCTCTTGCTGTTGGCGTCGAAATCCGATATTTGAGATTAAATAGTCGAACCATCGCCGGGCAGCATCCAGGAACCGCTCGTCCCGGACCCTCGCGAAGCACTCCAGCAATCCAAGAACAGCGAAACAACCCTCCACAGTGGCAATGCGATGCTTCCATTCAAGATTGGGATACTCCCAGTAGCCCTGTGGCGTCTGCATCTCAATGACGGTCTCCGCACAAGACAGTGCAATAGTCTTTGCGCTTTCGTCGCCCGTCAGATCAAACATTTCCCAGTTATCAAAAATCCAATAGCCTTGAGCTTGCATGTAGGTCATGTTATCAGTCCAAGGCAAAAAGCTTGTATAGCTTTTTACGAATCTCCCCACTCGGGTATTGAACCGCATTCCGGGGTCAGGCCCGCGCAGCGCATTTCCATCCCAGTGAACCTGAATCAGATATCGATACAGATCGTTGGCGGCTTGTAAGCATTGGCTGTTCAGCATTTCTTGCGACTCAAACTTCGATAACGTGCTTGATTACAACTGACGTGAGAAACTTGCGTTGGCGGATTTTCCGGCCGCCTTACGTCCGGCGATGGCTAAGCGATACACGTCTGCGGTTCGTTGGCAGACAGGGTACGGCGAAAACTCACTTTTTAGTTTCCGGTATCCGGCTGCCCCCATCGACCTGCGAAGTTCCCGGTCTTTCAACAACCTGACGATCGCCTTAGCAAGTTCCTCCTCGTTGGCCGGTGGAACTAACAAGCCCGTACGTTCCGCTTCGACTGCGTCTGGCAGGCCACCGATTTGCGTCACGACGACAGGCTTGGAATGCGCATAAGCGACTGGAACGACGCCACTCTGAGAAGCCTCGACATACGGCAAGACGACGACACTGGCACGCTGGAAGTACTCCGTACGTTCGCTGTCCGTGATCCACCGATTGTTGACGACAAAACGTGTCGGGTCCGACATCATGCGGCGATATCGTTCCATGTCTTCCCCCTGTCCACAAATCACAATTCTCGCATCGGGCACTTCGCGGTTGATCAGCGGCTGTGCTCGAATCAAATACTCCAAGCCCTTGTACGGCCAAATGCGGCCAAAAAACAACACCTCGTTGTCATCGGTTTCAACGGACTCGGCATTTCGTTCACCAATAGCGATGTGAGGAATCACATGAATCTGACTTGCGGACAGCCCGACCTCGTCCACCAGGATTTGCGTCAGGTGAGAACTGTGGACAATCACCTGATCGGCGCACCGATATCCAAAGTCCATGACCCACTGCGGTGTTTTCTGGGCACCCCGATCACCAAGATGCTGTCGTGCATCGTGAACTGTATAGACGACTGGGTATCGCCGTCGCAGTAGCGGAACAACGAAATTAAACCACATGTGTCCGAGCTGAAAGTGGATCACGTCAGGTTTAAACTCAGCAATATATTTCAGAATCTGGCGAAGCACTCGAAGCTGACGAAGTGGTTGTCGCAAGCGGGGTTTTGCAAAGGTGCGACATTCAACCTTTTCTGCCAACATGGCTTCGTGGGGCTCAAACAATTGGCTGGGAATAACCAGCAGCACATCGCCGTGATCCAACAGGCCGTTTGCATGCTGAATACAGTACTCGCCGAAATCGTAGGAAACGAGAGCGATGCGCATCGGTTCGGCTGTGTGACCTTTCAATGTGTGGGCGGCAAGTATCCGAGGCGATGCCGAAGATTCGGGTGCAAATTGCTCGCTTGCCCACGGTTTCACCGGCGTCATTGTTCTTCCAGCGGTGCGAAAAACCTTTCACCAAACGTATGCTTGGAATTGATCGAAAAGGAACTCAGTGCCAGGAATGTTACTATGAAGGCAAAACTTCCAATCAGGACTAGCCAGAGAAAGGATGCCTCTCCAACCATCGCCAAAGCAACTGACATCACGACTGACGATGCAATTGTCTGCCAGAGAATCACAAGCTTTGTTTTTGCTGTCTCTCCAGCTTCCTGAAAAAGGAGGCCGCGGGTGGCTGCCACGTGCAGCACACATTCAAGTAACTTGGTTAGTAGCAGCGTAATCGCCGCACCATAAATGCCAAGCAAATAAATCAGCGCAAATCCGCATATCGCATTGAAGCAAAGGTTGATGGCAACGATACGGAGATTGACATGCTCGCGTCCATAAGACATCAGGACCTGCCCAAGTATCTTAGTTGCAGCACCGAAAAGAATTGAAGGGACCATGATCTGCACCAGTGACGCCGAATCGACAAAAGTGCTACTTTTGTAGACGATTGAGATCAGCGGCTGGGCGCAAAACCAGAGCAGAACACAACCTGGAACAGCTACGAACATCAGGACTTCTAGCATCATGATTACCAGTAGGCCTGAGTCTTCGCGACTCCGTTCGGCGCGACGACACATAATCGGAAAAATGCTTGTAACCATCGCCTCAAATATGATCGTCGCTGGCAACAGTAGTTGAGCTGCCGCGCACAAAGATGCCCACCGCCGTTTCACCGGCAAACCACGAGAGCAGGACAACGTTGATTGACGAGGACATTGCGAAAAAACCGTCAATGCCAAAGAACTTCCAAGCCTTTCGGAGAAGCCCCTTGGAGAACGCCCATTCAATTCCGGTGGGTGGCGAAATCAGCGTTCTCGCCAGAATGACCGCATGAATCAAAAAAATCGCGAAGTACGAAACAAACAGCACGATCGCGAAAGCAGTTACACCATACCCGTTTGCCAGCAGTAAAACCGTCGCTCCGAGTTTGGCGAGATTGATCGGTACAGCTGCCCAGAGAATGAGATGCATTCGCTCGTGCGCCGGAAGATCGCCTCCGTGTTCAACGACAACGATCGAGGCAGGATCGATAATCCGAACAACATGATGATCAATGTTGTCTCGGGGGCATATCCCGACAACAACACAAAGAGCCCCAGCAGGGCATAGACCACCAGGAACGTCACACACGAAATGGCGCAGGTGTTGACCAGGTATTTACCGTCGGCTTGCGGATGTTTCGAGACATCACGAAAAGCAAGTGTCGGTAGCCCAATACTGGCAAAAACCTGGAACGAATGAAACAGAATCAACCCCAACGCCAATTGCCCAAATGCGTGAGCGCCGCAATAGCGGGCGACAATCGCATAGATTGCGAAAGTGACACCTCGATTGAAGACATCACCAGCCAGCAAGGATGCCGCATTGATCCCAATCCGACGGATTGCGTTTCCACTTCGTTGTTGTGCCGCCGGGGCTGCGCCTTCTTTTGACATCACCGGAGGATCTTTCGGCAGGCAAGACGACTGGTCTTGCCCGGCAAATCGATCCTCTGCATCGTGTGTCGCCGCCGAGTTCTGGCAAGACTTGATCGAAACCATCAGAGACCACGCTTTCCGAGTTGAGCAACTCTCGGGACTTCACTCCGCAGCAAACTGGTGTGCGTGCCTCCTGGACGGCTGATTGCGGGGGATGCAAGTGGATGCATAAACAGAATCACGACACCGATAGCCAGCAGGATCGTGACGAAGCCGACTTGAACAAACATGACGTCAACCGAGCCGCTGACCAGTCCCATGCAGATCAATGAGCAGATGAACATGATCCCCCAATCATGCGTTTGCTCGAAGATCCTTAACGACGTCAGCAACGCGATCAGGGTCACAGCTAAGGCAACCATTGCACCCAAAATGCCAATGTCTAATAGCGTTTCTACATAGACCGAGTGCGCACTGGAAAATGCCCAGTCGTGAATTCGTGAATACTCGAATACGCGGTCAGACGTCCAGAAGGCTCCATATCCGTATCCGATCAGCGGCCGTTCAATAATGTCATTCAGACATGCACTCCAGATCGCGACGCGGCCGTGCAACATACTGTCTTGCGCACTCTCTTCGGCACGCCCCATCAGCGCAACGTCGCTAAGACCAGGAATTGGTCTGGCCGAAAGTGAGATCAGGATTAGTCCGACCGCAACGCAGATGCCGCAGGCGAGGACGCTGCCCACTCGTTTGCTCGGGGACATCGTGATCCAATACATGGCAACGATCGCGAAACCGAGTCCCAAGATGCAACCACGCGAGCCTGTCAGCTTGGTGAGCACGATACCGAGAATTGCCAGCAGCAAATACGAATACCGACCGCTCCCTCGAAACAGGCAAAGACTCGATAGTGTGAGCACGCCGGTATTAATCGCCTGGCGATTGGGGTGAAAGACGCCCGAGAATCGGTACTCCGCCCCTTGCAGAAATGATCCCGACTGCAGCTCAATCAGTATCGAGATGCCTACAAATACCGATGACATGATTAATGCCGCCTTGCAGAGATCAGTTGCCGTCCAATCTTTGCCGATCCCAAGCGCGGCGATTGCAATAAAGAAAACAACGCTCGCTCGTCGCAAGGTCTGCTGCGGTTCGACGGACCACAGCACGCTTGCTCCCACGATGATGACGAGCAGCAACGATGCTGTCGCCAATCGCGGATGAATCGGTGAGGACCGACGACTTGTCCACCACATCACGAACCCCATCAGTGCCATCGCCGGAAACAACAGCCGACGTTTCATATTTGAGCCCCCCACACCCTCGATCACATCGACTTCCTCGACTGTGGGATCATCAGCCATCGCCGCAAACCGGAAGTCGGTGTGACTGACCCAGACGGCCGATAGAATCAAAGCAATCGGCAGCCAGAACCGAAGTCGATCGGCAACGGATGGTCTCCCGCGATCCGCAGCCATGGCTGCCGATGGGGACGCAGAAGTCTGCTCCTGCCGCGCTGGATTCAGCGGTCTTGGAGATGGAGCACGAGTAATCATGTTTGCGGTTTAATCGAACGTTTGATTTAGCGAATCGAGAGACGAACAACTCGGTTTCGCGCCGGATCGGTGATGCGGTTGGCAAGACGCCTTGCGCAGCAGGAAAGCACGTTGCGTTGATAATGATCCAATACGCTATGCTTGCCGAGCGACGAACCCGCGAACGAACTTTGGCAAGTAACTGCGCGTCTTCGTCAGCACGACACCAATGATCTCGGTGTCGCTTTGAGCCAAGCGATTCAGCATCCGCTCGGCGGCTGCGGCTTGCGTTTTTTCCGACTCAATCACGACCAAAATGCAATCGAGGTGCTGTGCCAAGGCGACGGCCTGATCAGGCTGGCTGGCTGCCGGCAAATCAACGATCAGCAAGTCACAATCATGCAGGTAGGCTTGCAAGGCCTGCACAATCTCGGGCGCACTATTGGATAGCAGTTCATCGCATGAATCCGCCGAAGAGGCGATCAATTCGATCTCCGGCTTGTTAACTTTTTGCAAACATTCATCATGCGATGCGCTACCACTGACTAGTTCGACCAGCCCGGGCGCACCATTCAGACCAAACATTTTCGAGACCGAACGCATGCGGGCATCGGCATCAACCAGCACAGTTCTCATATGGCAGTCGACGCTGCTGGCCACGGCCAAATTGACTGCGAGTGTGCTGGCACCAGCACCGACATCGACACCAATGACCCCGAGTGATCGTCCCCGCGTATGTCCGGAACGATGCTGAGACATCAGGATTTCCGAGATCAATCCTTGACAAAGTTTCCGATAGGATTTTTGCTCCTTCAATCGAGGTGACTTCATTCGCTTCAATCGCGGGATGGTCGAAACGACGGGAGCACCCAGACGAGACTCAACGTCACCGGGAGTCCGCAGTGACGGAGAAGATCCCTCACGTAAAAACGATAGTGCAAGTCCGCTCAACAAGCCGAGAAACAGAAACCCGACACCCAAGACCCTCTTCTTCGGGCTGACCGCCCGTTCCACGAAAGTCGCTGGTTGAAATACATGGATATTGGAGAACTTGTCGGAGTGCAACTCGTCAATCATCCGCGCTTCCTCCAGTTTTCTTCGCATCATGCTGAGGCTGGCAGTCTTCAGTTCGATCTCCCGGTCAACCTGCGTTAGATGGCGTTCGTGATCCAGCAATTCTTTCGCTGTCAATTCCATCTCCTTTCGTCGCTCTTGCTGCTCCTGGATCAATGATCGCAGACCGACAACCTGAGTCTGCTTTTGCTGTAGTTCTTCCTTGAGTCTCATCTTGATCGGATTGGGGGTCGTGTTTTCGTCGATGCGCTCGCTATCGAGTTTGTCCAGAATCTCCCGCGCCCCTTTGAGTTGGCTGCGGACCCGTCTCAGCCGTGGATGCTCAACGGTGAAGTTGGCGGCCAGATTCTGCTCCTCCAATTCCAGCTCATAGATCTGTTGCCGCATGCCGCTCCAAGTTTCGTCGCCGATAGCGGTTTTTTCTGCAACGATCTCATCCTCGACCGCAAGCATCTTTGCTTTCACGTCGTCGACTTCCGCGGCTGCCTGCTCAGCTTGACCCAATGCAACCACCAGATCGCGATCGATCCCGGTAAACTGACTGCTCAACAATTCGCGATTGTTTTGGATCGAAACGATCTGATGGTCCTGCATGAATTTGGCGCGCGCGGCGACCAACTCGTTCAATTCGCTCTCGAGGGTGACACATTGTTCCTCGAAGAACTCATACGACCCGTCGGTGTGCGAGCCCTCCAAATGCTCCGCCAAAAAAGACTCGGTGACTTTGCTGACAATCGCCTGGGCCAACTCCGGCGTCGCTGCCTGCGCCTCGATGACGACGACAGACGATTTCCTGGGCGTATGAGTCTCAACCGACTTCTGAAGTCGACGGATCGCCAGTTCTCGGTCGCTGATGTTGTCTTTCACGCCGGCGGTCAGCAACACGTCGCTTACCCAGCCGGTCAGCGACGTCTTCCAGAGTTCGAGTCGCTGGCTGAACGCGTTACCACCAGCACCTTCGCCTTGCTGTTGTTCAGTTTGCGGCAATTCGCCATCCAAGATGGCATCGGCCCCCAAGGCGTCGACGACCTTTTCTGAAACTTGACGGCTGTTCAGCACTTCGAGCGCCGAAATGATTTCCTCTTCTTGCGTCTTCTGCAGCATCAGCAGGCTCGAACCCGTGGTGGCGGTTGGATCCAACGACACGCTTTCGCGGCCCACCTTGACCATCAGTTTGGCCACAGATTCGTAGCTTCTGGGCCAAACCAAAAGCAACGCCCAGCCGAGCAAGATGCCCAGCAATGTGCAGCAAAAGATCAGTCGCTTGTTCATGAAGGGAATCTCCAAGAACGAAGCAAGAGTGCTGCCACGTTGCCCGCCGGTGTCGGACCACGTGGGCGCGATCGCCGATTGCGAGAACACGACCGGTGTGGATCGATCATCGGTGACGTCGTGATCCGTCCGGGTCAGGCCATGCTTAAACGAGTTCACTGGTTAATTCCTTATTTGAGACGAAGTCACCAATGGCTTCCGCGACGCGCGAGACCTGATCTCGCGTCATTTCGGGGTACATCGGCAGCGATACGATTTCATTTGCCACCGTTGCGCAGACCGGCAATCCGAGCGGCATCGTTGGCGAGTCGGTGAACGGCTGCGCTGTGCACAACGGGTTGGGGTAGTGAATGCCGCAGAAAATATTCTGTTCCGCCAAACGACGACATCAACTCATCACGCTGAGGAGTTCGCGCGACAAACAAGATGGTAAACGTGACGAACGTCGTCGTGTTCATGCGGAAGAACCAAGCTCAACATCTGCCAATTCCTCTCGGTACCAACTCGCCACCGTACGTCGCTGCTCGGTCCATTCCTCGATGTGTCGCATCTTGGACAACAGCACACACGCCTGAACCGTATCAAGACGGCAGTTGAAGCCAAGCAGATCGTGTCGATTCTTCTGCTTCTGGCCATAATTGCGTAACAGTCGCAGTTTTTCGGCCAGCTCAGGATCGTTGGTCACGGTTGCCCCGCCGTCGCCAAACGCACCGAGGTTCTTGCCGGGATAAAAACTGAAACAACCGATGTCGCCGAACGACCCGCAACGCTGTCCATTCAGCTCAGCACCGTGTGCCTGAGCGGCGTCTTCGATGATCCGCAAGTTGTGCCGGTCGGCGATCTCGCGGATTTCTTTCATTCTGGCGGGCTGACCATACAAGTGGACCGGGATGATCGCCTTGGTTCGCTCGCTGATCGCTCTGCTCGATCAACGTGACATCGATGTTGAAGTCGACTGGATCGATGTCCACAAAAACAGTCTTCGCGCCGGCGTACGCGATCGCGAATGCCGTCGCCGCGAACGAGTTGCCGGCCGTGATCACTTCATCGCCCGGGCCAATGTCAAGAGCGCGCAAGGCCATGTGGATCGCATCGGTGCCGTTGGCCATCCCGATGCAATGATCGGTGCCGCAGTAAGCCGCAAACTGCTCCTCGAACTCCTGGACCTCCTGGCCGAGAATGTAGCGCGCACCATCGATCACGTCGCCAATTCGCCGTAAGCACATCTTCCTTGATGGCACGAGACTGTGTTTGAAGATCAACCAGAGGGATAGGAGCGGGTGTTGCATTTGTTGTGTCCCAAAGAGCAATTGGTGTCAAAAAGTTTCAGGCGTTCATCGCCTCTGCTGTCGCCGGCGCACCGTGTGCCGCCATCGTTTCCCCGCACAATTCACAATCCACCTGCAAGTAGTGCCCAGAGAGTTTCTGACCACAGCTACAGACATAGTACACTACCGGTCGGGCAGGTGACCCGATCACCAGGCTGTAGGGCTCGACATCCTTGCTGACCACCGAACCGGCCCCGATCATCGAATAGCAGCCAAGCTCGATGCCGGGACAAATGATCGCCGCGGCGCCGATCGAGCAACCTCGCCGCACGATCGTCGTCACCAACCAGTTGGATTTGTCGCTGTAACGCTGCCTGCCGCCGACCGCCCGCGGCGACCGAGGAAATCGGTCATTGGTAAAGACCACGCCGGGCCCGACGAACACGTCGTCCTCGATCGTGATCCCTTCCCAGATCAAGACGTTGTTCTTGAGCGTCACGTTGTTGCCAACGACGGCACCAGCTTCCACAAAGGCATGGTCGCCAACGTTGCAATGCTCGCCAACACGAGCCCCTGCCATCACATGGGCAAAAGCCCACACATTGGTGTGCGGCCCGATCGCATTCGCATCATCGACAAGTGCATTCGGGTGAATCACGACGTCACTCACAACAACTTGGTCCAGGCAGTCCAATTCGATCGGATGACCGCCGCGATGGAGCGAGTGATGTGCCGCTTCGAGCACTTCGACGACGTTCAAGCCATTGACGCCATCGGTCACCGGAACGATCGCCCTCAAGAATGCAGCGAACAAATTCGGCGCACTCCGCTTTCAGTGGTTCTCGTTCCTGGATGAAAGGGGCTGTAGCTTCCACCGTAGCGATAGGCGAGTTGAAAATCGGCGTAGTCACCACTGGCACCCGATGGCTTATCAACTCCCTTGTCGTAGATCTTGATCTTCTCCTGCTCCAAGTCGTCGTAGACGGCCATTTTCTTGTCGCCAACAACGGTCAAAACCCGTTCCTTGCGCGGGTCCAGCCAGCTGACGTGAACCATGCCCATCCGGTTGCCCTCAAACAACATCGTCAAGTTGCAAACGTCATGAATTCCAGGATGTCAATCGATCGAAACCCGAACACGTGACCGACACAGGCTTTTGACCGAGCAAGTACAGCATCATCGAGATGTCGTGTGGAGCCAAGTCGTACAAAGCACTGACATCTTTGCGTACCGGACCGAGGTTCAAACGGCGACTACTGATGTAATTGATATTGCCCAGTTCGTCCGACTCGATCATTTCACGCAACTTGATCACCGGCGAAGAGTGCAAGAAAACGTGCCCCACGAACAGAGTGCGATTTCGTTCATCGGCTGTCTCAACCAGCTTGCGACACTCGGCAGACGTTTTGGCAAGCGGCTTCTCGACGAAGACATGCAGATCATGCTCGAGCGCCTTCATTGTCAGGTCGTAGTGCGACGCTGTAGGCGTGGCGATGACAACGGCATCCACCAGGTCGCGGTCCAGCAGCTGATCGAAGTTCTCGATCGGATAGACCCCCGGGAAACGATCCTTGATGCGCAGCAACTGGTCGTAACTTTGGTCGCAGACCGCGGTCACTTTGCAGTTTTCCAGATCAGAAAAACAACGCACTAAGTTTGGACCCCAATATCCTAGGCCCACAATGCCAACGCGAATCATAGATGCTTCTCGCACAGGTGTGATAACAAAGAAAAATTACTCGTTCCGCTCCAGCAGAAGAACAGTGACTGTTCTCGCCATGATCATCAAGTCTTTTACCAAGGACCGCGTGTCGATGTACTTGATATCCAAATCAACCATTTGATCGAAATTGAGGCGATTCTTACCACTGACTTGCCACAAGCCTGTCATTCCAGGCAGCACTTCAAAGCGGCGCAATTGCTGCGGTTGATAGTCTTCAACCTTGCAGTAGGTCAGGCCTTGGTCCAACCAAACTCATGCTGCCGTTTATCACATTAAGCAGTTGCGGCAATTCGTCAATTGAAAACTTGCGAAGTAAATCACCACCGGGAATCAAAGCGTCTCGATAGTCCGGCTTCTTCATCGCTCCGTCGACGCCCGTGTAGCTTGCCACGAAGTCACGATGCGTTTCATCACGACTGACTTCCGAGACATGCATCGTGCGAAATTTGTAAATCAGAAAGTCTTCGCCACCATGGCCAACTCGTGATTGCACAAACAAAACCGGGCCTGACGAAACAAGCCGGATGTAGATGGCAACCGCCAGTAATAGCGGGGCAAGCAAGGGAGCAATCACAACCACCCCGCACACATCCAAGGCACGTTTCCAAACAGGATTCGGACGTTTTTGAATGTGCGGCGATGTGTCAGGTGCTGGTGCACATCGAACAATCACGCCAACATCTTCCCCGCTCTCAGCGGGGACGGCAGGCCAGTCGGTAGAGGTATGCATCGATCCCGTTATGGGGCGTTTTGTGAAAGAAGTTGAAGTCAAAATGGGGGGGCTAGTTGGCGTATCTTAACCTCCTAAATTGCCAAAACAACCTTGTGTTACCACGAAAACAAAATACGCAGCTCACAATGAGCGGTTGTGTCGGCAGAATCGTTGATGATATGCTCAGAAGGCGACCCTCCGCTGCGGTTTTCTCAGATACCCCGGATTATCCGGATACTCGAGAACGCGAAAAGATTGTCGCAGAACCGCCGCGGATTCTATGCCCATCCAACAGGTGGGCAAGCGGCATTTCCGCGCATCTTTTTTTGCAGCTTCAACCGGCCAACTCGAGCACCGTAGAGGGGTGGTTAGGGCCGAGACGCCGCCTTTGGTATCGATGAAAGGTTTCAGCTGGAAATGTCGCCGAGTTCACCGAACTCGGCAGAAGTCACCAGATCTGGCTACTTGCTAAGCAACCGTTCTGCCACGTCTTGAACCTCCTCGATGGGATGCCCGCCAAGGGCTGTTACCGAGTTCGGAGCACTCGGCGACAATGATCTGCCAGGACGTCACGCTCGCACCGTGTATTGGACGTAAAGCTGTTCGACGACCACGTCTTTCTTGAACGACTTCCATTCACGCGAACTCATTTCATCCGGTTTCTTCGCCAACAGGTCTTCCGGCGGAAAGTTAACGTCGGCGGAGACGAGTACGCGGCCTTTGCACAATCGATTCAGTGCCGTCATCAATTTGGGATAGGGGATACCGCTGTAGCAGTCTTCCTGTTCCGGCATCATCGCCACCAGTTCCGGGTGCGTCATCATCTCAAGTCCCTTGTCCTTGATCGTGGCATTGTGGCTTCCATGGTGGCTGACTTTGTACAACACCGTATTGTTCAACAGCTCTTCGGCGGTGCGAGTCTTTGTTTTGGTACCTTCCTTGACTTTCCACTGATGATCATGCCAGCTGAGCCAACTGCCGACCTGGGCGTCACCGGGGAACAGCAGGACTTTCCCTGATTCGGCAAGTTCAATGGCCAGCACCAGGCTCGTATTGTTGATCGCGCCGTCAAGTTGCAGCGCGAACTGCCCGGCAATATCCAGCCAGTTATGTTCGATTCTTCGATATGCTTCCTGGGGCGCAAAGTAGGTGCCGGCAAAATACGAGTCGTGTTCCGCCTCGTCTCTCGTCAGGCCGACTCGGTCGCCAAAAGGACTCGCGACGTTTTCGGCCGTTGTGCCGCCGGCTCCCAATCCCAACATGCCGTCAATGAAGCTCGTCATGCCGGTATGGTCAATGCTCATATACGTCTCATGAGCGCGGCCACGTGAGGGATTCGATTTATTGATCAAGCTGCTACGTGGCGGGCCGAGCACGTAGATGTTGATGCCGGCCGGGAGTAGCTCGCTAGCGACGGTCGTTGCGGGTGAGAAATACTTGATGCCACGTTTACCGAGCTTGATGATGTTTTTCATGGCCACTTCCGTCATGGTGCTGGGGCGGCCATTCTTCTTGTATTTGATGCCGCTTTCGCTGACCTCTTTCAGCGAGGCGCCATAGAACCCCAGCACATCATCCATGGAGCTGTTGAATTGCCTTCGCCCCAAGGCAACCGTATCACCAAAGTACATATCTTTGGTCTGTTCAACTTCGTCCGTCTCAGCTTCTTGAAGTTGCGTGGCGGCTAGTTGCAGTGCCGCGGCGCCATCGCGTAAGCGGGAATTGATTGTCCTTGCCTCGTCGTCTTTGGGGTCTTCGGTCCAGGCGAGCCAGACTTCACCAATTTCAAAGTCGGCAAAAAAATTCGGGAATCGCTTAGGATGAAAGTAGGCAATGTGGTCCCAATGTTCGTGGGTCGCCACCAGCACATCCAGCTGAGGTTTTTTTCCGTCTTTCGGTGTCAGCGTCGCCTTCAGGTCTTCGATCACATCGGCGATCGGTACCTGATCGGATTTGGTGTTGTACTTGATTCCGCAATCGACCAGCATCGTGAAGACCCGATCTTTCTCTCGATAAAAGGACAGCAGGAAACAGTCCCCAAATCCTTGCCGGTACATTCTGACTTTAACGGACGTGACGGCGTCTGCAGTAGGCATGTTATTCTTCGTGATTTTCGGTGTGCGAATGCATGAAGGCAAAAGGTCCGGCCAACGCGTTCATGGTACTGCTGTCAAAGTACGTTTGAACGTCGTCATCCAACATGCCGTGTTCATACTTGTACTGGCGGATCATTCGGGCTCGGTCGTCGATGTTCTTTTTTATGGAGTAGCGGAGACGCATTGAGTCCAGGTCAAAGATCAGCGTGCAGCCGCCACGGAAAATAATGTGATTGTCGCCCCACTCTTGAGGATCCGTTTTGTCGGGAACAAAGAACCCTGCCTCATCGATGTTGATCTCGTCGTCATCGCCCATGATGAATCGTACCCCGCGTTTTTGAATCAGCGTTACGATCACATGATTGACGATGTCACCATTCGGTGTCACTCGATTGGCCAACCACACATTACCGACGGCGTAGGAGGCCGTCTTGGTTGTCAGATACGCGAATTCGAGACCGAGTTTTTCCGTCGCCTCCGAGTCGCCTGGGAACATCAGTCCGGTCAGTTCCGAAAAGGCTTCGGAAACGAGATTGCATTCAATCTGGCGGTGAATCCCCTCTTCACCGCGAATGAAGCTCTTCGTCTTTTCGTAAATTTCCTTACGATCTGTGAGATATCCGACAGCCTCCTTGAGCTTGCGAAGGAACTCACCCGCTTTCTGCTCTAGCTCGGGGCTGAGATTGTCCGGGTGCAACTCGTAGATCAGCTCCTCGACGGCCATACTTTTGATGCCTGCTGCATTGATTCCGCGTTTCTGAAATGCTTCGACGAAGGCCACGCGATAGCCACGTGAGTCTTCCGCCATCATGTCGAAGTCGGCCGTAATGATCGCGCGAAGATAGTCGCCAAACGTGATGTCCATCGGCGGGCAATAATCCAAAGCCCGAATGCAGATCCGCAGTACATCCGAAGCGGTTTTGGCCGCCGTTTCGGCAAGCTGTTCGACCAGATCGGGATGGATCTCGCCTTCGGGTAGAACTCCTGTTCCACCCGTGGCAATCCGCATCAGTTTTTGAACACGGCTTTGGTAAATATTCAGAAAGGCATCAAAGATGGCCGCCACCAGGATGCCGCCTCGCGCATGAAAGCTCATCACGGTCGCATAATCCTTCGGATTGGGAACCTGCGGCTTCCAGTTTCCGTCCTTGTCGTGGCCGCCAATCGCGTCACGCAGGCTGCCATAGCCGCCGATCGCTTTGCCGAATTGTTGGGCCAACTGACCCAGAATATTTTGCTGCATGAGGTCGCCGCGAGTCAGCGAGATTTGATGCTTCAAGACTTCCGGGAACGAGAAATGCTGAAACAAGGCGACGATGTCGGCAAACGCCTCGTGGAACGCACGGGTGTCGGGATGAGTCGCCTGGATATAACGCCGATGAAACCCATCAAGGATGGCGTGGGTGGTCTCGTGCGCGATGATGTCGTGGCTCAGACATGTGAACACGGTGCCACCGGGCAACTGTAACTGCGCATTGGCCGGCGACAGCGCTGAAGTATCCGAACAAGATCGCCTTTTTCAGAGGATCGTAAAACGCATTCGCTTGGCGCAGTGCGTGTGGGTAGACTCGCAACCGCGGCACGAACTCGAAGCAGACTTCTTTTCGTTGTTCGCCTTCTGCATGCTGTTCTGGTTGGCCGTAGCGAATGTTCTCCGCCCACTGGAGCTTACGGCCGAGTGCCCGTTCAAAATTCTTGATCGTTGTCATCATGACCGCATAGACCATCTGTTGATGGAATTGCGGATTGCTCACACTTGGAGCGATTCCGTCTTGCGCCAACAGATACGGATCGTCCAGGTCAACGGGCTCATAAAACCGGCCGGTCGCCGGGTCGTAGTCGACGATTTCCAGATACTCCCCAACTGGGTAAGGGCCGCGTGAACCATCGTCAAGCTTCCCCAATTCCTCCCAATGGACCTGATAGACCAGTTCGTTGACCTGCATGGTTGACAGAGCGGTGCTCAGACTGGGATCAATCGCGTAGCCACGGAGTTTGCGATAAGTAGGCGGAGGAATCTTGGATCTCACAACTAACTTTCTTGCTTCGGAATTCTAGTTATTTTTGGAAACCAACCATCGCCGACGTCACTGCAACTGATTCTACCAAGAAGAGACTGATGCTACCAAGAAGAGGACGGCGACGATGTCAATCGATCACATTGGTCGGCTTGGCTGGCGGCGACGGCTTTTTCTCTTGTGGAGGGCCGAGTTCGATTCCACCCGGCACGTAGGAGGTGAGCACCCAATTCTTGTCTTGCGGTTCCCAGCCGGCCAGCATGCCCGCATTGCTAAACAGACGCCGAGCAGTCACGTAAATGTCGTAGCCGTCCGGTAAGACGTAAAACCTGGCATAGTACTTTTGCACGTCCAATTGACTGAGCCATTTGGTGCGAATCCGAGAACGCGGATTGACCAATTCCTTTTCACCGGCACCACGGCCTTGGCGTGGAATGAAGCGGATACGTGGGTAACGATTGTCGGCGACATAGTATTCCACGTCAAAAAAATCGTCTTGGTCTCTCAGCCGTTCAAAGTGCTGCTTGAATTTCTCCGGGTCGATTCCGGTCTTGGGATCGCGGACGAGTTTGAATCGAGTGATGATCGCTTTCGCATTTTGCTCAGCTGTTTTGCGAAAGACTTCGATATTGACCGGATAGAGCTGATCATGGATACACAGGACCAATGCCTGCTTGATCCCTGGCGGGGCCGGCCGTGGATTGGGGATCGTGACTTCAACGTCGGCGGGCGGAGCAACTTGCGGTGTCTTGTCCAGCATCGCCTCCAGGCTGGCTTTTTTTTCCAGCGCAGTCGCGATCAGCGTTTGCAGTTCCGTTCGCTTCTTTTCGGTATCGGCGATTTTCTGTTTGTTTTCTTCAGCCTGCTTGCGATCCGTCTCGACCCTGATTGCAAACTCGTTCTTCTGCTTCTTTTTCTCGTCCAGCAGTTTCTGCCGCCGCTCCAGCAACTCCTTTTTCTTAACCAATTCCTGACGTTGCTTTTCTGCGTCGATATTCAGCGGATCGATCAGCATCTTTCGCAATTCATCCTCTTCCGTCTGCTTTTCGATCAGCTGTTGGGTCACCTCTTGAACATCTTGCGCGTCGACTTTGTTCTCCGTCATGATCTTGTCGACAACATCAGCGACGCTCATCTGAGTCACGATCAGCACGAGGACCAGAATGCCGACGACGTTCGTCATCGTGTCCAGCAACGCGTCCAAACCGCCATCGTCATCATCACTGCCTCTGCGGGATGCCATGGGATCCTCTATTGGTTCCGTTTGGTAAACGCGGAAAGATCGATCCGTCCTTTGCCGACAACCGGAATTTTACCGTTGCGTAGTTCTCGATCGTCACACAACCGCTTGCACGCTCGATAGGTGCCAAGTCCGTCGCTACGAACCAAAAACACGATCGAATCATCTTTGCCATTGGCGACCATTTCTAACAGCTTGACCAAGTCATCATCTTTGGCCATGTCCGCGGCACGAATTCGCTTGGGCGATGGTAGATCGTGCAAAACGATGGCACCGGCGGCGCATTCCACGAAATGGGGCGTGAAATTCAGGCCGCTGCCCTGAGGCAACACCGTCACGTTGGTCTCCGAATCGCTCTCTCGCCGGGCGATTTCTTTTTCCAGCTGCGCAATTTGTTCACGCAGTTCGTCGGATTCCGCCTGCATGTCGGCGACGGTTTCGCGCGCCTTCGGGTCGATCGGCGGGATCACGATTTTGACTTTGTCTTGCTCCGCCAACTCCTTTTCGACTTGTTCGAGTTGATCCAGTAGTTCTTGCAGTTCGACAACGGTCATGTCCAACAGCTTTTTCTCTTCGCGGATTTCCAACGCTGCGGAATTCGAGACAGCGATCTCCCGTTTGACTTTCTCGAGCCGTTCTTCGGTCTGGGCGAGCTGTTTTTGTTTTTGCTCGTAATCTTCAATCATCGCGACATCGGGCGTGTCGGTTTGCGCCAGAGACAGCGTGGCAATCATCATCGTCAGCACACCGATCACGCAGGCGATGATGCTCAGGAATGGAAACAGTGAGACGTCATCATCACTGCTTTGGCGGCGGCGTGGCATCGCTAACGTCTCCCGTTGCGGCGTGATTTGGACTTAGAACGGAAAAACCAACCACGTTTGGGTTCGGGTTCCACCTGTTGAACAAGTACCTGGCCGTCGCCGAGTCTTTCCAGCACGCTGCCAAGACTGGTCAGCCCGCTTTCGACGCCCGACAAATGATTCTGCAGGGTCGTTTGCGTTTCCGAAAACGTTTCGTTGACATGCGACTGCATGGCGGCAGCCTGCTCTGCCAGTTGGCTCAGGCTGGCCTGGATTTGGTTTGCGGCGGCGGACATTTCTTCTAGTTGTGCTTGTAACAGCGATTGTTGTTTGCGTTGTTGCTGGTGCATCAATGTGATGTGTTTTTGTTGTTGCTGTTCGATGCGATCGTTGACTCGATCCCAGCCCTGGGAGACGCGTTCGGTGATGCGACCGCCGATCGAATCCAGCTTTCGGAGCCACTGTTCCAATTCGGCATGTTGCGTCGCCAAGGCTTCCTCGACGGCCTGTCGAAAAATCTCGGCATCACTGCCACTGCCGCCGGCAACGCCACGCTCGGCACCTCCCTCGCGGCCGTCATTCAAACGCCGCAGCAAGTTTTCGTTGCAATATTCATCAACACTGGTGATCAAGTCCTCTTCACTTTTCTGGAGTGCGGCGGCCGGAATCTTCACCAGCATGCTCATGATCAGCGCCAACAGCGTTGTATCAAATGCGGTGCCCAAGCCGCCAAACACGTCTTGCAAAGCCGCTTTCATCGCGTCCATGCTGCCACTGTCACTGAGACTGCCGGCTAACGAGGCGACCGCAGCACTGACGCCCATCACGGTTCCAATGAACCCCAGGATCGGCAGGGACCAGATGAAGACTTTCAGGATCGTGTAGCTACCGGCAACGTTGTTCGCATCAATCTCCGATTGCGACTCCATCATCGTGACCGTTTCGGCGGCGCTCTTGCGGACCCGAAAATGTTCGATGCCGCGGACAACGCGATTGATCAGAAAACTGTCTGCACTGGCACCGGGCAGCTGGTTGATGTGTTCGATAAAAGCATCAAGGGAAGCCAGCGTAATTTCGGGTGATACTTCCGTCGGCAAGACATCCAACAGCATGGCGTTTTTCTGCCGCTTCAGATGTTGCCACTTGAGGATCAAGATCGCGATCGCCCAAAACATCAGAAACGTTGTGGGAATCGGAATCGGGCCGCGCTTCCAAAACAGGGCGCCAAAGTACATGTCGCGAATCGGAAACGTGACGGCGTACCAAACCAGCGTCATACCGGCACCGATCAATCCGCTCAGCAGCAAACTGACATCGCTACTGGCTGAATCGTTTTGCGAGCCAAACCAGCTTTTCTCGGCTCGGTGACGCGTTGCGACTTTCTTTTTCGGTGCCGCCGGTTTGTCGGCAACGTTAATATTGGGAAACGCATTCTCAGCTTCCGTCTGACCGTCGACTACCGAATCGCTGAATGGGTCCGGTATGCGAAACGTGAGCTGGCAGTATGGACAAGCACGATTCTTTCCCGCGAGATTCTCAGGGACCTTCAGTGATTTCTCACAGCCGGGGCAAGCGATTTTGAAATAGGAGGCCATCAGGAACTTGGAACACGAGTATCTGGACGAGGCACAAGAAACGCATCATTCGATCGATTCAGCGGGGTACTTTTCCAATCCCCACGCCTTCAGTCGACCGACGGCGGCATCGCTAATCGAGGCGGGCTCCCAAGGATCGAGCCCTGCGAGGGGTGCCCCCCATGTTCGCAGCAGTTGTAACGCCGAAAGCTGATCGGCCAGTCTTCCCGACGCCAACAAATCGATGGCTGGATGGACAGCGTGCTGCGGCATTTCGCCGAGCCGATTCAGCACGACGCGGCGAGCCGTCACATCGCGGATCGCCATCAAGCCGATCAGCGTCTCGATCTCGCTTTCGTCCAACTCCGCGATCTCCTTGGTCAACAAGCCGGGCATCTGAGCCTTGGTGAGTTCGTAACGAACATCCAGCCAACGAGTCAGCTGGGATACCGGGGCGTAGCCATCATGACTCGCCGTGACCACTCCATCGGAGGACAATAGCCGTAAAGCCGGCAACGCATTAGCTCGCAATTCACGAGCATCGTTGACTTCATCGTCGGCGTTGATCTTGGCCAACACCCATCGCTCGGCAATCTTGTTTTCCCCTTCACCCTTCAATTCCAGCTGCAGCTTTTCGCAAAACGAACACCACGGTGCACCGACGACTGCAAAGATCGGCTTGCCACTTTCGCGAGCCTCCTCAACGGCTTGCTCCAGCGTTGGGTGCCAGGTGACAGCGGTTACTGGTTGTTCATCAACAACATCAGCAGAGCCAGCCGACTCCATCACGTTGGCAACTGCAGCCTTCAACTGATCCAGCAACGACGGCGGGCTATCTTGAGCGAAAGCAGACTGTGGGACCCCAACGACGATCAGGCAGCAAAACAGAATCGAAGTCGATTGACGCACGGCGTGGTTCCCGAAGTTTGCGGACGGTGAATGCGGATTACCGGAACAAGCGATCAAGATTGAGTCTTAATTTGCAGCGTTCACAGATTGATGATAGTCAATTCCACGACTTACAAAGACGCGTTGGTCTGCCGCTGAGTCTTGTTTCCGTGAATGATTTCTGACCAGTAGCCCGCGTATTCGAACGTTGGACTGTTTTCGTGGTCGTGACAGGTAACACATTGTTCTTTGGCGACAAACGGTGTGCGAATCGTCGGCTCGGCTGCATGCTCGTGCGACGGTCCGTGACAATTTTCGCAGCCGACGCTGACGAGCGACTGTGAAGCAGCGATGCTCTGAAAGCCACCGCTCAGTCCATAACCGGTCGTGTGACAGCGTTGACAAGCAGGATCAACTTGTGCGCCCGTGCTCTGCAACGAGCGCCAAGCGTGTGCATGGTTGGAATCATGCCAGACGGCATTGTCCGCTTGATGACAACGATGACAAGATCCCGATCCAGCGATCTTTTGCTTTGCTGCGCCGACGAGTCGTGTTGATACAAATTGCGTGTCGGTGGGAGCGAAATCCGCTTCACCCAGCTTCGCATAAAACGATTGGAGATTTTCCTGCTGATCCGAGGACTCGTCGATATCACTGCTGACTTCGACGATTTCGGCAGACGCATTTCCTGACGGTGGAAGCTGCATCTGCAAGAGAAACTTTCCTTTGTTGGTGCTGCTGCCGACCAAAACGTGTCCGACCATGTTTGGCGGGACGACCTGTCCTGTCGGTCCGCCGAGAACGGCATCGACATCAGGGAGTTTCTTGGCCAGATCCTTCAAAGCAGGTGCTTCCATGTAGGCGAGCACGATGATGCGGTCGACCTCCAATCCGCGAATCGCATCGTAGATACTGCGGTACGGATCGACGGCTTGCAGATCGTCGCCAACAAGTTTCGGGTCGACGACTCCCGTGATCGCGATTTGCTGACCCCCACGCTCGATCGTCAGTACGGGCTTCGCGATCGCCTTGCCGTTGGCATCGCGGAGGTTGGCTGAAACGAATGGAATGTCGAGTTCCTGGTGAAGCTGGCGCAGCTGATCGGCGGTGAATTGCGTTTCGGGCCCGCCGAGGTTAAATGCATCCAAATCC
Organism: Pirellulaceae bacterium; assembly: GCA_963714715.1. Classification (GTDB taxonomy): domain Bacteria; phylum Planctomycetota; class Planctomycetia; order Pirellulales; family Pirellulaceae; genus JBFJVZ01. Next base: position 21,301 of record CAVQPV010000054.1, on the reverse strand, counting down.
ATTTTCATCTGGCCCGCGAGGATCGTCGCGCAGCTTGACGTAATCATAAGGCGAGTTGCCAGTCACGGCGCCGCCCACGTCGACGGCGATCACGGGTCCTGAGTGACGAGCATTGCGAATCAAAGTTGCTCGGCGAGAGAGGCCACCCGACTGATTGGATGTGCAACCACAGGGCGTGATCCAGCCCGAAGTGTCGCCACTGATAAAGACCGTGACCGCTTGTGGTTTTTGGCTGCAGCCAAGAGTGCAGAGGAGTGCGAACGCAAGAAGCAGCAGGCACGCACACGCTCGGGGCAGGTCTCGCGCCGCGCTCGGCGCAGGTCTCCTGACCTCGCCGCACCTCGCGCTCGGCGCAGGTCTCCTGACCTCGCCGCACCTCGCGCGCTCGGCGCAGGTCTCCTGACCTCGCCGCACCTCGCGCTCGGCGCAGGTCTCCTGACCTCGCTCGCGCTCGGCGCAGGTCTCGCGCTCGGCGCAGGTCTCCTGACCTCGCCGCACCTCGCGCTCGGCGCAGGTCTCCTGACCTCGCCGCACCTTGGACCGCAGGTCTCCCCGCAGTCTGGGGCGTTGAGACCTGCGGTCGGGAATCGTGCGGGGGCGGGAGACCCGCGCCCAGCGCTTGTTCGCGACGGGGATTTTGCACTGACATCATTAGTGCAGCAGCGAATAGACCAGGATATTGACGTTGACCATTTCGGCGTTGGTGATTTCGTTCCCGCCGCAGCAGCAACAACCCTGCTTGTGCTTGGTGTCATTCAATCCGTCTTGGCTATACAGCACGCCAAGTCGCGAGCCGATGTGGATACCTTCCAGTGGTTTGGGTGTGCCTTTCTTTGCCGTCAACTTCTCGATGTCATACACGGTGTGAAAGATCAAATGATCCATGGAGATTGGTTCCATCGGGATCTCGGCAAAGACCTTGGCCATCTCACGCCGAAACGAGGCGTTCCACTCGGTCGATGAACACCCCGCCGAGGCGAGTAAAAGTCCGCCTTGCTGAACGAAGGTGCGAAGGTTGTTGCGTTCCGCTTCGGTCATCGTGAATTCGCCTTCGCCGGTCATGATCAGTAGCGGAAAGCCATAGACCTCTTGCTCGGACAACTTGACCGAATGCAAGCGACGGCTGGTGGTAATCGCCGAGTCCTTTTCGGCGCGCGTGAGAAAATGATCGGCAAAGCACTCGCTGCTTTTGTCACTTGCGTAGACAACGTGAGCAACTTGCACCGTGCTGTCCGATTCGCCGCCAACTTGAGGCGGATCGGCGATCACGTTGGTCAGCGGCGCGTCTTCAGCCAGCGAAATCACGGGCGAAAGCAGGAATGCAATGACCAGACTGCAGGATCGAACGATTCTCATAGATCACCTAACTCGTCGGCGAGTTGACGGAAATAGTCGTTGACTTGTTCGCGGTACAAACTTGGCACGCCTGCTGCCGCGTCGCCTCGCGCGGTTGCTTCCGCAGCAGCTTCCGTACCACCGGTCGCCTTGGAACTGCCGCCCTGCGCATAGGTTGCGATCGCCCCATCGGATTTTTCCCCGTCACCGCTCCGCGGCGTGGCAACTTCCGTCGGCAGGCCGCCATAAAGGCCAATGTTGTCCGCTGTGTTCTGTGGCATCGAGTATCCGCCGCCCGGGCCCATGCCCGCTGCCATGCCAGGGTGACGTCCCGACTGGCCTTGCCCCAATCCCATGCTATTGAGCAACTGCTTGATCGAATTACCAAGGTTGGCGCATCCAGCCGAGGGGTTGAAACCAGCTTCGCAATTCTGGCACGCCTGATTTCCCATCCCCTTACATTGGCTCAAAAAGCTCTCGAGGATGTCGGCCGCTTGCGATGCTTTTTCCGACGCTCCAGAGGGATTGTCGCCCAAAAGCTCTTCTTGTGCTGATGTCATCGTGGGATCCGCCTGACTGGCGCGGACATTCTTTACGAACTTGTTGGCTGTGCTACGCAGCTTGTCGAACTGTGGATCGCTGGGAAGTTGTTTCGTATGTGACTGGATGTCCTCTAGCAATTGTGACAAGCCAACTTGTAGCTGCTGTTGTTCGCGTCGCAATTCGTCGGCGCGTCTGGCAACGGTGGGATCCGATTGCTCGGCGGCTTGCAAAGCATCCAGTCGCTGCGCGAGGCTGCGTTGGCGTCGCGCAAGTTGCGTGAACCGTTGCTGGTCAGCAACCAAGGGGAACGTTTTGGCAAGCTGCTCGGTCGGCTGCATCGACTGCTGTTGATGCTGCTCTTTGGCCGCGCTCAATTGCTCCATCAGATCTTTCAGTTCCTGTTGCTCGGATTCAGAAAGCTGCTCTCCGGAATCCACTTTTTCTTTCAGTTCCTGCAGGCGATCGGCGGCCTGGGACAATTGCTTGGCAAGTTCCTTCAACTGCTCGCTCATGCCCTGGTCGACATCGACAGGCAGTGAGTGGTTGGCCAGTCGATCCATCGACTCAGCAGCTTGCCGCATCGCCTCATCTGCTTTGGCCATCGCCTCGGCTGCTTGCTTCTGTGCCTCGGCTGCTTCCCGTTGTGCGTCATTGTCGGCGGGATTGTCAGCAGCGGCGGTAGCTTTTTGTTCAGCGTCGGCTGCGGCAGCCACCGCTTCTTTCATCTGTTCTGTCAGCGATGCGAGCATCCGTTGAACCTGCCGCTGTTTGCTCAAGATCGCTTCCATGCCACGTTTGGACATCTCAAGTTCGGCAAGTTGCTGTGGCGAGATAATTCGCACGATGGCAACGGGACTTTCCGCTCCTTTGGCCCCCGCGGGATCGTTGTCTTCGACGCGGGCGAACAACGTGATTTCGTCTCCCGGCTGCAGGCCGTAAGCAGCCAGCGGGAGTGACGTGCGCACGCGAGTTGTCTTGCTTTCTGCTTCCAGCGGCATCAGCTTCGACAGCGGCGGCGAGCCATTGAGCCCGCGAAACAGTTCCATTCTCGCGATGCCGTAGTCGTCTTCGGCAGCGATCACGATCGGCAAATCCACATCGGGAGTCGCCAGCGAAATCGGCTTCGGCTGCAGCAGTCGAACAACAGGGTGTGTGGTCGGGCAAGACTTTCAAGACTCCACGCAGCGACTCGTCTGAACGGGTACCGTCTTGATCAATAATCGATAGAGAAAACTGACCGGCTCGTGTTAAGTCAAAGTTGCCGCTAACGGCATTGGGTTGGTCCGAAGCCGCGTTTGGTCCGAGCGCAACCATTTGTATTTCACCATCGATATCGAGCTGGATCGTACCCGACTTCAGTGGACGATTGCTGTGCACACTGACCGTCACCGTACTGCCCGCGAGCCCCTCGATGCCGCTCTCGGGGATCGGTCCCTCGTAAACTCCGCGGCGAGTGTATTGTGGTTGCTCGATTCGGCACTGCACGGCCGTGATCTGCGGCGTCATCTTGACGTTCAGTTGATGACTCATGCTGCGTGCCGAACCGCCCCGCACGTAATAGTTGGCCGGTTCGGTGACCCGCGTCAGGTATGTTCGCCAGCGGTCATCGGTTTCGGCCAACATCGGCAAACGTTCCTCGCGCTCGTCGCCGTACTGCAACACCAATTCCAAATCTTCGACCAGTGGTCCTTGGATCGACGCGATGACTTCCAAGTCGTCGCCATACAGCACTTGGGTGTCGCCGGGATCTACCGAAATGGCAGTAGGAGAATAGGGAAGTTGCGATTCCATGGGCACCAAGATGCGTTGCACCTGCGTCCAAGCCAACCGCGGGACAAAAAACGCAAAGATGCACAGGCACAGCGACGTTGCGGCGACGACCTTCCACCAATAGCGAGCTCGATCCGCGGGAACGGCTGCCACTTCATCGACGTCGCTGCAGACATCTTGGGCCTGCTCGGCCGCCAGCAAGGCCAGACCTTGTGACAGTGGACCCGGGAGTGGCGATTCGTTCTTGGCTTCATCGCGTGTCAGATCGTAACCTGTCATCACGCGTCCACCTGAATGGCTGACTTCATCGACGCGCCGAGCAAGCGACGACAGTCTCGACTGAAAACTCGCCCGCCGCATCAAGACAACTGCGAATGCGATGGCGCTCAACAGTGCCAGCGGCGCGACCAGCCGGCGAACACCGACGGCAAGTGGGACGGTCAAGTCGACCCACATGCCCAGCACGAGCGCAGCCATCACAACCAAAGCTGCGATGGCGAAGGCAAAGAAGAGTCCTACGATCAAGGCGCGTTGACGTAGCGGCAACAAAGCCCGTTCCAGACGCACACGCGCTTCGCGTAGATCAGCCGTGCTCACGGTCGTTGTGCTCCAAAAGAGGTAGATAACAACCTAACATGTTGAGCCCGTTTGGGCCCCGTTTTTTGTGTTGTTTTCATATTTTCACACCAATCCGCTGCGTCGACGAGTGATCCAGCAGGCAACCCAAGCACCGAGTACCGTTAACAGGACCCAGCGGCGATCCCACAGCGGAATTCGTCGGCTTTTCTCCGGACGACTGATGTTGAGATGTTCGCGATAGTCTTCTGCAATCAACTCGGGATGGGAGGGATCGACCACGCGCCCGCCGCTGCGTTTGGAGATCTGGCGTAGCAGACCAGGACGCGCGTCGACTTCCAAACGTTCGAACCAAGGATCGCGAACGTCAAATTCGGTGACCGTGCCAGGGACGCTGGTGTCGCGGTCGGCCAGTGTCGCCTTGTAGTGTCCGGGCGGCAAAGCGCCAAAATTCGCACGGTAGATTCCTTCTTGATTGCCGACCAACACGGGAGTCGCACGTCGCGGCAGTTCCAAGCTACTGCCTTCGACGATGCAGTCGGGCAACTTGTCCGAGAAGGTTTCACGCACCAAAACGGATACAGTCACACTGTCACCGGTCACGTAGGCGAGCCGGTCGCTGCGCAGTGCGATCTCTTGTCCCGGCAAAAGATCCTGTTGTGAAATCAACCACTGCATCAAGCCTTGCCAAAGTGAGGCATACACCCGTTGAGCGCTGGCTTTTTCGGGCGGCAGAAATGCCCAACGCCACATTCCGGCGCCTTCCACCACGACGGCTTGCCCACTCCCATAGGGCTGATGCGATACGATCGGGACGGCTTGGCCGTCTTGTCCAGTGGCACTCTGGACCAGCACTTGCGGCAACCCGATCGCGACTTTGGGTCTGGCGCCCAATGCCAGGCTTGGCAAAGCCGAGATCGGATCACTGCCGGCTCCCAAGTCTTGTGGTAACAGTGCGGCGCTCTGTCCAATCGAGGTCAACTGAGCACGTGTACGAAACTCGGTTTGCGGTTGCCAGCGAACCGGCAGCAGTTGGCCCAGACGCCGTTCCATTTCGTTCGCCGGTGCGCCGCGAGAACACACGAGCGCTCCGCCATCGAGGCTGATCCACGTGCGAAGTCGCTCGACCGCTTCTTCGTCCATGAACACTTCAGTGCTACGGCCGAGTACCACGACGCGGTAACTGCCCAATTGTTCGACGCTGTCCCAGTCGCTGGAACCGGTTGGCAAGCGTTTCCCAAGTCCCGCCGAGATGGTCGCCGGATTCCTCTTCGCTGGTCTCGTCATCGCGGCGTGTCATGGCTGCATGATCCGTACGCTTCATCAAGCGACCTTCGCGAACCAGCACCAAGCTGGTCAATTCGATTGCCGGGTCGGCAGCCAGATTTTTGGCCAGGAATTTCGTGTCCCAGTATGGCTTTCCCTCCAGCAGCAGAACGCGAATCGGTTCGTCGATCACTTGCAGCTGCAAGCTCGCCTGATTGTCGGCAACGGTTGCTTCGCCTTCCAGCGGCGTGGCAGCGACGACGTACCTGTACATGCCCGCATCGGTGGGGCGGATCGTGAACTCAGTTTCGCTGGGGCCGTCGGAGCTGAGTCTCAACCGTTTTGCGGCGACTTGTTTTCCCGATTCCAGTAGCCCCACGGTCACGGCGCGGCCGCCGAAGCTGCGCTGAGACAACTGCACGCGAACCTTGACCGGTCGATCGGGAAACGTCATCAACTGAGGATTGCGAACCGAGATCGCCACGTTGCTGGCACCGACACTGCCTCCGAAAGACGTCGCGTAGATCGGCACATCCAACGCTCGGGCATTGTCGGCAGCGGCCGTCACGCCGATCGTCGAGCCGACGTTGTGCGCACCGTCGCTGAGCAGTGCGATGGCGTGGCCCTGAGGCCGATTCACCGCCAGTGTCTGACGCAATACTCCCGTCAGATTTGTATTGCTGCCGTCCGGCGGGTCCGACTCTGCGTTCCCTCATCGACCGCCTTCATGACTTTCCCAAAACGGATGATGTTGACGTCAAATTCTTGGCTTGCTGCGGCTTTGATTTCCTCCGCCATTTCCAAAGCAGCTTGCCAACGCGTTTCGCCGTCCACATCATCAACCTGCATGCTTTGTGTCGCGTCGACCAGGACCGTGATCAATGGCTTTCCAGCCGGCGGAATGATCGGTTCGATCCAGGTAGGGTTTAACAGCAATAGTAACGGCGCGATCAGCACCAACGCCATCAACACAAGCACGAGCGATCGACGCAGCAGTCCGAGGCCGCTGTCGCGAGCCAGCGCATACCACGCCCACGCGGCCAAGGCCAACACAGCCATGGCCCACCACAGACCCAGCGGTATTTGTGGTTCAAAAACCAGCATGTTTGTTGCTGAAAGATCCTTGATTACGTGCGAAATGCTCGGAGCGCGACAACTTCACAAACCAACCCCAAAGCACAAGCGACCAGCAGCCAGTTCCACCAATGATCCTTTTCGTCCCTGCCATCGCGGGCACTGCGAAAACCGATGGGGCGAGTTCCTGCGGCCGTGTTATCAATCACACTCGCATCGAGTGTCGACAAATCGCTTTCGCTGGCCGGCGTGGTGACGGCAACGGACAGCATCGTCTCATTGCCGCGGTTGACCTGATACGCACCGCTTTGATCGGGACGCGGCCACTGCCAAAGCACACCGGTCGGCGAGGCTTCCCAACTGCCGTAGCCGTCGGCGTTCTCGGGCCAATCACCCACTGGTCGGACCGTTAGTTGGTCTTCCAACGCCACAGCCGGTGGCATCAACCGCACGAGCGGCTCGCCGCAGTTGGCTTCGGTTTCTGATGATGTGGCTGGCAATAAATTGCCGATCAGTTCACCCAGCAGCGGAACAAACGGTGGCTGAACCGCCAGATTCGATTGGTCCAAGTCAGCGTTCAGCACCGCGATCTTGCCATCCCCGGCGTCGGTCATCACCAGCATCGCGGATTGATCACTGAGTTTGGCCAGAATGCGATCTTTGAGTGCTTGCTCGGTTTGTTCGGTTCCCAATCCGCCGCCCAGTCGGACCCCGGCAAACGCTGAATCAAGCGCATCGCCAAACACCTCAAACGGCGGCTCACGACGCGACACCTCAAACACCGACAAGCCGCGTCGTGCGCGACGACCCGCTCGGGGGAACAAAACGGACGGGCAACTGCATCGTTGCGCCAAGTTGCTGCTGAATCGCTTGCAGGTTCACTCCATCGGCAAGCTCCGACACGGCGTACAGAATGCCGCGGCCGCGGCGTAAGGAGTCAGCGAGATTCTTGACAAGATCGGTCGACAAGCGACCGGGATGATCGATGACAACGACGTCGGCGGCGTCCAGCTTTGTTTGGTCGACCGATCGCGGCGACATGCGAACGAGGCTATTGCCGTTTTCCGTGTCGCGGATGATGTAAGTGATCGCACGTTCGAGGTAATACCCAGCCGAAGGCCGCAACTGAGGGTTTTGGTCACTGAGCAAAATCACGTTCGGTTTTGCCGCCACCTTCAAGACCCAGGGGCGGACATCGTCAGCGGGCAAGTCATCGCCAGGGGCCGGAAGCTGCACCGATCCCGCTAACCAACCCGGTTCGGCCACTTCCAGCGGAAACGTGATCGTCGACTGACCCCGCGGCAGCGTTTGCTGGACCGTCCGTGTCGTCTGCCCGAGCCGTAGCGAACAGCGAACTGGCCGCTCGATTTCACTGAAATTTCCGACCTCGACTTCGCAACTGAACGGTTCTCCCACCACCACACGAGCGGACGTTCGGATCGCCAGCACTGCAAGATTGTTGCTGTCGGGCAGCGCGACCGATTCCATTTGCACGGCAGTATCTTCGGCCAACGCGTCAAAGCGAATCGCCCCCCAGTCGGTTCTCTGGAAATCACTGATGACCACTACCTCGCGTTTCATCGCAGGATCCGTCGTGCTGAGCAATTCTGCTGCCAGATTGATCGCCCCCATCGCATTCGCAGCTTGTGGTCGCGCATCGACGGTGCGAGCGGTTTGACGAAGCACTGCGAGATTGCCCGAGAGTTGATCAAAAACGGTTTCCGCACGAGCGCCGACGAGTACGAGCGCCGCGACCAAGCCCTGTTGAGGCTGCAGGTACCGGTCAGCCACCGCACGCGCCCGTTCGATCGGTTGATTTCCGCCCCGGCCCGCTTCCATGCTCTGGCTGACGTCCAGGACAACCACGCGAGCCACGCTCACTTCAGCACTCGCGCTTTGCAGCACGCTGGTTCGCCACTGCGGCCGGGCGATCGCCAATGCGATCAAGGCGATGGCCAGCATTCGTAACAGCAAAACCAACAAGTCACGCAGCCGATGCCGACGACGACGCTGCTTGATCGCTTCAAACACCAAACGGATCGTTGACAGTGGCAGCGGTCGTGGGCGCGGCCGGGTGAGAAAATGAACCACCAGCGGTGCCGCTAACGCCAAGGCACCTATCGTGATCGCCCATGGATTCAGGAAACTCAATTCAGTCCCCTTTAGCCACGTCGCGGAACCAGAAAAGCACGCACGGCGTTCAAGTAGGAATCGCCCGTGCTGAATCGACGGTAATCACAACCCGCACCCAGGAGTCCGTCGCGAACGTGGGCACAATGCTGGACAAAGCGGCTCTCGTAAATCTTGCGGATTTCGGCCGGCCGGCAATCGACATTTCCTTCCCCCTCCATTCCGGCGAAACGAAAGGCGACTCCTTGGGGAAGTCGTTCTTCGTCCGGGTGGATGACGTGAACGGCAATCGTTTCCCAGCCACGTCCGCGGAATTTTCGCAACCCCGACAAGACGTTTTCAAAAGGATCGACAAGGAAGTCACTGATCAGCATCAAGACTCCGCGGCGGCGCGTGCGCAAAAAACTATCATCCAGCGATTGACTCAACTCCGTGAATCCCGACGCTTTGGTATTGGCGATGCGGTCATGCAAGATACGCAGTTGTCGCGGTGACCCAGACGGTGTCACATAGTCATGCTGATTGCTGTTGGCGATCGATAATCCGACTTGGTCGTGTCCGTGAACAATCAGATGCGAAAGTGCCGTGGTAAAATACTTCACCCACTCGATTTTGGACCCCGCTTGGTCGAACCGGTTACGACCGCCAAAATGCATCGAACCACTGGTGTCGACCGTCAGCAAACATGACAAATTGGTTTCGTCTTGATAAAGGCGGATGTAGGCGCGGCCGGTACGGCCCATCGCCGGCCAATCAAGCCGCCGCAGGTCATCCCCTGGCGCGTATTCGCGCGAATCGATGAATTGGCCGGCCCCGCCTTGACGGCGCACGACGTGACGACCGCTGTAAGTGCCTTCGATGCGACGGCGAGTCGTGAAACGCATCGACTCGAGCCCGGAAAGCGCATGCGCGTCGAAGTACTTTGAGTTGACTTGTGTATTGGATTTGTGGTTGCCGACCATCGGTTATGCCGTTGCTTGCCACCAAGTTTGGTTTGTTTTGCAGACGGAAATCAGTTTGGTGATGATTTCATCCGTGGTCACGCCGTCCCCCAGCGCCCGATGATTGACGATCAATCGATGACGAAGAATGGGTAATGCGACCGACGCAATGTCATCGATCGTCGGCGCCGGACGTCCGTCAATGATTGCTCGCGCCTTGGCCGCCATCACCAGGTTCTGCGATCCCCGTGGCCCGGCACCGTAAGCGACGTAGTCGTGGACCTCGGCGGCGGCGCGAGGATCCTCGGGTCGGCTGGAACCGCACAGGGCAACGGCAAAGTCGACTACGTGAGTCGGCACGGGCACTTGTTGGATCACGCGACGCAGATGCAAGAATTCCTTAGGCGACATGTCGCCGGGCGCCAGTTTTAAGTCCGACGAGGTTGTTTTCAGAACGATATCGCGCTCTTCGGCCGGCGAAGGGTAACCGATGTGGATCTCCATCATGAAGCGATCAAGCTGCGCCTCCGGCAGCGGATAAGTCCCTTCCTGTTCGATCGGGTTTTGCGTCGCCACGACCAGGAACGGCGGCGGCAACGGATAGGTTTCGCCGCCGACGGTCACATGTTGCTCGGCCATCGCCTCCAAGAGCGCCGATTGCGTTTTCGGCGCGGCGCGGTTGATTTCATCGGCAAGAATCAGATTGGCAAAGACCGGTCCGGGGCGGAACACCATTTTCGGTGCCCCCGTTTGTTCGTCTCGGCCCAGCAGTTCGTAGCCGGTGATATCCGTGGGCATCAGATCGGGTGTGAACTGGATGCGCGAAAACTTCCAGCTAAAGGCGGCCGCCATCGCTTTGACCATCAGCGTCTTGGCGAGCCCCGGAGCACCGACGAGCAGCGCGTGCGACCCCGTTACCGCGCACTGCAACAGCTGGTTCAGTGTTTCTTCCTGGCCGACGATGGTTTGCTGGAGCCAACCACGGATGCGGCCGACCGATTCGCAGAAATTTTGCAGTTCTTCTTGCGCAATCCCCTCTGAATTGGCGACTTTTGCTTCGCTCACTAAGTTGATCCCCTGGGAATGTCTATCGTCGCCGGTCGCAAAAAGTTCATTTGAGGATAGCAGAACTGACGTCAGATTTGGGAACAGAGGCACAAGAACCGTGCTCGCGGGGCGCGGATCGTCGCCAATCTCTCCGAGATCGGTTTTGCATGATTGCGTTGCGAATCAATCTGGTTTGTCCTCCGCTTTCGCCTCCACAAAGCGAAACATGACTTCCGTCACGCCGTCTTCGTTTACTTCGACCGTTTGACTTTGCTTGCCGGCGCTCACTCGGACGGTGCCCGAGACCAGGCCCTGATAGAGCGCCAGTCCGCCCTCCTTGGTGAACGTCACGAACACATCGTCACCGAGGGCGTGCTTCATGTTGGGATTTTCCCGAGTGACGGCGACATGTTGCCGTACACCGATGAACGGTTTTTCACGACGATGGAGCAAGAGATTCGTATCGCCCAGAATCCGGATTCGCAGGTCGCGGCGAGTCGGAATCGCCAATTCGATGTCGTCTTCGCCCGCCTTGATGTCGTAGGCCAACATGCGGGCTCGGTTTTCAGATTCGATCAGCATCAGGTAACTCGCGCCCAGCTGAAGTTGATCGAGTTCAAAATGGCCTTGCTCGTCGGTTTTGCCGATCACATCGCCGAAGTCTCCGCCAGACAGCAGTGTCTTGCCCTCGGCAGACTGCTGAGCGACGAGAAAAATCTTGGCGCTGGCCGCCGGGGAGCCATCGGCCGTTTTGATCACACCACGCGTTAGCTGACTTTGCCTGAGCGTTAGCGTTAGCAGCTTGTCGGCTGCGATCTCGATCGGCTCGGTGCGCAGCGTTTCAAAACCGGGTGCAGACACGCGAAACTGGTAACGCGTATCGGCCGCGTGCTGTAACAAGTAGTTCCCCTGGTTGTCCGCGACCTGTTCAAAATTCGGCCCACCGATCTCGCCATTGATCTCGGGGTGCGCAAAAAACTTGGCACCGGCAACGGGATCACCATCGGTGTCGCGGATTTGAATCGGGAAAGAGAAGCCGCGTCGCAACACCATTTTCAAGTCTTCGCGGATATCCTTCGGCTTGGTTTCCAGCGGACCGATCCAGGCCGGCGCGAACCCGGGCGTGTAAAGTGACAGGACGATTGTGCCCGCTTCGACCGTCACTGAAAATTCTTTTGCGAAATGGCCTTCCGTGCTAGTGTAGCTTCGAGAGTTTCCACCCTGGTCGCGGGTCGTGCTGCGCGAGTACAGCCAGCCTTTCTTTTTGACCTCCTGTCCGTTCTCGGTGATGATTTCGCCGCGCAATACGGCGGTCGTCTTTTCACGGACCACCAATTCAATCGTGCGAGTTTCACCCTCGGAGAGCCTGACTGTGTTGGTGACCTCATTCACATCGTCTCCCCTCACCTGAACTCTCACATCACAGTTGGGGATCACACCTTTGAACTCGTGAATGCCTACCTGATTCCGCGGGATGAAGTGTGCTGGCTGAAGCGTAACGGTGCTGCGGTCCGATGGCGAAGAACTTTCGGGGTGCGTTACCGACACTGAGAACCCGGGCGTTTCGTCGACGTATGGTTCACCCGAGGGATGTTGAAGCTGAACAAGCAGCGTCGCCGACGGCCGCACGATCACCTTGATGCCGTCGATATCCTTGTTAGCCTTGTTCAACACGATCGCTTCGGCGGGAATCGGATCGACGCCGGGCTTTTCTTGGTAGTACGCGATCTCACTCCACGAGTGACGTAGCTTGAGATCGCGGATGTAGCGGCCTTTTGGGAACTTGAATTCGTACATTCCCGGCTGATCTCGGACCTCATCCGCGATCAACGCATTGGAATAATCACCGATGTCACCGATCGAGACATGTTCTCGGGTGATCGGTTGTCCTTCGCCGTCAACAACGTTCACACGAATCGATACCGTCTCCGGCGCGATGATCTTGGCCAACGGCACATCGCCTTCACTCTTGAGCTGATAGCCGAGATTGTTGAACGGAATCGGCAGCTTGTGAAACTTGAGTTGACCGGTCACGTGGTCGTGATAGCTCCGCACCGGTTGCAAGTTGTACTCGCCGGCCGGAAGCGGTCGAAATTCAAACTCGCCTTGCTCGTTTGTTTTCGCCCATGTCATCGGCGTTCTCGAGGCGCCGCTGGCACGGATAAAGATGTCGGGTACCGGTTTGCCGTCGAAGTCGGTGGCGATGCCGCGGATTCTTCGCGCTCTCTGCAACCGAATGGGCTTTTGCTCGCCACCTGTGTTCTCGACCGCTCGCGAATTGTTTTCATAGCCTTGGGGAAGCCAGAATAGTCGCTGGGGAAACCAACGCTTGCTGATGATCCGATAACGGCCGTTCTCGTCAGTCTTGGTGTAGTTACCGTTGGTGAGGCCTTCGCCCCAACCGAATCGGTCGGTCGCCGTCATGATCACGACGTCGGCGGCCGGCGATCCGTCAGGCAGCAAGACCTGTCCCGTGACAACAGGATGCCGATCGGGTTCCTGGATGGGCTGAATCGGCAAGGCCGGCGATTCATCCGCGATCGCTTTCGGTGCATTCCGTACTGCATTCTGTGACCATACAGCCGACCCCGCCCAAAGTGAGCAGATGACCGCCGCGATGGCAACAACGTTGCGAACCATGCTATTGAGCATTGTGATCACGCTGCTGTGAGAGACTTTGCGACCCGCCGTTTCCTCCAGTCGTTCGCGAACGTCACGCACGGCCAGCGGTGTTTGGTTCCATCGTACTTTTAGGATTTCCAGTTTGAAATCAATCGGTGCCCCGACGAGTGGCACAACACGGTTGATCTCCGCTGAAATCCAGGAACCTTTCTTTCGTTCGATCAGACTAAAGATTGAGCCGCCGGTCAATCGAATCATCGAAAGATTTAAATGTGCCGCGAATCGGTTCGCGTGCGTTGTCTCCCCGAATAGCGGGGGGTATAGTCAACTTAGTACAGCGCCAGAGCAACTATTTTCTGATGGGATGCAATGTCTGGGATTTTTCGGTGCCCCTGTGGCCAACAATTCAAAGTGGCCGTGCCCGCGGGCGGCGTCAAAGTAAAATGCCCAGGCTGTGGAAAGCTGCTTCAGTTGCGTGGTCATGCCGCCAGTACTCCATCGCCAACGGTACCCACGCGGGCATCGGTACCCAAGCAGGCAGCGGCACCGCAAGTCCCGCCAACCTCGTCACCGGCGCGATCGGCTCCGCTAGGGCAGCACTCCTCGGATTCGCTGTTCGGCAACTTGGACGTGCCGGCATCGCCGAGTCCAACATTGGGTGCCCGCGCACCTCTCGGCACTCCAGCGGTCGGCAGCAGCAATCCTTTTCCAAAAAGACCCACAGCTGCTTCACGTTCGGCGGCTCCCAAGCAGGGCAAGTCCGGGAAGGTCTTGCTGTTCGCTTTGGGGGGCGTTGGCGGCTTGTTCGTTTTGTTCATGGCGATCGGTGTGATTGCGGCGATCGCGGGTCGTTCACGTGATCAAGCAGGCGTTGGTGGCTCGCCAGCCGCGACCGTCGCGCAGTCCACTACTCCGGTCACCGCCGACGAAGCGAAGGATGTGGCGGAGAAGTTCGCGCGTGAGATACAAACCGGATCGCCATTCGTCGCCAATCAAATGATCAATTGGCAGAGTGTCGTCGACAATGGGCTGCAAGGCTTCGACATATCAGACAGCAACAAAAGCCAGTTTGCCCGCGGTGCCGTGAACGGTTTGCGGCAACGCAACTGGGCTCAGGTGATCAAGACTCAAACAGCCGGCGATGTGACGCTGCTGCGAATGCGTACCAAGGCTGGAGCGCCGACGGCACTGTATCGCGCCAAGAATACGAATGGGGGCGTCGGTTATTTTGAATTCACGTTTTACCGTGACCAGAATGAAAAGGTTGGTGTTTCGGACGTTTATGTCTTTCAGACTGGCGAGTGGATGTCAGAAACGATTCATCGCGCCGCGATCCCGTTCATTGCTCATCAAAATCGTTCCTTCCTGGACAAACTTTCTGGCCAGCAGAGTGACTACGTCAAGCATCACAAAGAGATCGAAACGATCGGACGGATGGCACATGTGTCGCCACGCGCAGCGATGACGACCTATCAAAACTTGCCGGCAACGTTGAAGGGCGACAAAACGATCATGATTTTGCGGATCGGGATCGCCAGCAAACTGAATGATGACAACGAATACCAGGCCGCGATCAACGATTTTATGCGCAAGTTCCCCAATGACCCCGCCGCGCAGCTGTTCGCGATCGACTACTACGCGTTGAAACAAGAGATGAATTCTGCGCTCAAGGCGCTTCAGAAACTGGACCAGCAAGTGGGAGGAGACCCGGCCCTGCAGGTTTTGGCTGCAGCAGTGCATGTGCAACAAGGCGATCTGCCCGAGGCCAAGTCAACGCTCCAAAAAGCGCTCGAGCGAGATCCTGATTACCAAGACGCGAAGACGATGTTGGCGGCATTACCGTAGTGCGTCTCTGCTGATATGAATGACTCGCATTTCGGGCATTGGTCGCTACACATCTTTACCCTCCCGCGCAGCGGTCGTGCAGCTTTTCGTAGCCATCACGCTCCGCCGTAATGTAGCCCGACCATGTGCTGTGTTTCCGAGAAACTCAGGTCGCACGAGTCGCATTCCATCGAGAGCGCAAGCTTCGATCAACGTCCCGGACACTGGAAAATCGCTCGGTCGCACCTACATCACGACAGAGCGTG
Source organism: Pirellulaceae bacterium (assembly GCA_963714715.1). Classification (GTDB taxonomy): domain Bacteria; phylum Planctomycetota; class Planctomycetia; order Pirellulales; family Pirellulaceae; genus JBFJVZ01. Next base: position 5,907 of record CAVQPV010000054.1, on the reverse strand, counting down.
ATGGCTACTCGGAAGGTGATGCGACTGCGAGTACGTCAGCAGGCAACAAATGGTTACGCAGCGCGACGATCGGGAATTTCGACGGGCGTTGCCGGTGAGTCGATCGGCAGGATTTGTTCGGTCGATTCCGTATCCTGCAGCCCAGCGGGGAACGTCCAATCAAAACCGAGCCAGCGACCGAGTCCGCTTTTGCGTACGAAGCCTTCGTACATCAACAGCGAGAAGCCGACACACACCGTGAAGGCGACGAACATCTTGGCTGCCGGCAGCGTGGACGGCAGAAGCCATTTGAGGTCCGTGTGAATGAGACCGAGAAATGGGTGGTGAACCATGTAGACCCAGAACGATGCAGCAGCCAGGTATTGGACCGCGACCGGAATCTGCTTCACCTTTTCTGTTGCTGCGGCGATGATCCAAAGCGTGATCAGCCACGCGCTGACGGTGGTCATCGCTGCGAGCAAAATGTTTGCCGTATGACTTTCTCCGCCTGCCAGGTGCCAGCGTCCCAAAGCGATCGTAAAGGCGGACAACAAAATTGCTGGGATCCCCAGTCGCGTCACGGAACGACGCAAAGTCATTAAATTCGGATCACTTTTTGCGATCAGCACGCCGCCAAAGAAGAATGTTCCGCTGTATAGCCATTTGCTGGGAACCGGCAAAAACGAATGTTGAAATCCCCACACGACTTCGGGACAAATCACGAGCGTGATCATGCCAACACCCAACAACACGACCCCGGCGGTTCGGTTGGACGGCATCCACCGTCGCAGTGGCGGGTGTTGCGTGGTGAGCCAAACGGCGCTCGCCAGGGAAACAACGTACAGGAACACGTACTGCAAGAACCACAGGTGGCCCAGGCCCCACAGATCGCGATCGATTCCACCGTCAAACTTCATACTCTTCAGCTTGATCGGCGCGACCAGGCCTTCGCTGATCCAGCCCAGGATCCAAGCGTAAAGGTCAAGTGGCAAAACGACGAGCATGCCGAATGCCAACGGAACAAGTAAACGACGGGCACGACTCTTGACCACTTGCCGAGGTCCGCAGCGGTCGACCGTTCGCCAGGCAAGGATTCCCGCCATGACCAGGAACACCGGCATGATGAACAGCTCGATGCCCCAGAAAAGCACATCAATCGTGGCACTCGACGCATCACGTACGGGCCAAGTCAAACCCGGCATCGGGTGCTGTAAATAGGGAATGCACGCATGCAACACGACCACACCTAAGGCCGCAAACGCGCGAATCGCGTCAAAGCCCACAAATTTCCTGTGAGCCGGGCGGTCGTCGGTATGCAGGTGCAGAACGTCCATCAAAAAGCTCATACCAAAACAGGCACGCTGCAAAAAAGAGCAAGATTTCATGCGTTGCCGTCCGCAGTCCTGCAGTCCGCGTGCATATCGCGATTCGCTCTCGGCATCACGTTCAACTTCGCCCAGTAACGCCGTGAAACACGCGGCATCGATGAGACGAATTCACATGGACCGAGTACACTGCACGCAACTCGAATCGATCAATCACACGAGAAACAGAATGCTCGCAAGAATTCAGCCAACGGTAGGGATGTTACTGGCAGTGGTGCTGACAGCTGGGTGCAGCCCAGGCTTGGTCACCGAAGACGACAAGGCGGAGAAGATTGTGGCCAAAGCCAAGGAGGAAGCGGCGGCGAAACCGAAATACAGCGACGCGGCGATCGTGCAAGCCGCGATGGATGGCAAGAAAACAGTCATTCAGCAAGCGATCAAGGACGGAAACGCGATCACCGCCGTCAACTTCGAAGGCTTTTCGCCCATGCACACAGCGGCCTTTGGAGGTCAATTGGAGATCGTGAAGCTGTTGTTGGACAGCGGCATGAAGCTTGACCAACGCAGCGAAGGCAAACAGATGACAGCGTTGCACACCGCCGCCTACAACGGCCACACCAACGTCGTGAAGTTTTTGTTGGACAACGACATCGAAGTCGATCAGCGTGACGGCGAAGGAAAATCCGCCCTGATTCACGCCGCGTCGGGCCCCTTTGCAGAAACTGTCAAGGTGCTCTTAGACGCTGGAGCGGACGTGAACCTCGCCGATCAAACCGAAGGCTTCACAGCCCTGATGACGGCCGCCGCCGAAGGCCAGCTCGAGGTCGTCAAGCTGCTGATGGAGCGAGGTGCCGATCCGACAATGCAAGACGTCGACGAAGACACCGCACTCAGCTTCGCCATCAAACGCCGACAAACCGAAGTGGTCAACTACCTGTCAGCGGCAATGAAAGCAGGGGCAGCACCCGAGTAGGGTAAGAGTCCGCGCAGCGAGCGGGCGCCGCTGCGGCTGATGCGTGTCATGGGATGGTTCCTTAGGGTTTGCCTTCAGTTCGGCAAAACCATTGTCAATATTCGCTCACCATCGCCTAAGTCGACGGTCACTGTTACCTCAGCTGCCGAACGCAATGCGCCGCCTGCGAATACGATCCAGCCGTTGCGACGCTCGCCGGGGTTGCGAATGATCTGGCCTTGGAGCAAATATCCCGAAAGCGCGCGTGCGTCACCAAGAATCGGCGAACCGGGGAATTCAATTCCGGGCAAGCTAACAAGTGCGGGAGGCTGATCCGCTACGCGCTGGCCAACACTCTGCTCAAGCTGGCGGAAGTTCGTGGTGGCAAGGTAGTCTTCTCGCTCTGACACGGTTGCAAACGAACTGCTGCCGGCACCACTCCCAAGTTGACCGTACAGCAAATCAAGTGTTTGCGACGCAGTGAGACAACGAAGCGAATTCCCATCGCATGAAGCCGTCACTTCGGCGGGTATCAAGGTGCTGCCACCTCGCACCGACTCGATCGACACATCTAACAATAAAATCCCATGATTTCGTTCCACGCGAGCCGATAACTCGCAGCTTGCCGCCGAACCTCGTATTAAAGCTCGTGTCCGACCATCATTTGTCAGACGCAAAGTCTCACTATCGTATCCAGTCAGATGTCGCAACGCAGTCATTTTATCACGTGGAATCACCAACTCGTGCTGTTCCGACGATGTTTCTTCCTGGATGCGGACCGTTGCTTCGTCGTCCAGTTCTTCCGTATTTGCGATGAAATCCTGAAGATGATTAATCGGATGTCCGTTCACTTCAACAATGTTGTAGCACAGATCTGTCGCCGGATTCGATGAAGCTAGTCGAACGCTACTGGCATCGACGCTGGGAATTAGTTGTGCGGCGAGTTGCAGATGAATCGTCGCCGGGACTGCCTCGGCTCGCTTCGTGCTCAGCGGGATTCCCAAGACCCAATTCCAATTCGTTTCACGGGTCGGTTTGTCGGCCTTTCCCGCGAAGGCGACGCGAGACAACATCGGGGTATCCGCTGTCGAGGATTGACGCACTGTACTGCTAGACTTGAAGTTCGACTTCTGCGTCGACGTACAGCCGATAACACCTGCGATCAAACAAGCGTTGCAAACGAGCAGCGTTTGAACTTTCACGAATTCCATCCTTGAATCAATCAAAAGGTTACTCGATCACAATGCTTGCCAAGCCCTCGACATGCAGAGGAGTGCTACTTCAATGCATCCCGAAGCTCGGTCGCGATCCGATGCCGATTTTCGTGCTTGCGAGTTTTCTGGTAGCACCTCCAATAATCCATTTCTTCACACGAAGGCGGCGGAAGATACTCGCCCTGAAGCCCTGCGTTGTGCATGCCGCGCAGCAACGGCGAGCAACGCAAATCGTCTTGCAGGTGGACTTGCCCAAGTTGGAAGTCGTGAGCCGTTTCCGCTTTTGCCATGACCGAGACATCCGGCAATACGTGAGCCTCGACAAAAATCAGCGTTTCTGACTTGCTTCGCTCGTTCCGCTTGGAACGGAACAAAAAGCCCAAGAATGGCACGTCACCAAGAACGGGCGTTTTGGACACAATTTCGACGTCACGAGCGCTGATCAGCCCGCCGATCACAGCACCATGGTGGTTGGCGACTTGCACGGTGTTCTTGATGTTTCTAACGTTGTTCTTGAAAAGCAGATCCGTTTCCGTGTCGAGATCGGCATCTGACAGCTGAACGAGTATATCCAGGTCGACCGTGCAATTTTCCGGATTCCATCCGCACGTGTTGTCGGGAACACTTCGATCGATCGAATCGAATTCGACGATCCGAGGTGTCACGCGAATCCTTGTCCCCACGTTGCTGTAGGAAAATTGCTGGACATTGTTCGTGTTCTGCTGAATCGAATTGAAACCGACCTCGAACGGTACTTCTGCACCGGCAATGAACTCCACCTCTTCTCCGTGCATCGTTGTTACTTGCGGTGCAGTGATCACGTCCGCGTTGAGTTCCGTACCGAGGAAACTGGCAACGTAGTTGATGTGTTCCGATGTAAGATTAACCAGCAGGCCGGTCCCGCTTCCGCCGCTGCTGGATATCAAGCCAGGAACGACGTACCGGGAAAGCCCACGCACGTTCTGGAAACCGACCATCCCTTCTGCGTTGAGCGGCAACCCCGACGTGAGAGATTGCTCTACATTCATGCGAGAGACATACTCCAGCGCAGAACCGACGGCGAGGCCATTGTTGCGTTCGACTTCAATGACACGAGCTTTGATCAGGATCAGCGGTTTATGCCCACGCACTGTCGGTTTAGCTAAAAGTGCATTGAGCTTGTCTTCCAGTTGTCTCAGTCTCGTCTCAATCTCGCCAAGCTCTCTCGCGAGCAGCCCGCCATCGTCCACCTTTCTTTCGTCGTTCTGTCTTTGCTTTTCATCTCTCAATCGCCTCAAGGCCTGGACTTCACGGATCGCAACCGCCACCTCCGACTCGGCGGCGGCTGGCTCGCGCACAACAACGGGAGGCAGAACCGGTCCAAAGTCCGCCCCGTACCACCGAGATTGGGCGCCATAGCCAATCGGATCAGGATTGGCCGGACTCGGCTGTGCGTCTGATACCGAGGGAATCAGCATCAACGACAACAAGCAAGATCATCGAGAATTTTCGCATGCCTTCTACTTTGCAATGTTGCGTGGGGCTGCAACGTGTATTGGCTGAACCGCTGATTTCAACAGAATCGGCTCATTGCGTATAATCGACACGCGATTGACACTCGTTAAAGCACAAACACGAGTGCTGCTGTATTCAGTTCACCTGCTACAGATTCACATCAAGTGTTGGTCGATGGGTGCAATCAAGACCGGGCCATCCGAACAAGCCGAATAACCGGTATAGCTTGAGGGACCACTTGGCTCAGCCCAGCTTAGGATTTGTCTGGAAATAACTTCATGATTTGGAATCCAACGAGTGTGAAACAGGGCCTCCCCGGCCGCTCGCGTCCGACCCTCCCGGCGGGCATTGGTCTCGACACAAATTTCCACACGTGGCTGACTAGAACCAGCAAGGATCGAATAGCCGCGGAGCCGCGAAGAGGGTTTGAAGGCGCACCTGGGGCTGCGATTGACTCGCTGGAACTCGCCAAAGAAACCTTGGGCTACATGTTGCCGCTGCTCCGCAGCTAAAACCCCCTTCATTCAAAACCAACACAGATGATTCAGGGCCGCCGACCGGGCGTCTATTTTCGCTCTTCAGCCGCTTTGTAGATTCTTGCCAGTTCGATCATTAGTGGCTCGATCGATGCGTCGTAGTCTGCTTCGCTGAGCTGCGGTTTTTTCGCGCGGATTTGATCGAGTTCTCGTTCGATCTTCTCGCGCCGCTGAAGCTCTGCGTCCGTCAACGGTAACCGCTTGCCCGACGGCGAAAGCGTGATTCGCATCGCGATTCGTCCATCCAGTTGCGTTCCATCTTTCGACACGGCTGCCGGCCTCACCCCTCGGAACATCTTGGCAGGCGTTCCCCGGCCATCACCGTTGTCGTCAATCAAAGCCTGCTCGGTCGCGATCCTGGCTTCCGAATCGTAGAACTGCTGGACTTCGGCGCTGGCTCGTAGAAA
>CAVQPV010000053.1:0-28488 GCA_963714715.1 Pirellulaceae bacterium | reverse complement strand
AATCGATAGCCAGCTTGTCTGCCTTGATGATCAGCGCCGAGTCGCCGTTGATCGCGCCTGAAAGCACCTCCGATCCAGGTGTCTTTGACATCACGTACGGTTCGCCGGTCAGGTACGACTCATCCATGACTCCATGACCTTCGACAACCGTACCGTCGATCGGACAGACCTCGTGAGGAAAAACAGCGAGCAGGTCACCGATGTTGACAAGATTCAGAGGGATGTCTTCGACGACGGAGTCAACCTTTCGATGAGCCACCGACGGCATGCGTTTGCTTAGCGCTTGCAGCACCGAGGAAGCACTCCGCACCGCATAGGCTTCCAACGCCTCGCCGCCGGACAACATCAACACGACTAACGCCCCGGCAAGATACTCGCCCAGTAACATGCTGGTCACGATCGAGATCCCGGCCAGTAGGTCTGCACCGAATTCCCGCCGCCAGAGCTTCTTCAGTAGACCCCAAACCAGTGGAGCACCGCCAAAAATCAACGCCAACCAGAGAGGCAAGTTCCGTGCGGTTTCAGAGCTGACCGTACCGAATCGCAACAGCAGATGCACCACGATCATGACGATCGTAAAGAGCGCAATCAGCGTTTCAAGCGATTTCCAAGTCGGAGTATCCGCAACTGATTGGTTTTGGTTCATGAATCACGCCTCGTTCAGCATCGCCACAACAAAAACACGCGTCTTGCAGAGGAACGGCGACTTCCGATTGGATCATGCCGCCGCAGCAGTGCGAAGGGGTGACGCGTGCAGCGGCGGCAGCAAGTAGCCCAGGCGTAACGGCCTGTTGATTTAGTGAGCCGCGACGCGTAAGCGGCCGGGCTGTTGATTTAGTGAGCCGCGACGCGTAAGCGGCCGGGCTGTTGATTTAGTGAGCCGCGACGCGTAAGCGGCCGGGCATACGTCATTGCCCGGTGCCTTACGGCCCGCGGCTCACCCTTGCAATTCACATTTCGTTTAAATCAACAGCCTGGTCAGCTGGGGGTCACGTTGCATTTACCACAGCAAGCCATGAAACCGACTCACTTGATCATCACTTTCCCAGCGGGCATCGGTCTTTACCCATCTGCGTTGGTTTTGCATGAAGGGGATTTAGCTGGTTCTCGTCAGCCACGACCGGAATTTTGTGTACAGACCGATGCTCTTCGAGGAAGTGAAGATCAACTCAAGAGTCCGGCACGACCGCTCCCCGCCTGTGGTGACTTGCACCTGCCGGGCAAGATGCTGCACACTATGGATCGGTGATTTGATCATTCACTACCTTTAACCGCGATCGGCCTTCTTACGAATGATTCGGCGCATCGTCTCTGTCGCGTTCGTGGTGGTCCTGCTGATCGGCCTGATTGTCTACAGCCAGTTTCGGCCTATGCTCAATCGTGTGTCGGGATTCATCGAAGCTGACGAGATTCGCGTCGGCTCTCGTTTGGGGGGACGGGTGTTGGCGGTGCATGTCGAGGAAGGCGAACAGGTCGCCCAGGGACGTACACTTGTCGAACTTGAGCCGTTTGACTTGTTGCAGCGCGAACTGGAGGCGGTCAACTCACTGGCTGCACTCGAAGCCGACTATCAAAGGCTGAAATCGGGGTTCCGCCCAGAGGAAGTATGCCCAAGCCGAGGCTCGCTACGAGCAATTCAGGGCACGGCATGAGATGCTCGTCGCCGGACCTCGCGAGCAGGAAATCGAGGCGGCGCAGAGGCCGGCTGCAACTCGCCGAAAGTGAACAGATACTTGCACAGCAGAACTACAACCGCAGCAAGCAGTTGGTTGCCCAGAAAGCAATCTCGCAAGCGGAGTTTGACGCAGCCCTCGAACAGTTTGACGCTGCACAGGCTTTAGGACTCGTCCGTAAACAAGAACTTGAATTGCTGTTGGCCGGGACGCGCGAAGAAGAAAAGCGGGAAGCGAAGGCGCGTGTCGATGAGGCCGAGCAGGGGTGGAATCTCGTTAAGAACGGGTATCGCAGCGAAGAGATCGCCAAAGCAAAGGCTGCGCGTGATGCCGCGCAAGCAGCACTCGATGTGATTCGTGAGCAGAAGAAAGAGCTGGTGATCACCTGCCCCATTGACGGCGTGATTGAAGCACTCGACTTGCAGAAAGGCGACTTGGTTCCCGCCGGTGCGCCGGTGCTGTCGGTGATGGATGATCGCCATTTGTGGATCCGCGCCTACGTTCCGCAAAATCGCGTCGGCCTGCAGGTCGGCCAGAAATTGCGAGTGACCGTCGATAGTTTTCCAAAGGAACACTTTCAAGGCGAGCTGACCTTTATCTCTCGCCAGGCCGAATTCACTCCCAGCAATGTACAGACGCCGGAAGAACGATCGAAACAGGTCTTCCGCATCAAGCTGGCGTTGGCAGCAGGACCGCACCAAGCTGCGGCCCGGCATGACAGCAGATGTCTGGCTCGATCCCCTGAGTCAATCGCCATGAATGACGTGGTGATGGAGGCAAAAAGTCTGACGCGGCGATTCGGCGATTTCGTTGCCGTGCGCGATGTCAGCTTTCAGGTTGCCCGCGGTTCGATCTTTGGACTGCTGGGCCCCAACGGCAGCGGCAAATCAACGATCATCCGGATGCTGCTCGGGATTCTGCCGCCAACGTCCGGCTCCGCCATGATGCTGGGACGCGACGCGTATCTTGAGTCCGAGTCGATTAAACCGCGCGTCGGTTACATGTCGCAGCAGTTCAGCCTGTATGCCGATCTTTCGGTCCGCGAGAACATTCAGTTCTACGGACGCGTCTATGGGCTGGATAGCGAACGACTGCAACGCCGTATGAACGAGGTGCTGGAGTTGACGTCGATGCAGAATCTATGTCGACCAGCTTGCCGGCACGCTGTCGGGCGGTTGGCAGCGGCGGCTGGGCCTGGCATGTGCGCTGGTGCATGAACCGGAAGTGCTGTTTTTGGATGAACCGACGGCGGGAATCGACCCGGTCGCGCGACGGCACCTGTGGGATCTGCTATTCGAGCTTGCGGGTCGAGGCGTCACGCTATTCGTCACGACGCATTACATGGACGAAGCTGAAAGGTGTACCGACGTCGGTTACATCTTCATGTCGGAATTGTTGGTGCTTGGTAAGCCCGATCAGTTGAAGACGCTTCCCGATGTGACGCCGCAGGGAACACGGCGTTACGAACTGCGAATTCCCAATGCGACCGGGCACCTTGCGGAATTGCGGAGGCTCGCCGGTGTGCGTGACGCTACTTTGTTTGGCGAGACCGTTCACGTGCTTGCCGACGCGACTTCGACGCCGGACCAAATCCTGGAGCAAGTCGGTCTGCGCGCGTGAAGAAACGGAGTACCGAGAAATTCCACCCTCGCTGGAAGACGTCTTCGTCACGCTGACGTCCAACGCTCAATCCGGTACGCAGGAAGCGGCAGAAGATCGCACGCCAATCACGGATACCGACTCCTCGCCGACAACGCAACTGTCACCCCCAGCGATGCCAAACCGAGCGAGTGGCCGAACGCTGAACGGACTTTGGGCGGTGTTGGTGAAGGAGTTCTTTCACATTCGCCGCCAGCCGACGACGCTGTTTTTCATGCTGTTGGTGCCCGTGATGCAAACGATCATCTTCGGCTATGCAATCGATACGCAAATCGAGAACATCCCGACAGTGGTCTTCGATCTGGACGGGCGGCGGTACGCACGTGAATTCGTTGCGGCAATGGAAAACACACGCCGGTTCAGGATCACCGAACGGGTCTTCGACCAGGAATCATTTCATCGTGCGCTGACATCGGGCCGTGCCAAGGTTGGTGTGTGTATTCCGCCGCATTACACCGACAGGATGATTCGCGGCGAGCAGGTTCAGGTTCAGGTATTGATTGACGGCAGCGATTCGCAAGTTGCTACGACCGCGCAGAGCACGGCGCAGCTACTGGGATTGAACTTGTCGATCCAGTTGGCGCGTGCCAAGGGCGATGCGCTACAGATTGCTCCGGCGCGGGATCCAGCGGGTCGCGGCGTGTTGCCAATCGAGACGCGAACACGAATGCTGTATAACCCCGATCTTGAAAGTGCCCACTTTTTTGTCCCTGGGCTGATTGGGATCATCTTGCAATTGGTCACACTTTTCCTGACCTCGTTCGCGATCGTGCGCGAGCGAGAATTGGGCACGCTGGAGCAACTCTTTGTCACGCCCGTTGGCCGCATGGGAATGTTGCTGGGCAAGTTGCTGCCTTACGCAATGCTCGGTTTTGTGGAGATGCTGATCGTCGCGCTGGTGATGATTTACGTCTTCGGTGTGCCGATCAACGGGAGTATCGCTTTGCTATTGTTATTGTCGATGCTGTTCATGGTTTGCTCACTCGGATTGGGGCTACTCGTATCGACCGTCGCCAAGACTCAACTGGAAGCAATTCAGTTTGCCTTTGTCATCATGCTGCCATCCGTCCTGCTTTCGGGGTTTGTGTTTCCACGCAGCGAAATGCCGCTGCCGATTTATCTGGTCACGTTTGGAATACCAGTCACCTACTTCATCGAGATCCTGCGCGGCATCGTCTTGCGGGGTGCCGACTTGTTTGATTTGATCCCATCCGTCGTCGGCCTGACCATCTGCGGGACGATTGTGCTGTGGCTCAGCGTGATGCGATTCCAAAAACGCCTGACATCCACGTAAGTCACGTGCAGCCTGGCCTGACCGCTTGCGTGCGACCATTTCAAGAGCGATTGACTCGCGCGACTTCACAATCCAACCGTGCCAAATCTTGAATTTCTTCTGAGACGGCAACGATCCCTGTCTTCACGTAGTGATCGTGGTTTTCCTCGATCTTGTCCAGTTCGTACAGATAATTGACCATGATTCCCGCCGACTGCTTTAATCCTCGTTCCGAGATGTCCGCCAGCCAGTTCATCCTGTGCAGTGACGCGCCATTGCCCAGGTGAAATCTGGACACAGGATCGATCGGAAACTCGTCCAGCTTTTCATGGACAAGGTAATGTGCACACAGCTGCATCAGGGGATCTCGCAACGTTGCTCGATGCTCCTCGTTCTGGAACCAACGGGGATCTTCCTTGAGACGCTGTTGAACGAAAGTGGCTGCCTGGATCATGGCACTTTCCTCGCCAGCACCACCAAGCTGCTGGGTCAGCCACGTCCTGAAACTGGGAACCGGTGAAAGTGTCGCGAACGTTCGCAATTGACGCAGTTCGCGCGTCAGTTCGTCGACAACCTGCTTGATCAAGAACCCGCCGAACGAAACGCCGCGCAAGCCCGTTTGGCAGTTACTGATCGAGTAAAAAATAGCGGTCGTGGCGTCGTGCTCTTTGCTGACTTCGGTGTCCCGGTCAAGCAACGGCTGGATCGCCTGCGGGATGCTGTCTGTTAACGCGATTTCGACAAACACCAACGGCTCGTTGATCATCGATGGATGAAAGAAGGCAAAGCAGCGACGGTCCTGTTTTAGCCGTCGCTGTAAGTCGTCCCATCCTTCGATTTGATGAACGGCCTCGTAGGTAATGATTTTCTCCAGCAAGCTCGCTGGTGAGTCCCAATCGATCCTTTGAAGTTGCAGAAAGCCGCGGTTGAACCAGGACTGAAGCAAGTGACGCAAATCATGATCGACTGCCCGCAATCGCACACGTCGCGGCGTCTCTTGTTTCAACAGATCTTCACGCATTTTCACGAGGGCGTTTGTCCCGCCCGGCGCCATGTTGATCGATTGAAAAAGTTTTTGACGCGGCGTCTCAACCGTCTTGACCAGGTCCAAATGCGACTGAAATCCCGGATGATCCTCATAGGCCCGTGCGGCTGCAATGATGCGTGCGGTATCGGGGCCGTATTCATCGAGCAGTAAATCGAAGAACTCGTGGCGTGCTTCAACGCTCAGTGACTGGTACGCTTGCGTTAGTTTGGTCGCCACCGCCACACCGATGGCATCGTTGCGGTGACGCAAGAGGCGTTGGCAGAGACTGTTGAGATCGGCTACGGACATGGTTGTTCCTCCCAAAGCGACGCAAGAGCCGCAAATGATGTGCCAGTCGCAGACCGCTTTCGCGCCATCAATCGACAGCATCAAGCTGGTAGTTTAGGAGACTTTGGCAAGATCGAATCGAAGCCGTACCGAGCCCAGATTCACTTGCAAAGTTGATGGCTGCGCGGGAGAGGTGACGTGCATCGTGCCCGCATTCGTCGTACCAAAAGCCCGAAAGGTTGTGACAGCGGCGGATGTGCGGGGCTACTCTGCTTCTGATTCGTTTTCGCCACCAAGCAATCGGGCCAGCTTGCTGTCGTCCGCTGCAGCGATCCAGCGTAAATCAACGACCAGGTCATCATCGTTTGCCTCGGCGATCACGGCTGGGATTTCCGCTCGCAGTTTGGCAGCCCAGGCATCGGCGCTGAGCGCCGCGTGCGTCAGTCGCAATTGACGAGACGGAAGCCTCCACCGTCCATCCGTGGTCACCCTGGCGTCGTTGGCCGTGATCCGACAGCCTTCGATATGGTCGCTGCCTGTCAGACGAATTGCCATTCGCTCCGCTCTCGATCGCAGATTATCTTCGGCAGTGGAGATCAACGCACGGATCGGCAATTCATCCGGATCAGACGCCGCCGTTTCCAACGCGACCGCCATCATCGCCTCGGTCGCGTTGCTTGCGCTCAGCGCCGGCCAAGCCGGCGAGTCCGTGATCACGCCAATCGCTTCGCGTCTGCCAATCAAGACGCCACAGGCTGGGCCTCCACACAAACCGTCACCGGGCATCAAAATAAAATCGGCGCCCTCGACAATCATGCTCTCAACCGACGGCAGCGACGTGTCGATCGGTTTGATCGATGCGACTGGCAAGACAACCGCTTGCCTGGCGTCGCGATCGCCAAAGTCCATGAGCTGCACGCCGTGTACGCCGTCATCTGCAACGATGGAACAAAACGGATCGAGTCCGTCAAAGTCCTCAACGCTAACGTTTCCAACACTGCCAACTTCTTGAATGACTGGCAGCAGCGTTCCAAAGGCATCCGGCAGTGGCACGCCACCGGGCAGTCGGACAGCATGGTTGCGATGGATCACCAGCGACCGTTCTTGCACCAACTGAGAAAACGCGGTCAGCGCGGCAGGAAAGCTGTTCGCAATCGCAATCGATAGATGTTCGCCGCCGGGAAGTTGCTTTTCCATCCGCCGGGTCAGCCGCTGGGTGGTTTCGCCGTTCTGGACGCAGTCGCCCCGCAGCATCGGATAGCCCGCGTCGATCACTGACTGGGCCACGGGAACACCGCTGCCGAATTGATGGATCAACACGCCGCTGGCATTCAACATTGGAATTGCGAGCGCCGATTGTTTGGCCGACCATCGCTCCACGGATCGTTTGCTGGCCTCCGCGGTACGGATGACCGCATTGATGCCACGGGCAGCCGTTTCGGGCAGGTCCTGCAGGATCTCGGTCGCCTGCGTTTTCAGCTTTTCCAGTGTTTCCAGATCGCTTGCCTTCCGCGCGACCTCGCCGATGCCGCGACGCAGCATTTCGATTGTCCAAGGTGACAAAGCCATTGAATCTTCCTAAGCCAGTTTTTCGGCGTGGGGACGTTTCTCAACACGATGTTCGCTGCATTATAGGCGTTCTTTGGGATCCCCATGAATGGTGTCCGCTGACGAGAACCAGCGAGGATCGAAGAGCCGCAGCTATACCGCTTCATTGAAAACGAACACGGGAGAGTAACAACCAATCGACCTGCAGGATCGGCAGATTCGTCACACTTTTTCGCGGATGGCGTCTTTAATCCGATCGAATGACGGCTCGGGAAGAATCGTCCGCTACACTCGCTTCTTTCCCCGGTCCCCGATCGATTGCCGTCGGATGCAGCTTTTTTACTTTCTATTCGTGATCATCTCGCTCAGTTGCGGCTCGCTGCCACCGACTGAGATGGATCCCCTGCTGCCCTGTTTCGTGACCCTGGCCATGGTTGGCACCTGGTGCCTGTTATGCCACCTGGGCGTTTACGTCATTGCCCGCCAGGTTTGCCTTGACGAGGTCAGCCATGCGGCCGGTGCCGATTGGATCGAAAAGCAGCTGGAAGCATTTCGATGGCTTTCGCTTGGGGTGATCCTGCTGTGCCTGTGGGGATTCAACCTTGCCTCCGCACTCGACACGATTCCGATTCTCGCTGACTCGATGTTCCTGCAAGCGATTGCCTTGCTGGCCCCCGGGTTGATCATGATCGCGGGAACTTGGACTGCCGAACATCACTATGGCGTTTATCTGAACTACTGCGACAAAGGAATTGCCGGATACGTTCATAGCGTCGTTTCAACGTTTCGCGCTGGGCTGGCTTGGCTGGTCATTCCCGTGGTTCTGCTATTGGGCTTGGTCGACTTGATCGGCTTGTTGCCCATTCCTGCGGAGTCCGCCGGTCTTGCCGCGATTGTTTTTGCCGCCTTTGTTGTGCCGATCACCGTACCCAAATTGATCCGGCACCTGTTTCAAACTTCTGCGATCGATCGCGAAACCAGTCAATGGATCGACACTATCTTGTCGGCTGCCGGCGCTGGAGGCATGAAGGCCGTGCGGTGGGAAACGGATGGACGCGCCTTCAATGCGGTCGTGGCAGGTTTCGTTCGGCCATTCCGCACACTGTTGGTTTCAGACCGGTTGCTGGATGAATTGCCGCGGGAACAAGTCGCGATGGTGCTGCTGCACGAAGCCGCCCATGTGCGCCGCTATCACGTCCCGCTGCGAATGTTGGCCGTCTTGCCGGCTTGGATCGTCGGCACGTTGGTCACCAAATCATTGGGCGACGTCTCGTGGGCCGTGATGGTCGGCACCGCGGTCGGTATCTTGACGACGATGCTGATCTTGCGGATCGTTGCTTACCGCGCCGAGTTGGATGCGGACGTCCAAGCATGCAAACTGGCTGAGCGAATTCACGACCAATGTGAGCACGTGCCCGAGAGCTATGCCCGCGCCAGCGAAGCGCTCAGCAGCGCACTGATGCGTGTCACCTTTGACAACCCGCAGGCACGTCGTGCCACGTGGCTTCATCCGGGGGTGGCGGACCGAGTCACCTGGCTGCGTCGCCAGCGCGCGATTCCGACCAACAGCACCACCAGTGCCGGCACCATCGCGAATCCCGCGTAGCCATGCAGCGTGATCAGTTTTTCCATCTGCTCGGTTGATGGATAAGGAAGCATGCAGGCGAAGACTGTCACGATTGTCAGCAAGCCGGTGACGATCAGCAACCAAAATCCGATCCGCTGCAGCCCACTGGAAGCGTTTCGGTCGACGCAACGAACCAGCCACAGGAGGGCGAAAATGGGCATCACGAACACCAGCCCGCTACTGGCCATCATGTGCGCCAGTAACATCAATCCGCCCACATGACCGTCGGTGAACACCGGAATCGCCGTCGCTGTCGCCGCCACGATCAGGATCACCAAGCCAAGGGGCAGGATGCGATCGATCAAGAATTTCATCGTTTCAACCTCCGCTTTCTCACGCCGTTTGTTCGCCACGACCGACAAGCCGAGCCGCCAGTACGCCCACGCCGATCAAGCACGTCATCAACAGAATCGCGATCGAAGCCACCGATGATGTACTTGAAGTCCTTGCGACCCTTGAATAACTGGTTCCAGACCAGCCGCACGTTCGGATCAAGGCCTTGCAGCGACGCCATCGTGACCGGCTGACCGGCATCCGGGCCGGGACCGATCGGTGTCACCGTCGAGGAAAAAATCTTGCTGCCCTCTTGATGGCACTCCAGGCAACCCGCCACGCCAAGCGACCAGCCGGCCGGACGCACATTGTGCGCGATCGGCCAGTGGACCATGCCCGTCGCGCGGTCGTCGCTCAGTTCGATCGTTTTGACGGTATCCTGTTCGTCGCCACGAACGTACACAAAGCCGGTCGAGACGTAAGCCGCCTGTTCGATCTGCAGTTCTTGCTCGAGCGCTTCGAGCGCGGCGTAAACTTTCTCGTTAAACTCTGCGCGGCCTTCCTCTGACTGAGCCGCGTCGACCTTGGCGCGTTCCTCTTCGCTCCACTCGGCGGAGTCGACTTTGGCACGTTCCTCGCCCAACAGTTCTTTCAGTTTCGTGCTGCTGACTTTCGGCTTCAGTAATTCATCGACAAAACTCTTGCGGACTCGCAACCCTCGCCTCGTGATCTCGTAGACCTGCTCGGGCGAAATCGGCTCCGCTTTCCCTTCCTTGATGATCGCCCAATAGGCAGGCCACATCGCGCGCTGCGGCGCGACCCGGCCGTCGTCCAGTCTTGCGAAGACAGGACCGGCAATCCGTGGCAACTCGCTGCCGGTACGATGGTCCTTGCTGCCCAAGCCGTGAGCCAAGGATGTCATGATGCCCAACGCTTGATCACGAGGCACCGGGCCGGCGTGACACGCCGTACAAGTCATCTTTTCAAAATGAACAGTCGGCAGGCCGGCGTGCAGCGGTTTCGGCGATCCGAGACGTCCCGCTCGAGCCGATAGATCTTCACTCACCTCTTCATGGCCGTGACCGGTACCCAAATGGCATCCCGCGCAGGAAAGTGTCTCGACCGATTCTCCGCCGGGGTGTTCTTCCCCATCAAAGGCGCGGACCATGTGATGATCAATTCCGTTCCGATGGCAATCGGCACAATCCATGCCGGCCCGCAAGTGCACGTCTTCGTCATGCACCCATCGGGGCTGAATCCCGGCGTCCGTCACCGTGCGATTGCTGTGACACTGATAGCAAGAATTACTCGGCGGCTCGCGAACCAAGTCCATGAACACGGTTCCATCGGTCGAGAATCGAGTGGCATCGTAGGTGACCTTGGGCAGCTTTTCCTGCGTCGCTTCCTCATCGGGATCGGCATCGTCTTTGATCCTGGAAACATCGCCGTCGATCTTTCCCAGTCGCAAACCCGCGGTTGCGGCCCAGGCAAAGTTTTGTCGTTCGACTTGCTCGCGTCGGCTCATTGAAGTCGTACTTGCCGGAGACCGCGTGACAAACCATGCAATCGATGTCCAGCGAACCCGACAACGGCCACCGCGAGACGGGATGCTTCCGCTTTGGCAGCTGCCGAGTCGGAATCGGGCGGTTCTGGTTCCGCTGGTTTGGCTCCGCTGGTTCAGGCTCCGGCGCGACACCCAATCCGCCCCCGGGAATTCGACCGCCGAAGTGATTGGTCATCTCGAAAGCCGAAATGCCGATGTCGCGAGGATCAAAACCTTGCTTCCAATCGCGATAACTCAGTGGCAGCTGGGTCCCGGTTCTCGCGTCGGTCCAAATCCACGGCTCACCGGGCCGTCCGTCAACGGAGTCAGCCAAGAACGCGTTGAAATGCCAGCCGTGCGAGATCGTTTCGTAGTCGTGGCAACGTCCGCACGTTTGCACCGACGAATAGGGCTGAGTCGACTCGGGCGTGATCTTGCCGTTGTTCGCGTCGTACAGATCGATATGGTGCAAAAACCTGGCGTTGCTGTCGCTGTGCGCGAACCGCGAACCATCAGCGGCGTTCACGAAGCTTGCTGCCGCGAGGCAAAACCCAGTCAAGGCAATGATTCTTGTTAGCCGATTCACGGAGACACCCTACCCAAAAAGAAAGACGCAAGGCGGCTCGGTCGCCACCCATTCACTGGTTTGCCAATCAAGATCATACTTTGACGAATTCCGTCAGCGCCTGAAACCGCTTTCACTCCAAAAAAATACGTTCAACCAATCCGGGAGACCCAGCCATGGGCCGTACAGGGATCATCACATTCAAAGGGAACCCAATGACACTGGAAGGCGAAGACCTGGCCGTGGGGGCACCTGCACCCGCATTTGCCTTGCATTACGCCGACAATGGTATCCAAACCTTGACGCTGGACGATCTGAAGGGCAAGCCCAGCATCATCAGCGTCGTGCCGAGTTTAGATACGCCGGTCTGTGCGGTGCAAACCAAAAAATTCAACGATGAACTGGGAGCCCTCGGTGATAAGGTCAACGCCGTCACCGTCAGTCGCGATCTGCCGTTCGCTCAAGCTCGCTTTTGCGGCGCCGAAAACGTCAAGATGCGAACGGCCAGCGACTACCAGACGCACGACTTCGGCACCGATTACGGTCTGACGATCGAAGAACTGAAACTGTTGACGCGTGCGGTGCTGATCTTGGATGCCGACGGCAATTTGGCTTACAAAGAAATCGTTGCCGAAGTGACCGAGGAACCTGACTACGCCGCGGCCATGGCAGCGTTAAGGATGCTGGTGTAAGAGTTGGGATGAACATGACACCCAGTGGCTCGATCGTTGTTGCCGCGCTGTATCGGTTTGTGCGGCTGGATGACTACGTCGCGATTGCGCGAACCGTTTCTGAATCAGATGCGGCACGTTGGCGTTCGTGGCAGTTTGCTGCTGGCGCGAGAAGGCATCAACGGGACCGTGGCAGGATCTCGCGAAGGCATCGATGCGCTGCTGGCTTTCCTACGCAGCGACGACCGTCTGGCAGCCTTGGAGATCAAAGAGTCGTTTTGCGACGAGATGCCGTTTCGACGTTCTCGCGTCCGGCTGAAGAAAGAAATCGTCACGCTGGGTGTCGAAGGAATTGATCCCAACGACTCCGTTGGCACTTACGTCGATCCGCGAGACTGGAACGACTTGATTTCCGATCCCGAAGTGACGCTGATCGATACGCGCAACGACTACGAAGTCGCGATCGGCACCTTCCAGGGCGCGATCAACCCGAACACGGAATCGTTTCGCGACTTTCCGAAATACGTGGACGAGAATCTCGATCCGAGCAAACACAAAAAAGTCGCGATGTTTTGCACAGGCGGGATCCGTTGTGAGAAATCAACCGCACTGTTGAAGCAAAAGGGCTTCGACCAGGTTTATCATCTTCGCGGCGGGATCTTGAAGTACTTGGAAACGGTGCCCCCAGCAGAATCGCAGTGGCAAGGCGAGTGTTTTGTCTTTGACGCCCGAGTCGCGGTCGGCCACGGCTTGGAAGTAAGCGATCACGAGATGTGTTTTGCTTGCGGTTGGCCCGTCTCGAGCGAAGATCAGCAGCATCCGGATTATGTGTTCGGTATCCACTGCCCGCGCTGCGTCAACGAGATCACCGCCGAGCAGAAAGAAAGATTCGCGATGCGCCAGCAACAGATGCTGCGGGCGATGGAAGCGAAGGGTTCTGAGTCCAAAACGTAGTGCTTTGTCACAGCTAGAAAGTGGGGTAAGCATCCTGCTTGTCATTTGTTTTCGTACGCAATTCGCAAGCTGGAAGCTTACGCCACCAAAACGGCAACCCGAAAATTCAGATGTGACAAAGCACTAGGTGCGCGATTTTCTGCTTTGCTGGCAAACCGTCCGTAACGCTTGCGAATGTTACGGGTTCTGAACCGCGGCGTCATCCGGCAAATTCGATTTACCCTGCCGGCTCGCTTGGGTACACTCACCGCAATTCGGCCGGAGTGAAAGCATCAGGGATGGTCCAGCATGGACGCGATGTGGCAAAAACAAGTGGAATTTGGTTTCGGCGCCGACGCTCTGAATCCGCACGCGGTCCGACCGATCGAAGCCATCGGTGGCACCAGCAAACGGGAACTTCGCAAGGAAGTCATTCACTCGTGTCCGCGCGTGCCCGGCGTTTACGGAATGCTGGATCGCAAAGGCCAACTGATCTACGTCGGCAAAAGCAAATCCTTGCGATCTCGGTTGCTCAGCTACTTTGCTGATTCCAACGCCAACGAAAAGGGCGGCCGCATCATCGAGAACACGCGGGCCATCCAGTGGGAGACGCAACCCAGCGAATTTGCTGCGCTGCTGCGCGAACAGCAATTGATCCGTCGCTTCTCGCCGCGTTGGAACACGCAAGGCGTCCCCAAACGACAACGTCCCGTCTATTTATGCTTGGGGCGACCGCCGGCAGCCTATTTTTTCGTGGCGGCACAACCACCGGAAAAATGCATTGCCGTGGAAGGTCCCTTTTACGGCGCCGGCCGCATGCGCCGCGCAGTGGACGCCCTGAACAAAGTCTTCCGGCTTCGTGACTGTAGTCAAAAACAAGTCTTTCGTTTTTCCGAACAACTGCAACTGTTCGAACTGGATTATCGTCCGGGTTGCTTGCGGCTGGAACTGGGAACATGTCTTGGTCCCTGTGCGGCGGCGTGCACCCGAGACGCCTATGACGGGCAAGTCAATGCGGCGGAGAGTTTCTTGGACGGTTTCAACGATGAACCGCTCGACATCGTTCGCCAGCAGATGGAGACGGCTGCGGCCAACAGGCAATACGAATTGGCCGGCCGCGCACAGCTCACGCTCAAGTCACTTGAGTACTTGCATCGCAAGCTTGCCATCTTGGCCAAAGCGCGGCGCGAGTACACGTTCATCTACGCCGTGCCCGGTTACGACGGCTGCAGTACGTGGTACTTGATGCATTGCGGCGAGGTGGCGGCAGTCACGGCGGCGCCGCGAAACGCGACGGAGTACGCCGAGCTGAAACCAACCTTCGCCCACTGGCAAGCCACCACGGCGAACCGGCTGGACCGAGGTCACGGAGCGTTCCCGCACACCTTGGGAATCGTTGCGTCCTGGTTCCGCAAGCACCGCGCGGAACTCGATCGGACATTCACGGTCGATCAAGCCGGACGGAAGTACTACCGCAAGTCCGTTTCGGCATCACGGTCGAGTGCTTAATTGGACAGCGCCACTTTTATCCGTCCGGTTCTTACGGGGTAAAACGGACAGCACCGTGGGCCCACGGCGTGCCGATTCAATCAGCCGCACGGCGTTAGCCGCGGTTTGCCCCGCCACAAAACCCTATATGGGATGTTACCCGCTTCGGCGATGTTGCGCCTGATTCGTACCGTCAGGGTTTTGGGGGTGCTTTGGTTTCATGGACGCCCCCCGATGACGCAACCGAAGGAGTCTTATAGACTACGAATAGGAGCGGCAACGGCACGCAGGCCTTAGCTGGAAAGCGGCAGTTTTATTCGTCTCTAGCACCATTTCACCAACACAATGAGAAGAAAGCGATGGCAGTGAAGAAGGTTGGTATCCTGACGGCAGGCGGACTGGCGCCCTGTCTCTCGTCGGCAATCGGTGGGCTCATTGAGCGATATACACGAATCAGCACCGGAAGTCGAGATCATTTGTTACCGCGCGGGCTACAAGGGCCTGCTGCTAGGCGACAGCTTCGTCGTGAACCAGGAAGTCAGAGACAATGCTGGCGTGCTGCACAAGCATGGTGGTAGCCCCATCGGCAACAGCCGCGTCAAACTGACCAACACCGCGGACTGCGTGAAGCGTGGCCTCGTCAAGGAAGGCCAGGATCCGCTGCAGGTAGCGGCCGAGCGGCTGAAGACCGATGGCGTGGACGTGCTGCACACGATCGGCGGCGACGACACGAACACGGCGGCTGCCGATCTCGCCGCCTTCCTGCGAAACAACGGTTACGAGCTGACCGTGGTGGGGCTTCCCAAGACCGTCGACAACGACGTGATCCCGATCCAGCAGAGCCTGGGCGCCTGGACAGCCGCGGAGCAAGGTGCGCGGTTTTTCCGGAACGTGGTCGCCGAGCACAATGCCAACCCTCGCATGTTGATCGTGCACGAGGTGATGGGTCGCAGCTGCGGCTGGCTGACCGCGGCAACGGCGGTGAAGTACCGGCAGCTGCTCGATAAGCTGGACTTCTTGCCCGAGACCGGGCTCAGCCGCGAGCGCAAGGAAGTCCATGCCGTCTATCTTCCCGAAATGCACTTCGAACTCGAGCAGGAGGCCGAACGCTTGCACGCGGTGATGGACAAAATCGATTGCGTCAACATCTTCATCTCCGAGGGCGCCGGCGTGGAAACGATCGTCAAGGAGATGGAGTCGCGAGGCGAAGAAGTACCCAAGGATGCGTTTGGGCACTACAAACTGGACGCCGTGAACCCCGGTCAGTGGTTCGGCAAGCAGTTCGCCTCGATGCTGGACGCGGAAAAGACGCTGGTTCAGAAGAGCGGCTATTTCAGCCGGGCTGCCCCTGCAAACGCCGAAGACCTGGCGTTGATTGCGCGTTGCGTCGACAAAGCCGTCGAGTGCGCGTTGGCAGGCGACCAGGGTGGCGTGGTCGGAGAGGACGAGGAACGCGGCGGCGAGCTTCGGGTGATCGAATTCGAGCGGATCAAGGGTGGCAAACCGTTTGACATCGATGTGCCCTGGTTCGGCGAGCTTCTCGAAGCAATCGGCCAGCCCAAGGGCGCGAGGGAACTGCAAGCCCACTGAGGCAATCGTCGAAGCCGCTGTGAGCGACCGCGTGGCCAGGTGTTTCGCAATTTCGCATGCGTTGCGAACTGCGATGGAAGTTTTCTTGCTGTGGCCGCGCTCTTGGGGCTCGAGAGCTGGACTCTTCCAGTGGGCATTGGTCTGTACCCAAGTTGGGATCATGTCGTTGCGAGAAATCTGTCGTGTTTCGTAGTATGCTGCTAGAGGGGCGAGACTGGACGGTTCGCTCCTCTGACGCAGCACGCAACAGCAGTTCATGGCCAACACTGATCCTTACGGACCGACACAGGACCTGAGTAAAACAGCCGTCACGTCTGCTTCCGGTGCAGCGGACGTCGGTTGCTTGCGACATCCCGGCCAGATCGGTCGTTACCGGATTGAGAAAGTGCTGGGTAAAGGCGGATTCGGCATCGTCTATTTGGCGCACGATGAGCAGTTGGAACGTCAAGTTGCCATCAAGGTTCCGCACGACAAGCTGGTCTTGCAACCGGAAGCCGCCGCGGCGTATCTGACCGAGGCACGCACGGTCGCAAACCTCGACCATCCCCACATCGTGCCCGTTTACGATGTCGGCAACACGGATGAGTGTCCTTGCTACATCGTCTCGAAGTTCATCAACGGGACCGACCTGGCGGCGAGACTGAAGCAAGCCCGTCTGTCCTTCACCCGTTCGGCTGAACTGATCGCGACGGTTGCCGACGCTCTGCATCATGCGCACCAGCAAGGACTCGTTCACCGCGACGTCAAACCGGGAAACATCCTCATCGACGAAGATGGAAAACCCTGGCTGGTTGATTTTGGACTCGCGTTGCGCGAAGACGACGTCGGTGAAGTGAAGAAGTATGTGGGCTCGGCATTCTACATGAGCCCTGAGCAGACCCGCGGGGAAGGTCATCGAGTCGATGCGCGGTCGGACATCTTCAGCTTGGGCGTCGTGCTCTATGAGTTACTCGCCGGACAACGTCCTTTCGTGGGTGGTTCTGCGGAGGAAGTTTTCGGGCGGATCAGCCGTCATGATGCTCGGCCCCTCTGCCAGTACGACGATTCACTGCCGAGAGAGCTGGAACGTATTTGCCAAAAGGCAATGGCGAAGCGTGCCAGCGAGCGTTACCCGTCCGCGATCGACTTGGCCGAAGACTTGCGACGCTATCTGTCCGAACAGTCCACTGCGGCGGATTCCGCCAAAACCGCCAATGCATCCACAGCGACTGGCGACCCCAGTCTGGACACGTCGATTCCCGCGTCCGCGGGCACCCAACCAAACCTGGGCACAAGCGATTCGATCGCCTCGCAAACAGACAAGCCGGCGGTGCGAGTGGTTCCCAAAGGTTTACGATCGTTCGATGCACACGACGCCGATTTCTATCTGCGGCTGCTGCCGGGACCTCGGGACAGTCATGGGCTGCCCGAGGCGTTGCGATTCTGGAAGCATCGCATTGAGCCGTTAGGTCCCGACCGCACTTTTTCCGTCGGTTTGATTTACGGCCCGTCGGGTTGTGGCAAGTCCTCGTTGGTCAAAGCCGGCTTGTTACCGCGGCTTTCCGAGCACGTCTGCGCGGTTTACGTCGAAGCGAGCGCCGCCGACACCGAGTCTCAATTGTTGCATCGGATCCGTCAACAGACTCCTGATTTGGAATCCAACCTGGGGCTGAAAGAGACTTTAGCCGCGGTGCGGAGAGGTCGAGGAATCCCGAGCGATCAGAAACTGCTGATCGTGATCGACCAGTTCGAGCAATGGTTGCATGGGCACGCGGACATTGAAAGCACCGAGTTGGTTGGGGCGCTGCGGCAATGCGATGGTGGACGCGTGCAGTGCCTCTTGTTGGTGCGCGACGAGTTCTGGTTGGCGGTCAGTCGCTTCATGCGAGCCCTGGAGATCAGCCTCGAAGACAGTCAAAACAGTGCGCTGGTCGATTTGTTCGATGAGCAACACGCCAGGAAAGTGCTGGCCGCATTCGGGGCTGCGTACGACAGACTTCCCGAACATGCGGAGCAGATGTCTGGGGAACAAAAAGAATTCCTCAAGCAAGCAGTTGCCGGCCTGGCAAACGGCGGCAGAGTGATTTGCATACGACTGGCGCTGCTGGCCGATATGATGAAGGGCAAGCAGTGGACCACCGACGGACTGCGGCATGCGGGCGGCACACTGGGAGTCGGCGAAACGTTTCTGGAAGAGACGTTCAGCACCTCCGCGGCACCGCCGAAACATCGCTATCACGAATTGGCGGCCCGTGCTGTTCTGAAAGCATTGCTGCCGGAACGCGGAACCGACATCAAAGGACAGATGAAGTCTCGCGATGAACTTTTTCAGGCGTCGGGCTATGCCGGTCGCCCCGAGGAATTTGATGAGCTGATCAAGATCCTGGATAGCGAACTGCGTCTCATCTCTCCTGTTGATACGGGAGGTGTCGAGCCAAGAACATCATGCTGAATCTTCCCCGCTGACTGGCGGAACGTACTACCAGTTGACCCACGATTATCTGGTGCACTCGCTGTGGGAATGGTTAACGCGCAAGCAGAAACAGACTCGACGAGGCCGTGCGGAAATTCGACTCGCCGAGCGCTCCGCCCTCTGGAACGCCAGGCCGGAGACGCGCCAGCTTCCCAACTGGTGGGAATACCTGCGTATTCGACTTTTCACCCGGTCGAGGCAGTGGAGCACACAGGAACGTCAGCTACTCAAGAGCGCCGGTTGGCACCATCTTGTCAGGAAGGGCGGACTCATGGTGTTGTTGGTTGCTCTGGCCATCGCAACTTGGCAGTTTCTTGATTCCATGCACACGCGGCAGGTCCGCGTTGAGCAACAGCTTCAGGAGCAGGCGGCGATCAATCGAGCGGTGACCCTGGTGCAACAGGTGCGCGACGCCGACACGCAGTCCGTACCGGAGATCGTCGGGGAATTGGAAGCGTGGCGACCGTGGGCCGATTCCGTCATCAGCGAAGGGTTTCAAAAAGCCGCGGATGGCTCCCGCCAGAAGCTTCATCTTGCGCTCGCGCTGATGTCATGCGACCAGGCAGGTGTCAGGTACGTTGCCGAATCGCTGCCAGAACTTGAGGGCGTCCAGTTTGACGTCGCACACCAGGCACTGCTGCCGTACAAGGAACTGGCCTGTCCGATTCTCTGGCGGATCCTCCAAGACGCTGACGTCCATCCGCGGGCACGGTTGTCGACGGAAATCGCGTTGGCATCGTATGCTCCAGAGGATGCCAGGTGGAACCAGCTTGCGCCAAGCGTGGCAAGGCAACTGACAAAGGTGTCCGCCCCCGAACAGTACTTGGAGAGACTTGGTCCCGTGGCCCCGCGACTTGTAACGCCGCTGCGACAATCCCTTCATGATGCATCGTTGCCGCTTGCTGAGCGGCGTCGAGCGGCGACGGCACTCTGCAGTATTCTCAGCGTCGAGCACCAGATCGCCGAAGCGCTTCCTGATGTTCTGGTCGAGTGGATACTGGAAACGAAAGATGCCGATGAATTCCAGAGTTTGCTGCGTGCCTTGCGTCCCCATGCGTATGGCGTGCAACGACAGATGCGGGCGACACTCGACGAGCCTCGGGAAGTTGCCTCGCTGGAGCGACGCATGAACACGGCGGCAGTCTTGCTCCATTTTGGCGACGCCGGCAACGTCTGGCCGTTGCTGCGGCACGGTCCCGACCCGACATTTCGGAACCTGCTGATTGACCGGCTTGCCCACTTGGGTGTGAATCACGAGCTGCTCGTTGATCATTTGACGGAGCAGAAGGATGCTTCGATTCGTCAAGCGATCGTGCTGATCCTCGGCGGCGCGATGCAAGGACTGACTGCCGAAAGAAAGCAACGCATCGCTGAGCGACTTGAGCCTTTGTATTTCGAGGATCCCGATGCCGGGGTGCATTCCGCGATCAATTGGACGCTTCGCCGCTGGCAGATGGAATCCAAATTGCGGAACTGGACGGTGAACTGAGCCGACAGTATGACCGCGACTTCCAAGGGCAGCGCGACTGGACAGTCAATTCCTTAGGGCAAACCTATATCCGAATCTCGCCGCCCACTGAAGTCGTCGTGGGAGATACGTCGAGCCACAAGTCACTGCAGCCAACGAAGATTGATGATGCTTTCGCCATCGTCGACCCATGAAGTCACCGTTGCTGAGTTCCAAGCGTTTCGCAAACAACATCAGCATGACATCAAGTTTGCCGCCGACACCAACTGCCCGGTCCATGATGTTTCCTGGTACGACGCCGTCGCCTTCTGTAACTGGCTCAGTGATCAAGAGGGACTGACGCGTTGCTACGAGCCCAACACCGAGTCCGAATATGCGGCGGGCGTTCGCATTCCGGAAGATATTTTTCAGCGAAACGGTTATCGCCTGCCAACGGCAGTGGAATGGGAATGTTTTTGTCGAGCGGGGACGATCACGCTTACTCCTTTGGTGATGCGATTCAACTGCTTGGCCATCACGCCTGGTACGAAGACAATTCCAAGAATCGCATTTGGCCGGTGGGCAGCAAACTGCCAAATGCATGGGGGGCGTTTGATACCCACGGCAGTCTCTGGGAGTGGTCACAGGATCTGCAGCGAGTTGCCGATCGAGCCACGGACCGTGATCGCCGTCGATGGGGACGCACAGACTGCTGTGCGGGGGAGCATTCGACAATCGCGGTTCTCGAGTCCAGTCCGGCGAACGACTTGTGCATTTTCCGCACGAGTACAAATACAGCTACGGTTTTCGCCCGGCCCGAACGCTGCTGCCAGTCGCGGACAAGTGATCCGTTTGCCCCGCCAGAACTGCCCTTGGTGCGAAACGACGAGGAGCAAATCTGGTCGTCCATGGGCCCGTCCATCAACGCCTGAGAGACTGAAAAACAGCCTAACTCCTTGGCTTGGCACGCTTTGTCGCGAATCCGTGATAGGCGACTGAGGTTCGGAAAAAAAATGGTGGAACGCTCGTCCGTTGTTTCCTTGTCACGTTTGACAGCACCTCACAGCACAAGGAACGGGAATCATGCTCCTCCAGCAGTTGCACACGATCGCCAAGTGTCATCTTTCTCGAATCAGCCGCTCCAACAGCCAGCGATCCCGTGGACGATCACTGCGACTAGAAACATTGGAAACACGACAACTGCTTGCGTCCGATGCAATCTCGTTGGTTCCCACGGACAGCGTCGTTGAGATGCAGGATCAGCGGGTTGTGAGTGAACCGTTGTTGCAGAACCCGGCACAGCGGTATGACGTCAACAACGATGGAATTGTCACTGTCGTTGATGCACTGATCGTCATCAACAGCTTGAATCGAAATGACATCAGAGAATTGCCTCTCGACAATCCACAAGCGGTCCAGCGGCCATTCACTGACGTCAGCGGCGACGGTGTGGTCACGTCCATCGACGCTTTGCAAGTGATTAACTTTTTGGGCGTCGCACACTCAAAAATCGAAGGGGAAGTCCCGAGCACTGTAGTTGGCAATGAAACCCTGGCGCATGGTAGCGAAACAAGTGAGCATCCAAGACTGGAGCTACACGGGGGCGCCGTCACAGAAGAGGCCGGCTTTGTTGAACTGACCGTGGATTTGTCATCCCCGAGTAGTGAGGTCGTCTCGGCCGCGTACAGGACGTACGAGTACATTGGTACTGCAAGGCCCGGTACCGACTACGTGCCCACATCCGGGCAACTTATCTTCCAACCTGGCGAGCAGCAAAAGACGATCCGCATCCAGATCGTTGACGATCAGGTACCAGAATCGGAAGAAACCTTTTGCGTTGAACTATTGGATGTCGCCGGTGCTGCCGCCGGACAGGCTCCCGCTGGAAACCTCGTCTCGGTGACGATCGCCGGCAACGACACGCTCGCAACGCCAAACTCGCATTCCAAAACTGACTTCGAGCAGACGGTGGACTCAGTGTTCAGTGAAGTTCTTCCTGTTGGTCAAGAATGAACGGCCCGGATTGACGTACGGTCTCTCGATGACCAGTGGGCTCGCGCCGATCCGCTGACATACGGGTGTTCGCCGGGCAAACGCTGTTTTGCTTTCGCTTTTCTTGTTGTCACCTGGGACTGCTTGCTGAGGCACGCTTCAGCTGCGAAAATTGTCCTATGGACGCAACAAATCGAACGTCGCTGACTCTGTTGCAAAGCGCTCAGCAGCAGGATGCGGATGCGTGGGAGCGTTTAACGCACCTGTACACTCCGCTGGTCTATGCATGGTGCCGGGAGTGTGGCGTTCCGGCAACCGATGCGGGCGACGTGATGCAGGAAGTCTTTCAGGCCGTGTATCGGACGCTGGGCCGCTTTCGACGCGATCGACCCGGCGATACGTTCCGTGGCTGGCTATGGATGATCACACGGAATAAGGTCCGAGATTACTTTCGCGAGCTCGGTCAGCGACCATTGGCAACAGGCGGCACGACCGCTCACGTCATGATTGAACAAGTTCCGGAACAGGAACCAGCTTCGACCCATTGTGTCGCCGGTACAACAAAAGACTCCGTGTTCTTGCGTGGAGTTGAATTCGTCAAAGCGGAGTTTGAGGAAAAAACGTGGCAGGCGTTTTGGCGATTTGCCGTCGATGGCGTCAAAGCGGTGGACGTGGCGGAGGAAATGGGCATCAGCCCGGGAGCGGTGCGGAAAGCGAAGCTGCGGGTGATGCGCCGATTGAAAGTCGAACTCGGAGAGCTGTTGGCATGAGTCGTCTGGCCGTCAGTTTTCGTGGGCGACGTCGCTGCCAGTGCAAGGAACCGGTCGATGCCAGAGAGTGAATGCCCAAACAAAGAGCGGCTACTGGCTTTTTTCCGCGGCGAACTGGCGGAAGACGTCGAGGATACGATCGTCGATCACATCGACGTCTGCACGAAGTGCGAACGAAAGCTTGCCGTTTTGGAAGCGCAAGCGGCATGCGTTTTGGATCAGCTTGCAGCCGGCGGCTGTGACCCAAAGTACCTCGAAGAACAAGGCTTTCACGAGGCAGCCGAACTGGTTTGGAACATCGGACGCGAACTGCCACCGGCCGAGTTGGACGAAGAGTCGACGCCCAAAGCCTCCGAGCTTTCCACGCTGGACGTGTCGCTAGCGGAGACGGAAGATTTCGTACCGGCAGCCAAGCGGAATGGCGCGATGGGCGATGTGGTGGGAAGAACGCAATCGACGCCAGCGTCATTGCCGGAGATCCCCGGCTACGAGGTGTTGGGGTTCATTGCGCGTGGCGGCATGGGGATGGTTGTCAAAGCGCGTCACCTGGTGCTCAACCGCACGGTTGCGATCAAGGTTCCGCGTGCCCACATGCTGACAGATGACGGCGACCGACAGCGATTCTTGCGGGAGGCACGTGCCGCGGCCAAGTTGTCGCACGTCGCCATCTGCCCGATTTACGAAGTAGGGCAAGCGAACGGCTTGCCCTATCTGGCGATGGCTTATATCGAAGGAACGACGCTGGATCAGTGGGTAAGCCAATCCAAGCCCAACGCACGTCAGATCGCCGAAATGATGGCTTTGTTGACACATGCCGTCGCGTATGCCCATGACAACGACGTGTTGCATCGCGATCTCAAGCCAAGCAACGTCATGGTCGATCAGGATTCCGGCCATCCCGTGTTGATGGATTTTGGATTGGCCAAGGAATTGGCTGGTGGGGCCGAAGAGGCATCGTTGACCGTGACCGGTCAAGTCATGGGCACTCCGTCTTATATGGCGCCCGAGCAGGCCGCTGGACATATTGACGAGATTGGTCGGCATACGGATATCTATGCTCTGGGCGCGATTCTCTACTATCTGATCTGCAACAGAGCGCCGTTCTCGGGCAACTTGTCAGAAGTCCTCCATGGCGTTCAAAACGAAGACCCGCCGCGACCGTCCAAGCTGGTGCCACGCCTTCACCGTGACTTGGAAACGATCTGCCTTCGATCGATGGCCAAGGAGCCGTCCGCTCGCTATTCGTCCGCTCGAGATTTGGCCGAGGATTTGGAGCGTTTTTGTGCGGGCGAACCAATCCAGGCTCGGCGCCAAGGCGTACTCGAAAGGGCGGCTCGCGTGGTTCGCCGTCGTCCATCCGTGACCGTTTTCGTTGCCTTGACCTTCGTGCTGACAACGGCGCTCCTGCTGCTCGGATGGCGTTCACTTCGAACCGCCGAAGTGAAGCGACTGCGCGACCAATTCACAACGAACCTGGACACACAGAATTGGACAGCGGAGCACGTTGAGCAACAGCAGCATCTTGTCGAGCAGATTGGTCAGATTGATTCGCCTACCGAGAGAGAGCTTGGAACTCTTCTGCTGGGGCGTTTTGCTGATCATCTCGAGGAATTGATCGGTTCGCCACGACTGAGCGCCGACATTCGCGCACAAATTGAATCCGAACTCGGCATCATGCACAGTCTCGATACGTCGCTTGCCGCCCGTTTCCGCCAAGCGTTCAATCGGCGACTACGCGATTGGGAGCCGATTTTTCGCCTGCGGTCTCCCATGGAACAGATCGACAACGTGTTCGATCCCGACAAGATCACGCTGACAGAGGGCGTTCTGTTTGCCCGGGATGCACCGGAGCTGGTCACGAGCAGACTCTCGTCAGGAAAGGTGCGTCTGGAAGCTGAGTTTGCGGACGATTGGGACGAAGCCACGTTCCTCGGTTTGTGCATCGGATTTGATCGTCGCCAGGTTCAAGGCGTCCCGGGTTATCGGTTCGAAATTCACAGCAGGGGGTCGGATCCTGTGACCGACGAACCTGCGGATTTTGCCGCGGTTCGCGATGCCGGCGGAAAGTTTCAGGCAAGGATTCTCAGGAACGGATTACTCTTGCGCCAAGACAGTGTCTCGGTTCCGGCCGGCCTACTCCGATTGACCGTTCATCGCGATGTGCAACGACTGACGTTCCAAATCAACGATCTGCCACCGTTTGAATTCTTCGATCCGTTTCCGCTCGCCGATCACGCTGATCGCGTGTTTGCCGTGACCTCGGCGGCAGGCGTTGGTTTGCAGGAACTGTCTGCCAGCCGTCAGCCGTTGGCGCTGCAGCCCAGTCCTCTCGAAATCGCTGACGAGTTGTTCTTGCAAGGCGATCCGTCCGAAGCGCTGGTTGAATACGAAAGACAGGCGGTGATTTCTGGAGATTCGGTGATTGCCCAGGAAGCTCGCTGTAAACAGGCACAGTGCCTGGCCGGCTTGAAACGTTTTTCCGAAGCGAGACCAATTCTGGAAAGCGTTGCCAAAGGATCCGGCGAACAGTGGCCAGCTTTAGCAGACTGCTTGTTGTGGGAGATCCATCTGGAAGAAAGTGGGCCGGACGTCGCATACGGGATCTTCGAGAACATTGCGTTGAAATACAAACCAGCAAAGTTACGGAAGTTTGTTCCGGCGCACGTCATTCATGCGAACGTATTTAAGTATCGAGAAGGTGCTTCGGGGTTGCAGCTGCTTGAGTACAATCCAAATCGCGTCAGCAACCTCCAGCGTGCGATTCGCATCCACGATTTTTTCGGCGTCAATGATCTGGCCTACTATGAAAGCCAGCTCTATCTCTGTCGCGCCTTGTGTATCGACGGCGAGTACGATCAAGCTCGCGCTGTCATTGCCCAACTGATTGATGATTTTCCCGAAGTCACCAAGGAAAACCGTCGACGCTGGTTTCAGGTGTGGGAGACGTATGGTTGGCTGATGCGGATGGACGGTCAAACGGATAAGGCCATGGCACAGTTGGATCAGCGTCTCTTCGCGACAGGCGGAACGGTCCACGAACCGCACTTTGTGCTTCTGATCGAGCGAGCCCGCATGCAAATGGACCTCGGCCGCGCCGAGCAGGCCGCGAGTGACTTGGACAAGTTCTTTGCACTAGCAGATCGGAACACGCTGGAATACGAATATTGGTCCGGTGCCAGCCTCGTTCATGGCTTTGTACTCGAACGACTTGGCCAAACCGACACTGCGCAAGAGGTCTGGCTTGCCGGGCTTCCGACACCTCCCTACGACTGGATCAAGCTGCGAAGAATCGAGGGGCTTCTCAATGGCGTCGTGTTGGCTTCGCTGACCGGCGGCATGGCGGAGCAACAAATGAGCGACCTGGTCGATCGCGTGATCGATAAGCTGAGCCGTACCTTTAATCGTGTGCTGATCGAATCAACCATGGGGATGTTGCTGGATGATTTTACACCGGACGTGATGTCTCGCATCAGTGGCAGCGTCTACGCCGGACCAAGTGGGCGTGAGTTCGCGCGACAGATCGCGTTTCGAGAGCTACCTGTACTGACGATGATGCAGAAAACACTTGCTGCTCTGACAGCATCGGGTGCCAATGAGATGCTCTTTGACGGGGAGATGCTTCCCGAGCAGCAGCAACTGATGCTGCAACTTGGGGAGGAGTGGTTTGACAGCTACTACAAGGGCGAATTTACTCGAACGCATCTGCTTCAACTCGGTCTCTCGTGGAAGGGCTTTCCCGGAGCTGGCGGATGGGAATCCTTGGCAAACGAACTGAAGCCGTCCCTACGCGGACCTCTCGCTTATGCCTTGGGATTGCGATACCAGCGGCGAACGCAGACGGTACAAGCGATGAAGTTCTTCCAGGCAGCATTGAATGATGCTCTCCCTGACTCCAGTCTCGCTCGACTCGCGAAGGTCGAACTTCAACGGATCGAAGGCGTTCGGGAATAGCTTCGTTATTGAACAACATCTCCCTCTGGGCACTGTGCGCTCGGCGGCGAAGCATCCTCCACAACACCAACGGCGTGTCGATTTAATCGATTCGCGAACTGTCATGATTAGCCGATGGGCGTTAACCGCGTTAGCCCCGGTTTTGTGGCGGGGAGAACCGCGGCTGACGCCGTGCGGCTGATCAAATCGACAAGCCGCCAATGCGCTGAGCCGGGCGCTATGCCAACCGCTGGCCTTCTCTCTCGACACCAAAACGATCTCCACACTACCTCCGCGCATCACTCAGCGATTGCGGCTTTGTGTTCTTTGGCTCGATCATGTCTGCCCGGCTCTTTTGAACTGCTTGCCGGCGAAGCTCGTGGATCAATGCGGGCAGTTCGTCGTAGCGGTCAAGCTTCACGCCCACGGTGCCGCCACCGGGATGAGGCTCGACGAAATCCTTCTCGGGTGACAAACCGAACCGCCGATAGAAGGCACTGCGAATGAACTGCTTGACCTCTTCGGCGTCCGCAAGCTCCGTGTCGACGTGCACTTGGAAATAGTCGCCTTGGCCTGCTCCATTGACTCGGACCGCGATCGCTTCGGCGCCAAAAGCACGCTTCAACATCGCCTCGGCCAGGTCGATCAGCGGCAGCCCGCGAAAGAAGTTCGTGCCTTGGATGTGCCGCAGGCTCCAGCGCGACTCACTTGAAAGCGATCGGTCGTCCAGGCCCGCGTTGAAATCGAATGGCTTGGCGTCGACCCGCTGGAGCCAACGCTCCATCAACTCGCTGCCTGACGCTGATTTCTCCCATCCGCTTTGGCCCATCATCGCGTCCTTGTCGGGCAGTGCCTGGGGATCGATGTCAAAGCAGCGGTCGCCCCGTTGCGACTGCGAGACGCACTCGATCCACTGCAGCGGGTGGTGCACCAAAAAACAGTTCTTGGTCACTTCACCGTACAGATAGCCGACCATCGCACGCAGCGGTGCCCCGATTTCATCGACGATGCTGTCGTGCGAAATCGATCGGGACATCAGCGGGTCGCGCCAGCCGCTAAGCAGCGATCGAATCGTGGTGCCGGCCAGTTCACTTGCTTCGGATTGCGGCAAGCCACGGTGTTTCATCAGCTGTTGTGTGTACCATGACTCGCTGTCGTGAAGTTGCCAGCGAAGTTCATGTTGCTCGATGCGAAGGGGAATCGCTTTCAGTCGACCTTGGATGTGCAGGGTGGTCGACGTTGTCAGCTCTCCTGTTTCGACCAGCTCGTCCTCGATCTCTGGAAAGAAGTCTTGGTCCGGCGGCATCCGTAACAAAAACGCCGCAATCTCCGACGCCTTGCCGGTCATCTTTCGCGTCTCGGAAGTCGTCAGTCTGGGCTGGTCGCCGGTTTGCGCGTACAGACCCATCGACCAACGCCAGGCTTCTCGGTCGCGATCGACGCTGTAGGGAAACAGCACACGAAAGCGATTCGCGGGAACTGGAAACGTCTTCATGATGCGATAGTTGTCTCGCGGGTTGGACGAGATCAGCGTACCCTGATCGGCACGTCCCATCTGTTCAGTGGCTTGATCCAGCGCACTGGCCCTGACGCCCGTCCCGTATTCCGCTTGGCAGGCAAGATCAACGATCTGATCCGCCTTCAATCGCAGATCGTAAAGCGAGTTGACGGCGTTCTGCACCGCCACCGTGACGGCCGAAGAACTGGAAAATCCACCGCGAGGTATATCGCCAGCCGAA